>NZ_CAJYMB010000160.1 GCF_913775985.1 uncultured Pluralibacter sp. | reverse complement strand
GCTCGAGACAGACAAAGGGTTCGCCGGACTGGCGAAACAGCATCAGCCATCCCGGCTGCGCGCTGAGAGTTACGCGCATTTGCGGATGCAAGATGGTAGCCTGCCCGCCCCAGCCGGAATAGCAGATATTAAGCCACTCGTCATCGCCGTAGCTCCCCGCGTTAAAGTCCGCTTGCGGCGGCAGGTGGTTTTGCCACACCAGCGGCAGGTGCTGCGGGCCCTCGGGCCAGTAGCCGCTGGCGCAGAACTGCAGGCGGCTTTGCGGCGTAAAGTGGAAAAAGGGATGCAAACCGCCGCCGTAGAGCATCGGAGTTTCACCGAGGTGCTGCAGCGTAACAGCGATCTCCAGCACCGGACCGTTCAGGCGATAATCCAGCGTCGCCAGATAGTCAAAGCCGCAGGCGTGACGACGGCGAAGCTGCAGCGTGCAGCACTGGTCACTCAGCCCGGTGACGTCCCACTCCGCCAGCCAGCCGTCGCCGTGCAGAAAAAACTGCGCGTCGGCGCGGCTGTCCGGCAGCAGTACTACCTGCCCGCTCAGCCAGAAGCGGTTTCCCGCAACCCGGTTTGCCAGCGGCAGCATCGGAAATAGTCCGCAGTCACCGGGCGTCTTCCCCTCGCCCGGGCGCAAAACAGGCACCGCAAACGGCAGGGATTCGAGGCTTAGCAGCGCCCCGCCGAGCGGTGAAATACGCATCCTGAGATGCGTATTTTCTAGCGAGATAGCCGCAGCCATCAGCGTTCCCGACCGGGCTGCGCTGCGCCCGGCACGGACTGATAGCGGGCAGCAAGCTGCTCTTCGAGCGCCTCCAGAGTTACGCCTTTGGTTTCCGGTACGCTGCGCTGGATGAACAACCATCCGGCTGCGCAGATAATACCGTACAGCAGGAAGCTACCCGCCGCGCCGAGGCTGGCATTAAGCAGCGGGAAGGTATACGTCAACAGGAAGCAGGCCACCCACAGCGCCAGCGTACCCAGCGACATCGCCAGACCGCGCACCCGGTTGGGGAATATTTCAGACAGCAGCACCCAGGTGACCGGCGCCAGCGTCAGGGCATAGACCGCAATGGCCGCCAGTACCAGCAGAAGCACCGGCCAGCCCATCAGCCCCATGCCGTAGGCGCCAGCAATCAGAATATAGATAAGCGTCAGTCCGCCAGCCCCGAGCAGCATCAGACGGCGGCGTCCGAGCTTGTCCACCAGCGGCAGCGCGGCGATGGTAAAGACCAGATTAATGATGCCGGTGGCGACGATGGATTTCAGGGTATCGTTAATATCAAACCCGGCGGAGGCGAAGATTTCCTGAGCGTAGTTAAAGATAACGTTAATCCCGCACCACTGCTGAAAAACCGCCAGCACCATTCCGATAATCACTACCGGCTTAACCTGCGGCTGCAGCAGGGTGGAAAATGCGACCTTCTGCTCATCTTTCGCCAGCGTTCTGGCAATATCGTTTATGGTGCGGGCGGCGTATTCCGGAGAACCAATCCGTTCCAGCATCTGGCGAGCGCGCGCCTCTTTACCGACCTTCATCAGCCACCGCGGTGATTCAGGTACCACAAACAGCAGTAGCAAAAAGGCCAGCGCCGGAACCATGCCGGAGCCAAACATCCAGCGCCAGCCCATCTGTCCGTTCCAGCTCTCTATAATTGTCTGCTGGGTGGCGCCCGGTGCGACCGGCTCGGCAATCAGCAGATTAATAAGCTGTGCGGCCAGCACGCCAATCACGATAGTGAGCTGATTGACGGCCACGAAACGTCCGCGCTTTTCCGCCGGACTGACTTCAGCGATATAGAGCGGGCTGAGCGCGGAGGCAAGACCGATACCTATACCGCCAACGATGCGGTACAGCACAAAGATATCGAAGCTGTTTGCCAGCGCCGTGCCCAGCGCGGAAAGCGTGAACAGGATGGCAGACAGGATCAGCGGTAGCCTGCGGCCAAATCGATCCGCGCACCAGCCGGAGATCAGCGCTCCAAACACGCAGCCCACCAGCGCGGAACTCATCGCCCAGCCGGACTGCGCCGGATCGGTAATATTGAACCAGGCTTCGTAGAACGGTTTTGCGCCGCCAATCACGACCCAGTCATAGCCAAACAGCAGACCGCCGCAGGCGGCCACCAGGCAAATGGTCCAGATGTAGCCCATTTTTAATTCTGTATTATGCATTCGGGTTTCCTCTTACGGGAAAGCGTAGGGTACAGCGGCCCGGCAAACATCGGGCCAGCCAGTCAGTTCAATAGTCCGGCGGCAAGCACGTGATGCAGCAGCTGCGCCTTATCGTGGGACGGATCCAGAGCCAGCAGCGTGTTAAGTGCGGCGACGCCGCGCTCGTGATTGCCAAGACCCAGGCAGCCCAGCGCCTTAATAAACAGGCAGTGCTGCTGATGCTGGCGCAGCGGATTGCCGTCCAGCGCCACCAGGTCCGGCAGTGACACGGCGAAAAAGTCTTTTTCCGGTACTTCATCTCCCCGCGCAGTGACCCATTCGGCAAAGCGCATAAAGTGCGTGGTAGCGGCGGCCTCATCCCCCAGCGCCTTCAGCGCCATGCCCTGCCAGAAGAGATAATCCACCGGCTGATCGTTGTAATAGCGCCCGGCATCCAGCACCGGGTCGCCATACGTCGCCCGGGTAAAGCAGCGCTGCGCCTGCGCCAGGTCACCTTCGCCCCGCGCACAGATCCCAAGCAAATACCAAAGATCGTTATCGGTCTGCCCCGGCAGGCGGCCTTCGCCAAGGTTATGCGGATAGTGAAGCGCATCAGTCAGAAGATCCGTCGCACGGCCGTACTCGCGGTTTTCAATAGCGGCCAGCGCCCGGTGCATCTGGTTAAGCAAATACTGCCCGGTTACCTTACCCTCACCGCCCTCCCACGGGTGGAATGTCCGGGTGTGCAGCACCTCAGAAGCTTCCTGCCAGCGGCCGCTGGCATTCCAGAGGCTGAGCAGTTCGGCAGTTAAATCATCACGCCGGAAAACGACGTCTTGTCGGCCTTCCAGCGCCGCCAAACGCTCGGCCACCGGACCGGCGTTCAGCTTCGCGAGGCAGTCAAGTTCAAACAAGAAGCGGGCATTATCGGGCTCCAGAGATACAGCTTTAGACAGATAGCGGCGGGCGGCACTAGCGTCGCCGGTCTTATTCCAGCTCCAGATCCCCAGTAACCGGTGGGCGGGCGCAAAATCAGGCTCGGCGGCAAGGGTCTTTTTCCAGCAGGCTACCGCATCGTCATAGCGCCGCTTGCTGTACCAGAAGCAGCCCAGCAGATAGCAGGCAAAGGCATCATCCTGCAGAGTTTGCAGCATCTGAATTTCATCAAGGGTGTTGGGGAAGCGAACCCGCAGGGAGAAGCTCGTCCGCGCCTCCTCCAGGAACCGCGCGCGGTTATCCTCCAGCGCGGCCCGCCACAGTGCCGGGATAGTCTCGCGGCTGTCAAGCAGTGCCAGCAGCTCGCGGGCCTGCTCGCGCTGGCCTAGCGACAGCAGCCATCCGGCCAGATAGCTGGCGTTGATGCCACGGCGACCGGTTACCGAACGCAGGGCGTCGCGGTCGGCGTCGCTGCGGCTGATTGCCCAGCGGGCATAGTGCAGCGGATAGCTGAGCGGCTGCGACGGCAGGCGCTGGTTAATCCAGGCCAGCGCCTCGTCGCGGCGTCCCAGCTGAGCCAGCGCCAGGGCTTTCAGGCCCATTGCCATATTATTGCCGCCATTAAACAGCAGGCTCTGCTCGACTTTCTCCAGCGCATCTGCGCAGTCGCCCTTTTTCATCGCCAGGCGCGCCAGCGCCCAGAAGGCTACGTCGCGGCAGTTACCGCTCCAGCTGGCTTTATAGTAGTTGTCCCAGGCTGCGGCATCGCTCCCCTGGCGCTCCAGCGCGGCGCCGAGCAGCATGCTTGCTTCGCCGTCGCGCGGGTTTTTGTTCAAAGCATGCGCCCGGCGCAGCGCCGCCTCTGCACACTGCCGCGCGCCCTGCCAGTCCGCCGCATTCAGCAATCTTGCACCCAGCGCTATGTTATTGCGGTAATCGCAAGGGTCGAGCTCCAGCGCCCGACGGTAATAGTCTTCAGCCTGGCGGCTGGCGTGATTGTAAAGCTCAAGGTGCTGGCCGATAAAGTAAAGCTCGTCGGCGTTATGAAGCTCCTGCGGCAGCGCGGGGGCTTTCGCCGCCGCCGGCAGCGGCGTTTCGCCGTCAACGTGCTCCAGATAGCGCAGCAGCTCGCAGCCGTCGGCGGCAGCGACGGTAAGCGTCAGGCGCTGCGGGAAATTGTCCGCCAGCGCCTGCTGCCAGAAGGTGCCGGGTTCAAGACTAATAACCGTTTCCCACAAAGGCTCGTCGCCGACGCTAAGCTGCACCAGGACATCCCTGAGCGGCGCAACTGCATAGACCCCGGCAACCAGCTGTCCGTCAATGCGTTCCAGCTTGATAGCTAGCGTGCTGCTGACATTGTGAACGCGCCCCAGCCCGCTGTAGGGCAGGAAATTCTGCACGAACCGCTTTTCTTCATAGGGCGCAAGCCAGGTAAAATCCGGCTGGTTATCAGTGAAGACGCCGGTCATCAGCTCAATATAAGGCCCGTTTTCATCGGTAAGATTCCGGTCCCATGCCTGGCCAAAATCGCCGTAGCCCCAGCTCCACTGTTTCTTACCCGGAGATATATGGTGATCGGCGACGTGTAGCAGGCCTCCCTGCTCGCCGTGATGATAGGCACCGACAAAATCGTAGTCTGACTTCTCTGCCATGTATGAGGTCGGTACCGGCACATTTTTATAACGTGAGATATCCACCCCCGCCGAGTAGTCCACTTTGTAATAGGTACCGTGGGCAATGGGGAACGCCGAGACTGCGCGCTTGCCGTGATCGAACACGGCGGTAACGTCCGGTGGAAAAATACTTTGATGATCGTCTCCCCCCTTCACCGCCGGGTTAGCCCACCATAAGAAGTGGCGCGGCGTGGCGTTGCCGTTAAAGACCTTTCCCGCAATCTCTACCAGCGCGCGGTCGGGATACAGGGTAAAACCGGCCATAATCTGCAGACCGCGCATGGGTTCGACTTCACCAAGCCATACGGTCTGTTCACCGTTTTCACCGGGCTGGATATTAACGTCCACCGGCATAAAGGTGGTCGGACGATGATGCTGAGGCCAGTTGAACTCAATACCGCCAGAGATCCACGGCCCGAGCAGCCCCACCAGCGCCGGTTTGACCACTTCGTTGTAGTAAACGAAATCACGCTGGTTAACTTTGTCGTACGCCCGATGGATGCGCCCGCCGAGCTCCGGAAGCAGCAGAATGCGGATGAAATCATTCTCCAGCCAGACGGCGCGGTAGTCGCGCATCTCTTTCTTACCGCTGAGCGTATCAATCACGCCATAGGGCCAGACGGCGCCGGACGATCCCTGATAAACGCGGTTCTCCAGAAACATGGGGTTGGGATCTTCATCGCCCGTCGTCCACGTGGGCAATGTGAGAGTTTCCTGCCATACCTTGACTGCACTGTACATCTGCCGCTCCACTCAATAAATTGAAGTAAAATGTGCTTTTCGCGCAGTCTATAGCGCAGTGGGAGCGTTAAAATGCGCAATGCTCACGCAATTTAGTTAAGGGAGTTAAGTAGATGGGTCGTTCAGGATGGAACAATAGCCGGGTCCGGCAGGCTAATAAGCAGATCTTTCTGGAGTATCTCTGGCGTGAAAAGCAGCTGAGCAAATCACGTCTGGCATCGCTTTCCGGGCTATCCATCCCGGCGGTGGGCAATATTCTTGAAGAGCTGCTGAGCGAGGGCAGCATCGTACATTCCGCGGAAAAGCTCAGCGCAAGGGGCCTCAACGGCGGCAGCTATCAGCTCCCCGGGAACGGCGCGTGGACGCTGTGCATGAACGTTACCCCCACGCGCCTTGAAAGCCAGCTGGCCGACAGCCGGCTGATGGCGGTGGGTGAGGCCAGGGAGGAGCGGATTTCGCTGCATGAACCGCTGGCGCTGATTGCCGCCATTGCCGCCCACTACCGTTACTACCGCCAGCGTTATCCGTCGCAGATCATTAACCTCGCTCTCGGGGTTCACGGTCAGGTCGATCCCGTCACCGGCGTGTCGCAAACGATGCCTCAGGCGCCGTGGGCATCGCCGCTGGAATTAAAATATCTGCTGGAAGAGCGGCTGGGTGTTCAGGTGAGAGTGGATAACGACTGCGTGATGCTGGCGCTGGCGGAGAAGTGGCAAAATCCGCAGGCGCTGGATAACTTCTGCGTAATAAATGTCGACTACGGCATCGGATCGTCATTCCTTCTTGATAATCAGATATGGCGCGGCAGCCTCTACGGCAGCGGGCAGATAGGCCACACTATCGTCGATCCGGACGGAACAGCGTGCGACTGTGGCCGCTACGGTTGTCTGGAAACCGTCGCCTCCCTGAGCGCGCTGAAAAAACAGGCCCGCGTCTGGCTCAAGTCGCAGCCGGGCAGCGACGCGTGCGATCCAAATAACCTGAGCACCGCGCAGCTCATTGCCGCCCGTGAACGAGGCGACAACCGAATTACCCTGTGGGTAGAAAATGCAGCGAGCGCCATTGGGTTAAGTCTGTACAACTTCCTGAATATTCTTAATATCAATCAGATATGGTTATATGGTCGCAGCTGCGCGTTTGGAGAGAGCTGGCGGCAGACCATTATTCAG
This sequence comes from uncultured Pluralibacter sp., assembly GCF_913775985.1. GTDB lineage: Bacteria > Pseudomonadota > Gammaproteobacteria > Enterobacterales > Enterobacteriaceae > Pluralibacter. The sequence goes on along the minus strand of NZ_CAJYMB010000160.1, from coordinate 55,715 downwards.
CAGACCGGCTTTAACCCTTTCGATCGCGGCGACCGTCCGCAGGCAATGAATACGCAAATCAACTTCGGTACGCTGGATCGCTCCCGCCAGCTGCTTGGCATCGGATACCTGTATGTTGAAGCCCGCCTCGGGAACTAGTACCGACGTTGCCGGGCTCGATTCAGTTCACAATTATTAGTTTTATTCGCCTTACCCATCGCGTAATGGCTGGCGAGACTACGGGTTAGGCTCAGTGAATTGATAAAAAATTGCTGGCTTTATGTTAAATAAAAAATTTAATTAACAAGAAATATTGAAAAAGTACAGTCATATCGCACCATTATAAACATAAAAATAACCAATATTTAACATAAATTAAACATAAACGGATTGCGGTCACACTTCGCCTATTCTCTGTTCATTTCCTCTTTCCTTCGTTGCTAATCTCCGATCCGTAGCATGCCCCTGTCCCCACAAGAAGGTAGAACGATGAAATTCAAATACGCCCTGATTAGCGCAGCGATGATGTCGGCCTGCATGTTGTCCTCTGCCGCCGCCGCAGAGAAATATGAGATTGCCGTGGTGGCAAAAGTCACCGGCATTCCATGGTTTAACCGCATGGAGACCGGCGTCAGCGAAGCGGCGAAGAAGCTTGACGTTAACGCTTATCAGACCGGTCCCTCAACGCCGGACCCCGCTCAGCAGGTAAAGGTTATTGAGGATCTGATTGCCAAGAAGGTGAACGCCATCATCGTGGTGCCTAACGATGCCAAAGTGCTGGAACCCGTACTGAAAAAGGCGCGGGATAACGGCATCGTGGTGCTGACCCACGAGTCGCCGGATCAGCACATCGGCCAGTGGGATATTGAGACTATCGACAGCGAAAAATATGCTCAGGCCAACGTTGACGAGCTTGCCAGGGATATGGGCGGCAAAGGCGGCTACGCCATCTACGTGGGCTCCTTAACCGTGCCGCTGCACAACGCCTGGGCCGATGCCGCGGTGAAGTATCAAAAAGAGAAGTATCCGGAGATGTTTGAAGTTACGACCCGCCTGCCGGTAGCGGAGAGTATCGACAAGTCCTACGCCACTACCCTGGATCTAATGAAAACCTACCCGCAGATGAAGGGCATCATCGGCTTTGGCTCTCTCGGTCCGATTGGCGCCGGGCAGGCGGTGCAGAAGAAGCGTGCCAAGGATAAGCTTGCGGTGGTTGGCATTGCCATGCCGGCCCAGGCGGCGCCGTACCTGATGCGCGGCGATATTAAAAAAGCGCTGCTGTGGGATCCGAAAGATGCCGGCTACGCGCTGGTAACCGTTGCCGACCAGCTGCTGCAGGGCAAAGAAGTGACCAAAGATCTGGCTATCGACGGGTTAGGTAAAGCGGACGTCGATATGGATAAAAAAGTGATCCGCTTCAACAAGATTCTGGAAGTCACCAAAGATAACGCCCAGTCTCTCGGTTTTTGAGGCTCAGGCCCGCACACCCCATCTTCTGTATCCCCGAATAGTTCAGGCGCCCCGCGGGGCGCCAGCAGGAGTATTGTCGATGCCGGACACCACCGCATTTATCACCCTTGAGCAGATCAGCAAGCAGTTCCCGGGCGTGCTGGCGCTGGATAATGTGAACCTTACGCTCAACAAGGGCGAAGTTCACTGTCTGGCCGGACAAAACGGCTGCGGCAAGAGCACCATTATTAAAGTGATCTCCGGGGTCTACCAGCCGGAGAAAGGCGCGCAAATTCAGCTCGACGGCAAACTGTTCCACCACCTGACGCCGCAGCTCTCCTCCCATTACGGGATCCAGGTTATCTACCAGGATCTCTCGCTATTCCCTAACTTTAGCGTGGCGGAAAATATTGCGGTCAACCGCTACCTGCCCGGCGGCGATATCTGGGTGCGCCGCGGGGCGATGAAGCGCCAGGCGCTGGCGGCGATGCAGCGCATTGGCGTCACTATCGATCCCGATAAAAAAGTGGAGAAGCTGTCGATTGCCGACAGGCAGCTGGTCGCCATCTGCCGGGCGATCGCCGCCGACGCGCGGCTGGTCATCATGGATGAACCGACCGCTTCCCTGACCCGCCAGGAAGTCAACGGCCTGCTGAAAGTGGTTAACGAGCTGAAGGCCGCCGGCATCTGCGTGGTGTTCGTCAGCCACAGGCTGGATGAGGTCATGGAAGTCGCGGATCGGATCAGCGTAATGCGCGACGGCAAGCTGGTTGGCACCTGGCCCGCGCGGGATCTCGACAGCCACGAGCTGGCCTTCCTGATGACCGGGCAGCGCTTTCACTACAGCCCGCTGCCGGAAGAGCCCTCAGTCGATCAAGTGCCGATACTGGAACTCCGCAACCTCAGCCGCAAAGGCAAATACCAGGACATTAACCTTTCGCTGTGCGGCGGCGAGATAGTGTCGATCGTCGGCCTGCTGGGCGCCGGGCGCACGGAGCTGTGCCTGAGCCTGTTCGGCATGACGCATCCCGACAGCGGCGAAATGTGGATCGGCGGAAACCGCGTCAGCTTCAGGAACAATCACGATGCCATTAAGCACGGTATTGGCTATGTCTCGGAAGATCGCCTCACCCAGGGCCTCATCATGGAGCAATCCATCTATGACAATACGCTGGTGACGGTGTTTGACCAGCTGCACACCCGCAGCGGATTGCTCGACAGAGCGAAAGCAGACGCGCTGGTAGAGGGCCTGATCCGCGATCTGAATATCAAAGTCTCGGATCCGCAGCTGCCGGTTAAAACGCTCTCCGGCGGCAACGCCCAGCGCATTGCGATTGCCAAATGGGTCGCCACCCGCCCGCAGATCCTGATCCTCGACTCTCCGACCGTCGGCGTCGATATCGCCAATAAAGAGGGCATCTATCAGATCGCCCGAGATCTGGCCGAGCAGGGCATGGCGGTACTGATGATCTGCGACGAGATCCCGGAGGCCTACTACAACAGCCACCGGGTGCTGGTGATGCGCCGGGGCCGGCTGGTAGCGGAGTTCAACCCTCACCGCTGCACGGAAGAGGAGATTGCAAAGGTCGTGGAGGTCATCAATGAATAGCGGTTTCTCTCGCCTGCTCGGGCAACATGAATTTTGGCTCGGGCTGCTGATCGTCGTCCTGGCCGTTGGGCTTGGGATCAACACTGACGAATTTTTAACGCTGGGTAACCTGACCGATGTTGCCACCAGCTACGCGATCCTCGGCATCCTCGCCTGCGGCCTGTTCGTGGTGCTGATTTCCGGCGGCATCGATATCTCTTTTCCCGCCACCACCGCCATCGCCCAGTACGCGATGGCGAGCTGGGTTATCGCCCACGGAGGCAATTTTGCGCTGGCCCTGGGACTGGCGATTGTCGTCGGGCTGGCGCTGGGCATGATTAACGGGCTGCTGGTGTGGTGGCTGCGGGTTCCGGCAATCATCATTACTATCGCCACTCTCAACGTGTATTACGGCCTGCTGGTATATGCCACTAAAGGCACCTGGCTGTACGGCTTCCCGGACTGGTTTATGAACGGCATCAGCTGGTTCACATTCACCGCTGCCGACGGCTACGACTACGGTCTTACCCTGCCGCTACTGTGCCTTGCGGCGGTAATTATCGCCACCGCATTACTGATGAACTTTACCCGGCTGGGCCGGCAGATTTATGCCATGGGCGGCAACCGCGACGCGGCGTCGCGCCTGGGACTGAATCTGCTGAAGCTGCATTTTTGCGTGTACGGCTATATGGGCATTCTGGCCGGCGTCGCCGCGGTGGTGCAGGCGCAGATAACCCAGTCGGTGGCGCCTAACTCCCTGCTCGGTTTTGAATTAACGGTGCTGGCCGCCGTGGTGCTGGGCGGTACCAGCATGAGCGGCGGGCGCGGTACCTTAACCGGTACCCTGCTCGGCGTGACCCTGCTGGCCTTTTTACAAAATGGCATGACGCTGCTCGGGATTTCCTCGTACTGGCACCCGGTGTTCAGCGGCGCCATTATTCTGGTGAGCATCAGCGCGACGGCGTGGAATGAGAAACGCAAACTGGCGAAGGAGATTTAACATGAGAACCCTTGCGCGCGCCCTGCCCGGCGATGCCATTATCCGCCTGCAGTGCCTGATCATTGTCGCGGTAGCGGTGATTTTCTCCCTGCTGCTGGGCAGCCGCTTTCTGAGCATCGCCAACTTCCAGTCAATGGGATCGCAGCTGCCGGTGCTGGGTATGCTGGCGCTGGGCATGGGAATGACCATGCTTACCGGCGGCATTAATTTGTCGATTATTGCCGGGGCCAACGCCTGCTCGCTGGTGATGGCGGCCATTATCGTCAGCCACCCGGACAACCCGCTGTTCCTGGCGCTGGCGCTGCTGGCGGGTGCCGCGCTGGCGGTCGCTATAGGCACGTTAAACGGAATGCTAATTGCCTGGGTTGGAGTGTCGCCAATACTTGCCACCCTTGGCACCATGACCCTGCTTTCCGGGCTCAATGTTCTGCTCTCAAACGGCACGGTCATTTCCGGTTTTCCGGCGGCCATTCAGTATCTGGGCAACGCTTCGCTGGGCGGTATTCCGGTGGCGCTACTGCTGTTCGTGCTGGTGGCGATTTTACTGTGGGTGCTGCTGGAGCGCACCACTCTGGGCCGCAGCCTGTATCTGGTAGGCTCCAACGAACAGGCGACACGCTACAGCGGCGTTAATACTGCGCGGGTGCAGGTGGCGGTATATGTCATATCGGCCCTGCTGGGCTGGCTGGCGGCGATCCTGATGATGGCCAAGTTTAATTCAGCGAAGGCCGGCTACGGCGAATCCTATCTGCTGGTGACTATCCTGGCCTCGGTCCTGGGCGGCATTAACCCGGACGGCGGTTTTGGCCGCATCGTCGGGCTGGTGCTGGCGCTGATCGTCCTGCAGATGCTGGAGAGCGGCTTTAATCTGCTGGGGATCAGCAGCTACCTGACCATGGCCCTGTGGGGCGCGGTACTGATCCTCTTTATCGCATTACAGAATCGTAAAGCCTGATTTCGGGAGAATAATGATGGCGAGTTATTTTATTGGCGTGGATGTCGGCACCGGCAGCGCAAGAGCGGGCATTTTCGATTTGAACGGCAGGATGGTCGGCCAGGCCAGCCGGGCCATCGAGATTTACCGCCCGCAGGCGGATTTCGTGGAGCAGTCGTCGGACAATATCTGGCAGGCGGTGTGTAACGCGGTGCGCGATGCGATAAACCAGTCCGATATCAATCCTATTCAGGTGAAGGGGCTTGGCTTTGACGCCACCTGCTCGCTGGTGGTGCTGGATAAAGAGGGCAAGCCGCTGACGGTGAGCCCCACCGGGCGCGGCGAGCAGAACATCATTGTGTGGATGGATCATCGGGCCATTGCCCAGGCAGACAGGATCAACGCCCTGCACCACCGGGTGCTGGATTACGTAGGCGGCATTATCTCTCCGGAGATGCAGACGCCCAAGCTCTTGTGGCTCAAGCAGCACATGCCGAATACCTGGGCCAACGCCGGCTACTATTTCGATCTGCCCGATTTTCTGACCTGGCGCGCTACCGGCGACGATACCCGCTCGCTGTGCTCCACGGTGTGCAAGTGGACCTATATGGGACACGAAGACCGCTGGGACGCGAGCTATTTTCGCCAGATAGGGCTTGAGGATCTGCTGGAGCACGACGCGGAGAAGATTGGCCGCTACGTCAAAACCATGGGCGAGCCGCTCGGGCGCGGGCTGAGCCAGCGCGCGGCGTCAGAGATGGGACTTATTCCCGGCACCGCAGTCAGCGTGTCGATCATTGACGCCCATGCGGGCACGCTGGGCACGCTCGGCGCCTGCGGCGTTACCGGCGAAGTGGCGGATTTCGACCGCCGCATCGCGCTGATTGGCGGAACCTCAACCGGGCACATGGCTATCTCTGAAGAGGCGCGCTTTATTAGCGGCGTCTGGGGACCGTATTACTCCGCGGTGCTGCCGGGATACTGGCTTAATGAAGGCGGCCAGTCGGCCACCGGGGCGCTTATTGACCATATTATTCAGTCCCATCCCTGCTGCGAAACGCTGATGGCGCAGGCCAAAAGCCAGGGCAAAACCATCTACGAGGTGCTTAATGCGCTGCTGCGCAAAATGGCCGGCGAGCCTGAGAATATCGCTTTTTTAACTCAGGATATGCATATCCTCCCCTACTTCCACGGCAATCGCTCGCCCCGCGCCAATCCAACCCTGACCGGCGCTATCAGCGGCCTGAAGCTTTCCCGCACGCCGGAAGATATGGCGCTGCAGTATCTCGCCACCATCCAGGCTATCGCTCTGGGGACACGGCATATTATCGAAACCATGAATCAAAGCGGTTACGCCATTGATACGGTAATGGCCAGCGGCGGCGGTACTAAAAACCCGGTTTTTGTACAGGAGCACGCTAATGCTACCGGCTGCGCCATGCTGCTGCCGGAAGAGAGCGAGGCAATGCTTTTGGGCAGCGCGATGATGGGCACCGTGGCGGCCGACGTATTTGATACTTTTCCCGAAGCGATGTCGGCCATGAGCCGGATTGGCAAGACGGTGACGCCGCAGACCAACCGCATCAAGCAGTATTACGATCGCAAATACCGGGTGTTCCACGAGATGTATAACGATCATATGAAGTACCGCCAGCTGATGAAGGAGGATATATGAGCACCTCGTGGCAGCAGGCCAGCGCAACCTGGCAGCTCTACAGCCGGGCGCTGGCGGGGCTTAATAACCATCTCGACGAACAGCGCTGGCAGTTGCTGATGGCGGCGCTGCGCGGCTGTAAAGGCAAAATAGTGGTGACCGGCGTGGGCACCTCGGGCATTGCGGCGCGAAAAATCGCCCACATGCTGGCCTGCGTGGAGCGGCCCGCTATCTATCTGAGCGCCACCGATGCCGCCCACGGTGATTTGGGATTTTTACAGGCTGACGACCTGCTTATCATGATCTCACGCGGCGGCAACTCCGACGAGCTGACCCGTCTGCTGCCGGGGCTGGTGACCAGAGGCGTTTCGCTGCTGGCGGTCACCGAAAATCCCGACTCCGCTATCGCCCGCGCCGCATCGCTGGTTATCTCAACCGGCGTCAGGGAGGAGGCCGACCCGCTCAATATGCTGGCGACCACCTCAATTGTGCTGCTGCTGGCTATTTTTGACGCCGCCTGCGTCTGCCTGATGCAGGAGAGCGGTTATTCAAAAGAGACGCTGCTGGGAGTACATCCCGGCGGAGACGTAGGCTTAACCCTGCGCGGTCAGTAAGAACTTAATCATTTATTTTCACTGCAGCAGGCTGGCGAATGGCGAAAAGTAAAAGAGTGGCTTATTTTTGAACTGTTAACCCTTTACAAGGATACGTCATGAACGCTCTTCGCTATTTCGATTTCGGCGCTTCGCGCCCGCTGTTGCTGCTTGTCGCCCGTATCGGCGTCGTCGCGCTATTTCTTATCTTCGGTATTCCAAAAATGACCGGCTTTAGCGGTACGGTTGAGTATATGGCTTCAGTAGGCGCGCCAATGCCTGCCCTGGCCGCCGCTATCGCCGTGATTATGGAAGTCCCGGTTGCCATTCTGATTATTCTCGGCTTTTTTACTCGCCCGCTGGCGGTGATCTTTATTTTCTATACGCTCGGTACAGCAGTCATCGGCCACCACTACTGGAATATGGCCGCGGCTGATGTTCCGGCAAATATGATTAACTTCTATAAGAACATCAGTATCGCAGCCGCCTTTTTACTGCTGGCTATAGTTGGGCCGGGAGCGTGGTCGCTGGACAGACGTTAAAAAATCCGACGACAAGGTGTTTTGTATTATTGACGGGAATGTCTGCATTCCCGTCAGACTTTGGTTGATCTTCGTCAGGAAGATATTGCTGGCTCTGCTGAATATTTTCATCACTTGTTATTAATCATTCATGTTATTTAAAACCTTATAAAGAATCACAAAAGCCATAGAATTATCTGAAAATCCACGTTATCACTATGACTGCTCACTATCGATAAAGTAACATACGAAAAAGTATCTATATCAATGGAATGATTAATGAGTAAAAGAAGCGATATTATCAATATTTCGAGTATAGCCAACGCTAAATATGGCTTGGTTTACTCAGAAATACTAGGGTGGATTGATCTTGGCCATGCAGCAGGAACAGACATTATCAATATCCTCAAGCAATTTGATACCGGTGAAAACTCTCCTGATCCCCGTTATACTATCACTTACTCTCAGTCTATGTCTAAATATGGTCGACGATTCGGCGTCGGGGCTCATGCTCGCTGGAGTATAAAAAAAGGCCGGAGTCAGGAGTCTAAATACAGTATTATTCTTGCAATAATGATGAGGACTGCTCTTCGATTTGAAAATCTTCAGGCATCTTTCCCTTTTAGTTGGGCCACCGACAGTGGATTCAGCGCTGAGGATTTAGTTTCAGATCTCCTTGGTTTCTACCGGGTAACGAGGCCAATGAACTATTTTTCACACCTGAGAATTGTCAGTCAACAAGATGCGCTAAGGCGGTGGGATCACTATGGTGCTATTGGCAATTATAAAAATAAACTTTTCCGCCCACTGTTGTTTCCGGACCCATCCTTACATAAAAAAGCGAAACCATTTTATGGCTTACTGCCCTCTTTCATGACATCGATAACTCCGTATAATAGTTTCAATAACGATATCGTCAGCATCATTACTGATAGCGGCATTCATTTAAATCTGGGTGTAATCCCAACAAAGGAGCTATCGTGAAAAAATTAATAAGATGGCTAATGGCTGTTAGCTTATTGGCTACTGTAATATTGACTTATAAAATATTATCAATCGCGCTTGCGGACAGCGTCGACTATACACGTAATGACTGGCTTAGCTTTAAATTACTCGCTTCAAACGAAGTTATAAATGCTCCAATGCTGAGCAGCGGCGCGATTATTCATTATCGGACAGCAGATGGTAGTGCGCCACAAATAGAAGAGATCGAATATAGCGGCAGTGTCAATAAAAATATTTTAATTAATTATTTAAGATCATCAGGATATAGTGAAATTGCCGATCCGGTATTTGGAAGTCGGTGGGCTCTGAGTGGTTCGAATAAAAGCGCGTATATAGCTACTGAGGGTCGCGTACTAAAATTAACATTCATTGAAAAGCGTTAGCATAAATCTTAACTGGCATCGTTCTATCGAATGGGTACGCATCACCCCAACAAAAAGGCCGCTTTCGCGGCCTTTTTAACACACTCTAAGATGTAAAAATCAGGCGTAAACCGGGAAGCGCGCGCAGATATCCAGCACTTTACCCTTAACACGCTCGATGGTGGCTTCATCATTGATGTTGTCCAGCACGTCGCACATCCAGCCCGCCAGCTCTTTCACTTCTGCTTCTTTAAAGCCGCGGCGAGTCACTGCCGGAGAGCCGATGCGGATCCCGGAAGTGACAAACGGGCTCTTCGGATCGTTCGGCACGCTGTTTTTGTTAACGGTAATGTTAGCGCGGCCCAGCGCGGCGTCGGCTTCTTTACCTGTCAGGTTTTTATCCACCAGATCCAGCAGGAACAGGTGGTTTTCTGTGCCGCCGGAAACCACTTTGTAACCGCGGTTCAGGAACACTTCCACCATCGCTTTGGCGTTCTTCGCAACTTGCTGCTGGTACACCTTGAACGCCGGTTCCATCGCTTCTTTCAGCGCCACGGCTTTGGCGGCGATAACGTGCATCAGCGGGCCGCCCTGCGCGCTTGGGAAAACGGCGGAGTTCAGTTTCTTATACAGCTCTTCGCTGCCGCCTTTCGCCAGGATCAGGCCGCCGCGCGGACCAGCCAGGGTTTTGTGGGTGGTAGTGGTAACCACGTGCGCATGCGGAACCGGGTTCGGGTAGACGCCAGCGGCGATAAGGCCTGCTACGTGGGCCATATCAACGAACAGGTATGCACCGATGCTGTCGGCGATTTCGCGCATTTTTGCCCAGTCGACAATGCCGGAGTAAGCAGAGAAGCCGCCGATGATCATTTTCGGCTTGTGGGTCTGCGCCTGCTTAGCCATATCGTCATAGTCAATTTTGCCTGACTCATCAATGCCATAAGGGATGATGTTATACAGCTTGCCCGAGAAGTTTACCGGGGAGCCGTGCGTCAGGTGGCCGCCCTGCGCCAGGTTCATACCCAGCACGGTGTCACCCGGCTGCAGCAGCGCGGTATAAACAGCAAAGTTAGCCTGAGATCCTGAGTGCGGCTGGACGTTGGCGTAATCGGCGCCAAACAGCTCTTTCGCGCGGTCGATAGCCAGCTGCTCAACGATATCAACGTATTCGCAGCCGCCGTAGTAGCGCTTGCCCGGGTAGCCTTCAGCGTATTTATTGGTTAACTGAGAACCCTGGGCCTGCATTACGCGCGGGCTGGTGTAGTTTTCGGAGGCGATCAGTTCGATGTGCTCTTCCTGACGTACTTTCTCTTGCTCCATAGCCTGCCATAATTCGGCATCATAATCGGCAATGTTCATTTCACGCTTTAACATCCGCATCTCCTGACTCAGCTAACAGTAATAACCGCTTAAAAAAGGGCCCTTTTGGGCAACGGCGGACAGTATAACTGATTAGTTAAGGGATAACAGGTCTTGACAATGGATTTTACGCAAACGATTACCTTGCCGTCAGGCAAGGGATTTTGGGAACAAAAACTTAAACACTTTGTGGCAAATTCTTTTTCAGGTTTGTGATGAATAATGCGCATCCGGCAAAGAACCATTTACAATGATGTGGGTATCGCTATAACATGCATTTAAAATACATGATTAGATATGTTAAACAGGACAAATGCTATGCTAGACGCACAAACCATTGCTACGGTGAAAGCCACCATCCCTCTTCTGCTCCAGACTGGCCCAAAACTGACGGCCCACTTTTACGACCGTATGTTCAAGTACAACCCGGAACTGAAAGAGATTTTCAATATGAGCAACCAGCGCAACGGCGACCAGCGTGAAGCGCTGTTCAACGCCATTGCCGCCTACGCCAGCAATATTGAAAATCTGCCCGCGCTGCTCCCCGCCGTCGAGAAAATCGCCCAAAAGCACACCAGTTTCCAGATTAAACCCGAGCAGTACAACATCGTAGGCACCCATCTGCTGGCGACTCTTGATGAAATGCTCAGCCCGGGTGAAGAAGTGCTTACCGCCTGGGGCAAAGCCTACGGCGTGCTGGCAGATGTGTTTATCAAACGCGAAGGCCAGATCTATCAGGAGCACGCCAGCAAAAGCGGCGGCTGGTCAGGCACCCGTGAGTTCCGCATTGTCAGTAAAGAGCCGCAGAGCGCGCTGATCACCAGTTTTGAACTGGAAGCAGCAGACGGCGGCGACGTTGCGGATTATCAGCCCGGCCAGTATCTGGCTATCTGGCTGAAGCCGGAGGGCTTTGAGCATCAGGAGATCCGCCAGTACTCCCTGACCCGCAAGCCGAACCATAAAGGCTACCGTATTGCGGTGAAGCGCGAAGAGGGCGGCCAGGTTTCCAGCTGGCTACACGATCGCTCCGCCGTGGGGGACGTGGTGAAGCTGGCGGCACCGGCCGGGGACTTCTTTTTGCAGGTCGACCCTGACGCACCGGTAACCCTGATTTCTGCCGGCGTCGGCCAGACACCGATGCTCGCCATGCTGGACAGCCTGGCCGCCGCGCAGCATCCGGCGCAGGTTAACTGGCTGCACGCGGCGGAAAACGGCAGCGTCCACGCTTTCGCCAGCGAAGTCGCGGCCCTTGGTGCACGCCTGCCGCACTTTAGCTCTCATGTCTGGTACCGCACGCCGGCCGCCGGCGACACCTACGATACCCGTGGCCTGATGGAGCTGCGTCCTCTGCAGGCCCAGCTTGCGGATCCGAAGATGCAGTTTTATCTCTGCGGTCCGGTGGGTTTTATGCAGTTTGCCGCAGGCCAGCTGGTGGCGCAGGGCGTTAACGCCGAGCGCATTCACTATGAGTGCTTTGGCCCGCACAAAGTGCTGTAAAACAGTGTGAACGTATCGCAGGCGGCTGCGCGCCGCCTGCAAAACCTTACCGCAAGTCAACGCCCCATTCCCCGCCGGTATTCGGCACCCCGCGTAGAAAACGCGCCTTTCGAAGTATGTTATGATTGCTTCTTTCCTCTATTTAGACTGAGCTCCTAACGCTATGCAGCAATCTGTAGTCCTCATCGGTGAGTGGCTGGTTACCCCTTCCATTAATCAAATCAGCCGGCAGGGACGTCAGCTAACGCTCGAGCCGCGCCTGATCGATCTACTGGTCTATTTTGCCCACCATCCGGATGAGGTTTTAAGCCGCGACGAGCTCATTGATAATGTCTGGACGCGCAATGTGGTCACCAATCATGTGGTGACCCAAAGCATTTCGGAATTACGTAAGTCGTTGAAAGACTCAGAAGAAAATAGTCCGGAATATATCATCACGGTGCCCAAGCGCGGCTATAAGCTCACCGCGCCGGTAGTGTGGTGCATGGAAGGTGACGCCCCACCGCTTCCCGCCGCAGAGCCCGCGCCCGCGCCCGCGCTGAGCGAGTTTGCAGGAGTGATAAAAACGGCACCGCCCGCCGAGGCTGAAACAGCCGCACCGCCGCCGGTAAAAACACGTTCCCGAACCTCCTTCTGGGTGTGGTGCCTGTTTCTGCTGGCCCTCGGTACCTGCGTAACGCTGGTGGCGCTTTCCACTCTGCATACCCACCCGCCGGTGACCAAAACTCGCCTTCTGCTCAACCCGCGCGATATTGATATTCATCTGGTTAACGGCAACAGCTGCAACAACTGGGCATCGCAGCACTCCTACGCGGTGGGCCTCGGCAGCCTGATTACCACATCGCTGAACACATTCTCCACCTTTATGGTTCACGACAAGACCAACTATAACGTCAACGAGCCGAGCAACTCGGGTAAGACGATGACCATCGAGTTTGTTAACCAGCGCCACTACCGCGCCCAGCAGTGCTTCATGTCGGTGAAGCTGATTGATAATGCCGACGGTTCGGTGATGCTCGACAAACGCTACTTCATTACCAGCGACAATCAGCTCTCAATCCAGAATGATATGATGAACAGCCTTTCCCGCTCGCTGATGCAGCCGTGGCCAGAAGATATGCAGACCATGCTGCGCCAGTTTCAGCCCTCGCGCAGCCCGTCGCTGGCGCAGTTTTATGAAGCCCACATGCTGATGATGAAGGGTGATATCGATTCTCTGGGCAAGGCCAGCGCCATTCTGGACGAGGTCATTAAGCAGTCACCGGACTTTACCTATGCCTCGGCGGAAAAAGTGCTGGTGGACGCCCTGCGCCACTCACAGCAGTCTCTGGATGATAAGCAGCTCAGCGCGCTGTATGCCAATATCGACCGCATCAGCGAGATCCCGCAAATCGAGCAGACGTCGGTGTTCTACCAGATAAAGACCATTGAGAAATTGAGTCAGGGCCACGTGAACGACGCCTACGATGAAATTAACAGCGGCATTGCAAGAGAGATGTCGTGGTTGAATTATGTCCTTCTCGGCAAAGTGTACGAAATGAAGGGCGAGAATCGCCTTGCTGCCGATGCCTATATTACTGCCTTTAATTTACGCCCCGGGGATAATACCCTTTACTGGATTGAGAATGGTTTGTTCCAGACCTCAATAACCCGCGTCGTTCCTTATTTAGACAATTTTCTTTCTGCAGAATAAATATTCTTTCACTGCGCCCCTTTCCCGGGCGCAGTGAAGTTATTTATATGTTATCGCCTCGCCTAAAAATGTTATTTTTAAATAAACACCCACCCGAGAAAACACACAAAAAAGCAACACAAGAATTTAAATCAAACCCATGAAATTACTGAACATTTATCTTTTGTTGATATCATTTTGATATCATGACATGTGAACGAAAAAGCTCAACTTGTCATTTGTGTGATGTTTTATTTTACTTCACCTTATCTTTAGGACTTCTCCTCTCGTGAGTTTTAAGCTTGTCGCCAGTCGGTCGGATCACCTTAAGCTCCACATCATGATCCGCGCCTCCAAAATAAAATGAGGAGAAAACGAAACATGAGTTCCGCAAAAAAGATCGGGCTGTTAGCCTGTACCGGTGTCGTCGCCGGTAACATGATGGGGAGTGGGATTGCACTATTACCCGCGAACCTTGCCAGCATCGGGGCAATTTCTATTTTCGGCTGGGTAATATCGATTATCGGTGCCATGTCTCTGGCGTATGTTTATGCCCGCCTGGCAACCAAGAACCCGCAGGAAGGTGGTCCTATCGCTTACGCTGGCGAGCTTTCTCCGGCCTTCGGTTTCCAGACTGGCGTCCTTTATTACCATGCAAACTGGATTGGTAATCTGGCAATCGGCATCACCGCCGTCTCTTATCTTTCAACCTTCTTCCCGGTATTGAACGAGCCGGTTGCAGCAGGTATCGCCTGTATCGCCATCGTCTGGATCTTCACCTTCGTCAACCTGCTGGGTGGCGCCTGGGTAAGCCGTCTGACCTCTATGGGCCTGATTCTGGTACTTATCCCGGTAATCATGACCGCTGTTGCGGGCTGGCACTGGTTTGACGTTGCTACCTATAAAGCAAACTGGAATACCTCTCACGTCGGCGACTCCCGCGCGGTGATTAACAGCGTGCTGCTCTGCCTGTGGGCCTTCGTTGGGGTTGAATCCGCAGCGGTAAGTACCGGTATGGTTAAAGATCCGAAACGCACCGTGCCGATGGCTACCATGATGGGTACCGCGCTGGCTGGTCTGGTATATGTTGCCGCAACTCAGGTTATTGCCGGTATGTACCCTGCTTCGCAGATGGCTGCATCCGGTGCGCCGTTCGCTATCAGCGCCTCAACGATTCTCGGCAGCTGGGCTGCACCGCTGGTGTCTGCCTTCACCGCATTCGCCTGCCTGACGTCTCTGGGTTCCTGGATGATGCTGGTTGGTCAGGCCGGTGCCCGCGCAGCGAAAGACGGCAACTTCCCGAAAGTATACGGCGAGATGGATAAAAACGGCGTGCCTAAGAAAGGCCTGCTGCTGGCATCCTGCAAAATGACCGCGCTGATGATCCTCATCACCTTCATGAGCTCCGAAGGCGGTAAAGCTTCCGACCTGTTCGGCGAGCTGACCGGTATTGCGGTACTGCTGACCATGCTGCCTTACTTCTACTCCTGCGTTGACCTGGTTCGCTTCGATGGCGTCAACCTGCGCAACCTGGCAAGCCTGATTTGCTCCTTCTTCGGCTGCTGCTTCTGCTTCATCGCGCTGATGGGTGCGGGTTCATTTGAACTGTCCGGTACCTTCATCGTGAGCCTGATCATCCTGATGTTCTACGGCCGCAAACTGGGCCAGCGTCAGCACAACGCCGAAGCCGCTGCTGCTAAAGCTGCTAACGCCCACTAAGTAACCCTTTCTAAAAAAGCCCTTTCTGCCCTGTCACACCGCGACAGGAAGGGCTTTCTACACCTGGAGATACGACTATGAACGTTATCGCAATCATGAATCACATGGGTGTCTACTTCAAAGAAGAACCCATTCGCGAATTGCACCGCGCCCTTGAGCGCCTGGACTTCCAGATTGTTTATCCTAACGACCGTGAAGATCTGCTGAAACTGATTGAAAACAATGCCCGCCTGTGCGGCGTGGTCTTCGACTGGGACACCTACAACCTGAGCCTGTGCGAAGAAATCAGCAAAATGAACGAGCACATGCCGGTTTATGCCTTTGCCAACAACCAGTCCACGCTGGACGTTAGCCTTAACGACCTGCGTATGCACGTTCGCTTCTTCGAATATGCTTTGAATGCGGCTGACGACATCGCTGCAAAAATCAAACAGAGCACCGACGAGTACATCGATACTATTCTGCCGCCGCTGACCAAAGCGCTGTTCAAATACGTTCGCGAAGGTAAATACACCTTCTGTACTCCGGGCCACATGGGCGGTACCGCTTTCCAGAAAAGCCCGGTAGGCAGCCTGTTCTATGACTTCTACGGCGCCAACACCATGAAGTCCGATATCTCCATCTCCGTGTCCGAGCTGGGCTCCCTGCTGGACCACAGCGGTCCGCATAAAGAAGCGGAAGAGTATATCGCCCGCGTCTTTAACGCAGAACGCAGCTACATGGTGACAAACGGCACCTCTACGGCGAACAAAATCATCGGTATGTACTCTGCCCCGGCAGGCAGCACCATCATGATTGACCGTAACTGCCACAAATCGCTGACCCATCTGATGATGATGAGCGACATTACGCCGATCTACTTCCGCCCGACCCGTAACGCCTACGGTATTCTCGGCGGTATCCCGCAGAGCGAGTTCTCACACGACACCATCGCCAAACGCGTAGAAGAAACCCCTAACGCTACCTGGCCGGTACACGCAGTCGTCACCAACTCCACTTACGATGGCCTGCTGTACAACACTGACTTCATCAAGAAAACGCTGGATGTTAAATCCATCCACTTTGACTCCGCGTGGGTGCCTTACACCAACTTCTCCCCGATTTATGCCGGCAAATGCGGCATGAGCGGCGGTCGCGTGGAAGGTAAAGTTATTTACGAAACCCAGTCCACCCACAAACTGCTGGCGGCGTTCTCTCAGGCTTCAATGATCCACGTGAAAGGTGACGTTAACGAAGAAACCTTTAGCGAAGCCTACATGATGCACACCTCTACATCTCCGCACTACGGTATCGTGGCCTCCACCGAAACCGCCGCGGCGATGATGAAAGGCAATGCCGGTAAGCGTCTGATCAACGACTCTATCGAACGCGCTATCCGCTTCCGTAAAGAGATCAAACGTCTGAAAGGCGAAGCAGAAAGCTGGTTCTTCGACGCGTGGCAGCCGGATGAAATCGATCAGCCTGAATGCTGGTCGCTGGATCCAGACAGCAACTGGCACGGCTTTAAAAATATCGACAGCGACCACATGTACCTCGACCCGATCAAAGTCACTCTGCTGACTCCGGGTATGAAAGAAGACGGTACCATGGCTGATTTCGGTATTCCGGCCAGCATCGTGTCTAAATACCTTGATGAACACGGTATCGTGGTTGAGAAAACCGGCCCGTACAACATGCTGTTCCTGTTCAGCATCGGTATCGATAAAACCAAGGCTCTGAGCCTGCTGCGCGCGCTGACCGACTTCAAACGCGCCTTCGACCTGAACCTGCGCGTGAAAAACATGCTGCCGTCGCTGTATCGTGAGAATCCTGAATTCTACGAAAACATGCGTATTCAGGAGCTGGCACAGAACATCCACAAACTGATCATGCATCACAACCTGCCGGACCTGATGTTCCGCGCCTTCGAAGTGCTGCCGAAAATGGTTATCACCCCGTATGCTGCTTTCCAGAAAGAGCTGCACGGTGAAACCGAGGAAGTTTATCTCGAAGAGATGGTTGGTCGCGTCAACGCGAACATGATCCTGCCGTATCCTCCGGGAGTTCCGCTGGTCATGCCGGGTGAGATGATCACCGAAGAGAGCCGTCCGGTTCTTGAATTCCTGCAGATGCTGTGCGAAATTGGCGCCCACTATCCGGGCTTTGAAACCGATATCCACGGTGCCTATCGCCAGGCAGACGGTCGTTACACCGTTAACGTGCTGAAAGAAAACACCAAGTAACGTTAAGCACTAAGGGGAAGTGGCTTGCCACTT
Organism: uncultured Pluralibacter sp.; assembly: GCF_913775985.1. Classification (GTDB taxonomy): domain Bacteria; phylum Pseudomonadota; class Gammaproteobacteria; order Enterobacterales; family Enterobacteriaceae; genus Pluralibacter. Next base: position 38,128 of record NZ_CAJYMB010000160.1, on the reverse strand, counting down.
CCCCTTTTTTTCGCCGCAAGGAGATGATATGAAAACACCCTCACAACCGCGCGCGATTTACTACATCGTCGCGATTCAAATCTGGGAATATTTCAGCTTTTACGGCATGCGTGCCCTGCTCATCCTCTATCTCACCCACCAGCTTGGCTTTGACGACAGCCATGCAATCAGCCTCTTCAGCGCCTACGCATCTCTGGTCTATGTAACTCCTATTCTCGGCGGCTGGCTAGCCGACCGCCTGCTCGGCAACCGCACAGCGGTGATTACCGGTGCGCTCTTAATGACCCTCGGCCACGTAGTCCTCGGTGTTGAATCTGACTCAACGTGGAGTCTGTACCTCGCGCTGGCGATCATTATCTGCGGCTACGGCCTGTTTAAATCCAATATCAGCGTGCTGCTGGGCGAGCTGTACACCCCGGACGACAGCCGCCGCGACGGCGGGTTCTCCCTGCTGTACGCCGCCGGCAACATCGGCTCCATCGCTGCGCCCATCGCCTGCGGGCTAACCGCCCAGCTGTACGGCTGGCACGTCGGCTTTGCGCTGGCGGGGGTGGGCATGTTTATCGGGCTGCTGATCTTCCTCAGCGGCCACCGCCATTTTCGCAACACTGCCGGCGTGAATAAGCCGGCGCTGAAGGCCAAAAAAGGGCCGCTGCCGGTCTGGGGCTGGCTGCTGGTGATGCTGAGCCTGGCACCGGTTTTCTTCACCCTGCTGCTGCAAAACAATCTCGCCGGCTGGCTACTGGCGCTGGTCTGCGCGTTTGCCGTTCAGATGGTGGCGCGCCTGATGATTCGCCACCCGGAACACCGCCGGGCGCTGGGGCAAATTGTCCTGCTGATGCTTACCGGGACGCTGTTCTGGGTGCTGGCTCAGCAGGGCGGCAGCTCCATCAGCCTGTTTATCGATCGCTTCGTGGAGCGGCATCTGCTGGGCATCGAAGTACCTACCGCCCTCTTCCAGTCGGTCAATGCCGTGGCGGTGATGGCTGCGGGCGTGGTGCTGGCATGGCTGGCGCGGCCCGAGGGCGGAATCACCTCGCCCCTGCGGGTGTGGCTCAAGTTTGCGCTGGGGCTGCTGCTGATGGGCGGCGGCTTTTTGCTGCTGGCGCTTAACGCCCGCAGCGGACAGCTGCACGGACATGCCTCAATGGGCATGATGATTGCCGGCCTGGCGCTGATGGGATTTGCCGAGCTATTTATCGATCCGGTGGCGATGGCGCAGATAACCCGCCTTAACATGCCCGGCGTGACCGGGGTGTTAACCGGGATCTACATGCTGGCAACGGGCGCGGTGGCGAACTGGCTGGCGGGAGTCGTCGCCCAGGAAACCACCGAATCGCAGATTGGTGAGGCGGCGGTTGCCGCGTACGGGCACTTCTTCAGGCAAATGGGCGAGTGGACGCTCTGTGCTGTTGCGGTGATTGCGGTTGCGGTATGCCTGAGAAAGCTGCTGGGCCGGACGTCGGTACCCCTGCCGGACCAGGAATAAGAGAGAATGCTGGCGGCCCGTTGCGGGCCGCCCGGGCGGCTATCAGATAGCCGCGTCGTCCTCTTCGCCGGTGCGGATACGAATAACCCGCGCCACATCGAAAACGAAAATTTTGCCGTCGCCGATTTTGCCGGTCTGGGCTGTACGGATAATGGTATCGACGCAGGTTTCGACGATATCGTCAGGCACCACGATTTCAATTTTCACCTTCGGCAGAAAATCCACCATGTACTCCGCGCCGCGATACAGCTCCGTGTGGCCCTTCTGACGACCAAAGCCTTTTACTTCAGTCACGGTCATGCCGGTAATGCCGACTTCGGCCAGCGCCTCGCGCACGTCATCGAGTTTGAACGGCTTAATAATCGCATCAATCTTTTTCATGATAATCCTGTCATCGTAGTCGCGTAATCGGTTGCCCGGTATCATAACGTCGGAGCTGGCGCCGGGCTACTCTTTAAAGTCTCCGGCGTCCAGTTCGTGGCGCGACAGCAGCTTGTAAAACTCGGTGCGGTTGCGCCCGGCCATTCGCGCCGCGTGGGTGACGTTGCCTTTGGTGATTTGCAAAAGCTTGCGCAGGTAGTTGAGCTCAAACTGGTTGCGCGCGTCGGCGAAGGTGGGCAGCGCGGTATTCTCCCCCTCCAGCGCCTGTTCCACCAGCGCTTCGCCAATCACCGGCGAGGCGGTCAGCGCCACGCACTGCTCAATCACGTTCACCAGCTGACGTACGTTGCCCGGCCAGCTGGCCGCTATCAGGCGCTTCATTGCATCGGTGGAAAAGGCGCGCACAAACGGCTTGTGGCGGCTGGCGGCCTGGCGCAGCAGATGGCCCGCCAGCAGCGGAATATCTTCCGCGCGTGCCGACAGCGGCGGAATTTTCAGGCTCACCACATTCAGGCGATAAAACAGATCTTCGCGAAACTCCCCTTCCGCCATCACCTTCGGCAGATCGCGGTGGGTGGCAGAGATAATGCGCACGTCGATATCCAGATCGCGGTTGCTGCCGAGCGGCCGCACCTTGCGCTCCTGTAACACCCGCAGCAGCTTCACCTGCAGGGGCTGCGGCATATCGCCGATTTCATCAAGAAACAGCGTACCGCCTTCGGCGGCCTGAAACAGCCCTTCGCGATTGCTCACCGCGCCGGTAAACGCCCCGCGCGCGTGGCCAAACAGCTCGGATTCCAGCAGCTGCTCCGGAAGCGCGCCGCAGTTGATGGCAACAAAGGGCGCGGCGCTGCGGGGGCTGGCGTTGTGGATCGCCTGGGCAAAGATCTCTTTGCCGGTGCCGCTCTGGCCCTGGATCAGCACGCTGACGTCAGACATTGCCACCATTTTGGCCTGATCCAGCAGGCGCAGCATGATCGGGCTGCGGGTAACGATAGCCGCCCGCCACCCCTCGTCGCTGGAGGCCGCAGTGTGAAGCAGTGCTTCGTCAATCGCTTTGTACAGCGCGTCTTTGTCCACCGGCTTGGTCAGAAAGCTAAAGACGCCTTCGCGGGTGGCGCTGACGGCTTCCGGGATCGAACCGTGCGCGGTCAGTATGATCACCGGCATACCGGGATGTGCCTTCTGGATCTCGGCAAACAGCTGCAGGCCGTCCATTTCATCCATCCGCAGATCGCTAATGACCAGGTCGATTTTCTCCCGGCCGAGGATCCGCAGCCCTTCGTGCCCGCTTTCTGCGGTGGTCACGCTAAAACCTTCGCTGGAAAGACGCAGGCCGAGCAGCTTGAGCAGCCCCGGATCGTCGTCCACCAGCAGCAGGCGCGCGCGCTTGCCTTCGGTCATTATTTCTCCTTGGTGTCGCTGCCGGCGTCGTGCTGCGGATCGTCGGCGTGGCCGCCGTCCGGCAGCAGGCTGCTCCCCGCCGGTTTGCGGCTGGAGAGCTGGCGTTCAATGTCGGTCAGGTTTTCCAGCTTGCGGGTGGTGAGCGCGAGCTCTTCACGCAGGGTCTGCTGCTGCGCGCGCATCACGTCCAGCTCGGCATCAGCGGACTGTTGAAGCTGGCTGTAGCGCGTGCGGGTATCCGCCAGCTGGAGCTGCTGGAGCTGGCTTTCGCGCCACAGCTGATACAGCGCCCGGACGTGGCCGGGAATCTGGCCGCTGACGCTGTCGGCCTGATTCACGATGCTGCGCCGCTCCGGAGGCGTTATCCGCGCGCCTGAGAGTAAAATGCCGCGACGGAAGATATCCTGCCAGCTCTGACGGGTGTGCTGTCGCGCCTCTTTACGGGCATCAGAGGCGGAAAGACGGCTGGCGCAGTCCATTCCCCGCAGCCAGTAGAGCGGGTTGCGCTCGGCAACATCGCCGCGCAGGAGCCAGATATCGTTGCAGTCGGTGGCCAGAAAGTCAGTAACCTGCTGGCCGGGAATATTTTTCATCGCGCCGTGAGAAGGCGCCGGCTGAATGGAAAGCGGAGAGTTGCATCCAGCCAGCAGCAGTAAAGCGCCGCCGGCTAACCAATGTCGAAAAAGAGATAGCATATTCACCCGTTATGGCTTCATTTTAGGGGTTTGTCCCTGCCTGAAAGCGGAAGTTCAATCCGAAAACAGATGGTGTCCGGCGCATCCCCCACCAGCGTTAGCCTTCCCTGCATCTGGCGCACGCAGTCCCGCGCGATACTGAGTCCGAGCCCGCTGCCTTTCACCGCGCCTTTGCGCTGGCGGCTGCCCTGATAAAACGGCTCAAAAATCATGTTTTTTTCATCATCCGGTATGGGCTCACCACGATTGGCAATGTCGATAAACACCTGTTTGCCCTGCACGCTGCTGCGCAGCACGATTTCCGAGCCCTGCGTGCCATAGTGTATCGCGTTGGAATAAAGATTATCTATCGCGCTTCGCAGAAGCTCGGGCTCCGCCTGGCAATAGAGCGCGCCGAGTTCCAGGCGGGTCTGCATCAGTTTAGCCCGCGCCGGCAAACTGTGCGCCTGGATAATGCCGTCCACCAACGGCGTCAGCGCCACCGGCTCGGTTACAGCACCGGATTCCGCCAGCTTGCGGTTGTAGTCCAGCAGCTGCTCAATCAGGGTTTGCAGATTGCGGCTGCTGCTGTCGAGGATCGCGACCACTTCTTGCTGCTCGGGCGTCAGTGGGCCTACCACACCGTCCGCCAGCAGCTCGGTGCCCTCGCGCATGCTGGCCAGCGGAGTTTTTAATTCGTGAGAGAGGTGGCGCAGAAACTGGTGGCGCTGGGACTCCAGCCAGTTCAGGCGTTCACTCAGCCAGAGAATGCGCTTGCCCACTGAACGCAGCTCGCGCGGGCCTTTAAAAACGCCGCTTCCCGCCAGGCTTTCGCCCTCTCCCAGCCGGTTAATCATGCTTTCAATACCCTTTACCGGACCGATGATCATCCGCGTGAAGAGCAACATCATGGTCAGGCTCAGCAGAAACAGCACCAGCGCCAGCCAGCCGAAGAACTGGCCGCGCTCGGCAATCTCCTGCTGCAGCTGCTGGCCGCGGGAAAAAACCACCGTGCGGGTGGCCTGCACCATCTCCGTGTTAAGGGAGGAAAAGGCGTCCAGCTCGGCCATTGCCTGAGCGTCGGGGGCGCTGTTGCTGCAGCGCAATTCCGTCAGGGCGTCGAGGTGCTGGCGCAGCCGCTGGTAAAGCCGCGTATCCGGCAGCACGCCTTCGTGGGCGGTCAGCATGTCGCTGTAGCGCTTGCGCTGCCCCTGATAGACGTCGGCCAGCGTGGCGTCATCCAGCACGCAGAACTGCCGGTAGCTGCGCTCCATTTCCAGCGCCGCGTTGGTCATAGCTTCGCTGCGACGGGCTTCAACCAGGGTGGTGCGGTTAGTGGTCGCCGCCCTGTCGCTGAGGACGTTCAGACTCTGCCACGCCTGCCAGGCCAGCACGAGAAGCGGCAGCAAAATGACGAGGAAGGACAGCATAACCAGCTGGCGCAGGGAACGGGGAAAGAGGGACCAGCGTTTCAATGAACTCATTCCGGAGAGTAGCGGTATCGAAAGGGTAACTGAGGACGGGGGCCAGATACAACAGCGCCGGGTAGATACCCGGCGCTGTTATGGAATAAGGCGGTGCCTAACTCAACGTTTCGCCCGGTGGCTGATATAGCAAAGCTGATATCAATAATTGGACGGCAGGCACCTTGTTGTGCGTCATTCGAAGTTTATGTAGCGCGTCCCGAAGGGGCTGACATAAGAGGGTGAATGAGCCACTGCGCAGTATTATGCAGTAATCGTGCCAGCAATCAACAAATATTATTAACTTAATGATAATTAACCATTTACGACTTTTTAAGAGGAATGCATTTCTGTTGGCAAAGGACACAAAATGTCGTCAATCAAAGACACAAATTAGCACTTAAAAACAATAAGCATAAAAATCAAAAGGATAAGTGTCACCAAAAAGAGACACCGCAATTGCGGTAGTGTCGCTTTTTTCCGACTCGCGGCAATACCCTACATCATAAAAAAAGCCCTTCGCGAAGAAGGGCTCTGTCAACAGTCTTCAGTTTAACCGAGCTGTTTACGTGCGTTGCGGAAGATACGCATCCACGGTCCGTCTTCGCCCCAGCCTTCAGGATGCCAGGAGTTGGCCACAGTGCGGAATACGCGCTCCGGGTGCGGCATCATGATGGTAACGCGACCCGTTTCGCTGGTGACCGCGGTGATCCCGTTCGGGGAGCCGTTCGGGTTCGCCGGGTAGCGTTCGGTTACGCTGCCCGCATTATCGACGTAGCGCAGCGCCACCAGGCCTTTACTTTCGAGCTGGGCCAGATGCGCATCGTCGCGAAGCTCGACGCGCCCTTCCCCGTGGGAGACGGCGATCGGTATCTGCGATCCCACCATGCCCTGCAGCAGCAGCGACGGGCTCTGGGTCACTTCCACCAGGCTGAAGCGGGCTTCGAAACGATCCGAGTGATTACGTACAAAGCGCGGCCACAGTTCGCTGCCGGGAATAAGCTCGCGCAGATTGGACATCATCTGGCAGCCGTTGCACACGCCCAGCGCCAGCGTCTGCGGACGGTGGAAGAAGGTTTCGAATTCGTCACGCACCCGCTCGTTGAACAGGATCGATTTCGCCCAGCCTTCCCCGGCGCCGAGCACGTCGCCGTAAGAGAAGCCGCCGCAGGCTACCAGCGCCTGGAAGTCTTCCAGGCCGCGGCGCCCCGCCAGCAGATCGCTCATGTGTACGTCGATAGCGTCAAAACCGGCGCGGTGGAATGCCGCTGCCATTTCAACGTGGGAGTTAACCCCCTGCTCGCGCAGCACCGCAACTTTCGGTCGCGCGCCGGTGGCAATAAACGGGGCCGCTACGTCGTCGTTGAGATCGAAAGTCAGCTTCACGTTCAGGCCCGGATCGCTCTCAATGGCCTTGGCCTCATGCTCGCTGTCGGCACATTCGGGGTTATCGCGCAGGCGCTGCATCTGCCAGGTGGTTTCCGCCCACCACATGCGCAGCTGGGAGCGGCTTTCGCTGAATACCGGACGCCCGTCGGCGGAGATAACAAAGCGATCGCCTTCGACAGCGCGACCGAGGTTATGGACGCAGGACGCCAGACCGTGCTCGCTGAAGATGGCTTCAACCGCGGCGCGGTCCTCTGCCCGCACCTGAATGACGCCGCCCAGCTCTTCATTAAACAGCGCCGCCAGGGGATCGTCGCCGAGCGCGGCGATATCCACCTCAATACCGCAGTGGCCGGCAAAAGCCATCTCCGCCAGCGTGACCAGCAGGCCGCCGTCGGAGCGATCGTGCCAGGCCAGCAGTTTGCGATCCGCCACCAGCTGCTGCATGGCGTTCCAGAAACCCTTAAGCAGCTCAGGGCTGCGCACGTCGGCAGCTTCATCACCAAGCTGGCGGTAGACCTGCGCCAGCGCGGTGGCGCCCAGGGCGTTGCGGCCTTCGCCGAGGTCAATCAGCAGCAGCGCGTTATCGTCGGTGGAAAGCTGCGGCGTGACGGTGCCGCGCACGTCTTCCACGCGGGCAAAAGCCGAAATCACCAGCGACAGCGGGGAGGTCATTTCACGCTCCTCGCTGCCCTCCTGCCAGCGGGTTTTCATCGACATGGAGTCTTTGCCCACCGGAATTGTCAGGCCCAGCGCCGGGCACAGCTCCTCGCCCACCGCTTTCACCGCGGCGTACAGCCCGGCGTCCTCTCCCGGATGACCGGCTGCGGCCATCCAGTTTGCGGAGAGCTTCACGCGGTTCAGCGCGCCAACCTGGGTTCCCGCCAGGTTGGTCAGGGCTTCGCCCACCGCCATGCGGGCCGAGGCGGCAAAGTCCAGCAGCGCTACCGGGGCGCGCTCGCCAATCGACATCGCCTCGCCGTAGTAGCTGTCGAGGCTGGCGGTGGTTACCGCGCAGTCGGCTACCGGGATCTGCCACGGGCCAATCATCTGATCGCGGGCCACCATGCCGGTTACGGTACGGTCGCCGATAGTAATAAGAAACGTTTTTTCTGCCACTGCAGGCAGGTGCAGGACGCGGTTCACCGCATCGGCGAGGATGATATCCCGGCGATCCAGCGCGCTGCCCGCCGCGTTCAGGGTCTGCACGTCGCGGGTCATTTTCGGGGTTTTGCCCAGCAGCACGTCCAGCGGCAGGTCGATTGGCTGATTGTCGAAGTGGGTATCGCTCAGGGTTAAATGCTGCTCTTCGGTGGCTTCACCGATCACCGCGTAAGGCGCGCGTTCGCGGCGGCACAGCGCATCGAACAGCGGCAGCTGATCCGGGGATACAGCCAGCACGTAGCGCTCCTGAGATTCGTTGCACCAGATTTCCAGCGGGCTCATGCCCGGCTCGTCGCTGAGGATATCGCGCAGCTGAAATTTCCCGCCGCGCCCGCCGTCGCTCACCAGCTCCGGCATAGCGTTAGAAAGGCCGCCCGCGCCCACATCGTGGATAAACAGGATCGGGTTGTTCTCGCCCATCTGCCAGCAGCGGTCAATAACCTCCTGGCAACGGCGCTCCATTTCCGGGTTATCGCGCTGCACCGAGGCAAAATCGAGATCGGCATCGGACTGGCCGGAGGCCATCGAGGAAGCCGCACCGCCGCCCAGGCCAATGTTCATCGCCGGGCCGCCCAGCACGATAAGTTTCGCGCCTACGGTAATTTCACCTTTCTGCACGTGGTCGGCGCGGATGTTGCCGATGCCGCCCGCCAGCATAATCGGCTTGTGATAGCCGCGCAGCTCTTCGCCGTTGTGGCTGCTGACCTTCTCTTCGTAGGTGCGGAAGTAGCCGGTCAGCGCCGGACGGCCAAATTCGTTGTTGAACGCCGCGCCGCCCAGCGGGCCGTCGGTCATGATGTCCAGCGCGGTAACGATACGTTCGGGTTTACCGAAGTCCTCTTCCCACGGCTGCTCAAAGCCCGGAATGCGCAGGTTGGAGACGGAGAAGCCCGACAGTCCCGCTTTCGGCTTCGCGCCGCGCCCGGTGGCGCCCTCATCGCGGATCTCACCGCCGGAACCCGTTGCTGCGCCCGGCCACGGTGAAATGGCGGTCGGGTGGTTGTGGGTTTCCACCTTCATCAGGATATGGGCCGGCTCCTGGTGGTAGCTGTAGCTATCGCTGCCGCCGTCGGCGAAGAAGCGTCCGACCTCTGAACCTTCCATCACCGCCGCGTTGTCTTTATAAGCAGAGAGTACGTAGTCCGGTGTCTGCTCAAAGGTGTTTTTGATCATTTTAAACAGCGATTTCGGCTGCTGCTCGCCGTCGATCACCCAGTCGGCGTTGAAAATTTTGTGGCGGCAGTGCTCGGAATTGGCCTGCGCAAACATATACAGTTCGATGTCGTTCGGGTTGCGGTTCAGGGTGGTAAAGGCGTCGAGCAGATAGTCAATTTCATCTTCCGCCAGCGCCAGCCCAAGCCGCTGGTTAGCCTCTTCCAGCGCCCTGCGCCCCTGCCCCAGCATATCAACGCTGGACACCGGCGCGGGCTGGTGGTGGGCGAACAGGCTTTCTGCACTCTCCAGCGCGCTGAAAACGCTCTCCATCATTCTGTCGTGCAGGGTATCCGCCACCTGCTTCCACTGCGCGTCGCTCAGCGTTGACGCTTCAACGTAATACGCCACACCGCGCTCAATGCGTACAACCTGCTCTAATCCGCAGTTGTGGGCGATATCCGTTGCTTTAGAAGACCAGGGGGAGATGGTGCCGGGACGCGGCGTAACGAGCAGTAACTTACCGGCGGGAGTATGGCTGCTGAGGGTCGGGCCGTAGGTCAGCAGGCTGGCCAGCCGGCGCTGCTCCTGGTCTGAGAGCGGCGCGCTCAGCTCGGCGAAGTGGACATATTCAGCGTAGATGTTGTTAACCGGAAGGTTGGCTGCCTGAAAGCGGGCCAGCAGTTTGGTCGTACGGAAAGCGGACAGTGCAGGCGAACCGCGCAGAATTTCCATCATATCTCTCTCGTCTTCGGGGTTTCAGTGTGCGCAATGGCGAAACGGGCGCCATTATAGAGCATCGGGCGCGGCGACGTAACCGTTTGCGTCGAAATAAAGTTGGCAAGCGGCTTTATCAATTGGTGTGACAAATCGCACGAATTAGTTGCGGACTGGCGGATTGTTAAGCAAAATGCCGCCACCATGACGTTTTCCTTACCTTTTCCATGTTCACTAACGCCTGAGGCCGGCCCGCTGACAGAGAATTAACTATTTGAAAAAGTTAAAAATTAATTATCTGTTTATTGGCGTTGTCACCTTACTGCTCGCCGCGGCGCTGTGGCCCTCCGTTCCCTGGTTTAGTAAACCAGAAAATCGCATCGCGGCTATCCAAGCGCGGGGCGAGCTGCGCGTGAGTACCGTGGTATCCCCGCTCACCTATTTCACCATTAACGACAGCAAAAGCGGCCTCGACTACGAGCTGGCCCGCCAGTTTGCGGACTATCTTGGCGTGAAGCTCAAGGTTACCGTGCGCCAGAATATCAGCCAGCTGTTTGACGATCTGGACAGCGGCAGCGCCGATATGCTGGCCGCCGGGCTGGTTTATAACCGCGATCGGGTCAAAAACTATCAGGCGGGGCCGACCTACTACTCGGTTTCCCAGCAGCTGGTTTACCGCAAAGGGAGCCTGCGCCCGCGCAGCCTGAGTAATATCGCCGCAGGACAACTGGTGATCGCTCCCGGCCTGGCCGCCCTCAGCGATTTGCAGGCGCTGCGCGCAAAGAAGTATCCCAGCCTGGCGTGGACCGTGGACGACCGGCGCGGCAGCGTTGAGCTGATGGAAGACGTGATTAACGGCAAGCTCGATTTTACTATCGCTGACTCTATCGCTATTGGCCTGTTCCAGCGGGTGCATCCCGAACTGGCGGTCGCGCTCGACGTCACAGACGAGCAGCCGGTCACCTGGTTTAGCCAGAAAGACAGCGACAATACGCTCTCCGCCGCGATGCTCGATTTCTTCAACAGCATTAATGAAGACGCCACCCTGGCGCGGCTGGAAGAGAAGTATCTCGGCCACGGCGATGATTTCGACTATTTCGATACCCGCACTTTCCTGCGCGCGGTTGAAAATCAGCTGCCGGGCCTCCAGCCGCTGTTCCAGAAATACGCCCGGGAGATTGACTGGCGCCTGCTGGCGGCGATCGCCTGGCAGGAGTCGCACTGGGATCCGCAGGCCACCTCCCCCACCGGCGTGCGCGGAATGATGATGCTGACCAAAAACACCGCCCAGAGCCTGGGGTTAACGGACAGGACCGACGCCGAGCAGAGCATCAGCGGCGGTATGCGCTACCTTATCGATATGATGGGAAAGGTGCCCGACAGCGTGCCGAAAGACGAGCGTATCTGGTTTGCGCTGGCGGCCTACAATATGGGCTATGCCCACATGCTTGACGCCCGGGCGCTGACGCAAAAGCAGAAAGGCAATCCCGACAGCTGGGCCGACGTTAAGCAGCGCCTTCCCCTGCTCAGCCAGAAGCAGTGGTACAGCAGGCTGACGTACGGCTACGCGCGCGGTCACGAAGCGTATAACTATGTCGAGAACATCCGGAAATATGAGATAAGCCTGGTGGGTTATCTGGCGGAGCAGGAGAAGCAGGCCAGCCGCGAGCTGGCGATATCCGAGGCTTATCCCGCAGTGCAGCCGCAGGAGCTGGACGACAGGCGGGACGGGCTGCTGAGGCTGCTCTCGCCGCCGGGAGATTCCGGCGCCGAATACTGGTGGATGCACCACCCGAAGAGCGTATCCAACTAGCAGCAGCCCCCTTTCAGCGCTTTTTTCTGCGCCCGGCGCTGGCGAAAGAAGTCGCTCAGCATCGCCGCGCACTCGTCGCGCATGATCCCTTCCGTTATCTCCACCCGGTGATTCATTCCTGGATGATGCAGAATATCGATCAGCGATCCCGCCGCGCCAGTTTTCGCATCCCGCGCGCCAAAGACCAGGCGCCCAATGCGGCTGTGCACCATCGCACCCGCGCACATCACGCACGGCTCCAGCGTCACGTACAGGGTGGCGTCAATCAGGCGGTAGTTTTGCAGCACCGCGCCGCCCTGGCGCAGGGCCATGATCTCCGCGTGGGCGGTAGGATCGTGCCGGCCAATAGGGCGGTTCCAGCCTTCGCCAATCACCTTTCCCGCGTGGACCAGCACCGCGCCGACGGGTACTTCGCCTTCGTCCCAGGCGCGCCGGGCAAGGGTAAGCGCGTGGCGCATCCAGTACTCGTGGGGATGTTCAGTTTCAGACACGTTGACTACTCCGGTAGAAAATCGCGGCGCATTATACACAGCGCCCCCTAACCCGTCCTGCTTATTTCGCCCGGGACGTCACTCCAGCTGCTGGAGCGATCCCTGCGGCGTGACGCGCCAGCGGTGTTCGCAAAAGTGCAGCAGCGGATTGTCCTGGCTGCTGTCACTGTAGCCGCTGTACAGCTGCAGCGGCGTGCCGATTCGGCCCGAGAGCTGCTTCACCTTCTCCTGGCCAAAACAGCGTAGCGCCAGCACCCAGCCCCCATAGCGGCGCTCGACGGCGCTGCCAATCAGATTGACCTGGCCAAGCCAGGGCGCATCATAATAGACCAGCTCCACCAGATGCTTTGGCGACCCGGTAATAAGCCAGACATCGGCGCTGCCGCTGGTCAGGTAGCCGGTAAGCTGCTCGTGCACCTGCGGAAAGGCCATGACCCGGCTGCGGAACCAGGTGACAAATTTCGCCTCCAGCGTACGCAGATGCGCCTCGCTGTGCCCCACCGTCACGCCCCAGACCAGCACGCTAACCGGCCAGCGCGCCCCCCAGCCTTTGATCAGAAAACCAATCAGGGACACCGGCAGCAGCAGAATCACCAGCGGAATATTAAGCGGATGGCGGCGAAGTGCGTAAAGCATAAAGCTGCCGAACATATCCTGCCGGTGCAGGGTGCCATCAAGGTCAAAAAATACAACCCGGCGGGGATCGTTTGCCAAATCCTTCTCCTTAGCAGTGGCGGAACTCCAGGTGACCAGCCTAACAGGCTAAACCTCTCATTTCCAAAAACGTCTGAAAAACCAGTTCGGTACGATTTTGTTAACATCGTATCCATTTGATTGTAATCATCAATTCGTTAAATTCCTGCTGAATAGTCCGATTAGAATCGTGATGGGCGGAATAATCCCCTATACTGGAATAAAATATTCCAACAGCGCTGAACATGACGCATTTCGGAGAATTAATGAATTGTTTGATTAACATCCGCCAGCGCTATCCGAATCTGGCGCAGAGCGATAAAAAATTAGCCGACTTTATTCTGTCCCAGCCTGACCAGTCCCGCCACTTAAGCTCCCAGCAGCTGGCAGAATTTGCCGGCGTCAGCCAGTCAAGCGTGGTGAAGTTCGCCCAGAAGCTCGGGTTTAAAGGATTTCCGGCGCTGAAGCTGGCCCTGAGCGAAGCGCTCGCCAGCAATCCTAATCCCCACTCCGTACCGGTCCACAATCAGATCCTCGGCGACGATCCGCTGCGGCTGGTGGGGGAAAAGCTGATAAAGGATAACGTAGCGGCGATGCACGCCTCGCTGGACGTCAATACCGAAGACAAGCTGCTGGAGAGCGTGGCGATGCTGCGCCGCGCCCGGCGGATCGTGATTACCGGCATCGGCGCTTCCGGGCTGGTGGCGCAGAATTTTGGCTGGAAGCTGCGCAAGATTGGCCTGAGCGCGGTTTCCGAGCAGGATATGCACGCCCTGCTCGCCACCGTGCAGGCGATGTCGCCGGACGATCTGCTGCTGGCTATCTCATACTCCGGCGAGCGACGGGAGATTAACCTCGCGGTGGAAGAGGCCCTGCGGGCGGGCGGCAGCATTCTGGCCATCACCGGCTTTTCCCCTAATACGCTGCAGCAGCGGGCGAGGCACTGCCTGTACACTATCGCCGAAGAGCAGGCCACCCGCAGCGCGGCTATCTCCTCCACCAGCGCGCAGATGATGCTGACCGATTTACTGTTTATGGGGCTGGTACAGCAGGATCTGGAGCACGCGCCGGACAGGATCCGCCACAGCGAGGCGCTGGTGAAAAAGCTGGTGTGAAGGCAAAGGGGGTAAACCATGACGCTTGTTGGGTGTATCACCATTGTGTGGTAAAGTGCCGGCCGCGCTTCGCGCAGGGAGAGAACGCGCCGCGGCGCCTTTCGCGCGGCGGCAAATATTATCCCAACCGGCTGATTGAAGATCCTGCGATCGCCCGTTTTACGGTTACCAGAAACATGTCACTACTTATCACCAAGCGCTGCATCAACTGCGATATGTGCGAACCCGAGTGCCCGAACGAAGCAATCTCAATGGGCGAGAGCATTTACCAGATTGACAGCGATCGCTGCACCGAGTGCATCGGCCACTACGATACGCCTACCTGCCAGAAGGTGTGCCCGATCCCCAATACCATCACTAAAGACCCGGCACATCGCGAAAGCGAAGAGCAGCTGTGGGACAAGTTTGTCCAGCTGCACCACGCGGATAAGATTTAACTCTCGATAATGACTGTCGCGCAGGCGTAGTGGCGTTCGTCCGCAAGGGTGACGTGGATAGCGGCGACGCCGAGCCTGTCAGCCAGCTTCTGCGCTTCGCCCAGCAGGCGCAGCTTCGGTTTTCCCAGCTCGTCGTTGTAAACCTCGAACTGCTCAAAGGCCAGCCCGTTGCGAATGCCGGTGCCCAGCGCCTTTGATGCGGCTTCTTTTACCGCAAAGCGCTTGGCCAGAAAGCGCACCTGCTGCTGGTGCGCCTCCCAGATTGACCACTCGTAGTCGCTGAGCACCCGACGCGCCAGCCGATCGCCGCTGCGCTGCACGGCGGCTTCGATTCTGGCGATTTCGACAATATCGGTACCCAGTCCCAGAATAGCCATTACTGACGCGCTTCCAGCATCAGGCGCTTCATCTCGGATACCGCGTCTTTGAGCCCGCTCATCACCGCCCGGCCAATAATCGCATGGCCGATGTTCAGCTCGTGCATTTCAGGCAGGGCCGCAATCGGCTTGACGTTGTGATAGGTCAGGCCGTGGCCGGCGTTCACTTTAAGCCCGAGGCTTACCGCCAGGGTAGCGGCGCGGGCGATACGATCCAGCTCGCGGGTCTGCTGCTCAGGAGTTTCAGCATCGGCGTAGCAGCCGGTATGAATTTCAATGAACGGCGCGCCCACCTCGGCTGCCGCTTTAATTTGCTCATCGTCTGCGTCAATAAACAGCGAGACCAGAATGCCGGCATCGGCCAGTTTTTTGCAGGCGTCGCGCATTTTGTCGCGCTGTCCGGCAACGTCCAGCCCGCCTTCAGTAGTCACTTCCTGACGCTTTTCCGGCACCAGGCAGCAGAAGTGCGGCCTGGTTTCACAGGCAATAGCCAGCATCTCTTCGGTGACGGCCATTTCCAGGTTCATGCGGGTATCAAGGGTCTGGCGCAGGATGCGCACATCGCGATCGGTGATGTGCCGACGGTCCTCGCGCAGGTGCACGGTGATGCCGTCAGCGCCGGCCTGCTCGGCGATAAAAGCGGCCTGTACCGGATCCGGATAGGCAGTGCCGCGGGCGTTGCGCAAAGTAGCGATATGGTCGATGTTGACGCCTAACAGTAATTCAGCCATGACAATCCTCGATATCTTATATTCGGTTATTCACTCTTTTCACCGCCGCGCCTGGGCACAAACTGGCGGAACAATTCCCTGCTCTTCAGCGGCTTGCCGCCAAGATACGGCTTTAGCGCGATGCGGGTAAAGCGCTTTGCCGCTCGCAGAGTGTCCGCATCAGGAAACTCCCGGCTGGCGAGGGCCTGCAAATGGTGCCCGGTAAACGTGCTGTTATCAATAACCAGGCTGGCAATAAAGCCCTTCTCTTCCCGATAGCGGTAGGTCATGCCCGGCTCTACCGGATCGCCGCTGCCCGCGCAGTGCAGGTAATCAACGCCGTAGCCGAGGTGCGCCAGCAGCGCCAGCTCGAAGCGGCGCAGGGCCGGTTCCGGCGTGCCGCTGGCACCGGCCAGCGCCTGAATGCAGTGCAGGTAATCGAAGAACAGCTCGGAGAAGCGGGTTTCGCTCTCCAGCACCCGGGAGAGCAGCTCGTTAACGTACAGCCCGCTGTAGAGCGTGATGCCGCTCAGGGGCAGCGCCAGGGAGACGGCTTCAGCGCTGCGCAGGGTTTTCACTTCACCACGCCCGCCAAAGCGCACCAGCAGCGGCGTAAAAGGCTGAAGCGCGCCTTTCAGGTTCGAGCGTTTGGAGCGCGCACCTTTTGCCACCAGCCGCACGCGGCCCGACTCTTCCGTGAAGACGTCCAGCATCAGGCTGGTCTCGCTCCAGGGACGCGAGTGCAGGACAAACGCGCGCTGCCAGCCGTCCATTAGCGTAAAGTCTCTGTCTGTTTATTGTGGCAGGAGGGTAATAAGCTCGATGCTACCGGGCGGCAGGCTCGCTGCGGCAAGGAAGAGCAGGCGCGACGGGCGCGCCTGCGGCAGGAAAAGCAGTAAATATCAGAGATCGTCAACATAACCGAGACTGCGCAGGGCGCGCTCGTCGTCGGCCCAGCCGGATTTGACTTTAACCCACAGCTCAAGGTGCACAGGGGCTTCAAACATCTCCTGCATGTCCTTACGGGCCTCAATGCCGATGGTTTTGATTTTGGCGCCTTTGTTGCCAATCACCATCTTCTTCTGCCCTTCGCGCTCGACGAGGATCAGGCCGTTGACATCGTAGCCGCCGCGCTCGTTGGTCTGGAAACGCTCGATCTCAACCGTCACGGAGTACGGCAGCTCGGCGCCGAGAAAGCGCATCAGCTTTTCGCGGATGATCTCGGAGGCCATAAAGCGCTGAGAGCGGTCGGTAATGTAATCTTCCGGGAAGTGGTGAATGGATTCCGGCAGGTGCTTTCTGACGATCCCGGCTACGGTATCGACATTGAATCCGGTTTCCGCAGAGATCGGCACGATATCGAGGAAGTTCATCTGGCTGCCGAGGAACTGCAGGTGCGGCAGCAGGTCCGCTTTTTCCTGCACGTTATCCACTTTGTTAATGGCGAGAATAACCGGCGCACGGGCGTCGCGCAGTTTGTTTAGCACCATCTCGTCGTCCGCCGTCCAGCGCGTGCCTTCTACAACGAAAATCACCAGCTCAACGTCGCCGATAGAGCTGCTGGCCGCTTTGTTCATCAGGCGGTTGATGGCACGCTTCTCTTCCATGTGCAGGCCGGGGGTATCGACGTAAATCGCCTGGTAGGCGCCTTCCGTGTGGATCCCGACAATGCGGTGGCGGGTCGTCTGCGCTTTACGCGAGGTAATCGAGATTTTCTGCCCGAGCAGATTATTCAGCAGTGTGGATTTGCCGACGTTGGGGCGTCCAACGATGGCAATAAATCCGCAGTAGGTTTTGTCGTCGCTCATTCCAGCTCCAGTTTTATCAGCGCCTGTTCGGCGGCAGCCTGTTCCGCCTTGCGGCGGCTGGAACCTGTGCCGACCACCGGTTCGCTCAGGCCGCTGACCTGGCAGTGGATAGTAAATTCCTGATCGTGGGCTTCGCCACGCACCTGCACAACCAGATAGGAAGGCAGCGGCAGGTGGCGACCCTGTAAATATTCCTGCAAACGCGTTTTCGGATCTTTTTGCTTGTCGCCCGGGCTGATTTCATCCAGCCGGGTCTGATACCAGTTGAGGATCATTCGCTCGACGGTCTGAATGTCGCTGTCAAGGAAGATACCGCCGATCAGTGCCTCAACGGTGTCCGCGAGGATCGATTCGCGACGGAATCCGCCGCTTTTCAGCTCGCCCGGCCCGAGGCGCAGGCATTCGCCCAGTTCAAATTCCCGGGCAAGTTCGGCCAGCGTATTGCCGCGCACCAGCGTGGCGCGCATGCGGCTCATGTCGCCTTCATCGACCCGCGGGAAGCGGTGATAAAGAGCGTTAGCAATCACATAGCTAAGAATGGAGTCGCCGAGAAATTCCAGACGCTCGTTGTGCTTGCTGCTCGCGCTGCGGTGCGTTAATGCCTGCTGCAACAGATCCTGATGTTGAAAAGTGTAGCCCAGCTTCCGTTGAAGCCGATTAATTACGATGGGGTTCATGCGTTACCAATAGATGAATGCGTAAAAAATTCAGCACACGGAACCGACCTGAACGAAAGTCAACGCGGTTTCGTGTGCTGTGGATCCCTTTGGGGTACCAGTATGAAACTTCGGGGGGACATTCTATACGCAACGACCGGGGATGTCGTTAGTCTGAAGGAATTAATCTGGGAAATAATTCGCGCTGCCATCATAACAATGGCAGCGCGTGAGGCGGCGGGAATTAGTGAATACCACCGATGCGGCTTAAGCGCACGCCGGTCGGCCATTCGCCTTCCTGCTTGTCGAAGCTCATCCAAATGCCTACCGCTTTGCCAACCAGGTTCGCTTCAGGCACAAAGCCCCAGTAGCGGCTGTCGGCGCTGTTATCGCGGTTGTCGCCCATCATAAAGTAGTGCCCCGGCGGCACTATCCAGGTCGCCAGAGGCTGACCGGACTGCTGATAATAGGCGCCCAGCTGGTCCTGTGCGATAGGCACGGTCAGAATATGGTGGGTGACGTCACCCAGCGCTTCTTCACGCCCGTCGAGACGAATGCCGTTCTCTTTGCTTTCGCCCTGCGGCAGCTGCCAGAAACCGCTGGTGGCTTCACCGCCGTCGCGGCTGGCAAAGGTCTGCACGAAGTCGCTCGGCTCAACGTTGGAATACGTCACCGGCAGCGCGCTGTCGCAGGCCTGGCCGGAGCGGCAGTTCGGCTGAATCGTCACCTCTTTGGCAACCGGATTATACGTTACTTTGTCACCAGGCAGGCCCACGGCGCGCTTGATGTAGTCGAGGCTCGGATCTTTCGGATATTTGAATACCACAATATCGCCGCGCTTCGGGTGACCGGTTTCAATCAGCGTTTTCTGGTAGATAGGATCTTTGATTCCGTAGGCGAATTTCTCCACCAGAATAAAGTCACCAATCAGCAGCGTCGGCATCATTGAACCTGACGGGATCTGAAACGGCTCATAAATAAACGAGCGAACGATAAGCACGATAGCCAGCACCGGGAATACCGATGCGCCGGTTTCCAGCCAGCCAGGCTTGGGGCCCACTTTGCTGAGGGTTTTATTATCCAGCGCATCGCCCGTAGCTGCCTGAGCCTCCGCCTGGCGCTCGCGGCGCTTCGGCGCAAATACGAATTTGTCCACGCACCACAAAATTCCTGTCACCAGGGTGGCGATAACGAGGACCAGGGCAAACATGTTTGCCATGCCAACTCCTTATTAATTATTTACCGTCTTTACCCACGTGCAGAATCGCAAGGAACGCTTCCTGCGGCAGCTCTACGTTGCCGACTTGCTTCATGCGCTTTTTACCGTCTTTCTGTTTCTGCAGCAGCTTTTTCTTACGGCTGACGTCGCCGCCGTAGCATTTTGCCAGGACGTTCTTACGCAGCTGTTTAACCGTAGAGCGGGCAATGATGTGGTTGCCAATTGCCGCCTGGATCGCAATATCAAACTGCTGGCGCGGAATAAGCTCTTTCATCTTCTCCACCAGCTCGCGACCGCGATACGGGGCATTATCGTTATGGGTGATCAGCGCCAGGGCATCAACGCGGTCACCGTTAATCAGTACATCGACGCGCACCATGTTGGAGGCCTGGAAACGCTTGAAGTTGTAATCCAGCGAGGCGTATCCGCGGGAGGTGGATTTCAGGCGATCGAAGAAATCGAGCACCACTTCCGCCATGGGGATTTCATAGGTCAGCGCCACCTGATTGCCGTGATAAACCATATTGGTCTGTACGCCGCGCTTCTCGATGCACAGGGTGATCACGTTGCCGAGAAACTCCTGCGGAAGCAGCATGTGGCACTCGGCGATAGGCTCGCGCAGCTCTTCGATGTTGTTCAGCGGCGGCAGCTTGGACGGGCTGTCGACGTAGACGATCTCTTTATTGGTAGTCTGCACTTCGTAGACTACTGTTGGCGCGGTGGTGATCAGATCCAGATCGTATTCACGCTCAAGGCGCTCCTGGATGATCTCCATGTGCAGCAGGCCGAGGAAGCCGCAGCGGAAGCCAAAGCCCAGCGCGGTAGAGCTTTCCGGCTCGTAGAACAGGGAAGCATCGTTAAGGCTCAGCTTGCCGAGTGCGTCGCGGAAGCTTTCGTAATCATCAGAGCTTACCGGGAACAGGCCGGCGTAAACCTGCGGTTTTACCTTTTTAAAACCGGGCAGCGCTTTGTCTGCCGGGTTGCGGGCCGTGGTCAGGGTATCGCCTACCGGCGCGCCGAGGATATCTTTGATAGCGCAGACCAGCCAGCCCACTTCGCCGCAGTTCAGCTCGTTGCGATCGACCCGCTTTGGCGTAAAGATGCCGAGACGATCGGCATTGTAGACCTGGCCGGTACTGATCACTTTAATTTTGTCGCCTTTACGCATGGTGCCGTTTTTAATACGGACCAGCGATACCACGCCAAGGTAGTTATCGAACCAGGAGTCGATAATCAGCGCCTGCAGCGGTGCGTTCGGATCGCCTTCCGGCGCCGGGATATCGCGCACCAGGCGCTCCAGGACGTCCTGTACGCCAACGCCTGTTTTAGCGGAGCAGCGCACCGCGTCGGTGGCATCGATACCGACAATGTCTTCAATTTCTTCTGCTACACGCTCGGGATCCGCGGCCGGCAGGTCAATCTTGTTGAGTACCGGCACTACTTCCAGATCCATTTCCAGCGCGGTATAGCAGTTCGCCAGGGTCTGCGCTTCAACGCCCTGCCCGGCATCAACAACCAGCAGCGCGCCTTCGCAGGCGGCGAGGGAGCGGGAGACTTCGTAAGAGAAGTCAACGTGGCCGGGCGTGTCGATGAAGTTCAGCTGGTAGGTTTCACCGTCTGAGGCTTTGTAATCCAGGGTTACGCTTTGCGCTTTAATGGTAATGCCGCGCTCGCGCTCCAGATCCATGGAGTCAAGCACCTGAGCCGCCATTTCACGCTCGGTAAGGCCACCGCAAATCTGGATAATACGGTCCGAAAGGGTCGACTTACCGTGGTCAATGTGAGCAATGATGGAAAAGTTACGTATATTCTTCATAGTTAGCGTTAGTTATGCCTTACGAATTCCTGGAGGCTGCGGGTCTGCGCCTGACGATTAAGCGTTCGAAAACGCCGCATTCTACACTACAACCCGGTTGCCAGGAAATGCTCTTCCGGCAAGGATAGCGGTTAACAGAATGCAGATCGCAAGACAGATGTAAGCAAAGATAAAGGCTACTGGCTGGCGTCAGAAGAGGTGGTCTCTACGCGCAGGAGATTGGGCGGCAGGCCAACGCTCAGAATAATCGGCTGCCAGCCTTCGCGGGAGGCCAGGCGCGGGGAGAAACCGCGGGCAATCAGGAAACCGCCGACGCCGCCCAGCACGCCACCGGCAAAGGCGGCCAGATCGCTGCTGAACAAAATCTGAAACAGCGCAGCAATAACGAATAATCCCAGCAGCGGCGTCATATATACCAGCATAGCGGAAGTGAGCAGGCTGCCTTCGCTGATACCCAGCTCGACTTTCTGACCGACGCTCAGCGGCTCGGCACTGGGAACGCGAATGGTATGTTCGGTCTGCGGCCCGAGCTTGTTGAGAACCCGGCTGCCGCAGCCGGCTCGCGATGAGCAGCTGCTGCAGGAGGATTTTACATCGCAGCTTACCAGTGCCTGGCCGTTATGCCAGGAAACTACCGTTGCCCACTCTTTAATCATTGCGCGCCTCTGAACTGAATACTGTCGGCGATGCGCTTCGCCGTTTGCGGCGGCAGCTCGCCGACAATAGTGATTTCTGCATTATCGCGAACGGTGGTGCTAACCGTGCGGCGTCCGGTGCGGATCAGCTGCTCTCCGCTGTTGGCATTCGCGCGATTGACGTTAACCGAAAAGCTAAATAGCCCATCAGAGTAGAGGCGCGACTCTACAGGCGTTTCGATAGTGGGCAGCGTGCGGCGGCTGCCTGCAACTTCCACAAACCCCTGCGGCACCCACTCTGGCGACCAGTTGAATTTGATGTTATCGCCGGCGGGTACGGAGAGCAGCGGCGGCAGACTGGCTTTGGACAGGCTCTCCATGCTGCTGCTGACTTCGTCACCGACGCTGAATGCTATCACGCGAAACTGTTCGAGCGTTTCGCCATCGCGGTCCAGCAAATCCACCCGCATCGGCAGCTTGGTTTCCGTATCCATCCAGACGATATAACTAAAGCGCGTGCCGTCCCTCGCCACGACGCGAATCACTTCGCACAGGCGATCGGCAATGCGCGTGCGGCCTACTGAGATGAAATCATAGTAAGGCGCAAGCCGTTTGAAATCGGTATAAACCAGTGAGGGCAAAGAGTCGACGATGTAGTCACCGTTCAGGGTGAACGGATCGAGGCCAGGTTCAAAATAGCTGATTTCATTCCCGCGCTGGACAACTTCGCGGCGCGGACCGTCAAGCTGCAGGAGCTGCGCCAGCGCCTGGCTCTTTAGCCGAACGTGACGATAGCGCAGTGATTCAACGCCCTGCTTGTTAATGCTAACAAATGACAGCTCATAATTGAGGGACTGACTGGCCAGATTCATCTCCTGCAATAACGCCCCGGACGATGCATCAGCCGAGGCGTTAACAGAGAAGAACAGGCTACCAGCCACAAGTGACATAGCACACCAAAGTTGCTTCATTACTGCGATTGCGTTCCTAACGTTTGATAACCCGGTACGGACTGCACCGCAGCTTGCTGCGTCTGAGACTGCTCAAACTGCAGCTGTTCCGAGTGCAGGCGACGCTGCAGCTCATAGTCCTGTAGCATGGCGTTGATACGGCGACGCTGCTCCTGAACCTGCGCCTGCTGGCCGGTTCCGGCATTGGCGTCTGCAGGCACGCCCAGGCTGACCGGGCTGGCTTTACCCAGCATCGGCATCGTATTGAATACCGGCGCTTCAGGCTGGGATGAGGCTTCACCGCGTCCGTTGTACTGCTGAACGCCGACGATAACTGCAAGAGAAACGCACGCGGCCACACCCATCTGGGTCAGGGAGCCTGCCCACGGGCGCATTTTTTGCCAGAAAGACATCTTCTGCCACTGGTGCGGGGCTGGCTGAGATTCAGGGATAAGAGGCGTCGCCTGACGTACAGGTTCATTCTCAATGGCGGCCATTACACTGGCGGAGATATCAAACTGCGCCATCTGCGCGGTTTCGCCGCGCATCGTGTCGCGAATGAGGTGATAGCTCTGCCACGTTTTTTGCAATTCTGGAGAGTGAGCCAGTTCATTGAACAGCTCGTTATCCAGCATTTCACCATCCATTAAGGCGGAAAGTTTTTCTTTCTGCATGCCTAAATACCTTTTCAGTATTCCGCTATCGTCAACGCCTGATAAGCGGTTGAACTTTATTATCAATAGCTTCACGCGCCCGAAAAATGCGTGAACGTACCGTACCGACCGGACAATCCATAATGACGGCTATCTCTTCATAGCTCAGGCCATCCAACTCCCGCAACGTAATTGCCATACGTAAATCCTCAGGGAGCGACTCAATAGTACGGAACACTATTTGTCTCAGTTCTTCTGACAACATTAAGTTCTCAGGGTTCGAAATTTCTTTCAGCGCACCGCCACTTTCGTAATTTTCAGCTTCGCTTGCGTCAACATCGCTTGATGGCGGGCGTCTTCCCTGAGCAACCAGGTAATTCTTTGCTGTATTCACCGCGATGCGGTACAGCCAGGTATAGAAAGCACTGTCTCCCCGGAAGGAATCCAGCGCCCGATAGGCCTTTATAAAAGACTCTTGAACCACATCAGGCACGTCGCCCGATGGGACATAGCGGGAAACCAGGCTCGCCACTTTATGCTGATAGCGCACCACCAGCAGATTGAAGGCTTTCTGGTCTCCCTTTTGGACCCGCTCGACAAGGACCTGATCCGTTAACTGCTCGCTCATCCGAGGTAATGTCTCCTCAAACCTAATTCCCATGCGTAATCAGAACGCCATTCCAATACTGCACCCTGAGCAAGCACCTGTTTGAGTGCGTCGTCGCTGTAAAGTTCAGTTACGCCTTTGCTTTTAGTTCATTACGGCAGACTGATCATTATCACTCATTATAAGTCCACCCGTCCTTTATGCAGCGTCATATCGAAAATAAACGTCTGAAATCAGCCAGCAGAGTACCGTACCACAGCTTTTTTTTCATCATAAAATCTGAGGGTAACTATTTATGACAGCCCTACCTGGAGCCACGGCCGCAGTGTTTAGTCGACACAACCAAAAAGAAAAAAATCGTGCAAAAAACAGCTAACCGGTGCTAATCTCCGAACACCTTGTTTAGCGCATTAAACACATTATGCAAACCAAACCTGACTACACTTGCGACGTTCTTATTATTGGCAGTGGGGCCGCGGGTCTGTCGCTGGCGCTGCGGCTGGCGGAACACAGCTCCGTCATAGTTCTCAGTAAAGGGCCGGTGAGTGAAGGCTCGACATTCTACGCCCAGGGCGGGATTGCAGCCGTATTTGATGAGACAGACAGTATTGAATCGCACATTGAGGATACGCTTATCGCGGGTGCAGGGCTCTGCGAGCGGCAGGCCGTCTCCTTCGTAGCCAGCAATGCCCGCCGATGCGTACAGTGGCTTATCGATCAGGGCGTGCTGTTCGATACCGAGATCCAGCCTAACGGCGAGTCGGGCTACCACCTGACCCGCGAAGGCGGACACAGCCACCGGCGGATCCTGCACGCGGCGGATGCAACCGGCAAAGAGGTGGAAACCACGCTGGTCAGCAAGGCCGTCAATCATCCCAATATTCAAATCTTCGAGCGCAGTAATGCCGTAGATTTGATTATTTCGGACAAAATCGGCCTGCCCGGCACGCGAAGAGTGGTCGGCGCGTGGCTGTGGAACCGCAATAAAGAGCAGGTTGAAACCTGCGCCGCAGGGTCTGTGGTTCTGGCCACCGGCGGCGCGTCGAAGGTTTACCAATACACCACCAACCCGGATATCTCCTCCGGGGACGGCATCGCAATGGCGTGGCGCGCCGGCTGCCGGGTTGCCAATCTGGAGTTTAACCAGTTTCATCCCACCGCCCTGTTTCATCCGCAGGCGCGTAACTTCCTGCTAACCGAAGCCCTGCGCGGCGAAGGCGCGTGGCTCAAGCGCCCCGACGGCACGCGTTTTATGCCGGATTTTGACGAGCGCGCCGAGCTGGCCCCCCGCGATGTGGTCGCCCGCGCCATCGATCACGAAATGAAGCGGCTCGGCGTCGACTGTATGTATCTGGACATCAGCCACAAGCCCGAGGAGTTTGTTCGCCAGCACTTTCCGATGATTTATGAAAAACTACTGGGGCTCGGTATCGATCTGACGAAAGATCCCGTGCCGGTCGTGCCGGCCGCGCACTATACCTGCGGCGGGGTAATGGTCGATAGCGACGGGCGTACCGACGTAGATGGTCTCTATGCCGTCGGCGAGGTCAGCTATACCGGCCTGCACGGTGCCAATCGCATGGCGTCAAACTCGCTGCTGGAGTGTCTGGTGTACGGCTGGTCTGCGGCGGAGGATATCCAGAAGCGGCTGCCGTTTGTTCGCCAGGCTAACACCCTGCCCGCCTGGGACGAAAGCCGGGTTGAAGACGCCGACGAGCGGGTCGTTATTCAGCATAACTGGCACGAGTTGCGGCTGTTTATGTGGGATTATGTCGGCATAGTACGCACGACCAAACGCCTTGAGCGGGCGCTGCGGCGCATCACTGTGCTGCAGCAGGAACTGGATGAGTACTATTCCCGCTTTCGGGTATCCAACAACCTGCTGGAGTTGCGTAACCTGGTTCAGGTTGCCGAACTGATTGTGCGCTGCGCGATGATGCGCAAAGAGAGTCGCGGCCTGCATTACACGCTCGATTATCCGGATCTACAGGAAAATAGCGCACCGTCCATCCTGTCGCCGCTGGCTCACATAAACAGATAAAAAGCCTGGGTAAGCGCCGTGTAGCCTTCAGAGTAGTGCTGATCCGGCCCACGAAGCACCAGTCGGTCGGAGAAGCACTCGCCCGCCCGGGGAGAGAACGCCAGCAGCACGCGGTGCGGCAGTCGAAGATCCGTTTCCGCCACGTCGGTGCGCAGGCGCAAATGCCATCCCATTGACAGCGCCTGTTCGGTAAAGGCGCTGCTGATACTTTCAGGCAGCACGACGCAGAAAAAACCCTCTTCGGTGACGGCATTGACCGCGCAGCGCAGCAGGTTCTGATGATCGAGCGTGGTGGTATAGCGGGCCTGCTCGCGCTCCGGCGTTGCGCACGCGACACCCTGTTCATAGTAAGGCGGGTTACAGACGATAAGCTCGTAGCGGCCATTCTCGGCCTGTAGCCAGGAAAGAATATCCGCGTGGTGGACTTCAACACGCGCCGCCCACGGCGACTCAGCGGCGTTTTCACGCGCCTGTTCCGCAGCCTGGCTATCGAGCTCTACGGCATCAATCTTCACGCTCTGCGGCGTACGCTGGGCCAGCATTAGCGCCAGCAGGCCGCTGCCGGTACCGATGTCCAATACCCGCCTGACGCCGGCAACCGGTGCCCACGCGCCCAATAAGATCCCATCAGTACTGACTTTCATCGCACAGCGATCGTGGGCGACAAAAAATTGCTTAAAAGTAAATCCATTGCGGCGCAGCGCGGATTTAGGCTGACTCATTCTTTATACGTTCCTGAAATATCCCCGTGATGAGGGGCTAAGCACAATACCCGAGAACAGATAGCCATACAAACAGATGAAGATTGCGGCCATAACGTCTATAATCAGCGCCCCACACTGAGGTAGACGATGACTGTAACGACTTTTTCCGAACTTGAACTCGACGATAGCCTTCTGGACGCACTCCAGGAAAAAGGCTTCACACGCCCAACCGCCATTCAGGCCGCTGCCATTCCGCCTGCGCTGGAAGGCCGTGATGTTCTCGGTTCAGCGCCGACAGGCACCGGTAAAACGGCGGCATATTTGCTGCCGGCGTTGCAGCATCTGCTGGATTTTCCGCGTAAAAAATCGGGCCCTCCGCGTATTCTTATCGTAACGCCAACCCGCGAGCTGGCAATGCAGGTTGCCGACCACGCCCGCGAACTGGCGAAAAATACCCATCTTGATATCGCCACCATCACCGGCGGCGTGGCGTACATGAACCACGCGGAAGTGTTCAGCGAAAACCAGGATATTGTAGTGGCCACCACCGGCCGCCTGCTGCAGTACATTAAAGAAGAGAACTTCGATTGCCGCGCGGTCGAAACGCTTATTCTGGATGAAGCGGATCGCATGCTGGATATGGGCTTTGCCCAGGATATTGAAACTATTGCCGCAGAAACCCGCTGGCGCAAGCAGACGCTGCTGTTCTCCGCCACGCTGGAAGGTGACGCTATTAAAGACTTCGCCGAGCGCCTGCTGGAAGAGCCGGTTGAAGTCTCCGCAACGCCGTCAACCCGCGAGCGGAAGAAAATTCACCAGTGGTACTACCGCGCAGATGATTTGAAGCATAAAACTGCCCTGCTGATGCATCTGCTGCAGCAGGAAGATGTTACCCGTGCCATCGTTTTCGTGCGCAAGCGCGAGCGCGTGCACGAGCTGGCCGCCTGGCTGCGCGAGCAGAACATCAGCAACTGCTATCTCGAAGGTGAGATGGTGCAGATCAAACGTAACGAAGCGATTAAGCGCCTGACCGACGGTCGCGTCAACGTGCTGGTCGCGACTGACGTTGCCGCGCGCGGGATCGATATTCCTGACGTCAGCCACGTGTTCAACTTTGACATGCCTCTCAGCGGTGACACGTATCTGCACCGTATCGGCCGTACCGGCCGCGCCGGGCGCAAGGGTACCGCGATCTCGCTGGTTGAAGCCCACGATCATCTGCTGCTGGGAAAAATCGGGCGCTACATTGACGAGCCGCTTAAACCGCGCGTGATTGACGAGCTGCGCCCAACCACTCGCCCGCCAAGCGAGAAGCTGAACGGCAAGCCGTCGAAAAAGGTGCAGGCAAAACGCGACGAAAAGAAAAAAGAGAAAGACAAAGAGAAGCCGCGGGTTAAAAAGCGCCATCGCGATACCAAAAACATTGGCAAGCGTCGCAAGCCGAATGCCGCAGCCGCAGCCGTTGAGCAAACAACGGATAAAGAATAAAAAACGCCGGGACTCACGTCCCGGCGTTTTTATTTACCGCGCCTGAAAATTACAGGCTTTCGGTAAAGGTACGAGCGATAACATCGCGCTGCTGTTCCGGCGTCAGGGAGTTAAAGCGCACGGCGTAGCCGGAAACGCGAATAGTCAGCTGCGGGTATTTTTCCGGATGCTTAACCGCATCTTCCAGCGTTTCGCGGCGCAGAACGTTAACGTTAAGGTGCTGACCGCCTTCTACACGCACTTCCGGCTGAACGTCTACCGGTACTTCACGGTATTCGATTTCACCCAGTTTATTGACGCTTACCACCTGATCTTCTGTAAAACCGCCTTTAGCAGCCAGACAACGTGCTTCGCCCTTTTCGCTGTCCAGCAGCCAGAAAGAGTTCAGAAGATCGTCGTTAGCAGCTTTAGTAATCTGGATACCTGTAATCATTTGATGCCTCCCAAGGCTCATTCATTTTCACTGGCCGGACTCTGGCCAATTGGTAAAACCATTGTTGTATGAGTGTATATATATCAGTCGAACACCCCGGGAACATTGACTAAAATCAATAAAAACCACGTGTGCTCCGTGGTTATACAGGATGACTTTTGTTTTAGATCAAATTAGCAGGATGACTTATGGCAAAGATCGTTGTAATTATTAAACTTTTCCTGGAAACGAACATCACTTTATCCCGCAAAATTTTATTATAGGCCGAGAAGTGGTTAAGCTAGCCGGATAAATTGTGCAGGAGAGGAAAATCATGACGGCATTAACCTGGCATACGGTGCTGGCCACAGAAAAAGAGCAGCCCTACTTTATCAATACCCTGCAGACGGTGGCCGCCGAGCGCCAGTCCGGCACCACCATTTACCCGCCGCAAAAGGATGTTTTCAACGCCTTTCGCTATACGGAGCTGAGCGACGTTAAAGTTGTCATCCTCGGTCAGGATCCTTATCACGGCCCGGGCCAGGCACACGGGCTCTCTTTTTCAGTGCGCCCGGGTATCGCTATCCCACCTTCGCTGCTGAATATGTATAAAGAACTTGAAGCCACGATCCCGGGCTTTACCCGTCCGACGCACGGCTATCTGGAAAGCTGGGCGCGCCAGGGAGTTCTGCTGCTCAATACGGTTTTAACCGTGCGCGCCGGCCAGGCGCACTCGCATGCCAGCCTCGGTTGGGAGACGTTTACAGACAAGGTGATTGCCCTGATTAACGAGCATCGGGAAGGCGTGGTCTTTATGTTGTGGGGCGCGCACGCGCAGAAGAAAGGGGCAATTATTGATCCCCGGCGCCATCGCATTCTGAAAGCGCCGCATCCGTCCCCGCTATCGGCGCACCGGGGATTTTTTGGCAGCAATCATTTTGTGCAGGCCAACGACTGGCTGGCGCAGCGCGGCGAATCACCCATCGACTGGATGCCGGTGCTGCCAGCAGAAAGCGAGTAAAAAAATGCCAGCGCGAGGCTGGCATTGTTTTCTGTTCCTGCAAAATCAGGCTTTATTCTGGCGCCACCATTCGGCAAGCAGCACGCCGGTAGCAACAGAGACGTTCAGGCTCTCAACGTTGCCGGTGCCTTCAATCGCTACACTCAGATCGGCGCTGTCCAGCGCGGCATCTGAAAGGCCATCGCGCTCCTGACCCAGCACCAGCACCATTTTCTTCGGCAGTTCGGCTTTATACAGCGGCGTGCCTTTGTGGCTGGAGGTCGTCACAATCGCGTAGCCCGCACGGCGGAACTGCTCAAGTGCATCAATAACGCTGTCGCCGGTGATCGGCTGAACGTGCTCGGCACCGCCTTCTGCGGTGCGGATAGCCGCGCCGGATTCCATTACTGCGGCATCCTGAACGATAACGCCCTTCACGCCGAAGTGCGCGCAGCTACGCATAATCGCGCCGAGGTTATGCGGATTGCCAACGTCTTCCAGCGCCAGCACGCAGTCTTCTTCCGCCGCTTCGCGAACCCACTGCTGCACGCTGGTGCCGTTACGCTTTTTGATCAGGAAACACACGCCGCCGTGGTGTTCGGTACCGGAGGCTTTAGTCAGCTCAGCGTCGTCCACGACGTGATAGGCTTTGCGGTTTGCCGCCATCCAGCGCAGCGCCTCTTTAAAGCGCGGAGTGACGCTCTGGATAAACCAGGCGCGAACGATGCAGTCAGGGCGGCTCATAAATAGCGCCTGACAGGCATTTTCGCCGTAAACGCGGGTTTCTTCCGCGCGCTGGCGGCGAATAACCTCCGGATCGACAAAACTTTTGCCGCTGATACCGCCGTGATCTGGCTTATCAGCAGCCTCTTCACCCGGCGCGCGCGAAACGGTGCGCCACGGGGAAGTTTCACGCGGCCGATCATCGCGATCCCGCGGGCCGCGATCGTGGGTTTTTCCATCACGTGAAGGTCGACGTCCGGCTTCGGGGCGGGATGCTCCGCTGCGTCCACCACCTTTACCGGTGCGTGGGTTGTGCGTGCGTTTATCCGAGTCATCATCACTGCGGACATACATCACTTTGACCTTGCCGCTTTTATTCTTCAGTTCGTCGCTCATTATTTATCTCCACCTGCGCTGCGCGAAGCGCGAAGATTACCCGATGTAGTGCCGCTTCGCCATGACTTCGTTCCAAAGTCCGCGACTATTGCATTCATCGAATAAATCATTTTGTCGTTTAAAACAATCACAACGATAATAAGTAACATTATTGAAACATCGAAACCTGTCTGGTCACGATGTAAACCTGTAACCCAGAGGTTAGCTATGAATACCGTTTGTGCCAGCTGTAAGGCGCTTAATCGCATTCCCGACGATCGCCCGCTTGAAGCAGCAAAGTGTGGCCGCTGCGGTCACGATCTGTTTGACGGCGACGTTATCAATGCAACCGATGAGACGCTGGATAAAATTCTGAAGGACGACCTGCCGGTGGTGGTCGACTTTTGGGCCCCCTGGTGCGGCCCATGCCGCAACTTCGCGCCGGTGTTTGAGGATGTGGCGGAAGAGCGCAGCAGCCAGATGCGTTTTGTCAAAGTGAATACCGAGGCAGAACGCGAGCTCAGCGCGCGCTATCGCATCCGCAGCATCCCCACCATTATGATTTTTCATAAAGGTGAGGTGGTTGACATGCTTAACGGTGCGGTGCCTAAAGCACCTTTCGAAAGCTGGCTTAACGAGGCCATGCAGGGCTAATCTCCCGGGGGGCGCCTTGTGTGCGCCTTTCCCCTCTGCGACAATGGCGTTTTTTCCTGCATAGCCTTTATGACTGATAACGCCGTCCTTCGCCTGCGCGCCGAGCGCCTGGCACGCTCTACCCGCCCTTTTCTGGCCCGCGGCAACCGCATTCGGCGCTGTCAGCGCTGCCTGCTTCCGCTGAAACAGTGCCTGTGTGATACGCTCGCGCCATCCCATGCCCGCTGCCGCTTTTGCCTGGTCATGTTTGATACTGAACCCATGAAGCCCAGCAATACCGGACGGTTGATCGCCGATATCCTGCCTGACACAGACGCTTTTCAGTGGTCGCGCACCGAGCCGCCGCAGGCGCTGCTCGATCTGGTACGTCATCCTGACTACCAGCCGGTCGTGGTGTTTCCGGCCTCCTACGCCGGCGAGACGCGAACAGTACTTGCGGCACCGCCGGCGGGAAAACCGCCGCTGTTTATCATGCTGGACGGTACCTGGACCGAGGCCCGCAAGATGTTTCGCAAGAGCCCCTGGCTGGACGCGCTGCCGGTTATCTCCGTCGATCTCGCCCGGGTTTCTGCCTACGGTCTGCGCGAAGCGCACGCTGAAGGACAATACTGCACGGCGGAAGTGGCTATTGCCCTGCTGGATCTAGCCCGGGATACCCAGGCCGCCTCCGCGCTGAGCGACCACTTCCAGCTTTTTCGCACCCGCTATCTGGCAGGAAAACCGCATCATAAGGGAAGCGTCACAGCGTAATTGGCAAATTGCGTTTAAAATCATCAGCAGCAGGTAACCAGGGAGACTGCGATGAGCCAGCGAGGACTGGAAGCGTTACTGAGACCAAAATCGATCGCCGTGATAGGCGCGTCCATGAAACCCCAGCGCGCAGGCTATTTGATGATGCGTAACCTGCTAGCCGGCGGCTTTAGCGGCCCGGTACTGCCGGTGACACCCGGCAGAAAGGCCGTGCTCGGCGTCCTCGCCTGGCCCGATGTCGCCAGCCTGCCCTTCGCCCCTGAGCTGGCAGTAATTTGCACCCACGCTAAACGCAACCTGGCACTACTTGAGGCGCTGGGTGAAAAAGGCTGTAAAACCTGCATTATCCTCTCCTCACCGCCAGAGCAGGCCGCTGAGCTAAAAGCCTGCGCTGCCCGCTATCAGATGCGCCTGCTCGGGCCCAATAGCCTTGGGCTGCTTGCACCCTGGCAGGGCCTGAACGCCAGCTTTTCGCCGGTACCTATACACCCCGGCAAGCTGGCCTTTATTTCTCAATCGGCGGCAGTGTCGAATACTATTCTCGACTGGGCGCAGCAGCGTGAGATGGGCTTTTCTTACTTCATCGCCCTCGGTGACAGCCTGGATATTGATATAGACGATCTGCTCGATTTCCTGGCCCGCGACAGCAAAACCAGCGCAATCCTGCTTTATCTTGAGCATCTGAGCGACGCGCGCCGCTTCGTTTCTGCCGCACGCAGCGCTTCGCGCAATAAGCCAATATTGGTTATCAAAAGCGGCCGCAGCCCGGAGGCGCAGCGCCTGCTGCACGTTAATGCCGGAATGGATCCGGCGTGGGATGCGGCGATTCAGCGCGCCGGCCTGCTGCGTGTGCAGGAT
This sequence comes from uncultured Pluralibacter sp., assembly GCF_913775985.1. Lineage (GTDB taxonomy): Bacteria > Pseudomonadota > Gammaproteobacteria > Enterobacterales > Enterobacteriaceae > Pluralibacter. The sequence goes on along the minus strand of NZ_CAJYMB010000160.1, from coordinate 5,313 downwards.
ACACACGAGCTGTTTTCTGCTGTCGAAACACTGAGCCATATGCGTCCGCTACGGGGTGAGAAAATCATGATCGTTAGCAATGGCGCTGCCCCGGCGGCACTGGCTCTCGATGCACTCTGGCTACGCAACGGCAAACTGGCGAGCCTGAGCGAGGAGACGCTGGCGGCGCTAACAACAACGCTTCCGGATGGCGTTCAGGCCTCCAATCCTCTTGATTTGCGCGACGACGCCAGCAGCCAACACTATCAGCAGGCGCTGCGGGTGCTGCTCGACAGCCGCGACTATGACGCGCTGTTGGTGATCCACGCCCCAAGCGCCGCCGCGCCGGGTACGGAAAGCGCGCAGGCGCTGATTCAGGTCCTGGCCGAACACCCGCGCGGCAAATATGTTACGGTGCTGACGAACTGGTGCGGAGAATTCTCTTCCCAGGAAGCCCGCCGCCTGTTCAGTGATGCCGGGATCCCCACCTACCGCACGCCGGAAGGTGCAATAACCGCCTTTATGCATATGGTCGAGTATCGCCGCAATCAGAAGCAGCTGCGGGAAACGCCAGTGCTGTCAGATGCCTTCAGCGCCGATACGGCTCAGGCCCATGCCCTGCTGCTGCAGGCCATTGAGGAAGGCGCCAGCAGGCTCGATACCCATGAAGTTCAGCCAATATTGCAGGCCTACGGGATCCAAACGCTTCCAACGTGGATAGCGGCGGACAGCGCGGAGGCGGTGCACATCGCCGGGCAGATTGGCTATCCGGTTGCGCTCAAGCTCCGCTCGCCGGACATTCCCCATAAGTCGGAAGTGCAGGGCGTGATGCTGTATCTGCGCACGCCGGCAGAAGTGGAACAGGCCGCTAATGCCATTTTCGATCGCGTAAAAATGACGTGGCCCCAGGCCCGTATCCATGGCCTGCTGGTACAGAGCATGGCCAACCGCGCCGGTGCACAGGAGCTGCGCGTGATGGTGGAACACGATCCTTTGTTTGGTCCGCTGATCGTGCTGGGTGAAGGCGGCGTGGAGTGGCGCATAGAGGATCGCGCGGCGGTCGCGCTGCCGCCATTGAATATGAACCTGGCCCGCTATCTGGTCATCCAGGCGATCAAGACCCGCAAGATCCGCGGGCGCAGCGCGCTTCTTCCGCTGGATATTATTGGTCTGAGCCAGCTGCTGGTGAAAGTCTCAAATCTGATCGTTGACTGTCCCGAGATCCAGCGACTGGATATTCACCCTCTGCTGGTGTCAAACGGTGAGTTTACCGCTCTTGATGTAACGCTGGATATCGCCCCTTTTACCGGCAATAGCGAAGACCGGCTGGCGGTGCGCCCCTATCCCCATCAGTTTGAAGAGTGGGTCACCATGAAGAACGGCGAACGCTGCCTTTTCCGGCCAATTCTGCCGGAGGATGAACCGCTGCTGCAGCAGTTTATTGCCCGGGTGACCAAAGAGGATCTTTACTACCGATACTTCAGCGAAATCAACGAATTTACCCACGATGATTTAGCGAACATGACTCAGATAGACTACGATCGCGAAATGGCCTTTGTGGCGGTGCACACCACTGAGCAGAGCAGTGAGATCCTCGGGGTGAGCCGCGCCATTTCCGATCCCGATAATATTGACGCCGAATTCGCCGTGCTGGTTCGCTCCGACTTGAAAGGGCTTGGCCTCGGCGGGCGTCTGCTTGAAAAGCTCATCAGCTATACCCGCGGTCACGGCTTACAGCGGCTTAATGGTATTACGATGCCTAATAATCGCGGCATGATAGCGCTGGCGCGCAAGCTTGGCTTTGAGGTAGATATTCAGCTTGAGGACGGTATTGCAGGTTTAACGCTGAGGCTATGAGCCTGAGAGTTACCGGAAATGTGACCACTTTAACCGGCAGTAATGGTATTATTGCACGCTTCTGTCGTCTGTACCGACCAGAGGACCCTTGATTAATCAGAGAAGATTGCACTGTGATGTTGTCAAAATTCAAGCGTAACAAGCATCAACAACACCTTGCTCAACTACCTAAGCTTTCTCAGTCAGTTGATGATGTCGAGTTCTTTTATTCTCCTGCCGATTTTCGGGAAACGCTGCTGGCAAAAATCGCCAGCGCAACGCGGCGTATTTGCATCGTTGCCCTTTATCTCGAGCAGGACGATGCCGGCAAAAGCGTATTGCAGGCCATTTACGATGCCAAACGCAACCGTCCTGAATTAGACGTGCGCATTCTGGTGGACTGGCACCGTGCCCAGCGCGGCCGCATTGGTGCCGCGGCGTCCAATACAAATGCAGACTGGTACTGCCGAACTGCCGCCGAGAATGCCGGTGTGGACGTTCCCGTCTACGGCGTTCCTATTAATACCCGGGAAGCGCTGGGCGTTCTGCATTTCAAAGGTTTTATTATTGATGATGCCGTGCTCTACAGCGGCGCGAGCATCAATGATGTCTATTTACATCAGCACGATAAATATCGCTACGACCGTTATCAGTTTATTCGCAATGCGCGAATGGCCGATATTATGTTCGACTGGGTTGACAGTAATCTGGTTCAGGGCCGCGGCGTGAACCGCCTTGATAGCGATGAGCGTCCGAAGAGTCCGGAAATCAAAAACGATATTCGCCTCTATCGCCAGGAGCTGCGCGATACCGGTTACGAGTTTCAGGGCGAGGCGGATAACGACCAGCTTTCTGTCACGCCGCTGGTTGGCTTAGGCAAATCCAGCCAGCTTAATAAGACTATTTTTCATCTTATGCCGTGCGCCGAGCAGAAGCTGGTTATCTGCACGCCCTACTTCAACCTCCCGGCCGTGCTGGTGCGCAATATTATTCATCTTCTGCGCCAGGGGAAGCAGGTTGAGATTATCGTCGGCGACAAAACCGCGAACGATTTCTATATTCCTGAAGATCAGCCCTTCAAAATTATCGGCGCGCTGCCTTACCTTTACGAAATTAATCTTCGCCGCTTTCTCAGCCGCCTGCAGTATTACGTAAATAACGATCAGCTGATCGTGCGCCTGTGGAAAGATGAAGATAATAGCTATCATCTTAAAGGTATGTGGGTTGACGATGAGTGGATGCTGTTGACCGGCAATAACCTCAATCCGCGCGCATGGCGTTTGGATCTTGAAAACGCCGTGCTTATCCACGATCCGCTGCATCAGCTGTCTGCTAAGCGCGATAAAGAGCTAGAGCTCATTCGCAAGCACACCTCTGTAGTGAAGCACTATCGCGATTTGCAAAGTATTGCTGATTATCCGGTCAAAGTGCGCAAGCTGATTCGCCGCCTGCGGCGGATCCGCATTGACAGACTGATCAGTCGCATCCTCTGATCTGTCGATATGATGGAGAGTAAGTGATGCGCGGAGCGATAATACTTTTCTCAGTCATGCTGACGGGCTGTAGCCATATGGCTAAGGATAGCTGGAGCGGTCAGGATAAGGCACAACACTTTATTGCTTCAGCGATGCTTGCCGCCGCCGGTAACGAATATGCGCAGCATCAGGGCATCAGCCGCGATCGCAGCGGGGCTTATGGTCTGATGTTTTCCATAAGCCTCGGCGCCGGAAAAGAACTCTGGGACAGCCGGCCTGCCGGAACCGGCTGGAGCTGGAAAGACTTCACCTGGGATGTCGCCGGCGCTGCCGCCGGTTACTCCCTTTGGCAGCTGGCCCAGCAGTAGCTATAGCCTCAGTCCTTTTCCCTTCCCGTGCAGCATCAGCGATACCAGAAATGCCAGCGCGCTCATCACCGTGACGTACCAGAAAAATGCACTCTCTGCTCCTGCAGACTTGAAGGACAGCGCCACGTACTCTGCCGACCCACCAAATAACGCATTTGCCACGGCATAGGAGAGACCGACACCCAACGCCCTTACCTGAGCCGGGAACATCTCCGCTTTGATGATCCCGCTGATTGAGGTGTAAAAGCTGGCGATCAGCAGCGCGCACATCACCAGGGCAAAGGCGGCGTACGGGGAACTAACGTGCTGTAGCGCGGTAAGAATGGGCACGGTGAAAATAGTCGCCAGCCCGCCAAAGCAGAGCATCGAGTTTCGCCGGCCTATTTTGTCGGACAGCGCACCAAACAGCGGCTGCACCAGCATATAAACAAACAGCGCCGCGGTCATCACTATGCTGGCCTTACCTGCCGTCATGCCGGTGGTATTGACCAGGTACTTTTGCATGTAGGTGGTAAAGGTATAGAAAACCAGCGAGCCTCCTGCGGTAAAGCCCAGCACCATAATGAATGCTTTCTTATTTCGCCACAGCCCTTTCAGTGAGCCCGCCTCTTTCAGGTTACGCGTCTCTTCCTTCGAGGTTTCATCAAGCTGGCGGCGCAGCCACAAAGCAACAAGCGCCAGTGCAGCACCCAGCGCAAACGGAATGCGCCATCCCCAGGCGCGTAAATCTTCATGGCTCATTACCTGCTGCAGGATGACGACTATCAGCACCGCCATCAGCTGGCCGCCGATCAGGGTGACGTACTGAAAAGATGCAAAGAATCCTTTGCGTCCCTCAATCGCCACTTCACTCATATAAGTGGCGCTGGTGCCGTACTCACCGCCGACCGAAAGTCCCTGAAAAAGACGTGCCAGCAGCAGCAGCGCGGGTGCCCAGGTGCCAATGGTTTCATAGCCGGGTAAACAGGCAATCACCAGTGAACCAAAGCACATCATGCAGACGGAGATCAGCATAGAGGTTTTGCGCCCGTGCCTGTCGGCGATACGGCCGAATATCCAGCCGCCAATCGGACGCATCAAAAATCCGGCAGCGAAAACGCCGGCGGTTTGCAGCAGCTGCGTTGTGGTATTGCCGGAAGGAAAGAAAATATGTGCGAAATAGAGCGAGCAAAAGGAGTAAACGTAAAAATCGAACCATTCGACCAGGTTGCCCGAGGATGCCCCAACGATGGCCCACACGCGACGACGAGTATCGCTTCCCGTCGTAGATCCACGGGAAGTTAGCGTATTTTCTGTCATTTAATAATCGCTCCAGCTTGTAACATGAACTGTCTGCGCGCGTATAACGTCAGGTAGCAGCAAACAAAAGTAAATATCATGTTACATAATTGTTAACAATCGATTTGTGATAGATCTCGCAAATTCAGTGAACTTAGAAAGCTGGGAATGAGCGTAGATGAATTTCATAGCCTGATGTGCAGTGGAGGGTAGTTTAGCGATGTGGGAGGAATACTTTTGGATAACACGATGGACAGGTTGTTGGTAAACGCAAAAAGGCTCAGTCTTTCGACTGAGCCTTCTGCTTTATTTGATGCCTGGCAGTTCCCTACTCTCGCATGGGGAGGCCCCACACTACCATCGGCGCTACGGCGTTT
>NZ_CAJYMB010000159.1 GCF_913775985.1 uncultured Pluralibacter sp. | reverse complement strand
CCGCGTGGCAAACGGCGTCAGCAGCTATAGCCTGCCGTTTTTCTCTATTCTGCTGCTGTGCGTTTCGCTGCTGCTGTCGTTAACCGGCTACGCGCGCCTCCCGGCCTTACCGGCAAGTATCGTTAAGGATATTATTATCCCGGCCATCTCTTACGGCGCGATATTCATTATCGGCTATAAAGTGCTGGCGCTTTCCCGGCGCGAGATTTCATTTTGCCTGCTCAATTTTGTCATCGTTTTTCTGGCTTACGTGGTCTACAACTATCTGCGCCACGGCGGTCTCGATGATATTCAGGATTATAAATACCCGCCGACCCTCTACTATATCGCCTATGCGACGATTATGAGCCTGCTTATATTCTCTCTGCTTGAGTATCTGCACATTGAAAAAATCGGCGGGTTTGTGCGGTTTGTCTCAGCCAATACGATCTGGATTTATCTGTGGCACATTCCGGTAGTTGAAGCATTCCGCCGTGAGCATGCCGACGTTAACGTGCTTATTAAATACGTGGTGGCGGTAGGGATTGCCGTACTGTTGACCCGGATACAGGTGACGATTGTCGGGAAAATCACCGGAGGAAATCGCAAGAGCCTGATTAATACTGTTTTCACAGGTTAAAAACCACAACCTTTTTGTACGCAGCTAAAAATGATGCCTGCCGGGCCCTGCTTCCGATGATAGTTATTGATCAGCTGAGGGGCCCGGCAGCGATAAAAAGAGATAGCAACTTATGAAGAAAAAAAGTATTGCCTTCGCTGTGCTGGGGTTGGTTATTACAGATGCTGCGCAGGCGCAAAATGCAGGTGGCCCTTTTAGTATCAATCTGGATCCCAGTAGTGTTGCCGCAAGCACCTCGCTGGGCTGGCTACACGGTGAAGCCAAAGAGTATGTTTATGACGGCGATAGCGGCAGAAAAATTAGCCAGCTGAAATGGAAAATCAACAACACGGCCATTATTAAAGGCGATATTTCCTGGGATACGTTTTCCTGGTTAACCTTAAATGCAAAGGGCTGGAGCTCCCTCGGTTCGAGCGGCGCGAAAATGGACGACTACGACTGGTTAAACGATAACCAGTCACACTGGACGGACTGGTCACACAGCCCCGATACACATCTTAATTATGCCAACGAATATGACGTGAATAGCAAACTGTGGCTGCTGAAACGCCCCGACTATAAAATCGGCGCCATTCTTGGCTACCAGCAGACCCGCTTTAGCTGGACGGCATTTGGCGGAAGTTATCAGTACGATAACGGCACCAGGCTCGGTGAGTTTCCACCCGGCGTGCGCGGCATCGGGTATCAGCAAAAATTCAGCATGCCGTACGTTGGCCTGAACGGCAGCTATCGATACCGGGATTTCGAATTCAGCACGTTGCTGAAATACAGCTCGTGGGTCAAAGCCAGAGACAACGACGAGCACTATATGCGCAGTTTGACCTTCCGGGATAAAAGTCAAAACGCCAACTATTACTCTGCGGCGGTGAATGCGGGTTATTACGTTACCCCCAATGCCAGGGTGTTTACCGAATTTACCTGGAGCAGGTACGCCCGGGGTAAAGGCGGCACGCAGATCATTGACCGCACCAGCGGTGAGAAAGCGCATATTGGCGGCGATGTGGCCGGCATCGAAAACACAAACTACAGCGTAACGGCCGGGCTTGAGTACCGATTCTGAGTAGGCGGGCTGCGTGCAGGCAGCCTTAAGGATGACGTTTATATATCCTCTTCGGCGTATAGAGGGTGCCGGTCGCTGTATGGTATCGTTGGTGCTTCTCATTGATCCCAATAGGTTGAAGGAATAACGATGCTCACGCTGCTGCAAGATAAAATCGCCACGCCGGTTGGCCCACTCTGGATCCTCTGCGATGAGGCGTACCGGCTGCGCGCCGTCGAGTGGGAGGAACACAGCGATCGGATGGAGCAGCTGCTGGAGGTGCACTACCGCAGGGAGGGATATCAGCGCGTAGCGGCGGCGAATCCCGGCGGCCTGAGCGATAAGCTCAGGGACTATTTTGACGGCGATCTCGGGGTGATTAACGGCCTGCCGGGCGAAACGGCAGGTACGCCGTTTCAGCGCGAGGTGTGGCAAGTTTTACGTACTATTCCCTGTGGCGAAGTCATGCATTATGGCGAGCTGGCGGAACGCCTTGGTCGTGCTGGTGCGGCGCGCGCAGTTGGGGCCGCTAACGGCGCCAATCCCATCAGCATTGTGGTGCCCTGCCACCGGGTGATTGGCCGCAACGGCACTCTGACTGGCTACGCCGGCGGCGTGCAGCGTAAAGAGTGGTTGCTGCGCCATGAGGGGTACTTTTTACTCTGATATTACGGCATAAATCCACATTTCGTGCGCTTCTTTTTTTCGGGGGTGATAAATTAATGACAATATTATCAATAGGATAAATTCATCAACTCATTTCCCAGATGAATATAAGGCTATTGCACCTGCTGGCACTTACCTGCTCACCAAAAAGATGTTAAAATTGACCAATATCAATTAAAGGTCTGAGCATATCTATGATCCCAGAAAAGCGAATTATACGACGCATTCAGTCTGGCGGTTGCGCTATACACTGCCAGGATTGCAGCATCAGCCAACTCTGTATCCCGTTTACCCTCAATGAGCACGAGCTTGATCAGCTTGATAATATCATCGAGCGTAAAAAGCCTATCCAGAAAGGTCAGACCCTGTTTAAAGCAGGCGATGAGCTGAAGTCTCTGTACGCCATTCGCTCCGGCACCATTAAGAGTTACACCATTACCGAGCAGGGCGATGAGCAGATCACCGGCTTCCACCTCGCTGGCGATTTGGTTGGCTTTGACGCTATCGGTACCGGCCATCACCCGAGCTTTGCTCAGGCGCTGGAAACCTCAATGGTGTGCGAAATCCCGTTTGAAACCCTCGACGATCTTTCCGGTAAAATGCCCAACCTGCGCCAGCAGATGATGCGCCTGATGAGCGGCGAGATCAAAGGCGACCAGGATATGATCCTGCTGCTGTCGAAGAAAAATGCCGAGGAACGTCTGGCGGCATTTATCTACAACCTTTCGCGGCGCTTTGCGCAGCGCGGCTTCTCTCCGCGCGAATTCCGCCTGACCATGACCCGCGGCGATATCGGCAACTATCTTGGCCTGACGGTTGAAACCATCAGCCGCCTGCTGGGCCGCTTTCAGAAGAGTGGAATGCTGGCGGTAAAAGGTAAGTACATTACGATTGAGAACAGCGATCTGCTGGCGCAGCTCGCAGGTCAGGCTAAAAACGTCGCTTAAGAGTCCCCTCCTCTTTAATCAGCGATCCTGCTGCTTTCTCAACATAAAGGGCCCGTTCAGCAAACGCTTAACAGGCCCAGAGATTATATTAATCTGATTTTATTCTCAGCGACGCCTGAAAGCGCGACTGCTGCATTTGCAGTTGGATATCGGATGTCATTAACCTCTCTTTCGCAGCGCGAATGGCCGCAACGGCTTTTAAGATATCGCTGCATGTAGCGATATTTATAAGTGACGGCGCGTCACTATCATTTACCAGAGACTGCTCAGCATAAGCGTTATGCTGCTCAAAAATAGCATGCTTCATTTTTCACCACACCGAAAAACTCATTGCTTCAGAATAATTGATATATAACCCAGCAAGCGCGTATCAAATATCATCCTCCGTGAACTCAACAACGATCTCTAAGGTGTGGCGTATAATATCGCTGGTAACCGCATCTTCACAGCAGGAAAGCATCGCTAACAGGCTGTAAATCAAGTTTTTATTAGTAACCGACTTGTTCACCGAAAGCAGGTTTCGGGTGGCGGCACCTAACGCTATCCTCTCATCGTTATATCTGGCGCCGTTTTTTAACAGGTACTGAAATAATGCCTTGCTCTCTATAAACTCATTAGATTCATTTGCGGTAAACTCACTATCGGCAGTGCTCGCATATAAACCCGAAAACAGAACCATCTCCATTGCTCCAAAATGATAATATTAAATTAACGTATAAGTTAACCCTCTCTTCGTGTGAGGGCTAAGAAATAAGTGATTCAAATAAATACCAGGACTTCAATATTAAGGTAGTCGAGCATTTTAATTTTGTACAGTATTTTTTCAAATAATTTAAAAAATTTCAGCTCTTTATTATACCATTGAATTATATATATTTATTTATATTAAACATAAAAGCAACCCAAAAATAACCATTATTTAACACAACAATTATAGTTAATAATGCCGCCTTTCAATTATTACCTCAGCACTTTTTGCTAAATTTGATTTTATATTCCGTCTATGTAGTTAGATATTAATAGCGTACAGCTTGCGATAAGAATAAACGCTTAAGTATCCACAACACGGTGAGAGCTGAAATACTGCAGAGATACCCCTGCATAAACTATATAGATCCTTGCGCGAAGGAGCGGAAAGTTCTTGTATGTTTTAACATCCAATGACTATCATTTCTTACTCAGCTACATTATCCAATAATAAAAAACGATTAATATTAATATAATTTTCTTAGACCTGATAAGCTTCAAAATATATTTTTCCAGACTGCCCTCTCTAAGCATGGGTACCTTAAATTATAAACCTAATAAATTTCATACACCTGCCGCTTTTATGCGCAGAAACTATTCAGGATGGGAGGATAATATCCAGAGTAAAATCAGCCGGCGGAGTATTAGAAATCATAAATAATGCTTAGGTAAGCGTGTTGATATGAATAAACTAAAAAACCGCCGGGCGGGCGGTTTGTGTAAGAAAATTCTTTAATGATGAGCAAGTCTGCCTTCGTGATGCCGCGGCCCTATGCGTCCCGCCTCAATTAAAATTTCCTCAATAATTTCTTCAAGACACTCTTTGCCGTGGCGATCGCAGACGAGATGAATCTGCCTGGCGATCTCCGCAGTGTCCATGCCGTCGCACAAAGCGGCTTTAAGCATCAGGCAGGCCCATCTTTTCGCTTCTGAATGATTTAACATAATTCCTCCCGATGTTTGGTACCTTCTCTAAGCGTAGCTGCAAAAACAAGGCCCATAAGGAATTTGTATATAACACTTTTGTATCAAATTATTTGCAGTATAAGGGTAAATAATCCCGCCGCCGCGCGCTGGAATTTGTGATGTGCCCTGGCGCTGCCAGCGCGGATCAACGGTCCGCTTTAGCAGGCAAAAAACCCTTCAAAGACAAAAATTTACGCCGGCCAATGATTAATTTTATTAAATTATTGATCTGCTGCCCTACTCCACTGTTTCAATTACCCCCGGATGGGTTATCTTTACTTAAGAACTGTAGCCACAGTAGTAAGGAGAACCTGTATGGCGAAGTATCAAAATATGCTGGTAGCCATCGATCCCAACCAGGACGATCAGCCCGCGCTGCGGCGTGCTGTGTATCTGCACCAGCAGATTGGCGGCACAATAAAGGCGTTTCTGCCGATCTACGATTTTTCCTATGAGATGACTACCCTGCTCTCGCCGGACGAGCGCACGGCGATGCGCCAGGGGGTTATCAGCCAGCGAACCGCGTGGATCCGCGAACAGGCTAAATACTATCTTGAGGCCGGCGTGCCGATTGATATTAAGGTTGTGTGGCACAACCGTCCTTACGAAGCCATCATTCAGGAAGTGATAAGCGGCGGCCACGACCTTCTGCTAAAGATGGCCCACCAGCACGATAAGCTGGAAGCGGTGATCTTCACTCCAACGGACTGGCACCTGCTGCGCAAGTGTCCCTGCCCGGTGTGGATGGTTAAAGATCAGCCCTGGCCCGAAGGCGGTAAAGCGCTGGTGGCTGTCAATCTTGCCAGCGAGGAGCCCTATCACAACCTGCTGAACGAAACGCTGGTGCGCGAGGCTATCGAGCTGGCAGAAGAGATAAACCACACCGATGTTCATCTGGTGGGTGCTTATCCAGTCACGCCAATTAATATCGCTATCGAACTGCCGGATTTCGATCCCAGCGTCTATAATGACGCGATTCGCGGCCAGCATCTGCTGGCGATGAAAGCGCTGCGGCAAAAGTTTGGTATTTCGGAAGCGCAGACCCACGTACAGAAGGGGCTGCCGGAAGAGGTTATCCCGGATATCGCTGAACACCTGCAGGCAGGGATCGTCGTGCTGGGTACCGTTGGGCGCACCGGCCTGTCGGCGGCCTTCCTCGGCAATACCGCCGAGCAGGTTATCGATCACTTGCGCTGCGATTTGCTGGCACTGAAGCCGGAATCGTTTCAGACGCCGGTTGAGCTGGACGACGACGAAGACGATTAGCCAATACGGCATAAAAAAAGGCCCGGCGAGCTTAATGCTCTCCGGGCCTTTTTACTGGTTAACCTGTCAATGGATACCGAGGCGGCGTGCGTGATCGATCTCTTCTTTCAGTTCCAGCGAGGAGAGCGCCATCAAATCGGCAAATTCCAGCGCCAGCTGCTTAACGCGTTTCAGGTACTGGGCCGGGGTAAGAGAAACTGACTCGCGACGAAGATATTCAACAGCCAGCAGTTCGGGGGTTAGATCGGTATCCATAACATCCTCATTTGGGTTTGAAAACCCCATCAGTATAACACCCTTTGCTGAGCATTTTTTGACCAAAAGCAATCCGGCGGTGAAAATTTACACTTTTTTAAGGCCTTTTATCCCATAAGCCCGCGCCGTTGCTGGCCCTTTAGCCCTGCCCTGTTCCCATTCAAATAGTGCGAATTTATTTATTAACAATTGCGTAAAGCAATTTAACAGATCTATCATAGCCGCCATTCACCAAATGGTTCATTCACAGTATCAATTATCGCGTAACGATAGCAATCAAACCTTCATACAAAAGCCAATTACGTAAAACGTGTTTCTTCTGGTTAATGCCAAAAGAGAGTGCCTCTAAAGGAGATATAAAATGACAACAGGCAGTATGCCGCGCGGAGTTCCCCGTATTCTGCTGTGGCTTCTGGTGGTCCTGATGGCCATCATCGGGCTAGCCGTAGGCGGGCTGGGAATTAAGCTCGCAACCGTCGGCGGCAGTCGCTATTTCGCCATCATGGGTGCAGTCATGGTTGTCTCAGCCGTGCTGATTGCCCTTCGCCGGCGCAGCGGGATCGTGCTGTACGCCGCGGCATTTCTCGCGTCCATTGCCTGGGCCATTGGCGATGCCGGGGTTGAGTTCTGGCCGCTGTTTACCCGCCTGTTTACCTTTGGCGTACTGGCCATGCTCGCGGCGCTGGTCTGGCCCTGGCTTGCGCCAGTGCAGCCCGCGCGCAAGGGGCCGGCCTTCAGCATTGCGGGACTGCTGGCGATTGCGCTGCTGGTCAGTTTTGGCTGGATGTTCAAACCGCAGCCGCTGGTTACCGCCAGCGAACCGGTACCGGTAAAACCGGTTGCGCCGGGCAGCGAGCAGAAAAACTGGGAGCACTGGGGAAACACCACCCACGGGGATCGTTTCGCCGCGCTTGATCAGATTAACAAGCAGAACGTAGATACCCTGCAGGTTGCCTGGACCGCACACACTGGCGATATTCCGCAGAGCAACGGCTCTGGCGCAGAAGATCAGAATACGCCGCTGCAGGTAGGCGACTCGCTGTTTGTCTGCACGCCGTACGGTAAGGTGCTGTCCCTGGACGTGGATTCCGGCAAAGAGAAGTGGCGCTTCGATCCTAAAGCCAAAGCGCCAAACTGGCAGCGCTGCCGCGGCCTCGGCTACTTTGCCGATGCGCAAGCTCAGACCTCGGCTGAACCGGCATCCGCCTCTCAGCCCGCAGTCTGTCCGCGCCGCCTGTTCCTGCCTACCATCGATGCCCGCCTGATCGCCATCAATGCCGATACCGGCAAAGCCTGCGCCGACTTTGGCAATAACGGCGTGGTCGATCTCAGCGTCGGCATGGGCGAAATCAAGCCCGGCTACTATCAGCAAACCTCGACCCCGCTGGTAGCCGGTAATGTTGTAGTCGTCGGTGGCCGCGTAGCGGACAACTTCTCTACCGACGAACCGCCGGGCGTGGTGCGCGCGTTTGATGTCCATACCGGCAAGCTGGCGTGGGCGTGGGATCCGGGCAATCCGGCCATGACCGGCGAGCCGCCTGCGGGGCAAACCTACACCCGCGGCACGCCGAACGTCTGGTCGGCGATGTCCTACGATGCGAAGCTCAATCTGGTTTATCTGCCTACCGGCAATGCCACTCCCGACTTCTGGGCCGGCGAACGTACGGCGCTGGATGACAAATACAGCTCGTCTATCGTTGCCGTAGATGCCACCACCGGCAAAGTCCGCTGGCACTATCAGACCACCCATCACGATCTGTGGGACTTTGACCTGCCGTCGCAGCCGCTGCTGTACGATTTGCCGAACGGCAAAGGCGGCACCACGCCAGTACTGGTCCAGACCTCGAAGCAGGGCATGATTTTCATGCTCAATCGCGAAACCGGAGAGCCGGTGGCTAAGGTCGAGGAGCGTCCGGTACCGGCAGGTAACGTTGAGGGCGAGCGCTATTCGCCTACCCAGCCTTACTCTGTAGGCATGCCGATGATCGGCAACGAAACGCTGAAAGAGTCGGATATGTGGGGCGCCACGCCAGTAGATATGCTGCTGTGCCGCATTCAGTTTAAAGAGATGCGCCATCAGGGGATCTTTACCCCGCCGGGCACCGACCGTTCGCTGCAGTATCCCGGCTCGCTGGGCGGCATGAACTGGGGCAGTGTCTCGGTGGATCCGAACAACAGCCTGATGTTCGTCAACGATATGCGCCTGGGCCTGGCTAACTACATGGTGCCGCGCGCGCATGTTGCGAAAAACGCCAGCGGCATCGAGATGGGTATTGTACCGATGGAGGGCACCCCGTTTGGCGCGATGCGCGAGCGTTTCCTGTCGCCGATGGGCATTCCCTGCCAGAAGCCGCCGTTTGGCACCATGTCGGCAGTGGATCTGAAATCCGGCAAGCTGGTGTGGCAGGTGCCGGTGGGTACGGTAGAAGATACCGGGCCGCTGGGGATCCGCATGCATATGCCGATCCCGGTAGGTATGCCAACGCTGGGCGCGTCGCTCTCTACCCAGTCCGGCCTGCTGTTCTTCGCCGGCACCCAGGATTTCTACCTGCGCGCCTTTGATACCGCCAATGGTAAAGAGATCTGGAAATCTCGCCTGCCGGTGGGCAGCCAGTCCGGCCCGATGACCTATGTTTCGCCGAAAACCGGCAAACAGTACATCATCATTAACGCCGGCGGCGCCCGCCAGTCGCCGGACAGAGGCGATTACATCATCGCCTACGCGCTGCCGGATAAGCAGTAATCCTTGCCAGAAGGGCCCGAATTCGGGCCCTTTTTCAATTCTGTGCGTTTAAAAGCGATTGTCCGCCCGGCGCCAGGCGAAACGCGCCCACCGCATCCGCCAGCCGTCCCGCCTGCGCCTCCAGCGAAGATGCAGCGGCAGAGGCTTCCTCTACCAGCGAGACGTTTTGCTGGGTCACACTATCCATTTCTGCAATCGCCTGACTCACAAGGGTAATACCGCGGCTTTGCTCGTCCGAGGCGGCCGCTATCTCATGCATGATGCCGCTTACCCGCCCGACGGCGGCAACGATCTCATTCATGGTGCTGCCGGCCGCACTCGCTTCTTTGACGCCGAGCGTAATCAACCTGGCGGCGTCAGCAATAAGGACTTCAATCTCTTTTGCCGCCTGCGCGCTGCGGCTGGCAAGGTGCCTGACCTCGCCGGCAACCACCGCGAAGCCGCGCCCCTGCTCCCCCGCCCGCGCCGCTTCGACAGCGGCGTTGAGGGCCAGAATGTTGGTCTGGAAAGCGATGCTATTAATCACTGCGGTGATTTCGGCTATTTTCTGCGAGCTGGCGGAGATATTGCCCATTGTAGCAACAACGCCGGCGACAATATCACCGCCGCGGGTCGCCCTCTCAGAGGCATCCTGCGCCAGCCCGCTGGCGCGGTGCGCGCTATCGGCATTCTGCTGCACGGCAGCGGTAAGCTGCTCCATGCTGGCAGCAGTTTCTTCGAGGGCCGCGGCCTGCTGCGCGGTCCGCGAAGAGAGATCGCTGTTGCCGGCCGCTATCTCGCCAGTGCCGCGAAAAATTTCATCCGCGCCGTGGCGCACGGTGCCAACAGTCTCCGCCAGCGACTGCTGCATTTTTTGCAGGCCGAGACTGAGCCTGCCGATTTCGCTGCGTCCGGTGCCCTGCGGTGGAAGCGTCAGATCGCCGCTGGCAATTTGCCCGATGCGGTTAAGCTCGCGCTTCAGAGGATCAATGACAATCTGGCGCAGAGCGAAGAAGGTCAGCAGACTCATAACCACAGCCGCAGCAAATGCGGCAATCATAAAGCCGATGCCCAGCCGGGTGCGCCGGTGGACGCTATCAGCAAGATCGGCAGCGCGGGCGTTGCGAATAGCCAGTACTTTTCCCTGCACTTCTTCATAGGCGGCATCCAGCTGGCGAGCGTGCTCGTTTTCATGGTTAATAATCGCCTCGAACATACCGTTTTTGGCGTATTTTAGCATTGGCTGCATACCCTCAAGGTAGGCCTTAAAGCGTACTGTAATGTCACCATCCAGCGCCGCGTCAGCGGGGGTTTTCACGGTACGATTGGCATAAACCTGAAACTCCGCCGCGGCCTGGCGTATTCCCTGCTGCGCTTGAGCGATATTACGCTTCATGTCATCCATTTCCGCGATGCGGCTGGCGGCACCGGCGTGGATAAGATTAATGCGGGCGGTGCGCAGCAGGCTGGCGCTGTTCGCCAGCCCGGACTGAACCTGCAGCTCTCGGGTGACGCTACGCTGTCCGCTGTCGGCCTGCAGCAAAAAATAACTGGCCAGTCCGGCGCTGAGGGCAAAAAGCAGCAGAACGCCGCCGAGAATGGCGCAAAAGAGTGGTACTAAGCGAATATGATGCAGAAAGGCAATTTTGCGCGGAAAATGCGCGGCAGTGATATCCATAACTGTGGGCTCTCTGAGGCTAAGTGGCGCAACCGCGCGCTCGTCAAAGAGTCATCGGCCCGGCGCGCAGATTGTTTACGCCAAAAAGCGTAACGCCGGTCACAGTTTAGTTATAAAGCGACTGCAGCCGGCGGCAGCAAGCCACCGGCTCCGGGGATTACTGTTCGCCGAAATGGATTACGGTACGAATGGACTTCCCGGCGTGCATCAGATCGAAGGCGTCATTGATCTGGCCGAGCGGCAGGCGGTGGGTGATAAACGGATCGAGATTGATTTTACCGGCCATCGCATCCTCAACCATCCCGGGCAGCTGGGTGCGCCCCTTCACGCCGCCAAAGGCGGAGCCGCGCCAGACGCGACCGGTAACCAGCTGGAACGGACGGGTTTTGATCTCCTGTCCCGCGCCGGCCACGCCGATAATAATGCTCTCTCCCCAGCCTTTGTGGCAGCACTCGAGGGCCGCGCGCATCACGTTCACGTTGCCAATGCACTCAAAGCTGAAGTCCACGCCGCCGTCGGTCAGTTCGACAATCACGTCCTGCACCGGCTTATCGTAATCTTTGGGATTGACGAAATCTGTCGCGCCCATCTCTGCGGCCAGCTTAAATTTCTCCGGATTGGTATCAACCGCCAGAATGCGTCCTGCTTTGGCCTGCACCGCGCCCTGGATCACCGCCAGGCCGATACCGCCCAGCCCGAAGACGGCAACGGTATCGCCCTCTTTCACTTTTGCCGTGTTGTGCACCGCACCAATGCCGGTGGTGACGCCGCAGCCCAGCAGGCACACTTTATCCAGCGGAGCTTCCGGGCTGACTTTCGCCAGCGAGATCTCGGCTACCACGGTGTATTCACTGAAGGTGCTGGTGCCCATGTAGTGATAAATCGGCTCGCCGTTGTAGGAAAAGCGCGTGGTGCCGTCCGGCATCAGGCCTTTGCCCTGGGTAGCGCGTACCGCCTGGCAGAGGTTAGTTTTGCCGGATTTACAGAATTTGCACTCGCCACATTCGGCGGTGTACAGCGGAATAACCCGATCGCCGGGCTTGAGGCTGGTCACGCCTTCGCCCACTTCCACCACGACGCCGCCGCCTTCATGACCGAGCACCGCCGGGAAGACGCCCTCCGGATCGTCACCTGAGAGGGTAAAGGCATCGGTGTGGCAGACGCCGGTGTGGGTAATTTTAACCAGCACTTCGCCTTTTTTCGGCGGCGCGACATCGATCTCAACAATTTTAAGCGGCTGGCCGGGGCCAAACGCAACAGCAGCACGTGATTTCATTGTTTGTCTCTTCTCTTTTGGTGAATTACTTCAGGTACGATTTTAGCAGCTGATCCACATCCGCCATGCGCAGGGCGCGCTGGTCCGGGGTGGTATCGCCGACCACCAGCTCATCTTTCAGGTGCATGCCGAGCAGCTCGCCCATCAGGCCGTTAGCGGCCCCGCGGATAGCGGCAATCTGCTGCAGGATAGTCAGGCAGGGTTCGCCGCCGTCCAGCGCGCGCTCCAGCGCCTCGACCTGCCCCTTGATGCGGCGCACGCGGGTCAGCGCCTTTTTCTTATCTGCGGGTGAATGCGGCATAGCGCCTCCTCGATAGTATAGGGGGGTATACTATGACAATTCACAAAATATGGCTATAAAAAAACCACGACTCGCGTGGTTTTTATGCAGCAGGCTTATCTTAAGATTGCAGCGAGGCGAGCCGCGCGGCGAAGCCGACGAACACCAGGCCGATAAGGCTGTTGCCGAGCTTGACCAGACTCTTGCGGCTGCCGACAAAGCGGGTCACCAGCGAGCCGGAGACGATCAGGAAGCTGAGGTAAATAAAGCTCACAATCTCCAGCGTGACGGCCAGGATCAGAAACGCCAGCCCCGGCGTAGCGGCGCGCACATCGATAAACTGCACGAAGAATGAGACGTAAAACAGAATCGCCTTTGGATTGGTCAGGCTGAGGGTCAGCGCGCGCTTGAGAATTTTGCTGCCGTGCTCGCCGCCGTGCGCGTGTTCAGCACCCTGCTTTTTGATTACCGACCACAGCATTTTCACGCCGAGGTAGAACAGATACATGGCACCCAGATAGCGCACGATATTGAACAGTACCGGCGTGGTTTTGATCAGCGTGGCAACCCCCGCGTAAGACAGGAACATCAGCACCGCGTCGCCGACAAATACGCCAAACGCCGCCAGATAGCCCATGCGGATCCCGTGGGCGGCACCGGTTTTCAGCACGAAAAAGGTATTGGGTCCGGGGACCAGAATGATAAAGATAGCGCCCAGTAGATAGGTCCAGTAATTCAGCACGCCAAAATCTGCAAACACCTGTACTCCCTCACAGCGAGAAAAAATAGGGCTTCGATCATAACAAAAAAAGCCGCCCCGCTTTAAGCGAAGACGGCTTTATTTTTTAGATGCGCTTACAGCGCTTTCAGAATAGCGTCGACGCTGGCCTTGGCATCGCCAAACAGCATCTGCGTGTTTTCTTTAAAGAACAGCGGGTTCTGTACCCCGGCATAGCCGGTGTTCATCGAGCGCTTAAAGACCACCACGTTCTGCGCCTTCCAGACTTCAAGTACCGGCATGCCGGCGATCGGGCTTTTCGGATCGTCCTGCGCCGCCGGGTTCACGGTATCGTTCGCGCCAATCACCAGTACCACATCCGTATCGCTGAAGTCGTCGTTGATTTCGTCCATCTCCAGCACGATGTCGTAAGGCACTTTGGCCTCGGCCAGCAGCACGTTCATGTGGCCCGGCAGGCGTCCGGCTACAGGATGAATGCCAAAACGCACCTTCACACCGCGGGCGCGCAGCTTCTCGGTAATTTCCGCCACCGGATACTGCGCCTGGGCTACCGCCATGCCGTAGCCCGGGGTGATGATCACTGACTGGGCGCCTTTCAGCAGCTCGGCGGTCTCTTCCGCGTTGATTTCGCGATATTCACCCTCTTCAGCCGCTTCGCCGGTAGAGGCACCATCAGTGCCGAAGCCGCCGGCAATGACGCTGATAAAGGAGCGGTTCATCGCCTTACACATGATGTAAGACAGAATTGCGCCCGACGAACCCACCAGCGCGCCGGTGACGATCAGCAGATCGTTGCCGAGCATAAAGCCCGCCGCCGCCGCCGCCCATCCGGAGTAAGAGTTGAGCATCGACACCACCACCGGCATATCCGCGCCACCGATGGAGGCCACCAGGTGCCAGCCGAAGGCCAGCGCAATAACGGTGACAACCAGCAGCGCAAACACCTGCAGACCGACACTCTCGGTGCGCACGAACATCACCAGCAGCAGGAAAGAAACCACCAGCGCCGCGAGGTTCAGCTTGTGGCGATTCGGCAGCATCAGCGGCTTCGAAGAGATTTTGCCGCGCAGTTTGCCAAACGCCACCAGCGAACCGGTAAAGGTGACCGCGCCGATGAAGATGCCGAGAAACACTTCGGTGAGATGGATATTGGCCAGAACCGGCGTCATACCGGGCTGGTGATCGATATAGCTGTTAAAGCCCACCAGCACCGCCGCCAGGCCAACAAAGCTGTGCAGAATCGCCACCAGCTCGGGCATTTCAGTCATTTCAACGCGGCGGGCAAGGCGAATACCGATTGCGCCGCCGATAACCATCGCCACAATGATCCAGCCGACGCTGCCCGAATCCGGCCCGAGAATGGTGGCAATCAGCGCAATCGCCATACCGGCGATACCGAAGTAGTTACCGCGCTGGGAGGTCTCGTGCTTTGAGAGCCCGGCGAGGCTGAAAATAAACAGGATCGCGGCAACAATATACGCGGCTGTAACTAATCCTCCAGACATTGTCTTACCCCTTATCCTTTACGAAACATTTTCAGCATGCGCTGAGTGACGGTGAAGCCGCCGAAGATGTTGATACTGGCAATCAGCACCGCAATAAAGCTGAGAAAGCTCACCCAGCCGCCGTGGCCAATCTGCAGCAGCGCGCCGACGACGATAATCCCTGAAATAGCGTTAGTAACCGACATCAGCGGCGTATGCAGCGCGTGCGAGACGTTCCACACCACGTAGTAACCCACCACGCAGGCGAGCGCGAAGACGGTAAAGTGGCCGAGGAACTCTTTCGGTGCCACGTTGGCCAGGCAGCCAAACAGGATAATCACTAGCGCCATCAGGGCGTACTTACGCCACGGCGATGCCGGTTTTTCCGGTTCGGCGGGGGCGGCCTGCGGTTTAACCGCGGCTTTCGGCTGGGCGGAAACCTGAATCGGCGGCGCGGGCCAGGTAACCTCGCCTTCGCGGATAACGGTCACGCCGCGCACCACCACATCATCGAAATCAATGACGATGTTGCCGTCTTTCTCTTTGCACAGCAGCTTGAGCAGGTTGACCAGGTTGGTGCCGTACAGCTGAGAGGATTGGGTGGGCAGGCGCCCGGCAAGATCGGTATAGCCGATGATCTTTACGCCGTTAGGCGTGGTGAAGACTTCACCGGGAACGGTATATTCGCAGTTGCCGCCGTTCTGCGCGGCGAGATCGACCACCACGCTACCCGGCTGCATGTTGTCCACCATTTCGCGCGTAATGAGCTTCGGCGCGGGTTTACCCGGGATCAGCGCGGTGGTGACGATAATATCCACCTCTTTTGCCTGGGCGGCAAACAGCGCCATTTCCGCTTTGATAAAGGCGTCGGACATCACTTTGGCATAACCATCGCCGCTGCCCGCCTCCTCTTCAAAATCCAGCTCGAGGAATTCCGCGCCCATGCTTTGCACCTGCTCTTTCACTTCCGGGCGGGTGTCAAACGCGCGCACGATGGCGCCCAGGCTGTTGGCGGCACCGATGGCGGCAAGTCCCGCAACACCCGCACCGATCACCATCACTTTGGCAGGTGGCACTTTACCGGCGGCAGTAATTTGACCGGTAAAGAAGCGGCCAAACTCGTGGGCGGCCTCAACAATGGCGCGGTAGCCCGCGATGTTGGCCATTGAGCTCAGGGCGTCCAGCGACTGGGCGCGGGAGATGCGCGGCACGCAGTCCATCGCCATCACGTTTACGCCCCGCCCGGCGAGCTTGCGCATCAAATCTTCATTCTGGGCGGGCCAGATAAAGCTAATCAGCGTGGTGCCCGGCTGAAGCAGCGCGATTTCTGCTTCCGTCGGCGCGTTGACCTTGAGGATAATGTCGGACTGCCAGATTGCATCCTTTGCAACGATGTCTGCACCTGCATCGGTAAAAGCGCGATCGTCAAAGCTCGCGAGTTTACCGGCCCCATTTTCAATAGCCACGCTGAAACCCAGCTTGCACAGCTGCTCAACCGTTTTCGGCGTCGCTGCGATTCGGGTTTCCTGGGCCAGGGTTTCTTTTGGTACCGCAATACGCATAGTATTCCCTTTCATCGGATAGTCATTATGGTCTGTTGTTTGTTGAGTTCGCCCGAGCGGGCAATGGTTGAAGACCAGGAAATGAAACAACCACAAACGTTCTGTACCCTAAATATTTCGAGTTGCACGACAACGTGTCTCTGATGCCTGAAACAGCACTCGCGCGTCCCGCAGGAATGAGCGAACGCAGCCAGCACCTGTGCAACCTGAAGTATGAAGGGTATATAACCTACTGAAAATTATCGCTGTGATCTACAGCCAGAAATTGGCAATTATGATTTATTCGATAAAACACAGTGTTTACATCATCAGCCAGCAATATTTACCCTATATTCACCCGCAAACCCGATATTCACCTTGAGGAAAGCGGTAAAAAACGATCAATATCTCCGGCCCGCCCAAGCATTAACATTGCATTAACCTGGAAAATGGATAGCTCTTATCTGTTTTTGTGGTGAGCGCGGTGTTTTTAAAACATATATGCAAAACTTATAGCAAGCCATTAACATACAAACGCGGCGTGTGAAAAATCCCGCAGACAGACACGCTGTTTCAATGCAATAATCATTGACGTTTTAATTACTAACGATACCTGTACCCTCAATAATTCGGGCTGCTTGAAGGCCTTCAACGCACAGGCAGCTTGAAATATGACGGGGATATAACTGGTTTGCGCAAGGCGAAGGATAATTTTTATGAAGCTTAAGTACACCCTCCTGGCGTCAGCGTTACTCTCTGCAGCGGCATTTAACGCCAGCGCAGCGACGGAGTTAACGCCGGAGCAGGCAGCAGCCCTCAAACCCTATGACCGCGTTTATATCACCGGGCGTTTCAACGCCATTAGTGATGCTGTAGAGGCAATGTCCCGCAGAGCGGACAAAGAGGGAGCCGCCTCATTCTTTGTTGTTGATACCTCTGATGTTGGTAACAGCGGAAACTGGCGCGTCGCGGCAGATCTTTATAAAACCGATGCTCCGAAAGCCGCACCGACCGAAAACCGCGTGATTGAAGGCGTGATGGAGCTGCCGAAAGACCAGGCGGTAACGCTGGAGCCGTTCGACACCGTCAGCGTGCAGGGTTTCTACCCGAACCAGCCGGCGGTCAATACCGCCATTGCCAAAGCGGCAAAAGCCAAAGGCGCGGCCTCGTTCTTCATCGTGCGCCAGATTGACGCCAACAACGGCGGCAACCAGCGCATTACGGCATTCATCTATAAAGCCGATGCCAAAAAACGCGTCGTGCAGAGCGCCGATGCTATTCCGGCTGACTCTCAGGCCGGGCGCGTCGCGCTGGCTAAAGGCGGCAGCGAAGCGAAGAAAGTTGAGATCCCGGGCGTAGCAAGTTCCGCCGCCGCAGGCTCCAGTACCGGCGTTGGCCGCTTCTTCGAAACGCAATCCTCAAAAGGCGGACGTTACAGCGTCACGCTTCCGAGCGGTGAAAAAGTCGAAGAGCTGAACAAAATCGCCGCCGCGCAGATGATTCCGTTCGACAGCGTCAAGTTCACCGGTAACTACGGCAACATCACTGAAATATCCTATCAGGTTGCCAAGCGCGCCGCGAAAAAAGGCGCCAAGTACTACCATATTACGCGCCAGTGGCAGGAGAACGGCGGCAACATTACCATCAGCGCCGACCTCTACAAGTAAGCCTCAACCCGCATAAAAAGGCAGCTTCGGCTGCCTTTTTTCATTTTTTAATACTTCCCTCATTGCATGCCAGCACCACTCTCCGTAGAATCCCGCGCCTTAGTGCAATCGTTCATTTTTATGCGATTTAGCCAAATAAATATTCTTGTTTCGTTCCGTTTACAACAGGATAACAATGGAAAAGAAGCTTGGCCTGAGCGCTCTGACTGCGCTGGTCCTTAGTTCTATGCTGGGCGCTGGGGTTTTCAGCCTGCCGCAAAACATGGCTGCTGTCGCCAGCCCCGCCGCGCTGCTGATTGGCTGGGTGATAACCGGCGTCGGCATTCTGTTTCTCGCTTTCGCGATGCTGATCCTCACCCGCATTCGCCCGGAGCTTGACGGCGGGATCTTTACCTACGCCCGCGAGGGTTTTGGCGAGCTGGTAGGCTTCTGCTCGGCGTGGGGCTACTGGCTCTGCGCGGTAATCGCCAACGTCTCCTATCTGGTTATCGTTTTTTCCGCCCTCAGCTTCTTTACCGATTCTCCCGGCCTGCGCCTGTTCGGCGACGGCAATACCTGGCAGGCGATCGTTGGGGCTTCGGTACTGCTGTGGGTGGTGCACTTTCTGGTGCTGCGCGGGGTGCAGACCGCGGCGAGCATCAACCTGGTAGCCACGCTGGCGAAGCTGCTGCCGCTGGGGATGTTTGTGGTACTGGCGGCAATGGCATTTCACGCTGATATTTTTCGCCTCGACTTCAGCGGCATCGCCCTCGGCGTACCGGTCTGGGAGCAGGTGAAGAACACGATGCTGATCACCCTGTGGGTGTTTATCGGTGTCGAAGGTGCGGTGGTTGTCTCATCCCGCGCGCGCCACAAGAAAGACGTTGGCCGCGCCACGCTGCTGGCGGTGGTATCTGCCCTGAGCGTCTATCTGCTGGTCACGCTGCTGTCGCTCGGGGTTGTTGCCCGCCCGGAACTGGCGGCGATGCGCAATCCGTCCATGGCCGGGCTGATGGTGAAGCTGATGGGCTCCTGGGGCGAAGTGGTTATCGCCGCCGGACTGATTGTTTCCGTGTGCGGCGCCTACCTGAGCTGGACAATTATGGCCGCCGAAGTGCCGTGGCTCGCGGCCACCCACAAAGCCTTTCCGCGTATTTTCTCCCGCCTGAATGACAACGGCGCGCCCTCTGCGTCCCTGTGGTTGACCAACGTTAGCGTACAGGTTTGTCTGGTGCTTATCTGGCTCACGGGATCCGATTACGGTACCCTGCTGACCATCGCTTCCGAGATGATTCTGGTACCTTATTTGCTGGTGGGGGCTTTCCTGCTGAAAGTTGCGACATCACCGCTGCAAAAAGCGGTGGGGATCGGTGCCTGCCTGTACGGCCTGTGGCTGCTCTATGCTTCCGGCCCGATGCATCTGCTACTCTCCGTCGTGCTGTACGCGCCGGGGCTGCTGGTCTTTTTATATGCCCGCTACACGCATCAGCACGAGCGGGCGCTGAAGCGCCGTGAAGTGGTACTGATTGGTTTAATGCTGGCTGCCGCCGCGCCGGCACTGTGGATTCTGGTGGGGTAACTCAATTCCCCACCGGCCTGAACGAGGAGCACTACGTGGGGAATAACCAACAACGCCCAATTCTGATCACCGGCGCGGGACGCCGCATCGGCCTCGCGCTGGCGCAGCACTTTCGGGCGCAGGGCCAGCCGCTGATCATCAGCTACCGGACGCGCTACGCCGCGATTGACGCGCTGGAAGCGGCAGGCGCGCGCTGCATTCAGGCCGATTTTTCCACCAATACCGGCATTCAGGCTTTCGCCGATGCGGTGATGGCCACCACTGACGGCCTGCGGGCTATCCTGCACAATGCCAGCGCCTGGGTTGAGGAGTCGCCGGGTACCCTTCCCGGTGACGTCATGCAGCAGATGATGCAAATCCACGTTAACACGCCCTACCTGCTCAATCTTGCTTTCGAACCGCTGCTGCGCGGGCGCGGCCACGCGGCGGCCGATATCGTTCACTTTACCGACTACGTGGTGGAGAGCGGCAGCGCAAAGCACATTGCCTACGCGGCCAGCAAGGCCGCGCTCGATAATATGACCCGCTCTTTCGCCCGCAAACTGGCGCCGGAAGTCAAAGTTAACGCTATTGCGCCGGCGCTAATCCTGTTTAACGAAGGCGACGACGAGGAATACCGCCTGCGGGCACTCAATAAATCCCTGATGAAAATTGCCCCCGGCGAGCAGGAGATTATTGACCTGGTGGATTATCTGTTGAGCAGCCGCTATGTTACCGGCCGCAGCTTCGGGGTTGACGGCGGGCGGCCGCTGGCTTAATGAAAGCGGCCCCAGAGCAGAATAAGCAGCCAGGCGCTGAGGCTCCAGCAGGCAACGGCTGCGCCCAGCGCCAGCGGCAGGCGTAAAAAGCCGGTGAAATACCACAGGGAAAGCAGGTAGACAAAATAGGGAATAATCGCCCACATGCCGAAGACAATGGTGGTGCGCAGCGCTTCAGTGCCGCGCTCGCTGGCGACGATATAGTGGGCAATCAGCGCGAACGTGGGAAACAGCGGTATCAGCCCGGCGATATAATAATTTTTGCTTTTCGCCAGCACGCCAATCAGCAATACCACCAGCGCACCCAGCGCGGCCTTAATTAACAATGCCATTTTCAGCCCGAATAAAGAGGTTAACCAAAAGGCAGGATAGCGGAAGTTACATTGTTTATAAAAGATTAATGGCAGCCCTACTGGCAGCGGTGTATGTTAGCGTTTTTTACCACCTGCTCCCACTATGAATAAAATCGTATTTGTTGAAGACGAGCCGGAAGTCGGCTCCCTTATTGCTGCCTATTTAGGTAAACACGACATGGACGTGCTGGTTGAGCCCCGGGGCGATCGCGCTGAAGAGGTTATCCTGCGCGAAAACCCGGATCTGGTGCTGCTGGATATTATGTTGCCCGGTAAAGACGGCATGACTGTCTGCCGCGATTTGCGCGCCCGCTGGGCCGGTCCGATTGTGCTGCTCACTTCTCTGGACAGCGACATGAACCACATCCTCGCCCTGGAGATGGGCGCCAACGACTACATTCTTAAAACCACCCCGCCCGCCGTGCTGCTGGCGCGCCTGCGTCTGCACCTGCGCCAGCAGGTCGCGCGTTCCGGATCGCCCGAGCCCGCCTCCGGCCTTACGCCGCACAAAGTGATGCGCTTCGGCACTCTCAGCATCGATCCGGTTAATCGCCAGGTGCTGCTCAACGATGAAAATATCTCGCTCTCCACCGCCGATTTCGATCTGCTGTGGGAGCTCGGCACCCACGCGGGCCAAATCATGGACC
>NZ_CAJYMB010000158.1 GCF_913775985.1 uncultured Pluralibacter sp. | reverse complement strand
CGGATGCGCGGTCGCCGCATTTTTTTAGGGAAAAACGATGACCGGATTTCGTTGGGAAATCATCGAGGAGTACGGGCCGCTGTTTATCGACGGCGCGATCATGACCCTCAAATGTACCGTTATCTGCGTGATCCTCGGCACCCTGTGGGGACTGACGCTGGGGCTGGGCCGGATGGCGAAAGCAGAGCACGGGCCGTGGAAATACATTCTGCGCTTTGCCGTGCAGTTTCCGGTGCGCTTTTACGTCAGCGCCTTTCGCGGGACGCCGCTGTTTGTGCAGATTATGGTAGTGCACTTCGCGCTGGTGCCGCTGTTTATCAATCCGCGCGATGGCCTGCTGGTAACCAGCGGTCTGATGAGCAGCGATTTTGCCCGCCACCTGCGGGCAGACTACGGCGCTTTTCTCTCCTGCGTCGTTGCCATTACGCTCAACGCAGGTGCCTACGTATCGGAAATTTTCCGCGCCGGGATCCAGTCCATTGATAAAGGCCAGATGGAGGCTTCCCGCGCCCTCGGCATGCCGTGGTGGAAAACCATGCGTAAGGTGATTTTGCCTCAGGCTTTCCGCCGCATTCTGCCGCCGCTGGGCAATAATGCTATCGCGATTGTGAAGGACTCTTCGCTGGCCTCGGCCATTGGCCTTGCGGATCTGGCCTATGCGGCGCGCACGGTATCCGGTGCTTATGCAACCTACTGGGAACCCTACCTGACCATTTCTCTCGTCTACTGGGTAATGACTTTCGTGCTGGCGCAGCTGGTTAACCGTCTGGAAAAGAGGTTTGGCAAAAGTGATTCACATTAAAAATCTGCATAAGCATTTTGGTGCAACCCACGTTCTGCGCGGTATCGACTGCGAGATAAAACCTCAGGAAGTGGTGTGCATAATCGGGCCGTCGGGCTCCGGTAAAAGTACCTTTCTGCGCTGCATGAACGCGCTGGAGTCGGTCAGCGAAGGCGAGGTTCTGGTTAACGGTTTTGCGGTTCACGACACGCGCGGCGATCTGAACGCCCTGCGCGAAGGCGTCGGCATGGTTTTTCAGCGCTTTAACCTTTTTCCGCACATGACGGTGCTGGAAAATCTGATGATGGCACCGATGGCGCTGCGCGGCATGAAGCGTGCGGAAGCCGCGAAGCTGGCAGAGAACCTGCTGGCAAAAGTTGGCCTCGGTGATAAGCGCGACGCCTGGCCGTCGAGCCTGTCGGGCGGGCAGCAGCAGCGGGTGGCCATTGCCAGGGCGCTGGCGATGCAGCCGTCCATTATGCTGTTCGACGAGCCGACGTCGGCGCTCGATCCGGAGCTGGTGGGCGATGTGCTGGAGGTGATGAAAAATCTCGCTGCGGAGGGGATGACGATGGTTATCGTGACCCATGAAATGGGCTTTGCCCGGGAAGTGGCCGACCGGGTGATCTTTATCGACCAGGGCATTATTCAGGAGCAGGGCACGCCGACGCAGATTTTTAGCGCGCCGCAAAACCCGCGCACCGCCGCGTTCCTCAGCAAAGTGTTGTAATCAGGTATTTCCGCTGCCGCCCCGCGACTTGCCGTCCGGCGGCGGCTGCATTAGGGTTATCTGTAACTTTTACGATAAAGAGTGAATGATGGCCTACACCTCCCGCCTGCTGGCTGCCGTTCCCGGCGTTCGCCACGCATTCCTGAACGCCGCCGAGGCCGCACGTTTCGACCGCGCTTCGCTGGTGGATATTAAACAGGTTCACGGCTGCGACGTGCTGGCCTACCGCACGCCGCCGGCTGAACGTCCGTCGGCGGACGGCGTGTTTGCCGATCTCGCGGGACAGAAACTGGGCGTTTACACCGCCGACTGCCTTCCGCTGCTGATGGCATCCCGGGACGGGCGCTTTATCAGCAGCGTGCATGCCGGCTGGCGCGGTGCGGCGGCGGGTATTATCCAGCGTGCCGTGGCGCAGTTTGCGGTTAGCGGTATTCCAGAGGCGGAGATTGTAGTGGCCATCGGGCCGCACATTGGCGCCTGCTGCTATGAGGTCTCCGGGGAATTTTACGCCCGGCTGCTGCAAACGCCGGCGGCCGGGCTTGTTCGCGCCCGGCGCGAGTCACTGCTATTCAGCCAGCCCCGGCGGCCCACGGCACTCAGTCCGGCGGCGCGGGAGGCGGGGAGCCAGTGGTTTGCTCTGGCGGATTTTTGCGTAATGCAGCTGATCCATGCCGACGTGGTGCCGGATAATATAGAGGTGCTTAATATATGCACTTACTGCACGCCGGGAGAGGTGCTCGGATCGTATCGCCGGCGCACGCACGCTCCGAAAGAAAAAACGCAGCAGATTTCGTGGATAGCCCGGGTGGAATAAAAAAACCGGCGGCTGCCGGTTTTATGTGCTCAGATTTTGCAGGCGTCGCCGCAGTCATCGTCGGCAATGATAGCTTCTGCCTTTTTATCGGCTTCCTGCAGCCGCGCGGCGTTGCGCTCTTCCGCTTCTTCCAGGCCTTTAATAACCAGATTATCGAGATCGATTTCCATTGTTCTGCTTCCGGATGGGGTTGAGGAGTGTCAGGCGATAAGCTTATTACAAAAAGCACGATCCTGCGATGCGTTATCACAGTGGCTGAAAGAGGTAATAAGGAGTTTACTGCTGAAATGGTGCGTCCGAGTGGACTCGAACCACCGACCCCCACCATGTCAAGGTGGTGCTCTAACCAACTGAGCTACGGACGCACTGAAGATGGTGCGTTTAATTGGACTCGAACCAACGACCCCCACCATGTCAAGGTGGTGCTCTAACCAACTGAGCTATAAACGCAGATGGTGCGTTCAATTGGACTCGAACCAACGACCCCCACCATGTCAAGGTGGTGCTCTAACCAACTGAGCTATGAACGCACAACGGGGACGAATATTAGCGGCAGGGACGAGAAGAGGCAAGAGGCAAATGCCACTTTTCTCCCGTAAATCACGCGATTGCGGAACTATTAGGCACATTGCTGCTATTTTGCTGATGCGGAAGAATATTTTTTGCTCACTCCGCGATGCGCCGCACGCGTGGAACTTTTTACTTATCCAGGGAAATACCGTTATGACAGCTGAAACAGCCAAAAACAGACAAGACGTTGGGGAACTTAACCAGATAATTGTTTACGGACAGTCGCTGGCGGCCGGCGCCACCGGCTTGCCGCTTTTGCCGCCGGCCGCGGTTGCGGAACATCAGACTTATGCGGGCGGAACGCGCGGCGGCGTGCGGGGAGAGCAGAATTTCAGCGCTGCTAAGCCGCTGGAGGAGGACGCGCTGAACCCGGCCCCCGATGGAATGGACAATCGCGGGGAAACGGTGTGCTCCGGTGCGGCCAGCTATGCCAGCGCGCTGGCGCTGCGCGAAAACGGCATCGATCCCGCCGCGCATCCGCTGTTTATCAGCTCGGCCGGAAAATCGGGCGCCTGCATTACCGAACTGCAAAAAGGCAGCGCCTGGTACAGGGATCAGTTTATGCAGCACCTGCGCGGGATCTGCGCTTTTAGCCCGCATCGCGCGCTGCGGGCCATTTTCTGGCTGCAGGGCGAAACCAATTCTGACGGGCGGGAGACCGCAGGTACGGCAGAGGAGTATACTGCCGCGCTGCGCCAGCTGCGCGAGGACATAAGCGCCGAGGCGAGGGCGGTACACGGTCAGGCGGCACCGGTGCCCTTTATCGTTTATCAGCACTCCACCAATATCAAAACCAACCCCAACACCGCGCGATCTTTTTTCCGGCTGGTCTGCGATGAGGATAGCCAGTTCAGCTTTTCCGCGCCCACCTACATGTTCCCGCACGCTGAGGATGGTCTGCATCTGACGGCCGAAGGCTACCGCTGGCTGGGCTGCTATTTCGGCCGCGCCTATAAACAGCGGGTACACGATCGCATCAGACCCCGCTTCATTCGCCCGCTGAGCTTACACGCAGACGGCGGCGCGGTGCGGATAACCTTCAGCGTACCGCAGCCGCCGCTGGTGCTGGATAACGTCAATCTTGCTCCGGCGAAGGATTGTGGCTTTTCGGTGTACCAAAACGGCAGGCGGCTGGCGCTGCGCGCGGTAAGCATTGAGGGCGGCGATACCGTCGTGCTTGAGACGGCAGAGGATTTGCTTAGCGACGTTACGGTCAAGTATGCGATGGACGATCTGGGAGAGGGGCTGAACATCCAGGCCGGCGCCAGTGGCAATCTGCGCGACTCAACGGCTGAGACGGTGGACATCAACGGGCGAGAAAGGCCGATGTTTTATCTCTGCCCGCATTTTGAGATTGGCGGGGCAGAGTAGGAGACATATTGCCGGTGCGGGCGACGTTGCGTCGCCCGCAGTCCAGACACTATCGCGCCGCGCGGGCCA
>NZ_CAJYMB010000157.1 GCF_913775985.1 uncultured Pluralibacter sp. | reverse complement strand
AAGCGGGTTGAGAAGGTAGCGAACGGCCCGAACAGCACCACCCGCTTGCCGTCAATAATGCGGGTATCAATGTGCGGTACCGACATCGGCGGCGCGCCGACCGAGGCCTTGCCGTAAACCTTCGCCAGGTGATGCTGGGCCACCTCCGGGTTTTCGCACACCATAAACTGGCCGCCTACCGGGAAACCTGCGTACTCTTTCGCCTGCGGAATGCCGGTTTTCTGCAGCAGCTTAAGCGCCGCGCCGCCGGCGCCGATAAAGATAAATTTCGCGCGGATTTTGCGCCACGGCCTGCGGCCGCGGGCATCGGATACCGTAACCGTCCAGCTGTTATCGGCGTTGCGCTTAAAGCGCCGCACCGCGGTATTCAGCTGGAGAGAAAAATTGGCGCTGCGGCCCAGGCCGCCGATCAGCTGGCGGGTGATTTCGCCGTAGTTGACGTCGGTACCGGTTTCCGCGCGGGTGGCGGCCACTTTCTGCTGCGGGTCGCGCCCTTCCATCACCAGCGGCGCCCAGCGCTCAAGCTGTACGGGATCTTCGGAGTAGCGCATGCCCTGAAACTGCGGATACTGCTGCAGCGCGGCGTAGCGCTGGCGCAGGAAATTAACGTTATCTTCGCCCCACACAAAACTCATGTGCGGGACGGCGTTAATGAAAGATTTGGGACGCTGGAGCATACCGCGCTGGACCTGATGCGCCCAGAACTGGCGCGAAACCTGGAAGGCCTCGTTGATTTCAACGGCTTTATCAATGCTGACCGAGCCGTCGCGCTTTTGCGGCGTATAGTTAAGCTCCATCAGCGCGGCGTGGCCGGTGCCGGCGTTGTTCCAGCCGTTTGAGCTTTCCGCAGCAACGCTTTCCATTTGCTCGACCATCGTAATCGACCAGTCGGGCTCCAGTTCCTGAAGCCACGTCCCGAGGGTGGCACTCATGATGCCGCCACCAATCAATAACACATCCGTCTGATGCTCTGTAGGGAGATCGGCATGCGCTGCCTGACTATTGGCATGCGAACTCGCCGTCTGTGAGCGTCGTGCGGCCATTTTCTTAGTCATCTTAGTCAGCCTTACTGTACTCGCGTTGATAAAAGCGCAGGTGAAACGATTCGGAGAGAACCACGTTAGCACCAGCGATTAAAAATTTAAATATTGTTTAAAGTTTAAATTTGGTTTTGATAAGTGTTATCAGAATGTTTAATGGATGTGTCTCAGGAATGAATTCCGGTACTGGATTAGTGTGACGTGACGCGCTAAAATCGACCGTTTTGTGATGGTGTGCACATACCATTGCTTATGTATTCGACACCTTCCATAACCTTAATTTTAAGATGCCTATGACCTCTTCTTCGTCTCCCTCGGGTACCGGCAGCGCCGTGGCTCAGGTTCTTCGCTCGCCCGCCCTGCTAACGCGCGAAGCGCTGGCCGGCGTTATTACTGCCCTGGCCTTGATCCCGGAAGTTATCTCCTTCTCGGTTATCGCCGGCGTCTCTCCCGAAGTGAGCCTGATAGCATCTGTGGTGCTGTGCCTTGCTATGTCCGTGCTGGGCGGGCGTCCGGCCATGGTCACCGCTGCCGCCGGCTCCGTGGCGCTGGTCATTGGCCCGATGGTTCACCAGCACGGCGTCGGCTATATTCTGCCGGCGGTGGTACTGGCGGGGATTATTCAGATTGCTTTCGGCGCCCTGGGAATGGCCCGGCTGATGCGATTCATCCCGCAGGCAGTTATGACCGGCTTTGTTAACGCACTGGGGATACTGATCTTCTTCGCCCAGGTACCTCATTTCTGGAGCCGCAACCCGCTGATTCTGGCGCTTTTCGCCGCCACAATGCTGATTGTGCTGCTTGCGCCGCGGGTGATTAAAAGTATTCCCTCTCCGCTGATTGCGGTGGTGTTTCTGACGGCGGTCGCGATTTTCAGCGGCCAGCCGCTGCCCACCGTCGGTGATGAAGGTGCCATGAGCGGAAGCCTGCCGGGCCTGAACGTTCTGCAGGTGCCGCTCAACCTGCACACGCTGCAGATAATCTGGCCCTGCGCGCTGAGCATTGCCTTTGTCGGGCTGATGGAGTCACTGCTGACCGCCCGGCTGGTGGACGACATTACCGCCACGCCGTCGGGCAAATCCCGGGAAAGCGCGGGGCTCGGTATCGCCAATATTCTGGCGGGGTTTTACGGCGGCATCGCCGGCTGCGCGATGATAGGCCAGACCATTGTCAATGTGGAAATGGGCAAAGGGCGCACGCGGATCTCAACCCTGGTTGCCGGGCTGGTCCTGCTGTTGCTGGTGACGGCGTTGAGCAGCGTAATGGCAAAAATTCCGATGGCGGTGCTGGCGGGAATTATGGTGATTGTGGCGGTGAAAACCTTTAGCTGGCACAGCATTCAGCCGGCCAGCCTTAAGCAGATGCCGTGGTCGGCCACCGTAGTGATGCTGGCTACCGTTATCGCTACCGTCGGCACCGGCAACCTCGCGGTGGGCGTGCTGGCCGGCCTGATCGTGATGGCCCTGGTGCCGGGCCATATCCGCCGCCGCCACGCGCTTAAATTAGAAACAGCGTCGCCAGCCCAAGAAAAATAAAGAAGCCGCCGGTATCCGTAATGGCGGTGATCAATACGCTGGAGCCGACCGCCGGGTCGCGCCCCAGCTTGATCATCACCATCGGGATCAGCACCCCCATCAGCGACGCCACCAGCAGGTTGAGCACCATCGCCAGCATCATCACGCCGCCAAGCGCCGGATCGTGATACAGCCCCCAGGTCACCAGCCCCATAATGCCGCCCCACACCAGGCCATTGATTAAGGCCACGCCCATTTCACGCAGGATCAGGAAAGAGAAGTTGCCCGGCTGGATATGCTGCAGCGCCAGGGCGCGGACAATCATGGTAATGGTCTGGTTGCCGGTATTACCGCCAATACCCGCCACAATCGGCATCAGCGAGGCCAGCGCCACCAGCTGCGAAATGGTGTGTTCGAAGCCGTCGATCACCCGCGAGGCGATAAACGCCGTGCAGAGGTTGACCGCCAGCCACGCCCAGCGGGTTTTTACCGCCTTGCCGATGGGCGCAAACACGTCTTCGTCATTGCTCAGGCCGCTCATCTGGCGGATATCGTTATCGCTCTCTTCGTACACCACGTCTACAATTTCGTCGATGGTCAGGCGCCCCAGCAGCTGGCCGCTGTCGTCGATTACCGCGGCGCTGAGCAGGTTGTCACGCTCGAAGGTACGCGCGACTTTCTCAGGATCTTCATGGGGATGAAAAGTGACCGGGGCGGCATCCATCATGTCGCCCACGGCGCGGTGGGCCGAATGCAGCAGAATCGTTTGCAGGCTCAACTCGCCGAGCAGCTTTTTGTCGCGGTCGATAACGAACAGCTTATCGGTGTTCTCCGGCATTTTGCCCAGCCGGCGCAGGTAACGCTGCACGGCGCCGAGCGTTACGCCGGGGCGAATGGTGATAACCTCGAACTCCATGATGGCGCCGACGCTGTCCGGCTGGTAATTCATCACCTGGCGCACCCGGGCGCGCTCTTCCGCCGGCAGCGTGGTCAGCAGGCGGCCGGTGAGATTGCGCGGAAGGTGCTGAACCAGATAGATTTTTTCATCAATATCCAGCCCTTCCATGGCGTCAATGAGCGCCTTATCGCTCATTCCCGCAATAAGATCGTCCCAGACGCTTTCAGAAGCTTCATGCAGCACCTTGCCGCGCTTGCCGTTTTCGACCAGCCCCCAGAGGGCGTGGCGCTCCTCGGTGGGCAGCGCCTCAAGGGTATCCGCCAGATCCGGCGGCGGCAGGTGGGCGACCAGCGCGCCCACTTCGGCAATATCATCGCCCAGCTTGCTTTCGTCATACTGCTCCGCCAGCGTAAGCTTGCCGGTCAGCGCGGAGGTGATGGCTTTATCGGTAGTTAACAGCCAGATAAGCCGGGCACGCTCTTCGTCCCGCACTCTGGCACTGTTTTTATGAAACACGGACATCGTTCGGGAAATCCTTATCATCGGGGCCAGCCGCTAAGGATAGCGCGGGCAGAGGGAAAAGATAACAAGCGGCGGGACGACTGGACAAAAAGAGGACAGCGGCCCCGCCGGACGGAGCCGCTGCATCAGGCGGTGCGGGCAACCGCATCCCGGGAGGCTGCCTCGCGCGCCTCTCCCGTCAGCTCAGTCAGCGTGCCGTTGCGCATCTCCAGCAGCCGGTCGGCGTGAATGAAATAGTGGTCATCGTGGCTGATAGCAAACAGGGTTTTGCCCATCTGCTGCATCAGCGGCAGCAGGACCTGGTAAAACTCGCGGCGGAAATGTGGATCCTGATCGGCTGCCCACTCGTCGAGCAGCAGGATATCGCGCTCTTCGGCCAGCGCCAGCAGCAGCGCGACGCGCTTTTTCTGCCCCTTCGAAAGGTTAAGATTGAGAATTTTTCCCTCTTCCAGCTCCAGCTTATCGCCCATCTGCAGGCGCTCCAGCCATTTGGCCACCAGCGTCGGATCCGCCTGCTTACCCTGCGGCCCGAGCAGATTTTCGAACAGGCAAACATCGGTAAAGACGGCGGAGAAGAGGCCGCGATAGGCGTCGGGATCGTTGGCGGCAAGCGCTTCGCCGTCCAGCAGGATCTGTCCGCCGGTAGGCTGATACAGCCCAGTGAGCAGCATCGCCAGGGTCGACTTGCCGCTGCCGTTGCCGCCGATAAGAAATACCAGTTCGCCCCGGCGCAGCGTCATGTTAACGGGCCCTACCGCGAAGGCATTATCCTGATAGCAAAACGTCACGTCGCGCAGCTCCAGGGTTTGCCATTCGCGGCGCGGCTGCGCTGCGGCAAACTCTGCCCGGTAAGGCGCAAGCGAGAACTGGTTGAGCTTTTTAAACGCCACCTGCGCGCTTAGCAGCGTCGGCAGCGCGCCGACGGCAGACAGCAGCGGCGTGCGCAGAAACAGCAGCGTCAGCGAATAGGTAGCGGCGACGGCGGTATTGGCCCAGCCGAGCCCGTTTGCCATCCAGAACACCAGTCCGATAGCGCCGAGCATCATAATATTCGACCAGTTAACGGCACTCAGATGAAAGGTATCAGCACGAATGATGTGGTGGCGGTACTCTCCGGCGTGGGGCGTGTAGCGCTGGCGGTAAATATACTCCGCGCGCTCGCGGTTCAGCGTCAGCTCTTTGCGCCCTTCCAGCACCGTCTGGTAGTCGCCGTAGAGCTTCTCTTCCGACTCGCGCAGCTGCGCCATGTGGCGGTAAACGCGGGACACCAGCAGGAAGCCGCCCCAGATAGTCAGAGCCACCCACAGCGCGGTAACCACCAACATTTTACCGGACAGCCACGCGAGCCAGGCCGCGGATCCAAGCGTCAAAATAATCCCCTGCACCAGCTCGGGCAGGCGCACAAAGGCGATAGTGATGCTGCGCACGTCGCTGGTCAATCCGGCCAGCAGCGCGGCGCTGCCCAGCCGCTCAACCTGCTCCACCCGGGTATCGAGGATACGCTTAATAAACTCCCCGCGCAGGCGGTAGACAAAATGGTGCCCGAGCAGCGTCAGCGCCAGCTGGGAACCCAGCGTTACTGCCATTAGCAGCAGCAGCAATCCGAGAAACTCCGGCAGCACCCGCAGGGATATATCGACATTTTCAATCAGGCGCTGGTTAATAAAGGCGATAAGACCGATGCCGAGCGCGGCGCTGAGCATGCTGAGGGCCATCACCGCCAGAAAAGGCCAGCGGTACTGCCGCCAGACCAGAAGAAGGAGTTGCATAACGGATTCCAGACGAAAGCAAAAACAGCCAGCAGTTTAAACGTGACGCCTCTGACATCAAGAATAATTCTTATTTTTATTGCGCGGCGAGCCCGGTCTGGCGAAAAGTAAGATTAAAGCGGAAGCCGCCGGTGAGTGGATGATACCCCTCTTTCAGCGGCTGGATCCCGTGATAGAACAGCCGCGACGCACCACCCCACACCACCACGTCACCGTGCTCCAGCAGCAGGCGCTGCAGCGGATCGCCGCGGCTGAGGCCGCCGAACTGGAAAATGGCGGGCAGCCCCAGCGACACAGAGACAATAGGCGCAGCCAGTTCCTGCTCGTCTTTATCCTGGTGCAGCGACAGCTTGGTTCCCGGCGCGTAGCGGTTGATCAGGCACGCATCCGGGCAGAAACGATCGTAGCCCGCCTCGCTGGCGCAGCGTTGTGCCAGGATCAGAAAAGCCGCCGGCATCGCCGGCCAGCGCGCCCCGGTCTGCGGATCGATCGGGGAGTAGAGATAGCCGCGCCGGTCCGTGGTCCAGCCCACCTCGCCGCAGTTGCTCATCGCCACCGACATGGTATAGCCGCCGGGCGTGACCATCTGGCGCAGGGGCGACTGCCCGATAACCTGCTCAATGCCCGCCATCAGGCTTTCCGCGTCCGCCAGCGCCCGGCGGCGCAGGATGATTGCTCCCGGCGCGAGTGGTTCCTGCCACGGGGGAGTATCAGCAAACAGATCGAGCACGCGGCACCTCCGGAAAATTAATGACTGTCGTTAACAAGAAACGGTGTGAACTGCGGCGACATCCAGCTGCGGAAAGTGTTGCCCTGCTTGTAAATCATATAAACGGCAAGACCCTGCTGCTGCACTACCGCTTTGGCTTTTTCAAGACCTAGCACCATCAGCCCGGTATCCCAGCCGTCCGCTTCAAGCGCCGTCGGTGCAATGACCGTGACCGACACCAGATTGTGCTGGATCGGCGCGCCGGTTCGGGGGTCGATCACGTGAGAAATGCGCCTGCCGTCCAGTTCATAATAGTTGCGATAGCTGCCCGAGGTGCTGATTCCGTGTCCGTTAATATCAACAACGGCCTGCACCGCGTTCTCCCGATCGGTAGGTTTTTGAATGGCGACCCGCCACGGGGCGCCTCGCCCGCTGGTGCCCCGGCTCACCAGCGCCCCGCCAACGGACACCAGATAGCGGGAGATCCCTTCCTGAGACATCAGCTGCGCCAGATGGTCTGCCGCGTAACCCTCGCCCACCGTCGAGAGATCGACATACAGATCGGGAAGATCTTTTTGCAGGTACTGGCTGCCGGACTTATTAATAACCGCAAGATGCTGCAGGCCTGTCCGGGCTTTTGCTGCGGCAATCTGCGCTGCGGACGGAGTTTTTAGCGGCTGCTTGTCCGGCCCGAATCCCCACAGATTAACCAGCGGGCCGACGGTGATGTCCATCGCACCGCCGGTTTTTTCACCAATCCGCAGCGACTGCGTGACGATATCCGCCATCGCCTCTGGTACCGGCCAGGGCGCGATGCTGGTCGTTCGGTTAAAGCGCATCAGGGCCGAATCTGTTTTCCAGGTGGAGAGCTGCATATCATCGGCGTCAAGTTGCGCCTGAATCTTCTGGCGCAGCGCGTCGGCGCGCGCGGGGTCAATACCTGCGGCACTGACTCGCCAGGACGTCCCCATGGTTTTACCTTCCAGCACGAGGTTTTGACCGCCCACATCGGACGAATTTTCCCCGTCGCAGCCGGCTATAAGCAAAATTGCGGCAGCGGCGGCGGTGCGAAATAGCGTTTTGATCATTTCATTACCCTCTTCATTGCGGGCCAAGAGTACACCAGCCTCGCTAAACGAGGGATAAAAAAAGGGCCCCGAAGGGCCCCTTAGCAGCATGCGAAAAATCGCGGCTGATTAGAACTGGTAAACCACGCCAACTGCAACGATGTTGTCGGTGCTGGTGTTGGTATCGCGGGTAAACTGGCTCTTGTCGATCAGGTTGATTTTGTAATCGACAAAAGTGGAGATGTTTTTGTTGAAGTAGTAGTAAGTACCGATATCAACATATTTAACCATATCTTCTTTGCCGTAGCCCTGAACTTTCTTACCGCGGGACTGCAGGTAAGCGATGGACGGACGCAGGCCGAAGTCGAACTGGTACTGGGCTACCGCTTCAAAGTTCTGAGACTTGTCAGCGAAACCGTTTACGGTATCAACGCCATCGCCACCAAAACGGCTAGTGTTGTATGCCTGAGTAAACTCAGCGGCCAGGTACACGTTGTTAGCGTCATATTTCACGCCGCCGGTGTAGGCAGTTGCGCGATCGCCGCTACCACGATATGCGCTGGAGTTCTGGCGAGCAGTGCGCTTGGAGCTGGCTACCGCACCACCGACGCTGAAGCCTTCGCCCAGATCGTAGGTCAGAGAGCCGCCAAAGCCGTCACCGTTCTGACGCAGGCCTTTACGACCGTTGTTAGTCGTGCCGCCAGATTCGCCATCCGGGCTGCCGTTTTTGCCCTGGTACTGCAGAGCCAGGTTCAGACCGTCAACCAGACCGAAGAAGTCAGTGTTGCGGTAGGTCAGCATGCCATTACCGCGCTGCATCAGGAAGTTATCCGCGCCGTAGGTGTCGCCACCGAATTCCGGCAGGACGTCAGTCCAGGAGGAGATGTCGTAGATAACGCCGTAGTTACGGCCGTAATCGATGGAGCCAGTGTCAGCAAAACGCAGACCGGCAAAACCTACGCGGGTAAAGGAATCGTTGCTGTCTTCAGCGCTGTTCGCCTGAACCTGGTATTCCCACTGGCCGTAGCCGGTTACCTGGTCATTTACCTGGGTTTCACCTTTAAAACCGATACGAATATAGGACTGGTCGCCGTCGACGCTGTCGTCATTGGAGAAGTAGTGCTCACCGTCAACTTTGCCGTACAGATCTAATTTGTTACCGTCTTTATTGTAAATTTCAGCCGCGTTCGCTGCGCCTGCTACCAGCAATGCGGGTACCAGGAGAGAAAGGACTTTAGCTTTCATGTTATTAACCCTCTGTTATATGCCTTTTTATATGCCACTGCTTACTGATTAACCCTTAAATCAGTCGGCGAACACATTGTGCGGCAAAAAACAGAAATATCCAACTGCAAAATGCTGCAAGACCTACTAAGATGTTTCCAGGCATGCTAAATATATTTCAAAATGTTAATAACAGGGAACTTCATAACGGCATTAAATGCTAAAGAAATAGCGCATGAATAAACAAACAAAATTAAGTTTTCTTTATAATTCACGCCGATATATCCCCCTGTTTTTACCGCACTGAATGGTAAAACAAAAGTATGTCTTATCTATAATATATTCAGCGCTATCATCATTAACTTTATTTATTACCGTCATTCATCTCTGAATGTCAGTTTACCGTTATTCCTGCCGGGTGCTTCGCACCCGGTTTTTTTTTACCTTTCTTTACACGCCGGCTGTAAAAGTTATGCTACCGCCGGGAAATAATCACCGCGCTTAAATATACCCTGTCAGGTAGTCCCGGTTATCGCTCCCCATTCCATTACAAAGCCTCCCGCGTGTGCGTTTTTTGTCTGCGGCGCTGATGAACCCGATGATTATGGGCAGATATTCACCGTGCTGTTACTCTGATGCAACTTATGTCGTTTTGTGTATATACTGCCTGCTTAATGTTAACCTGCTCTTTCATCATCATCTTGCTGATGAAAGAGCAGGCTACGCACACGGATGCCGGACGCGCAGCCGGTGCTGTCATCACGGATTCCACACGCTAATGAGTCATTCTGACACAATGATCCCAAATAAATTTTCGCTCATGCCGGGCAACATTACCCGCTTCTTTCTTCTGCTGATTGTCGTCCTGCTGGTGACAATGGGCGTGATGATTCAAAGCGCGGTCAACACGTGGTTAAGGGATAAAAGCTATCAAGTCGTTGACATGACTCACGCCATCCACAAGCGCATTGACACCTGGCGCTATGCGACATGGCAGATTTACGACACCATAGCCGCCTCGGCAACCGGCGCGGATACCGACGGCGGGCTTCAGGAAACCCGCCTGAAGCAGGATGTTTTCTATCTCGATAAGCCGCGGCGCAAAACGGAAGCGCTGATTTTCGGCTCTCACGACAGCGCCACGCTCGCGATGACGCAGAAGATGTCGAATTATCTCGACACGCTCTGGGGCGCCGAGACCGCGCCCTGGTCGATGTATTACCTTAACGGCCAGGACAACAGCCTGATCCTGATATCCACCCTACCGCTCAAAGATCTGTCGGCCGGTTTTAAAGACTCGACGATTGGCAGCATCGTCGACAGCCGCCGTGCGGAAATGCTGCAGCAGGCCAATACGCTGGACGAGCGCGAGAGCTTCTCGCCCCTGCGCCAGCTGGCCTGGCAAAACGGCTACTACTTCACCCTGCGCACTACCTTTAATCAGCCGGGGCATCTGGCCACGGTTGTAGCCTTTGATCTGCCGATAAACGATCTGGTTCCGCCGGGGATGGCGCTCGAAAACTTCCGCTTTGACAACGACGCCAGCCAGGCAAATTTGTACAGCAGTGACAAAGAAGCGGCGGACAGCGCAAACGTCCACGTTAACGGCGGCCACATTGAAATTACCTCCGCCATCAATTCGACCTCAATGCATCTGGTCTGGCAGGTTCCTCTCGGCACGCTGCTGCTGGATACCCTGCAAAATATCCTGCTACCGCTGCTGCTGAATATTGGCCTGCTGGCGCTGGCGCTGTTCGGCTACACCACGTTTCGCAATTACACCGGCACCCGACGCGCGGAGTCCGGCACGGTTGCCGCCCCGGCGAGCGGCGAACTGCGTGCGCTGAAAGCCATTAATGAAGAGATTGTGTCGCTGCTGCCCCTGGGCCTGCTGGTGCACGATCAGGAATCTAACCGCACCATTATCAGCAACAAGATTGCCGATCACCTGCTGCCACACCTCAATCTGCAGAACATCACCAATATGGCAGATCAGCATCAGGGTGTTATCCACGCGACCGTGAACAACGAGCTGTATGAGA
Source organism: uncultured Pluralibacter sp. (assembly GCF_913775985.1). Taxonomy (GTDB): domain Bacteria; phylum Pseudomonadota; class Gammaproteobacteria; order Enterobacterales; family Enterobacteriaceae; genus Pluralibacter. The sequence goes on along the minus strand of NZ_CAJYMB010000157.1, from coordinate 39,121 downwards.
TCCGCCAGTTCCGCAGTCAGGTGCTGGCTCGCACGCAAATTTTCGTCATTCGCGATCAGGATAAAGAAGTGCTGGTGAATAAAAAGCTCAAGCAGGCCCAGCGCCTGTACGAGAAAAACCAGCAGGGCCGCATTTCATTTATGCAAAATATCGCTGCTGCGCTGAAGCAGCCGATTCAGCACCTGGCCGAGAGTGCGGCAGACGTTGAAGGCGAAGCGGCGAAAAAACTGACTCGCCAGGCGGATACGCTGGCGCGGCTGGTCGATGAGATCCAGCTGGCAAACGTGCTTGAAAACGACGGCTGGAAAGGATCGGCGAGCCTGTTCTCCATTCAGGATTTAATTGATGAAGTAGTACCGGAAGTGCTGCCGGCCATCAAGCGCAAGGGACTCCAGCTGCTGATTGATAACCAGCTGGAGATTGCCGAAGAGCGCCACGGCGATCGCGCGGCGCTTAAAAAGATCCTCCAGCTATTAATTCAGTACGCGGTGAGCACCACCCAGATCGGCAAGTTAACCCTTGAAGTCAGCCAGGACGAATCCGGCGACGATCGCCTCACGTTCCGCATTCGGGATACCGGCAACGGCGTCTCCACCAGCGAAATCGACAACCTGCACTTCCCGTTCCTTAATGAAACTCAGGGCGATCGCTACGGCAAGGCCAATCCCCTCTCCTTCTGGCTTTGCGACCAGCTGGCGAGAAAGCTCGGCGGACATCTGAATATTAAAGCCCGGGAGTCGCTGGGAACCCGCTACTCCCTGCACGTTAAGATGGCGCCCCGCGCGCAGGAAAATGATGCTGAAGAGAAGCTGCTGGATGATGTTATCGTGATGACCGATATCACCTCTAATGAAATCCGCAGCATCGTCACCCGCCAGCTGGAAAACTGGGGCGCAAGCTGCATCACCCACGACGAAAGGCTGGCAAGTCAAGATTACGATCTGTTTTTGACAGATAATCCGTCTAATCTTACTGCGCCGGGCCTGCTTTTAAGCGATGATGTGGCCGGAATACGCAAGCTGGGCCCCGGCCTGCTGCAGGTAAACTTTAATATCAGTAATACGATGCAGGAAGCCGTCCTGCAGCTTATCGAAGAACAGCTGGCGCAGGAGCAAACTGAGGTAGCACCTGCAGGGACGAATGCGAACGCCGAACTCCACGCCAGCGGCTATTATGCACTGTTTGTTGACACAGTTCCGGAAGATGTTAATAGGCTGTATACTGAGTCTTCGACTCGCGATTTTGCTGCGCTGGCACAGACGGCCCACCGCCTCAAAGGGGTGTTTGCCATGTTAAATCTGATCCCCGGCAAGCAGTTATGTGAAACGCTGGAGCAGCTCATTCGTGAGAAAGATGCCCCCGGCACAGAGAAATATATCGGCGACATTGACGCTTATGTCAAAAGCCTGATGTAGCAAGGTAGCCTAATACATGAACAACATGAACGTTATTATTGCTGACGATCACCCGATTGTACTGTTCGGTATTCGTAAATCACTTGAGCAAATCGAGTGGGTGAATGTCGTCGGCGAATTTGAAGACTCCACCGCGCTTATCAATAACCTGCCGAAACTGGATGCTCATGTACTGATCACCGACCTCTCCATGCCCGGAGACAAGTACGGCGACGGTATTACGCTGATCAAGTACATTAAGCGCCACTTTCCGGCTATTTCAATCATCGTACTGACGATGAACAACAACCCGGCGATCCTCAGCGCGGTTCTCGATCTGGACATCGAGGGTATCGTTCTGAAACAGGGCGCGCCGACCGATCTGCCAAAAGCGCTGGCCGCGCTGCAAAAAGGCAAGAAATTTACCCCGGAAAGCGTCTCGCGCCTGCTGGAGAAAATCAGCTCCGGCGGCTACGGCGACAAACGCCTTTCCCCGAAAGAGAGCGAAGTGCTGCGCCTGTTTGCAGAAGGTTTTCTGGTTACCGAGATTGCCCGCAAGCTGAACCGCAGCATCAAAACCATCAGCAGCCAGAAGAAGTCGGCGATGATGAAGCTGGGCGTGGAAAACGATATCGCCCTGCTGAACTATCTATCTTCCGTTACCCTCAGCCCGGCGGATAAAGACTAACCTCTTTCCGCTGGTTGTAAAAAAGCCTCCGCCGGCTTCATTCCGGCGGAGGCTTTTTATTGCCCGCAGTGTCAGCTCCTGCTGGCGCGCACCCGCGCCGCGTACGCCGCCAGGGTTTTGCTGATAACGTCCAGCGTAACCGGTTTCGACAGGCAGCTGTCCATTCCCGACTCCAGACAGCGCTGCTTCTCTTCCGCCAGCGCGTTGGCGGTGACGCCCACTACCGGCAGCGTTAGCCCAAGCTGGCGAATGCGCTGGGTCAGGCGATAGCCGTCCATGTTTGGCATGTTGACGTCGCTAAGCACGATATCAATGTGATTTTTGCTCAGCACGTTCAGCGCATCGATACCGTCGTTTGCCGTTTTGCACTGGTAGCCCAAAGATCCCAGCTGATCCGCCAGCAGTCGACGGTTAATCGGATGATCGTCCACGACCAGAATCATCATGTCATCGTTGGCGTCGGCGCTGGTCTCCGGCGCGGGCAGCGCATCCTCACCGGCCATATTTTCAAGCGCAATACTGTAGATGCGCGCCAGCAGCAGGATCAGCTCGTGCGGCGACGCCACGCTGTGCAGCCATTCCCCCGGCGCCCGCTCCTGGGCAATGCCGATATGGCGGCGGCTGAAAATAATCGCCGCCCTGCCCGGCCACGGCGCGGCCAGTTCTTCATCGGCAATCAGAATATCGTCGCTGTTAGGATCCTGATTTTCGTAAGCCAGCACTTCAATGCCGTGGCGCAGCAGCAGCGACTCGACAAACTGCGTCAACGAGGCGTTATTGATAGCCAGCCAGCAGCGCTTGCCCGCAAGGGCGCCGCTACCGGCAGGAGGCAGGCTCAGGGCGCCGTACATCGGGATGCGGATAGTAAAGCGGCTCCCCATACCCGGCTCGGTTTCTACCGAAATATCGCCGTCCATCATGGTGATAAGCTTCTCGCAGATGGCGAGCCCCAGCCCCGTGCCCTGGAAGTTACGCTGCACGCCGGTGCCCACCTGGAAGAACGGATCGAACAGGCGCACCACCTCTTTTGCCGGGATGCCGACGCCGGTGTCCCGCACGCAGATGCTGAGATACTCCTCGGTACACCGCAGATGCAGCACGATGCAGCCAGTATCGGTGAACTTAATCGCGTTGCTCAGCAGGTTAGAGATAACCTGCTGCAGGCGCATCGGATCGCCCTGCATCTGCAGCGGCACATCCGGCTCCACGAAGCAGTAAAGTCCCAGCTGCTTGCGTACCACCAGCGGCAGGTAGTTGGCAGTAATGTGGCTCATCACTTCCCGGGGCGAAAACTCCCGCGGCTCAATTTTCAGCTGCTCGGACTCAATTTTAGAGAAGTCGAGAATATCGCTGATGATTTTCAGCAGCAGGCTGGAGGAGTTATTCATCGCCGTCACCAGCCGATCGACGCCTTTCGGCAGCTCTTTAGTCTGCAGCAGATCGAGGTTGCCGATAATCCCGTACAGCGGCGTGCGCAGCTCGTGGCTGACGGTGGCGAGGAACATGGATTTAGACTGGCTGGCCTGCTCGGCGGCCTGGGCCATCTCCTGCAGCGACTCCTCCATTTTGACGCGGGCCGATACGTCAACCAGCACGCAAATAGCCACATTTTCATTGCGATAGCGCGAGTGGACGAAGCTTATCTGCAAGTTGGTGTTATTGCTGGTCATGACGTCAACAAAGTTCACCTGCTGCCCGCAGATTATCTGCGTCAGCCGCTGCCGGTCTTCATGAGTGAGCATGTTGAGATAGTTATGGGCCAGCTCGTTGCTGAGAATATTGGTGCCGTCCTGGGTGCGCAAAATGCAGATCCCCACCGGCGCCGAGGCCACAATTTTGCGGTTGAACTGCTCGTGCTCTTCCAGCCGCTGGGCGTCGGTTTCGGCGGGAATAAAGATTTTCCGCTCGTAAATGCGGGCAATCATAAACAGCGCCGCGCCGGTGAGAATATTCAGCAGCAGCGCGTTAAGGATCAGCATGCGGATGCCGTCGAAAACCTGGTTTACCGGCACGGTGTAGATAATGCTCAGCGATGACGGCGGCAGGCTCTTTTTCAGCACCAGCTGGCGGAATCCGTCGCTGTAGCCGAACCATGAGCGCTCCTGCATCCAGCGCGGGTCGACCCGCAGATTGTTTTCCGGTCCGGCCATCGTAATCAGCGGCAGCCCGTTTTCATCGACGATGGTCACGCCCATCGGCATGCTGCCCGGGGTGAAGAAGTTCTCCATGCGGATGCTCGCCTCTACGCCGAGCATTGCCTGATGCTGACTGGAGAGATACACCGGCGTCAGGGCATAGAAAAAGCCCACGCCCGGCCGCGGGCCGCCGCTGATCCAGTACAGATTGTTGCCGCGCTCGTCCCGGGCGCCGCTGCGATAATTCACAATGCGCTCGTGCAGCGCTTTCAGCGTCTGGTCATGCTCCATCGCCGACTCCCGCAGGCCAAAATTGGCAATGCACTGGTTGTCGCTGCTGGTTAGAAACAGGCGGTTGAGATCGAATGCCGGGGAAAAGCTGTCGCGCCAGTAGCGGGTAAACCACGCCAGGGACTCCAGCGAGTTGCGCCAGGTCTCCTCCATCTCGCCGCACTCGGCATCGGGAAACAGCGGTTCGAAGCCGGAAAACGTGCCGCCGGGCTTTGCCGTACCGCTTTCAGCAATAAGCTTGTTTTCAGCAATGTACTTCAGCTCTCTCAGCACGTCGGCGGTGCGCAGAATATAGCGCTGGGCCTGATCGTAGCTGAGGTTGAACTCCTGATGAATTTGCTCTTCTTTAGCATGTAGCGCGTTAACAATATAAAACGCGGAAATCACCGCAATCAGCAGCCAGACCAGCAGCGCCAGCGCCCGGAACAGGTAGCGGGAAACCTTCAGAGTTGTGCGGAAAGAGACAAGGTATTTCAAGGTTTAGCCGTCTGCATAATAAAGATGGGGTTAAAGTAGCGGTTAATTCACAGGCCCGCAACGTCCAAACAAAAAGGGCCGGTACAGACCGGCCCTTGCGGAGGTTTTTCGAACGATTATTCGTCCTCGGCCTCATCGGCTGCATCGTCTTCAGCATCGGTTTCCGGCGCGATTTCATCATCGCCTTCCGCTACGCTGCCGTCGATGGAGTCGAGCTCTTCGTCATCTACCGGCTCGGCCACGCGCTGCAGACCCACTACGTTTTCATCTTCCGCGGTGCGGATGAGGATAACGCCCTGGGTGTTACGACCCACCACGCTGATTTCCGATACCCGGGTGCGCACCAGCGTACCGGCATCGGTGATCATCATGATCTGGTCGGTATCTTCTACCTGCACCGCGCCAACCACACTGCCGTTGCGCTCGGTGACCTTGATAGAGATAACGCCCTGGGTGCCGCGGGACTTGGTCGGGTACTCGCTTTCCGCGGTGCGCTTGCCGTAGCCGTTCTGGGTCACGGTGAGGATAGCGCCTTCACCGCGCGGTACGATAAGCGAAACCACTTTATCTTCCCCGGCGAGTCTGATGCCGCGCACGCCGGTGGCGGTACGGCCCATCGCACGGACGGCGTTCTCTTTAAAGCGCACCACTTTACCGGCCGCAGAGAACAGCATGACTTCGTTGCCTTCCGACGTCAGATCGACGCCAATCAGCTCGTCGCCCTCGTTGAGGTTGACGGCGATAATACCGGCAGAGCGCGGGCGGCTGAACTCGGTCAGCGCCGTTTTCTTCACCGTACCGCTGGCGGTCGCCATAAAGACGTTGACGCCCTCTTCGTATTCCCGAACCGGCAGAATCGCGGTAATACGCTCGTTGGCTTCCAGCGGCAGCAGGTTAACAATCGGACGTCCGCGGGCGCCGCGGCTCGCTTCCGGCAGCTGATAAACCTTCATCCAGTACAGGCGACCCCGGCTGGAGAAGCACAGAATGGTGTCGTGCGTATTGGCCACCAGCAGGCGATCGATAAAGTCTTCTTCTTTAATGCGTGCGGCAGACTTGCCTTTGCCGCCGCGGCGCTGGGCTTCATAGTCGCTCAGCGGCTGGTACTTAACGTAGCCCTGGTGCGACAGCGTCACCACAACGTCTTCCTGAGTAATCAGGTCTTCGATGTTGATGTCGGCACTGTTAGCGGTGATTTCAGTGCGGCGCTGGTCGCCGAACTGATCGCGAACCAGCTCCAGCTCTTCGCGAATGACTTCCATCAGGCGGTCAGCGCTGGCAAGAATGTGCAGCAGCTCGGCAATCTGCTCCAGCAGCTCTTTGTATTCGTCGAGCAGCTTTTCGTGCTCCAGACCGGTCAGCTTCTGCAGGCGCAGATCGAGGATCGCCTGGGCCTGCTGCTCGGTCAGGTAATATTTACCGTCGTGAATACCGAACTCCGGCTCCAGCCACTCCGGACGGGCGGCGTCATCACCGGCGCGCTCAAGCATGGCGGAAACGTTACCGAGCTCCCACGGCCGGGCGATAAGGCCGGCTTTCGCTTCAGCCGGGTTAGGCGCACGGCGAATCAGCTCGATAATCGGATCGATGTTAGCCAGCGCGATAGCCAGCGCCTCAAGGATGTGCGCGCGATCGCGGGCCTTGCGCAGTTCGAAAATAGTCCGGCGGGTAACCACTTCGCGGCGGTGGCGTATGAACGCGGCAATGATATCTTTCAGCGCCATGATCTTCGGCTGACCGTGGTGCAGCGCAACCATGTTGATGCCGAAGGAGACCTGCAGCTGGGTCTGGGAGTAGAGGTTATTCAGCACCACTTCGCCCACTGCATCGCGCTTGACTTCGATAACAACGCGCATGCCGTCTTTGTCAGATTCGTCGCGCAGGGCGCTGATGCCCTCAACGCGTTTTTCTTTCACCAGCTCGGCGATCTTCTCGATCAGGCGCGCTTTGTTCACCTGATAGGGAATTTCGTGGACGATGATGGTTTCGCGGCCGGTTTTGGCATCGGCTTCTACTTCCGCGCGGGCGCGAATGTAAATTTTACCGCGGCCGGTGCGGTAGGCTTCTTCGATGCCGCGGCGTCCGTTGATAATTGCCGCCGTCGGGAAGTCCGGGCCCGGGATGTGCTCCATCAACCCTTCAATGGTGATGTCTTCATCGTCAATGTAGGCCAGGCAGCCGTTGATCACTTCCGTGAGGTTGTGCGGCGGGATGTTGGTCGCCATGCCCACGGCAATGCCCGAGGCACCGTTAACCAGCAGGTTAGGAATTTTGGTTGGCATGACGTCCGGAATACGTTCCGTGCCGTCATAGTTATCCACGAAATCAACGGTATCTTTATCGAGATCCGCCATCAGTTCGTGGGCGATTTTCGACATACGGATTTCCGTATAACGCATCGCTGCAGCGGAGTCGCCGTCAACAGAACCGAAGTTGCCCTGGCCATCGACCAGCATGTAGCGCAGGGAGAATGGTTGTGCCATACGTACTATGGTGTCATAAACGGCGGTGTCACCATGTGGGTGGTATTTACCGATAACGTCACCCACCACGCGGGCTGATTTTTTATAGGCTTTGTTCCAGTCATTGCCCAATACGTTCATGGCGTAAAGCACGCGACGGTGTACCGGCTTCAAACCATCGCGGACATCCGGCAGCGCACGGCCAACAATGACCGACATCGCATAATCCAGATAGGAGCTTTTAAGCTCTTCCTCGATGTTGACCGGTGTAATTTCTCTCGCAAGGTCGCTCATCTAACCGCTATCCCTCTACTGTTTCCCGGATTCAAAGGTCGCAAATTATAACACAGACGCCGTCATTGAGGTAAACCTATAGTACCCGCCCGGCGCTTTATTGATCCCGGATGGCTGATATACTTACAGGTCTTATAAAGAAAGGAGTGAATGCGCCCATGAATGCCGAAAAACCGACGGTGGCTAACGTCGACAGCGCGGAAATCGCGAAATTTGAAGCCGTCGCCTCCCGCTGGTGGGATCTCGAAGGAGAGTTTAAACCGCTGCACCGCATTAACCCTTTACGGCTGGGCTACATCGCCGAACGCTCGGGCGGACTGTTTGATAAAAAGGTACTGGATGTCGGCTGCGGCGGCGGGATCCTGGCCGAAAGCATGGCCCGCGAAGGGGCGAATGTTACCGGGCTGGACATGGGTGCGGAGCCGCTCCAGGTAGCGCGCCTGCACGCGCTTGAAAGCGGCATTAAGGTTGAGTACGTTCAGGAAACTGTGGAAGACCACGCCGACGCCCACCCTCAGCAGTACGATGTGGTGACCTGCATGGAGATGCTGGAGCACGTTCCCGATCCGGCGTCAGTAGTCAGAGCCTGTGCACTTCTGGTGAAACCCGGCGGGCAGGTCTTCTTCTCGACTATCAACCGCAACCCCAAAGCGTGGCTGCTGGCGGTCTTCGGTGCAGAGTACGTGATGAAGATGGTACCCAAAGGCACCCACGACGTGAAGAAATTCATCAAGCCTTCCGAACTGCTCGGCTGGGTAGACGATACGGTTCTGCGCGAGCAGCACATCACCGGCCTGCACTATAACCTGCTGACCAACAGCTTTAAGCTCGGTCCGGGCGTTGATGTGAACTATATGTTGCACACCACGGCAAAAGCCGACGCTCCCCTGCTCATCACGAACAGCAGCGAAACACCGGCGGGGTAATTTTCCATCGCGGATGTATAAAGAGAAAACAGGGACGAAAAACCCCACCTCAAAAGTGGTTAAACGCTTCACAAAACGCCCCGCAGAACAGCACAATATTGGCTTTACTTATGACAAATTGCGCAGCGTCAGTTGCGCAATTCACCACAACGATGAAGAAATCAGCGCCCGATCAAATTTTCATTTTTTTTCTGTAATTATTGACATTTTCTGTAGCCCTTATGGACCGTGGACTTAGCCTTTATTACCCTGCCGCAACCTCAATTTAACGTCAAAATCAACCCTTGTACTTAAATGATTCCTTACTAGAATACTCACCATATAGCGTTCTACTTATTTCATAACCCCTACATATAGTATTTATCCACAGAGTTAGTCACAGCGACCCTTTGTGGATAAGTAGGGGATATTTTTTCACGGATAATTCACGGACAGGTAAAAAGCACATGAATCAAAGTCTGATGGTGACCAAGCGAGATGGCCGCACCGAGCGCATTAATCTCGATAAAATTCATCGGGTGCTGGACTGGGCGGCAGAGGGCCTGAACAACGTTTCTGTTTCACAGGTCGAACTGCGCTCCCACATTCAGTTTTACGACGGGATCAAAACCGGCGACATCCATGAAACCATCATCAAGGCGGCTGCGGATCTCATCTCCCGCGACGCCCCGGACTACCAGTACCTTGCCGCGCGCCTGGCTATCTTCCACCTGCGTAAAAAAGCCTACGGCCAGTTCGAGCCGCCGGCGCTGTTTGCCCACGTGGTGAAGATGGTCGAGCTGGGTAAATACGATCGTCATCTGCTGGAAGACTACACGGAAGAAGAGTTCCAGCAGATGGACGGCTTTATCGACCACTGGCGCGACATGAACTTCTCCTACGCTGCTGTGAAGCAGCTGGAAGGCAAATACCTGGCGCAGAACCGCGTCACCGGTGAAATCTACGAAAGCGCGCAGTTCCTCTATATCCTGGTCGCCGCCTGCCTGTTCTCGGGCTATCCGCGTGAAACGCGCCTCGACTACGTGAAGCGCTTTTACGATGCGGTTTCTACTTTCAAAATTTCACTGCCGACGCCGATTATGTCCGGCGTGCGTACCCCGACGCGCCAGTTCAGCTCCTGCGTGCTGATCGAGTGCGGCGACAGCCTCGATTCTATTAATGCCACCTCCAGCGCCATTGTGAAATACGTTTCCCAGCGCGCCGGCATCGGCATTAACGCCGGACGCATCCGCGCCCTCGGCAGCCCGATCCGCGGCGGTGAAGCGTTCCACACCGGCTGCATTCCGTTCTACAAGCACTTCCAGACTGCAGTGAAATCCTGCTCCCAGGGCGGCGTGCGCGGCGGTGCGGCAACCCTGTTCTACCCGATGTGGCATCTGGAAGTTGAAAGCCTGCTGGTGCTGAAAAACAACCGCGGCACTGACGCTAACCGCGTGCGCCACATGGACTACGGGGTGCAGATTAACAAGCTGATGTACACCCGCCTGCTGAAAGGGGAAGAGATCACCCTGTTCAGCCCGTCCGACGTGCCGGGCCTGTACGACGCCTTCTTCGCCGACCAGGACGAGTTCGAGCGCCTGTACACCAAATATGAAAAAGACGACAGCATCCGCAAGCAGCGCATTAAAGCCGCCGAGCTGTTCTCGCTGATGATGCAGGAGCGCGCCTCAACCGGCCGCATCTACATTCAGAACGTTGACCACTGCAACACCCACAGCCCGTTCGATCCCGTGGTCGCCCCGGTGCGCCAGTCCAACCTGTGCCTGGAAATCGCCCTGCCGACCAAACCGCTGGACGACGTCAACGACGAAAACGGCGAAATCGCGCTGTGCACCCTGTCGGCCTTTAACCTCGGGGCGATCGACAGCCTTGACGATCTGGAAGAGCTGGCGATTCTGGCGGTACGCGCGCTGGATGCCCTGCTCGACTATCAGGACTACCCGATCCCTGCCGCCCAGCGCGGCGCGATGGGCCGCCGCACGCTGGGTATCGGCGTAATCAACTTTGCCTACTATCTGGCGAAGCACGGCAAGCGCTACTCCGACGGCAGCGCCAACGCCCTGACCCACAAAACCTTCGAAGCCATTCAGTACTACCTGCTGAAAGCCTCTAACGAGCTGGCGAAGGAACAGGGTGCCTGCCCGTGGTTCAACGAGACCACCTACGCGCAGGGTATTCTGCCGATCGACACCTTCAAGAAAGACCTGAATACCATCGTTAACGAGCCGCTGCACTACGACTGGGAAAGCCTGCGTGAATCCATTAAAACTCACGGCCTGCGCAACTCCACGCTTTCAGCCCTGATGCCGTCGGAGACCTCATCGCAGATCTCCAACGCCACCAACGGCATTGAGCCGCCGCGCGGCCACGTGAGCATCAAGGCGTCGAAGGACGGCATCCTGCGTCAGGTCGTGCCGGATTACGAAAACCTGCAGGGCGCCTACGAGCTGCTGTGGGAAATGCCGAATAACGACGGCTACCTGCAGCTGGTGGGCATCATGCAGAAGTTTATCGACCAGTCGATTTCTGCCAACACCAACTACGATCCGACCCGCTTCCCGTCGGGCAAAGTACCGATGCAGCAGCTGCTGAAAGACCTGCTCAACGCCTATAAGTTCGGCGTGAAAACGCTGTACTACCACAACACCCGCGATGGCGCAGAGGATACGCAGGACGATATGGCCCCGTCTATCCAGGACGACGGCTGCGAAAGCGGCGCGTGCAAAATCTAAGTTACCCGCCGGGCAGCGCTCCGCCTGCCCGGCCCTTGCATCGCAGTTCGAAAGACGCCCAGGCGCCGGGCTGCGAAATTTCAACAGGACACCGCAATGGCATACACCACTTTTTCACAGACGAAAAACGATCAGCTTAAAGAGCCGATGTTCTTCGGCCAGCCGGTTAACGTGGCCCGCTACGATCAGCAAAAATACGACATCTTTGAGAAGCTCATCGAAAAGCAGCTCTCCTTCTTCTGGCGCCCGGAAGAGGTCGACGTCTCCCGCGACCGCATCGACTATCAGGCCCTGCCGGACCACGAAAAACACATTTTCATCAGCAACCTGAAGTACCAGACGCTGCTGGACTCTATTCAGGGACGCAGCCCGAACGTGGCCCTGCTGCCGCTGATTTCCATCCCGGAGCTGGAAACCTGGGTTGAGACCTGGGCCTTTTCAGAAACCATCCACTCCCGCTCCTACACCCACATCATCCGCAATATCGTCAACGATCCGGCGACGGTGTTTGACGATATTGTCACCAACGAGCAGATCCAAAAGCGCGCTGAAGGCATCTCCCACTATTACGATGATCTGATTGAGCTCACCAGCTACTGGCATCTGCTGGGCGAAGGCACCCACACTGTGAACGGCAAAACCGTTACCGTTAACCTGCGGGCGCTGAAAAGAAAGCTCTACCTGTGCCTGATGAGCGTTAACGCGCTGGAAGCGATTCGTTTCTACGTCAGCTTCGCCTGCTCTTTTGCCTTTGCCGAGCGCAAGCTAATGGAAGGCAACGCCAAGATCATTCGCCTGATCGCCCGCGACGAAGCCCTGCACCTCACCGGCACCCAGCACATGCTGAACCTGCTGCGCAGCGGCCAGGACGATCCGGAGATGGCGGAGATTGCCGAAGAGTGCAAACAGGAGTGCTACGACCTGTTCGTGCTGGCAGCCCAGCAGGAGAAAGAGTGGGCGGACTACCTGTTCCGCGACGGCTCGATGATTGGCCTCAACAAGGGGATCCTGTGCCAGTACATCGAGTACATCACCAATATCCGCATGCAGGCGGTGGGGCTGGATCTGCCGTTCGAAACCCGCTCCAACCCGATCCCGTGGATCAACACCTGGCTGGTATCCGATAACGTGCAGGTGGCGCCGCAGGAAGTGGAGGTCAGCTCCTATCTGGTCGGGCAGATCGACTCCGAAATCGACGCCGACGACCTGAGCAGCTTCCAGCTCTGATGAGCCGCGTGACCCTTCTCCTTTCCGGCACCCAGCTGTTATGCCGGGAGGAGCACCCTTCTCTGCTGGTGGCGCTTGAATCGCACAAGGTGGAAGTGGAATACCAGTGCCGCTCCGGCTACTGCGGCTCCTGCCGCTGCCGGCTGGTTTCCGGCCAGGTCGACTGGCTCACCGAACCGCTGGCCTTTGTTAACCAGGGCGAGATCCTGCCCTGCTGCTGCAAAGCGAAGGGCGATATCGAAATAGAGATGTAAAAAAGGGCCGCATTTGCGGCCCTTTTATCGTCTGTTATCAACGCTTACTGCTGGGTTTTCAGATACTCCACCGCTTTATCCGGAAAGTCGGTAAACAGCCCGTCCACGCCCGCCTGCTTGTACAGCGCTTCGTACAGCTGATTCACATTGCTGGCGTAAGGCGGAAGCTGGTCCGCGCGAACCGTATACGGATGGACCTGCAGCTTGCTGGCGTGCGCCTCTTTCACCATCGCCGTCACTTTGATGTGCCCCGGCGTGGAGTCATCCGCAAGCAGCATATGGTAGTCCGGGCCGATGCCGTCGGCGTACTGCGCCACTTTCTTCATCGCCCCGGGTTTGAACATCCAGTCATAGCTGTAGTTTACCCACTTGCCGTCCGGCTGCTTCTGCTGCGTTTCATTCCAGTCGGTATAGGCAATCAGCTGCACCAGATTGAGGTTCATCCCCATCTTCGGTTCCAGCTCGGTCTTGATGCGCTTAAGTTCGTCGGCATCAAAACACTGGAGATAGACTTTGTCCTGCTTGCTGGTGTAGCCGTATTTCTTCAGCACCTCCAGCGTGCGGGCAGCAATGTCTTTACCTTCCTGATGGTGGAACCAGGGGGATTTGATCTCCGGATAAATACCGATATTCTTCCCCGTCGAGTGATTCAGGCCCTGAATGAACTCGATCTCCTCTTCGAAGGTATGGATCCGAAAATCGGATTTACCCATCGGGAAGCGGCCCGGGAACGTCTGCACCCGCTTGCCGTCCTTCACCTCAAATCCTTCGGAGAACTTCAGGGATTTGATTTCCGCAAGGGTAAAATCAATGGCGTAAAAGCGACCGTCTTTGCGGGCGCGGTACGGATAGCGCTCGGCGACATCGGTGACGCGATCGAGATAGTGGTCGTGCAGCACCACCAGATGGTCATCTTTCGTCATGACCAGATCTTGTTCGAGATAGTCGGCGCCCTGGGCGTAAGCCATCGCTTTCGCCGGCAGCGTGTGCTCCGGCAGATAGCCGCTGGCCCCGCGGTGGGCGATAACAATTTTATCTCCGGCAGCGGCGGCAATCCCGCTGGCGGCACAGCCCGCCAGCGCAATTCCGACCATCAGCACGCTAAATACATGCTTCATGTCGTCTTCCTTAATCTTTCTTCGCCAGCGCCTGCTGGTGCTGTTTACGTTCGCCAACCATCACCACGGCCAGCAGCAGTACCGCCAGCACGCTGCCGCCGATCATCACCATGAAGCCGCCGTCCCAGCCGAAGAAGTCAACGGTGTAGCCCACGATAGCACTCGCCGCGACAGATCCGCCGAGATAGCCAAACAGACCGGTAAAGCCTGCGGCAGTGCCCGCTGCTTTCTTCGGTGCCAGCTCAAGCGCGTGCAGGCCAATCAGCATTACCGGGCCGTAAATCAGGAAGCCGATAACGATCATGCAGATCATATCGATGCCCGGGTTGCCCGGCGGGTTGAGCCAGTAAACCACGGTAGCGATAGTCACCAGCGTCATAAAGAACACGCCGGTTGCTCCGCGGTTACCGCGGAAGACCTTATCCGACATCCAGCCGCACAGCAGCGTTCCCGGGATCCCCGCGTACTCATAGAAGAAGTAAGCCCAGGAAGATTTATCCAGCGCAAAATGCTTCACTTCGCGCAGGTAGGTCGGCGACCAGTCGAGAATGCCGTAACGCAGCAGATAAACAAACACGTTAGCAATGGCGATATACCACAGCAGGCGGTTAGGCAGAATGTACTGCATGAAGATCTGCTTCGCGGTCAGCTCTTCTTCATCCTGCTCAGAGTAGTTATCCGGGTAGTCGTTTTTGTACTCTTCAATAGGCGGCAGGCCGCAGGACTGCGGCGTATCGCGCATCAGGGCAAAAGCGATAATCGCCACCAGGATAGCGCCGAAGGCAGGCATATACAGCGCCGCGTGCCAGTCGTTGAACCACGCCATCCCGAGCAGGAACAGCAGCGGCGGAATACCGCCGCCCACGTTGTGCGCGCAGTTCCAGACCGAAACGATACCGCCGCGCTCCTTCTGCGACCACCAGTGCACCATGGTGCGACCGCACGGCGGCCAGCCCATCCCCTGGAACCATCCGCACATGAACAGCAGAACAAACATCACCATGATGCTGGAGGTCGCCCAGGGCACAAAGCCCATGATCAGCATCACCAGCGCCGCCAGAATCAGGCCAGCCGGCAGGAAGACGCGCGGATTCGAGCGATCCGAAACCGAGCCCATGATGAATTTAGAAATACCGTAGGCGATAGAAATGCCCGACAGCGCAAAGCCCAAATCACCGCGGGAGAAGCCCTGCTCGATCAGATACGGCATCGCCAGCGCAAAGTTTTTACGCACCAGGTAATAGGCGGCATAGCCAAAGAAGATACCAATAAAGATTTGCCAGCGCAGGCGGCGATAGAGCGGATCGACTTCCGCATCTGCGACACGCGCTTTATGCGGAGCAGGTTTAAAAATACTTAACATGAATAGCCTCCGTGGCCACAGACATTAAAAGAACGCAGTCGAGCAAAAACGAAAGTGAGTGAAATCATTATTGCGGCCTGACAGTAAGGGAATTGACGTAATTTGACTGTGAATTGTCGCACAGACTGTTACATTTTCATGACAAATTACCCCAATGTGCGCACAATATCACATTTTATTTTCTTTTGACGCTCGAATATGCTCGATATCAAACAATCCACAACATAATTGTGGCTAAATGGACTAAAACGAAAACAAAGGATGTTTCATGAGCCCTTCTTCCGCATACGAAAGCGACGTTATCGTGATCGGCGGCGGCGCAACGGGCGCGGGCATTGCCCGCGACTGCGCGCTGCGCGGCCTGCGCGTAACGCTCGTTGAACGAGATGATATAGCCACCGGCGCCACCGGGCGCAATCACGGTCTGCTGCACAGCGGCGCGCGCTATGCCGTTACCGATCCCGAATCCGCCCGGGAGTGCATCGCTGAAAATGCAATCCTCAAGCGCATTGCCCGCCACTGTATCGAAGCAACAGACGGCCTGTTCATTACCCTGCCGGAAGACTGCCTCGACTATCAGCAAACGTTTATTGATGCCTGCCTCGCCGCCGGCATAGACGCCCGCCGCCTCACGCCTGCCCAGGCGCTGGGCATTGAGCCCTCGGTAAACCCGGCGCTTATCGGCGCGGTCAGCGTTCCCGACGGCACGGTCGATCCGTTTCGCCTCACCGCCGCCAACATGCTGGATGCCCGCGAGCACGGCGCCCGGGTGCGCACCGGCTGCGAAGTCACCGGGCTTATCCGCAGCGGGGGAACAGTAAGCGGGGTTGTGATTTATGACAAAACCACGGGAGTGAGTGAAATGCTGCACGCCCCGGTGGTGGTCAATGCGGGAGGGATCTGGGGGCAGCGCATTGCCGAATATGCCGATCTCAGCGTGCGCATGTTCCCGGCGAAAGGCTCACTGCTCATCTTCGATCACCGCATCAATCAGCACGTGATTAACCGCTGCCGCAAGCCCGCGGATGCCGACATTCTGGTGCCCGGGGATACCATTTCGCTGATTGGCACCACCTCAACGCACATTGACTATAAAGACATTGACTGCAACCGGGTGACGCCGCAGGAGGTGGATATTCTGCTGCGGGAGGGGGAAAAGCTGGCGCCGATCATGGCCCACACCCGCATTCTGCGCGCCTACAGCGGCGTGCGCCCGCTGGTTGCCAGCGATGACGATCCGAGTGGCCGCAGCGTCAGCCGGGGCATCGTGCTGCTGGACCACGCTGAAAGGGACGGGCTGGAAGGGTTCATTACCATTACCGGCGGCAAGCTGATGACCTACCGCCTGATGGCCGAGATGGCCACCGATGCGGTATGCCGCAAGCTCAATCACAGCGCCCGCTGCACCACCGCCACCACGCCACTGCCTGGCTCGCAGGAGCCAGCAGAAAAAACCCTGCAAAAGGTAATTTCGCTCCCCGCTCCGCTGCGCGGCTCCGCGGTCTATCGCCACGGCGATCGCACGCCGGCGTGGCTTGGCGACTCCCGCCTGCACCGCAGCCTGGTCTGCGAATGTGAAGCGGTCACCGCGGGCGAAGTACAGTACGCGGTGGATAACCTGGCGGTTAAGAATTTGCTCGACCTGCGCCGGCGCACCCGGGTTGGGATGGGCACCTGCCAGGGCGAGCTGTGCGCCTGCCGGGCAGCGGCGCTGCTCAACCGTTTCGAGGTCACCACGCCAGCGCAGTCGCTTAATCAGCTCTCCGATTTTCTCAACGAGCGCTGGAAAGGCGTGCAGCCCATCGCATGGGGCGACGCGCTGCGGGAGAGCGATTTTACCCGCTGGGTTTGGCTCGGGCTTTGCGGCCTGCAAAAGGAGAATCAGGATGAAGTTTGACACGCTTATCGTCGGCGGCGGGCTGGCAGGTTTACTATGCGGTATTGCGCTTACCCAGCAAGGACTGCGCTGCGCCATCATCAGCCGCGGCCAGAACGGGCTGCACTTCTCATCCGGCTCGCTGGATCTGCTCGATGCCGCCTGCCCTGACGAGCTGGCGGCTGGTCTCAGCGTGCTGGAAAAAAAATATCCGCAACATCCCTACAGCCTGATTGGCGCCGATCAGGTGATTGAATACGCCCGGCAGGCAGAAAAGCTGCTGGCCAGCTGCGGGATTGCGATGCAGGGCGGCACCGAGCAACTTCACGCGCGGGTAACGCCACTCGGCAGCTTGAAGAATACCTGGCTAAGCCCGGAAGAAGCGCCTGTCGGGCCGGTAGCGGGCCAGCGTATTGCGGTAATCGGCATCAGCGGCTTCCCGGACTTTCAGGCGCACCTTGCCGCCCCGGCCCTGCGCCAGGCCGGCGCGCTGGCGGACGCCATGGAGATTGAGCTGCCGCAGCTGGACGGCCTGCGGGATAACGCCTCCGAGTTTCGCTCCGTCAACATCGCCCGGCTGCTGGATGAAAAAAGCCAGTGGGCGCCGCTGCTCGCGGCCCTGCAGCCCATCGCCGCCCGCTATGACCGGCTGCTGTTCCCGGCCTGCTTCGGGCTGCAAAATCAGCAGCTGTGGCGCTGGCTTAACGAACAGCTTCCCTGCCCGCTGGAACTGCTGCCCACCATGCCGCCGTCGGTGCCCGGGATCCGCATGCACGCTGCGCTGCAGCGCAATTTCGTTAAGCTCGGCGGCACCTGGCTTGCCGGCGACGAGGTGTCCCATATTACCTATGCCGACGCGCGAGTCGCCTCTGTATCAACCCGCAATCACGGCGACGTGCCGCTGCAGACGCGCTTCGCGGTACTCGCCAGCGGCAGCTTCTTCAGCGGCGGGCTGGTGGCCGGGCGCAGTGACGTTTGCGAACCGGTGTTCAATCTTGACGTCACCGCGCTACCCGCGAGAAGCGGCTGGTATAACGCTGATTTCTTCGACACTCAGCCCTGGCAGCAGTGCGGCGTCAAAACCGACGGTTCGCTGCGGGGCTACCGGAATAGCGAGCCAATCGACAATCTCTACGCCATCGGCGGCGTGCTGGGCGGCTTTGACGCCATCGACCAGGGCTGCGGCGGCGGCGTCAGCGCCGTAACCGCGCTACACGCCGCCCGACAAATCAGCGCTCTTGCAGGAGGTGAGGCATGAGCAATACCCGCTTTGAAAGCTGTATCAAGTGCACGGTCTGCACCACCGTCTGCCCGATGGTTCGGGTCAACCCGCACTACCCCGGCCCGAAGCAGGCCGGGCCGGACGGCGAGCGCCTGCGCCTGAAGAACGGCGCGCTCTACGACGAAGCGCTGAAAGACTGTATCAACTGCAAGCGCTGCGAGGTAGCCTGCCCGTCAGATGTCAAAATTGGCGATATTATTCAGCGCGCCCGGGCGCAGTACAGCCAGAAAAAACCGACCCTGCGCGATGCGATCCTCAGCCACACGGACTTAATGGGATCGCTCTCCGTGCCCTTTGCGCCCATCGTTAACGCGACAACCGGGCTTGGCCCGGTGCGCGGGCTGCTGGACAAAACCCTTAAAATCGACCGCCGCCGCGCGCTGCCAAAATACGGCAGCACGACGTTTCGCCGCTGGTACCGCGGCATCGCCGCGCAACAGGCGCAGTATCCGCAGCAGGTCGCTTTTTTTCACGGCTGCTATGTGAACTACAACAACCCCCAGCTCGGCAAGGATCTGGTGCGGGTGATGAACGCGCTGGACACCGGCGTGCAGCTGCTGGAAAAAGAGAAGTGCTGCGGCGTGCCGCTGATTGCTAACGGCTTTATGGATAAGGCGAAAAAGCAGGCGCGGAGCAATACCCGGGCGCTGCGTCAGGCGATTGTGGAAAAACAGCTGCCGGTGCTGGGGACATCGTCAACCTGCACCTTTACTCTACGCGATGAGTATCCGCACCTGCTGGACGTGGACAACGCCGGGCTGCGGGATCATATCGAACTGGCTACCCGCTGGATCTGGAAGCAGCTGGACAGCGGGAAAACCCTGCCCCTGCGCCGCCTGCCGCTAAAAGTGGTCTATCACACAGCCTGCCACATGGAGAAAATGGGCTGGGCGATTTATACCCTGGCGCTGCTGCGCAGCATTCCCGAGCTGGAAGTGGAAGTGCTGGATTCTCAGTGCTGCGGCATTGCGGGCACTTACGGATTTAAGGCGGAAAACTATCTCACCTCGCAGGCCATCGGCGCCCCGCTGTTCCAGCAGATTGAGGAGAGCGGCGCGGATCTGGTGATCACCGACTGCGAAACCTGCAAATGGCAGATTGAGATGTCCACCAGCAAGCGCTGCGAACATCCCATTTCACTGCTGGCACAGGCGCTGAGCGGAGAGTAATTTTCCCGGTTCCCCGATCGATAAAGGCCACCGGAGCGATGCGTCAACGCGCGATTCGCCCCGGCGGCCTTTTACACTGCGACAACCGGTACCGCATCAGGGCAGATACAGATCCTCAACCACCGTAATCCAGCCGTGCTCAGCCGCTACCGGACCGTTGTTCAGCCAGCGGCGCAGCATATTCAGCGCCATCATGGCGCACACTTCCTGACGCACCGCCAGACTGTAGCGCGTGGTGCTGAACGCTACCCGCAGAGCGTGGGTGCCATCCGGCGTGGACAGGGCGAAGTTCAGGTGATCCTGCTCCAGCCCGCTCACCGCCAGCGCCAGCCCGGCGAAGCGATTTTCGCGCCGCTCTGCCGTCCAGCGCGCAGTTTGCGCCAGCGTCTCCTCCTGAGAAGGAACCACCTCGCTTGCCAACAGCGGCGCGTTTTCCCGTCCGAGCTGCAGGGCAATAAGCCCGGAAGTAAACTGCTCGCTGAGGGTCAGGCTCAGGCTGCGGGCATTCAGCGCGCCGGCGATCTGCGCCGCCAGCCCTTCAGTACCCTCAAAAATAAGGCTCTCGCCGGCCACTTTTTTAACTTCCGGCCACAGCGCCAGCATCGCGTCCCGCTCTGAGGCCGGGCCAGTCAGCTTAAGCTCGATAATCGGCATTGACGATCGGTAGCCCATCGTCACGCCCGGCGGCAGCGCCAGGCCGTCCAGGTGCTGGGCCAGATCGCTTTCCGAACGCCCGAAAGTGGTGAGGCGCAGGCAAATCGGCGGTTCGGGCAGCGTAAAGCGCTGCCGCAGGCGCGGCAGGATCTGCTGTTCGACCATCACTTTAAATTCAGAAGGCACGCCCGGAGTAAAGAAGATCAGGCAGCGGTTTAGCTGGATGGCAAAACCGCAGGCGGTACCGACGGGATTATCGATCAGCTCGGCGCTGGCGGGGATCTCCGCCTGCTTGCGGTTGCTCGGGGCCATGACCCTGCCGCGATCGCTGAAATAGCGCTCCATCTGCTGCAGCCACGCTTCGTGCAGCACCAGCGCTTCGCCTTTGGCGGTGGCCGCCGCCAGCGCGCTCAGGTCATCGCCGGTAGGGCCGAGGCCGCCGTTAACAATCAGCACGTCGGCGTGTTCGCTGCGCTCGCGCAGGATCGCCACCAGCGATTCGAGGCTGTCGCCGACGGTATTGCGCCGCACCAGCGGCAGTCCCTGGCTAAAGAAGAGGTCGGCGAGCCACGCCGCGTTGGTATCCACTATCTGTCCGTGCAGCACTTCGTCACCGGTGGACAGCATCTCCACGTTAATCATGTTGTTCTCCATCACAAGAGGTGGAGTCACTATAGCGGAGGCGGCGGAAAAGGGGAAAGGCAGCTATCTTCCAAGGGTTGCGTTGACCCATTCCCGTAATGCCCGGCGGGAGATCTTAATCCCGCCGGTTTTCAGGCTGCCGGGCAGCTGCAGCCAGTAGACTGGCCGCTGAAAGCAGGCCAGCCGGCTGCTCGCCCAGCCGGGCCTCTGCCGCAGATCCAGACCTTCACCGCCCTCCACTACCGCCACCGGACGCTGGCCGTATTCGGCGTCGTCCAGCGGCACCACGAAGACCTGTTCCACCAGCGGATGGTGGGCGATAATCCGCTCGACTTCCTCCGGCTGAATGCCCTCGCCGCCGCTGAAAAAGAGGTTGTCCATGCGCCCGAGCACCGTGAGCGCGCCGTCGCGCAGCTCGCCGCGATCGCGGGTGGCGAACCAGCCTTGCGGGTTGGTGAGCGGCACCAGCCCGCCGTCGCGCCAGTATCCTGCCGCCATGCTGGCGGCCCGCAGCCAGATTTCACCGTCCACTACGCGGACTTCACGTCCCGGCAGCGGGCGGCCAACATCCGCAGCACCGTCGGTCTCTTTCGCGCATACCGTGGAGGCGAACTCCGTCAGGCCGTAGCCGCAGAAGGTTCGGATCCCCCGGGTATGGCAGGCTTCGGCTAGCGCCACCGGAATAGCCGCGCCGCCGAGCAGCACGCACTTCAGGGACAGCGGCGCATTGTCGTTGAGCAGGCGCCAGAGCTGGGTCGGCACCAGTGAAGCGTGGGTGCAGCCCGCCAGCGCCTCATCCAGCGGCAGCCGCTCGCGCACCGTTAGCCGCGCGCCGCGCAGCAGCCAGCGCCACAGAATGCCCTGCCCGGAGACGTGAAACAGCGGCAGAGACAGCTGCCAGTCGTCGTCTTGCTCAAAGGGCATCAGCGCCAGCACCCCTTCGGCGCTGGCGAGGTGGGCAGCCAGCGTATGTACCGCCGCTTTCGGCAGGCCGCTGGAACCGGAGGTCAGGGTCATGGTCGCCAGCCGCGCCGGCTGCCAGCCAGCCTCCGTGTTCCCCTGCAAATCTTCACGCAGGGCCAGCGTTGTCAGGCCATCAAATGCGCCGTCGTCCGCCAGGGTCAGGGCGTGGCTAAGGGTGAACTGCGGCAACAGCACTTCCAGCAGCGCCCGGGGAAGCTGCGGATTGACCGGCAGGATCCGCGCCCCGCACTGCAACAGCGCCAGCCATGCCAGCAGGGCCTGCGGATGATTGTAGGCCCGCAGCATCACGCCCTGCCCGGGGCGCACGCCCTGGCGGATAAATCCGGCTGCCAGAGCGTCTATCCGCTGGCACAGCTGCTGCCAGCTCAGGCTCTCATCGCCGAGCCGCAGCGCCCGCGCCTGCGGACGCTGAGCGCACCAGTGTCGCCACGGCCAGTCGCTAAAGGTCATAACAGCGGTTCCAGATTATCCAGCGACATGCAGGCCAGCTCGCTGCCCGGCCACGGGCGCACCAGCTGGGCCTGCATCAGATTAAGAGTATCCAGCCCGGGCAGAGTTTGCGGCGTCAGCCACGCGGCGATCCGCGCCAGCTGAGTAAGGCCGAGACTGGATTCGATGGAGGAGCTGATCACCGCCGTCAGGCCCAGCGCGCGGGCGGCGTCCACTTGCTCCCGCACCTTTTGCAGGCTGCCGGTCAGGGTAGGCTTAATAATCACCGCGCGAACGCCGGGTTCGGCGTCGAAGGTAAAGCTGGCCTCGCGCAGGCTTTCGTCCCAGGCGATGGCAATGCCGGTTTCACGGGCGAAGGCGCGGGAGTCATCCCGGGTTTTGCAGGGCTCTTCGATAAAGGCGATGCGCGCGCGGTTTTCCGGCGCGACGTACTTCGCGAATTGCTGCGCCCTGGCCGGCGTCCAGGCGCGGTTAGCGTCCAGCCGCAGGGTGAGATCGGGAACCGCCTCTAGCAGCAGGTTGACCACCATGCCGTCGCGCACCGCTTCCCACAGGCCGACTTTCACCTTGGCAATTTTCTCGCCCGGCATGGTTTCGAGCAGCGGAAGCAGCGCATCGGGATCGCCGGTACACAGCGGCGCGGCCCGGAAGTCGGCCTCTGCGGGAAGCGTGCCCGCAAGCTCCGCCAGCGCACAGCTGATGCCGAACGCGGCGGACGGCAGCGCGGGCAGCGCGGGCTCATGCCCGTCGCGCCACGCCTGCACCCAGGCCAGCGTAACCGCCCGGGCTTCATCAAGGCTTTCAGTACTGAAGCCCGGCAGCGGCGAGATCTCGCCCCAGCCTTCGCCCGCCGCACTGCCGAGGCGGACAAAAAGTCCATCGCGGGTTTTCAGGCGCCGCTCGCGCAGCACCACACCCGCGTCCATCGGCACCTGCCAGCGGTATACCTGAGCCGTGCGCATTACGGATTCCGTTTAAACTTGCTGAAGTCCGGCTGGCGCTTCTGGTTGAACGCGTTGCGCCCTTCCTGACCCTCTTCGGTCATGTAGAACAGCATCGTGGCGTTACCGGCCAGCTCCTGCAGGCCCGCCTGGCCGTCGCAGTCGGCGTTAAGGGCCGCTTTCAGGCAGCGCAGCGCCATCGGGCTGTTCTGCAGCATTTCACGACACCAGCGCACGGTCTCTTTTTCGAGATCCGCCAGCGGCACGACGGTATTGACCAGGCCCATATCCAGCGCCTCTTTGGCGTCGTACTGGCGGCAGAGGAACCAGATTTCACGCGCTTTTTTCTGACCGACGATGCGCGCCATGTAGGATGCGCCCCAGCCGCCGTCAAAAGAGCCCACTTTCGGTCCGGTCTGGCCGAAGATGGCGTTCTCCGCTGCGATGGTCAGATCGCACATCATGTGCAGCACGTGGCCGCCGCCGATGGAATATCCGGCTACCATCGCCACCACCGGTTTCGGGCAGGTGCGGATCTGGCGCTGGAAATCCAGCACGTTGAGGTGGTGCGTACCGGCGTCATCCTGGTAGCCGCCGTAGTCGCCGCGCACTTTCTGATCGCCGCCGGAACAGAAGGCTTTATCCCCTTCGCCGGTAAGAATGATGGTGCCGACGTTGTCGTCATAGCGCGCGTCCGCCAGCGCCTGAATCATCTCTTTGACGGTCAGAGGACGGAAAGCGTTGCGCACCTGCGGGCGGTTAATGGTGATTTTAGCGATGCCGTCCGCGGATTTCTGGTAGCGGATGTCTTCAAAGCCTTCAGAGCAGTCCTGCCACTCAACCGGGGCGTACAGCATTTCTTCATCGGGGTAGATCATAGGTTTTCCTGTGGTCAGTGTTTCAGTATCTGCGCCAGACATGCGGCGACCGCGGCGGGATTTTCCCGGTGGGCGTTATGTCCGGCCTGTGGAATGCGGGTGCACGGCGCGTCGAGCGCCTGCGCGAGGGCGATAAATTTCGCGTCGCGATCGCCGCACAGGTAATAAAAAGGATAGTCCCGGACAGCGAGCGCGGGGCGTAAATCCGGTTGTGCAGACAGCGAGGTGGCCATCAGCATTTCCGCCAGAGCAATACCATGATTGCGGCAGCGCAGCGCCACCAGCGCCTGCCGCTGGCTGGGGGTCAGCGAGGCAAAAACCGGCTGCTGATACCAGTCGCTGAAGACGTCATGCAGCGACTCCCGGGCGAAGCGCCTGGCCCAGTGCAGATCGCCTTCGCGACGCTCGCGCCGGGCCTCGTCGCTCGTCAGGCCTGGGTGGCTGCCTTCAACAATCACTCCCTGCAGGCCGTCACGCGGCTGCAGGCTGGCGAAACAGAGGCCGATACGTCCGCCGAGGGAGTAGCCAATCAGCCAGTAATTAACAATGGCGTGCTGCTCCAGGGTTTCCTGAAGCAGCGCCGCCGTATGTTCAAAATCAACGCCCGGCAGCGCCGCCGATGCGCCGTGCCCCGGCAAATCAACATAAAGGCGTGAAAAGTCGTCGAGCCGCTCGCCCACCGCCTGCCATTCCCGGCTGTCGCCGGAGAGCCCGTGCAGGAACACCAGACACGGCAGCGCCGGGTTACCCGCATGCAAGGAAGCGTGCAGGCTCATAGCTGGCTCACCTGCGCCAGCAGCTGCTGGAGCGTCCGCGTGCCGTCAGTTTCGTTAACCGCCAGCTCAACCACGGTAGTCGCAGGCTGACGCCACGCGCCGTTCATCACCTCGTCAAGCTGCTGCCAGCTTTCCGGGCGCCGGTAGCCCAGGCCGAACATCGCCGCCGCGTGCTCAAAATTGACGTTCTGCGGCAAGGTGTAAAAATCCCGGCGCTTGTCCACCGGAGTCGGCAGCAGGGAGAAAATCTGCCCGCCGTTGTTGTTGACGATAAGCAGTACCAGCGGCGCGGAAACCTGGCGCAGCAGGGCCAGGCTGTTGAGATCGTACAGCGCAGAAAGGTCGCCGACGATAGCGAGCGTCGGTCGGGCGCTGCCGCGCTGTGCGCCGGCAGCGGTGGAAATCAGGCCGTCGATGCCGCTGGCGCCGCGGTTGCTGTTGACCGGGTAGCCCGCGGGAAGCTGCGCCAGCGCGTCAATAAGGCGCACCACCATGCTGTTGCCGACGAACAGCTGCCCCTGGTCGGGAAGATAGTCGCCGATGCGGTGCGCCAGCTGAGCCTCGCCGAACGGTTCGCGCTGCGCCCGGACCGCCTGCCGCGCGCCGTCGCAAATCTCCGGTACGATCTGGCTCCAGCTCTGGCGCTTCTCTGCCGGATGCAGATCCAGCCAGCGTTCAATGTCGCACACCAGCCGCCGACCGCGGTGGTGCGCCGGATCGAGACGTCCGGGCAGATTGTCCACCAGCCAGTACTCGTCGGGCTCACAGGCTGCCTGCCACTGCAGGAGGCGCTTACCTGTGAGGCTGCTGCCGAGCTGCACCACAATTTGCGCCTGCGCCAGCTCGCCAACGGCCCGGGCGTTGCCCAGCCACAGATCGGCACAGGGCAGCGGCTGCCCGGTCTGGGACAGCACGTCGCCAATCAGCGGCCAGCCCAGCGTCTGTGCCCATTCCGCCACTTTTTTGCCTGCCGCAGCGCTCATGCGCCCGGCAATAATGACCCCGCGCTTCTGCCGCCAGAAGAACCAGTCCCGCTGCTTAGCGCTTTCGGTGTGCAGCGATTCGCTCAGCCACGGCCTGTCGCTCTGCCACCAGTCGCCCAGCGTCTGCTGCCAGCTCAGGCCGGTGTCGTCCATGTCGCCATACAGCGGCTCGGCGAACGGACAGTTGATGTGCACCGCCCCCGCCTGCTGCCGGGCCAGCGCATTATCAATCGTCGACACCAGCCAGCGGGCCGGAATATCCTGGCTCGGGCGCGGCAGCGAGAGGGTTTGCGACGGATGGGAGGCAAAAATGCCCGGCTGGCGAATGGCCTGATTTGCCCCGCAGTCGATAAGCTCCGGCGGGCGGTCAGCGGTCAGCATAATCAGCTTTTCGCCGGTAAGTCCGGCCTCAATCAGCGCCGGATAGAGATTGGCCACCGCCGTGCCGGAAGTCACAATCACCGCCACCGGCTGACCGCTGGTCTTCGCCAGACCCAGGGCCAGGTGACCAAGGCCCCGCTCGTCAAAATGGGTGTGGTGTATGAAGCTGCGATTGTCGGCCGCCGCCAGCGTCAGCGGCGTCGAACGCGAGCCGGGTGCGATGCAAATATGCTGCACGCCGTGCCGGGTGAGAGCCTCCAGAATGACCGCCGCCCAGCGTCGGTTAAATGCGCTTACTGACATGAGTTCGTCCGAAATCAATTTTGCCAAGAAGTATAATCAACCGCCAAAATCGGGTTTTTGATATACATCGGGATTAGGTGTAGTCACCCACGAATAGGTGTCGTCACTCACCAAAAAGCACGGATCGTAATCCGGCGGCCTTGTGCTCTATCTCCTGCCACTCCTGCTGCGGATCGGAACCGGCGACGATACCGGCGCCGGCATACAGCCGCACCGTACTGTCCGTCACGCTTGCCGAACGCAGGGCCACGCAAAACTCGCTGTTTGCCAGACTCAGGTAGCCTGCCGATCCCGCATACCACTCCCGATCGAAAGGCTCGCCGTCGATGATAAAGCGCCGGGCTTTCTCGCGCGGCAGGCCGGCCACCGCGGCAGTAGGCTGCAGCTGAATGAGACAGCGCCCGTCGTCGGCGCGGTTCAGCACTGCCCGCACGGCGCGGCGCAGGTGTTGCACCTTGCGCAGGCGAATGATTTCCGGCGCGGCAGCCTCAAGCGCGCTAACGTCGTTGCGCAGCCGCTGGCAGATATCCTCCAGCACCAGCAGATTTTCGCGCTGGTTCTTGTCGTCCTGCATTAGCCACTCCGCCAGGCGCGCGGCCTGACGCGAGTCCTGATGATTCGCCACGGTGCCCGCCAGCGCTTCGGTGTCGAGCTCCAAATCCCGCCGCCGCCACAGCCGCTCCGGCGTCGATCCCAGAAAGGCGCGGTGCGGATCGAAAGCCATCATGAAATGATAGCAGTTCAGGTTGTGCCGGCGGCTGGCGGCCATCACCGCGGAGGCGTTCACGGGCTGATTGAATTGCAGGTCGCTGGCGCGCGCCAGTACCACCTTCTCCAGCTCGCCGCGGCCAATCGCCTGGGTTGCCTGCTCGATGAGGTTGCGCCAGCCTTCGTATTCCGGGAGATTGCGCTCGTGCGTCAGGGTTAATTTCAGTGCCGGGAGCGGTACGGAAGGCCGCAGCGCCTCCAGCTGCGCCCGCGCGAGCCGCGCGTCGTCGTGCAGGGAAGTGGCGCTAAAGAGATTCAGGCGCAGAACAACGGCAGCCCTTTCGCGCCGCCACTCCAGGCGCGGCAGAAAAAGCTGCCCGCGCTCCGGCGAAAAGGCGTTTAACCCCCACAGGCGAAGATCCTGGCGAGCCTGCTGCTGTAAAAAGGCGCGGGCTTCCGGCAGCGAATCAAAATGACAGACGGCACCGAGGGCGGCGGCTTCTTCGTTTTCATCGCGGTGTAGCCAGTAAAATTGGGGATACAGCGCCTGGCAGCTGAGCCAGCTCAGGGGATCGAAGTCGTCTTTCAGGGGAACGGAGATGTCGAAGACGCGCAGACCGGGGATATCCGGCACGCCCTGCAGCGAAACCTGCAGAGTCTCCAGCGCGGCGGTGATGAATTGCACGCGAACCTCCCTCGGCAAAAGCCGCACATTATAAAGGGTACTGGCCCTAAAAGGCAGTACCCATAATGAGGAAGATGTTATTTAATGCGGGGGATGGCTCAGCGGCGCGCCAGCAGCAGGCCCAACACCAGGCCGGCGGCGGCACCAATGCCGATACCCTGCCAGGGTTTTTCATGGACGTAGTCGTCAGCGCGGTACACCGCATGCTTGGCGCGGTAGTAATAATTATCCGACGCGCGGCTAACGCGGTCTCTTACGTCGTCAAGCGCCTGCTCGGCGCGCAGCTTAAGCTCGATATATTTTTGATCGGCCGGATCGCCGGATGCGGCAAGGATCTCTTCCAGGGTGTTGCTCAGCAGCGTCAGGTCATCGTCAAAGCGTGATTCATCGTTACGGTATGCCATTTTCATTCTCCGTGTTTAATCCGTAAGCTAACTATAGGCAAACATTCACGATTTTGCTTCGCGCGCCATCCCAATATGCGCAATCCCGTCCTCGTCGTACACTTCGGTGACCGGCACAAAACCAAAATGCGCATAGAAGTGCTGCAAATGAGCCTGGGCGCCGAGATAAATTGCCCGCTGCGGCCAGTGCTGCCGGCAGCTGGCAAGCGCCTGCTCCATCAGCGAATAGCCGAGTTTCTCACCGCGGGCGGACGGGCTGACAATCACTCTGCCGATAACCACGGGCTCAATATCACTGTTGCTTATCAGGATCCTCGCATACGCCACCAGCTCTTCGCCGCGCCAGCCGAGGATGTGGCGGTTCTCGCCCGTCAGGTCATCGCCGTCAATATCCTGGTAAATACAGGCTTGCTCAACCACAAAGACCTCGCTGCGCAGGCGCAGCAGCGTGTAAAGCTGGGCGGCAGTAAGCTGGCTATGGTGAAGGTCGTTCCACTGGATCATGCTGTGCTCCGTTTTATCTTGTAAATCCACCGTGCCGTAGCGGGGGCTTGCCGGAACGGTTGGGGAATAAAGTGTATATCTTAATTCAGCCGGCAGCAGATCGTGACGTTCAAACGTAGCCCACTGATGCAGCTTAGAGAATGACGGTATACTGGTCGTGTTGCAAAGGCCGAGGCTAACGGATTATGGAATTGATTTTTCTGGGAACATCGGCGGGCGTCCCCACCCGCCACCGCAATATGACGTCGATACTGCTCAATTTACAGCAGCCGAACAGCGCGCAGATGTGGCTGTTCGACTGCGGCGAGGGAACCCAGCACCAGTTCCTGCGCACGCCGCATCATCCCGGCAAGCTGGATAAAATCTTTATCACGCACCTGCACGGCGATCATCTGTTTGGCCTGCCGGGCCTGCTGTGCAGCCGCTCGATGCAGGGAAACCCGGCGCCGCTAACGCTGTACGGACCGCCGGGGCTGGGGGAGTTTGTTGAAACCGCCCTGCGCCTGAGCGGTTCGTGGACCGACTACCCGCTGACCATTGAGGAAATTGGCCCCGGAGAGGTATTTGACGACGGGCTTTTCCGGGTTATCGCCTACCCGCTTGAGCATCCGGTCACCTGCTACGGCTACCGCATCGAGCAGCACGATAAGCCCGGCCCGCTGGACGCAGTCCGGCTGCGGGCCGACGGTATCAAGGCCGGTCCGCTGTTTAACCAGCTCAAGCAAGGGCTGACGGTGACGATGCCGGACGGCCAGGTGGTGAACGGCCGGGACTATCTCGGGCCCGCAACGCCGGGCGTGAAGCTGGCAATCTTTGGCGATACCGCGCCCTGCCCGGCGGCGCTGGAGCTGGCCCGGGGCGTGGACATCATGGTGCACGAAACCACCCTTGAGCACGCGATGGCGGAGAAGGCCAACAGCCGGGGCCACTCCACGTCGGTACAGACGGCGGAACTGGCCCGGGAGGCCGGGGTCGGCAGGCTTATCGTGACCCACGTCAGCTCCCGCTACGACTGGCAGGGCTGCCAGCGCCTGCTGGCCGAATGCCGGACGGTATTTCCCCAGTGCGAGCTGGCAGAAGACTTCAGCCGCTTCAGCCTGCGCTGATCTCCCCTTCGCCCCTCCGGCGGGCGCTGCATTTGTAACAACCCGGCCGCGCGCCTGTTGCAAATGCAGCAGTGCCCTGCCCTCCCAGGTTTGCTAATCCCCTAACTTTTAATCGTTTTTTTACCTTACGTCAGTGGCACGCATTATGCTAAGGCTCATATAGCTTTTGGTTATCATTCATTATCACTATTAATAAAATAGTTATATAAAAATTCGATAACCAATGCGCAATGCCAACTTTTGACCTGCATAAAACGGGGAATGCCATGTCCAGCTCAGATTCAGTATATCAGCCGATTCAGTTTGCCTATTGGGTACCCAATGTATCCGGTGGATTAGTGATCAGTAATATTCCCCAGCGGACCAGCTGGGATATCGACTACAACCGCAAGCTGGCGCAGATAGCCGAGCGCGCCGGGTTTGACTATGCCCTGACCCAGATCCGCTTCACCGCAGGCTACGGCGCCGATAACCAGCATGAATCCGTGTCCTTTTCCCAGGCGCTTCTGGCGTCAACGGAGAAGCTCAACGTGATCGCCGCGCTGCTTCCCGGCCCGTGGAACCCGACGCTTGCCGCCAAACAGATTGCCACCATCAGCCACCTGTACGGCCCGCGGATCGCGGTCAACATCGTCAGCGGCTGGTTCCGGGGGGAGTTCAAGGCTATCGGCGAGCCGTGGCTGGATCATGAAGAGCGCTACCTGCGCTCGGAGGAGTTTATCCGCTGCCTGAAAGGGATCTGGTCGGAATCCAGCTTCACCTTTGCCGGCGACTTCTACCGCTTCCGCGACTATTCGCTCAAGCCCAAACCGCTCTCGCCGCTGCCGGAAATTTTCCAGGGCGGCAGCTCGCGGGCGGCAAGAGACATGGCCTCCCGGGTATCCGACTGGTACTTCACCAACGGCGGCTCGCTGGAGAATATCCGCACGCAGGTAGAGGATATCCACCATAAATCGGCGCAGAACCAGCACAAGGTCAAAATTGGCGTCAACGGTTTTGTTATAGCCCGCAGCAGCGAAGAGGAAGCACAGGCGGTGCTGCAGGAAATTATTGATAATGCTAATCCGGACGCCGTTAAGGGTTTCCAGCACGAGGTGAAAAATGCCGGCAGCGCCTCCCCTGAAGGTGAAGGTAACTGGGCAAAGTCGACATTTGAGGATCTGGTTCAGTACAACGACGGATTTAAAACCAATCTGATCGGCACCCCGCAGCAGATCGCCGAACGGATTGTCGCGCTTAAGCTGGCAGGCGTCGATCTGCTGCTGCTGGCGTTCCTGCACTTCCAGGAAGAGGTGGAGTACTTCGGCCGGGAAATTATTCCTCTGGTGCGCGAGCTGGAGCAGCAGGCACAGTCCGCGGCTGCGGCTGCGAGCTGAATCCCGGGAGCCGCTCATGACCGTATTCGATAGCTCTTTAACTACTCTCCGACAGGCGGTTGCCGCGGGCTGGAGCGCCGAGGAAGACAGCACCAGCGCTCGCGGCCTGACGCTGACGCTGTCGGGCATCTCCCTCGCCTTTGGCGGCGTCAGCGCCCTTACGGACGTTTCGCTCCAGGCGGGCCCTTCCCAGCTGCTGTCGATTATTGGCCCGAACGGCGCGGGTAAAAGCACGCTGCTGAATGTGATTGCCGGGCTGTACCGGCGCAGATAAGCAGGAACTCTGCGAGCTGATCCGCGCGGTTCGCCGCCATTTTGGCACCACGATTGTGCTGATCGAGCACGATATCGGCGTGGTAATGGCGCTGTCAGACCGTATTACGGTTCTGGAGTACGGGCGCGCGATAGCGTCGGGTACGCCCGACGTTATCCGCCGGGATCCGGCGGTTATTGCCGCCTATCTCGGTACTGCCTCTCCCCGGACGGAGGACGCATAATGGATATCGACTGGCCGTTTTTCTTTGAAGTGCTGATCGGCGGCCTGCTCTCCGGGGTGATGTACTCCCTGGTCGCGCTGGGCTTCGTGCTGGTGTACAAAAGTTCGGGCGTCTTTAACTTCGCTCAGGGGTCGATGCTGCTGTTCGCTGCCCTGACCTTCGTCTGCCTGCTGGAACGCGGCTGGCCAGCCTGGATTGTGGTGCTGGTGGCTCTCGCCGCGGTTTCGCTACTGGGCATGCTGATCGAATATTCCGTTCTGCGCCCGCTGGTTAACCAGCCGCCGATTATTCTGTTTGTCGCCACGCTCGGGGTGTCCTACATCATTGAAGGTGCCGCTCAGCTGATGTGGGGCACTCAGGTTCACGCCCTGGATTTGGGCATTGACGATACCCCTTTTGAAATAGGCGGGGTGCTGATAAGCCAGTTCGATCTGTTCGCGGCCGGTGCCGCCGGCCTGCTGGTTCTGCTGCTGAGCCTGTTCTTTCGCTATACCCATACCGGGCTGGCCTTTCGCGCCGTTGCTGATGATGCGTTTGCCGGCCTTGCCGTCGGGCTCAATATTGGCCGCCTGTGGGCAGTAGTGTGGGCCGCGGCCGGCGTCGTGGCGCTGGTGGCTGGCCTGCTGTGGGGAGCCAGACTCGGGGTGCAGTTTTCGCTCTCGCTGGTGGTGCTCAAGGCCCTGCCGGTGCTGGTGCTGGGCGGATTCGACTCCATTATCGGCGCCATTGTGGCCGGTCTGCTGGTGGGCGCAATTGAGAAACTCGGCTCAGTCTACCTTGGCCCGCTGCTGGGAGGCGGAATCGACAGCTGGATTGCCTATGCGGCGGTACTGCTGTTCCTGCTGATCTGCCCGTCCGGGCTGTTTGGATCCCGTCGGCTGGCGAGGCTGTAATGATGACTACGCTCCCTGCGGCCCCGCGCCGCGCATTCCTGAAGGGCCTTAATTCCACGCGGCTGCTCCTGCCCGGCGCTGCGTTTATTCTGCTGCCGTGGCTCGGCAATGAATATCTGTTTGATGCGGTGCTGACGCCGTTTCTGATCCTCTCTCTGGCCGCGCTGGGTCTGAACGTGCTTGCGGGCTATACCGGACAGATTTCGCTCGGCAGCGCGGCCTTTATGGCCGCCGGCGCCTATACCGCCCTCAACCTGATAAGCCGGCTTCCGTTTCTACCGTTGCCCATCGTGCTGCTGCTGGCGGGAACCGTCAGCGCGGCGATCGGGCTAATTTTTGGCCTACCCAGCCTGCGGCTCAGCAGCTTTTATCTGGCAATCTCGACCCTCGCGCCGCAGTTTTTTATTCAGTGGATGCTGAATAATTTTGGCTGGTTTTCACTTAACAGCGCCTCGGGCGTCGTGTCGCTGGCACCGCTGCAGTTCGGAGGCTGGGTTATCGACAGCGCCGTACGCCGCTATCTGTTTACCCTCACCGTAGTGAGCCTGCTCACCTGGCTGGTGGTGCGGGTCGTGCGCGGCTCCACGGGGCGAAATTTTATCTCGGTGCGCGATAATCCGCTGGCGGCGAAAGTGATTGGCGTACCGGTGGCGTACACGCAAATGCTCGCCTTCGGCTTCTCCTCGTTCATCATCGGCATCGCCGGCGTGCTGTGGTCATTCGCCTACCTGCGCAATATCGAGCCGGCCGGATTTGACCTTGCGCAATCGTTCCAGCTGCTGTTCATCATTATTATCGGCGGGCTGGGCACCGTGCGCGGCGCCTATCTTGGCGCAGCGCTGCTGACGCTGTTTCCGCTGCTGCTCTCCCGGGTCGGCTCGTGGCTGCTGGGGGATCACGTTGACTCCGGTGTGCTGGAGCTGGTGCAAAACATCATCGTCGGCGTGCTGCTCATCGCTTTTCTGATCGCCGAGCCGAAGGGCCTGGCGGCGCTTACCGGGCGCCTGTATGCCCGCTTTACCGCCGGGAGAAAACACCGTGCCTGATGCATCTCCACTGCTTGACGTCACCGACCTCAGCGCCCGCTACCAGCGGCACATTGTGGCCCTGGAAACCCTAAGCCTGTATGTGAATGAAGGCGAAATCGTGGCCCTGCTGGGACGCAACGGCGCGGGGAAATCTACCGCGCTGCAGGCCATTGCCCGCCTGCTGCCCGCCCGGCGCGGAGAGGTTACTGCCGGGCGGGTGCGGTGGGCGGCAGAAGATATCACCACTGCGACGCCCCACGGGCTGGTGCGCCGGGGGATCGCCTCGGTTCTGGAGGGGCGGCACTGTTTTACCTCACTGACTGTTGAAGAAAATTTGATCGCCGGCACGCTGGCGCATCCCCTGTCCCGGCGGGAGCTTCGCCTGCGGCTGGAGGAGATCTACCACATTTTTCCCCGCCTGAAAGATAAGTGCCGACTCGCTGCGGGGCTGGCTTCCGGCGGCGAGCAGCAGATGGTTGCCATTGGGCGGGCGCTGATGGCGAAACCCCGGCTTCTGCTGCTGGATGAACCCTCAATGGGACTGGCGCCGAAAATGGTAGAGGAGATTTTTACCGTTCTACGCCAGCTCAACCAACAGCACGCGCTGTCGATTCTGGTGGCAGAGCAAAATTCCAGCATCGCATTACGCCATGCACATCGGGCCTACGTGCTGGATAGCGGCCGCGTGGCGCTGTCCGGCAGCGCCGCGGCGTTAAGCCAGCAGGAGGACATCCAAAAAATCTATCTGGGCTTCGCGGCATAACTTTTCTGACAGGAGATATCACTATGAGCACCACGCAATCCGCTGTAGAAAAAGCGCCGCAGGGCGTACCGGGGTATCCGAAACCCGCCGAGCCGGCGCACATTATTACCAGCGACGAAGAAGCGATTCGCGTTGCGCAAGCGCTGGCGGCGCAGTTTGCGGTTAACGCCGCCGAACGCGATCGCCACCGCACGCTGCCCATCGCCGAGCTGGACGCTTTTTCACAAAGCGGGCTGTGGTCGCTCAACGTGCCCCGCCGCTTCGGCGGCCCGGAAGTGTCTTACGCCACGCTGGCCCGGGTCGTGCAGACCATCGCAGCAGCAGATCCGTCTATCGCGCAAATTTCCCAGAACCATCTGGCGATAGTGGCGGCTATCCGCACGGTCAGCGATGAGGCGCAGCAGAAAACGCTGTTCGATTTAGTACTCGGCGGGGCGCGCTTCGGTAATGCCTTCTCTGAATTTGGCAGCCGGCGGGCAGCGGATTTCGAAACCCGCCTGCGGGACAAGGGCGATCACGTGCTGGTCAACGGGAAGAAGTTTTACGCCAGCGGCGCGCTGCTGGCGCATCTGGTACCGATTGTGGCTCTGGACGATAAGGGCCGCCCCTGGTAC
Source organism: uncultured Pluralibacter sp. (assembly GCF_913775985.1). GTDB lineage: Bacteria > Pseudomonadota > Gammaproteobacteria > Enterobacterales > Enterobacteriaceae > Pluralibacter. Next base: position 3,863 of record NZ_CAJYMB010000157.1, on the reverse strand, counting down.
GCCATCGCCGAACGTGATGCGCCGGGGTTAACGGTGATTGACGACTGGTCCTCCTTCGGACAGCGCACTACCGCCAGCGGTACCGTGCTGCTGGACAATGTCCGGGTGGAAAAAAGCCATCTGGTACCCGGTTACAAGGGTTATGAAACCCCCAGTGCCGACGGCGCTATCTCCCAGATTATCCAGGTCGCCGTGGATACCGGCATTGCCGAGGCGGCAATTGCCGACACCATTACCTTCGTACGTGAAAAGTCCCGTCCGTGGGTGGACAGCGGCCTGGAAAGCGCCAGTCAGGATCCCTATACCATTCAGCGGATTGGCGATCTGACGCTGCGGCTGCATGCCGCCGAGGCGCTGCAGGAAAGGGCCGGCCTGCTGATCGACAGGGCCGTCGCGCAGGCCACCACTGACAATGTGGTAAAGGCCCAGCTGGCGGTGGCGGAAGCCAAAATACTGAGTACCGAAATAGCCATTGAGGCCACTAACCGGCTGTTCGAACTGGCGGGCACCCGATCCACGCTTGCCAACAATAATCTGGACAGGCACTGGCGCAACGCCCGCACCCACACGCTGCACGATCCGGTGCGCTGGAAGTACGCCATTCTGGGCAACTATGCCTTAAACGGCGTGAACCCGCCGCAGCACGCCTGGAACTGACGCAGCGGCAACAATAATAATTTAATTAATGACAGGGGATAGAGATGGTCAAAATGAGCGTGCGTTTTATCGTCGGGCTGTTTCTGCTGGCGGCGCAGCTGACGCTGGGAGCCAGAGCGGATGAGCAGTATTTTCCGCTGCAGAGTTATCGGGTGGGACCCTATGCGGCAGCCGGCAGCGGATTTTTCGGCGGCTTTATTGATTACCTGACGCTAATAAACCAGCGCGACGGCGGGGTTAACGGCGTCAAGCTGACCTGGGACGAGTGCGAAACCCAGTACGAGGTAGAGCGCGGCGTGGAATGCTACAAGCGGCAAAAAAGCCGTCCCGGCGTTGCCGCCTGGAATCCCCTTTCCGTCGGTATTGCTTATGCGATGATTGATGACGTGACCCGTGATAAAACGCCGCTGGTCACTATCGATCACGGCAGAACCGACTCCACCGACGGCCGGGTTTTCCCTTACGTCTTCCCGCTTCTGCTCAATCCCTATAGCGAAACCTCCGGGATCGTGACCTTTATTGGCAGCCGGGTCGGCGGGCTTGAAAAGCTCAAAGGGAAAAAGATTATCGTGCTGTACCACGGTTCGCCCTATGGCAGAGAAACTATCCCTATCTACGAGCTGCTGGCGAAGAAGTATGGCTTTACGCTGCAGCAAATTGAAGTTCCGCATCCCGGCAATGAGCAGCAGTCCCAGTGGCTGACCATCCGCCGGGCCAAACCGGATTTCGTGGTGCTGCGCGGTTTTGGGGTAATGAACCCGGTGGCGCTAAAAACCGCTCAGAAAGTTGGCTATCCGGCAGAAAAAATTATCGGTAACGTCTGGTCAAACTCGGAAGAGGACGTTATCCCGGCCGGCAGCGCCGCGAAGGGCTATATCGCCCTGACGACGCAGGCATCGGGCGCGGTCTATCCGGTGGTGAAGGAGATTATTGATAAGGTATACGGGGCGAACAAGGGGAATCTGCAGGACAGAAAGCGTATCGGCAGCGTGTATCACAATCTCGGGATCGTTAACGGTATTCTCAACGTTGAAGCTATCCGCATCGCGCAGGAAAAATTCGGCCACCGTACGCTGACCGGCGATGAGATCCGCTGGGGCTTCGAGCATCTGCGTCTCGATCCTGCCCGCGTTGAAGCGCTTGGCGCAAAAGGATTGTTCCACTCGATTAATGTCACCTGCGAGGATCACGAAGGCCAGGGCCGGGTCACTTTCCAGCAGTGGGACGGCCAGCACTGGAAGGTTATCAGCGACTGGATTGCGCCGGACTGGGCGCTGCTGCGTCCGATTATCGAGAAATCCGCTAACGCCTACGCACAACAAAACAAGATAACGCCGCGTACCTGTCAGGACGACAGCTAGCCTGTTTACACTCCGCACAATAAAAAAACCGCCGGGTTAAATCGGCGGTTTTTTCATTTCAGAACTTACGTTTACATCGCCGGCAGCGCCAGCTGTACGATATCGATAAGCGGCTGAGGCCAGATACCCAGCACCAGCACCAGCAGAGCGGAAATCAGCACCACAATGCCGCCCGCGCTGTACTGCCAGTTAGACGGCGCATCGCGGTTGAGCTGCTGCGGGGCGCTGAGGTACAGGCTCACGGCTACGCGCAGGTAGTAGTAAAGGCCGATCGCCGAACCTGCTACCACGGCACCGGTCAGCCACCACAGATGCGCGTGGACGCCCACCGCCAGCACGTAGAACTTGCCGATAAAGCCCAGCGTCATCGGGATACCCGCCAGAGAGAGCATCATCACCGTCATCACTGCCGACAGGATCGGGCGATGCCAGAACAGACCGCGGTAGGAGAACAGCGAGTCTGCGTCCGGGCCGCGGTACGGGCTGGACATCAGGCTCACCACGCCGAAGGCGCCGAGGCTGCTGAACAGATAACCGGCCAGGTAGACGCCTACCGCTTCCATCGACATTTCGCCGCTGTGCAGCGCAATCAGCGCCACCAGCAGATAGCCGAGATGCGATACGGAAGAGTAGCCGAGCAGACGCTTGATGTTGGTCTGGCTCAGCGCCATCAGGTTACCGAAAATGATGGAGGCAAAGGCAATCACGCCCAGCACGGTGCGCACCGCTTCGCTGTCGCCAACCGGGGCGTACAGGAACAGGCGCATCACCACGCCAAAGATGGCGATTTTGCTCGCGGTGGCCAGGAAGGTCGATACCGGCGCAGGCGCGCCCTGGTAGACATCCGGCGTCCACAGGTGGAACGGCACCAGCGAGAGTTTAAAGCCCAGGCCCACGATCATCATGCCCAGCCCAACCAGCAGCAGCGGCTCGTGCAGCATGTTGTCAGACAGCGCTTTACCCAGCGCGGTAAACGACAGGCTGCCGGAGTCAGCATACACCAGCGCCATACCGAACAGCAGGAAGGACGAAGCCGCTGCCGAAAGGATGGTGTACTTGATGCTGGCTTCCAGCGAGCGCTTCTGCCGGTAGGCGTAGCCAATCAGGCCGAACAACGGAAGCGAGATCAGTTCAATGCCGAGGAACAGCGACGCCAGATGGTTGGCATTCGCCAGCAGAATACCGCCGAGAGCGGCAATCAGCACCAGCAGATAGAACTCATCTTTGTTGTCGTAATAGCCTTCAAGCCACGGGTAAGCGAAGGTGCAGGTGGCAAGACTTGCCAGCAGCACCAGCCCGGTATAAAGCATGGCGTAGCCGTCAACCCGCATCAGCGGGGTAACGTCCATCGCGCCGGCCTGGCCAACGAACCACAGCGACAGCAGCGCGAGGTTGAGGCCAATAACCGACAGCGTGGCATTGGTAAAGTGATTGCGTCGCCACGCAATGGAGAGCATCACAACCACCACCGTCAAGCCGACGATCAGCAGCGGTAGCAGTGCGATCAGTTGTTGTGGAGTTATTGTCATGGCGATTTACGGCCTTGTAGTAGAAACGGAATTAACAAACCACTGCTGAATATTGCTCATCGCAGCGTGGGAGGTATCCAGAATCGGCTGCGGGAAGAACCCGAGCAGAACCAGCAGAACCACCAGCAGCAGGACGATAGACAGCTCGCGCAGCGACATCCCCGGCAGCTCTTTCGCCGCGATTTCGCTTTTCGCTTTACCGAAGTAAGCGCGGTGCAACATCGCCAGCGAGTAGACCGAGGCAAAGACCAGACCGAAGGTGGAGATAACGGTAATGGTCGGCACCACTTTATAGCTGCCGAACAGAATCATGAAT
>NZ_CAJYMB010000156.1 GCF_913775985.1 uncultured Pluralibacter sp. | reverse complement strand
CGATATTACCTCTATTCACCATCTGGAGGAGCGTCTGCAGCAGGCCGCTGAAGAGGCGCTGACCCGCGGCCATCAAATGGTGCTTTTCACCGATATTCCCGGCGGCAGCGTTAATAACACCGCGATGAAGATAGCCCTCAGCGCGCCGCACGTTCACGTCATTTCCGGCGCAGGCGTTGTGACCCTGCTGGAGTTTTATATGGCGGAAGAGGCGCCGCTGGCAGAGCGTATCGACCTGTGTCAGCAGGCGACGCACGGCGCGATACGCTATGCCAACGCGCAGCCGGATTTCATTGCTCTGCGCGACGCGTTGGCCGCGCGCGCCGCTGCCGGAAGCGACGCGTCGTGATAACCCTGCGGGTGGACGACCGGCTGGTGCACACTCAGGTGGTGCTGAGCTGGGTGCAGGCCCTGAAGCTGGATCGCATTATCGTGGCCAGCGACGAGGTCGCCGAAGATCCGCTGCACGCGCTGACCATTGAGCTGGCGCTGCCGCCCGGACTGACGTATTGCCTCTGTCCGGTTGACGAGGTTGCCGCAGCGGTTGATCCGCTGGCGCGCCAGATGATTGTGGTGGCATCCCTCGCGTGCGCCAGCCGGGTGCTGACGCAGTTGCCGGAGCTTGATGAAGTGAATCTGGCTAACTGCTCGCGCTATCCCGGTCGCCAGCAGGCCAGCCAGTACTCCGCCAGCGTCTGGCTGACGGAAGGCGAGCGGGGGCTGCTGGAGGATCTCAGATGTCGTCGTGTGAATATCGTAAGCCATCCGCTGCCGCCGGTATTCGAATCGGGTAAATAACGCTCTGCAGCCGGGCGGGTTGATTTCTTCACTGATTAAACGTTTATAAAAAGCGCGGGATTTTTCGCGTCTCAAAAGTCTGAAGCCAGTTTAATGTAATTAATTAGGGGAAAGTTATGGCCATAGTGAATATCCGCGTCGATGAACGGCTGATCCACGGTCAGGTCGCCAATATGTGGGCATCGCGTTTAAATATAACCCGAATTATGGTCGCCGATGACGGGGTGGCCGAGAGCGAAATAGATAAAATGACGCTGAAAATGGCGGTGCCGGCCGGCGTTAAGCTCAGCGTATTGCCGTATAAAACCGCGGTGGAAAATATACTTGCCGGGAAATACGATTCTCAGCGCGTATTGCTGCTGATTAAATCGGTTCCGGGCTTAATGGCGCTGCATGAAAATGGACTGCCAATGCCGGAGGTCAATGTCGCCAACGTTACACAGCGGCAGGACGGAATTCAAATTACCAAAAGCGTCAGCTTATCTGCGCAGGATATCAGTGAATTGCAAAGGCTTGCGGCCAATAACGTCAGCGTTATTAACCAGCGGGTACCCAATGATAATAAAGTGAGCGTTATCGACCTTATTAACAACTTAAAATAGGCGGGGAATCACGATGGCAATTGAAACTTGGCAGATTCTGGTGATTTGCCTGTTTGCTTTTCTCCAGATTCTGGATGTGATTACGGTAAATATCGGTATCGGCTACCCGCTGAACGCCGGAATGATCACCGGCATCATTATGGGCGATATGACCACCGGCCTGGCCGTCGGGGCCACGCTCCAGCTGATGGTGCTCGGCGTCGGTACCTACGGCGGCGCGTCTATCCCGGACTTCACCACCGGTGCCATTATCGGCACTATCTTCGCGATTATCAGCGGAAAAGGGCTTGAGTTTGCGATCGGCATCGGGGTTCCCGTTGGCCTGCTGCTGATCCAGCTCGATATTCTGGCGCGCTTTCTCAACACCTTTTTCCTGCACCGGGTTATTAAGGCTATCGACAGGCTCGATATTCGGGCAATTGAGCGCAATATCCTGGCGGGGGCGCTGCCGTGGGGGCTGTCGCGCATGCTGCCGGTGCTGCTGGTGCTGGTATTTGGCGAACACTTCGTGCAGGCGGTGCTCCACTATGTTCCAGAGTGGCTTACCGGCGGCCTGAAAGTGGCCGGCGGCGTCCTTCCGGTCGTGGGTATCGGCATCCTGCTGCGCTACCTGCCGACCCGGCAGTTCTTCCCCTGGCTGCTGATTGGCTTCTTCGCCGCCGCCTGGCTGAAAACCCCGATGCTCGGCGTCGCGGTGCTCGGTATCGCCGGGGCAATCATGCACTACCGCACCGTTTCACGCAGCGAAAAACAGACCGCAGACGCGCCGCGTGCGGCTATGCAGACCACTTCCGGAGAGATTGATGATGACGAAATCTGATACCGCCCAGGCCGTCGCAATACCGACATTAGACAAGCGCACCCTGCGCCGGGTGAATCTGCGCTGGCTGTTCGCCTCGGCGATATGCTGGAACTACGAGCGCATGATGAGTACCGGTTATCTGTACGCCATGCTGCCGGCATCGCAGAAGCTGTACGGCGACGATCCGCAGGCGCTGAAAAAAAATCTGGAGATGCACTCCCAGTTCTTTAACACCAGCCCGCACACCGGGGCGCTGATCCTCGGGGTTGGATTATCGCTGGAAGAGGAAGAGGGCATTAAAGCCACGGAGGCCGTTTCCGGGCTGAAAACCGGGCTGATGGGGCCGTTTGCCGCCATCGGCGATGCGCTCTTCGGCGCGCTGGTGCCGACGATTTTTGGCTCTGTCGGGGCCTGGATGGCGCTGAACGGCAACCCGATGGGGGCAATTTTCTGGATCCTCGCCCACCTGCTGATTATCGTTGGCTTTCGCCTGCCGCAGCTGGGATTTGCCTACCGTAAAGGCATGAATATGGTCGGCAGCATGAACACCCAGCTGAAGTCCATCACCGAAGCGGCGACGCTGCTGGGGGTCACCGTCGTCGGGGCGCTGATTGCCTCGGTGGTTCACGTGACGGTACCGCTCACCTTTCAAAGCGGTAAGGTGGTGCTGAAAATTCAGGATACCCTCGATCAGCTGATGCCAAGCCTGCTGCCGGTACTGCTGGTGGCGCTTGTCTACTGGCTGCTGGGCCTGCGGCGGATGAACTCTACCCGGGTTATCTGGGTGATGATGATCATCTCCATTGTCGGCTACAACCTCGGCATTCTCGGTTAACGGAGACGGTATGGGAACCTTTACGATTGAGCAGGACTTTATGCTCGACGGCGAGCCGGTCAAACTGATCTCCGGCGCGATACACTATTTTCGCCTGGTGCCGGAGTACTGGGCGCACAGCCTCGATAACCTGAAAGCGCTCGGCGCTAACTGTGTTGAAACCTATCTGCCGTGGAATATCCACCAGCCGGAGCCTGACCGCTTCTGCTTTACCGGTCTTGCCGACGTGGAACGCTTTGTGGTGCTGGCGCAGCAGAAAGGGCTGTACGTGATTTTGCGTCCTTCGCCGTATATTTGCGCCGAGTGGGAGTTCGGCGGTTTCCCCGCCTGGCTGCTGCGCGACCGGGCGATGCGGCTGCGCAGCAACCAGCCGGCGTTTTTACAGGCGGTAGAGAACTATTATGCAGAGCTTCTGCCGCGCCTCGTTCCCCTCCAGTACGACCGGGGCGGGCCGGTTATTATGATGCAGCTGGAAAACGAATACGGCTCTTTCGGCAACGATAAAGCCTATCTTTCCAGCCTTGCAGAAATGATGCGCCGCTTCGGGGTCAGCGTGCCGCTGTTCACCTCCGACGGCGGCTGGCAGGAGGCGCTCGAAGCCGGTTCACTGCGCGAAGAGAATATTCTCGCCAGCGCGAACTTCGGCTCCCGCACCGATGAGAGCTTCGATAATCTCGCGGCCTTCCAGCCCAACCGGCCGCTGATGTGCATGGAGTTCTGGATAGGCTGGTTCAACCGCTACGGCGACGCCATTATCCGCCGGGATGCCGACGATGCGGCGAAAGAGGTCAGCCTCCAGCTGGCGCGGGGCAGCATGAACATCTACATGTTCCAGGGCGGTACCAACTTCGGCTTTATGAACGGCTGCTCGGCCCGCGGCGACAGAGATCTGCCGCAGGTCACTTCCTACGATTATGACGCCCTCCTGAGCGAGTGGGGCGAGCCCGGCAGCAAGTATCTGGCGGTGCAGCGCGCGATTAAAGAACAGGTTCCCGGGGCCGAACAGTACCTGCCGAAAGACCTGCCTCGCCGGGCCTTTGGCACTATCGCCCCGTCGCGCAAGGTAAGCCTGTTTAGTACCCTTTCTGCCATTAGCCAGCCGGTCAGCAGCGCCTGGCCGCTGAGTATGGAGGATGTGGGACAAAGCTACGGCTATATCCTTTACCGCACCCACAAGCGCGGCCCGGCCGAAGTAGAAAAATGCCGCGTGGTGGATGCCAGCGATCGGGTGCAGCTGTACGCTAACGGCCGACACCTGGCGACCCAGTACCGGGAGCAGATTGGCGAGCAGCTTTCATTTTCCCTTAGCGAAGCGGACAACCAGTTTGATTTGCTGATTGAGAATCTGGGTCGTGTTAACTACGGGGCGCGGCTGCTGGCGCCGTCCCAGCGCAAGGGGCTGCGCGGCGGTTTGCTGATAGACCTCCATTTTGAAGCCGACTGGCAGATTTTCCCTCTGCCGCTGGACAACATCGACAGCGTCGATTTCTCCGCGGGCTGGGAACCGCAGCAGCCGGCCTTCTACGAATATCGCTTCGATATCGACAGTCCGGCGGATGCGTTTCTCGACACCCGAACGCTGGGCAAGGGCACGGCATTTATCAACGGCTTCAACCTCGGACGCTACTGGGATCGCGGGCCGCTGGGCTATCTCTACATTCCCGCGCCGCTGCTGCGGGAAGGGGAAAACCGGCTGGTTATCTTTGAAACCGAGGGCGGCGAGGTGGGTGAACTCGCGCTGCTCGACCGGCCCGTTTACATTGAAATCGCAGAGGAGCCCGCATGACGCAGTGTGTCTTAATCAGCCACGGTGAGGTGGCGGTCGCGGTGAGGCAGGCGGCATTCGAGATCCTCGGCGCGCGGGATAACGTACACGCGCTGTCCGTGGGGGCCGGTGACGGCCCTGCGGGGCTCGAAGCGGCGCTGGCCGCGCTGCTTGCCCCTTATACCAGCGAACCGCTGGTGCTGATTTGCGATATTGTCGGCGGGACGCCGGTCAACGTTGCGCTGAAAATGTGGCTGCGCAACCGCGAGCGGGCGGCAGTGCTCACCGGTTTGAATGTGCCGATGGTGCTGGCCTTTATGCAGCAGGACGAGGCGGGTTTGTCCCCGGAGGCGCTGCTGCAGGCGGGGCGCGAAGGTATTACTGATATTAGCGCCAGGGCACGGGGCCTGTCGGAGTAGTAAAAATATTGGCCTCATTCGTTAAGCGCGATAACGGGTGAGGCGAAAATAAGCGCGAGTAATGCGCTACAAGCTGTTGTATATCAGTCGTAGTGTTAAAGATGTCGTTCCAATAATAAATGTGGCTTCTGACGCTGAATACTCTATTTATATCCGTCATAATTCAAGCTGCTTGTGTGTTGGCTGCGTACGTTCACCCCGGTCACTTACTCCAGTAAGCTCACGGGGATTCACTCGCTTGCCGCCTTCAATCCACTCGAATTATTTAGGATAGCGCTGTTAAGGGGCCGGCGAAGTATGCCGAGTTGCCGCTAATTAAAATAAAGTTAAATAACGCCAGAAGATTATCTTCAATTATTTCAAATAAAGGAAAGATGATGAAAACTCAATTCCAGGGTAGTTTTCGTCGGGTGGGCTTCGGCTGTATTGTCGCGCTCTCGGCATTTATTGCAGACTCAGCACAGGCAGAAATAGATATTCTAAAAGCCGATCCTAAAGGTGATAACTTTTATTCACCGATGTCGCTCTCGGTCGGGGGTAGTATTCGTCCGCGCTTTCGCAACGATATGGGTGGAGCAGATACTGGTCAATATTGGCAAAAAGGCTACGACGGCGGCACGCGCTTTCGTATCACTACCGGCTATAACTTTGATGAAGATCTAAAAGCGGTAGGCTACTGGGAGTTCGGCACCAATATATTCAAAGTAGCCGACATGGACAGCCACTATCCGAAGAAAACCAGCCGCTTTAACCGACGCGAGCTGTATGCGGGGCTGGACAGCGAGAAGTGGGGCAGGCTGACCTACGGCAAACAGGACAGCGTGTACTACCAGACCGTGGGGGTTAAAACTGACGTCTGGGAGAACGACTGGCACGCCAAGGCCGCGGCGGTCGGTGTTTACCCTGCCTACGACGGCAGTGATAAACCAGACCGTACCCTGATGTATAAACTCACCCGCGATGACGCTGATTTTTACGCCATGGCGTATTTGCCGACCCACAGCTACTACACCCCCGGCGGCTGGATGTTCCACCGCAAGAAGGGCGCAGCGCTGGGCGTAGACTGGCGAACCACCAAAACGCTGACCCTGTCGGCGAGCTATACCCGCATTAAAGTCACCTCGTGGGACGCGCAGACTAAGCATTCGGACTATGAGCAGATTGCCGCAACCAGCATCGCCTGGGCCCCCGGTCCCTGGTACGCTGCCCTTTCCGGGGAGTACTACGGCAACTTTATTCCCCAGACAATGCGCAAAAGAACCGATTACAACTTCTTTGCCGGCGACGCCTACGGCGCCACCGCTTTTCTCTCCCGCACCTTTCCCGTCGATAAGGGACCGCTGCTCAGCATCGGGCCTTACGTGGCGGGTACCCGGCTGGAGATCCTCGGCGGCGAGCACTATCACGCGAATCAGCTCTACACCGGGGTCAACTTCCAGTTCCGCTACGGCTTCCGCGTGGCCGTCGAGCGCACCTTCTCCAGCTCCACGGACCATCTGCCGGATTCGAACTGGCTGGACTTCTATTATGACTTCTAAAACCGGAGGAACGTGCTTTCCGGCCGCGGTTTGATCTGGATCGGGTGACATCGCGCGCGGCGGCGCTCATTATGAAACCGGATTATCTTGATGGAGAACCGGGAAATGGAACAGCTGCGCGCGGAATTAAGCCACCTGCTCGGCGAAAAGCTGAGCCGGGTTGAGTGCGTCAATCACAGGCCCGATTCCTCCCTGTGGTCGCTGTACGATGCAGAAGGGAATCCGATGCCGCTGCTGGCAAAAACCTTTGCCATTTTTGGTCTGGCGCAGCAGATGGCGTGGAAAATTCCGCGCCTTGCCCGGGACGGTACGGTAAGGATGCCGGCGGTGTACGGCGTGCTGACCCACGAAACCACCGGCGCGCCGGACGTGCTGCTGCTGGAGCGCCTGCAGGGCGTTTCCGTCGAGGCACCGGCCCGCACCCCGGCCCGCTGGGAGCAGCTTAAAGACCAAATTGTCGAAGGGCTGCTGGCGTGGCACCGGCAGGACAGCGGCGGCTGCGTGGGTACGGTGGACAGCACCCAGGAAAATCTCTGGCCGCTGTGGTACCGCCAGCGCCTGGAAGTGCTGTGGAGCACGCTGGGACAGTATAGCGACAACGGCCTGAACATGCAGGATCGGCGTATTTTATTTCGCAGTCGTGAGAGTCTGCCCGCGCTGTTTGAAGACTTTAGCGATAACTGCGTGCTGATCCACGGTAATTTGACCCTGGCCAGCATGCTGAAGGACCCGCGCAGCGACCAGCTGCTGGCGATGGTTGCGCCCGGTATGATGCTGTGGGCGCCGCGGGAGTATGAGCTTTTTCGCCTTGCGGGCTGCGAACAGTCTGAAAGTTTACTGTGGCACTATCTGCAGCGCGCGCCGGTGGCGGAAGGCTTTATTGGCCGGCGCTGGCTCTATCTGCTGTGGGACGAGGTGGCCCGGCTGGTGAATACCGGGCGCTTTAACCGCACTCAATTTGATCTGGCCGCTAAATCACTGCTGCCCTGGCTCCGCTGAGCTGCCCTTGAGGCGCTGCCACAGCCGCCCCAGAGTTTCATAAGCGGCGCGGTCGCTGTGCATCAGCCACAGCGGCGAGGGCAGCATCTTCTCCCAGGAATTAACAGGCGAAGCGATTGCCAGCTGGTTAGCCGGGGCCGGGAGCGGATCCAGCCCGGCACGCTGAAAGAAGACCATCGCCCTCGGCAGATGTGAGGCGGAGGTGACCAGCAGAAACGGCGCATCGCCAATGCGGGCCTTCACCGCAGCGGCTTCCTGCTCGGTATCTCTGGGGGTATCCAGCACAATAATATCCCGGCGCGGGACGCCGAGGCTAACCGCCACCCGCGCCGCCGTTTCTGCGGCACTGAACGGATTATGCTGCGCCGACGCGCCGGTAAAAATCAGCTTTGCGCCGGGGCTGGCGCGCCACAGGCGAATACCCTCGGCCAGCCGCGGCAGGCTGTTGTTAATCAGGTTAGAACCGGGCGCCCACGCCGGGTTCCAGGTGTATCCTCCTCCCAGCACCACCACATACTCCACCGGCGCGGCACCGCGCCAGGTGGGATAGGTTTGCTCAATCGGGCGCAGCAAACGGTCGGCCACCGGCTGCAGGCTGAGCAGCAGCAGCGCCAGCCAGCTCAGGCTCACCAGCGCCTTGCCGCCGCGCTGGAACCGGCTGAACCACAGCAGGCCGAGGCCTACTGCCATCAGCAGCAGCAGCAGGGGAAGCGGCAGCATCAGGCCGCCAATGTATTTTTTCAGCGTAAAAAGCATCCTTGTTGGTTCCTTTTTTAACCATCCGACAGGCATCTGACGGGATATTACAACAGATAGCTTTTCTCTGGCCGTGGGTATGACAAAATAGCCGCTTTGGGGCTAGCGGAGCGCGCAGCGTGCAGGATCGCAATTTCGATGACATCGCGGAGAAGTTTTCGCGCAATATCTATGGCACCACCAAAGGACAGCTGCGCCAGGCGATCCTGTGGCAGGATCTGGATCTTCTGCTGCCGACCTTTGGCCCGGCGCCGCTGCGCATTCTCGACGCCGGCGGCGGGGCGGGGCAGACCGCAATTCAGATGGCAGAGCGCGGCCATCATGTTACCCTATGCGATCTTTCATCAGAGATGATCGCGCAGGCCAGGCGCGCGGCAGACGACAAAGGTGTGAGCGGCCGCATGCATTTTATACAATGCCCGATTCAGGACGTGGCGCAACATTTGGAAAGCCCGGTCGATCTGATATTGTTTCACGCGGTTCTGGAATGGGTAGCCGAACCTCAGCCGGTTTTACAGACGCTGTGGTCGGTGCTGAGGCCGGGCGGCGCGCTGTCGCTGATGTTCTATAACGCCAACGGCCTGCTGATGCATAACATGGTCGCCACCAATTTTGACTATGTACAGGCGGGTATGCCGAAAAAGAAAAAGCGCACCCTTTCGCCGGACTACCCGCGCGACCCGCAGCAGGTGTACTGCTGGCTGGAAGAGGCGGGCTGGCAGATTGCCGGTAAAACGGGCGTACGTGTATTCCACGATTATCTGCGAGAGAAACACAAGCAGCACGACAACTACGCGCAGCTGCTGGAACTGGAAACGCGCTATTGTCGCCAGGAGCCCTGGATAAGCCTGGGACGCTATATTCACGTCACCGCGCGCAAGCCACTGGTAGATACAAGGAATAACGATGAGTGATTTTTCCCAGACAGTCCCCGAACTGGTTGCCTGGGCCAGGAAAAACGATTTTTCTATCGCGCTGCCGGTAGACAGGCTTTCGTTCCTGTTAGCCGTAGCAACGCTCAATGGCGAACGTCTGGAGGGCGAGCTCACCGAAGGCGAGCTTATCGATGCTTTTCGCCACGTCAGTGATGCGTTTGAGCAAACCAGCGAAACGATTAGCGTGCGCGCTAACAACGCGATTAACGATATGGTTCGTCAACGTCTGCTGAACCGCTTTACCAGCGAAATCACCGAAGGCAACGCCATTTACCGCTTGACCCCGCTGGGGATCGGCATTACCGACTACTACATTCGCCAGCGCGAGTTCTCAACCCTGCGCCTGTCGATGCAGCTCTCTATTGTCGGCGGCGAGCTCAAGCGCGCGGCGGACGCCGCCGAAGAGGGCGGAGACGAGTTCCACTGGCACCGCAACGTCTACGCACCGCTGAAATATTCGGTCGCTGAGATCTTCGACAGCATTGACCTGACCCAGCGAACCATGGACGAGCAGCAGCAGTCGGTGAAAGACGATATTGCCCAGCTGCTGAATAAAGACTGGCGGGCGGCAATCTCCAGCTGCGAAATGCTGCTGTCGGAAACTTCCGGCACCCTGCGAGAGCTGCAGGATACGCTGGAGGCGGCAGGGGACAAGCTGCAGGCCAACCTGCTGCGTGTCCAGGAGTACACCATGACCCACGACGATCTGGATTTCGTGGATCGCCTGGTGTTCGACCTGCAAAGCAAACTCGACCGCATCGTCAGCTGGGGCCAGCAGGCTATCGACCTGTGGATCGGCTACGATCGCCACGTGCATAAATTTATCCGTACCGCTATTGATATGGATAAAAACCGCGTCTTCGCCCAGCGCCTGCGCCAGTCGGTACAGACCTACTTCGACGCTCCCTGGGCGCTGACCTACGCTAACGCCGATCGCCTCTACGACATGCGCGATGAAGAGATGACGCTGCGCGATGAGGAAGTGACCGGCGAGCTGCCGCCGGACCTCGAGTTCGAAGAGTTTAACGAAATTCGCGAACAGCTGGCGGCGATGATCGAACAACAGCTTGTTATCTATAAAAAGAAGCAGCTGCCGCTGGATTTGGGCCTGGTGGTGCGCGAATACCTTGCGCAGTACCCGCGCGCGCGCCATTTTGACGTGGCGCGTATTGTGGTTGACCAGGCCGTGCGCCTGGGCGTCGCGCAGGGCGATTTCACCGGACTGCCGCCGAAGTGGCAGCCGATTAATGATTACGGAGCCAAGGTACAGGCACATGTCATCGACAAATATTGAACAGGTGATGCCAGTTAAGCTGGCACAGGCTCTGGCCAACCCTCTTTTTCCGGCGCTGGATAGCGCCCTGCGCGCGGGCCGTCACGTCGGCCTCGACGAGCTGGATAATCATGCCTTTCTGATGGACTTCCAGGAGTATCTGGAAGAGTTTTATGCGCGCTATAACGTCGAGCTTATCCGCGCCCCGGAAGGATTTTTCTACCTGCGCCCGCGTT
>NZ_CAJYMB010000155.1 GCF_913775985.1 uncultured Pluralibacter sp. | reverse complement strand
CTGCCGGATCAGGCCGGGCTGCTGCGCGAGGCTTTGCGCCAGATGGCCCGCGGCGGGGATATTGATGCCCTGCTGCGCTACCAGCCGCACGCCGGCAGAACCGCCGATCGCGAATGTGTCGCCGACTATCTTCGGCGCTACCGTTTGAACGCCGGCCGGGAAAACGTGCTGCTGGTGAGCGGCGCGCAGCACGGTCTGACCGTGGCGATTATGGCGATGCTCTCCCCGGGAGACGTGGTGGCGGTTGATGCCCTGACCTATCCGGGTTTTAAGGTGCTGGCCACGCTGTTTCATCTGGAACTGGCACCTATTCCGGTGACGCCTGCGGGCCCGGATCTGGGTGCACTGCACCAACTCTGCCAGACCCGGCGCGTGAGGGCGATTTACACTATGCCGACGCTGCATAATCCGCTGGGCTGGGTGCTGAACGAAACCCGACGCCGCGAGCTGGTGGCCGTAGCGCGCATGCACGATTTACTGATTCTGGAAGATGCCGCCTATGCTTTTCTGGTCGCTAATCCTCCCCCGCCGCTGGCCGCGCTGGCGCCAGAGCGCACTCTTTACATCACCGGCTTTTCAAAAAGTATTGCTACCGGTCTGCGGGTTGGTGCGCTGGTGGCACCTTCTCGCCACGTGGCCGCCATCGAGCGCGCCATTCGTGCAACCAGCTGGAATACGCCAGCGCTGGTGACCGCCCTGGTGTGCAACTGGATCAAAGACGGCACCGCAGCCCTGCTGGAACAGCAAAAAAGGGAGGACGCGCGCCGCCGCCAGCGGCTGGTACGCGGCCTGAAATTTTCGCCGGCGCCTGCAGGTCATGAAAATAGCTATTTTAGCTGGCTGCCGCTCGGTGAAGAGGTGCGGGCCGAGCCGGTGGTCAGGCTGCTGATGGATGAAGGAATTTCAGTATCAACTGCGGCACCGTTCAGCACCACTGCCCATCCGCCGCAGGCGCTGAGGCTGGCGCTGGGCTCGGTGAGCCTCGATGACCTGTTGCCGGCGCTGGCAAAGGTGAAAGGTGCGATTGAATACGCCCATGATTTGTAGGGCCAGGGCCGGCGTGTATGACACAACCGGCTCGATAATATTTTTCATTGCATTTACTTTTAGAGCTGCATCAAACTTCTGAAAAATAGTCGATTTTAATATTTATGCATTAATTATGCATATTATCTGCACTACTCTTTTCCCGCCCCGCGCGGGCTATGAACCATCACTTCGCGGAATGCATTATTTTGGTGCATAGCATCACGTGCGGCACCTTTACCCTCTCAATACAAAAAATTAATAAAGTGTTAAATTGCTGTTCACACAGTGAGTATCACTATGACCACGGCCAAATAAAGAACATACCACGCACAATACGAAAGGTTCATCATGGAAAAGTTATCTTACGCCTCAGATAGCAGCACATCTGCCTGGAACACCTACCTGCAACAAATCGAGCGTGTGGCGCCCTACCTTGGCGAACTCTCCCATTGGGTTGATACCCTGCGCCATCCTAAGCGCGCCCTGATTGTCGATATTCCGGTACAAATGGACGACGGCACCATTCGCCACTTTGAAGGCTACCGCGTGCAGCACAACCTCTCCCGCGGCCCGGGTAAAGGCGGTGTTCGCTATCATCCGGACGTGGACCTGAATGAGGTTATGGCCCTGTCCGCATGGATGACCGTCAAATGCGCGGCGGTGAACCTGCCGTACGGCGGTGCGAAAGGCGGTATTCGCGTCGATCCTTTCAAGCTTTCAGAAGGCGAGCTTGAGCGCCTGACCCGCCGCTATACCAGCGAGATCGGCGTTATTATCGGGCCGCAGAAAGATATTCCGGCACCGGATGTCGGCACCAACGGCAAGGTGATGGCGTGGATGATGGACACCTACTCCATGAATCAGGGCACCACCATCACCGGCGTTGTGACCGGGAAACCGATTCATCTCGGCGGCTCCCTGGGCCGTGAAAAAGCCACCGGGCGCGGCGTCTGGATCACCGGTCGCGAAGTTGCCCGCCGGGCAAATATTCCGGTAAAAGGCGCCCGGGTTGCCGTTCAGGGTTTTGGTAACGTCGGTAGCGAGGCCGCACGCCTGTTTGCAGCCTCTGGCGCTCGCATCGTCGCTATTCAGGATCATACCGCGACTCTTGCCAACGACAGCGGCATTGATATGGCCGCGCTGACCGCCTGGCAGCTGGAGCACAAGCAGATTGCCGGCTTCCCGGGCGCGGAGACCATTGATGATGAAGCCTTCTGGAGCCTCGACATGGATATTCTTATCCCGGCGGCGCTGGAAGGCCAGATAACCCGCCAGCGCGCAGAAGGGCTGAAGTGCAAGCTGGTGTTGGAAGGCGCAAACGGCCCGACCTACCCGGATGCCGATGATATGCTGGCCGATCGCGGCATCATCGTGGTGCCGGATGTCGTGTGTAACGCCGGCGGCGTGACCGTGAGCTACTTCGAATGGGTTCAGGACATGGCCAGCTTCTTCTGGAGCGAAGAGGAAATTAACGAGCGAATGGACAAAATCATGACAGATGCCATGGTTCATGTCTGGGATAAAGCTGCAGAGAAAGAGTGCTCTCTGCGTACCGCCGCCTATATTGTGGCCTGCGAGCGGATCCTGATGGCGCGTAAAGATCGCGGTATCTATCCCGGCTAATTCCCTACAAAGTGGGCCGCCCGGCCCACTTTATTTTTTGCGATAATCCTCTTTGGTCTACACACCACTCTAATTGCCCCGCGCAAGCCGCTGCCCTGAGCTAATCTCAATGGGCTTATTCAGCGTGCATAATTGAGGAGACTCTGATGGCTGACTGGAACCCTTCTCTGTATTTGCAGTTTGCGTCTGAACGCACCCGCCCCGCGGCCGAACTGCTAGCCCGAATAGCGAAACCTGTCGCGCATGATATTGCGGATCTCGGCTGCGGCCCCGGCAACAGCACCGCGCTGCTCAGAGACGCCTGGCCCGATGCCGCTATCGTCGGTGTTGATAATTCGCCGGCGATGCTTGAGCAAGCCCGCAGTGCGCTGCCCGACTGCCAGTTTGTTGAAGCCGACATTGGCGGCTGGCGGCCCGATCGTCCGCTGGATGTGCTGTATGCCAACGCCTCTCTGCAGTGGATTAACGATCACGAAACCCTCTTCCCGCATCTGGCTTCCCTGCTGGCAAAAGACGGGGTACTGGCGGTGCAAATGCCCGATAACTGGCGCGAGCCGTCGCATACGCTGATGCGCCAGGTGGCCGAAGAAATGAACATTACCGCCAGCGCCCGCGCGCCGCTGGCCGGCGTTCGGCGCTATTACGATTTACTCAGCGAGAGCGGCTGCGAGGTGGATATCTGGCAGACGACCTATTATCACCCGATGGCATCACACCAGGCGATCATTGAGTGGCTTAGTGCCACCGGCCTGCGGCCCTATTTGCAGCCGCTGGAGGCTGCGGCGCAGCAGGCGTTTTTAGCACGCTATGCGGCACTGCTGGCTGAACACTATCCGCGCCAGCAGAATGGACAGGTCCTGCTGGCTTTTCCGCGGCTGTTTATTGTGGCCAGAAAAACTACCAGTTAAGGTCGCGGACCAATGAAAGATCCCACGCCGTAACGCACAGCGAGGCAAAAATAATCAGGTTAAGCACGGTTTGAAGAGCGTTTCTCTTTTTTGCCACCGTAAGTCCTCCTTGATAAACGGCGCTCATTACACACGGAAAGCCTTACCTTTTTCTTAACCCAAACTGCTAAAGGGTCATCCGGTATCGGACACACATCTTTTATGTCAGCTGATAATGCCGGTCGTGAACTCTTTTCGCCGGTATCTGCGGCTCATCGTTCATTTGCAGCAGGTCAATCTCGATGCTGTTGGCGATAGCATCCAGCGGCAGATCGTTGTTTTCCAGACCAAACGGCTCTTCCAGCTCTTCGGCCAGCGCGTCGAGTGACAGAAACGTATACGAGATCAGTACCGAGACAAACGGCGTCATGTAGTGCAGGTCTGTGACCAGCGCGAACGGCAGCATAATGCAAAACAGATACACGGTGCGGTGTAGGATCAGCGAGTAGGCAAACGGCAGCGGCGTATTGGCGATGCGCTCGCAGCCGGCCTGCACTGCCGACATGGCATTCAGACGCTGGTTAAGGCTTTGGAACAGAATATCGGACAATGCGCCCTCTTCCCGCCGCGCGGCCAGCCAGTTGCCCATCAGCAGCAGAATGCGGTTAGCCGGCGCCTGGGCTGCGAGCACCTCCCGCAGCTGGGACGGCGTCAGATATTTTGCCAGGGTCTCTTCCTGCGGCAGGCGCCGCAACTGCATGCGCAACGAATGGACAAAGGCGATTTGCAGGCGAGTGAAAGACGGAACATCGCACTGCGCCGGTAGCGTGGTTTTGACTTCCCGCAGCAGCGTGCGGGAGGCGATAACCAGCTCGCCCCACAGGTGGCGGGCGTCAACATAACGGGCGAAGCAGGCGTTATTGCGAAAGCCGAGGAAAATAGCGATCGCCACCCCGAGGATACTGAACGGCGCGACGGTAAGTTTGATACCGAGCGAGGTATACCAGGGCAGCAGAATAATCACCGCCACGGAAAGCAGAAAGTTAAGCAGCAGCCGGGTAAAGATTTTGGAGAGTACCGAACCGTGCCAGACAAGCGTTCGGGTTAGCCAGTGTTCGGAGGGTCTTACAATCATGATGGTTCGGC
The DNA here is from genome assembly GCF_913775985.1 of uncultured Pluralibacter sp. Classification (GTDB taxonomy): domain Bacteria; phylum Pseudomonadota; class Gammaproteobacteria; order Enterobacterales; family Enterobacteriaceae; genus Pluralibacter. Next base: position 2,114 of record NZ_CAJYMB010000155.1, on the reverse strand, counting down.
GCAGGAGAAACGATGAAGCAATTTAACGTGATTTACATCACGATTACAATCTACGGCAGCGTCCTCAGCTCCCCTCTCATCGGGAAAGCGGCTTACCCGCATCTTTAGTGAAAATAGTGCCTCTTTTTCTTTCGTTTTCTGCGAGGTTTAACGCAGGTGTTTCAGGGACACTAAATATGTATGTTGTAACTAATTTAGTTTATATATCCGCGCAGACCCCTGCGCGGTTCATCCCTATAATGATTTATAAAACAGCGTCGTACTGCAGACTTCGCCATCCGGCATTAATGCAAAGTCAGGAATAACCCCCGCTTTCTGCCAGCCGCAGCGCTGATAAAACTGTTCAGCCCCGCTGCCGGTAGCGGTATCGAGGACCAGCAACCGCTTGCCTCCTTCGCGGGCAATATTTTCCAGCTCACCCATCAGCGCCAGCGCAATACCCTGCCTTCTGCCCCGGGAGTGAACCAGCAGCTTCGCTACTTCGCCGCGGTGCGGCTGGTTTTCCGGCAGATCGATAATAAGCTGTACGGTACCGATAATCACATCCGCCTCGTCAACAGCCGCCAGCACTACCCGCTCTCCCAGAGCTACGCTATTGGACATCTTTTGCCAGAAAACCCGCGCTGTGTCCTGCTGAAACGGCAGCATAAAGCTGACGGAGGCACCGCCGTTAACGCAATCAGCAAGGACATCGGAAAGCTGGTCAATACGCGCGGTAATCTCTTCGGCAGATAGCGTGGTCAGATGAAATGTGGGTTGCATACAAACTCCTGTTCACGAAAGCATGACTATTGCACACAGCCAGAAATAGACAATTCTCGCCGTCATAGGATTTACCTATATTGTGAAAAACTGCGAATTTAATTATTAATTAGCAACGATGAAAAATGATGGTACGCAAGATTGTCTTTTGCCAGAAATATGGAGAGTTGAATAATGATAAATAAGCGACTGCTGCTCGCAATTTTAATCTGCGCAGCCGCAGGCTGTACGCCGCTGCAGCCTTCCGGATGCCATAAAACAACGGCGCTCGGCAGCTGCGGCTCGGGCAAATGGGACGACCAGGATGCATGGGGCGCGCAGGCGCGCGCAATCAGGTCAGCAATAAATGCCCAGCTTAGCGATCCCGAGGCATGGAAAGGCAAAAAATGCAGGTTACATATCCAGTTTGCTGAAGACGGCACCGCAACAAGCATATCAACCAGCCGCGGCAATAAGGCTTACTGCGCAGCATTACTCTCAGCAGCGCAAAAAGCCCGCTTCCCGGCATTCAGCAACAAAGAGGTGTACCGCGATTTTCAACAATCCCGGTTTGAAATGGGCAGTTAATCCGCCGCGTTATGGGCGTCATGGTCCCGGGCGCAGGTTCGGTTGCGCCCCGCTTTCTTGGCCTGATACAGGAAATCATCCGCCTCAACAATCAGCTCGTGAAAGGTATCGAGCAGCGTGCGCTGCTTAATGCTGCCGCTGCCCGCGCCGATGCTTACGGTGACGTTCAGCATCTGCTGACGCCACTGAAACGGGCTGGCCTCAACGCGGGTGCGGATAGCTTCCGCCAGCCGATAGCCGTCTTCTGCGTCGTCGGTGGCCGCGACCACCACAAACTCTTCGCCGCCCATGCGCGCCACCTGCCCGCGGCTGCCCACCGCATCGCTCACCCGGCGCGCCAGCGCCGCCAGCACGTAGTCGCCGCACTCGTGGCCGTAGTTGTCGTTTACGCTCTTGAAGTAGTCAATATCGAGCAACATCACGGTGAGATGCTGCTGGGAAGCGGGATAGCGCTGGGTTTTCAACAGCTCAAACAGGCCCGAGCGCGAGTATACCCGGGTTAAAAAATCGAAATCTGCCCGCAGTGACACCTGGCGGATCAGATTATTAATCGCAATGACGCTGGACGAGACGATCACCGGGCTGATGGCCAGCGAGGCAATGCCCAGGCGAGTAGAGAAAATCTGCGCATTTTGCAGCGGGCCGTCCACCGCCAGATTAATCAGCCCGTTAGCCACGAGAATTATCTCGCTGGCGCCGGTGACGAAAGTCAGCAGGCAGGTCACCGGCATGGGATAGCTGATAGCGCACCAGATAAGCGCCGGCAGCGGAAAAGCAAGGCTGCC
>NZ_CAJYMB010000154.1 GCF_913775985.1 uncultured Pluralibacter sp. | reverse complement strand
ACGTCTACTTCCAGCCGGTGCCGTCCCTGCTGCGCGAGTTCTCCGCCCCGGTGAAGCTGGAGTACAGCTGGAGCGACCGGCAGCTGACCTTCCTGATGCGCCATGCCCGCAACGATTTCTCCCGCTGGGATGCCGCCCAGAGCCTGCTGGCGAACTACATCAAGCTCAACGTGGCGCGCCAGCGTCAAGGGCAGCCGCTGTCGCTGCCGGCGCACGTTGCCGACGCCTTCCGTGCAGTCCTGCTCGACGAGCATATCGACCCGGCGCTGGCGGCGGAGATCCTGACTCTGCCGTCGGTGAACGAAATCGCCGAACTGTTCGACACCATCGATCCGGTGGCGATTGCTACGGTGCGCGAGGCGCTGACCCGCACGCTGGCTAACGAACTGGCCGACGAGCTGCTGGCGGTGTACAACGCGAATGCGCTGAAAACGTACCGGGTTGAGCATGCCGATATCGGCAAGCGCTCTTTACGCAACACCTGCCTGCGCTATCTCGCCTTTGGCGAAATCCAGCTCGCGGATCGGCTGGTCAGCCACCAGTATCACGCGGCGGACAACATGACCGACGCGCTGGCGGCGCTCTCTGCCGCGGTGGCCGCCCAGCTGCCGTGCCGGGATACGCTGATGCAGGAGTACGATGACAAGTGGCACGAAAACGGCCTGGTGATGGATAAATGGTTTATCCTGCAGGCCACCAGCCCGGCAGACGATGCGCTGAGCACCGTACGCCGCCTGCTGGAGCACCGTTCCTTTACCCTGAGCAACCCGAACCGCATCCGCGCCCTGATTGGCGCATTCGCCATGAACAACCCGGCCGCTTTCCACGCGCAGGACGGCAGCGGCTATCAGTTCCTGACCGAGATGCTGACCGAACTCAACAGCCGCAATCCGCAGGTGGCATCGCGCCTGATTGAGCCGCTGATCCGCTTTAAGCGCTATGACGCGCAACGTCAGGAGAAGATGCGCGCCGCGCTGGAGCAGCTGAAGGGGCTGAAGGATCTTTCCGGGGATCTGTACGAGAAAATTGCGAAGGCCCTCGCGTAAGCGGGGTGGCGGGCCGGGTTACCGGCTCGCCGTATTGAAACAGCCGCACTTAACGCAGTGCTAATGAGGGGGAGCGGGCAGCCGCTCCCCCCTCTTTTATCCGTGGCGGCGGGAGCGGCGCGGCTCGCCGTGGCCGGGCTGCATCACCCTGTTCAGTACTTCTGCTTCCAGCTCAGCCAGCCGCGAAGAACCGATGCGGCGGGGCCGGGCCAGATCCACCGCCAGATCGAGACCGATTTTTCCCTCCTCGATCAGCAGCACCCGATCTGCCATCGCCACTGCTTCGCTGACGTCGTGCGTGACCAGCAGCACCGTAAAGCCCTGTTCCAGCCACAGCCTTTCGATAAGATCCTGCATCTCGAGGCGCGTTAGCGCGTCCAGCGCCCCGAGGGGCTCATCGAGCAGCAGCAGTCCTGGCCGGTGGATCAGCGCCCGGGCCAGCGCCACGCGCTGCTTCTGGCCGCCGGAAAGTGCGGCGGGCCATTCGCCGGCGCGGCTTTCAAGGCCAACGGTCGCCAGTGCTTCCAGCGCCCGATCGCGCCAGTTGCCCTTCAGCCCGAGGCCGACGTTATCAATCACGCTTTTCCACGGCAGCAGCCGCGCGTCCTGAAACATCAGCCGGGTCTCCTGCTGGCTGGCGCTCAGCGGGCCGCTGCCGGCCAGAAGCTCGCCGGCGTTGGGTTTTTCAAGCCCGGCCAGCAGCCGCAGCAGCGTACTTTTCCCGCCGCCGCTGCGCCCGACCACGGCCACAAACTGGCCGGCGGGAATATGCAGATCCAGCTGGTTGAGCACCACGTTATTGCCGTACTGCTTGCTGATGCCGTTGAGCAGCAGCGGAATACCCGGATTCAGGCGCGCCGTATTCATACGCTGGCCTCCTTAAGGTGATAGGCCGGATTCCAGCGCAGCCAGACGCGTTCCAGCATCAGGGCACTGGTATCGGCCAGCTTGCCCAGCAGGGCATAAAGAATGATAGCGACCACCACCACGTCGGTTTGCAGGAACTCCCGGGCGTTCATCGCCAGATAGCCGATGCCGGCATTGGCTGAAATGGTTTCCGCCACGATAAGCGTCAGCCACATCAGGCCGAGGGCAAAGCGCACGCCGACCATAATTGACGGCAGCGCGCCGGGCAGAATCACGTGCCAGAACAGCGCCGGGCCGGAAAGTCCGTAGCTGCGGGCCATCTCCACCAGGCCGCGGTCGATGCTGCGGATGCCGTGCCAGGTGTTGATGTAAATGGGAAACAGGGTGCCGAGCGCCACCAGAAAGATTTTGGCGGTTTCATCAATACCGAACCAGAGAATGACCAGCGGGATCAGCGCCAGGTGCGGCACGTTGCGCAGCATCTGAATCGAGGTATCCAGCAGGCGCTCGCCCCAGCGGGACAGGCCGCTAATCAGCCCCAGCGCCAGCCCGATGGAACCGCCGATGGAAAAGCCCACCAGCGCCCGCCAGGTACTGATACTCAAGTGATGCCACAGCTCGCCGCTGGCCGAAAGGCGCCAGAAGGCTTTCACCACGCCTTCGGGGGAGGGCAGAATGCGCGTCGAGAGCCAGCCTGCGGAAGAGGCAATTTGCCAGGCAATAACAATGCCCACCGGCAGCAGCCAGGGCGCGACGCGGTGCAGCCAGATTTGTGCGGTTCTCGTCATGGGCGGTGCCTCAGCTCTGCGCGGCCTTGCGTGGGATAAACATATTGGCGACCACTTCTCCCTGCTGCTGGAGCGCGGCGGGGCGCGGAATGTCCGGCACGTTCACGTCCAGATGAGGGAACAGCAGTTCGCCCACGCGCCACGCCTCTTCCAGGTGCGGATAGCCGGAAAGGATAAAGCTGTCGATGCCCAGCTCTGCGTACTCGTTGATACGTGCGGCGACCGTCGGGCCGTCGCCCACCAGCGCGGTACCCGCACCGCCGCGCACCAGTCCGACGCCGGCCCACAGATTCGGGCTTATCTCCAGCTTATCGCGGCGTCCGCCGTGCAGCGCGGCCATCCGCTGCTGGCCGACGGAGTCGGTGCGCGCGAAGGCCTGCTGGGCGCGGGCGATGGTGGCATCATCAAGATGCGAGATCAGCCGGTCGGCGGCCTGCCAGGCCTCCTCGGTGGTTTCGCGCACAATCACGTGCAGGCGGATACCAAAGCGAATTTTGCGTCCCTGCCGGGCGGCTTTGGCGCGCACCTGCTCGATTTTCTCTTTAACCTGCTCCGGCGGTTCACCCCAGGTCAGGTAGAGGTCTACCTGCTCGGCAGCCAGATCCTGTGCCACGTCCGACGAGCCGCCAAAGTAGAGGGGCGGGCGCGGCTGCTGAACGGGCGGGAACAGCAGCTTCGCATCGCGCACCTTCTGATATTTACCGTCGAAGGTGACGGTTTCGCCCTCCAGCAGTCGGCGCCAGATGTGGGTAAACTCTGCCGAGGCCTCATAGCGGGCGGTGTGATCGAGAAATACGCCGTCGCCCGCCAGCTCCTGGGGATCGCTGCCGGTAACCAGATTAAACAGCGCCCGGCCGTTTGAGAGCCTGTCCAGCGTCGCTGCCTGACGGGCGGCGACGGTCGGCGAAATCACGCTCGGGCGCAGGGCCACCAGGAATTTAAGGCGCTGGGTGACCGGGATAAGCGAGGCGGCCACCAGCCATGCGTCTTCGCAGGAGCGGCCGGTCGGGATCAGCACCCCGGTATAACCAAACCGATCGGCGGTCTGGGCAATCTGCTGTAAATAACCGTGATCGACCGGGCGGGCGTTTTCCTCGCTACCCAGATAGTGACCATCGCCGTGGGTAGGTAAAAACCAGAACATATTCAGACTCATTGTGCGGCTCCTTGAGTGGCGGCGGGGTGCCAGATGCGGCTGCTGATATCGACTTTTACCGGCACCAGGTGATTTTCATAAAACAGATCTGCCGTCTGCTGCTGGCGTCGGGCAACGTCGCTGCTGACCGGCGTAATCGCCGTCACCGGGCGGTTGTCGAGATAGCGGGTAATGACGGCTTCGGGCAGGCCGAGAGTGCTGGCGAGCAAAGAGATACTCTGCTGGCGCTGGCTGATGGTCAGCGCATCGGCCTGGGTAAAGGTTTGCAGTACGCCTTCAATAAAGACACCGTATTTCTCCGCGTAGGGACGCGAAGCGAGATAGAACGAACCGGCCAGATCGAGGCCGGTGGAGTCGCTCAGCACCCGCGCGCCGCCCTGCAGAAACACGGCAGAATAGTAGGGATCCCAGATAGTCCAGGCATCTACGTTGCCCTGCTGAAAGGCGGCCCGGGCATCAGCCGGCGTAAGATAGACGGGCTGGATGTCGGTAAACTGCAGTCCGGCACGCTGCAGCGAGCGCAGCAGCACATTGTGCGAGCTCGATCCCTTCTGAAACGCCACCCGGTGGCCTTTAAGATCGGCCACGGTTTTGATCGGGCTATTTTCAGGAACCAGAATCACTTCGGCTTTGGGCTTCGGCGGCTCGGCACCGACGTAGACCAGGTCTGCGCCGGCGGCCTGGGCAAAGATAGGCGGAATGTCGCCGGTAGCACCCAGATCGATGCTGCCGACGTTGAGCGCTTCAAGCATCTGCGGGCCGGCCGGGAACTCAATCCATGAGATTTTGGTCTGCGGGTAGCGTTTTTCCAGCAACCCGTGGCTTTTTGCCAGCACCATGCTGACGCTGCCTTTCTGATAGCCGATGCGCAGCGCCTCGGGCGCAGGTTCGGCCGCGTGGCTCCACGCGGAAAGGGTCAGCAGCCCGCTCAGGGCATAGCGGGCGGTACGGGTGCGGAAAAAATTAAACATGGGCAACTCCCGGGGCGGGAGTAAAGGCCGGGACGGCAATATCGCGCTTGTGCAGCGCCTGCCAGAATGTTTCCAGCGCGTCATCAAGGCGCTTTTGCAGGTTAGGACTGAACTGCGGCTTATGCTGGTAATCCTGCACCTGGGTGTCGTCGGCGAAGACCCCGTGCAGGATCTCCTGCGCTTTCAGGGCGTTGAGCACTGGCTTGAGCGCGTAGTCAACGGACAGCATGTGGGCAATAGTACCGCCGGTGGCCAAAGGTAAAACCACTTTACCCTCCAGCGCCCGTTCAGGAAGAAGATCGAGCAGGGTTTTAAGCGCGCCTGAAAATGAGGCCTTATATATCGGGGTGGCGACAATCAGCCCGTCGGCCTCGACCAGCTGTTCATTCAGCGTGCGCAGGGCGGGGCTGTCAAAGCGCGCGTAGAGCAGATCTTCCGGATTAAAGTTTTGCAAATGCCAGTGAAAAACTTCGACGTTGCCCTGCGACAGTTTCTCTCTGGCGTATTCCAGCAGCGCGCTGGAGCGTGAAGGAAAGCGCGGGCTTCCCGCAAGAGTAATAACGCGCATTGCCACTCCTTATAACTAAAAGTTTGGTTCAATCAGAAATCGATAACATGTGATGAGTGTCGCAGAGGCGATAAGCTGCGCTAAATGATTTATCCGCAAATGAATTGCCGAAAAACGGCAATGAGGGAAACGTTTGCCTTTATTTGGCTTTTTTGCCGCAGGTCAATTCCCTTTCCCGGCGCGATCGCACATAATACGGCCCCGGTTTGCCACCGGGAATCAGGAGAGTTCATGTACTACCCCTTCGTTCGTAAAGCCCTTTTCCAGCTCGATCCCGAGCGCGCTCATGAATTGACCTTTCAACAATTACGCCGTCTTACCGGGACACCGCTGGAAGCCCTGATACGTCAGAAGGTGCCCGCAAAACCGGTCAGCTGCATGGGATTGACCTTTAAGAATCCGCTGGGCCTGGCCGCAGGACTCGATAAAAACGGCGAGTGCATTGATGCCCTCGGCGCGCTGGGTTTTGGATCCATCGAGATAGGCACCGTTACTCCCCGCCCGCAGCCGGGTAACGACAAGCCGCGGCTGTTTCGCCTGGTTGAGGCGGAAGGGTTGATCAACCGCATGGGCTTCAACAATCACGGCGTTGACAACCTGGTTGAGAACGTCAAGAAGGCCCACTTTGACGGCGTACTCGGTATTAATATCGGTAAAAATAAAGACACGCCGGTAGAGCAGGGGAAAGATGACTATCTGATTTGTATGGAGAAAATCTACGCCTACGCCGGATATATCGCGATAAATATATCCTCACCGAATACCCCGGGGCTGCGCACTCTACAATATGGCGAAGCGCTCGACGATCTTCTTTTAGCCATTAAAAATAAGCAGTCCGAACTTCAGACTATTCATCATAAATATGTCCCGGTAGCGGTGAAGATCGCGCCGGATCTTTCTCAGGAAGAATTGATCCAGGTAGCCGATAGTTTAGTGCGCCATAATATTGATGGCGTTATCGCGACCAATACCACGCTCGATCGTGCGCTGGTACAGAACATGAAATTCTGTAACGAAACCGGTGGCCTCAGCGGACGTCCTCTGCAATTAAAAAGTACCGAAATTATCCGATTGCTTTCTGCTGAATTAAAGGGTCGGTTGCCGATTATCGGCGTTGGCGGCATTGACTCTGTGATGGCGGCGCGTGAAAAAATAGCTGCCGGCGCCACGCTGGTTCAAATTTATTCCGGATTTATTTTCAAAGGGCCGCCTTTGATTAAAGAAATTGTTACTTATCTCTAATCTTTATTGAGCAATTTCCAGCCAGGGCTTTATTTTCGGCCCTGGTTGCTTTATATTTCCCCAGTGTTGCTATTTTAGCCTTTATTCATTCTGGCAATTATTTGAAGCGAGAATTTGGCGAGATCTGTAGGTTAGGGGAGTGGGTATGCAAATTAAACCTGATGACAACTGGCGCTGGTATTACGATGAAGAGCACGATCGCATGATGCTCGATCTGGCCAACGGCATGCTGTTCCGCTCCCGCTACTCCCGCCGCATGTTAACTCCCGATGCTTTTGATCCTTCAGGCTTTTGTGTCGATGACGCCGCGCTTTATTTCTCTCTCGAAGAGAAGTGCCGCGACCTGGAGCTGACCCACGAACACCGCGCCGAGCTGGTGCTGAACGCGCTGGTGGCTATCCGCTTTCTCAAGCCGCAAATGCCGAAAAGCTGGCACTTCATCGCCCACGGTGAATGCTGGTGCCCCGCAGCCGGCGATGCCGCCGCGGTGTGGCTGAGCGACAGCGGCGAGCAGGTGAATCTGCTGGTGGTTGAACCGGCTGAAAATGCCGCCCTGTGCCTGCTGGCGCAGCCCTGCGTGGTGATTGCCGGGCGCACTATGCAGCTTGGCGATGCGATTAAGATCATGAATGACCGGCTGCAGCCGCAGCCCGTGCCGGACTGCGTCAGCCTCGGACAGGCCGTCTAAAATCGCAGCCGCAGCGCGCTCTTCGGCACGCAGCTGCAGGTAAGAATGGTGCCATTATCCCCGATTGCCCCTTTCTTCATCGGGCTTACTTCCCCTTCCAGCAGCGTCACCCGGCAGCTTCCGCAGATCCCCGCCCGGCACGAGTAAGGGATGCGAATGCCCTGCAGCTCCAGCTGCTCCAGCAGCACCTGCTGATTGTTGCCGCGAAACACCTCTCCCTGCCAGTCAATATCCACTACTGCGCTCTGCTGTGCCTCAACCTTGAGTGTTTCCGCTGCTTCTCCGGCGCCGTAGGCCTTCGCCGGCCCGCTGGACAGGATCTCAACGTTATCGCCCACCCGCACCACGCCGCTGTTGCGGGCGATCAGATTCTGGCCGAAATCAACGTCGCCGTTATCCTGCGCGGTGCGAAAAGTCTGTAATGTGGCCAGCGGCTCGCCGGAGGGATGCTTCTGCCCGCGCTCCGGGCTCACGGTAGTAAAGATGCAGCGGCTGCAGGGCTTCACCACGTCAAACACCACCTCGCCGATGCGCACCACTTTCCAGCTGTCCTCTTCCCAGGGCCGGGTGCCTGCGACGACCAGATTCGGGCGGAACTGCTCCATCTGAACGCCGGCCGGACAGCGGTCCTGCAGATCTCGCAGGGAAGCTTCGGTGGTCAGCAGGTAGGGAAATCCGTCAGCAAAGGAGAGCGGCACGGCATCATAGCGCTTGACCCGGCGGGTTGTCTGCGGGCCGACCCAGCGCAGCTGGACGTCGCGCTTGAAAAAAGTAGATAGCCATTGGTTAACTGCTGCTGGCGCAATCAGCGCGGTGAAATGGTTACCCCACACTTCGGTGGGGGCCGCCTCCGGGGCGAAATCGACAAAGCGTACAACGGCGCTGCTGCCGTCCGGCGCGGTGAGGTGCAGGCCGTCCTGCATTGGCACCGGAACAAAGCGCACCATCTGCGGATGCTGGCGGGCGGTAATAAAGGTACCGTCCGTTTCCGTTATCATAAAGATCCTGTCCAGCGCCATGCCGCTGATGTCGGCGAGCGCCTGAGTGACGCCAATACCGCGCATGGATTTTACGGGATGGATGAAAAGTCGCGATAACGTCGCCATGACACTGTCCTTCGGATAAAAAAAGTCGGCATCACTTTATGATATGCAGCCCACATTGGCTATAATGCGCAACAATTTTCTTAAGTAATAAGTGACGATATGAATTCTCTGTTTGCCAGTACGGCCCGCGGGCTGGAAGAGCTGTTAAAAACTGAACTGGAAAGTTTTGGCGCGATTGAGTGCCAGGTGGTTCAGGGTGGTGTCCACTTTCAGGGGGACACGCGGCTGCTCTACCTGAGCCTGATGTGGAGCCGGCTGGCATCGCGCATCATGAAACCGCTCGGCCAGTGTAAGGTTTACAGCGATCTGGATCTCTATCTTGGGGTTCAGGCCATTAACTGGACCGAGATGTTCAATCCGGGCGCGACCTTTGCCGTCAGCTTTAGCGGCGTGAACGACGAGATTCGCAACAGCCAGTACGGCGCGCTGAAGGTTAAAGATGCTATCGTCGATGCCTTTACCCGCAAAAACCTGCCGCGTCCGAACGTCGATAAAGAGAGCCCGGACGTGCGGATCAACGTGCGCCTGAATAAAGAAGTGGCCAATATCTCTCTCGATCTCAGCGGCGACGGCCTGCACCTGCGCGGCTACCGCGATCGCACCGGTATCGCGCCGATTAAAGAGAACCTCGCGGCGGCAATCGTGATGCGCTCCGGCTGGCTGCCGGGTACGCCGATGCTGGACCCGATGTGCGGTTCCGGTACGCTGCTGATTGAAGCGGCAATGCTGGCCACCGACCGGGCGCCGGGCCTGCACCGCGGCCAGTGGGGCTTTAACGGTTGGGCCCAGCACGATGAGGTTATCTGGCAGGAAGTGAAGGCCGAGGCGCAAACCCGCGCCCGCGCCGGGCTTGCCGCCTATGAATCGCACTTTTATGGATCGGACATCGACGGCCGCGTTATCGAACGCGCCCGCAGCAACGCCCGCCGAGCCGGTATTGGCGAGCTGGTGACCTTTGAGGTTAAAGATGTCGCTAAGCTCAGCAACCCGCTGCCGAAAGGGCCTCACGGCACGGTTATCAGCAACCCGCCGTACGGCGAGCGTCTGGATAGCGAGCCGGCGCTGATTGCGCTGCACAACCTGCTGGGGCGGATCATGAAAACCCAGTTTGGCGGCTGGAACCTCTCCCTGTTCAGCGCCTCCCCGGACCTGCTGAGCTGCCTGCAGCTGCGCGCCGAACGCCAGTTCAAGGCTAAAAACGGCCCGCTGGACTGCGTGCAGAAAAACTATCATCTGGCGGAAAACGACGGTGCCGCGCCGGTGATGCTGGCGGACGATTACGCTAACCGCCTGCGCAAAAATCTTAAAAAGCTCGATAAGTGGGCGCGTCAGGAGGGGATCGAGTGTTATCGCCTGTACGATGCGGATTTACCCGAGTATAACGTGGCGGTAGACCGCTACGGTGAGTGGGTGGTGATTCAGGAGTACGCGCCGCCGAAAACCGTCGACGCTACCCGCGCCCGCCACCGCCTGTTCGATGTTATTGCCGCCACCATTCAGGTGCTGGATATCGCCCCGAACCGGCTGGTGCTGAAAACCCGCGAGCGCCAGAAAGGTAAAAACCAGTATGAGAAGCTGAGCGCCAAGGGCGAATATCTGGAAGTGGGCGAATACAACGCGCGCCTGTGGGTTAACCTGACCGACTATCTGGATACCGGCCTGTTCCTCGATCACCGCATCGCCCGCCGGATGCTGGGTCAGATGAGTAAAGGCAAAGATTTCCTTAACCTGTTCTCCTATACCGGCAGCGCCAGCGTCCACGCCGGACTCGGCGGCGCGCGCAGCACCACCACGGTGGATATGTCCCGCACCTATCTGGAGTGGGCAGAGCGCAACCTGCGCCTGAACGGGCTTACCGGTCGCCCGCACCGCCTGCTGCAGGCGGACGTGCTGGGCTGGCTGCGGGAGTGCGACGAGCAGTTTGACCTGATCTTTATCGATCCGCCGACCTTCTCAAACTCGAAGCGGATGGAAGACACGTTCGACGTACAGCGCGATCACCTGAAGCTGATGGGCGACTTAAAACGTCTGCTGCGCAAGGGGGGCACCATTATGTTCTCCAACAACAAGCGCGGATTTAAACTCGATCATGACGGGATGGCGGCGCTGGGCCTGAAAGCACAGGAAATCACCCAAAAAACGCTTTCTCAGGATTTTGCCCGCAACCGTCAGATCCACAACTGCTGGCTTATTACAGCAGCGTGAAGGAATAAATAAATGTCATTAATTAGTATGCACGGTGCCTGGCTCTCCTTTAGCGACGCCCCGCTTCTCGACAACGCCGAACTGCACATTGAAGATAACGAGCGGGTGTGCCTGGTAGGGCGCAACGGCGCCGGCAAATCGACCCTGATGAAGATCCTTCACCGTGAGCAGGGGCTCGACGACGGCCGCATTATTTATGAGCAGGATCTGGTGGTGGCGCGCCTGCAGCAGGATCCCCCGCGCAATGTGGAAGGCACGGTGTACGACTTCGTAGCGGAAGGCATTGCCGAGCAGGCGGTGTACCTCAAGCGCTATCACGATATCTCGCACAAGGTGATGACCGATCCGAGCGACAAAAACCTCAATGAGATGGCGAAAATCCAGGAGCAGCTCGATCACCACGGGCTGTGGCAGCTGGAAAGCCGCATCAATGAAGTGCTGGAGCAGCTGCAGCTGAACCCGGACGCCGCGCTGGCCTCGCTCTCCGGCGGCTGGCTGCGCAAGGCCGCGCTTGGCCGGGCGCTGGTGTCCGGCCCGCGGGTGCTGCTGCTGGATGAGCCTACCAACCACCTCGATATTGAAACTATCGACTGGCTGGAAGGCTTCCTGAAAACCTTTAAAGGCACCATCATCTTCATCTCGCACGACCGCTCGTTTATTCGCAATATGGCCACGCGCATTGTCGATCTCGATCGCGGCAAGCTGGTGACCTATCCCGGCAACTACGACAAATATCTGCTGGAAAAAGAAGAAGCGCTGCGCGTTGAAGAGATGCAAAACGCTGAATTTGACCGCAAGCTGGCGCAGGAAGAGGTCTGGATCCGCCAGGGTATTAAAGCGCGCCGCACCCGTAATGAAGGCCGCGTACGCGCCCTGAAAGCCATGCGCAACGAGCGCAGCGAACGCCGGGAAGTCATGGGCAGCGCCCGCATGAACGTTGAAGAGGCCAGCCGCTCGGGCAAAATCGTGTTCGAGATGGAAGATGTTAATTACCAGGTGGATGGCAAAACCCTGGTCAGAGATTTTTCTGCGCAGGTGCAGCGCGGCGATAAAATTGCCCTGATTGGTCCTAACGGCTGCGGCAAAACCACGCTGCTGAAGCTGATGCTCGGCCAGCTTGCGGCCGACAGCGGGCGTATTCACGTCGGCACCAAGCTGGAAGTGGCCTACTTCGACCAGCACCGCGCCGAGCTCGATCCGGACCGTACGGTGATGGACAACCTCGCGGAGGGCAAGCAGGAAGTGATGGTGAACGGCAAGCCGCGCCACGTGCTCGGCTACCTACAGGACTTCCTGTTCCATCCCAAGCGCGCCATGACGCCGGTGCGCGCGCTCTCCGGCGGAGAGCGCAACCGCCTGCTGCTGGCCCGGCTGTTCCTCAAGCCGAGCAACCTGCTGATCCTCGATGAACCGACCAACGATCTTGACGTTGAGACGCTGGAGCTTCTGGAAGAACTCATTGATGGCTATCAGGGCACCGTCATGCTGGTCAGCCACGATCGTCAATTCGTTGATAACACCGTCACCGAATGCTGGATTTTCGAAGGCGGCGGCCGCATTGGGCAATATGTCGGCGGCTATCACGATGCCCGCGGCCAGCAGGCGCAGTCTCATACCACCAAAGCGGCGGTCGAGGTAAAAATCAGCAAGCCCGCCGAGGTAAAAGCAGAGACTGTTAAACGCGCTGGTAACAAACTAAGCTACAAATTACAGCGCGAACTGGAACTGCTGCCGGAACAGCTTGAAGTTCTGGAAGATAACCTCGGCAAACTGCAGGCGCAGGTCGCCGATCCTGCCTTCTTCAGCCAGTCTCACGAGCAGACTCAGCAGGTGCTGGACGACATGGCGCGGGCTGAAAAAGCGCTGGAGGAGGCCTTTGAGCGCTGGGAATATCTTGAGGCGCTAAAAAATGGTAGTTAATCACTAGAGGAAAGTGCATGTGCGATCGACAGCATGCCGGGCGTCACGTTCTGTGCCCGCAGTGCGATATGCTGGTGGAATTACCGCACCTTAAGCTCGGCCATAAGGCGTCGTGCCCGCGCTGCGGTACGACGCTAACAACCCGGTGGGACAAGCCGCGAAAGCGTCCCACTGCTTATGCGCTGGCGGCGCTATTTATGCTGCTGCTGGCGAATCTCTTTCCCTTCGTCAATATGAAAGTGGCCGGCCTGACCAGCGAGATAACGTTGCTCAAGATCCCGACCATGCTTCTCAGCGACGATTACGCCAGCCTCGGCACGCTTTTTGTCCTTTTTGTGCAGTTGATACCGGCGTTTTGCCTCGCCTCCATCATATTGCTGGTCAACCGGGTGCCTTTACCGCAGGCGGTGCAGAAGTTTCTTGCCCGCTGGCTGTTCCAGCTGAAAACCTGGGGCATGACCGAGATCTTCATGGCCGGCGTTCTGGTGAGCTTTGTGAAGTTGATGGCCTACGGCGATATCGGCGTGGGCAGCAGCTTTGTTCCGCTCTGTCTGTTCTGCCTGCTGCAGCTGCGGGCGTTTCAGTGCGTTGACCGCCGCTGGCTGTGGAATGAGATCCAGCCGATGCCCGCGCCGGTGCAGCCGCTTAAAGTAGGTGTCAGCGGCCTGCGTCAGGGGCTGCGCGCCTGTTCGTGCTGTACTGCCATTCTGCCTGCCGACCAGCTGGTATGTCCGCGCTGCGGAGTGAAAGGGCACGCGAGGCGCAAAAACAGCCTGCAGTGGACCCTGGCGCTGCTGATAACGTCACTGCTCTGCTATCTGCCGGCTAATATTTTACCGGTCATGGTCACGGATCTGCTCGGTGATAAAATGCCCTCCACCATTATCGCTGGCGTGGTGCTGCTCTGGAGCGAAGGCTCTTATCCGGTCGCCGGCGTGATTTTTATCGCCAGTATTATGGTGCCGTCGCTGAAAATGATAGCTATCGGCTGGCTGTGCTTTAGCGCCAGCGGAAGAGGGCGGCGGGACAGCGAGAAGATGCACATCATTTATGAAATCGTTGAGTTTGTTGGCCGCTGGTCAATGGTTGACGTTTTTGTGATTGCCGTTCTGTCGGCGCTGGTAAGGATGGGGGGACTAATGAATATCTACCCGGCTATGGGCGCCGTCATGTTTGCGCTGGTGGTCGTCATTACCATGTTTTCAGCCATTATTTTCGATCCGCGTTTACTGTGGGATCGCGAGCCAGATTTAAGCCATGAGGAAAATTCGCAGCATGGAAAATAACAATGGAGAGGCTAAAGTGCAAAAGGTGAAGAACTGGTCGCCGGTGTGGATTTTTCCCATCGTCACCGTCCTCATCGGTGCATGGATACTCTACTATCACTACAGCCATCAGGGGCCCGAAGTCACGCTGATTACCACTAATGCTGAAGGCATTGAGGGCGGTAAAACCCGCATCAAGAGCCGCAGCGTTGACGTGGGCGTGATTGAAAGCGCGACGCTGACCGATGATTTGAACCACGTTGAAATTAAGGCGCGTCTTAATTCCGGCATGGAAAAGCTGCTGCACAGCGACACGGTATTCTGGGTGGTTAAGCCGCAGATTGGCCGCGAAGGCGTGAGCGGACTCGGGACTCTGCTCTCCGGGGCCTACGTTGAGCTTCAGCCGGGAAGCAAAGGCAGCGAGCCGAAGCGCTATGAGCTGCTGGACTCCCCGCCGCTGGCGCCGCCGGACGCGAAAGGGATCCGTATTCAGCTGGAGAGTGATAAGGCCGGACAACTTTCCGCCGGCGATCCGGTGCTGTTTCGCGGCTATCGCGTCGGCTCCGTTGAAACCAGTACTTTCAACCCGGAAAAGCGCAACATCACCTATCAGCTGTTTATCAACGCGCCGAACGATCGCCTGGTGACCACCAACGTGCGCTTCTGGAAAGACAGCGGCATCGCCGTGGATCTCTCTTCGTCCGGGATGCGTGTGGAGATGGGTTCTCTCTCAACCCTGTTTGGCGGCGGCGTGAGTTTCGACGTGCCGGAAGGGCTCGATCTGGGCCAGCCGGTTGCCAACCAAACTGCTTACCACCTGTTTGACGATCAGAAGGGTATCCAGGACTCGGTTTATACCCAGCACGTGGATTACGTCATGTTCTTCAAGGATTCGGTGCGCGGCCTGCAGCCTGGTGCGCCTGTCGAGTTCCGCGGCATTCGCCTCGGTACCGTGGCTAAAGTACCGTTCTATATGCCAGGCCTTTACCAGACGCTGAACGACGATTACCGCATTCCGGTGCTGATCCGCATTGAGCCGCAGCGCCTGGTGAGCCAGCTGCGCGACCACGGTGATGTTCGCCAGCATTTCGCCATGCTCATCAATCGCGGCATGCGCGGCTCGCTGAAAACCGGCAACCTGGTGACCGGCGCGCTGTACATCGATCTCGACTTCTATCCGAAGGCCGATAAGCCGAAATACGTTGAGTATGGCGGCTACAAGTTAATCCCAACCGTCAGCGGCGGCCTGGCGCAGATTCAGCAGCGCCTGATGGACGCGCTCGATAAGATTAACAACCTGCCTATTAATCCGATGATGCAGCAGGCAACCAACACGCTGGCGGAAAGTCAGGCAACGTTGAAGCATCTGCAGACTACGCTGGACAATCTGAACAAGATCACCGCCAGCCAGTCGATGCAGGATCTGCCGGGAGACATGCAGAAAACGCTGCGCGAGCTTAATCGCAGTATGCAGGGCTTCCAGCCGGGATCGGCGGCGTACAACAAGATGGTGGCGGATATGCAGCGCCTCGATCAGGTACTGCGCGAGCTGCAGCCGGTGCTGAAAACGCTCAACAGCAAGAGCAACGCGCTGGTGTTTGAGGCCAAAGATAAAAAAGATCCACAGCCGAAGAGGGCGAAATAATGAAAAAGTGGCTACCGTTTTGTCTGGCCTGCCTGCTGGCAGCGTGCAGCAGCGGGGAGAACAAAACTTACTACCAGCTACCCGTCTCCCAGTCCGGGCCGGGCACAACCCACGGCACGTTGACCCAGGGTCAGAACAGCCGCCTGCTGTGGGTAGAGCAGATAACCATCCCTGATTACCTCGCCGGCAACGGCGTGGTTTATCAGACCAGCGATGTGCAGTACACGATTGCCAATAACAATCTGTGGGCCAGCCCGCTGGATCAGCAGCTGCGCACGACGCTGGTGGCGAATCTGAGCCGCGAACTGCCGAACTGGGTCGTCTCCTCCCAGCCGCTGGGTAACGATCAGGATGTGCTCAACGTCAGCGTGAACGGCTTTCACGGTCGCTACGACGGGCGAGTCATCGTGAGCGGGGAGTGGTTGCTCAACCATCAGGGGCAGTTGATCAAACGGCCCTTCACCATTGAAATGAAGCAGCAGCAGGATGGCTATGATGCAATGGTTAAACTGCTGGCGGCGGCCTGGGCGCAGGAAGCCGCTGCAATAGCGCAGGAAATTAATCGCTAAGCATTAGAAAAATTCATCACTGCCTGAGCCGCAGCCGGAGAAATCCGCCTGCGGTTTTTTTTAGTTTATGGACAGCAGCTTGCCGGCCTTCGCGGTTTTTTGCTACTCGATTTGCCCCTGCTATACCTCACAAATATGACACTGGCGTGAACGTCGCACATTGACGACCGGCGCTATCCAGGTTAATCATTAGATGTGGTTGCGCATAAAGTAACCACTGTTTTCTTTTCCACCAGATCATGAAATGAGGGAAACGAGGCATGAAGAGACAAAAACGTGATCGCCTGGAACGGGCACATCACCGCGGGTACCAGGCCGGCATCGCTGGCAAGTCGAAAGAAATCTGTCCTTATCAGACCCTGAATCAAAGGTCGCACTGGCTGGGAGGCTGGCGAGAAGCCATGGAGGACAGGACAGTAATCGCCTGATGCTGTCTCTTTAAGACTAAGAAGCCTCCTGAACGGAGGCTTCGCCGTATTCTGCCAGGCGGCAGAACAGGATAATCAGAATGCGGAAGTGTCCTGGAACAGGCCTACTTTCAGGTCCGTTGCCGTATAGATCTGGCGACCATCTACCAGTACTTCACCATCGGCCAGCCCCATGATCAACCGACGGTTGATGACGCGCTTGAAGTGGATGCGGTAGGTGACTTTTTTAGCGGTCGGCAGGATCTGTCCGGTCAGTTTTACCTCACCAACGCCCAGCGCGCGGCCTTTGCCTTCGCCGCCCAGCCAGCCCAGATAGAATCCGACCAGCTGCCACATGGCATCCAGACCCAGGCAGCCCGGCATAACCGGATCGCCGATAAAGTGGCAGCCGAAGAACCACAGGTCCGGATTGATATCCAGTTCTGCTTCGACATAGCCCTTATCGTAATTGCCGCCGGTCTCTGTCATTTTGACGACGCGGTCCATCATCAGCATGTTAGGTGCCGGCAGCTGTGGGCCTTTGGCACCAAACAGTTCGCCGCGGCTTGAGGCAAGAAGGTCTTCTTTTGTATAGGATTCGCGTTTATCTACCATATTTTCAGTAAGCCTTATTTTAAGTTCGCGTCGCAGGATAGCTAACACGTGTAAGCTGAACAACTCCGATCAGTTGGAACCAAACCAGTTTAGCCAGCGTAGCGCCCACGGGCGATGACGCTCTTCCTGCTGAGTGGCCTGGGTAATTCGTTCCTGAATGGTTTGCAGCAGAGTTGTTTGACCTTCGCCATCCCAGGCTAGTCCGGTCAGTAAGGAGAGGGCATCGGCAACATGGTCAATGGCCCACAGCGTAAACTCTTCTGCTTCTACCGCGCGCTGGACATCCTCGGAGAGGCTCAGGTGGCGTACGTTAGACGCAGGAATAATTACGCCCTGTTTGCCCGTCAGTCCACGCTGCTGGCAAACGTTAAAGAAGCCTTCGATTTTTTCATTAAGGCCGCCGACCGGCTGGACGCGACCAAATTGATCGACCGAGCCGGTAATGGCCACGCTCTGGTTAATCGGTACGTTTGCCAGGGCGCTGACCAGCGCGCACAGCTCTGCCATCGAGGCACTGTCGCCGTCAACTTCGCTGTAGGACTGTTCGAAGGTCAGTGAGGCAGAGAAGGGGATCTGCTGATCGAGTCCGAGTTCCGCCATCAGGAAAGCCTGCATGATCATCATGCCCTTGGCGTGAATGTTGCCGCCGAGTTCTGCTTTGCGCTCAATGTCCATGAACTCGCCGTCGCCGAAATGCACCACGCAGCTAATGCGCGATGGCTCGCCAAAGGCGCGGGGGTGGCCGGGAAACTCAATAACCGACAGCGCGTTGACCTGGCCAATCTGCTCGCCTTCGGTTTCGATCAGGATTTGTTCGAGCAGGATCTCATCCTGCATACGCTCAGCGAGATAACCTTCGCGCCACTGGCGCTGCGCCAGCATGGTGGAAAGCTGCTCGCCAGAGAAGCGCTCGCCTTCACAAAAGGCGGCGGTTTCGCGAAGCTGGCGGGCGATCCACAGCGGAGAGAGCGGCAGCGTTTGCTGATCGCCGCTGTAGCGCGTGCCTTCCTGAATCAGTGGCGTCCACGCATCTTTATCCGGTCCTGGAAGCGACAGCTTTCCGGCCGCCTGCCACACCCACTGGCACCAGCGGCGGAGGTCGCACGCATCGACAATTTGCAGATTATCTTCGTATTCACTGTAGAGCGCGTTTTCTGCGAGCTCCGGCTCCATCTCCTGGAAGTCGGCCAGCGAATCGCGTTCGCCCACTAAAATCAGTTTTAAAGAGAGCGGCATTGAAGGAACAGATACCGGCAAAGGACGGGATTCGTCCCAGGAGAGCCAGTCAAAGCGGCCTTTGGCGACAATGTTTTTCAGGCGCATCAGCATCAGCGGCTGAGAAAGCAGCGCCCGCAGGGAGAGAACCAGGATGCCGCCGTTAGCCTGATGTACAAGGCCGGGCTGGAGCGTGACTTTGCCATTAAACTGGCGCACGCAGCCAAAAAGTTGCTCAGCCTCGATCCAGCTGGCGCTAATGACGGGACCGCTGCTGGCAAAATTATCGCTGCTCTGCTCGGCGGGGCCGACGCTAATAACGCCGTCTGCTACCGTATAGCAGACGCCGTGCAGCGCGTCGGAAGCGGGACGCATTTTCTCCGTGCGCTCTGCCAGCAGGTTTAAATAGTCGGGTTCTTCCGGTGCTTTTACCAGCAGAATATTCGCGATGCTTTGAGGATAAAGCAGCTGATCGAGCGAGTAGTGCAGACGCGGCTGCAGCTCTTCTAAGAGGGAATCGGTTTCGGTAGCCAGATCTGGCTGAGCAAATAGCGCCTCATAGGTTCCTGTATCGGGAACAAGGTCGCGCTTTAAAAGTTTAGTTATGGTCAAAGTCGCTTTTTTTGTCAGATGTAAAACGAGCGATTATACCTTAAGGTGCCATCGAGCACACGGACAATAGCTGGCATATTAGCGCGGGCTGAGGCAGATTTCTTTTCAGCAGATTAATAAAAACCTGTTATCCTGAAACGGGTTACACGGTCACATTGAGATCGCAATGAAATATCAACAACTGGAAAACCTTGAAAGCGGCTGGAAGTGGAAATACCTGGTGAAGAAGCACCGCGAAGGGGAGCTTATCACCCGCTACATTGAAACCAGCGCTGCCCGCGAGGCGGTAGATGCGTTGCTGAGTCTTGAGAATAAGCCGGTACAGGTCACTAGCTGGATAGAACAGCACATGAACCCTGCGCTGCTTAACCGCATGAAGCAGACGATTCGTGCCCGACGCAAGCGTCACTTTAATGCCGAACATCAGCACACGCGTAAGAAATCCATCGATCTTGAGTTTATGGTCTGGCAGAGGCTTGCGGGACTTGCGCAGCGCAGAGGAATGACGCTGTCGGAGACCATCGTTAAGCTTATTGAAGATGCTGAGAATAAAGAGAAATACGCCAGCAAGATGAGCAATCTTAAACAGGATTTGCAGGCGCTGCTCGGTAAGAAATAATCAACAGCCGAAAAAAAACCCCGCATCGCGGGGTTTTTTATTACTTCAAGACGGAACTTAAGCCTGCGGCTGAGTTACTACGTCTTTCAGACCTTTAACTTCGATCTCTACGCGACGATCCGGACCCAGGCAGTCGATCAGAGCTGCGCGGCCTTTCACGTTGTCACAGGTGTTGCCAGTAACCGGGTTAGATTCGCCCATGCCACGTGCAGAGATTTTGTTAGACGGGATGCCTTTAGAAACGAGGTAGTCAACAACGGACTGAGCACGTTTCTCGGACAGGCCCTGGTTGTAAGCGTCAGAACCGATACGGTCGGTGAAGCCCAGAACCACGACGGAGCCATCTTTAGGATCGATGTTGCTCAGCTGGGTGTACAGCTGATCCAGCGCCTGCTGACCTTGCGGCTTCAGGGTAGACTTGTTGAAGTTGAACAGAACGTCAGACTTCAGAGTGAAGTGCTTGGTCTGTACTTCCGGAGCCGGAGCCGGAGCCGGGATCGGAGCCGGAGCTTCGTCCTGACCGAAACGGTAGGAAACACCTACGCTCAGCAGGCCGTTGTCTGGACGGGTGCCGATTTCGCTGCGATCGCCAATGTTGTTAGTCCACTGGTATTCCAGACGGGTAGCGATCTGCGGGGTGATTGCATACTCAAGACCACCAGCGAAGACCGGAGACACACCAGTATCGTGGTCTTTGTGACGGCTGTTCAGGCTGTTAGAGGTGGTATCAGCACGGTAAACCATGCCACCCAGACGGGTGTAGATATCCAGATCGTCAACAATCGGGTAGCTGAGTTTGGTGGTCAGCTGAATGCCCTGAGCTTTGTAAGCGCCGTTCTGGCCGCCGTTTGCGTAGTTGCCTTTATACTGCATACGACCTAACCAGTCGTAGCCCAGTTCAAAACCAACGTACGGGTTTACCTGATAACCACCGTAGGCACCTGCACCCAGCTGACTTTCGTGGGTCGGACCATTGTTGTTGATGAAACCGGTGTCGTGATACTGAGACCAGCCCAGTTTACCACCAGCGTACCAGGTATTATCTTTCGGAGCGGCCTGCGCTACGGTAGCGAAGCCAGCCAGTGCCACTGCAATCGCGATAGCTGTCTTTTTCATTTTTTGCGCCTCATTATCATCCAAAAATCGCCATGAAATCGTCGAATTCACGGTTAAATCCTTCACCGGGGGCGTGACCTAATTCATTGGAACGTAGACAAGCCGATCACCCCTGGCGAAGTAAAGTCTACAACGTACTTAGAAACTTACAAGTGTGAACTCTGTCAGGCATATGAAAAAAAAGGGGTTGTATACACAATATTTAACATTTATGTTGCTTTTTTGTTCGGTATAATGTGCTGCAACCCGCACCGCACAAGACTTTACAGAAAAAAGACGCTATCAAAGAAAAGAGCGTTAAATGCGTAAAAAAATTGCTAGGAAAAGTCTTAAATTAACTTAATGATACAAATTGGTGTGAATTTTTAGTCCAGATTGCTGTCTGGCGGAATGAGGATCTGTCGTAATTGGACGCATTATGAACCCGGCCGCGCTTCCTTCTTCTGCTGCACTCGTCAGACGCATATGCTCTTCTTCCGTTAGCGGTTCGGCTATCCAGGCAATAACAACGCTGTAGTTCCCTGTGCGCAATGCGCGGATCATTGAATCAAGCGTGTTATGCGCCGACATCTGGTTTACCTGCATCACTTTTGACAGAGGCAGGCCAGAGGCTTCGACCCACTGGCGGCTAAGTTTTTGCTGTGGGGTCAACCATAGCTGCCAGCGAGACTGCTGACCAAGCTGTTGTAATAAGGGCAGCAGAAGCAGCTGAGTCATCATCGGCTGGTCTGCGCGATACAACACTTCACTAATGAGTCCGGAGGCAGTCTGTTGTGAACGATGCGCTGCAGCGGCTGACGTGATAGCTGAACGATTTGCATGGCCTGTAGTGAACATAATGAATCCCCACCCGAGTTACTGTATGGATGTACAGTATACCTCAACAGACCCTGAATCAACCCCATTTTCTGAAACCGTCTCGCAAATTTGTCTCTTATCGCCTGTCTACGGCAACTTAAACTTGCCCCGCTAATCGAAGTTACTTATTTTCCTCGTTGGTGGTTCACCTAAGAAGTTATACATCTATGTACATGATTAAAGGGAATAATCATGAAAAGAATATCATACGGCAAGATCAATAAGTCTGTGGAATATTTGTCATCATTGGGCGAGATACAGCACCGCGCGCTATTTGGTGGATACAGTCTGTCAATCGACGATACGGTGTTTGCAATGGTGCTGGAAGGGAAACTTTATCTAAGAGCCTGCGAACAAAATGCATCTTATGACGCGTCACAGCCGCACCAGTTATTAACCTTCAACCGCCGAGGGAGAGCGGTTTCGCTGAATTACTACCTGGTTGATGAAGAGGTATGGGGAGATAAACCGCTGCTGTTGCGTCTCTCGGCTCTCTCGCTGGAGAAAGCGCAAAGCGATAAATCGCAGCAGCAAAATCGCCGCGGATTAAGAAGCCTGCCTAATATCAACTGGTCTCTTGAAATGCTGTTGCTTGAAGCCGGTGTCCGGGACGAGAAAATGCTGCGGGCGCTGGGGGCAACAGCCGTCTGGTATCGACTGCGCAGGATCCGCAAAAACCTGAGTACCAGCGTTTTGCTGGCGCTAGAAGGGGCGATTACCGGAACGCATTCCGCAATGATTCCCCAGTCAAGACGTCAGTATCTTCTTGACTGGGTTAAGACGCTGGGTGACGGGCGAGGATTTAATCCGGACGCGGAATTACCTGCCGCTGAAGACGGCAAATCTCAGGAAGGAGACTCAGAATAAGCCCCACCTGCTGGAGCACCAGCGGAGCTTTAGAATCTGCTCCGGGTTCAGCTTGATGAATGCGCACCATTAATTCACCCTGGGCATTTTGCACGCGCGCTTCGGCAGCCCGTGGATGATGCAGTGCGTCATCCACATAACATACAGCATCGTCGAGCAGCGCCAGAATGTCTGAATCCGTAAGCCTTTCCCTGTGCGCTCCCAGTGCCGAAATATAGCTGGTAAACGTGTGGTTCAGGCACAGCAACCGGAATGCCGTTTCGCGCCTTTCTGCCGTAGCGTGCGGTTCTGTTGACATGTTAGAGACGACGGACGCCAGTTCCGCATCACGGTTGTAGGCGTCGCGCCGGGCGATGCGGTACGCCAGTCGGTTATCCCGCCCCTGATGATATTGTTCGAGTATGGCATCGAGATAGCGGCAGTTGGCGTTAATCGCGCGGTCCAGCACAATCGGCAAGTTGCGAAACTTCCAGTCCGGCCAGATAAAGCTGACTGCAGCCCACGCGATGGCGCAACCCACCAGCGTATCCAGTATGCGCGGCAGGGCAACTTCGAAGCCTTCGCCCAAAAGATTAAAGCAGAGCAGCACCAGCAGGGTGATAAACATCGTGGCGTGGGCGTACTGAATATTGCGAAACGCAAAGAACAGCACGCCGGTGAGCACAATCAAAATCAGCTGCCCCTCGAGGGAGGGTACCAGCAGCAGAACGGGTAATCCGATAGCGACGCCAACAAGCGTTCCTATTACCCTTAACGCCAGCCGGTGGCGTGTTGCGTTGTAGTTTGGCTGACACACAAAAAGGCTGGTAAGCAGTATCCAGTATCCGTGCTGCAGGCCGGTGAACTGTATAAATGCATAGCCTGCACAAAGCACCAGCGACATTCTGACCGCGTGGCGAAAAAGGGCCGATTCCGGCGTCATATTGCGGGTCAGGCGCAGCCAGACATCGCCGAATCCCAATAAACGATCGTCCGCCAGTTCAGTCTCGGTCGCGCCCTGGGGCATCGCCAGCTGCTGTTCGGATTCGATAGTTGCCAGCTGGGCGTCGATTGCGCGCAAATTGTTTAGCAGAAATCCCAGCGCTTTCAGCTGCTCTTTATCAGCGCCGCCTGTTCGAATTCGCTCCAGCGCCGCCTCGATGTGGGTAAAGGCGCGCTCAAAATGAGGATCGTGCTGATAGGGCGTTCGCAGCAGTATGGAACGTGAAAGCTGCTGACAGGCCTGGGACTGCATAGACAGCAGGCGCTGAAAGCGGAACATGATATCGCTGTAGCGAAAAGCATCCCGCAGAGGCTGGTACTGGACGTGCGAAGAGCTGGCCCGCTCGTGGATATCCTGGGCGACAAAATAGTACTGCAGCGTGCGGCGCGTGCTGCGCTGGCCGCGATCGCCGCGCAGGCGCGTCAGCAGTGAAGCTTTCGTCTGGTTCAGGGTTGCCACCAGCTGTCCGTTGGCAATGGCCAGTTCATAGAGCGGGGACTGACTGTCCTGCTCAATATCTGGATCGAACAGCCGGGATTTCAGCTCAAGATACTGGGCCAGGCGATCGTAGCTGCGGGCGAGATTATCCTGCAGCGGGCGGATGGGGAAAATAACGTGCCCGATAAGGGTCAGCGCGTTGTACCAGACCGCGCCGGCAATCAGCATGACAGGCTGCTGATACCAGTGCTGATACAACGAGACGCCGAGCATTGTGTATATCGCGATCAGCAGCGCGCCAAAAGCGATGGTGGCATACCGCTGGCCGAGGCCGCCCAGCAAAATAAAGCCGCTGGTAGATATCGCAAGGCCCACGCCAAACGCCCAGGGCCAGGGGAAAAGCAGCTCAACGGAGGCTGAAGCAATAAAGAAACAGACCAGCGTGATAATGAGATTAATCAGCCGGCCGCTCAGTCGATCGTCAAGGTCGGTAAGCGCCGCGGCAACGACGCCAAGCGTCAGCGGAATTGTCAGCTTAACGTCCCCGAGGAACCAGGGCAGGGCGGTGGTTCCCAGAAGGGCGAGAAAAATTCTGACGTTATAAAGCCAGGTGCTGTTGCAGGTATAGCGTCTGATTAGCGGGCTCAGCATGCTTAATGTTGTTCCCGATTACTGAAAGCGGCTGCGGGCGTTATTTTCGCGCGCGGCTCTGGCAACTTCCACGGGCACTACACGGCGGCCCACAGGCCAGAGGGCGATAGCGGCAATTTTGAAGTTGGCAAGGCCCACCGGGATACCGATGATGGTGACGCACTGGGCTATTCCGGCGGCAATATGGGTCAGGCACAGCCACCAGCCAAACAGCACCAGCCATAGAATATTCAGAAAAGTACCGCCCGCATTGAGCACGTTGCTTTTATCGGCCGGATTAAGTTCATCAACGTGAATAGCTTCGTTGCCGAAAGGCAGAAAGGAGAGTTTGGTTATTTCCCAGCAGGAGCGGGTTAAAGGCCAGGTGATCACCAGTAAAAGACTGATCAGCGTCGCCAGCAGCCAGCCCAGCGTTGTGGCGAAGCCGCCGAGGACAAAGTTCAAAATATTCAGGATGGTACGCATATGACCTCAATTCAGTCCAGTTAATCGGAAGGCCTGCCAATTGTATCTAATTTTTAGGCTGGAGCACCTGATATCTGGCAGTTACACTGTCAGCATTGAGCATTATTCCGGGATTTGGCAAGACATGGAACTTAAAGCAACCTCGCTTGGCAAGCGGATGGCCCAGCACCCTTACGATCGCGTTGAGCTCCTGCACGCAGGCGTTAAAGTCTCTGGCGATCGCCACGAGTACCTGCTCCCTTTCAATCAGCTGCTGGCTATTCACTGCAAGCGGGGCCTGGTATGGGGCGAGCTGGAGTTCGTACTGCCTGATGAAAAAGTCGTGCGCCTGCACGGGACGGAGTGGGGCGATACCCAGCGCTTTTATCACCATCTGCAGAGCCGCTGGCAGCAGTGGAGCAGTGAAATGAGTGAAGTGGCTGCCGGGGTTCTTCAGCAGCAGCTTACCGATATTACCCGCGCCAGCGCGGACGGCAAGTGGCTTACCCGCAGCGCCGTAGAACATATTCGACAAAAAATCACTCGCGCCCTCGAAGCGCTGCCTTTCCCCGTCAGCCGGCTTGAGTCCTTTGACAACTGCCGGGAGCTCTGGCGGCAGTGCCGGGGCTGGCTGGAGGATATTGAGGCCAGCAGGCTGGCGCACAATCAGGCATTTACCGAGGCGATGCTCTCGCAGTATGGCGCTTTTTTTGACTCTGTAGAATCATCGCCGTTGAACGATGCGCAGGCGCGGGCGGTGGTGAACGGGGAGCGCGCTTTGCTGGTGCTTGCCGGTGCCGGCAGCGGCAAAACGTCGGTGCTGGTGGCGCGCGCTGGCTGGCTAATGGCCCGCGGTGAAGCCACGGCGGAGCAGATCCTGCTGCTGGCTTTTGGCCGCAAGGCTGCTGAGGAGATGGACGATCGCATCCGCGAGCGTCTGCACACCGAGTCCATCAGCGCGAAAACGTTTCACGCTCTGGCTTTGCACATTATCCAGCAGGGAAGTAAAAAGGTGCCGTCTATCAGCAGGCTGGAAAATGACGCAGCGGCGAGGCAGGCGCTGCTCGTTGAATGCTGGCAGCAGCAGTGCAGTGAGAAAAAAGCGCAGGCAAAAGGCTGGCGGCAGTGGCTGGACGAGGAGATGGACTGGAGTCTGCCCGAAGGCGACTACTGGCAGGACGAAAAAGTGGTGCGCCGTATGGGCAGCCGCCTCGATCGCTGGGTATCACTCATGAGAATGCACGGCGGTTCCCAGGCCGAAATGATCGCCAGCGCGCCGGAGGAGATCCGCGAGCTGTTTGGCAAGCGCGTTAAGCTTATGGCTCCTCTACTGAAGGCCTGGAAAACGGCATTAAAAGATGAAGGCGCGGTGGATTTTTCGGGACTCATCCACCAGGCCATTAACGTGCTGGAGAAGGGACGATTTATCAGCCCGTGGAAGCATATTCTGGTGGATGAGTTTCAGGATATCTCGCCGCAGCGGGCGGCGCTGCTGGCTGCCTTACGTAAGCAGAATACCCAGACAACCCTGTTTGCAGTGGGGGACGACTGGCAGGCTATTTACCGTTTCAGCGGGGCGCAGCTATCGCTGACCACGGCGTTCAACCACTATTTTGGCGAAGGCGACAGCTGCTCGCTGGATACTACGTATCGCTTCAACGGCCGGATTGGCGATATTGCCAACCGGTTCATTCAGCAAAACCCGCACCAGCTGGCAAAACCGCTCAATAGCCTGCTGGCGGGAGATAAAAATGCGGTAACGCTGCTACCGGACGATAAGCTCGACGCACTGCTGGATAAACTTAGCGGCTACGTTAAACCCGACCAGCGGATCCTGATCCTGGGGCGCTATCACTACCTGAAACCGCAGGCGCTGGAGAAAGCCGCCACCCGCTGGCCGAAACTCAATCTCGATTATATGACGATCCACGCCAGCAAGGGCCAGCAGGCGGATTACGTGATTATCGTCGGCCTGCAGGAGGGACAGGATGCATTTCCCGCGCCTGCACGCGAATCCATTATGGAAGACGCGCTGCTGCCGCAGCCGGAGGATTTCCCCGACGCCGAGGAGCGGCGCCTGCTGTACGTGGCGCTAACCCGGACACGCCATCGCGTGTGGCTGCTGTACAGCAAGGACGCACCATCGCCCTTCGTCGATGCGTTGAGCGATCTCGGCGTGCCGACGGCGCGTCGGCCCTGAGACTTTACTTAAGGCGCTCTGCCAGGTAGCGCTGGTAGTCGGGGATCTGAATATCCATTTCAACGCTAAATTTCGGCGACTGGATAATGAGATCGGCGGTGGCAACGTTGGTGGCAACCGGAATATTCCACAGCGTTGCCAGACGCAGCAGCGCCTTAACATCCGGGTCGTGAGGAACGGCATTCAGCGGATCCCAGAAGAAAATCATCACGTCGATTTTTCCTTCGGCGATCATGGCGCCCACCTGCTGATCGCCGCCCATCGGGCCGCTCAGCATGGCATTGACTTCAAGCCCGGTGGCAAGCTGAACCAGATTCCCGGTGGTTCCGGTACCAAACAGGACGTGCTGCGACAGCAGCGACTGATGGCGCTCCACCCAGCCTTTCAGCATTTGCTTGCAGTGATCGTGTGCCACCAGAGCGATGTGTTTGCGGCCGGGAAGCGTGCGCGTAGTCAGTTCCATAATCATTTTCCAGATAATCCAGACAATAAAGAGGCTGACAGATTACTGCATGGGTTTGGTGCTGCAAGCGGTTCGTTTAAAAATATCCTGCGTCAGGTCATGGTAATAATGCATCGGGTGCCTGTTTCGCAAGCGCCGGTAAATGGTAGGCCGCCCGGGTTTGGCGTACACTTTGTAAAACAGCCCGGAGGATATAATGAACCAACACGACATTGCCGCCATTCTCACTGATACGCGTACCATCGCTCTGGTTGGCGCCAGTGATAAACCGGATCGCCCCAGTTACCGGGTGATGAAGTACCTGCTCGATCAGGGCTATCGCGTTATCCCGGTATCGCCGAAAGTGGCCAACACCACGTTGCTCGGACAGAAAGGATATGCAACCCTTGCCGATGTTCCAGAAAAAATTGATATGGTTGATGTTTTTCGTAATTCCGACGCTGCCTGGGGCGTGGCTCAGGAAGCGATTGCCGTCGGCGCCAAAACGCTGTGGCTGCAGCTGGGCGTGATTAATGAGCAGGCTGCGGTGCTGGCAAGCGATGCCGGATTAAACGTGGTCATGGATAAATGCCCGGCAATTGAAATTCCGCGGCTGGGGCTGGCAAAGTAACAGGCATCTGGCGAAGAGATAAAAAAACGCCAGGCGAGCTGGCGTTTTATCAGTTGCGCAGGCGCGGAGCCTGCAGCTGCTGGCGGATGGTTTGTGCCAGCTCGTCCATCGAAGGCTGCTCCGGATGTTCATCGCGGGGCTCGCCCTGAAGCTGGGCCTCTGCAAGATAGGTATGCACCGGCTGGCCCTCGTCATCTTCCATCACCACGTGATACCACGGGGCCGCGCGCAGCGCGTCGTTATCCGCGATCTCGTCTGCCCCTGGGGCATCAAGAGAATATTCGGGGTCAATGTCAACAATGACGCCCAGATATCCCAGCAGGGAGTGGCGTACCTGCTGGCCGAGACCAAATTTACTGGCAATCATCATTGTCATACCTCCCGAAAAAAGATTGCATACGCTCAATATGCGGGCAATCCTTTACATTTCAAGTTACATGACCCGGCAGGCAAATCCTTTCAGATAGAGCCCTTCCGGATAGGTCGCGATCACCGGATGGTCAGCGGCCTGGCGGAACTGCTCGATAAATTGTACGTCGCGCCCGGCGTCAACCGCGGCATCGGCGACAATTTTCTGGAATAACTCGGTGGTCATCAGTCCGGAGCAGGAGAAGGTCAGCAGCACACCGCCGGGATTGAGCAGCTGAATAGCCAGCATATTAATATCTTTATAGCCGCGGCAGGCGCCCTGAAGCTGATTCTTGTTTTCGACAAATTTCGGCGGGTCCATCACGATTACGTCGAACTTTTCGCCCTGATCGCGGTATTTACGCAGCAGCTTAAACACGTCGTCGCGGATAAATTCCGCTTTGCTCAGATCGAGCTGGTTAAGCTCAATATTTTTCTTCGCCACGTCCAGCGCGTCCTGGGAGGTATCCACGCTGGTCACCTGGCGGCAGCTGCCCATCAGCGCGGAGACCGCAAAACCGCCGGTATAGGAGAAGCAGTTCAGCACGCGCTTGTCGGCAACATAGCGGCGGGTGGCGAGGCGGCTGTCGCGCTGGTCGAGGTAATAGCCGGTTTTGTGGCCGCCCTGGATATCGACCAGCAGCTTCATGCCGTTTTCTTCAATAGGCAGCAGGGCCGGCGGGATCTCCCCGGTAACCGGGCCCTGGGCCAGCTCAAGACCTTCTTTTTTACGTACGGCAACGTCGCTGCGATCGTAAATGGCGCACTCTGGATAAAGGGTCTGCAGCGCGCTTATCAGCGCCGCCCGCTGATATTCTGCCCCGGCGCTGAGAAGCTGGAGTACCAGAAAACTGCCGAAGCGGTCGATGGTGATGCCGGGCAGCCCGTCAGACTCGCCGGCAATCAGCCGGTAGCTGTCGAGCCCGTCTTTTTCCGCCAGCCAGTCGCGCCAGGTTTGGGCCTGGCGCAGGCGGCGTTCGAAGAAGGCAATATCCACAGACTCGTCTTTATCAAATGTCCACACGCGGGCGCGTATTTGCGAGGCCGGCGAGAAGGCGCCGCGCGCTAACCATTTTCCCTGGCTATCAACGATATCAACAGTCTCTCCCGAGGAGGCTTTGCCTTCCATGCGCGCGACCGCGCCGGAGAAGACCCAGGGATGGCGGCGCAGAAGCGACTTCTCGCGGCCTTTGGCTAACACTAAACGTACACTCATAATTTGCTATTCTGACAATAAAAGAAAATGGGCGCCATTCTCCCACGTCAGGCGGGAAATGCAACGCGCAAGGGGATCCGAAGGAGATAATCATGGCACAGAGTTGTACGATAGCGTGGATTTACGGCCGCGTTCAGGGCGTGGGGTTTCGCTACAGTACCCAGCGCGAGGCGCTCAGGCTGGGGCTTTCAGGCTACGCCCGCAATCTGGATGATGGCAGCGTGGAAGTGCTGGCCTGCGGTCAGGAGGCGCACGTTGAGGCGCTGCTCGACTGGCTGAAAGCCGGCGGCCCGCGCAGTGCCAGAGTGGATAAGGTGTTGACGGAGCCGCACCGGCCCGAAAAAGCGTGGGCCGATTTTTCTATTCGCTATTAAATGCACTTTACCGGCTTGGGCAGGCCGGCAATTTTGGTCGCCTGCTTGGCGGGGCCCTTTGGAAAGAGGCGGTACAGGTAGCGGCTGTTGCCTTTCTCCTCGCCGAACTTGTTCGCCATTGCCTTGACCAGCATGCGAATGGCGGGTGAGGTATTGAACTCCAGATAAAAATCCCGCACGAAGCGCACCACTTCCCAGTGCTCGGGGGAGAGCGTGATGGCTTCTTTCTGCGCGATGGCTTCCGCCAGCGCGTCGCTCCACTGGCTGCTCTCTTTCAGATAACCTTCGCTATCCGTCTCAATTTCTACACCGTCTAACATCAGCATGGTTGTTCATTACACCTGTTTAAAAACCGCGGCATTGTAGCAAAAAAGAAGGCCCCGCATAAGCGAGGCCTGAAATACGGTACTGCTGCGAAGTTTAGTCGCGGCTGGCGAAGCCCAGAATGCTCAGCAGGCTGACAAAGATGTTGTACAGCGAGACGTACAGGCTAACGGTCGCGCGAATATAGTTGGTTTCGCCGCCGTGGATGATATTGCTGGTCTCAAACAGGATGGCGCCGGAAGAGATCAGAATAAATACCGCGCTGATGGCCAGATGCAGCGCCGGCAGCTGCAGGAAAATATTCGCCACCATACCAATCAGCACCACCACAATGCCCGCCATCAGCATGCCGCCGAGGAAGGACATATCCTTACGCGTGGTCAGCACGTAGGCTGAACAGCTGAAGAAGACCAGTGCCGTGCCGCCCAGCGCCAGCCCGATAACGTCGCCCATGCCCGCAGACAGGAAAGTATTCAGCATTGGGCCAAGGATGTAGCCGAGAAAGCCGGTAAACGCGAAGGCGGCCAGAATACCGGAAGGCTTGTTGGCCAGTTTATAGGTTAAAAACATCAGACCGTACATGCCGACCAGCGTGAGGATAAGCCCCGGAGATGGCAGCATCAGTACCGTACTGGCAGTAGCGGTTATGGCGGAAAAGGCCAGCGTTAAGCTCAGCAGGAAATAGGTATTGCGCAGAACTTTGTGCGTGCTCAGCAGCGATGACCGGTCACGCGACGATGTAATAATACGATCCATGATTCACTCTCACTCAATGACAGGTGTAATAACCGCTGAGAATAATGAAAGTTTTCTACAAGGACGAGGGGTTTTACCCATCTTTACCGACAGATAGCGGCAATATGCAGATGATTATCCTGCAAATAATTCAATCGCAAGTGATTTTGTTGATTTATCCGCGACCACACAGATCGACATCTTATAGGTTGCTGAAAAATATTGCTTTCTGGCTTTAGCGCCGCTAACACTGGCCTGAGCGTTAGTAATAATAAAAAACCTTAAAAGGGAAATCCTATGCAATCACATCATCATCGTCGTTCCTGCCTCGCTTTATTGATCGCAACGTCACTGGCTTCCACATCGCTTATGGCGGCACAGGTTCCATCCGATGCCGTGCTGGCGCAAAAGCAGGAGCTGGTCAGGAATAACGGCAGCGAGCCCTCCACGCTGGATCCGCATAAAGTCGAAAGCGACGTTGAAGGCAATATTATACGCGATACTTTCGATGGGCTGGTGGCTGTCGCTGCCGATGGCACCATCGAGCCGCGGCTGGCGAAGTCCTGGGAACAAAAGGACAATACCGTCTGGACTTTCCATCTGCGCCCCGGCATCACCTGGTCAGACGGAACGCCCATTACCGCGCAGGACGTGGTCTGGAGCTGGCAGCGGCTGGTGGATCCAAAAACTGTTTCGCCCTACGCCAGCTATCTCGCCAATATGCACGTGGTTAATGCCGCAGAGATTAATCAAGGCAAAAAAACGCCAGATGCGCTGGGCGTGAAGGCGCTTGATGAGAGCACGCTGCAGATAACCTTAACCCAGCCGAACGCCTCGCTGTTGCAGATGCTCGACCACTACATCCTGGTCCCGCTGGATCCGGCGGTGGTCAAACGCTTCGGCGACAAGTGGACCCAGCCTGCAAATATTGTGACCAGCGGACCTTATAAGCCCACCCAGTGGGTGGTTAACGAACGCATTGTTGCCGAGCGCAACCCGCGCTACTGGGATAATGCGCATACGGTCATTAATAAGGTCACCTATTTACCCATCACCTCTGAAACCGCCGATGTTAATCGCTACAAAGCCGGAGAGATCGATATTGTCTACACCGTGCCGATTAACCAGTTTGCACAGCTGAAGAAGACGATGGGGACTCAGCTTAAGATCTCCCCGCAGCTGGCCACCTATTATTACGAGTTTAATACCACAAAAGCCCCTTTCAACGACCCACGCGTGCGCCGCGCCCTGAATATGGCGCTGGATAAAGACATCATTGCCGACAAGGTGCTGGGGCAGGGGCAGCGTCCGGCGTGGATAGTTAGCCAAACCGAGATTGGCGGCATCAATCTCAAGAATCCCGACTACGCCAGCTGGCCGATGCAAAAACGCATCACGGAGGCAAAAAAGCTGCTGGCTGACGCCGGTTTTGGTGCGGAGCATCCGCTTTCCTTTAATTTGCTCTATAACACTTCTGAATCGCACCAGAGGATCGCTATTGCTGCCAGTTCAATGTGGAAAAAGAACCTTGGTGTCGAGGTTAAGCTGCAAAACCAGGAGTGGAAGACCATGCTGGACAGCATGCACACCGGTAACTTTGACCTCGTCCGCTATGCGTGGATTGCCGATTACGACGACGCCGCAACGTTCCTGAATAATTTCCGCACCGGCGACAGCGAAAATACCAGCAAGTACAGCAACCCGGCATACGACCAGGCGCTGATCAATGCGGCCAAAGCGTCCGATGTTGCCGAACGCGGCAAATACTATCAGCAGGCGGAAAACATGCTCGCGCAGGATGTGCCGGCGATCCCCGTTTACCATTACGTACGCGCTCACCTGGTGAAACCCTGGGTCGGCGGCTTTAACTCGGACAGGCTCGGGTTCTACTACACCAAAGATATGTACATCCTTAAGCACTGAATTTCATGGTTTAAAATGCTGTTAATCTGCGCGAAGTGTCCATAATTCATGCGATTAACTTGTTTTTGATTGTTTTTAGAGCAAACGAACATCTTCGGGCTTTACACGATGGTCGGGGATGTTTATAGTTCGCAGCACTTAGGAAGCGTGGCCGAGCGGTTGAAGGCACCGGTCTTGAAAACCGGCGAGGGGAAACCCTCCCAGAGTTCGAATCTCTGCGCTTCCGCCAATTAAAACAAGGGGTTACCGAAAGGTACCCCTTTGTTGTTTTGTGCACTTGGTAAAGTGTTGGTATATTCGCTTGGTATAAAATCGATCTTCACTGCACGGGTTCTGCAAGGATCGCTAACGATGACAAAACTTGTAAGTCCTAAAACGTTATGCGTTTACAAAGATGAGCACCGGTCGGCAACACTCAAATTCCTAAATATGATTGATGTGACTGCTGTAAAAAATGCCAATGAAGTTACCATTGATCTATCCGAAGTTGTCTACGCGACAGCCGCGGCAACAGTCCTTTTGTTCGCCATAGTTAATCGTGCGCAACTACTGGTTCAAGTCCAAAGCAGAATTCGCTTTAAATTCCCCAAAAAAGAAGACAATCCTGATGGTCATCGTTGGATCGTGACTACGGGCCTTTCCAATGCTTTAGTTGCCAACACACAGAAAAAATTAGATGGTTTGGTCGCGGACAAGCGGTACTATCAATCGGCTGTGGAACCATTCGATCACTGGTTAAGAACGGTGATGACCCTCCAGGAAAAGGCATTACTCAACCCAGACGCATTTGCATTAATGAGCTCAGCTTTGAACGAAGCCATGCTTAACGTGTCATACCATGCGTATGAGGATGACAGCTTTTCTTCACAAATCGAGGTATTAGGCGGTAAGCGCTGGTGGCAATGCTCATGGTACAGCAAGGAAAAAAATGCGGTTGTTTTCATCATTTGTGACCTAGGTTTAGGAATACACAGGTCTTTTGGGCCTGTTATCGATGCATCAGGTACCATAGGTGAATCGACAACTGTTGAGGTTGCGCTATCTTCAGGCCACTCAAGGTATTTAAATGCTGGACGTGGTAATGGTTCTGAGGATATAAAAAGGCCTATAGGATCTGGATGTGCGGAGTCCGAATCACTACTAGTATTAACTGGACACGCTAGATACCGCTACAATTCAAGTGATGGTCAGCCTACTTGCGAGTGGCTTTCAGAAAACATACCGGGAACCCTAATCGAGTGGTCTTTGGTTCCGAGGAGAGGAGAAGATGATTAACATCGTCATAGCGAAGGACTTTTCGAAGACACCTTTTGGCAGATTCGTGAGCGACAGTCCTTATAGTGCTGAAAAATTTCGTAAAGATTTCTTGGTTCCTGCTTTGCGTACAGGGGAACAAGAAGTTGTAGTCGACTTTAACGGCATCGCCCTAGGCATTGGCTCGTCTTTTCTTGAAGAAGCTTTTGGTGGCCTTGTTCGTAAGGAAGGATTGCCTAAGATAGGGCTAAAAAGACGTCTGGTCATAAAAAGCGATATGCCTTTCTATAAAGAGCAGATTGAGCGTTTTATAGACAATGCTGAGCCAGAAAAAGCTTAAGGGACTGTTAAGTGGTAAAACCTGAGACTGGGCTACTTGATACAGTAGCCCATAATACATGGATGTTTAGCCTTACAAGTATAGTGTTAGTTTTCGTTGGATGGGCTGTTACCTATAATAACTCTGTAAAATTAGCTACTCGCTCTGAAAGTAAATCTTTAGTCGATTCTTTATGCAAGCTTATTCATGAAATTTCCGACATCTCGATTGAATATTGGTTAAATAAATCTCATAAACAAAAAAACATTAATCGAAAAAATGGTATTCGCCAAACAGTTAAACACTTCGATGATGGTACTCAGTCGCGTCTTTTTGTTATGAACGTGTTTGCTAAAATGAATCAATCAGTAAAATATATTGAACTTTTGGACGGGCGAGGAATACATATCGATAAATCTGTATTCCCATTATTTCTGTCAAAAGTTACGTTGGATTGCGAGAAGTCTATAAGCCTTAGCCCTCAAGAGAGGGCGGCGCGAGTTCAGGAGATTCTAGCATACTCCCAAGAAAGCATGAATCATATTTATACTGTGTTTCAGAATCACCATCGCCCATCTAAGCCATTACGTCCCCTTTATTTCATGCGCCAAAAATGGAAAGAAATTGAAAAGTGGTATGATGACTTAGGCTAATTGATATCTAACCTTGGTTTGTTAAGTGATGGGGAAATTTTAATTTTTCGGTCATAAGTTACGACCTGACTTTCTGTCTTGTGGCCGCTGAAAAGTTGTTTCTCTTTACTGCTTCCCTCATAATCAGAAATGGCTTTTGCTTTTATATCGTGAAATGTTCCCGGAATCGGTCTACCAAGTTTTAGAGCAGCTGCTTTTTTTGCATTATTCCACCAAGTATTAAACGTTTTCCTGTTCATCTTCCCGCCGCTGGGTGATGGTACAATAAAACCCTCGGCAGATTTATTGGCAAAATGTTTACTGGCCAGCGCGATTGCAGCCTGTAGACGCGGTGTCCATTTCTTTATTTGCTTTTTACCAGTTTTATTTTGTTCAATGAAAATGCCGTCGTGGCGCAAGTCAGTAACTTTGAGGTCAAATACATCCCCCTCTCGCGCTGCACACAGATACGATATCTCCATGGCTACCTGCACTTCCGGCCTGGCATTTTCATAAATAGCCAGGTAGTCTTCATCCGGTATATACACGTCTCTATCTACAAGAGTAAATTTCCTGATCCCCCGGCATGGATTCACCTTCACATAGCCTCTTTCAAATCCCCAACCAAAAACCCGCGACATACTTGAGACTTCTTGATTGGCCTGGTTCTTACTGGTTAAACCCCGCTTGTCCATAAAAATTCTGACCTGCTCAATCTTGATTTCATCAGCCCTCATTTTTCCAAATACCGCGAGTAGTTTTTTCTGATGTTGAGCGTAATCTTTTTGAGTTCGAGCAGCCAGTTCGGTAAACGTTGGGCTGTCGAGAAACATCCCCCACAATTTTGAGAAAGTCATTACGTCATGATGTTTCGATTTTTCTTTCTCGTAGGTAGCCCAAAGTTTCGACATGCTGGTTTCGCGTATTTTTCCCAGCGTAACGCTTTTTTTAGTTCCCTTTGGCTTCCAAACATAGCTGTATTTGTTTTTTGTTACCCGAGGCGGCAGTTGAGCATCCTTCGGATTTTTACGTGGTCGTCCCATAAATGGCGTCGAAGTCAGGTTCTGTTGCAACATATTCATCAACCTTTGGTAATTCAGAGATATTCGGT
The DNA here is from genome assembly GCF_913775985.1 of uncultured Pluralibacter sp. Classification (GTDB taxonomy): domain Bacteria; phylum Pseudomonadota; class Gammaproteobacteria; order Enterobacterales; family Enterobacteriaceae; genus Pluralibacter. The sequence continues at coordinate 10,722 of NZ_CAJYMB010000154.1, read as the reverse complement.
GCCAGGTTTTTTCGTAACACTATTGGCCTGTTTCTGCCGTCAGTAGTAAACGGAATGCCATGGCAGCGCAGTTGGCGCTGCTGCTCGGTATAGCGTCGATAACCTGTTACTTCTGCAATTTCCGCAGGTGACAGTGTGAGTTCGTACATGGCTATCACCTCCGATAGCCAGCCAGTTAAAGATAACTGGCTGGTGGGTAGAATGCTGAAATTGGAAAATCAGTTTGAAGTAGCGGTTAGTCGCTGCCAGATAACCGAAACGTATTTGGCTTGGTGCCGGGCTTCGGCCAGTGCACTATGCTGATCGCCAACAAATTGGATTTTGTAGCGCGGTTCACATCCGACGGATTTACCGAGCTCGACGATGGTACGCACATCGCGATCGTTAACGAACCTCCACGGGCAATCGATACCTGTTCGGTCGTAAGAGCTGCGTAAGATAACGTTATCGAAAGTGGCACCATTTCCCCAAACCTGAATGCTGGCAGGGCCATTGGCTGCATTCTCGCTAATAAAATCATTCAACTGGAGCAGGGCGTCATCAAGAGGAATAGCGTCATCCATAGCGATAGCCGATCGGGCCTCTGCTGACTGCTTGAGCCACCAGTTAATAGTGCTGGCTTCAGGTACGCCGCCCCACGCCATTGCAGATTCAAGATCCACCACTTTATAGAAGTCCGGTCCCAGCTGGCCGGAGGCGGGATCAAAAAATACCGCACCGATAGAAACTATTGGGGCATCAGGGCCAGAGGCCATTGTCTCCAGGTCGACCATGAGGTGAGTGTACAGAATATCTGAATTTTGAATCCGGGCATCATTATTTATCGGATCTGCTTCGTCACCATTTTCAGCACTGCTTTCACTCGCGATAGCTCCCGTTTCGCCCGGCGCCGCGATAGCTCCAGTTTGTTTTTCATCGCTGACAGCTTCTTCCATCGAGACATTGCCTGCGTCCTCAGTTTCGGTATTAACTTCGGCTGGTGCTGGTGCTGGTGCTGGTGCTGGTGCTGTAAGCCCTTCAATTGTGAAAATGCCGCCACCCGCGTTGGCAAGCTTTGGCTGGTTATTTTTTGCTGGTTCATCCGGCTGCAGGCGATTTACCTCTTCCGCTGCGTCGAGTTCCGGGACGTGCCGTGCGGCCGCCAGCGTTTCTGGTGTTGGGTTTGCATGATCTGTTTCGGTCAGGTTTGCGCAGATATACCCACGCAATCTATCTGGGAAAGGTGTTAAATGCTCCTCTGCACTACGGATTAGAGCAAAAATCGCCGCGCGCGAGTAATCCAGGATCCCCGGAGTCGCTCGCAGTGCGACAGACCATTCCTTAAATGGACTCTCTTTTTTCTGCACAATCTCTTTTGCGCGCCGATAAATACTGCCCGGCAGGTCATAGATATTGAAATCCATTGGCAGGGTTGCCAACGCAATTTCCTTGTCGAGGACGTCGAAGGTATGCACCAGGTCCGGGTTACGATCTGTCTGGTTGCCGCCTCCAGCGTTTGCGCCCGAGTTGGTACGCTGCACAGCGGAAATCCTGTTCCCGTTGGCCCATTCACGAACCAAAATGCCGCGGTCGATATGGTCATGCTCAAGCCAGAGCTTAATAAACGTGATCAGTGTTCCCAGTTCATGCCGTTTATCGACAGGGAAAACCTTTTTCACAGCCGTGGTGACCTTCCAGAGACCGTGAAGGTCATAGTCTTTGAGCTTCGGATTGTTCTCGGCCGCCAGTAACAGATTCTGGATATAGTTGTTATCGGTATCCATCTCCAGATCGGCGATCTGGCATTTTGTTGGCCAGCTGATATGGGAGGCATGTTTCTCTTCTGTGAGAAACTGCGCCAATAACTGCGCCCTGAAAGGGAGGAGTGCCAGGTTATAAGTTAAGTTTTCATCAGATGTTGACAGTGGTGTGGAGGGGATGGGCTGCTCCTGCTCCTGCTCCTGCTCCTGCTCCTGCTCCTGCTCCTGCTCCTGCTCCTGCTCTGGTGCGGGCGTAGGTGCGGGTTCAGCAACAATCTTCTGCCAGCTGGCCCCGTCGTCAGCCAGGGTGTAGCGATCGCACCAGGTGTCGTCAAGAACGCCTTCCTCTGGCAGGTCGTCTACCACAAACCAGTTAGTGCGGATCGGCAGCTGGTGGTCGGCGCCGCGGCCGGTTTCAATTTCAGCATCCTCCAGAATATCGAGGATCTGACGGTCAGCCCGGGAGTCTGATTTTGCAGAGAACCAGCAAAAGAAGCTTTTAGCATTGGCGGCTTTTGCTTTGGCTTTAATGAGATACGCATACGTGTTCATTGCGTTCGGGTTCCTTTAGGTTGTAAGATACCCGGGACTTTGATAGCTCCCCTTGGGTAGTGGTCATTGTTCAAAACTCGATTCCGGAAAGCTTTGGTCGGCTGACCGGCGTACAAACCCGCTTCGGCGGGTTTTTGCGTTATTGAGGGTCGCGCCCGTAGCCTGGATGTTCCTCTAATGCGTCGTTTAAAATGGTTTTAACTTCGCAGTTAGGAAGTAGCTGTACCGCCTGCTTGATAGCGGTCCCAAATGCTTCTGCAACAAGTTCAAATTTGCTGGCAAGTCGGTTCGCTTCGTCCGCCTGCTCTTCAACAGCATCCATCTCGAACTGATGCTCCTGCCACACTTCATTCAGCACATCGTCCTCGACTTCTTCACGCAGTGCCTCTTTGACCTCCAGCACCGGGAGAACGCCAATCAGTTGCTCTGCTGGCGCGCTACTGAATCGCAATGCCAGTTCATTTGCTGACATATAAACCTCCGGAAAAAGGCCCGCCGCTTGACGGGCAAAAGAACATTTTTCCAATTTAACCAGAACAGGTCTTCGTCTCCTGTTTGGCTGCGATGGCGGTATTACCATCATCATGCTCTGTGCACCGGGCATGGGGCTGGCAACAGCCATTATTCAAAACTCGATTACTGATGAACTGCTGGCTGTTGGTCGGCAGCCGGATCGCCTTTCTGGGCGAGGAAGTAGCAGATGCGGCGAATGACGGCCCAAAATAAGGGCAGACGTACTGCCTGGCATCTCGATGGATTGCGTGCAAAGTCTGTCATGTTGAATTTCCTTTTTTGCCATTAAAGGCAGGCTGCCTGAACGTTGAAACCTGCTGCGCATTGTCATTGCCATCTCATCCGGTGCTTCGTATGCCGCCGGCAGCTACTGCGTGGGCTTCCTGCCTAGATGGCGTTGCTGTGGGAATAGTATTATCGATTCAATCGATATGTGTCAAATTAAATCGATATACAATGACATAAAAAAAGCGCCATAAGGCGCTATGCATCAAGCGTGGGAGTAGATAACTATTTGTTTTTTGAAATCTTTCTAGTTGCTAAAAAGGCTTTAGCGACATCCTCTATCTCCTGCAGCCTTTCCTCCACTGAAATTATAACCCTCTCACGCTCTTCATTAGTGGGAAGTTGCCTGAAAAGCGAAAGCAATCTATTTTCATCATCCGAGTGTGAAGCGCCGATCCTCTTTTGAGGTTGCTCTATCTCAACACCATCAGTCGAATCATCAAGGAAGAACCAGTAGAGTGGATATCCTGTTGCGGACTCTAGCTGTGTCAAAACCTCCATCCGAGGAAAGATGTCGGCGTTACACCAACCATTGACAGACTGAGCTTTTACTCCAAGTCTGCGGGCAAGTTCGGCTTGAGAAATACCCTGTTCAGCAATGGCTTTCTTTAGTCGATTGGCAAAGTTCATTTTCCAGCCTATTCAGAAATCTATCTCAATTATACAGATAAAATCTGTAGGTATGCATATCGATTAAATTTGACGATATCGAAATAATTTGATTTACTGTGCATTACAACATCACTGCGAGATAACTTAATGAAAGTCCAAGTGCAAAAAAAAATGTTAGCCATTTGTAGTCAAGCTGAATTAGGGCGACGTCTGAACCGCCGAGCTCAAACTGTAAACGGATGGTTTAAAAACAAAGTTCCCGGAGAGTTGGTTGTCCGCGTGTCCAAAGCTGTTGATTGGAAGGTCACTCCCCACGAACTGCGCCCGGATCTTTACCCCAATTCGACAGATGGGCTTCCTGTGGAGGACAAACCATGCAATCCATGACATGTGAACATCATAACCAGCGCAGCGGGGTTGCGCTGAAAACGCAAAATCAGTTTCAACCTCGTCGCCGGGATAGCATCAAATGCCGCCGTCTACTCGACGCGGTTCGTGACTGGGAGGGCGCACTGCCAGGAAAGACTCAGCAAGATGATATTGCCCGGCTGGTGGCTGAACGCTGGCTTGCCGTTGGCGGCCGCGGCATAACCGTCAATAAACAGAATCTCTTTCGCTACCTCCGAAATGAGGGTGGTTCAGAGAAGTACACCTGCTACGTGATGCAGTTGTCTGAAGCGATTATCACCGCGATGCCCCTGGCGATCGCCAAGCGCTACGGCTGGCGCCGGGACGAAAAGACCAGCCCTGAGCTGGTGGCCAGCGCAATGAAAGAGTGCACTGAGGCCCACCAGGCGAAGCTGCTGGGAGCTCCGCTACAAAATCTTGAAAAGGAGATTCGCGAGGCTGCTGTTGCTCTTTTCAACATGCTACCAGCAGATGCGGCGGGGCCACTACTGGCGAGCATTAGCGCTGTAGCGCCGCAGTTTTTCTAATCGAGTTTTGACAATGAATATCACTACGAAGACCTTCAAATATATCAGCCTCGAAAAGCCGGGCTTAAAAACCTGCAGTGATGGCCGAGTGAGCCCTTTGCAAGGCGCTAATCAATTCAGGAATGTCTTCTCCACGGATCTTAAGCTCTTGCCATGTGCCTTGATCTGGATCTTCTACCGTTGGGCATTCATCCGAAATGATAGAAACCATGCCGTTCTGAATATCGTAATTAACAGTAATTTCTGCTCTATGGGCGACCGCCACAATCTTTTCCATGATGGTTCCTTTATCTCGTTCGGTATGAGGGAGGGATAATGGCCGCATTGCCGTATATGCAGCTCTATATAGCTGATTATCTTGCAGACACTATGCATTTGTCTACAGAGGAACATGGTGCGTACTTGCTGCTGATGTTCAATTACTGGCAAACGGGGAGGGCGATCCCAAAAAATCGGCTTTCGAAGATAGCACGACTAACTAACGACCGCTGGTCTTCCGTTGAAGTCTCGTTAAAAGAGTTTTTTAACGATAACGGTACTGAGTGGGAGCATGAACGTATTGAACGGGATCTTGAGATGGTTCGTTCATCTCAGCGTCAGAAATCTGATGCGGGAAAGGCCTCAGCAAGAGCTAGAAAAGTTAAAAAATCAGCAGAAGGGAAACGGAATGGTAACGACCGTTCAACGGTCGTTGATGAGCCGTTGGAACAGAATGCTAACGGCTCATCAACTAATAAAGATCCAGATAAAGATACAGATCTAAAAGAAAACCCCTCTCTTAGCGCGGGAGCGAGCGAAAACTCCGACCAGGCAACTCCACCGGTAGAACCTGCAGCACCTCGATACCTGGAGGGCCTGAGCGAGCCGATAGGCAAGTTTAGTCTGGTCACCGGATGGTTGCCGTCCATGGATTTTCGACAGCGGGCGGCGCAGTGGGGGATTAACTTGCCAGAGCCGGATTATCTGCCAACTGAGCTGGCAGAGTTCATCGCCTACTGGAATGCCGAGCAGAAAGTTTTTACCCAAATCCAGTGGGAGCAGAAATTTGCACGGCACATCGTGCACGTAAGAGCGAAGAAGAAACCTGAAACTGGAGGAGTGACGAATGCAGGAGTTCGACCAGAGCCAACAGCATCCCGAGCTGTTCAGCAGATCGACGCAGCCTACGAGAGCTGGTGTCGCAGAAACGGGATTGATGGCAGTGAAAACGGCATGGCAGCTGTGGAGAGTGATGGGCGAGGTGTTCTCGAACCGCTGGACCCAGAAGAATGGCGCCGAGCCCTCGGCCCTGTGGATAGCCCAGATCGGATCGATGACTGATAGCGAGATCAAGCTGGTTTGCCAGCAGTGCATGGAGCGCTGCGCTATGGGAAAAACCTGGCCGCCAGACCTGGCAGAGTTTGTCTCTCTGGTATCCGAAAGTGGGGCTAACCCGTTCGGGCTGACGTCTGAAGGAGTGATGGACGCGTACCGAAAGTGGCGCAATGAGTCATACCGCTACTCCGGGAGTGATAAATATCCGTGGCCGCAGCCGGTGCTGTACCACATCTGCATCGAGATGCGCAGGACTGGCGTCGAGCGCCAGATGACCGAAGGGGAGTTAAAAAAACTGGCAGAAAAATTACTGACGAAGTGGACCAAGCACGTAGGCAATGGTTTCAGCGTGCCACCTATACGCCGCCAGCTTGTTGCACCACACCATCCTGCCGGGCCAACGCCTGCGCAGATTTTGATGGAAGAGTACAAGCGTCGTAAAGCGGCTGGATTAAGCAACTAACGAGTTTTGACCAATGACCAATATAGTAAAAATTAATCAGATAGACCGGGTGGCGATCGCCGTACGCCACATGCCTGGCTGTGTCATTCGTGACATCTGTGAAGCCCTGGATGTTTCTGCCAGTACGGCCTGTAACTTTCTCAGGTCGCTGACACGTAAGGGCATTATTATCCGCAAGCACAACGGCACGCAATATGCCTACACCGCAGCAGAAGGAGCCTGCATACCGGACGTGGTGCTGCCTTTCATGCTGGAAAAGCCTAAAGATCCTGAGAAGCTGCAGGCGGTGGAGGCGCTGGCACAGGAGCTTGAGTTGAAAGGTTTCTGGCGTCGGGCTGCCGCGCAGTACACCAGCGCTCTGGATATGGCTTGCAACTCCAATGAGATGTCGCGCCTGTGTCGGCGCCGGGATGCTTGTTACCGGCGTGCGGCGAGGAGGGCGTGAACATGGCCAGTAATAATCTCTGGAAAATTGTTAACGCGATGCAGGAGCAGGGAGAAATAACGCCGCGAGAGGTGCGCGCGCTGGTGGACTGCGACTGCAAAAAAGCAAATCGCCTGCTGGAGTACCTGGTACGTGCCGGCGTTGTATCTAACGTTGGTCGGTTCTATCACCCTGTTTACCGGCTACGCCGCGGAGAAATCAACCTCAAGCCGATTAAGCCTGCAACAGAAAAGCCAAGGCGTCAGCGTGTCAGTATCACAGAGCAGTGCCGCCAGAACTGGCAGGGATATCAGATCCATAAAATTTTTGGGGGTGCGAAATCATGATCGTCAAATGCATCAGAGATACCGAGGGATACTGGACAGAGGGAGAAATGTACCCGTTTAGCATGGTGACAGGTGGTTTTATTCTGGTTGGCGATGATGAGGATGTCGATGGTGACGGATGGAGCGCTGCACCGGTAGAGTACCGGGAGGATGGTTCGATAATTTACCAAATCGGCGGCATCGATGGCGAGGTGCTGTTTGAGGAGCGTGCAGTATGACAGAGCAAACCATTCTCGACATGTGCTGTGGGTCCCGCATGTTCTGGTTCGACAAAAATGATCAACGTGCAGTATTTAGCGACATTCGCTCAGAGCAGCATGTGCTCTGCGACGGGCGCAGTTTGGTAATCGCCCCGGATCTGATTGCTGATTTCCGCGCGTTACCATTCTCCGATGCCATCTTTCCGGTAGTGGTGTTCGATCCCCCGCATCTGGAACGCGTGGGACCAAACGGCTGGCAGGGAAAGAAATACGGAAAACTGAATCGCGATACCTGGCGTGACGACTTGCGCGCCGGTTTCGCAGAAGCATTCCGGGTGTTGCGGCCACACGGCGTATTAATCTTCAAATGGAACGAAACGCAAATTCCGGTCAGTCAGGTTCTGGAACTAACGAACGAGAAACCTGCTGTCTGGCAACGCACGGGAAAGGCGGACAAAACACATTGGATTAGCTTTGTTAAAAACAGTCCTATTGCTGCGCAATCTGGTGATGTTTCCCTATTGCAGTATGCCACCAGCAGAATTATTGAACTTGAATCTTTATTGCTGGTTGAGGTACCCGAAACTGTCTGGCCTTCCGAGGTTGCTATGGTATTCAGCCAGGTGGAGAACGCCGGAGATCTACCGGCGCATCATCAGCGGCGCCTGCAGCACCACATCAACAGGATGTGGCTGGAGAAAATGCCGGTAACGTCAATTATCGCCGCGGCTAAGTCGCTGGCCAGCGCCATGGAGAAATACGCGTGAGAGAGAGCGAAATCATCATTGATAACTTTGCTGGTGGCGGCGGCGCCTCGACGGGCATTGAACTGGCGATTGGGCGCAGCGTTGATATAGCCATCAACCACGACCCGAACGCTGTGGCGATGCACACGACAAACCACCCTAACACACTACATTATTGCGAATCTGTTTACGATGTGAGGCCGAAGGTTGCGACTGCCGGCCGCCGCGTCGGACTGGCCTGGTTTTCGCCAGACTGTCGCCACTTTTCGAAAGCGAAAGGCGCTAAACCAGTTGAAAAGGCAATTCGCGGTTTGGCGTGGGTAACACTACGCTGGGGGCTGGATGTAGATCCACGTGTGATGATGCTGGAGAACGTTGAAGAGTTTAAAACGTGGGGCCCGCTGCTGGCTGCCGAAATGCGGCCGGACCCGGAACGCGTCGGGGAAACATTCCAGGCTTTCGTCGGCATGCTGACCACCGGCATACCGACAGATCATCCCGCTCTTTTCGAGTGCTGCGAATTTCTGAATATTTCGCTTGATAGTGAGGATGCCGCCCGGCTGGTAAAAGGGCTGGGGTACACCGTTGAGTATCGTGAACTACGCGCCTGTGACTACGGCGCGCCGACGATTCGCAAAAGATTCTTCATGGTCATGCGCCGCGACGGGCAGCCGATAGTGTGGCCCGAGGTTACCCACGGCGATCCGAAATCACCGACGGTGCTGGCCGGCCAGCTGGCGCCGTGGCGCACCGCGGCGGAGTGCATAGACTGGTCAATACCGGCACCGTCGATTTTTGACCGCAAGCGGCCGCTGGCAGAGAATACCCTGCGCCGGATCGCTCGCGGTATTCAGCGGTTCGTTATCGACAGCGCCAGCCCGTTTGTCGTGAAATGCAACCACACTACGACGCGCGGAACGTACGACTGTTTTCGAGGCCAGGCGCTGGCGGAGCCGCTGCAGACCATTACAAAAAAACACGGGTTTTCTATAGCCGTCCCACACCTGACCAAATTCCGTACTGGCGCCACCGGACAGCCGGTCACCGAACCTGTACCGACAGTGACAGCGGGAACTTCAGCGCGGCCCGGTGGAAACGGTCATGCGCTGGGGTTGGTAGAGGCAGCGCTAACGCCGTTTATTGCCGGCGCTGGTGGGCCGAAATATTCTGCGAAGCCACGCAACGCGGAACAGCCGATGCACACGCTATGCAATACGAACCACGCGTGCGTCATTGCTCCTGTGATAGCGCGGCAGTTCGGCGCCAGCATCGGCCATCGTGCAGATGAGCCGAGCGCCACAATTACCGCTGGTGGCAGCGGTAAATCGCAGCTGGTTTGCCCGACGCTGATTCAGATGGGATATGGCGAGCGTCCAGGGCAGGCCCCGCGAGTGCTGGACATGCAGAAACCGGTAGGCACTGTTACCGCCGGCGGCAATAAATTTGCTGTTACCAGCGCATTCCTCGCCAAACACTACGGCGGAAATTATAGTGGCCCCGGCGTCAGCCTGGATGGCCCGGCACACTCAGTGACCACAGTGGACCATCATGCGGTAGTGGCTTCGAATCTGGTTAAGCTACGCGGCACATGCCGTGACGGGCAGCGCACTGATGAACCAATGCCGACAGTAACCGCCGGCGGCCAGCATGTCGGGGAGGTAAAAACGACGCTGGCGGTCGAGGATTACGACGAGCAGCGCGCTCAGCAGGTGCTCTCATTCCTGCGTGAATACTGCGGCGCAGATTCGACAGGGCTGGTGGAAATTGACGGGGTGAGGTATCGCATTATCGACATCGGCATGCGTATGCTGCAGCCGCATGAACTCTACCGAGCGCAGGGGTTTCCCGATTGGTACATCATCGACCGCGACTATCGTGGCGTGAAGCACGCAAAACACCATCAGGTTGCGCGCTGCGGCAACGCGGTGCCGCCGCCGTTCGCCGAAGCGCTGGTGCGTGCGAATTTACCAGAAATGTGTAGGGCAAAAGAACTGGCAGCATAACTAAGCCCGCCTCGGCGGGTTTTTAGTTTCACAGCGAAAACATCTTTATAAACAGCAGTATGGTATTCACAAAACGTGCCCTCAAAAAACTTGAATCTTACTGGTTGTAGGTATACTGTATATTTATACAGTGAATGTTTGAGGGAGGATTTATGAAAGTTGAGGTCACAATTGATCGCACCAAAAAATTGCCGGATGGGGCGGTTCCTGCGCTTGAGCTGGAGCTTAAGAAGCGTATCGATAAAAGCTATGCTGATTGCAAGCTTACGGTCCGGCGTGCCGGCTCTGACGGCCTGAGTATCGTTGGAGGAGAAAAGGCGGACAAAAAACGCATCGAGGAGATCCTGCAGGAGACCTGGGAAAGCGCAGATGAGTGGTTTTATTAATCAGCTGTGGATTTAATTTCAGGTTTATAAGAGGGGACTCGGGGTGGAAGTAAAAGATTTACCAAAAAAGGGTTACGCAGTTATCAGATGCCACGATGGGGTTATCGTTGCCAAACTGCATTCATTTCCGGAGTGCCAGCGTGCGCTGATGTATCGCCGTGGCGGTATGGTGTCGTTTATGCCGTTGGCCGAGGATGAGATTA
>NZ_CAJYMB010000153.1 GCF_913775985.1 uncultured Pluralibacter sp. | reverse complement strand
CCAGCAGCAGTTGATAACCGCTAAACGCCGTGTCGCCCTTCGGCCACAGGCCGTCCTCCTCACCGAAGCCGCCCGGCGAAAAATAGGCGTCCAGCGGCGCGCGCTCGGACTGACCGGCAAGCCGCAGATACAGCGCCGCCTGGCGGCGGGTCAACATCAGATGCAGATGGCTACTTACCGGCGCCTCGGCTGCAAGGTAGAAACAGAGCCGGCTGAGATCCGCCTGTGACCAGTCTGCCTGTTCACTGCAGGCCAGCCGGATGCGCAGCAGCGAGCGCCCGTCCGGTTCGGTGCTCATGGTGACACCCGCCACGCTGAGCGGGTTGAGCATCATCTCGCGGGTGGTGCGGTAGCAGCAGACGGTTTTCGTTGGCCCTACCGGCTGGGAGTACACCTCCAGCCCGGCGGGGACTTTCTCCGCCATTTTCATCGCCGGCAGATCCGGCGCAAGCGCGACAATCGACAGCGAGGGGATGATGCGCAGATAGTGCGGCCAGAGCATGCTGACCAGCCCTTCGGTCAGCTCCGGCAGATCGTCGTCGATTTTTTCCCGCAGCCGCCCCATTGAGAAGGCAAAACCCTCAAACAGGCGCTCCACGTAGGGGTCGGGGGTGCCGGCTTTATCCAGATCCAGCAGGGCGGCGCGATCGGGGTGCGCCCCGGCAAATTCTTTCGCCGCTTCGCGCAGGTAGCGCATTTCAGCGTCGTAATAACGCAGGGTGAGATCGTCCATAAAGAGAGAGATTCCGTTGTTCTGTTATGGCGCCAAAGCGGTAATGGGCCGCCGTCAATAGCGTCAAAATAGTGACGAGATGTGCTGCGGGCCCGCAAACGCGGTGGTTGTTTCGCGCAAAAAACCGTTTACTGACGGTTACGCACACAGCACCGCTGCCCGTGCCGGATCGGTGGCGATAAGCGCAGCCAGCAGCCGATCCATTTCCGGATTGAGGCGGGCTTTATCCGCCTCGCTGCGTCCGGCCTTCATGCGCAGCAGCTTCAGGTGGCGGGCGCGCACCTCGAAAAGAAGCTCCGGCTCCCAGTCGTTGAGGCTCACCTCGCCGGCCCGCTCGCCGAGTTCGGTGAACAGGTGTATTGCCAGCTCATTCTTGCTGTACTGCTCGGCAATTCGCCCCATCAGCAGACGCAGCAGCCAGCGCTGGCGCGCTGTCGTAATGCCCGGGCGCGTCTGCAGCCAGGCCAGCGCCGCGTCAACCCCGTCACCGTCGGCGAGGGTGACGGCTTCGGACTCCAGCTGGAGAATATCGTCATCGGCATTGCCCTGCCGGGGCGCGGCCACCGTGCTGTCCCAGTCGTCCCCCTGGGCCAGCACCTCGGTCTCAATCCAGCGCAGGGTCACTTCATCGGCGAACGGCGTGCCGTCGCTAAAGGCCAGGGTTTCCAGGCCGGTAAGGCGCGTCAGCAATCCTTTCAAATCTGCCGCCACGATATCGGCCAGCACCTGCTGGCCGGACTTCACCAGCGCCTGATGGATATACCACTGCAGGTCGAGCCACAGGTGGCTGGCGCCGCGGGAAAACTGGCTGTCCGCCTGCTCCAGAATTTCACTCCAGCTCTGCTGCAGATACAGGCGCTTCAGCAGCGCTTTCTGATCTGCCTTCGGCGGATCGATGCGGGTACGCCCGTCTCCGGACATGGCCGGGAGCGTCTGGAGGGTGTCGTGCCGCAGGCTTTTCATCAGGTGGTGGGCGGCGAGCCAGCCGCCGGGCTGCTCCCGCAGGTACACCGCCAGCGTGCGCCCCTGGGTCAGCAAATCCTGCCCTGAGCTGATGGTGCCCATCGCTGGCGCAGGACCGCTGGACGAGGCTTGCGGGGCTATATTTTCGCCAACATTCTGCGGCACCACGGCATCAACGCCGCCCGATTTCATCAGCCGGGATTCCAGCGCGCTAAACAGGCCGCCTAGATGCGGGCGCGTCTCCTCCGGCTCATTATCCAGCGCGGCCTGAATTGCCAGCAGCGCAGCGACAGTATGCAGCGCATCCTCTCGCACCACTTCCGGATACAGCGAGAGGCTGTCGAGCATGCGCGGGCTTGCCAGCCACTCCAGCGCGGCCCTGCGGCTGCGATCGCGCTGGGGATAAAGCTGAGAGCCATAGCGCTCAAGCAGTCCCGCCAGCAGCGACAGCCCGTCCGCCAGCCCCTTCTCACCGTCCTGATGCAGTCGAGCCCAGCAGTAGTAAGTCGCGACGCGAATATCTTTTGCAGTGGTCGTTAACAGCCTTTCAGCGAGGGTGCATACCTGCTCCGTGTCCGCTCCTGAGAGCTTATTGACCTCTTCACGCATAAGCTGAAAATCGTCATCGTAGCCGGGGTCTTCACCTACCTGCTGCGCCCCGTCAACGGGCGCAAGCCAGCTCTCCCAAAGGGCAATCTGCTGCCGGGCCTGGGGTAACAGCGTTTCCGCATCCGCCTGGCATGCGTTGAGTAGTGCCTGGATTGATGACATCAGTATTCCTCTTCTTCTTCAGCAGCCACTGCCTGAACCGGGGCAGTGGAAATTGTAAAAATGGCTTCCGGCAGCCGGAAATTACGCAGTTTCAGCAGTGCCAGCGGCCCTTCGCCGGCTTCGGTACGCAGCGTGTAATTAAGGGTTAATCCGTCCGGCGCTCTCCAGCTGAGGTTATAGCTACTGCCGACGCCCGGATTTGCACTCACCGCGGCTTTGTCAAGCAGCCGTATCCAGCCCCAGGCGCCTGACATATCCGCATAGAGCCGGGTACCCGCCTTGGTACTGATCCAGCTCAGGGCCGCGCCCGGCCCCTCGGTATCGGCGGGCCACGTGAAGCGTTTCCACGTCGGCATCTGATTTACATAGGTGAGCTTCTGGCTGTCGATAACCATGTCGGTCTGCATCACGCCAGCGGCCGTGCCCGGGCGCAGCTCGAAGCTCATCCCCGCATTACCCTGGGTGAACGCAACGTCAGAGATATGGCTCAGGGTATTCATCGCCTGCAGGAATGCGGGATTGAAGGTGAGTCCCTGCGCGTTGATGCTGTCCGGCACCCAGTGGCTGCCCTCTTTGTGCAGAACGCCCTGCAGCCGGGTTTGTAAAAATTGCGTGATGCGCCCGGTGTCGGCGTTGAGATATTTTGCCAGCAGCGGCAGAGAGACATCGCTGCTGCTGGTATTAAAGGGATAGCGCCCGCTGAACGCGCCATTCCAGTCGCTGACCACGGCCTGCTGCCACTGGGCGTTAAGGCTTTCTGCCGCCGGGGACAGCACCTGCTGCCAGGCCTGCTCCATGGGCTGAATAAACACCGTGCGACCAAAACTGCTCCACTCCTGCCCAAGCCCGGCGGCAAGCAGGCTGCCGTAATCGCGGGTTTCGGTAAGATCGACCGCCTTGCCCTGGAACACCGTCTGCGCCAGCGCCTGGGTCATCGCCTGCGGATCTGCCGCGTTGGTGACCTGCTGCAGGCGCAGGCGCACCTGGGTGACGCGGGTCAAAAATGCCTGCAGGCTCTGGGCCTGGGTGCCGCTGCGGGTTTTATCCATCAGCGCCAGCAGCGGGCCGAAGGTGTCGTCCAGCGGGCCGTGCTTGCCGGCGCTCTGGTCGATAGCCTGCCGGTTTTCCCCACCCAGCAAATTTTTTGCCGACTTCACCAGCGAATCCGAAATCGCCTCTCCGCTCTGCCCTGTCCGCCCCTGAATATTGAGCGTGTTCATCAGAGAGACCAGCGGCGACTGGCGGACGTCGGCCATCAGAGTGAGCTGGTCAATGGCATCCGACAACGTGGCGGCGCGCTGCCAGCGCAGGCTGTTGAGGAACGACAGCCACGCGCCGCTAAAATCGGCGAAATAGCGATCGGTCAGGCGCTGCTTCAGCGCGTCAGGCGCGATATCCTGCTGCGCCGGCTGCTTACCATCCGTCAGCACCCAGTCCAGCTCGTCGCGCCGCGTCTCCACAACTTTATCAATCGCGGGCTGGACGCCCTGCTCCCACGCCTGGCGCGTAAACATCCCCGGCACAACTTCAGCGGTGGTAAACAGCCGCGCCGCATCCCGATCGCCGGTCATATCCTCAAGGCGCATATCGGCGTACAGGTGCGCGACCTGAGAGAGCATCTTTTGGTAGAGGGAGGATTCACTGTTGCGCATGCCCATCAGGCGGACCAGCAGGGCGCGGGCCTGGTTGATGCGGCTGCTGTCGGCCGACAGCTGCGAGCCGCGATGGGTCGCCAGCTGCGTGCCGTAATAGGTTAACAGCGGCGGTGCGATGCCCTGCCAGGCCGCCTCTTTAATGCCCTCCCTGCGGGGCCAGTCGCGCAGCAGCGTGGTGCTAAACCAGGCCGGATCCATACGTTCAGGATGCGTTAGCATCAGGTACAGCTTCAGATGATCGTAGGCTTTTTTTGCCCGCTGCTCGCGCAGGGGGCTGTCCGGCGGGAGCTGGATAAACGCGTCGAGCCGCTGCTGCAGGTGGTCTGCAGCCGCATCGCGCAGCAGCGGCTGGGCGCTGTCGCGATAGCGGGGCCACAGTGCTTCGAGCAGCGCAGCGTTCTGACTGAGGCCCGCCCGGCTGTACCACGGCGCGCCGTGCTCCTCGCGAAACTGCAGGCGGGAAAGAGTTTGCTGCAGCGTCAGCAGCGCGCGGAGGCGATCGTACAAAGGCTGCTGCGGTGCCGAGGCCTGTGTCACCTGCTGCTGCGCGCTGTGGATAAGGTTGCGATTGCTGATATAGGCGAAGGCCATCCAGAATGCGTAGAAAACAACAGCAAAGGTAACCACCGGGACCAGGAGCTGATTTTTAGAAAAACCGATCTTTTTAGCGCGTAAATGTGAAGAAAGGCCAGGCAACGATTCAAGTAATATATTCCAGCGAGCATCTTTCACCCAATAATGCCGAAGATCGTTTGTTGCCGACATAGAGCTTTGACTAAATATAAATCCAGCAACAGGTAGCGGATGCGAAGGATTCAAAAATGATGAAAGTAACTGACTGAATATTGTGGGCGCTTTATTAATAAGATTTGCCAGATCCAGCAGAAAAGTACTTTGCTGATTGTTACAAACCTGATAGGTTCCTGTCGTCGTAAGCCTCTCCATCAAAGACTGAAGTTGATTTGCCACACTTTCTGGCTTTTCTTCGGTGGAGAGTAGGCAGCCAACTGATTGTAATGATTGATCAGTCTGATTGATATCATCATGGACAGACCACACGAACAAAGGAATACGCCATTTAAGTTGTTCATAATACAAACCAATACGATGAGCAGTCTGTTCAGGAGGTTCAATAAAAACTGTTCGGTTATCGAATTCTAAATTTATTCTATCAAATTTATCAAAATCAGATGTAGCCCATACAATTGCATCAATCGACTGAGAGGATATATCCCGTACTGATGCCAACCAGTTACTATCGACAGTACGACTTGTGGTCCCTCCCCATAGTAGAACTGTTCCCTCAGCATAAAGCCAATATTGTTCACTGAGCCCCGGAACCAGCTTTTCTACTGCATCTATATTGCCTATAATCATTAGCATGGTAGTTTTACGATGCCAAAAAAGACCGTACTGTTTACGCAACATACGTTTGAGATCAGAGATTGAATTTTGATATTTTGTATTAGACTGGCTCCGTCCATTATTGCTGGGTATATTCTCATCATCCTCTTTGCGCACAATTTTTTTGATTGAGTAAAACAAAAACTCACCATAGCGAAGCATTATTGCTATAACACAAAAAACCAGTATAAACATGAATCGGCTTCTTGAATCATTCAATCCGATAAAATTACCATAGCGATAAACAATCCAGGAAACAGATCCCAGAATTATCGCCAAAGGCGCAAAACGGCTTATCGCATGCCATAAGGCTGATTGCATGCTCATCTCCTCTCCCGATATTATTTGAGATTATTCTACTTTCCCTTTACAGCACAATATTCCTTTGGCTATAAATAACATTACTAATGATCATGGTTCAGTAGTGTAGTAACCCACAAAGGATTATCATTACGTAAATCTCCACTAATAATGATCCTCGGCTCTTTTTCTTTACTGTCCGTGACTGCGCAGGATATTGCTAGCCAGGGTGAAACTGGACCAGGGAATCCCAGGATACTATCTATATTATAGAGATCACGACCAATATTTATAGGTACCTTTAGCTTTTCTAATCCGCTGGCAATAGCCAGATTCCAATGTTCACTACTCCCGACAAGCCATCCTGCCTTCATATTTTGAGGATTGATATCTCCCCAAAACATTGACTGTTGGAGGGCATCGCGTAAATCTTCACTCCCCGTACCAGACGCACGTTGCGGGCGATAAAGTGTGGCCAGTGGCGTCAAGCCTGATGCCCCTCCGGGGTATTCCAGAAGCAGCCCTGCCATTGCTTCGGCCGTTCCTTCAAGCTCCTCTGGAATTAATTGGAAAGAAATAATCATGAGCAGATAATCTTTATGTAGCTGTTGGTCCAGCAGCTTATCTATTACGCTTAATCCATTCCCTTCCAGATATACGAGAGGTTGCCGAATTTGGCTTTGCTTAAAACAATATTCGCATATCTCAGTAACCTGATTATCAGGTAAGCTCGTATTATTTTCCAGGAGTAAAAGTAATGGTTGATGTTCATCAGCCGATGTAAGAATAGGCCCCAGTTCATCGAGCGTTTTATTCATCGTTCTTTTTAAAACATCATCGGGTGTCTCATTAGCCATCCTCTGCAGCTGGCTGTGTTTGACGCCATCATCACTTCTCCAGGAGGATTGAGTTTTTAAGGCTCGTGTTTTATTGTTGAGAGCATCTGATTGTAATAGCCCTTCCGTATCATCCAATCCCCGCAATGCGGTATGAATGCTCACTCCAAGTAACTTAAAAGAACGTCTTCCCCGTTTAATTTCACGCTCCAGAATATACTCCCTGTCTTTATTCCTCTTTTCTACGACAGATTTTCTCCCCTGGTAGATTGCCACTCGAGTACCAAACATAAGTAACCAGGAGATGACTGGCGTTACCAGGGATCTCTCCCAAAAGAAACGATCGTTGATAATAGGCTTATCAACTTCAGTTAGGATCACATATACAACCCCACTAATCATGAAGATAATTAATAATAAAAACCAAAACCACCATACAATACGAGATGGAGGAGAATCCGGGGGAGGTATTTTTTTAAGATCAACGGGCATATTATTCTGCCGCAGCCTGAGGCAGACTTGTTATTAATACACATCCACAGGCGCAACGGTGCCCATTAAAAGCAACAGGTATTCCATTATCCATAAAAGTTGGATGGCCCTCTGCAATAGTTGTAGGGCCGTGTCCAATTATTGGGCAGTTGACCGGATCACCCATTCGAGCAACACCAATACCGCTAAATATCATTTTTGAAGAACCACTCATGACCTTTCCACCTCCAGAATTCTTATCGCCGATGCGAATTATGCCTTTCATTTTTAAGCCTCATTAAATATTAACTACAGATATAGGATTAGGATTGACAACTAAAAGCAATATGTAAATATTAATACCAACAACGTTAACGCAGATCATGGCCTTGAATGGTTCATCTGCCGTTATGGGATTGAACAAAAAGCATAAGTTCAAAATTATGCCTATATTATTTATTAG
Source organism: uncultured Pluralibacter sp. (assembly GCF_913775985.1). Lineage (GTDB taxonomy): Bacteria > Pseudomonadota > Gammaproteobacteria > Enterobacterales > Enterobacteriaceae > Pluralibacter. The sequence goes on along the minus strand of NZ_CAJYMB010000153.1, from coordinate 10,193 downwards.
CTCGCGCCATTTTCTTTTTCACTGAGCGTTTCATATAACGCTAAAGCAGTTATGGCACTCCAGCTTTATTCTCAAAGGCTGATGATCCCGGCAGCGGCTTGCCGGTGGCTGGGTTAAGCTGCTTCGCCTTTGCCAGCCGGTTAATCAGGGATTCAGAGGGTTTCTCCGGCGCAACATTGGCATTGCGCTCGTCCAGCCACTTAAGCGAGCCGTCCCAGGCGGGGAGCGGCGCAGGCGGTAGCGGGGCAATATCGTTGATTTCGGGGACGGTTGGGTGGGCGTAGGAATATCCACTGAGTATCTTTCCTATAGCCGCATAGCGTCTGGCTCGTTCAGGATCTCTTTGCAGTGCCAAATAATAGGGTGTGCTTCCAGATTCTGGCTCACCAAATCCATTTTCCAGAACAAAAGCTGATGTTTCATCACCAGCCATAACACCTAATTGATAAGCTTCTAATGCACTTTGATAAGAACCTATATTTTTTAGAATAAACCCAAGAGCTTTGGCTGCGCCGCCGTCCCCCTGTGTTGCTGCACAATGGCGTAACTGCCGCGAAACTTCAGGCGCCATTGCCGTAGGTGCCAGTATTTTTCCGATATATGCCTGCGCCTGAGGATTTCCCTCATCTGCTGCCTTACGGTAGTAGCGCAGCGCCATCTCTTCATCCTGCTGTAAACCCGCCGCGCCGTGCTGCAGATAAATGGCGACAAAGTAGTATCCGGCACCGACTCCCGCATCGATTAAGGCCTGACTGAAGCGCAGGCGCTCAGGTCCGCTGAGGCTGAAGTGTCCCCGCAACGCCCCGTTCTGGAGATTAATATTTGCCTTATAGTGGCCGTTCTCTGCCGCAATCCGGTACAGGCGCGCCACCTGCTCAGTCACTGCCGCATCCTCCGCCAGCTGGTTATTCTTTTGCAGCCAGCGGGCGTATTTGAACAGCACGTCGCTGTCTGCGGAGGGCGCAGGAATAATTTGATGTTTACAGGCAAAAGACAGCCGGGGGTTAATCTCCGGGAGCGGAGCAACGGCGGAATTGCGGTTATTTACCCCGGCAGGGCCGCTCTCATCGCAGCCCGCCAGCATAATGCCAGACAGCATAACTCCGGTCAGTGTTAAAACAATTCCCTTCATGGCCTCTCCCTGTGGTTGTATATATTTGACCCGCTGAAACTACGCCTCGCCCACCAGCCGCCACTCCACGTCTTCTTCGCGCCACTCCCTTTTGTCCTTCAGCGGCCACGGACGCGGGGAAAAATACTCCACCCGCTCGGCGGGCAAGACGGCGCCCTGCACGAAGTAGCGAATGGCATCATCAATGATGCCTTTTGCCGGCAGCCGCGCTACCTGCCAGTAGCCGCTCTGCGGGCACGGCTCTCCGCTGCGGCACAGCACCGGCACGCCCGCATATTTGTCAAAATGTGGGGAGCCCGGCAGCGGCTTGCCGGTGGCCGGGTTAAGCTGCTTCGCCTTTGCCAGCCGGTTAATCAGGGATTCTGAGGGTTTCTCCGGCGCAACATTGGCATTGCGCTCGTCCAGCCACTTCAGCGAACCATCCCAGGTGGGGAGCGGCGCTGGCGGGAGCGGGACAATGTCGTTGATTTCGGGGACCGTTGGATGAGCATAGGAGTATCCGCTTAATATTTTTCCTATTACAGCATAGCGCTTGGCACGCTCGAGATCTTTACCAAGTGCCAGATAGTCAAGAGTATTTCCTGGCTCAGGGTCACTGAAGCCACTCGCTAAAAAGCTAGCCGATATATCGCTTCCACCTGAAACTCCTAACTGAAAAGCTTCAATGGCCTCTTGGTACCGTCGTCGATTTTTCAAATCAACCCCTAAAGCCGTAGCGGCCTCTCCATCACCCTGCTCTGCAGCGCAACGGCGTAGCTGCCGGGAAACGTCAGGCGCCAGTTCAACAGGAGCCAGCTTTTCACCAATATAGGCCTGCGCCTGAGGATTTCCCTCATCTGCTGCCTTACGATAGTAGCGCAGAGCCATCGCTTCATCCTGCTGTAAACCCGCCGCGCCGTGCTGCAGATAAATGGCGACAAAGTAGTATCCGGCTCCTACTCCCGCATCAATTAACGCCTGGCTGAAGCGCAGGCGCTCAGGTCCGCTGAGGCTGAAGTGTCCCCGCAGCGCCCCGTTCTGGAGATTAATATTTGCCTTATAGTGGCCGTTCTCTGCCGCGATTCGGTACAGGCGCGCCACCTGCTCAGTCACTGCCGCATCCTCCGCCAGCTGGTTATTCTTTTGCAGCCAGCGAGCGTATTTGAACAGCACGTCGCTGTCCGCTGAGGGCGCAGGAATAATTTGATGTTTACAGGTAAAAGACAGCCGGGGGTTAATCTCCGGGAGCGGAGCAACGGCGGAATTGCGGTTATTTACACCGGCAGGGCCGCTCTCATCGCAACCCGCCAGCATGATGCCAGACAGCATCATTACGGTCAGTATTAAAACAATTCCTTTCATGGCCTCTCCCTGTGAGTACATATACCTGGTCTGCTGAAACTACGCCTCGCCCATCAGCCGCCACTCCACGTCTTCTTCGCGCCATTCCCTTTTGTCCTTCAGCGGCCATGGACGCGGGGAAAAATACTCCACCTGCTCAGCGGGCATGACGGCGCCCTGCACGAAGTAGCGGATGGCATCATCAATGATGCCATCCGCCGGCAGCCGCGCTACCTGCCAGTAGCCGCTCTGCGGGCACGGCGCCCCGCTGCGGCACAGCACCGGCACGCCGGCATATTTGTCAAAATGTGGAGAGCCCGGCAGCGGTTTGCCGGTGACCGGGTTAAGCTGCTTCGCCTTTGCCAGCCGGTTAATCAGGGATTCTGAGGGTTTCTCCGGCGCAACATTGGCATTGCGCTCGTCCAGCCACTTCAGCGAGCCGTCCCAGGCGGGGAGCGGCGCCGGTGGAAGCGGGACAATATCGTTGATTTCGGGGACCGTTGGATGGGCGTAAGAGTATCGCCCCAATACCTCACCAATTTTTTCATAGCGCCTGATACGTTCTAAATCTTGCCGTTGACCTAAATAATATAAAGTACTGTTAGGATCATTCTTTTCGAAACCATGCTCTAAGAAACTTGCTGCGCTCTCACTCCCCGCAGCCACACCTAATTGAAAAGCATCAAGGGCTTCCTTATATTGTTGACGATTTTTTAAATAAATACCTAGAGCTGTAGCAGCATTACCCTCCCCTTGTTCTGCAGCGCAACGGCGTAGCTGGCGGGAAACGTCAGGCGCCAGATCAACGGGAGCCAGCTTTTCCCCAATATAGGCCTGCGCCTGAGGGTTTCCCTCATCTGCTGCCTTGCGGTAATAGCGCAGCGCCATCTCTTCATCCTGCTGTAAACCCGCCGCGCCGTGCTGCAGATAAATGGCGACAAAGTAGTATCCGGCCCCTACCCCCGCATCCATTAACGCCTGGCTGAAGCGCAGGCGCTCAGGTCCGCTGAGGCTGAAGTGTCCCCGCAGCGCCCCGTTCTGGAGATTAATATTTGCCTTATAGTGGCCGTTCTCTGCCGCAATTCGGTACAGGCGAGCCACCTGCGCGGTCACCGCCGCATCTTCTTCCAGCTGGTTATTCTTTTGTAGCCAGCGGGCGTATTTGAACAGCACGTCGCTGTCCGCGGAGGACGCAGGAATAATTTGATGTTTACAGGTAAAAGACAGCCGGACATCAATCTCCATCAGAGGGTTCATTGAATTATCCTTATGAACAGATGGTGGTGTAGTACTTTGGTCGCAACCAGCAAAAAAAACACATAGCAACAATGTTGTTACGCGCATTAGTCTAAATCCTTAAGTATTGGTTTATCATAGTAAAATTTGACAAGGGAAGCTATAGGAGGCTCCTTATTATCTTGAAGGGATTTATTATCGTTTAAAATATCCTCCCAAGACTTAAATGCTTTCTCTACATTATCCTGCATCCCCAGCCCGTTAGTATGCAGCTTCCACAATCTGCGTCGCATCTCCGTTGTCACACTGGCCCACTCATGGGCAATATTCATTTCACTGTCCACCTGCATACTGCGGGTGTTGATATTTGCCGAACCGTGTGTAGTAAAAACGTCATCAATAATCATTAATTTGGAGTGGATATAAACCGGCATCCAGTTAGCACCCGGTGAATCAGGGGCCACCAGAGAGCAAATATGGACCTTCAGGCCTGGGCGCTCTTCCGGCAGGATCACGCTATCTTTTATTTCCTGCTCTTTTCTTTGGTACTCCTCAATTTTTTTGGAAAGTTCCTTTTCCCGCTGTTGACGCTGGCCGGGATCCATATATATAGACGATGGTGTCAGTATTTCCTTACTTGCCTTCGCAATTTTACGTAATTTCGTGATCTCGGGAATGGTATCAGCCCTGCCGAGCACGTCCAGCATCCGCTGGGTATTTACCGTCCCGGCCCCAATCCCCTCATCCGTCACGTTGGTAGTGACAAACAGATGAAGCGGTCCATGTATCTCCGGTCTGCGCCCACCACTAATTTGCCTCTTTGCTACCTGAGTGATAGCTTCCGCCAGCGGCGGCCAGCGGAAGTACTGGTTTTCAATATAGATAAACTGCGTGGCATTATTTATCGCCTGTAAGTACAGTTTTTCAATGTCCCGCCGATTCTCTTGAGCCTGCGTACGCAGCAGCTGGGCCATTATCGGCGTACCGTATTCCGGCCTGGGCTTTAGCTTTTTAGCGACGGATCTGGCATCGCGCGACGCAATCAAATCCTGTCCGGTTTCTTTTTTCCATGCAGTGGCAAAGTTTTCATGCAAATGCTCCAGAATCGGACCGGTAACGCGGCTGGAAATGTCCTGCCTTGGCAGCTTTCCCCTCCAGTTTTCATCCGGCCCCCAGTCAGAGGGTAACCCTGAACGAGACTGCGACGAGTGAGCATCAGTATCCCAATATTCATCCAGCGAATTATGACCCATCACAAAACCAACAGCATTCTCCGGCAATTCATAATCAACCAGTACCGTTTTTTGGTGATGGGTAGCGGATAAACTCATTACACCGATAGTATCAGCACTAATATCCTTATCTAGCGCTTGTAGCGCTGCGCGATAGGCTATCTCCGTTCGTTCATTAAGATTAAAACCACGGCTGACAAATTCTGGAAATACAGCTCCAGGTATTTCGGGCCTAAAGCGACTCCCCGCTAAAAAAGAACTGCACAAGCTAAACCAGGCTCTGTCATATTGATATTGCTGTTCGGTAGCCGTTTGTCCGGCACGATCCTTAAATCGGATAATGCCTTTACCCGGTAAGTTTGACTCCCCCCCCAAACCTGCGAGGTTTCCCGGCATTTCCCAGGCGAGCACGCGCACCCGAACATTTTTTTCACGCGCTATCTTTATCAGCAACTCACCAATACAGGGATGCTTCCCATCGCGAATAAAATACATCGAGGGCTGGAAGCCCCAGCAAATAATATCCACTGATTTTTTGGCATTTTCGATAGCATGATGCACTGCGGCGAAAGCTTCCTCACCATTTACCAGAGGCTTATAGGTAGCCTGTACCGGCTGATACTCCGTATTCTGTACAAACCACGGTGGTGTGATCCTGCATTGTCCCGTATCAAGAGTCGCCACTGGAACGACAATATCTGACTGGCTCATTCGATTTCATCCTTGTTAATTTTTTCATCGAGTAACTCAGAGTAGAGATTACGATTTTCAGTATGCGAGGCTGGCGGATTTATATCAGACTGAGTGTCAGAGGTATGGTTATGCAACCCTCTGTTCGCCAGTATTCCCTGCGTTTTATTCCGATAAGATTCGACTACCGGAATTTGATAGCTAACGCCATTAGCCATCACCAGACGATAGCTTTTTGTTACAACCTGATGCTCCACTTCAATGCTGCCACTGCTATCAAGTACCCCTTTCGTTGATAAAACACCATCTGCATATAACGTATAAGGCATACCTGCCCAGCTTTTTCCCGGCGCATTGGGCGCCTGGGGGATGTTAAGGCGTAATTTTTGTTTAGTTTGTGACTGAATAACGGGATAATCCGGATGCCCGGCGGTAATCGAGGCAGGCCCTTTGTACTGAAAGTCCGCTGATTTAACTTCAAAATCACCTTTCGTTCCGTGTTCGATTTTGTAAGGATCCAGGGTGATATAGCTTCCTCCGGCATTAATTACAATTTTCTTTTTTGCGACGATATGGATTTCGTCATCGGTACTAATTATCTCCAGCCCTTTACGAGCCAATAACTGCATCCGATCGTTCTGGGCCTGAATAGTAACCGCGCCCTGATTTGCGATAAGCTTCATACCTATTTTTCTTACAAACAAGCTAAGACCTTCGCCAACGCCAATAAAAAGGCGTTTTACAACACCTATATCTGCATCGCCACCCGCATTCATGATTAGATTTTGCCATGCGGAAAGTTGAAGATGTTTACCGCTCGTCAAAGCGATGCCATCGGGCGCGCTTAATATCGCAACGGCCTCTTTAAGCTCTTTAATTTGCTCACGCATAAAGGCAAGCTGCTTCTCCACTTGCGCAGGTTCGGCTTTAGCCTGGCTGGCATCATCAGAAAGCGACTGCATTTGCTCCCCGGAGGACTGAAGTCTATCCAGAGTTTCCTGCATCGCGAGCATTTTCCCGCAGGCTGCCGCCTGGGAATCTGCCGTAATAAACACCCCCTTACCACCGCGCACCGCCACCCATTTATCCGTACGCAGCTCCGCCCCCTCCCCCCGCAGCGCGCGTTCCGCATCCACGTTATGCCCCAGGTTCAGCTGCGTCTTACCACCGTACTCGGTGCTGAGCTTAATATGCTCCTCGCCGCGCTTGTCCTCCATCCGCAGCTTGTTGTTGGTCGGCGTGCGGATCACGTTGCGGGTGTGGTTTTTCTCCGTGACGTGATCAACGTGGCGGGAGTCGTGCAGGGCGTGGGCGATATAGGGCCGGTCAGGGTCGCCTTCGTGGAAGGCAATCGCCACTTCGGTTCCCTGAATAAGCGGAAAGTGAAAACCGTACACGTCCCCGCCGTAGGGTTTGGCAAGGCGCACCGGCATACTCTCCTGCCCCTGCCCTTTATCGTCCAAATCCGCGTCGAACTTCACCCGGTAGAGGCCGGACGCATCCTGCCAGGCGTAGATGTCGTCACTTTTGGCGCTGGATACCCGCGCCGTGAGGGTACCGCTAACGACCGGACGCTTTTTGGCGGGCGGGCGCCAGCAGCGGGTTTCGCTGTAGGGTGCGCCACGCCACTGCACCCGCAGGGCATTTTTGCGGCTCGCGCTGTAGCCCGCTCTGACAATAAGGAGTCCGTTGTCGGCTGCGGATGGCAGCGTCGGCGGTATTACCGTTTCGGTGATGGTAAGCACCTGTGCGGGCCCTAGCGCCGCGTCGGTGCTGCTGCCGGTCACAATAGTCTGCGTAGAGAGAAAGCGCTCATGCTCCAGCCGGGCCCAGAAGTTACCGGTCTCCGCCGCCGGGTCAATTTTGGCCCCGGTCTCCAGATGACGCGGGCGATAGTGGTACACTTCGCCGTAGGTGATCCCCTCACCGTCCCCGTGGGTCATATCCGCCGGTGCCGACATCAGGACGTTCTGCGCCGCGCGGTGGTTGTAGTCTTTCGCAGTCACTGCGCTTTCCACCACGTTGTGACGGACATCCACGCCCCATACCGACAGCGCGCCGCTGTCGCTCATGCCCGACGGGCTGTTTAGCGGCAGGGTTTTGCCAAACTGCCACGCGCTCTGGCTGTCACCGAAGTTTACTACCTCGGTCTGGGTCTCCGGATGCAGGCTGAAGAAGTAGAAGATGCCTACCTCCGCCAGCAGACGCTCGACAAATACCAGGTCGCTTTCCTGGTACTGGTTGATTTGCTCGCGTACCGGATAGTCGCCCTTCAACGCAAACTCGAACTCCCACCCCTGGCGGCCGTGCTCCTGAAGCACCTCTCTGACAACGTCCGGGACAGACTTATTGACGAAGAAACGGTGGGTGCGGAACTGGTTATCCAGCAGGGAGAGGAATGGCTTTAGCGTCAGGGTATAGCTAACTTCATCCTCTGATCCGCCCATCCGCTGAAAATGGCTGACGACACCGTGTACTGTCTTAGAACCTGTCAGGCTGGATAACATTCCTCCCATCATCCTGAGCGTTACTGGCTTAAGAAGGACGTCTTCAGCCTTTATATCTTTATCCGCACTCGTGAAGGTGATGTCGTAATGATAGATCTGACTTATCCCTTCTACGCCGTTGAAACTTTCAACATCCAGCGATGACGCACAGGAAGGAAGCTCCAGATGATATCGGTTCATCATACTTCCGCTAGCGTCAGAAATAATATCTTGCAAAGAGTCTGTCAGGCTCATAATGATTGCTCCATGATTCAATAGTGTTCCTAATAGCCACTATCTCGCCGACCAAAGGCATTAATAGAATGAAAGGTTAACTATATTCATTATAAATATAGCGAAGTGTCGCCGCATATATTGCATAACCTAATGCAATTAGAATCAGACTGGCAAAGCCATAGTAGGCACGACTCTCGCTTGATGAAAAAATTAAGAACCAAACTGCCAGACATAATCCTGTCGCCCCCAGTCCCATTCCGGTACCGCGTAATAATCGCGATACAATGATAAGAAGCCATTTTCTGAAATTGATATCCCTCCCAGAAAGTATGCGCATATCTTTTCAAACTCCTTTGGATCTCTGTCAGCAAATTTGCATGCTTGCTCGATGGGGTGCTCGCTATCGCTAACGATAAAAAAAGCAGTTCCGGAACATCAATTAGTAACGCTTCAGAAATATTAATAATCCCACACTTGAAATTCACGCCAAATATAAATAACACTTATAAATAACTCGTTGTATTTCTGTGCCAGGAATAAGAAACAACCTTATAATCTATTCTTCCTTTTACCTGCTCGGATTAATCGTCTACATTAAACGCTCCATTAACCCGCGCTATCTGTTCAGGCCCCGTAACGGGATAGCTGGATTTCCCACTTCTCGATGTTCTCTCCTGCAGGTCATTGGGCACGCTACCGCCCTCGCCGTTTCCCGTCGTGCAGGAGACCCGAAGGCGCGAGGTCAGTAAGGCCATTCATCAAATTCTTTGCTGAGCGTCTGCTACACGGGCGCTCAGCAAAGAAGCGGACAGGTCACCCTGTCCGCCCTGACATTTAAATTAGGTTTCAGGATCTTGTTCGAGTGGAGCAGCAGTCTCCCGGCTATGCACACTGTCGCGGGTGTTCTTCTGCACCGCAACGGCGCCAAACAGCGCCATAAAAAATGAAACGCCGTAAAAGCCCTTTTCGCTGGGTAGCAAAGTGGCGTTCCACAGGCCAACGGCAAGCAGCAGAACGGCAATCGCAAAGGCCAGCAGGCAGATCATGTGGTACAGATGCGTGGTGGGGATATTCTCCAGCCTGTCGCGCACCGTTTTTTGCAGTGAGACGGCGGAAAACAGGCCCAGCACCAGTAGAGAGAGGTAATAGCCCTTTTCGTTAAGGGCCATTTCCGCACGCCAGAGGCCGATAAGATAGATCAGGGTTCCCCCCAGCATGGCCAGCCAGGAGATAACAACAAATGCCGGTGAAACGGGGATATTCTGGGTTTTCATACTCATTCCATGTTGATGAACCGTCAGACCCTCTGACGGGTAAGTCCTGTTGCCACGTCGATTTGAATTGCCGCTACTGATTCAAATCGGATGGCCTTTCAGTTAAACAGGCGGCGGCACTGAGGGCCCACCACCCGGCCTTCTTCCCCTGCGGGTAAAAAGGTACAGCACGCCGGATTATCAGGCGGTAACGCGTTCGTTCCAGGAGTCGGAATGAATGATGTTGCCGTCTTTATAGGTCCAGGTGATTTTTTCGTAGCGCAGCTCGATACGCTCCAGGTGGTTGTGCTTCTCTTTCGCCGGATCTTTGATGTCGTGCATCAGCGGCGCAATTTTCACCAGCTTGACGTTCTCCAGCGTGGTGTTGAAGTACTCCACTTCCTGGCCCGCGTCGTTAATGCGGTACCACTTGAACTCGGCAGACTTCAGGGTCTGGCCGGTGGTGACCGCCTTGTACAGGTACGGGCTGGAGGCGTCGATTTCCTTGGTGAACAGGAATGGCGTGTGGACGCGGGTGCCGGTCAGCTTGCCGGTGTTGTTGTCGGTCGGGATGTACAGGTTATGCTCCTGCGCAACGACTTCGATG
>NZ_CAJYMB010000152.1 GCF_913775985.1 uncultured Pluralibacter sp. | reverse complement strand
TTCCCAGATTTGTTCCGCAAGTTTCTCGTCGTAGTTTGCCACTTCAAAAATCGCGTCGGCAATTTCCGGCGAAGTGTCGCGTAAACGGGCCCACTCGGCCACATTGTGGGCTTTAGATTCCTGTGTCGACATAACGCGCCTCCTTCAGACTGTTAAGCTTTAAGCTTGGCCGCCAGGCCCGCAACGTATTCACCCTGGTAGCGGGCAATGGAGAGCTCTTCCTGGCTCGGCTGACGTGAACCGTCGCCGCCGGCAATAGTGGTTGCGCCGTAAGGCGTACCGCCGCGTACCTGACTAACGTCAAACAGTTCCTGTGCCGCGTAGCCAATCGGGACGATAACCATCCCGTGGTGGGCGAGGGTGGTCCAGGTGGAGGTGATAGTTTGCTCCTGACCGCCGCCGGTGCCGGTGGAGCTAAAGACGCTGGCGATTTTGCCGTACAGCGCGCCGGATGCCCACAGGCCGCCGGTCTGATCGAGGAAGGTGCGCATCTGGCCGGCCATGTTGCCAAAGCGGGTCGGCGTACCGAAGATAATTGCGTCGTAGTCCGCCAGCTCCTGCGGTGTGGCAACGGCTGCATTCTGTGCTTTACCACCCACTTCGGCAAAGCGCTCTGCATTCATGGTTTCAGGCACGCGCTTAATCGTGACCTCAACGTTGTCCACTTTTTCGGCGCCTTCGGCTATTGCATGAGCCATCTTTTCGATGTGTCCATACATGGAATAGTAAAGCACCAGAACTTTTGTGGTTGAACTCATAGCTTACATCTCCTTTTAAACGCCTTAATGTAAAACGGCTTCAAACAGTGTTAGTCACGATGCGGGGAAGATCAACCGCCTGCGCAAAATGGCGCTGGCAAGCAAACCTGCCGCTGGCTATTTGCACAGCGCGGGTTGACGCATCTTTCGGGTATCTGAAGCAGTAGCAAAATGAAACACTTTTGCGCTGACTTTGGTCAATTGTGTAACGTGAAGCGAGGTCATCCAGATCCAACTTAGCGGCAGACATGCTCTCTCTGCCGCACAGCTCATTGCCGCTGTGCTTGTCAGACGTTCCGCGAGACTGCACACTGCACGGTAAATTTTAACGGTGCTGCTATGTCTGTTCTCGCTCGCTATCAACTTTCAGTTAAACCTCAGGAAGCGCTGCTGATCCTGATAACCGTGTTCTGGGGCGGCACTTTTCTGGCCGTACAGTATGCGGTCAGCTTCAGCGGGCCGCTATTTTTCGTCGGGCTGCGTTTTGCTGCCGCCACGGCTGCACTGGCGCTGCTCACAGGACGACGGCTGGCGGGAATAACCCTCATGGAGCTTACCGCAGGCGTGGCGATCGGCATCGCGATCGCCTTTGGCTACAGCCTGCAAACCTGGGGTCTGCTGTCAATTCCCAGCAGCAAGTCGGCATTTATCACCGCCATGTACGTTCCGCTGGTGCCGCTGCTGCAGTGGCTCTGCCTGCGCAGAATGCCGGGCCTGATGTCCTGGACGGGTATTGCGCTGGCATTTATCGGCCTGATACTCCTGGCCGGGCCGCAGGGAGGTGGGGTAGCTCTCGGTACGGGAGAACTGTTGACCTTAGCCGCAGCGCTGGCTACGGCGGCTGAAATCATTCTGATTGGGGCGTGGGCCGGCAAGGTAGACGTACGACGGGTTACGGTTATTCAGCTGGCAACTACGTCGCTGCTGGCCTTTTCAATGATGGGGCCGGCAGGCGAGCACATCCCGACTCTCGCGCCGGGCTTAATCGGCGTGGCTATTGGGCTCGGGGTTTTTACCGCGATTATCCAGCTCACCATGAACTGGGCCCAGCGCAGCATTTCACCGACGCGCGCAACGGTAATCTACACCGGCGAGCCGGTGTGGGCTGGGATCTTTGGCCGCATCGCAGGGGAGCGCCTGCCCGGGCTGGCCCTGCTCGGCGCCGCGCTGATCGTAGCGGGCGTGCTGGTAAGCGAACTTAAGCTTAACAAGAAAAGGTCTTCGCCCAATACTGCCGGGCGAGACGCAACTCAGGAGTCCTGAGGCACCGGCGCTGCGGGCACCTTTTGGCGGTAATTAAGAATGGCGTTAAGCAGGATCGCGCCAAACGTCGCCGTACCGATACCGCCGAGCGTAAAACCGCCCAGAGAGAGCGAGAAGTCTCCTGCGCCGAGCACCAGCGTCACCGCCACCATAATCAGGTTGCCGTTCTCGCTGAGATCGACCCGGTGCTGGCTCCAGATCCGCGCTCCCGCCACCGCAATCAATCCGAAGACTACAATCGATGCGCCGCCAATCACCGGCGCGGGCAGCATATGCACCAGCGCGCCAAACTTAGGCGAAAAGCCGAGGGCAATGGCAATCGCCGCTGCCGCCACGAACACCAGCGTGGAGTAAACCCGGGTGACGGCCATGACGCCAATATTCTCGGCGTAGGTTGTCACGCCGCTGCCGCCCAGCGATCCTGAAAGCAGCGTTGCCAGACCGTCGCCCACGAACGCCCGGCCAATATACGGATCCATATTGCGCCCGGTCATGCCCGCCACCGCTTTCAGATGACCAAGATTCTCGGCAATCAAAATGATGGCGACAGGGGCAATCAGCATCACGGCCTGACCGTTAAAGGTCGGTGCGGTTATATGCGGCAGGCCGAACCAGGCGGCTTTTTCCAGCAGGCTAACGTCCACCGGCGCACCGAGCCCGAGCAGGTTAGTGAACAAGGCGTACAGCAGGCAGGCGGCGATAAGCCCGATCAGGATCGGCAGGCGCTGGAGCGCGCCGCGGGTAAAAACCGCCACCAGACTCAGGCACAGTACGGTTATCAGCGCCATCCAGCCCTCAAAAGGCGATCCCGAGACGCTGCGAATCGCCACCGGAGCCAGATTAAGGCCAATGGCCATCACCACGGCACCGGTTACCGCCGGCGGCATCAGCCGCTCGATCCAGCGGGTGCCGAGCCGCATTACCACCAGACCGGCCAGCGTATAGACTGCGCCGCAGGCCACGATCCCACCCAGCGCGATGTCAATGTGGGGATTGAGCCCATGCCCGCTGAATCCCGTCACGGCAACGACACCCCCAACGAATGCCGCGCTGGAGCCGAGGTAGCTCGGAACCCGACCGCCCGTGACGATAAAAAACAGCAGCGTTCCGACGCCGGACATCAGTACGGACAGGTTTGGATCGAGCCCCATCAGCAGCGGCATCAGCACTGTTGCGCCAAACATCGCCACCGCGTGCTGGGCGCCCATCGCCAGCGTTTGCAAGGCGGGAAGGCGTTCGTCGGGGGCCACTACGCCGCGGGTGGTTAACTGCCAGCGTGGAAAATCAAAGCGTGCCATAGGCTACTCTCCCGTTAATCAGCAGGCCGGACGCAGCAGCGCGTGATAGCGGCGGTCAAACCACACCAGCCCCTGGGGCTCGGGATGGCAGACAATGTCGACGACCTCGCACAGCAGTACGTCGTGAGTGCCGACGCTGACTACGCTGCTAATGCGGCAGTCGAAACTGGCGAGGGCGTCTTCCAGGCGCGGGCAGCCCGTGGCGCCCGTCTGCCAGCGGCCCGATTCGAAACGCGCCTCCATCGGCGTTTTGCCGCCGAACAGCGCCGATAAGGGTTCCTGGCCCGCAGCCAGCGTGTTTACGCACAGGTGCTGGTGCTGGCTGAATACCGGCCAGACCGATGCCGAGCGGTTGAGGCAGACCAGCAGCGTCGGCGGCGCGTCGGTAACGCTGCATACCGCGCTGGCCGTAAACCCCGCGCGTCCGGCCGGACCTGCGGTGGTGATAATGTTGACTGCCGCGCCCATGCAGGCCATTGCGTCGCGGAAAAGCAGTTTCTCGACATGTGACATGATGTTGACTCCTTATGCCAGCAGGCAGGCTTCGACGAAGTCCGGACGCGGCAGTTTGCGATGCAGCCCGGCGGTATCGCCGAAGCCAGTGTTAATGAACAGAGTGCTGCGCCAGCGCGCCAAGGCCGTCCAGCAGCAGAGCGTTGAATGCCCCGGGTTCGGTGATGTTGCAGGCGTGCGCCCCGCGCTCCAGAAGGAGCAGCGTGCTGTGGGGCAGCGCGTGGTGAAGTTCGCTGGCGCAGCCGGAGGGCACCAGTAAATCGTCCCGCGCTGCAATAACCAGCACCGGGCAGGCCACGTCCCGCGCGCGTGAGGTGAAATCAGCGGCTTTGAGCGCCCGCAGGCGGCAGCGCAGGTTATGCGCGCCCTGAAAGTGGGCGAGGGCCTGCGCCTCCTCGGCCTCAAGCCGCGGCTGCTGCTCCGCCATCCAGTCGGCGGGATAGAGAAACAGCGGCTGGGCCTCCACCCATGCTGCCGCGCCGCCGGACTCCAGCAGCCGTTCGCGAACGGTAAAGCAGCGTCGGGTGTGGGGACTCAGGCGCAGCCAGCCGTTGACCAGTGCCAGTCCGCTGACTGCCCGAGGAAAATCCAGCGCCATCTGCACGCCGATGAGCGCCCCGAGCGCGTGACCCACCACCGCCACCCGGGAAAAGCCGGCTTCGACGAGCGCCGCGTGAAGCTCGCGGGCCATCTCCGCCATGCTGTAGTTATCGCTAAGCACGGCGGGATTATTTCCGGTACCGGGCTGGTCCCAGAGCAGCACCTGATAGCGCGCCCGCAGCGCCGCCAGCTGAGGCTGCCAGTAGCTTCCCGCACCGCCCAGGCCCGAAACCATCACTACCGCCGGCGCTGCTGGCCGGGGCGATGCCAGTATCGTGAGCCCGCTCATCGCGGTGCGCCAATATGGGCGACGCTGGCAATCTCAACCAGCGCCTCCGGCTTCACGAGGCCGCACTGAATACAGAAGCGCGCGGGTTTATCGCCGGGGAAAAAGTCGGCGTATACCTCATTAATCGCGGCGTAGTTTTTCCAGTCGGTAATAAAGATACTGTTGAACGTCACATCCGCCATCGTACCGCCCGCCGTTTCGATAACCCGGCGAATCGTCTCCAGCACGTGGCGGGCTTGCGCCTTTGGGTCGCCGGGGGATACCACGTTATTTTCCGCATCAAACGGCAGGGTTCCGGAGACGTACAGGACGCCATCGGCAAGGGTGCCCGGCACGAAGGGCGCGATAGGTGTCGATGTGCCCGGGGGAATAATGACCTGTTTAGGCATCGGGTTGCTCCTTTGAGGCGCTGAGGGTTTCGCAGAACGTGGCGACATTGCTGACCCAGCCAAAAAATGTTTCGATATTGAACAGCGCCGCCTGCTGGGCGAAGGCCGGGCCCGCCTGGTGGGTGGCGTCTTCGAGCACGATGCCGAAGTATTCGAGGAAAAAGCCGTCCCGCAGCGTCGACTCCACGCAGACGTTAGTGGCGATGCCGGTGAACACCAGATGGCGAATGCCGCGGCTGCGCAGCATGCTGTCCAGCGGGGTGTTGAAAAAACCGCTGTAGCGCGGTTTTGGCAGCACGATATCGCCGGGCTGGGGAACGAGCGCATCAACCAGCTGATAGTCCCAGCCGCCTTTTGCCAGCAGGGTGCCTTCCAGTTCAAGCCGCTGGCGCATAGTTTTCAGGGCGTTGGATTTGTGGTAATTCGGTGAGCCGGGGCCGCCGGCCTCAACGTAGGCCGGATCCCAGCCGTTTTGAAACCAGATAATGGTCATGCCGGCGGCGCGGGCGGCGCGCACCGCGACATTGATTCGCTCAATCACCGGGCGGGTCGCGGAGACGTCAAATCCGGCCAGATCGAGATAGCCGCCGGCGCTGGCGTAGGCATTTTGCATATCTACCACGATCAGCGCGCTGCGCGCGGGATCGAGGGCAATGGCTTCCGGGCGTGCGGGTAAGGTCAGCATTATGCAACCTCCTGAGTGATGGCCGGCAGGTGCGCGCGGCAGCGCATCAGCGGCTGAATGCGCTCGCCAAAATTTTCCACGCCGGTGAGAAAATCGTCAAAGGTGAGCAGCACGCCCTCAGCGCCGGGGACCGCGGCGACCTCATCCAGCATCCGCGCCACGCTGGCGTAAGAGCCGACCAGCGTGCCCATGTTGATATTGACGGCGGAGGTTGGGTCCGCCATCTGCCGCACGTTGGTATCACTGCCGGAGCGGGTATCCTTCTGGCTCTGCTCGGTAAGCCACGCCAGCGCTTCCTCATCGGCGCCGGCCTTGTAGTGCTCCCATTTGGCGCGCGCGGCCTCGTCGGTTTCGTCAGCCACAATCATAAACAGCACGTAGGAGCCGACGTCGCGGCCGGTTTTGTCCGCGGCCTCTTTCATGCGGGCGGCGGTGGGGGCGAAGGCCGCCGGAGTGTTGACGCCTTTACCAAAACAGAAGTTGTAGTCGGCGTGCCGGGCTGAGAATGCCATCCCCGCCTCGCTCTGCCCGGCGCAGATCACCTTCATCGGTCGGGAAGGGCGCGGGCTGACGCGGCAGTCGTTCATGGTAAAAAAGTCGCCTTTAAAATCGCTCTTGCCGCTGCCCCACAGATCCCGCAGCACCTGCACGTATTCGGTAAGATAATCGTAGCGGCGCGAAAAGTAGTCATCGCCGGGCCAGAGTCCCATCTGCTCGTACTCCGGCTTTTGCCAGCCGGTAACCAGATTGACGCCAAAGCGCCCCTGGGAAATAGAGTCAATGGTGCTGGCCATCCGCGCGACGATCGCCGGCGGCAGCGTCAGGGTGGCGGCGGTGGCGTAAATCTCAATGCGCGAGGTTACGGCGGCAAGACCCGCCATCAGGGTGAATGATTCCAGATTGTGGTCCCAGAATTCGGTGGCGCCGCCGAAGCCGCGCAGTTTGATCATCGACAGGGCAAAATCGAAGTGGTAGCGCTCGGCCTTCTGCACGATGGCCTTGTTAAGCTCAAATGTCGGCATGTACTGCGGGGCGTGGGTTGAGATAAGCCAGCCGTTATTGCCGATAGGCATAAAGACACCAATTTTCATCACGGACACCTCTCATCAGCGGGGGAAGTCGCGCGGCGCTGCGTCCTGCATTTCCTCAAAGCCCCGCCTTGATGACTCAGCAAGATAGGTGCCACTTTTGAAAATGTCTTATCTGTTAACAGGTTAGCGAGAAATAGCGATTTTCCACAGCGGTAAACCGGACCGGATGGTCAAAATGAGTGCACAAAAAACAGGCAGCCTGGCCTGTTTCGGTGCGCGGGGTCGTGCCGAAAGAGGGCATTTGCTATTATTTCGGGAACTCAACAAGGAGAGCGCGCATGGCGCAGGCAGCACCTTTGAAAAACGGAAAACGCACGCGGGCGGTGAGCGCCAAAAAAGAGGCGATCCTCGGCGCCGCGCTGGCGACCTTCTCCCAGTTCGGCATCCACGGCACCCGCCTTGAGCAGGTAGCGGATCTGGCCGGTGTGTCAAAAACCAACCTGCTTTACTACTATCCGTCCAAAGAGGCGCTGTACGTGGCGGTGATGCGCAACATTCTCGATATCTGGCTCGCGCCGCTGCGCGCCTTTCGCGAGGATTTTGCGCCGCTGGTGGCGATCCGGGAGTACATTCGCCTCAAGCTGGAAGTCTCCCGGGATCATCCGGCGGCCTCGCGGCTGTTCTGCCTGGAGATGCTGCAGGGCGCGCCGCTGCTGAAAGCCGAGCTGACGGGAGATTTAAAAACGCTGATTGCCGAGAAGTCGGCGATTATTACCGGCTGGGTTGAAGAGGGCAGGCTGGCGGCCATCGATCCTGAACACCTGATCTTTATGATTTGGGCCGCGACCCAGCACTATGCTGATTTCGCGACCCAGATTGAGGCGGTGACCGGAAAAACGCTGCAGGACGAGGCATTTTTTCAGGAAACCGTGAATAACGTGCAGCGCATTATTATCGAAGGGATCCGCCTGCGCTAGCCGGCCGGCGGCAGCGGGCAGCTTATATCGCCCTCGTCGCAATCGAGCAGCGACTCCAGCCACGCGGTGCGCTCGGCGGTTTTGTCGCTCAGGCACTGGTTGCGCACCATCGGCTGGATGCTGCCGCCCTCGCTGCCGGAAGCCACCAGCGCGCAGTCGGCGTCGCGCAGTTCAATCCACTTTTGCTGGGCGGTTTTCACCAGCGCTTTCGTGGCGGCGGGGGCGCGCTGCAGCACGGTGGCATAGGTTTCGTTAAGCTTTGTATCGGCGGCCTGATATTCGGCGGCGGCGCAGGTATTCATCTCCGTTTGGCTCTGCGCACTGTCGCACTCCTCCGCCAGCGCGCCGGCGCTTGCGACCAGCAGCCCCGCACATAAAATGATGTTTCTCATCTCCGTTCTCCTTGTCTGATTGAAATAAAAAAGGCCCCGTTTCCGGAGCCTTAATTAACCACAGCGTTAGCCGATTGTCATCAGGCTGGCGTTGCCTCCCGCCGCGGCGGTATTCACGCTCAGCGACCGCTCGTGGTAGAGGCGCTCCAGCAGCAGATTGGTTTCACCCCGGGCAAAGCCCTGAACCGAAACAATCGCGCCGTCGCGGGCCGCTACCTGCTGGCACAGCTCGCGCAGCTGGTCCGAGTCGCCGTGATAGATAACGGCGTCGAAATGCGCGCCGGCGATGTTGTCGCGGCCGGCGAAGCGGATCCGATCGCTCACCGCCTTCGGCAGCTGTTTCGCCAGGCTGCGCTGCAGCGTCTCGTCCGGCCACAGCACTTCGCACCCGGCGGCAGTCGCCGCCGCCAGCTGGATCAGCGCATCCTCTTCGTTATCGGCAATGCACAGCACGCGATCGCGCGGCACCAGCGTCCAGGTGTTGCGCTCGCCGGTGGGACCCGGCAGCACGCGCTGGGTACCGGCCTGGGCCAGCTCGCCGTAGCGGTCGCACAGCGCCTGTACCTCAGGGCGGTTAATTGCCCAGCCGCGCAGGGCGCCCAGTGGCTGCTCCAGCACGCTCTTAAGCTGACTGTCCACCGGATACTGCGCGTCCTGGCGATTCAGGGTGGTGAGCAGGGCATCGTCCGGGCGGCTGGCGAGCAGGCGGTAGAGGTACATTGGACCGCCGGCTTTCGGGCCGGTACCGGAGAGGCCTTCACCGCCGAACGGCTGCACGCCGACTACCGCGCCCACCATGTTGCGGTTGACGTACAGGTTGCCCACGTGGGCGCTGCCGGTCACCTGGGCGATGGTTTCGTCGATGCGGGTATGCACCCCGAGGGTCAGGCCGTAGCCGGAGGCGTTAATCTGCTCGACCAGCTTGCCAAGGCCGCTGCGGTTGTAGCGCACCACGTGCAGCACCGGACCAAAGATCTCTTTTTCCAGCTCGTCAAAGCTCTCCAGCTCAATCAGCGTCGGCGGCACGAAGGTGCCCTGGCTCCATTCGCGGCGGTCTTCGCTGTTTTCTCGGGTAGCCTGGAACACCGCACGCCCTTTGCCGCGCAGCGCCTGAATGTGGCGGTCGATATTCTGTTTGGCTTCGGCGTCAATCACCGGCCCGATGTCGGTGGTCAGCCGCCCCGGATTGCCCATCCGACATTCGGCCATCGCGCCTTTCAGCATTTTCAGCGTGTGGTCGGCGACATCATCCTGCAGGCACAGCACGCGCAGGGCGGAGCAGCGCTGTCCGGCGCTATCGAAGGCCGAGGCGACGACGTCAACCACCACCTGCTCGGTGAGCGCCGAAGAGTCAACGATCATCGCGTTCATCCCGCCGGTTTCGGCGATCAGCGGCGTCGGACGGCCCTGAGGATCGAGCCGGCTGGCAATGTTGCGCTGCAGCAGGCTGGCCACTTCGGTGGAGCCGGTAAACATCACGCCGCGTACCCGCTCGTCGGCGGTCAGCTGCGCGCCAACGGTTTCACCCCGGCCCGGTACCAGCTGTACCACGCCCGGCGGCACGCCGGCTTCCAGAAGAATGTGGATGCCCTGCGCGGCAATCAGCGGTGTCTGCTCGGCGGGCTTGGCCAGCACGCTGTTGCCGGCGGCGAGAGCGGCGGCGATCTGTCCGCTAAAGATAGCCAGCGGGAAGTTCCACGGGCTGATGCACACCACCGGCCCCAGCGGGCGGTGGGTCTCGTTGTCGAAATCGTCGCGCACCTGGCCGGCGTAGTAGTGCAGGAAGTCCACGGCTTCACGCACTTCGGCAATGGCGTTGCTGAAGGTTTTTCCCGCTTCGCGCACCAGAATGCCCATCAGCTGCGGCATCCGGTCTTCCATCAGCATTGCGGCGCGTTCCAGGATCGCTGCACGCTCCTGCGGCGGCGTGGCGAACCAGATAGGTGCGCTGCTGACGGCATTTTCCAGCGCCTGATTCACCTCTTGCTCTGTTGCCTCGCGGGTATAGCCGACAATGTCTTTCGGCTCAGCCGGGTTGATGACCGGCGTCATTTCGCCATCGTCAACCGGCTGCTCCAGCATCGGCTTCGCCTGCCACTGCTGCTGGGCGTTGGTGAGCAGGGAAGAGGAGAGGGACGCGAGGCGATGCTCGTTCGCCAGATCCAGACCGGCAGAGTTGATGCGTCCGCTACCGTACAGATCCCGCGGCAGCGGAATTTTCGGGTGCGGCAGGCCCGGCTGGCCTTCCTGACGCGCCAGCTCTTCAACGGCGACCACCGGATCCGCCACCAGTTCGTCCAGCGGCAGGCTGGTATCGGCGATGCGGTTGACGAAGGAGGTGTTGGCGCCATTTTCCAGCAGGCGGCGAACCAGATAGGCGAGCAGCGTTTCGTGCGTGCCCACCGGAGCGTAAATGCGGCACGGGCGGTTCAGCTTGCCGTCGGCCACTTTACCCACCACCTGCTCGTACAGCGGCTCGCCCATGCCGTGCAGGCACTGGAACTCGTACTGTCCCGGATAGTAGTTCTGGCCCGCCAGCTGGTAAATCGCCGCCAGCGTGTGGGCGTTGTGGGTGGCAAACTGCGGGTAAATCAGGTTCGGTGCCGCCAGCAGCTTTTTGGCGCAGGCGAGGTAGGAGACGTCGGTGTAGACCTTGCGGGTATACACCGGATAGCCCTCCAGTCCGTCCATCTGGGCGCGCTTGATTTCGCTGTCCCAGTAGGCGCCTTTCACCAGGCGGATCATCAGGCGGCGGCGGCTGCGGCCGGCGAGATCCACCAGATAATCAATCACCAGCGGGCAGCGCTTCTGGTAGGCCTGGATGACAAAGCCGATGCCGTTCCAGCCGGCGAGATCTGGCTCAAAACAGAGTTTTTCCAGCAGATCGAGGGAGATTTCCAGCCGGTCGGCCTCTTCGGCGTCAATATTGATGCCGATATCGTAGCTGCGCGCCAGCAGCGTCAGGGATTTCAGGCGCGGATATAGCTCGTCCATCACCCGGTCGTACTGGGCGCGGCTGTAGCGCGGATGCAGGGCGGAGAGCTTAATGGAGATGCCCGGCCCTTCATAAATGCCGCGGCCGTTGGAGGCTTTGCCGATGGCGTGGATCGCCTGCTGGTACGACACCATATAGGCCTGCGCGTCGGCGGCGGTAAGCGCTGCTTCGCCCAGCATATCGTAAGAGTAGCGGAAGCCTTTTTCTTCCAGCTTGCGGGCGTTAGCTAGCGCTTCGGCGATGGTTTCACCGGTGACGAACTGCTCGCCCATCAGGCGCATCGCCATGTCCACGCCTTTGCGGATCAGCGGCTCGCCGCTCTTGCCGATAATGCGGTTCAGTGAGCGTGAGAGGTTGGCTTCGTTATGAGTCGATACCAGACGCCCGGTAAACAGCAGGCCCCAGGTGGCGGCGTTAACGAACAGCGACGGGCTGCGGCCGATGTGGGACTGCCAGTTGCCGTTGCTGATTTTGTCGCGAATCAGCGCATCGCGGGTGGCTTTGTCGGGGATGCGCAGCAGGGCTTCTGCCAGGCACATCAGGGCCACGCCTTCCTGAGAGGAGAGGGAGAACTCCTGCAGCAGGCTCTGCACCATCCCGGCGCGGCCTGAGGCATTTTTCTGGCTGCGCAGCTTTTCCGCCAGACGATATGCCAGCTTGTGTGCTTCAGTGGCGACGGGCTGCGGCAGGCGGGCCTGCTCCAGCAGCATGGAGACGGCATCCGTTTCCGGACGGCGCCAGGCGGCGGTGATGGCCGCGCGGGTCACGGACTGCGGCAGGATCTGCTCGGCGAACTCCAGAAACGGCTGGTGCGACTCTTCGACCGGCGTGCTGGCTTCGTCGCTTTCGTTGGCGGCACCGGCAAGCAGGGCCGGGATTTCCGGCAGGGTTTCGTCGTTTTCCAGCTTTTCCAGATAGTTGAAGATCGCCTGCTTAATCAGCCAGTGCGGCGTGCGGTCAATGCGCGTGGCGGCGCTTTTAATCCGTTCCCGGGTGGCGTCGTCGAGCTTAACGCCCATAGTGGTTGTCCCCATGACAAACTCCTGTTGTTCTGCTGTTGCTTATTTGGTCGCTAGGGAATATCCGCTATGTTGCAACTTTGTGCAACCTTGTTAAGTGTGACATCGCCAGCAATCGTGAAAAACGATGAAATGTTAAAGCAACTTAACATCGCTTATTGTATTAATCCTTACTAATGGTTCCAGTAATCATGCGTTATTTAACACTTTATAAAGGTGCAACTGGTAAAAATGTGAGCAAGTGCAACCTATAGGAAAATGCTCTGGCGAAAGGGATGGTTTGTCTGTAAATGAGGTGTTAAATGATTTGTGAATATATTTGGCATGCGGCAGGATACATCCCGCCGATACCAGGCAGCTCATTACTTCGTTCCGGTAGTGAACCACTATAATAATTCTGGAGAGACTTCGATGGCCGTTAGCACACCGATGTTGGTGACCTTTTGCATCTACATATTTGCGATGATCCTGATAGGATTTATGGCATGGCGATCCACCAAAAACTTTGACGACTATATTCTCGGCGGGCGCAGCCTGGGCCCGTTTGTTACCGCGCTGTCTGCCGGTGCCTCCGACATGAGCGGCTGGCTGCTGATGGGCCTGCCCGGCGCGATTTTCATCTCCGGTATTTCTGAAAGCTGGATCGCTATCGGCCTGACGGTGGGCGCATGGGTGAACTGGAAGCTGGTGGCGGGACGCCTGCGGGTTCACACCGAAGCCAACAATAACGCGCTGACGCTGCCGGACTACTTCACCAGCCGCTTTGAAGATAAAAGCCGCATCCTGCGCATTATCTCCGCGGTGGTTATTCTGGTGTTCTTCACCATCTACTGCGCTTCGGGCATCGTCGCCGGCGCGCGCCTGTTTGAAAGCACCTTCGGCATGAGTTATGAAACCGCGCTGTGGGCCGGTGCTGCGGCAACCATTATCTACACCTTCATTGGCGGCTTCCTCGCCGTAAGCTGGACCGATACCGTGCAGGCCAGCCTGATGATTTTTGCTCTGATCCTGACCCCGGTGATTGTGATCATCACCGTCGGCGGCTTCGGCGACGCGCTGGAAGTGATCAAGCAAAAGAGTATTGAGAACGTAGATATGCTCAAAGGGCTGAACTTCGTTGCGATTATCTCCCTGATGGGCTGGGGCCTCGGCTACTTCGGCCAGCCGCACATTCTGGCGCGTTTTATGGCCGCCGAATCTCACCACAGCATTGTTCACGCCCGCCGCATCAGCATGACCTGGATGATCCTGTGCCTGGCCGGTGCTGTCGCCGTAGGCTTCTTCGGGATTGCCTTCTTTAACGAAAATCCGGCGCTGGCGGGGGCGGTAAACCAGAACTCCGAGCGTGTCTTTATTGAGCTCACGCAGATCCTGTTTAACCCGTGGATTGCCGGGATCCTGCTGTCGGCTATTCTGGCGGCGGTAATGTCTACCCTGAGCTGCCAGCTGCTGGTGTGCTCCAGCGCAATCACCGAAGACCTGTACAAAGCGTTCCTGCGCAAAAACGCCAGCCAGAAAGAGCTGGTGTGGATCGGGCGTCTGATGGTGCTGGTGGTTGCTCTGGTCTCCATCGCCATGGCGGCCAATCCGGAAAACCGCGTGCTGGGCCTGGTAAGCTACGCCTGGGCAGGCTTCGGCGCGGCGTTTGGTCCGGTGGTGCTGTTCTCGGTGATGTGGTCGCGCATGACCCGCAACGGCGCGCTGGCGGGGATGGTGATTGGCGCCGTCACCGTGCTGGTGTGGAAACAGTACGGCTGGCTGGATCTGTATGAAATTATCCCGGGCTTCGTGTTCGGCAGTATCGGGATTGTGGTCTTTAGCCTCCTTGGCAAAGCGCCGTCAGCGGCAATGCAGAAGCGCTTTGCGGATGCGGATGCGCACTATCACTCTGCGCCACCGTCGCGGCTGCAGGCCGAATAACAAAATCGCCCGCGCAAGCGGGCTTTTTTTTGCCTGGCGATATTGCCAGGCGGCGCGGAAAAGGCTCAAATTCCGTCCCCCGATAAGTAAAAGGAATCGATGATGAAAAGAGCAGCAGGCGCCGCCGCGCTGGCGCTGGCCTTCGTGCTGGCAGGATGTAAAAGCGCGCCGGGGCCGAACAGTGCGGACGGCCGCTGTCCGGCAGAGAGCCGGATGCAGCAGACCACCCTCTATTTTGGCCTCAGCCAGCCTGATGGCACCGTTATTACGCCCGCGCAGTGGCAGGCGTTTGTGGATGGCGACGTGACGCCGCGCTTTCGCGCCGGGCTGACGGTATTTGATGCGCGCGGCCAGTGGCTTGGCAACGACGGCGGGGTGGTGCGGGAGCAGAGTAAAGCGCTGATGCTTATCCATGCGAATGACGCACGGCAGAACGCCGAGATTGAGGCGATCCGCCAGCGCTACGTTACGCGCTTTCATCAGGAGTCGGTGATGCGGGTAGACCTGCCGGCCTGCGTGCAGTTTTAAAGCGGCGGGGGGAACGCCCGCCGCAGGTTTTCTCAGAGTACTAAACCGGCGAAGCTGGCGGAAAGCAGACTCACCAGCGTTGCACCGTAAACCAGGCGCAGCCCGACCCGGGACACGGCGTTACCCTGCTTTTCATTGAGTCCCTTGATGGCGCCCGCCACGATGCCAATAGAAGCAAGGTTAGCAAAAGAGACCAGGAACACCGACAGGATCCCCAGCCCGCGCGGCGTCATGCCGGCGGCGACTTTTTGCAGCTCGATCATCGCCACGAACTCGTTGGATACCAGCTTGGTGGCCATAATACTCCCCGCCTGCAGGGCGTCGCTCAGGGGAATCCCCACCAGCCAGGCCAGCGGATAGAACACGTAGCCCAGCATCTGCTGAAAGCTCAGGCCAAACAGCGTGCTGAACAGGGCGTTAACGGCGCTTATCAGCGCGATAAAGCCAATCAGCATTGCCAGAATGATCATCGCCACCTTGAAGCCGGCGAGAATATACTCCCCCAGCATTTCGAAAAAGCTCTGGGATTCATGCAACTTTTCGAGTTTCACGTCCGGCTCATCCCCCGGGCGGAATGGGTTGATGATCGACAGAATGATAAAGGTGCTGAACATATTGAGCACCAGCGCCGCCACCACGTATTTGGCTTCCAGCATCGACATGTAGGCGCCGACAATCGACAGCGATACCGTGGACATCGCCGTGGCCGCCATCGTGAACAGGCGCCGGGAAGAG
Organism: uncultured Pluralibacter sp.; assembly: GCF_913775985.1. Lineage (GTDB taxonomy): Bacteria > Pseudomonadota > Gammaproteobacteria > Enterobacterales > Enterobacteriaceae > Pluralibacter. The sequence continues at coordinate 4,902 of NZ_CAJYMB010000152.1, read as the reverse complement.
AGATCGCCGAGTACCCCTTTATAGGCGATAAAGTTCTCCGACTGGCCGAGGACCAGCGAGCTAACCGCGTTGAACGACTCCAGCTTGCCCATGCCGTTAACTTTTGACAGCAGGGTGCCGACCAGACGGATAAACAGCGGCAGAATGCGCCAGTGCTGGAGAATGCCGATCAGCGCCGAGATAAAGATAATCGGGCACAGCACGCCGAGGAAAATAAACGCCAGCCCCTTCTCACTCATGCCGCCGAACACGAATCCGCTGCCGTCGGCGGCGTATTTAAGCAGGGAAGCAAAAAATGAGGAGAACGACTGCACCACCGCCGCGCCGCTCTGCGCGTGCAGGAAGAAAAAGGCGAGGGCAATCTCCAGCACAATCAGCTGGAGAATATAGCGGATGCGGATCTTTTTCCGGTCAAAGCTGGCGAGCCAGGCGAGGGCAAGGATCACTGCCAGCGCGAGGATGAAGTGGAGAATTTGAGTCATAAAAGTGTGCACGCTGCTGCTTGTTGGGGGCGGTATTAAGCCACAGTGCTGAATCGACGTAAACGGTTTCGTATTGCTCAAATCAGGCCATGCTTTGTCAGTCCCGATTTTTTCATTTTTCCTTCCTGATACCCGCACATTTCACTTGTGTTTATTTCTTTCGTAATGATAATCACTATCAGTGTTATTTACGAAACTTTGCACCTTTTGACTGCGGTTCACATTCAGGATACTCGGCATGTTCGTTCCCTTTCTCATTATGCTGCGCGAAGGTCTTGAAGCCGCGCTTATCGTTAGCCTCATCGCCAGCTACCTGAAGCGCACCGGGCGCGGGCGGCTGATAGGCGGCATGTGGGTTGGCGTATTCCTCGCCGCCGCGCTGTGCCTCGGGCTGGGCATCTTCATCAATGAAACTACCGGTGAATTTCCGCAGAAGCAGCAGGAGCTGTTTGAAGGCATTGTTGCGGTGATTGCGGTGGTTATCCTGACCTGGATGGTGTTCTGGATGCGCAAAGTGTCGCGCAACGTCAGGCAGCAGCTGGAAGAGGCGGTAGACAGCGCCCTGCAAAAGGGCGGGCAGCAGGGCTGGGCGCTGATCCTGATGGTATTTTTCGCCGTGGCGCGGGAAGGGCTCGAGTCAGTGTTTTTCCTGCTGGCCGCCTTTCAGCAGGATCTCGGCATCTGGCCGCCGCTGGGTGCCGTGCTCGGGCTGACCGCCGCCGTTATCCTCGGCTTTATGATCTACTGGGGCGGCGTGCGACTCAATCTGGCGGCATTCTTTCGCTGGACCAGCCTGTTTATCCTGCTGGTGGCGGCGGGACTTGCCGCCGGGGCCATCCGCGCGTTTCACGAGGCGGGCCTGTGGAATGCTTTCCAGCAAGTGGCGTTCGACTTCAGCAATACCCTTTCAACCCATACGCTGTTCGGCACGCTGCTGGAGGGGATCTTCGGTTATCAGGAGAGCCCGACGGTGAGCGAAGTCGCGGTCTGGCTTCTGTACCTGATCCCGGCGCTGGTGCTCTTTACGCTGCCGGCACGCTCCGGCGCGGCGGCGTCCCGCAGCGCGCCGCGATCCTGATGATAGTTACAACATACTTATAAGGAATTTTTATGACCAACAACCTCCGCCGTAGCGCACTGTCGCTTAGCATCGCCGCGCTTCTCGCCGCTGCATTTTGTGCCCGGGCGGCCGATATTCCGCAGGTTAAAGTGACGGTTAACGACAAGCAGTGCGAGCCGATGAACCTGACGGTAAAGGCGGGTAAAACGCAGTTTATTATTCAGAACCACAGCCAGAAGGCGCTGGAGTGGGAGATCCTCAAAGGCGTGATGGTGGTGGAAGAGCGGGAAAATATCGCGCCGGGCTTTACCCAAAAGCTGACCGCCAACCTGCAGCCGGGGGAGTATGAAATGACCTGCGGCCTGCTCACCAACCCGAAAGGCAAGCTGACGGTGCAGGGCGAAGCGACGGCGGCAAACGCCGATCCGCTGCTGGCGCTCGGGGATGCCATTACCCAGTATAAAGCCTACGTGCTGGCGGAGTCTGCCGAGCTGGTGAAGGGTACCCAGGCCTTTACCGACGCGGTGAAAGCCGGAGAGGTTGAAAAAGCGAAAGCGCTCTACGCGCCTACCCGCCAGCACTACGAGCGCATCGAGCCGATTGCCGAGCTGTTCTCGGATTTAGACGGCAGCATTGACGCCCGCGAAGATGACTACGAGAAAAAAGCCGCAGATCCGAAGTTCACCGGCTTCCACCGGCTGGAAAAAGCGCTATTCGGCGACGGCAGTGCGAAAGGGATGGCCGACTACGCTTCCCGTCTTAACCGCGACGTGCAGGAGCTGCACAAGCGCATTGGCGAACTGGCCTTCCCGCCATCAAAAGTGGTGGGCGGCGCCGCTGACCTGATTGAAGAGGTTGCTTCCAGCAAAATCAGCGGTGAAGAAGACCGCTACAGCCACACCGATCTGTGGGATTTCCAGGCCAACGTCGACGGCGCGCAGAAAATTGTTAACCTGCTGCGCCCGCAGCTGCAGAAAGAGAACGCCGCGCTGCTGGCCAAGGTGGACGCTAACTTCAAGAAAGTGGACACCATTCTGGCGAAGTATAAGACCAAAGACGGGTATGAAACCTATGACAAGCTCACCGACGCCGACCGCAAGGCGCTGAAGGGGCCGATTACCACGCTGGCCGAAGATCTGGCCCAGCTGCGCGGGATTTTAGGACTGGATTAAGAGATGGACGAGAAAAAACGGCCGGAGGCGGAACCTTCCCGCCGCCGGCTGCTAAAAAATATCGGCGCGCTGGCGGTGCTGGGCGGCTGCCCGGCGGCGCGCGGCGCGACGGCGGAAAGCGCGCCGGGCACGCTGCCGCCGGATGCGCGCATGGAGAAGCAGCCGTTTCACGGCTCGCACCAGGCCGGGGTGCTGACGCCCCAGCAGGCGGCGATGATCGTGGTTGCCTTTGACGTACTGGCCGCCGACCGTGACGATCTGCAGCGACTCTTCCGCCTGCTGACCGACCGCATTCGCTTTCTGACGGCCGGCGGCCAGGCTCCCGATACGCCTAATCCGCGCCTGCCGCCGATGGATTCCGGTATCCTCGGCAGCTTTATCGCCCCGGATAACCTGACCGTGACCGTCTCCCTCGGCCACTCGCTGTTCGATGAGCGGTTCAACCTGGCAAAGCAGAAACCAACCAAACTGCAGTCGATGACCCGCTTTCCAAATGACGCGCTGGATGCCGCGCTGTGCCACGGGGATTTACTACTGCAAATCTGCGCGAATACCCGGGATACGGTGATCCACGCCCTGCGGGACATTATCAAGCACACACCGGATTTGCTCAGCGTGCGCTGGAAGCGCGAAGGCTTTATTTCCAACAGCGCCGCCCGCAGTCGGGGAAAAGAGACGCCGATTAACCTGCTGGGCTTCAAAGACGGCACCGCCAATCCGGACAGCGGCGATGCCGCGCTGATGGACCGCATTATCTGGGTGACGAAAGGGCAGGGCGAGCCCGCCTGGGCCACCGGCGGCAGCTATCAGGCGGTGCGCATTATTCAGTTCCGGGTTGAGTTTTGGGACCGCACGCCGCTAAAAGAGCAGCAGACCATTTTTGGCCGGGAGAAGCTGTCCGGCGCGCCGCTGGGCATGACCCACGAGCACGACGTGCCGGATTACGCCCGGGATCCCGAAGGCGATATCATTGCGCTGGACAGCCATATTCGGCTGGCTAATCCCCGCACGCCGGAAACGCAGGACAGTCTGATGATGCGCCGCGGCTACAGCTACTCGCTGGGCGTGACTAACGCCGGGCAGCTCGATATGGGGCTGCTGTTTGTTTGCTATCAGCACGATCTGGAGAAGGGGTTTCTGACCGTGCAGAAGCGCCTGAACGGCGAAGCGCTGGAGGAGTACATTAAGCCTATCGGCGGCGGCTATTTCTTTGTTCTGCCGGGCGTAAAAGACAGCAGCCGCTATCTTGGCCAGGCGCTGCTGGAAGCGTAGTAAAGTGCGCCGCCGCCGGGCGGCGCACTATTAATTGAGAGTTGAAAGTTGCCATAAAAGTGACATATTTATCAGGCAGGGTGTTTCAGGTGCCCGCAGAGTTCGGTTATAAAAAAGTAAAAACGATGTTGCATTAATGAAAATTTTTGATTTACTTAATACATGAGCGGTAGTTCCCCGCAGTGAGTATCACTTAGGAGATCGCCTATGGCAGGGTCCTGTACTGGACATAAACGCACAGTTAACCGCAGAACCCGGCGCGGAGGCCCCACCTCCGGCAGCGATTTCCTCACCGAAAAATTCTCCTCTCTGATAATTGATATCCCAACCTCCGATGTGGTGCGCGATGTGCGTAGTCGCGTCATCACGTCAATTCGACCGGCAAGCAATGGCTTAAAAGGAAGCCAAACCTCAGACGTTAGTGCGCATCCGCGTGCCGGGGCCGGCGCGCGCAGTGTTGACCAACAACTCAAGGTGCTATCCATGGGAAGACAGAAAGCAGTGATCAAAGCTCGTCGTGAAGCGAAACGTGTGCTGAGACGGGATTCACGCAACCATAAACAGCGTGAAGAAGAGTCGGTCACCTCGCTTGTGCAGATGAGCGGCGTAGAAGCAATTGGCATGGCGCGGGACTGCCGTGATAATTCACCCATTGAGGCGCGCAACGAAGCTCAGGCGCAGTATCTGAACGCTATTGAAACCAAGCAGCTGATTTTTGCCACCGGCGAAGCCGGCTGCGGTAAAACCTGGATCAGTGCGGCCAAGGCGGCAGAAGCACTGATTCATAAGGACGTCGACAGAATTATCGTCACCCGCCCGGTGCTGCAGGCCGATGAAGATCTCGGCTTCCTGCCCGGTGATATCTCCGAGAAGTTTGCGCCCTATTTTCGGCCGGTGTACGACGTGCTGGTCAGGC
>NZ_CAJYMB010000151.1 GCF_913775985.1 uncultured Pluralibacter sp. | reverse complement strand
GGAACTAAACGTGATCTACTTAGCATGAATTTAATATGTTGTACACTTATAAGATGGAGACAACTTAAATGCAAAAGGCCGCAGCGCTCAGCGCTGCGGCCTTTCTTTATGGGGAGTCATATATTGGCTTTGGCGTCCGGCGAAGGCATTTCCTACTGCGGCCGCTCCTGCTGGCGGATAAGCATGTAGCGATTGAGCAGCTGGTTAAGGTGCAGCTCCGTCTGCGAGAGCTGTACGGCGGGCAGCGGCTCGCCTTTGGGGATTTGAGTCAGCTGATACAGCTGCTCTTCCGCCGGGACGGCGCGGGTAAAGTTCTGAGTTATCGCAAACACCATCGACTTCAGCTCCGAGCCGGTCAGGTATTTGCCTTTCCGCTCGTCAAGCTCGTTCAGGCGGCGCGTGAGCATCTGCAACCCCGCCATGCCCTGGTGCCAGCCGCTCAGCGCCTCTGCGGGCAGAGCGCCGCCGTCGAGATGCGCCTGCCAGCGGGCTTTCAGGCGATCGGCCTCGGGACCGGAGGCGCTCGCCGCCAGCGCAAAACCGTAGCGCTGCAGCCAGTGCGGCGGCAGCTGCGCCAGCGCGTTAAGCGCGTCGGCATTGGCCGCGGCGGGGAGCGGATCGGGGAGTGGATGCAGCGCCTGCCAGCCCCACAGGCCACCGCCACCGAGCAGCAGCGCCGTCACCATGCCGGCGATGAACGGCTTCCACGCGCGTGCCGCTTTTTTACCCGCAGTGTTGAGGAGCACATTGCCGTCAGCAGGGGAAGAGGCGCTGCGCTGCCGGACGGTATGCTGTTCTTCTGCTGCGGCGCTATCTGCTTGCGCCGCGCCCGCCGCAGCGCTCTTTTTCTTCGCGCTGCTGGCTTTCTCCAGCCGCTGCGAGGCGTTGTGCATAAACAGGTACAGCTCCTCCACCAGGCAGGCATTTTTAAGCTCCAGACCGGCAAGCGCCTCGCGCAGCGCGTTGAGATACTGCTCAGCCTGGTACACCTGCGGTAAATCGGCATACTCCAGGGTAAAGGTGCGCAGGACCGCCTGCAGGCGCACGCTCAGGGCGCTTAGGATCTCCACCCGGGCGCGGGCCGGCAGCGGCCACACCGTTTCCCAGTGCTGACACACCAGCGCGGTGAGTATCGCCAGCCCCTCGTTCAGGCCAGAGAGGCCCGCCTGACGCACCCGCGCCAGGGTATAGCCGCTGGCGGTCTGGAGATCGGCGCCGTTAAGGCGAAAGAGCGACAGGCTCAGCTGCTCTACCCGCCGCCAGTTAATATCCGGGCGCGCGGGATGAGCGAGCTTCGCCAGCTCATCGCGCAGCGCGGTATAGTCTCTCAGACGGCGCGGATCGCCGCCGATTTTCAGTTGATTTACTGTGTTCACCCGTCTCTTCCGTCCGTTGAGTAAAATTGAAGTGTGTGCAATGCAGGTGTCGTCAGCGGGATGAAAGCAGCCGCTGGGCAGACTGCTGCGAGAGTATTCTCAGAAGTGCCAGTCTCTGCCGGAGGCTGTTCAGAGGCTGGATCGCTGGCTGAGGTACTGCTGCTTTTTCAGGTGGCGGATAAGCACCCTGCCCTCCGGCATAAAATCGGTGCCGTAGCGCACCAGCCCAATGCCCTTCAGCTCCGCGTCGATGGCGTAGCGCAGTTCGCCGGGCACGTCCTGATCCAGCATGACGACGCTGACCCTCTTCAGGCGGGGCTCATACTTGAGCAGCACGCCGGAGAGGACGCTCATCAGCTCGTGGGCGGTACCGGGCATGCCTTGCAGAATTTTGGCCATATCCGGCAGGCCGTAGTCGGGCAGGTGTGCCAAAGTGCCGGCGCGGCAGTTGAGAATACGCTGCATGTTATCGAGCACTGACAGAATGACCTGATTCTCCTCGCTGACCTGGTCCAGCGGCAGGCCACCGCTGAAATTGCCGTACAGCATGTCGTACAGCGAAGGGGCTTTGTGCTGCGGCATTATTTCTCCTTAAGCTCAAGCAGGGTCAGGCGGTTATTCCCCACTTCGATGACCCTGGCACTATCCGGATCAAGATCGTTCCGGGAGAGCACCACCCGCCAGGTGTTGTTGTTTTGATCCGGCGAGATAAACATCCCCGCCACCGCCACGAACTCCGCGCTTTCCTCCATCGGCATATCGACCGCCGTCGCGCTTCCGGGCGTCAGGCGGATATCTTTTTCCGCGACCAGATCGGCTTTAATGGCCTGGCTGTCGCTGGCAAACAGCGACGGATAGTCCGTCTCATCAAAGGTTTTACGATCTTTAAGCTGATAGATGCGCACGATGGTGGAAAGCGCCTCGCCGCGGGCATTGTTGTTGATCCCTTCGCGGGCGCGGATGTCGAGGTGCAGGGTTTTCACCTGCTTATAAAAAATAGATTTAGTCACGGCAGCGGTGCCGTGGGTAATTTTTTGGGTTAAGCCGCAGCCGGCAAGCAGCAGCGCCGCGGCGGAAACCAGAATATACAGCGGTGTCTTACCAGCGATAGTCGCCATCTTCATCACTCTCCCTTCGGTGAATATTTTCCTGAACTCTTTCGTAACGTCCCAGATTGATAACGATCGTTCTGTCTGCCTGCGATGCGGCCGCGCTCAGGGGCTTCATGACCGCAGTGCGCCCGAGCACGCCGTCGGCTATTTCCGCCCGGGTCTTCATTTGCGCATCCGGCAGCAGGCTGCGGCTTACGCACAGCTGCAGGCGCACGTCGAGCCGCCCGCCGAGGTAAACGTGCAGCAGCGCCATCAAATCCGCGTGCAGCGCGCCGCCGGGAAGCCAGCCCTGGATTTCCGACGCGGAGCGGGTGGTCAGGCGCAGCAGTACCTGACCGTTAACGTCCGTCGCATAAGCGCCCATTACCGGCCTGCTCTTCAGGCTCACCGGCTTGCGCACGCTCATCGCCAGCGTTTTTTTCAGCGCCACTCTGCGCCTGTCGTGCTGCCATACCTGCGCCCGGGTCTCCGGCGCCAGCAGGCTGACCAGCGACGTCAGCCCCTCCGCCGTGCGCCCCGGCAGCAGCATCACCGGCAGCAGGGCCAGAAAGCGGGAGATGGGCGTTGCCATGTTTTCCGCGCAGCCGTCAATGCCCAGTCCGGCGAGCCCCAGCAGATACTGCGACGTTTTGTCCCTGCCACCGGCCTCGAAGGTGGCGGGGTAAGAGTACTTGCGCCAGATGCGGTAATACTGGGCAATCAGCCGGTGGTTAAAGATGTCGAGAAAATCGGCGGTGGCTTCATAACCCTCGCGCCGCTGGGTGATGTCGTCGAGATAGTGGGTGGGCAGCGGCGATTCCACGCCGTAGAGCCCCATAAAGGTTACCCGCACCGACGGCGGCAGATGCCCGTCCTCCGGAAACTCGGCCGCTTTAATTTCCGCCGCCGGAAACCCCATCCCCGGCCACGGGCGAAAGCGCACCGGATCCTGACGGATCTGCCAGCCGCTGCCGATCGCCGGACTGCCGGGGCGGCTTTGCTCCACCAGCTGGCAAAATCGGTAAAAGTGGGTGCGGGACAGGCTGTCCCCCAGCTGCTGTATCAGTCGGGCAGGCGCGGTGTCGGGTTCTCTTTCCATCGAATGCATTTTCCTTCTGGCTGAACCAGCAGCGTCAGCTGGTTGAACTGATTCATGTCGGTATAGAGGGCAAAAAAGCGGTTCAGCAATTCACCGAACAGGTGCAGGTCGCCCTCGCCGGTAAAGCCGCTGCTGTCGAGCGTCACCTCAATATCGAGCCCGCGCAGCAGGAAGCCATCCTCAAAGCGCTGGATACGGTGATGGGTCACCCGCTGGATGGCCTCCAGGCGACGGCTGTTCATCTCGTCCTCCTGCCAGTTGTAGAGCGCCAGCGTGCCGCGCAGGACCTCAGCGCTGCTCATCATGTTGAGGAACCCGGCCCCCAGATGGCTCAGCACCCGCCAGTGAAAGCGATCTTCCGCGGGCGGATACACCGGCAGCGTCGGCTTGCAGAGGTTGCGCACGTTAATGCGGGTCTGCAGCACCTGCTCGCAGCGGTCGAGCAGCGTGCTCTGCAGCGCCCGCCGCGGCAGCGCGCCGTTGGTGCCGGTAATGCGCAGGGAGATCGTTTCGCGGGCGAAAGCGCGATCGTCCTCCCACTGGTGCCCGCCGAGTATCAGCCAGGTATCGTGCAGCCCGGTAACCCCGCGCCTTACCCGGGTGTGGTAATAGCGCGGCGGCGCATCGCGGCGCATCATGCCTCCCTTGTGGCGAAAGCTGCTGAACGGCACGTACTCCGCATTGCCCGTTCTGCCGGAGCCGGTCACGGCATCCACCGAATAAATTT
>NZ_CAJYMB010000150.1 GCF_913775985.1 uncultured Pluralibacter sp. | reverse complement strand
CCGCACCCTGGATTTTCACCGCCAGCTGCCCCAGCAAACTGGGCAGCGTCGACGTGGTGACCCGCTTTATGGCGGACGCCGGCCACTACATCAATGAGATCCACTCGTTTGACGACCGGGTCAGCCGGCGCTTTTTTATCCGCATCGCCTTTCAGGCCGGGGAGGACTTCAGCCCTCAGGGCTTTAACGATAGCTTTACGCCGGGAGCTGCGCCGTTTGAGATGCAGTGGCAGCTGACGCCGCCAGGACACCGGGCGCGGGTGGCGATCCTGGTGTCAAAATTCGACCACTGCCTGAACGATCTGCTGTTCCGCCACCGCACCGGGCAGCTGAATATCGACGTGCCGCTGATTATCTCCAACCATCCGGACCTGGAACCGCTGGCGGCGTGGCACAACATTCCCTGGTACCACCTGCCGGTGAACGCCGAAAACCGCCCGCAGCAGGAGGCGAAAATTCTGGCGCTGGTGGAGGAGTTCAACATCGATCTGGTGGTGCTCGCCCGCTATATGCAGGTGCTGTCGGCCAACATGTGCGAGCAGCTCGACGGACGGGCGATCAACATTCACCACTCCCTGCTGCCGGGATTCAAGGGCGCCAAACCCTATCATCAGGCCTGGGAGAAAGGCGTCAAAATGGTGGGCGCCACCGCGCACTACGTTAACAATCACCTGGACGAAGGGCCGATTATCGCCCAGGGCATTCAGAGCGTCGATCACGCGCTCTACCCGCAGGATCTGATCAGCCGCGGGCAGGATATTGAACGGATCACCCTTTTTAATGCCGTGCGCTACCACGTAGAAAAGCGCGTATTCCTGAACGGCAACCGAACGGTCGTACTGAACTAATTCCTTACCTACCCTGCAATTAAAAAACACAGAGCCTGAGAGGCAGTCTGCGGAGGGCTTTCGTCTACAGAAACAACCCTGAGGAAAGTACAATGTCGGAATCGAAAAATACGATGGCGCCTGACGGCGAGGTGGCGCCTTATCTCACCCGCTATCGGGCCGGACAGGATAACATTGTGGTGAATATCGGCCGCCTGCGGGTGGATATTCACCATAAGGTTTTTATGATTTCGGGGGCGATAATCATTGCCTTTGTCATTTTCACGCTGGCTTTTTTAAACGATGCGGCCCCGCTGTTCAAATCTCTGCTGAGCACCCTCACCTCCCGGCTGGACTGGTTTTTTCTAAGCGCCGGCAATATTTTTGTCCTGCTGTGCCTGGGCCTGATCTTTTCTCCGCTGGGCAAGGTCAGGATCGGCGGCACGCTGGCGCGCCCCGATTATAATTACGCCACCTGGTTTTCGATGCTGTTCGCGGCGGGCATGGGTATCGGCCTGATGTTTTACGGCGTTTCCGAACCGCTGTCGCACTTCTCAAGTTCAATGGGCGGGGTGCAGATGGAAAACGGCGCGCGCAGCGACTGGGCGCCGCTCACGGGGGCGGCCAACGCGCCGGAGAGCGCGCTGCGGCTGGCGATGGCGGCGACGATCTTCCACTGGGCGCTGCATCCGTGGGCCATCTATGCGGTGCTGGCCCTCGGCCTGGCGCTGTTTAGTTATAACAAAGGGCTGCCGCTAACTATCCGCTCGGTATTTTATCCGCTGCTGGGAGAGCGGATTTGGGGCTGGCCGGGGCATCTGATTGATATTCTGGCCGTGCTGGCGACCATTTTTGGGCTGGCAACGTCGCTGGGGCTCGGCGCCTCCCAGACCGCATCGGGGCTCAATTTCCTGTTTGACGTACCGATGGGGCAAACCACCCAGATTGTGCTGGTGCTGGCGATCACCGCCCTGGCTACGCTGTCGGTGGTTGCCGGACTGGACGTGGGCGTCAGGCGGCTGTCGGAGCTTAATATGATCCTTGCCGGGCTGCTGCTGCTGTTTATTGTGGTAGTTGGCCCCTCGCTGATACTGTTTTCCGGCTTTTTCTCCAATCTCGTCGCCTATTTTGAATATCTTCCGGCTCTGTCGAATCCGGTCCAGCGCGCGGACAGCCACTTTGTCGGCGGCTGGACGTCGTTCTACTGGGCGTGGTGGATCTCCTGGTCGCCGTTTGTAGGGATGTTTATCGCCCGCATCTCGCGCGGGCGCACGGTGCGGGAATTTATTATTTCGGTGCTGCTGGTGCCGTCGCTGGCCTGCGTTATCTGGATGACCATCATGGGCGAAACCGCCATTCACCAGTATTTCGCCGAGGGCTTCCAGAGCATCGCCACCGCCAAGCTGCCGCTGCAGCTCTTCACCATGCTCAACACCCTGCCGCTGGCGAAAATCACCTGTACGCTGGCAATTGTGCTGGTGGTGATCTTCTTCGTCACCTCGGCCGACTCCGGCACTCTGGTGGTGGATATTATCGCCTCCGGCGGCAAGGTCGACTGCCCGGCCACCCAGCGCGTCTTCTGGTGCGCGTTTGAAGGGGTTATTGCGGTGGTGTTGATTATGGGCGGCGGCGTAGAGGCGCTGCAGGCAATGGTGGTCTCCACCGGGCTGCCGTTCACCATTGTGCTGCTGGTGGCCTGCGCGGCGCTGGTGAAGGGGCTGGCCTCGGAGCCGCGGCTGAAGCGGTCGCTGGCGAGCTAACGTGCGGAGGTTCGGGCTCTGCGTGGAGTAAAGCCCATTAAAACCGCGCCCGCAGGGGATTTATGCGGGCGCGGTGCAAAAGAAATGAATCAGCTATCGGTTTTATTGCAACAACCACCGTATTAGGGGTGAATAACACCTTCCCGTCAGTCTTTGGCAAAGACATTCATTTATTATCTATCCGCTATTACAGCGTAATTTACTCGCCAGCCGCTCGCTCTTTTTCCACCTGTCAAAAAAACTCCGTATTGCTATGCTATTAATAATAAGTCGCGAAACATTTTGGCTTTTTTATCATTACTTTTACCAGGGCATAACCCATGCGAAAAAATGAATTCCTGTTTATAGCCATACCGTTATTGTTTAATGTAACAGGCGCAAGATCCGCTGAACCGGCTGAAATTAAAGTGCTGAGTTTCAATATCTGGCAGGAGGGAACCTCCATCCGCAGTGGTTATCAGGCCATCGTCGATCGCATAGCCGATGTCGATCCCGATATTGTTACGCTGGTTGAGGTTCGCAATTATAAAGATGACTTTCTGAAACGCCTGGCTAACGATCTTGATAAAAGAGGTCTGCATTATCATTATGCCAGCACGTTCGCTAAATACGGTAAAAAGCAGACCGCTGACCTCAATCATAAGGGTACCGATGATACAGGGATATTAACCAAGTACCCCATTACCGCCTACGACAGCGCCAAAAAATCGACTCGTGCCGAATTAGACATCAACGGGAGAAGCGCGGTTGTATATGCAGTGCATCTTGATTATCAAAAGCTTGCTCAATATGAACCCCGCGGCTACAGCGGTGATTGCTGCGCCTATTCGGCAAACCCCAATATCATCATCGATGAGAAAAAAATGCTGGCGTATAACGCGCAGTCTAAACGTCCGGCGCAGATCCGCGCGGTGCTGGAGGATGCCGATGCCTTTCGCAAGCAAAAAGATATTGTAATCGTAGCCGGGGATTTTAATGAACCTTCGCATCTGGACTGGACTGAGAATACCCGCAATCAGTATGGCCATAATGGTGCCGTGATTAACTGGACAACTTCGTCACTGATGACAACGGCGGGATATACCGACTCATTCCGGACCCTGCATCCCAATGAAGTCTTGAATCCCGGCTTCACCTGGCTTGCTAATAACACCGAGCGCCTGAACCCGGACATTAAAGATCCGGGTATTGATGAACGCGACCGGATAGACTTTATTTACGTTAACGATAATAGCGGATTAAAAATCCTTAGCAGCAAAACCTATGGCCCTGCCGGAGAGGTCACAGGAGGCGTGCGCGACAGCGGTGAAATTGAGTCTGAAAAAATTTCTGTGCCCGCCGGTAAAATATGGCCCAGCGACCATCTCGCGGTTTTAACGACTTTTGGGCTAACGGATTAATATTATCCAGACTTTAAGCTGCCCGGGCGCTGGTGTTGTTAGCCAACTCATTCGTCAGACACGATCTGAGCTGACACCACGTTACAGCCTTCAAGCTGGCGCCGGGTAGAATTGCCGTTCTTCCAGGGGGCAGTCTGTGACCGGAATGGACATATCCAGGCAGCCCGGTCGCAGCAGGAGGTGCTTGTCGCCGATAGCCGAAGGGCGACTTTGCGGCGAATTATCGCCAGGTAAATCTCCTGCACATTAACCTGGCGACGTGGGGTTAAATGATAACGGGAAACAATTAATTACAGACGGTATTGTTAAGAGTCAGAATAATCCCGCCATTCAGACTATCAGCACACATGGAAAAACCCATGACTCGTAAAGGCTGTCGCGCCCTCGTCATATCCCTGATTTTATGCATTGCCTTCTGGGTGACCGCCGGATGGGCCATTCACGCATGGTGGGCGTCGTGACGTTGCATTAAGCGTGCAGGTAATGTATTTCCGACGCGATGTGAGTATCCGGATGCAGAACCTGAGCCGCGCACAGCATTAGAGGCCTCCCATCCGCGCAATCACACTTCAGGGCTGATTATGCGTTCGCACGGACGATTTTAGCCCTTCCCATATTTACCTGTTCAAAAATACCCGCCGACAAATTCATGCCTGTTATAAGCAAAAGCAGAAAATTGCGCGTAAATCCGCAGGTACGATAATCGTCAGGCCGCAGCAGAATAGGATTTGTGGCTATACAGAGGGATTAGCGAGTTTAGTAGACTTCAAAAATCTTGAAAGAGATACAGATGGTGCGCCCTGCAGGATTCGAACCTGCGACCCACGGCTTAGAAGGCCGTTGCTCTATCCGACTGAGCTAAGGGCGCATAAAGAAGTGAAACTTCGCTATGCGAAACGCCTGGAATTATACGGTCAACGTGTTGTGAGTCAATGGATTTTACCCGGGATGACACCGCGTTGGTCATGCCGATTATTTTACACTCAAAGAATGTCTAAAAGACGTACAGGGCGAATCTTTCTATTTGATACGAAAAATCCAGCAGTTATTTAAGCCGCGGCCGATATTTCTATTATCCGCCACCGTAAACAATGCTCCTGTGCAGTTATATCCCTTAGCGCTAAGTCTGAATGGCAAAACAGGCGAGTGCGTTTTTAGTATAATGTTGATTTAAAAGAGAAAAAATAAACATTACTGCACTATCGAATAAGAAAGTAATGCGCGCGGTGCTACGACGGGAGAGACGCAGGCGGAACCTGCGGGCATCGCAGAGTAATCCACTACCTCTTCCCCACCACGCGCTGGTTGAGCATAGCGATTTGCTTGAACCCGACACCAGCACTCACGAGATCCGCGCTGTCATTACCGGAGATCGCTTTCTGGCCGAAGGTTTTCGGCACAGCCCTGTTCCAATTTGCTTTTATTCTGTTTTTACCGATCCGGACGATGCCCTGCTGGCGCTGGCGCGGGGAGACTTCAAAAGCGTGATTGTGGATATGGACAGGCTCTCTATGCCTGTTATTACGCTGATTGAACGGCTCAGGGCGCAGCGCATGCAGCGCCCTGAAATACATATCGCGCTGATGGTGACTGAAACCGATTTCGCCGCTCTTGATTTTCTGCGCGCCTCCTGCAGCGTTTGCATCATCAGCAAGCACCTGCCGCTGAAAGAGGCATGGACAAAAATGCAGCTCAGCAATCCGCCGCCGCCGCCGCGCGAAGCGATATTTAGCCACAAAGAGTGGAAAATTCTGCTGCTGATGGCGCAGGGCTACTCTTTACGACTGATAGCGCAGAGTCAGCAGCAGCCCTATCATCGGATTATCTACCGTATCGGCAGGATTCAGATGCGGCTCGGCCTACAGCGCCGGCAGCAGCTTATACAGCTGCTGCAGCGGATTAACAGTAGTGCGGGTGAAGGATTCGGGATTAGTGAATAAACGTCCTAAGACGATAAGAATTTACTTATTAAATTGTTAAAATTAAGTTATTTATTAACATAAACATAACAATTATAACTAATCTTAGATTAGTCTGCTAAATGTTGTTTAGAAAACACCTGCGCTGTTAAAAAGTGAAAATAATAACAGTATATTTTGTGTTAACCCGATGGTTCCGGCAGTTAATTTGTTCGAATTATAATCTTTTATATCTCTCTTTTTTATCAGTGCAAACGCTTACCTCACGGCTTAGAGGGGCATCAAAACAGCAATAATAAGAAAAAGAACATTAAATACAATGAATTAAAAAAACAACCCTACTTTATATTACTTACCTTAAGGTAACTATTCAAAAAGGTGCAATCTTGAAATAAAATTAACATATTAACAACATCCAGTGTGTTGTTTTGTTTTTCACGACATCAGGAATCGTTCCCATTATCAAATTGCAAATCAGCAGAAATTCTGTCTGAAAGAAAATTCTTATATTCTTCCTGTCAGCACATCCTAATAAGTAAAGTCGTTTATCCATTTCTGCGGCTTTTTCAGATCTACTTTAACGGTATAATCCCTCTGCTGGAATAATAAGAAAAATGTACCAACGCTAAGTCTGCCCCCGGAGCTGTCGCTAACGGCGGGCACGGTATGGAGAATATGGAATGTTCGCTACTGTCATAAAAATATCAATATTAAAACTCTCTGTGCTCCTACTCCTATCCCTGACGACCTGCGTTCAGCAAGGTAGCCCCACATTTATAAAGTAAAAAGCAGAGGATAAAGACAGACAACGGAAAGAACTCACCAACACATACTCTTTTTGCTGACATTATCGCCAGAATAAATTCAGCATAATAGCACCTTTAATCAGAGGGACAGAAAATGAAACCGGCATCCGTAATTATTATGGACGAGCAGCCCATCGTCAGAATGTCGATTGAGGTTTTGCTAAAAGACAATAGCAATATCCAGGTAGTGCTAAAATCCGACAGCGGAAGAGAGCTCCTTGATTTCATTAAAAAACAAAAGGTTGATCTGGTTATTCTCGATGTTGAGCTTCCCGGTACGGATGGGTTTTCATTGCTCAAGCGCATCAACGAGATAGATCAGGCTATCAAGGTTTTATTCCTTTCATCGCGCTCAGAAAGCTTTTATGCCGGCCGCGCGCTGCGCGCCGGGGCGAATGGGTTTATCAGTAAACGTAAGGATCAGCAGGATATCTTTCGCGCAGTGGAGATGCTGCTGGCAGGATATTCGTTCTTCCCTTTTGAGACCCTTAACTTACTCAGCCATAATTCTCCACGGCGCGGCGATCTTTCTGAGCTGCCGTTATCCAATCGCGAAGTAACGGTGCTACGCTACCTCGCCAATGGATTATCGAATAAGGAAATTGCCGAGCAGCTTTTGTTAAGCAATAAAACAATTAGCGCCCATAAATCGAATATTTTCTCCAAGCTTGGGGTTCAGACGATTGTGGAACTAATTGATTACGCGAAAGCGCATGAATTGCTCTGAAGGCCGGCGAGTATTAAAGAGAGGAATAACAACCGGGATGTTCCCCCGAGGATCTCAGAGGAACCGCTTTTCCCGGCAATTAATTATAGATGAGTTCCCAGGTTGCCCAGCTGGTAATCGGGCCGCTGGTCGCGCGTAGCGGCGTCGCGGTGACGTAGCCAATATAGTAGGTAAACACTCCGCCATTAACGGCCTTGTCCTGGATTGACACCTGATTCTGCTGCGGGTCGCCGGGGACAATTTTATTACTTTTGTCGAGCGTGTTGCTGTCGTTGACGGAGAGTGCCAGATAGATATTTTGCGCGCCGTCCGGCAGCGTATTGGCAAGATAGCCCGCATTTTCATTCGTGACGTCGTTGACCACAAAGCCATCCACCCAGCGTACCGACACCCGCCGCACGTCGTCCTGGTCTGCTCCCCGCCCGCCGCCGTGGCGCAGCTGGCAGTTGGAGAGCGACAGGGTAAACGGCTGAGGCTTCATGTAGGCACCCGCGCCCCGGTCGTGCACTTCCGCAAGGCTTACCGGCGCCAGCCAGACGCTGCCGCTGCCGGCGTTTTCCCCGCCGTTTAGCGATACGCTGCAGGAGATGTCGGTGACCCGCCCGGCAAAGTCCACCCGCCCCTGGTCGTAGTTAGTTTCAAACCCCCGCACCGGGGCGGCCGCCAGCGCGCCGCACAGCAGCGCGCCGCGAATAAAAGTATATACAGCGTTATTCATCGCGCCTCCGGGATTAGTCATATGTCAGGTTGAAGATCAGGTGCGATTCAACCTCGCCGGTGCTGACGGTCTGCCCGTACTGATAGAAGCGCGCGCGCAGCGGAATGGTAAGGTAGCGCATCTCCTGATTACTGAGCCTGCCGACGTCGTATTTTTTATTGAACTCCAGCGGCGCGCCCTCTTTCAATACCTGAATACCGACCCCTTTTGCCATGCTGCTGCCCGCTTTTTCATTCAGCAGGGCGCCCATTCTGGCGGTGGTGCCGGTGGCCAGCGTGCCGGAGAACGTCGTTTGAATGTTGGCATAACCGTTTTCGTTAAGGCCGCCGCTGCACTGGAGCTGAATGTTGAAATCAGTACCGCCTGCCGTAGTACCGACGCCCTTCAGTTCGCTGCGCTTGATGCTGCCGACGTCGACGTTCTGATTTCTGCCGCTGAGGATGGCGCAGGAGGGGGAAACAATGGTGATGGCGTTGGCGCTAAGATAGGTTTCAAGTATGGGATTACGTCCGTATTCCCAATCATAAGAGGTATATTTTCCCGAAGTCAGTGTCCCGCTACCGGTCAGGGCTGAGGTTTTAATGATTTCCAGAGTAAAACGCGATCCTTCAAGAGAATATTGTGTTTCGCGCCATCTACCGGCATCAGGGCTATAGGTACCCGGATAGACAATATTGACACTATCACCACCGCGGCTAAAGCGCATGCCGATCCCCGGAACGTTAGTAGAATAGACTTTGTTTCCCAGGTCAGTAACCGAGGGCACGACAATATCCGCCTTAAAGGTGTTTCTTCCCGTGCAGTAATAGTTGATCCCGCTTCCGGCAGACATCGTCCAGCTTTGTTGGGCGATAACGGCTCCGACAGGAAGATCGGGATTAACGACTACACGCCCCATCGCCATATCCAGCCGCACTGTAGGCGCAGATCCTCTGCGGCAGTCCGCCCACGCCGACGTCGCGCCCCCCATCAGCAGCACCGCGCCGAGGATCAGTTTATTTCTTACCGACATACTGCTTCCTTACTGTTTGAAGCGTTGAGGTCAACGGCGCACTGCCCGCCTGTCCACTTAACGATGGCGCGCTTCGCCCCGGCGCTGCTGATAAACATCATGCTGCCCTGGCCGACAACGCCGATCTCTTTCCCGGCGGGATCGTAAATCGTGGCGGCAAACGGCAGCGGCTGGCCGCTGGCCTGCTGCGCTCGCAGCGTAATGTTGTTCTGCACCGTGGTGCCGAAGGTGACTTTCACCACGCTGCCCTCCCACGGCACCACCTGAGCGACGGTGCGGTCAAAGGCGACATCGTCCTGGCTGCCTTTCGGATCAATTTCCACGGCGTTAATCCGGTACGGGCGCAGGTAAGGCAGAATGGCGTAGCCATTGCTGTCCACCCGGGTGCCCGGCGAGCCGGGCAGCATGGCCCCTTTCGCATCTTTAGCCTCGATAAGCGCCATGGTGGTGCCGGTTTCCGGCGACATCACCACCCCACCGCGGTGGGCAATCAGGGTGCCACTGCCGCCGATGCCGCTCTGGCGATAGCCGCTGCCCTGGCTGTAGCTGCCGGTCATGGTGGTCCACGGCGTGCGGTAGCTGCCGTTAAGGGCCACATCGTGCTTGCCGCCGCTGTAGGTGGAGGTCGACACGCCGTAGTTGAGGTTGTTTTCACTGTCCAGCGAGCCGTTAATACCCACCTGCGAGTTGGCAAAGTGCGAGTTGTTAAAGGCCGTATTGGAGGTCAGATTGGCGGTGCGGTTTTCGCCGAACCACAGCGGGTAACTAAAGTTGAACGATACCCGATCGTCTTTACGGTGCCCGGAGCTGTCCGGGGTATAGACGCGCTGCGCGCTCATCGACCACGACAGGCGGCCAAACGAGTTGTTATAGCTGAGCTGGTACTGCTTCTCGGTACCGGAGCGGTTCCAGTAGTCGGACACCCGCCCGCTCAAATAGAAGCCGCCCCAGCCCTCCGGCAGGTTCTGGTTGACGGTAAAGGTCATGCCGTTTTTCTGTCGCCAGAGGGTGTAGTTATTACGGCTGTTGCGCTCCTGATCGACGGCGTAGAGCGCATCGTTGAGGTTGTAGTAGCCTTTGGTGGAGTAGCGGTAGGCCGCCAGCACGATGCTGGTCTGGGTTTCGACGAACATCCGGTTGAACGTCGCCCGGTAGCTCTGGCCATTTTCATCGAGCGCGCCGCTCTTGAGCCGGGAGTGGGTGACGTCAAACGAGAGTGCGCCAATGCCGGTGTTCATCCCGGTACCGAGCAGCAGCGCCTGATAGTCGTTAAAGCCGGTCACGCCGGTATAGCCGGTAAACATGTTACTCAGGCCGTGCTGCCAGGTGGCTTGGTAGAGCATCGGCTTGTGGCGCAGGGAGTCGTCGTCCACCTTGCCCGCCGACACTGCGTAGCGGGTCATTCCCGGACGCACCAGCTGGGCAACGGAAGCGTAAGGTACGCTGAATACGTTAACGGTGCCGTCGGCCTCTTTCACCGAGACGTCCAGATCGCTGCCGTAGCCAGAGGGATAAACGTCTTTCAGGGTAAACGGGCCCGGCGGCACTGTGGTTTGATAGATGATATTGCTGCCCTGACGGACGGTGACCAGGGCGTTGCTCTGGGCCACGCCGCGAATTTCCGGCGCGTAGGAGCGCATGCCGTCCGGGAACATATTGTCATCGGTAGCCATATTGAGGCCGCGCACGCCGATGGTGTCAAAAAATTCACCGCTGGTGAACAGCTGCCCGCCGGTAAAGATGGAGTTCATCTGCGGAATGGGCCGCTGGAGATAGGTCTGGTTACTGTGCCAGTGCGCGCCGCCCTGCTGCTCCTGCCAGTTGAGGTTGCCGATGTGCTTGAGCAGCCAGCCGTTCCACGACAGGCCGCCGTTGAGTCCCAGATAGGCGCTGTTATTGTCGGAGCCGCCCTCCCCGGAGCTGTGGTTGTTCCAGGCGTTGGCCATCCAGCCGAGATTCAGCGCGGCGATGCCTTTGTCCCAGAACTCCGGGCTGACGTAGTTTTTCAGGCGCTGGTCTTCGTAGATTTGCGGAACCGAGATCTCCAGGCGCAGGGAGGACTGGATCAGGTTGTCCTGCACGTTTTGTTCATCGCGCCACGCCTTCAGCGGCCCGCAGAAGCCCTCTTTTTCGCTGAGCGCAGTGTTTAGTTTTTCCGCCGCAATGCCGTACTTCGCCAGCATCGCTCTGGTGTAGCAGATCCCCAGCGTGCCGTCTTTCTGCCGGGTAACGTGCAGATCGTACCGCCCTTTCCACTCGCCGTTGGTATAGACGTCAAGGGAGTAGACGCCCTCTTCGATGGCGCTGGTGCTAAAGCGCGAGAGGTCAACTTTTTCCCGGCTGCCGACAATAAAGCCGTCATTGAACTGGTACGTCGATCCCGTACTCTCCGCTGCGCTGGAAAACGGCGGAAAGCTGCAAAGCGCCATTGCCAGCGCGGCACTGACTTTTCCGCTGCAGAAGTCGCTCTGCTTCATCGTCAGGTCCCTTATTTAACGGTGACGTTAACCGCAACATCGGCGCCATAGTCGTTGATATTGGTTACCGCCAGCGCTTCACCCGAATGCACCGCAGACGACAGGGTAATGGTCTGGCTGGAGCGCGGCGCAATCATCACGGTTTTGTTATTCAGCGGCTTGCCATCTTTACGGGCAATGCGGTTAACGGTGATGTAGAACGGCGTCGGGTTTGCGATTGAAACCGCGCCGCCACTGGCAGAGAGCGTCAGTTTTTCGGCCGCAGCATCGCGGTTACCGAGCCCGGTCGGGCGGTAGATAAATTTGAAGCGCGAGCGGATCGCCAGCTGCAGGACATTCTGTCCTTCGTTTTGCTGGCTGGCGGTGACCGGCGGGATCTCAAGAATATTGAGCCACCACAGGGTTTCTTTATCTTTGGCTAATCCGGCGCCGCTGCCGAGCTTGATGCGCAGGGTCTGCCCGCTTTTGGCATCAACGCGTGAAATGGGTGGCGTAATAATAAAAGGCGTGGTGATGGTGTCCGGGGTAGCATCGGCATTACCGTTATCCAGCCAGGCCTGGGCCAGCGCCGGACGATCGGCGGTATTAGAAAGCTGTACCGTAATCTCTTTTTCATTTCCCGGATAAATAAAGCGCGTACCGTTGACAATAATATTATTAGCGCTGGCAGAAAAGCTGAAAATGACACACAAAAGAAAGGCAATACGCTTCATGCTGACCTCAGAATAAAATAAAAAAAGACGGCGATAATCGCTCTATTATTTTTTGAGCTGCCCCAGTCGGAGCAGCTTTATTTCGCAGGCGAGAATTACTGATAGGTAATTTCGTAGGTCGCGTAGCTGTTAACCACGCCAGTGGTAACGGTAGTCGGGGTGCTGGAGGCATAGCCCACGTAATAGGTGAAGCGCGCGCCGTCGGCAACCGCAGTCTGATCGCCTTTGGCTTTAGGCTGAGTGGCGACGCCCGGGACGATTTTGGTGGTCAGGGCCGGAGCGCTGTCGGTAGCGAGAACCAGCTGAATATTCTGCGCTCCGGAGGTTTCGGTGTTCGCCAGGTAGCCCTGCTGTTTTGCAGATGCACCGGCCAGCAGGTTACCGCCGGTCCAGCTTACGCCCAGGCGGCTGGCATCACCCAGAGGATTCTCGGTCACTGAACCGTCTTTATTGGTAGTGGAGGCGGCCTGGCATTTAGAAACATCAATAGTGAACGATTTCGGCTTGAGATAGGTATCTGCCGCCGCGGCTTTCACTTCAGTCAGCGTTACCGGTGCGAGATAAACGTTAGCGTTGCTGCCCTGGCCATTGACAGACACGGTGCAGGAAACATCGGTCACTTTACCGAAGAAATTAACCTGGCCGCCGCCAACATTGGTATCTGCGGCATTTGCAACAGCAATTCCGGATAATGAGAATGCTACTGCTGCAGAGAGAATTACCTTTTTCATTTCTATTTCCTTATCAGAGTGAATTAATTTTTAACGCATTAATCATCAAATTCGCGAGCAGCCGAAAACGTCAGATGATGTCCCTTTAAGGATCATCTAACGTTCTTTTAGCTATTCGCTTTGGTGCATCTGTTACTGAACGGAAATAATTCCTCGCAACAGCCCGCGTAAAATAGCCAATATAAGAAATAAGCACTATGTACGAGGACTGCCATTGGACTAAGGGACGTCTTAATCGACAGTAAGAAAACGCAGGCTAAATTCTGTACAACAGGAAAAGACACAGCACCGGTGAGGTCATCGATTGCCGCCAGACCGCGCCAGCCGGGCAAAAAACGTAAACGGTGACTGACATCACGTCCGGCTTCTGCCAGAATATGCGCATCCCCCTTTCGCAAGTAACAGACGGAATTCTCTCTCTGATGGCAGCAAAGATTATTGACGGTAAAACGATTGCGCAGCAGGTGCGCTCTGAGGTTGCTGAAAAAGTGAAGGCGCGCGTTGCCGCCGGTTTTCGCGCTCCGGGGCTGGCCGTTGTGCTGGTAGGCACCAATCCGGCCTCGCAGATTTATGTCGGCAGCAAGCGCAAAGCGTGCGAAGAGGTGGGCTTTGTCTCCCGCTCCTACGACCTGCCAGAAACCACCAGCGAAGCCGAGCTGCTGGCGCTGATTGATACCCTGAACGCCGACCGCGACATTGACGGTATTCTGGTCCAGCTGCCGCTGCCTGCAGGCATCGACAATGTGAAGGTGCTTGAGCGTATCGCGCCGGATAAAGACGTGGACGGTTTTCACCCCTACAACGTTGGGCGCCTGTGCCAGCGCGCGCCGCGCCTGCGCCCCTGCACCCCGCGCGGGATTGTCACCCTGCTGGAGCGCTACAATATCGACACCTACGGGCTGAACGCGGTGATCATCGGCGCGTCCAACATCGTCGGCCGCCCGATGAGCATGGAGCTGCTGCTGGCGGGCTGCACCACCACCGTTACGCACCGCTTTACCAAAAACCTGCGCCAGCACGTGGAAAATGCCGATCTGGTGGTGGTTGCGGTAGGTAAACCGGGCTTTATCCCCGGCGAGTGGATCAAAGAGGGCGCGATTGTTGTCGATGTCGGCATCAACCGTCTGGAAAGCGGCAAAGTGGTGGGCGACGTTATTTTCGAAGACGCCGCCGCGCGCGCTTCTTTTATTACCCCGGTGCCGGGCGGCGTAGGTCCAATGACCGTCGCCACCCTGATCCAGAACACGCTGCAGGCGTGCGAAGAGTATCACGACGTTAAGGACGTATAAGTATGGCCACATTTTCCCTTGGCAAACACCCGCACGTTGCCCTGTGCGATCTCCTGAAGCTGGAAGGCTGGAGCGAAAGCGGCGCGCAGGCCAAAATCGCGATTGAAGAAGGTCTGGTGAGCGTTGACGGCGCGGTGGAAACCCGTAAGCGCTGCAAAATCATTGCCGGACAAACAGTGAGCTTTTCCGGCCAGAGCGTTACCGTCACCGCCTGACGGCACGCCCCTCAGGCCGGCGGCGTCCGGCCTGAATCTTCCCTCCATTTTTCGATCGGCTTCAAAGAAATCACTAAATCCTTTACATGAATGTGAAATTTACGTTGCGCGACGCGGCCCGTTGCCGGAGCATGAGTATAACGTTCTACTAGAACGTTATACTCAAAAAACAAATGCGCTGTAAATGCGCATCTCAGGGTTCTGGTCGGGGGAGTTCCGCATGCAACTGTTCTCAGGTTTTATAAAATCACTGTCGAAGTTATCCATGATAGGCCGCGCGCTGATGCTGCCTATTTCGCTGCTGCCGGCGGCCGGTCTGCTGCTGGCGTTCGGCGATAAGTTTCACCTGCCGCTGATGATGAACGCGGGCGGAGTTATCTTCGATAATTTACCGATGCTGTTCGCTATCGGCTCGGCGGTGGGACTCGCCTCGGAATCCGGCATTGCAGCACTTTCCGCGGCGGTATCGGTCTTCGTCACCAATATCACCATCGGTACCGTGCTGAGCATTACGCCGGAAATGGCCTCTCAGGGCGGCAAATACGCCATGGTGGTGGGTATTCCGACGCTGCAAATGGGCGTGTTCGGCGGCCTTATCTGCGGGATCCTCGCCGCCTGGTGCTATAACCGCTTCCACACGCTGCAGCTGCCGGAATTTCTCGGCTTCTTCTCCGGCAAACGCTTTGTCGCGATTGCCACCGCGTTTCTCTCCTTTCTTCTCGGCCTGCTGCTGCCCTATATCTGGCAGCATATCCAGTCGGGCATTGACGCGCTGTCGGTGGTGATTAACGGTGATAATCAGGCCGCATCGACCTTTATATTTGGCCTGGTAGAACGCGCGCTGATCCCGCTTGGCCTGCACCATATCTGGTATCCCTCGTTCTGGTACTCCTTTGGCGACTACACCACGGCCACCGGCC
The DNA here is from genome assembly GCF_913775985.1 of uncultured Pluralibacter sp. Taxonomy (GTDB): domain Bacteria; phylum Pseudomonadota; class Gammaproteobacteria; order Enterobacterales; family Enterobacteriaceae; genus Pluralibacter. The sequence continues at coordinate 293,797 of NZ_CAJYMB010000150.1, read as the reverse complement.
AGGTGATCCACGGTGACCAGACTATCTGGTTCAAAATGCTGGAAGAAGGCGTGAAGTCGTTCAGCAGCAGCAGCTACCAGAACGCCGGCAAATTTATGCAGGGCGAGTTTCCGCTGATGCTCTTTGCCCTGCCCGCGGCCTGCCTGGCGATGTACCATGAAGCCCACACCGCGAACAAAAAGATTGCCGCCGGGATCCTGTTCTCTGCCGCCCTGACCTGCTTTTTAACCGGCATCACCGAGCCCGTTGAGTTTACCTTTATCTTTGTGGCGCCGATTCTGTACGTCTTCAACGCCGTGATGGCGGGCCTGTCGTATATGTGCATGTATCTGCTGCACGCCCACATCGCCAAATCTTTCTCGGCGGGATTTATCGACTACCTGTCGTTCGGCATCCTGCCCTCTTTCAACGGCTATCAGACCAACTTCCTCAGCGCGGTCTTCGTCGGCGTGCCGATGGCGCTGATTTACTACTTCACCTTCCGTTTCGCGATCCGCCGCTTTGACTTGAAAACGCCGGGCCGTACCGGCGTAACCACCACCGCGGCGGATAAAACTGATGCAGAGCTGGCTACGGACATAATCGCCCTGCTGGGCGGCGCGTCAAACATTGATTCGGTCGGTGCCTGCATTACCCGCCTGCGTCTTGAGGTTAGCGATAACGCACGAGTGGACAGGGACGGACTCAACGGCATCGGCGCCCGGGGCGTGGTGTACGTCGGCGATAGTGGAATACAGGTTATTTTCGGCGCCCGGGCGCAGTTTATCGCCCAAACGATGTCGACGATGATTGGCAAATAGCGGGAACAGTGTCAGTCTGTGCGCGTCTTCCGACCGGCGGAAGGCGCGCTATTTCGGCTGAGAAAGGCTTTGCAGGGAGAAGATGTGAAAAAGGTCAGCATTATCGACGTTGCCCGCGAGGCGGGGGTGTCGGTCTCCACGGTATCGCTGGTGCTGCGCCAGAAAGGCAAAATATCCGAGGCGACCATTGCCAGAGTCCGGGCGGCAATTGAGTCCATCGGCTACGTGCATAACGTCGCCGCCGCCAACCTGCGGGCCAGCACCTCTAACCTGATAGGCCTTGTTCTGCGCGATTTCAGCGACGCCTTTGCTGTCAAGGTGATGGCCAGCCTCACGCAGGCGCTGGAGAGCCAGGGCTATATGCTTTTTCTCGGCCATCCCCAAAATGACGGGGAGCAGCTCGAACGCTGCCTGCTCTCCTTCAAGCAGCAGGGCGTCGCCGGGGTAATTTATCTCTCCTCCGACAGCCCTCGCGCCAGCCTGCCGCCGGCGTTCCTCAACTGCCCGCTGCCGCGGGTTGCCGTCTCCCGGTCATCTATTGATGAGCAATGCAATCTGGTGATGTGCGACAATCGCCAGGCGGCGCATCTGGCCGTGCGCTACCTGATAGAGCGCGGCCACCGCAACATCGCCTACGTCGGCGGAGGCGAAGGTTGCCTGCTGCGCGAGCAGCGCCTGCTCGGTTTTCGCAGCGCGATGGCGCAAAACGGACTGACCTGGCGGGATGAAAATGCGCCCGCCAGCAGCGATGATACCCGGGCTGCTGCGGTCGCCACCCGCCAGCTGCTGGAGAAAAATAACGCGGTTACCGCCCTGCTGTGCCACTCGCCCGCTGCGATGATCGGCTCCATTTCCGGCATCCACCAGGTGGGGCGAACCGTGGGAAAAGAGCTGTTTTTAACCCAGCAGGTGGCGCTGGTAGGCTTTGACGATATGCTGCACGTTAACCTCACCTCGCCCGCCTTTACCTATGTCTCATCCGCCAGCGAAGAAGCGGGTCGCCAGGCCGCGGCGCTGATGCTGCGCCAGCTCAAAGAGCCCGGGCAGCCGCCTCAGCGGGTGACGCTCTCGGGGCAGCTGGTGGTTCGGGAATCCGCGTGATTGCCAGCAGAGTAAAGCAGAAAACAGCAAAAGAAGAGGCAGGCGGGCGCCTGCCTCGGTAGCGCTTACTTACGACGCCAGGTGGTTCCCTGCGGGCCGTCTTCCAGCACGATCCCCATTTCGTTGAGGCGATCGCGCGCCGCGTCCGCCGCCGCCCAGTCTTTCGCCTGGCGCGCGTCGAGGCGCTGCTTGATCAGCGCTTCAATTTCTGCGACTTCGCCGTCGTCGGCCTGCGCGCCGCTCTGCAGGAAGGCTTCCGGCGCCTGCTCCAGCAGGCCCAGCACGCTGGAGAGCTTGCGCAGGTGCGCCGCCATGGCGTTGGCCGCAGCGGCGTCTTCCGCTTTCAGGCGGTTAACTTCGCGGGCCATATCAAACAGCACTGAATAGGCTTCCGGGGTGTTGAAGTCGTCATTCATCGCCTCAACAAAGCGGGCTTCGAACGCCTCGCCGCCCGCCGGCGCGGCCGCCGGATCGGTACCGCGCAGGGCGGTGTACAGGCGCTCCAGGGCGGTGCGGGCCTGCTTGAGGTTCTCTTCGCTGTAGTTCAGCTGGCTGCGGTAGTGGCCGGACATCAGGAAGTAGCGCACGGTTTCCGCATCGTAATACTTCAGCACGTCGCGCACGGTGAAGAAGTTGCCCAGCGATTTGGACATTTTCTCGCGGTCAACCATCACCATCCCGGAGTGCATCCAGGTGTTAACGTACTCGCCGTCGTGGGCGCAGGTTGACTGGGCAATTTCGTTTTCGTGGTGCGGGAACATCAGGTCCGATCCGCCGCCGTGAATGTCAAAATGCGAACCCAGCTGCTTGCAGTTCATCGCCGAGCACTCGATGTGCCAGCCCGGACGGCCCGCGCCCCACGGCGACGGCCAGCTCGGCTCGCCCTCTTTCGACATTTTCCACAGCACGAAGTCCATCGGGTTGCGCTTGACGTCCACCACGTCAACCCGCGCGCCCGCCTGCAGCTGCTCCAGATCCTGACGGGAGAGCACGCCGTAGGTCGGATCGCTCGGCACCGAGAACATTACGTCGCCATTCTCGGCCACGTATGCGTGATCGCGTGCGATCAGGCGCTCGGTAATTTCAATGATTTCGTGAATGTGGTGAGTGGCGCGCGGCTCTGAAGTTGGCCGCTGGATGTTCAGGGCATCAAAATCTTTGTGCATTTCGACGATCATCCTATCCACCAGCGCCACGAAGCTTTCGCCGTTTTCGTTGGCACGCTTGATGATTTTGTCGTCAATGTCGGTGATATTGCGGACATACTTCAGCTTATAGCCGAGAAAACGCAGATAGCGCGCAACCACGTCAAACGCGACAAAAGTGCGGCCGTGGCCGATATGACAGAGATCGTAAACAGTAATACCACACACGTACATGCCGACTTCCCCGGCATGGATAGGTTTAAATTCCTCTTTCTGGCGCGTCAGTGTATTGAAGATTTTTAACATCGAAGTTTCCATTTGGACGTGTGTGGAGAATGAAAAGCGTATGATACCCGTAATTGATACGAGGATCAGCTTGATTTGCGGGGTGATCCATGCGGTGGCTTATGCTATAACAACCGCCTATATGCAGTCCGTCAGCGGACTGCGCACTACGTAAACGGAACAGGATGAAAAAATGGTTACTTTCCACACTAATCACGGCGACATCGTTATCAAAACTTTTGATGATAAAGCGCCTGAAACAGTTAAAAACTTCCTGGACTACTGCCGCGAAGGTTTCTACGACAACACGATTTTCCACCGCGTCATCAACGGCTTCATGATTCAGGGCGGCGGTTTTGAGCCGGGCATGCATCAGAAAGAAACCAAAGACGCTATCAAAAACGAAGCCAACAACGGTCTGAAAAACACCCGCGGCACGCTGGCAATGGCCCGTACTCAGGCGCCGCACTCCGCTACCGCGCAGTTCTTCATTAACGTGGCCGACAACGACTTCCTGAACTTCTCCGGTGAGAACATGCAGGGCTGGGGCTACTGCGTATTCGCCGAAGTGGCAGAAGGCATGGACGTGGTTGATGCTATCAAAGGTGTTTCCACTGGCCGCAGCGGCATGCACCAGGACGTTCCGAAAGAAGACGTAATCATCAAAAGCGTTACCGTCAGCGAATAATTCGTGGCGATACACGTTATTGCAGATCTGCATCTGCAAGCAGAAGAACCGGCGATTACCGCCGGTTTTCTGCGTTTTTTACGCGGTGAAGCGCGCGGCAGCGACGGACTCTATATTCTGGGGGATCTGTTCGAAGCGTGGATTGGTGACGACGACACCACGCCGCTGCACCAGCAAATCGCTGCAGAAATCAAAGCGCTGGTAGATTCCGGCACGCCTTGCTACTTCATTCACGGCAACCGCGACTTCCTGCTCGGCAAGCGCTATGCGCGCAAAAGCGGCATGCAGCTGCTGGCGGAAGAGTATGTGCTGGAAGCGTACGGCCGGCGGATGCTGATCATGCACGGCGATACGCTGTGCACGGACGACAAGCAGTATCAGGAGTTTCGCCGCGAGGTGCATAAACCGTGGGTGCAGAGGCTGTTTCTGCTTCTGCCGCTGTTTGTTCGCCGCAAAATCGCCCGGCGGATGCGCAACGGCAGCCGGGCGGCGAACAGCGGTAAAGACTGGACGATCATGGATGTCAATCAGCAGGCGGTCACGGCGGTAATGGAAAAGCACAGCGTACAGTGGCTGATCCACGGTCACACCCATCGCCCGAAGGTGCATACCCTGACAGCCAACGGCCAGCCCGCCTCAAGAGTAGTGCTGGGCGCGTGGCACACCGAGGGATCTATGGTCCGAATTACCCGCGAAGATGTGGAGCTGGTCGCCTTCCCGTTCTGAGCTAACCGCGATCGTCCTTCGGCCCCAGAAAATAAAAGCCAAACGGCAGGGAGCCGATGATCGTAAACATGACGCTGTAGATGGCCGCCCACGCGCCCTGAATAAAGTACATCCCCACGCTCCACTGGCTCATCGGCAAATCATACTGATCTTCCACGCCCTGAAACGTCACTTTTGAAATCACCGTCACCGCGACGATAAAGACAATCGCGACGGCGGTCAGAAATTTTTTCCCTTCCGGGGTATGCAGGATTTTCAGCATGGCGAACTCCTCTGTAGGCGGCGCTGATAATGGTGCCGCCTACTTTACCTTATCTGCGGGTGAAATGGATTACCGTTTCGCCACCTGTTGCTAACCGCGGCGTTACCCGCGCTTTACACGCCGCCGCGCAACCGTTTTCCTTGCGGTTTTTCCATGCTATTCTTTGTGGCCTTCAAAGCAGTGTGTTCCACACCCACAGGAGTTTTAAGACGCATGTCTTCCCGCAACAATCCGGCGCGAGTCGCCATCGTCATGGGGTCCAAAAGCGACTGGGCTACCATGCAGTTTGCCGCTGAAATCCTCGAAATCCTTAACGTTCCCCACCATGTTGAAGTGGTCTCCGCCCACCGCACGCCGGACAAGCTGTTCAGCTTTGCCGAAGGCGCGGAGGAGAACGGCTACCGGGTGATTATCGCGGGCGCGGGCGGCGCGGCGCACCTGCCGGGCATGATTGCGGCCAAAACCCTGGTACCGGTGCTCGGCGTACCGGTACAGAGCGCGGCATTAAGCGGCGTCGACAGCCTCTACTCTATCGTGCAAATGCCGCGTGGCATTCCGGTGGGCACGCTGGCGATCGGTAAAGCCGGGGCGGCTAACGCCGGGCTGCTGGCCGCCCAGATGCTGGCGGTACAGGATGCTGAACTGCACCAGCGGTTGGTGGCGTGGCGCAAGGCGCAGACTGACGAGGTGCTGGATAATCCGGATCCGCGAGGTGCGGCATGAAGCAGGTTTGCGTGCTGGGCAACGGCCAGCTGGGCCGCATGCTGCGCCAGGCCGGCGAGCCGATGGGTATTGCCGTCTGGCCGGTGGGGCTGGAAGCCGATCCGCAGGCGGTACCGGTGCAGCAGAGCGTCATCACCGCCGAAATTGAGCGCTGGCCGGAAACCGCCCTCACCCGCGAGCTGGCGCGCCATCCGGCGTTCGTTAATCGCGACGTTTTTCCCATTGTTGCCGACCGCCTGACCCAGAAATCCCTGTTTGACCGCCTCGGCCTTCCCACCGCGCCCTGGCAGCTGCTGGCGGACAAAAGCGAGTGGCCTGCGGTCTTTGAAATGCTCGGCGAGCTGGCGATCGTCAAGCGCCGCACCGGCGGCTACGACGGCCGCGGCCAGTGGCGCCTGCGCCAGAATGAAACGCAGCAGCTGCCGGACGAGTGCTACGGGGAGTGTATCGTCGAGCAGGGGATCGCATTTAGCGGCGAAGTATCGCTGGTAGGCGCCCGGGCGAAGAACGGCACAACGGTCTTTTATCCCCTGACCCACAACCTGCACCAGGACGGGATCCTGCGCATGAGCGTGGCCTTTCCTCAGGCCGACAGCCGCCAGCAGGAACAGGCCGAAGAGATGCTTGCCGCCGTGATGAGCGAGCTGGACTATGTCGGCGTAATGGCGATGGAGTGCTTTGTTACGCCGTCGGGGCTGCTTATCAACGAGCTGGCGCCACGGGTGCACAACAGCGGCCACTGGACGCAGAACGGCGCTTCCATCAGCCAGTTTGAACTGCACCTGCGCGCGATCCTCGACCTGCCGCTGCCGCCGCCGGTAGTCAACAATCCGTCGGTAATGGTGAACCTGATTGGCACCGATCTTAACGATGACTGGCTGAAGCTGCCGCTGGTGCACCTGCACTGGTACGACAAAGAGGTGCGTCCCGGGCGCAAAGTGGGTCACCTGAACCTTAACGACAGCGATACCGGCCGGCTCAGCGCCACGCTGGAGGCGCTGACCACCCTGCTGCCACCGAACTATTCCAGCGGCATCGCCTGGGCCCAGGCTACGCTAAGTTAATGCCCGCGCCGGGGATCCCCTTCCCCGGCCCCCTTCCTGCGCGTAGAATCCCCTCACGCTTGTTGAAGAATAGGATTGACCCATGAATAGTGGGACGCATTTCCGCGCCATACTGGCTGCCGGAACGCCCATCATTGACGTCCGCGCGCCGGTAGAGTTTGCCCAGGGCGCGGTCCCCGCCGCAATAAACCTGCCGCTGATGAACGACGACGAACGCGCCGCCGTCGGCACCTGCTATAAGCAAAAAGGCGCCGATGCGGCTCTGGCCCTCGGGCACTCGCTGGTCAACGGCGACATTCGCGCCCGGCGACTGGCGGCGTGGCAGGCGGCGCTTGAGGCGCACCCGGACGCCTGGCTGTGCTGCGCCCGCGGCGGCCAGCGATCGCACATCGTGCAGCAGTGGCTGCGGGAGGCAGGCACGCCCGCGCCGCTGGTAGAGGGAGGCTACAAGTCGCTGCGCCAGGCGGCGATAGGCGCCATTGCAGAGCATGCCTCGCGCCCCATGGTGCTGGTGGGGGGCTGCACCGGCAACGGAAAAACTCTGCTGGTGCGTGAAAATTCTGAGGGCATCGATCTTGAAGGACTGGCCCGCCACCGCGGCTCGTCGTTTGGCCGCACGCTCAGGGAGCAGCGCTCGCAGGCGAGCTTTGAAAATGCGCTGGCTACGGAGATGCTGCAGCGATCTGCTCCCCGCTGGGTGCTGGAAGATGAGGGCACGACCATCGGTGCGAACCATCTGCCGGAACCGCTGCGCCTGAGCATGGCGCGGGCAAACGTGGTGGTGGTAGACGATCCGCTTGAGATCCGCCTGGAGCGCCTGCGCGAAGAGTATTTTACCGGCATGCTTCGGGACTTTTTAGCCGCCCGCGGCGAGGAGCAGGGCTGGGAGGAGTACGCGGAGTATCTGCGTCACGGCCTGTTCGGCATTCGCCGCCGCCTCGGGCTGGCGCGCTTTGCCGATTTCAGTGCCAGGCTGGAGCACGCGCTGGCGGTCCAGCGCCAGTCCGGATCCACCGATGCGCACTTCGACTGGCTCCGGCCGCTGCTGGAGGCCTATTACGATCCGATGTACCGCTATCAGCTGGGAAAAAAGGCCGATCTGATCTTGTTTCAGGGACGCTGGCAGGAAGTAGCCGACTGGCTGCGCCAGTAGCCGGAGTAGAGCCGGGCGAGGCGCTGCGCGCCCGGCATTTGACCATTAAAAATCGTAGCGCAGGCGCACGTAGTTCATGTCGCCCAGCTTGTCGGTGCTTGAGGTGAACATATGCTCATACTCCAGCTGGAAGCCGTAGTTGAGCTTGAAGGTTACGCCCACGCCGTTATCGATCCGCTTGTAGTTGCTGCCGTTGATGTACTCCAGCCGGTCGCCCATAAAGTAAGGCACAATCGCTTTCAGGCCGTGCTGCTCAATGGGAATCGAGTAGCCCGCCAGATATTCCACGCCCCACGAATCGCCGGCGAAATAGTTGTTAACCGACTTATCGCCCTGCTTGCGCACCAGGAAGTTTTTGTACCAGCCGCCGCCGGCGGTCAGGATCCAGTTGCCGGGCTTCCAGCTCAGCGCCGTGCCCACCACGTGCTGATCCCAGGTCTTGCTCGCGTCCAGGCCCGGATTGCGCATGTCGGCGCGGGTGTAGTTCCACGCGGTGCCCCACAGCAGGTCTTTGGTGATGTGGTAATCCACGCCCAGCGAGCCGCCGCCTTTGCGCTTGTAGCTAAAACCGTTGTAGCTCTTGCCGCTGTGGACGCGGTAGTTGCTGTCCTGGAACAGATAAGAGGCGTACAGGTCGACGTCGCCCACCTTCTTCATGTATTTCAGGGAGTCGCGGGCGTGGTAGGTGCCGTCGTAGTCGCCCTGGATCCCGACGCCGGGCGCCTGGGCCAGCATGTCGTAGCCCCAGATGTCGGTTTTTACCCCGATGACGTTGTAATAAACGCTGTTCTGCTTACCGTAGGTTAGCGTGCCCCAGGTATCGCTTTTCAGACCGGTATACAGATGGCGCAGCTGGGTGTTGTTAGCGCCCTTTGCGTGGTGGTTATCCCAGTTCAGCAACTTCGGGAAATTAACCCCCAGCTCGTAGAAGCTGGTCCAGCTAATGTCGTCGAACAGATAATAATCTGCGGTAAAGCGAAAGCGGCTGCCGCCGTCGAAGCCGTTGCGCTTATAGCCGTTAGCGCCATCGTCGCCGGTAATATTATTCATCTGAGGGCGAATGCTGCCGCCTACCTGAAAATTGAGGCGGCTCAGCGGATCGTTCGGTTGCGGATCGGCCTGGAGAAGGGTTATTTCCGCGTAGGAGGAGACAGATGTCATCAGCACGGCGATGCCTGCGGCGGCGCGCGCATTCATTCTTATTTTCATTTAATTCCCCGGTTAAGGTTAATGGTCGGCTTGCAAAAGAATTTAATTTCACCACAGGCGCGAAGGTTCGTCCCTATAGCGATACGCCGTCCTTCTTGTGAAGGTAAAGACGCAGGAATTCATGCAGTTGCCGCCTGAGGCGGCCTGCGTTATTTCATGTCCTGAGACACGTTTATTGTATTAAGAAATAGATTACTTACATTTTATTGAAAAGCTATTTTAAAAATTTGAGAATTGCGTTTTTGTGCTATCGATCATAAAAAGAAGCTGTAATTAAAGAAGGTAAAGTAAGAAAGGGATCAGGCGCGGAGTTTTTAATTAACGCGGATGTAATTCATAACCATACTAATTAAGTTGATATAATCAGACCGAAGCATCATCTGTTATATAAATAAAAAAACCCCGGAAATCCGGGGTTTTCGATAACGCAGAACGTCGATTAGAAATCGTAGCGCAGACGAACCAGGTTCATGTCGCCCAGGTTGTCGGTGCTGGAGGTGAAGACGTGTTCGTAGTCTACGCGGAAACCGTAGTCCAGCTGGAACGTCACACCCACGCCGTTATCAATGCGCTTGTAGTTGCTGCCGTTGATGTACTCCATGCGGTCACCCATGAAGTACGGCATAACGGATTTCAGCGCGTACTGGCCAACCGGAATGGTGTAGCCCGCCAGATATTCAATACCCCACGCGTCGCCGGCGAAGTAGTTGTTAACATTCTTCGGCTTCTTGGTCACCAGGTAGTTCTGGTACCAGCCGCCGCCCGCGGTGAAGGTCCACTGATCCGGCTTCCAGCTAAAGGAAGTACCGACGATATTCTGGTTAAAGGTGTTATCGTCACCGGTGTTGTAGTTCTTCATTTTGGCGCGGGTGTAGTTCCACGCGGTACCCCAGGTCAGGTCCTTGGTGATGTGGTAATCCACACCGATGGAGCCGCCGCCTTTACGATCGTAGCTAAAGCCATTGTAGACTTTGCCGCTGCGCACGTTGTAGTCGCTTTCGTTGAACAGGTAAGAAACGTACAGGTCAACATCGCCGATCGCTTTCTTGTACTTCAGCATGTTGCGGGTGCGGTAAGAACCGTCATAGTCGCCGTTGATACCGTTACCCGGCGCCTGGCCCAGCATGTCGTAGTCCCAGATATCCGTTTTGGCACCGACTACATCGTAATAAATGCTGTTTTGTTTACCGTAGGTCAGGGTGCCCCAGGTGGCGCTCTTCAGGCCGGTATAGAGCATACGGCGATCGGTATTGGTCGCGCCTTTCTGGTAGTGGTTATCCCAGTCGAATACTTTCGGGATGTTCACGCCCAGCTCGTAGTAGGTCAGCCAGCTGATATCATCAAACAGGTAGTAGTCCGCGGTGAAACGGAAACGGGTGCCGCCGTCAAAGCCGTTACGTTTGTAGGAACCTTTATCACCATCGCCGGTCATATTATTGAACTGCGGACGGATACTCCCCCCAACGGTGAAGTTAAGGCGGCTCAGCGGATCGCCGGCCTGAGGATCCTGTTTCAGGATCGTAATCTCAGCCTGTGCTGCCATGGAGGATAATGCCACTGCCGCGCCGACGGCCACTGCCAACGCATTAATTCTTATTTTCATTTAAAATCCTTGGGGATAAGGGGTTTTATCAATTTTTATAACGTACGGCGGTCATTAACGCACTGCGATGTTGCAGTAATATGAACGCTTTTATACACTTTTTTTTACGCACATTTACATTGCGGATATTACCGTTTTCACACGGATTTTCGCTATTCAAATTTTATTAAAAAGTGCGATTAAAATTTAAAAATTGTTTTTTCGTGCTCAATTTCATAAAAAAGCAGTGGATAAATATCCACTGCTTAATTAGTCACCGAAATTAATTAACGGGCAAGCTGGCGAAACAGCCCGGTGCCTTTCAGTAATCTGTTCCCTAATCCGCTGCCGCACAGCGACAGCAGCAGCGCGCCGCACAGGGGCAAAATCACCCACAGCCTCCAGTCCGGCTGCCAGCTAAAGTCAAATACCTGACTCTGCAGTAACCCGAGGGCGGCTTCCGCCCCCGCCGCCGCAACCAGCCCCGAGACGCCGCCCAACAGCGCAAACTCAACCAGCAGCGTGCGGCGCAGCAGCTTTTTCCCGGCGCCGAGCGTGCGCCACACCACCAGCTCCTGGTGGCGCTGGCGCATGCCGACCTGCACCTGCGCCAGCAGCAGCAATACGCCGCAGAGCGTCACCAGCACCACCATCACTTCCAGCGCGCGGCTAACCTGGCTCAGCACCTCCCCTACCTGCCGCAGGATCGCGCCGATATCGAGTAGCCCGACGGTAGGGAACTGGCGATTAAGCTGCGCCAGCAGCGCGCTATCGCCGTTCCAGCGAAAGCTGGTCAGCCAGCTCTGGGGCTGGGCATCCAGCGGTCCCGGCGGGAAAATAAAGAAGAAGTTGGGCCGCAGGCTCTCCCAGTCCACCTTGCGAATGCTGGAAACGGTGGCGCTAAAAGGCTGGGTATCGCCGGTAAAGCCGACCTTATCACCAATGCCAATAGCAAGCCGCTTCGCCAGCCCCTCTTCGATAGAAACCTCCCCCGCCTTCGGCGGCCAGCTGCCGGCCACCAGCGTATTGTGCTGCAGCGGCCGGTCCAGCCACGTCAGGTTCAGCTCGCGGTTCAGCGCCTCGTCGGGGTTGCCGGCGGTGCTTTTCCCGCCTATTTCCGTCAGGCGCGCGCGCACCACCGGGTAGAAATCCGAGGGTGCGACCTGATGTTCAGCGAGGAACGTCTTAACCGGCGCCACCTGCTCCGGGGCAATATTGATCAGGAAATAGTTGGGGCTGTCCGGCGGCATTTGCTGCTGCCAGCGGTCCAGCAGATCGCCGCGCAGCACCAGCAGCAGGGCCAGCAGCATAAAGGAGAGCGAGAATGCGGCCAGCTGGCTCATTGTGGACCACGGCTGGCGCAGCAGGCGGCTCACTGCCAGGCGCAGGGAGAGCGAGGTTAGCGTCAACCGCCGCAGCCCTGCCAGCAGCAGCCAGCCTGCCAGCCCGCACAGCAGCGCCAGCACCACCGCGCCGCCGAGTACCGCCCACAGCAGCATCGATCCGCCCATCAGCAGCCCCAGCAGCGTAACCACCGTTATCGCCATCGCCGGAATGTAGATCTTCAGCGGCCAGACGCTGGCCACCGCATCGCGCCTGAGCACCCGCAGCGGGCGCGTAGCCAGCAGCAGGCGCCACGGTCGGGCGCCCACCAGCAGCGAAATGACAATCATGGCCCCCGCCGCCCACGTCCACGGCCACAAACTTGCCGGCGGCAGCGCCCCCGGCAGCACCGGGGCGAGAAGTAATAGCAGCACTTTTTCAAACAGCAGCCCCAGCGCGCCGCCGGTCAGCAGCGAAAGCAGCAGCAGCAGCGACCACTGCCCTAAAATGATCTTACGCAGCTGCGCCCTGCCCGCCCCCAGCGTTTTCAGTACCGCCACCAGATCGTAGCGGCTGCGGCAGTAGTGGCTCATAGCCACCGCGACGGCGGCCACCGCCAGCAGCAGCGTCAGCAGCGCCGAAAGCAGCAGAAACTGGCGGGAGCGCTCCATCGACTTGCCCAGCGCGCCTTCATCCTGCTGCGGGCCGATCCAGCGCTGGTCCTCCCCGAGCTGCGGCAGCAGCCACGTCTCATAAGCCTCAATCTGCGGCGGGCTGCCGGCAAACTTGTAGCGCCAGGTCACGCGGCTGCCGGGCTGAATGGCCCCGGTTTTGGCCACGTCGGCGCGGCTCATCATCAGGCCGGGCGCTATTTGAAACGGGTTAAAACCGGCATCGGGCTCCTGGACGATGATCCCGGCAACGCGCAGCGTCGCATCGCCCACGTCAATACTGTCTCCCGCTTTCAGGCTCAGCATTGCCATCAGCCGGGAGGAGAGCAGCACGCTACCCGACTGCGGCTTGAGGCCCGGCGGCTGCGTTTGCAGCTCGCCGTAGAGAGGGTAAAGCACGTCCACCGCCTTTACGCTCGCCAGCTGCGGCGTATCTCCGGCGTAGGTCATGGTCGGAAAAGTGACCTGCGGCGCGACTTTCAGGCCCAGCGCGCGGGCCTTGTCCAGCCACGCTGCGGGCACTTCACGCGAGACGCGCAGCACCCTATCGCCGGCGAGGAAGTCGCGGCTCTGCTGGCTGAGCCCTTTCTCCATGCGGTCGCTGATACTGCCCAGCGCCAGCACGCAGGCCACCGCCAGGCTCAGCGCCATCCAGACAATCAGCAGCGACGGCGTGCGCCACTCGCGCCAGAACCAGCGGGCAATCATGCTTCCTCCCGCAGCGTTCCGTCCACCAGCCGCAGGCGCCGGTCGCAGCGCGCCGCCAGCTGCGGATCGTGGGTCACCAGAATCAGCGTCGTGCCGTGCTCGCGGTTAAGGGAGAAAAGCAGATCGGCGATCCGGTCTCCGGTTTGCCGATCGAGATTACCGGTAGGTTCGTCGGCAAACAGCAGCGCCGGCTGGCCGTTAAAGGCCCGGGCAAGCGCCACCCGCTGCTGCTCGCCGCCGGAGAGCTGGGCGGGAAGATGATGAAGGCGCTTGCCGAGCCCAAGCTGTTCGAGCAGCGCCCGGGCGTGCTCGCGGCCCTGCCGATCGCTCTCCCCGCGCAGCAGGGCAGGTAATTCGACGTTCTCCAGCGCGTTCAGCGTCGGCACCAGCATAAATGACTGAAAGACAAAGCCGACGTGGCGCGCGCGCAGCGCTGCCCGAGCCTCCTCATCCAGCTGATGCAGCGGCTGGCCGAGGAGATTGACCTCACCGCTGCTGCCGTCGTCAAGACCGGCGAGGATCGCCAGCAGCGTGGACTTTCCCGAGCCGGACTCGCCAATTAGGGCAATGCTCTGGCCCCGTTTGACAAGCAGCTCAACTCCGGTAAGGATGGAGAGTTCCTGCTCCCCCTGACCGACGGACTTCTTAAGATGATGAACTTCAAGTATGTTTTCCGCTGGCATCTGCCTTTCCTGTGTCTGATTCTGTTAACCTGTCGCGCCGCGGCGGCAGATACGCTGCTGGTTCTGGGTGACAGCCTGAGCGCGGGCTATCGCATGGCGGCAACGTCCGCGTGGCCTGCCCTGCTCAATGAAAAGTGGCAGCCAAAGACGCGTATTGTCAATGGCAGTATTAGCGGCGATACGGCGCAGCAGGGGCTCGCGCGCCTGCCCGCGCTGCTGGAACAGCATCATCCGCGCTGGGTGCTGGTGGAACTTGGCGGCAATGACGGACTGCGCGGTTTCCCCCCCGCGCAGCTCAGGCAGACGCTCGACAAGGTGATCCGCACCGTGCAGGCCGCCGGCGCCGAGCCGCTGCTGATGCAGATCCGCCTGCCCGCCAACTACGGCCGCCGCTACACCGCGTCGTTTAGCGCCATTTACCCCGAACTGGCGCAGCAGCACGCCATCCCGCTGCTGCCCTTTTTCATGGAGCAGGTGTACTTAAAGCCGCAGTGGATGCAGGACGACGGTATTCATCCCAACCCTGACGCCCAGCCGTTTATTGCCGACTGGATGGCGTCCCGGCTGGCTCCGATAGTTAAACACGGTGGCGAATAATCAGCCGCCGTCTTCAGGTAAAGTTATGCAAAAAACGGTGTTAGTGACCGGCTGCTCCAGCGGCATCGGTCTGGAGAGCGCGCTTGAGCTTCAGCGTCTTGGATTTCGGGTGCTGGCCGCCTGCCGCAAACCGCAGGACGTGGCGCGGATGGCGACGCTGGGATTAACCGGCGTCGCGCTGGATGTGGATTCTTCTGACAGCGTCGAAGCCGCCGCGCGGGAGATTATTGCCCTGGCCGACAACCGGCTGTACGGCATCTTCAATAACGCCGGCTTCGGGCTGTACGGTCCGCTTATGACCCTCAGCCGCGAACAGATAGAACAGCAGTTCGCCACCAATTTCTTCGGCGTTCACCAGCTGACCATGCTGCTGCTGCCGGCGATGCTGCCGCACCGCGAAGGGCGGATTGTTATGACTTCATCGGTGATGGGGCTGATTTCCACCCCGGGACGCGGAGCCTACGCCGCCAGCAAATATGCGCTGGAAGCCTGGTCCGACGCGCTGCGCATGGAGCTGCGCCACAGCGGCATCGCGGTAAGCCTGATTGAGCCCGGCCCGATCCGCACCCGCTTTACCGACAACGTCACCCAGGGCGAGGCGGACAAGCCGGTGAAAAATCCCGGCATCGCCGCCCGCTTTACGCTGGGCCCGGAGGCGGTGGTGGCGAAAGTGCGCCACGCCTTCACCAGCCCGCACCCAAAAATGCGCTATCCGGTGACGGTAGTGACCTACGCCGTCATGGTGCTCAAGCGCCTGCTGCCGGGGCGCGTGATGGACAAAATTCTGCGGGGATGAGTTGAAGCCGCAGGCTTTGGCCCCCATGTATACTCACATCATTTACGCTGCCAAGGGCGGCGCCGCCGGAAGTCGCTTCGCACATCCGGCGCAGAACATCCCACTGGATAATGAGAATCTCTATGTCTGAACAGAATATCGTCAACATTACCGAAGCTAACCTGCACCAGACGCTGGACCAGTCAATGACGGTTCCGGTGCTGTTCTACTTCTGGTCGGCACGCAGCCAGCACTGCCAGGAACTGGATCCGGTTCTCGACAGGCTCGCGGCCCAGTACGCCGGGCAATTTATTCTGGCGAAAGTGGACTGCGACGCCGAGCAGGCTATCGCCGCGCAGTTCGGCCTGCGCGCTATTCCTACGGTGTATCTGTTCCAGAACGGCCAGCCGGTTGACGGCTTCCAGGGCCCGCAGCCTGAAGAGGCTATCCGCGCGCTGCTGGACAAAGTGCTGCCCCGTGAAGAGGAGCTAAAAGCGCAGGAAGCCATGGCGCTGATGCAGGAAGAGAAATACGCCGAAGCCCTGCCGCTGCTGAAAGAGGCCTGGCAGCTCTCGAATCAGGAGAGCCAGATTGGCCTGCTGCTGGCGGAGACGCAAATCGCCCTCAACCGCTCCGAAGACGCCGAAGCTACGCTAAAAACTATTCCGCTACAGGATCGGGACACGCGCTATCAGGGTCTGGTGGCGCAGATCGAACTGCTCAAGCAGGCCGCCGATACGCCGGAGATCCAGCAGCTTCAGCAGCAGGTCGCCGACAATCCGCAAGACGCCGCGCTGGCATCCCAGCTTGCGCTCCAGCTGCACCAGGTGGGCCGCAATGAAGAGGCGCTGGAGCTGCTGTTCGGCCACCTGAGAAAAGATCTCGGCGCCGCCGACGGCCAGGCGCGCAAGATGCTGCAGGAGATCCTCGCGGCGCTCGGCACCGGCGACGCGCTGGCGTCGAAGTATCGCCGCCAGCTCTACTCGCTGATGTACTGATTTACCTCTCTGCTCAGCCCGGCAGCCGGCCGCGTAACGCGATCGGCTGCCGCCTTACCATTGTCCGCAATACACCACCAGCGCGTTTAAAAATGTCTCCCGGATAAAACACACCGTTCCAATATTAATGATGTAAGGTTCGTCCGCCTCTTCTTAGCGCTGTCCGCCAACGGGCATCTGCGCCACTATCAATAATTCATCCCTCTGTCTCTTTTAATCATCTCATTTTAATTTTTACCATTATTCATTTTATTGGTGCATATTTTACATTCAGACAAATATTCACTTCATCATCCTGAAGACATCTATTACACGCATTAGCACAAATACATAACCTTATTAATAAAAGGGGTAGTAGTGTCATAGCCAGCTTATCTCAGATTTAATTGTGGAAGAAAATACAAGGATATGAAATGAAATCATTAAATAAGACTTTGCTCACCGTATTGGTAGGCGCAGCATTAAGCACGGCATTAATAAGTAGCGCTCAGGCGTGCACCCGCGCTTTTTTAAACCAATACCCTGGCTACATGGTGAGCGCGCGAAACCTCGATTTTTTTGGCCCGGTAGATCCGGCGCTGGTGATCACCCCGCGCGGCGTGGCGCACACCGGCAGCGACGCGAAGAACGCGCCCAAGTGGGTGACAAAATACGGCAGCGTGGTTATTTATGCCGATAACGAATTTCCCATGGACGGCATGAACGAAGCGGGTCTGGCGGGACATACACAATATTATACCAACGGTAAACAGGTGCAGACCGTCGGTAATAAAGACAAACCGGTGCTTGAGAGCCGGGCATGGCTGAGTTACGTGCTGGATAACTTTGCCACGGTAAATGATGCAGTTAACGCCATCCAGAACAACGTGCGCCTGCAAGCGAAGAAAATGCCCATTGACTATGCTACGGACACCAAGCATTTAGCCATTGAGGATAAAACTGGCGATTCGGCGATTATTGAAATCGATAATGGCAAAGTGAATATCTATCACGGCAAACAGTACCGCGTTATGACTAACCCACCTTCAATTGCCAACCAGATGAAAAATCTGGAAAAATATAAAAATGCCGATCTGGAGCAGATCCCCGGCGGTCAGGATGCTGACCAGCGCTTCGTGCGCGCAACCTACGATCTGGACCACGTACCGCAGCCTGACTATAAATCTCAGGCGCAGGGCTTTATCCTCGCCGTGGTCAGCAATAATGCCGAAGCGCCAGGGATGCCCGATGATAAAATAGGTATGGATGCGGCAATTATGCGTGACTACGGAAAATACACCGTGCGTAAAGAGGATAATAAAGGCAACGCCACTTACTTCCAGACTATTTCTGATTTAAGCCACGGCGAGTTCTATTATAAATCCCTTTTCTCACCGTCGATTGTGTACGTCAAAATGAATGAAATCAATTTCAATAAAGGTCAGCCGGTTCAGCGTATTGTTCACGTTAACGACTACGGGAAAAATGGTTGGGAGGGGAATGTGCTCAAGTATGCCGCTGCCGATAAGTAATAGAATAACGCTACTCCGTGTAACTCCGGGATATCATTATATCGCAGTGTATTGACTGTCTAATATCATATAAAGGCCCTGGTGTAATTACAGGGCCTTTATACCCCCGCCATACTTCAAGCTGCTTTTACATGATCGAATTATTCGGCCTGCGGGTTTAGCGTAACTCGAATTGTTTGCGCCATACACTAATAAAGTCATCAGTTTTTTATTTCCGGGAACAGCATTGTACACAATCATACAATAGCCCGGCTCAATATTTCAGTTATCTTCTCAACACTCGATTTCCCATGCCCCTGTGTTTGCGCATCAAAAAACTGAATTGTCTGTCCATTACCTTCAAGCTGAAGCGTAAATCGCGCCCCGCTGCGCTGTGAATTTTTGAGTCTGGTAGTAAGCCTCAGTGTAGAGCTGTCGTTAACGATACTCAGACGTGGAAACTGCTGACGAAGTTTATGTGTCAATAGTAGCGCCTGTGGAGCAACGCGGGGCTGCTCGGGAATAATAACGATATCCACTGACGTTGTACTTTTATTACAGTGTCGGGAATAGCTGAGGAGTGACATGATGGACTCCAGGATAAACGCGAATCCAAATGCGGAAATCTGACGCCCAACGACTTTGCTGGCGCAGGCATCGTAGCGCCCTCCCCGGCTCAGGACCACATTGCGCTCAAAGGCGGTGCTGCGCCACTCAAATACCAGCTGACAGTACTGGTTACGCGGAAAGAGATCCGGGGCATGTTGCCAGACAATACCCAGCCGATTTAGCGCCTGCTGAAGCCGAAGAAAGCGCTCACGAGCCGCCGTGCTGATAAAATCAGCGTGTTGCGGCGCTGCGGGAGCTAGCCGCTGCAGCAGAATATCGTCATGATAAACCAGCCATTCCGGATGATCGACCAGCCACGCCTGCTGTTCCGGTGCCAGTAGCTGCGCTACGGGTTGATAAAACGCGCGTAAAGCCTGGCGATAAGCCTCGGCATCCTGCGCATCTCCAAGCGTATTGAGGTGTAGCTCCGCGCGATCGGCAATGCCGAGCCTGCGGTAAAAACAGGCCTGCATCATCAGATGTTCCAGCTCAATATCAATCCCCTCCGCACCGAAGGCTTCTACGCCAACCTGATGGTTTTGCTGGATATGCTTATCCTTCAGCGATTGGCGAAACATCACTCCCGTATACCACAGGCGGCTCAGCACACCGTCGCTGTGCTGGCCGGCAACGATACGCAAGCAACCCGTTGTTCCGTCGCCCCTCAGCTCGCCGTTGCCCTGAAGCGCGGGGCCGCCCGGGGCAAACAGCGGGTCGCGTTCCAGCATAGACAACCGTATTTGCTGATAGCCATACTGCTGTAAAAAATGTTCAGCCTGCTGCTCAAGCCACGTCCACCGAGCGACAGGATTTTGTTCCAGTTTTCTCGGCCGACCGATATGTCGCGCATGAAGCGGCCTCTCAAGCCGCTTTTCCAGCTGCTGACTGATGACCATAGTGGCCAGTAGACAGTTTTGGTCCAGCGCGCGGCAAATCCGTTCGACCAGCGCGGGGCTCATCGCCGTTCGGCAAAAATCCCGATACCGCTGCAGGCGTTCGTCAGGATTGCTGCCAAGCTGCATCCAGATTGGATGCAGTACTATCGCTCCTGACGGCTCTGCACCAAAAGAGTGGCGCCCACAGATACCATCTTCGTTACATTCGACGAAGCGCTTCACCATAAGAAAATAGGCATTTGCTTCAAGCGGGCTACAGCAGTAACGGTTGTCCCACAGGGCGCCCCGGCGCTGATAGCGACGGTTATAGAATGGCACGTAGCTGCGCCCAATGTGCTGAATAAAGCGGCCGAGGGCATGCTTATCCTCGGCGGTAAGTAAAATAAGGATACGTTCGGGCGCCAGCGACCAGCCGTAAATAGCGATCCCATAACGCCGTGCGGCGAGGTCCATCGCGTGAGTGAACGCGGAATAGTCGTCATCCTCACGAAACAACGGTTCGCGATTATGACCACGCAGCTGTACCAGGTGAGGCATTCCTTGAATGAATAATCTACTTTTTCTTGCCATGAGACAGTTCTCCATTGAGGGTCAATATGACATGAGTTCAAGGATCGGCGGGTTTCAAACGATGCGGCTAAGCGCTTTCCGGTGCCAAAGCGCGTGGCCCAAACACCGGAGAAGGAAGGTTATTTAGTGGTGATACTGCTGTAGCCACTCAATCAGCGTTTTTTCATCGCAGGTCATTTGCTGGGATGAAGGCAGATCCCACAGGCGAATCGTGCTGTCCGCATTGATAGTGACGATCGCACTACACTGGCTCTGTAAGGCTGACTGGTGCTGACGCTTGAGTTTGCTTCCGCTGCAATCAACCAGCACCTTGAGCCCCACAATACGCTGGCGCAGCAACTCTGCCAGCAGCTGGCTCTCCACACCATCATTTTGCTGCTCGTGGGTAATCACAACATCCGGACTAAAGTGCCATTGGGGATTATCCTGCTGACTCACCGACTGAATGAGCAGCAGCAGACGCTCAATGCCTATTGCAAAACCGCACGCGGGGAGAGGCTTCGGATTAAACAGCTCTGCGAGGCCATCATAGCGCCCGCCGCCGCATACTGTTCCCTGGGAGCCCAGCTCGCTGGTTACCCACTCAAACACGGTACGGGTGTAATAATCCAGCCCGCGAACCAGCCGTGGATTAACGGTGTAGGGGATGGCTACTTTATCGAGCAGTTCGCAAAGAGTGTCAAAGTGGCGACGGGAGTCGTCTTTCAGGTAATCAAGCAGCCTGGGAGCCTGTTCCAGCATCGGCTGCATCTGCGGGTTTTTACTGTCCAGGATCCTCAGCGGGTTACTCTCAAGCCGCCTGAGGCTGTCTTCATCCAGAAGTTCACTATGCTGGGTAAACCACTCAACGAGCTTTATTCGGTGCTGGCGCCGCTCGTCTGGAGTACCTAATGAGTTAATTTCCAGTCGCAGATAGGGAGTCAATCCGAGATCGTGAAACAGGTCACGCAGCATGAAAAGCATCTCTGCATCGACCTCCGGCCCCGCCATACCAAATGCCTCAACGCCGAACTGTGTAAACTGGCGCAGCCGCCCCTTTTGGGGACGCTCGTAGCGGAACATCGAGCCTTGGTACCATAACCGCTGAGTTTTGTTGTAACAGAGATTATTTTCCAGCACCGCCCGCATGCAGCCGCTGGTACCTTCAGGCCTGAGCGTGATGTGTTCGCCATTTTTGTCGGTAAAGTTATACATCTCTTTAGAGACGATATCGGTCGCCTCCCCCACCGCGCGCTGAAACAGTTCAACCGGTTCCAGCAGAGGCAAACGCATCTCCTGATAACCATAGCGAAATGCCATATGCCTGAACTTACTTTCCAGCCATTGCCACGTTGGCGTCTCTTCGGGGAGCACATCGCGCATGCCGCGAATTGCCTGGATCTTCGTATTCATCGTCGATTTCTCCTGAATATCCGCTCTGGAGTCACAAAACGAACTCTTTGCACCTCAAAACAGCTACCCTGAATGTGATATTGCAATAGAATGAGGGTGTTTGGTGGATCTCGGTTGGCGCTGGAATCCACCAAATACCACAGGGAGCAGCGGCAGCTTGCCGCTGCTCACTTGTTACGCCGCCCTCTGATTCAAATCGCTAATCACATCATCAATCAGCGCATCTATTTGCGAACTGTCAAGGTGATGTGCAGTGGTGATCAGGTGAGCCACATCTCCGGAAGTGGCAAGACAGTGCTTCTTCCACACCCATTCTGAAGGACGCGGGAAAACAACCGTAATGGAATTTTTATGACACATGGCGTCAATCCCCGCGGCCTTAAAGCGATCTACCGCGTACTTTGCCATGGTTAAACTATGCTGAATGCGACGCCGCCACTCTACTTCCGTATGGCTACGTACCGCCGCCCACATCATTAATGGCGTATGCCCGTTACGGGAGCCGGAAATGGTTTTGTCATGCGCTGAGATATAATCAATTTCAACGCTAATGCGGTCGACATTGCTTTTCTTCGCCACCACAATACCGCAGGGGATTGGCGAACCGATCATTTTATGTCCTGAAACGCCAATTGAATCAATGCCATCGGCGAAAGTAAAGGGTTGAGGTTCGTCCACGAAAGGCAAAATCATACCGCTTAATGCTGCGTCGGCATGTAAATAATAATCCTTACGTGCGATACCCAATCCGGCGATGAGCTTTTGGATCTCGGCAATATCATCAATAGCGCCGCGCACCGTAGTACCAATATTGGCGAAAATAATCGGATGCTTTTCACCGGCATTCTCAATTTTTTTCACCAGATCGTCATAATCCATTTCGCCATTGGGCTGAGACTCAACCAGCTGCGCCTTAATACGCAGAAGTTTCACGATTTTGGCTACGGAATAGTGGGTGTCTTTGGAATAATAAAGCGTTCCGTTAGGGAACAGCTCGCGCCCCAGGTAGCAGCCAAACATGTTGCTCTCCGTGCCGCCGTTGGTGACATAGCCCCAGCTCTCTTCGAAGGGAATTTTAAACAGGCCAGAGAAATACTCCATTACCTCTTTTTCAAAATCGAAGGAGTTTAACAGGTAATTACAGTACTCTCCCCAGTCACCGCAGTTATTGATTGAGAAACGCATAAAGCGTTCAAGCATACTGTAATCAAAGTCAGCTGATTCAGGATAGCCAATATTAAAGTAGCGATTTTTAACACAATAGGACCAGAAAGCATCTAATTTATTTTGGTCAGCAATAGATAAAGTCATAACAATCTCCATATTATGAGTGAGATAAAATTAAAGTTACTTTTCAAGATAAAGGATTTCTTGTCCTTTCTTATTTCTCCCGGCGGCAACGAATGAAAATAGCGGGATCGTCACCATCATCATGACTGTTCCCCAGAAAATCGAATCGGTACCGGAACCTAGCAGAGCAAATATACTGTAAATCACACCAATGACAGTTAACACACAGTAAAACATAAAGCTTTTACCGTAATTCAACTTACGCGAAACCATAATTATAGGTAGCGCAATGGTGGCATACATATACGGCAGGAGGGAGGCGAATACCGACATCAGAATAACAACCTGGAACTGTTTAGCCAGGTCGGGCGATGCGGTTAGCAATAGCACCAGACTCATTAACACGCCGGAAATAAGCAGACCTTTCATCGGTACATCGTGCTTGTTGGTCTCGGCAAAAATCTTTGGAAACAGCCCTTGCTGTGCGCCGGCACGCGGCCCTTCAGACTGCAAAATTAACCAGCCAGAAATAGAGCCAAAGCAGGCAATGATACTGAGAGCAGAAGCAATGTTGCCTGCCATATCGCCGAACATATAGCGCGCGGCGTCGGCGAAAGGCGCCGCAGAGTGAACCAGCTCTTCATGGGGAACCAGTCCCATAATCACCGTGCAGCTACCGACATAGCACACAGAGGCAATAAGCAGGCCGTAGACTGTTGCGCGCGGTACGGTACGCTCGGGATTTTCTACCTGGCCGGATGACACCACAGCAGATTCAACCCCTAAAAATCCCCAGAGCGCGATTGATGCCGCGGAGACTATAGCTGAACTGTTGCTCTTACCCGTGCCGTTATAGACCTGGCTAAACATATGCGGATCGAACCAGAACCAACCAACAATTCCGACGCCAAGTACCACCACCAGCATACAGGTGGCGGTGAAGGACTGCGCGCGACCGGCTGTCTTCGCACCCAGACTGCCTAGCGCAATAAAAGCCCAAAGGATTGCTATCGCGGTAATACAGCCATAGAACGGATCGTGTAAAGCGGGGAAAAAGTAGCTGAGATAACCCACACCGGCCACCAGCAGAGCGACATTACCGATCCAGGCGCTAATCCAGTAACAAACTGTGGTCTGAAAACCAATAAAGGGGCCAAATGCGTCACTGGCATAGGCCACAATCCCACCCGCTCTGGGTGTAATAAGGCTGGTTTTAGCAAAAACTAAAGCCAGAGCAATAACGCCGATTATAGTAAATAGCCATCCCCATAAAGAGATATATCCAATACCGGCAAGACTGGTTGGCAACATAAATACGCCAGATCCCATCATATTTGATGCTGTCACTAACGTGAGTGCCGTAAGCCCCATTTTTTGCGCGGTGCCCGCGCTTACCTTTTCCATATATCCATCCTTTAGTCGTTTTGAAAGCCGTACACCAAAACCCGTGCCGCTATTCTTTCAACTCTCAATCACCAAAGAATGATCGATATCATTTTTTACCCATCGTCTTTTGTTTCGGTTAAAGCAACCTGATCATTATTTGAACAATTACCTTGAAATTAACTACGTCCCCTTTTTTAAATAGCTGTCTGGAGCATAAATAATAATTCCTGCACGTGAATAAAAGCAGAGCACGAATGCGGGTAGATCACGATCGTTGAACATAATGCGAGGAGAAAATTTATGGAGAAAATAGCCACGTACGTGGAGGGATGATCCACTCAGGGTAATATCGCCAGCGCATGCATCAGCACTGCCGACAACGCTGGTGTGACAAAATGTGACTTCCAGCCCAATAACCGCCACTGCGCCAGAACGTCTCTCCCCCCTTTGATAGCGATCAAAAATAGAAACCTGCCCGGGTCGCTATGATCGGGAAATGACAGATGGAAAAAATTTTAAAAAATATCAGGGACTTCTCCGGCGTCTGCGGCCAAGCCCGGCAGCAGCAAGTGCGACGCCGCGGTTAAGTGATAATGACGCTTTTAAGATAAAGCAGGTGGACTGAGGCCAGCATGCGCTGCAACATCAACGCCCGGCTTATTTATGATGCGACGGACGGTACGCTGACGCTACCGGGCAGTACCGATGCCGACGGCCAGCTCTCAATCACCGCCAGCGCGCTACTCTATTTCTTTTTGCGTAACACGGACATCGTCAGCCGCGATGAAGTGCTTAAAAAAGTGTGGGACGATAACGGCCTGACATCTTCTAACAGCAACCTCAATCAGTACCTGAGTATGCTGCGCAAGACGTTTCGCCACTATGATATCGAAAATATTATCGTTACCGTCTCACGCGGCCACCTGCAGCTTAATCCGCAAGTTCACATTGAACCGCTGCCGCCGCTGTCCAATAGCCAGCAGATGCCACAGAAATCTTACCCGCGCTCCTCTACGCACTATGTTATTTCGCGCTAACCCGCGCCATAGCGAATACTATCCCCGTAGGCGTTGCCTACTCGCTGTGGTGCGGGTTCGGGATTGTCGGGGTAACGATTTGCTCAATGATCCTCTATAAGCAAAAACCCGACCTGCCGGCTATTGCCGCGATGGTGCCGATCATCGCCGGCGGCGTGATTATGAATACGTTTTCCAGCATGTAAGCAAGCGCGCCCTTCGCGGAAATCGCGAAGGGCGCGGCGCGATATGCATTATTGGCCGTAGTAAGCACCAGCCCCGTGTTTACGTAGGTAGTGCTTATCAAGCAGCGCCTGCTGCATGTCCGCCAGCTGCGGCGAAAGCTGCCGTGAAAACAGCCCCATATAAGCGCACTCCTCAAGTACGACCGCATTGTGTACGGCGTCGGCAGCATTTTTTCCCCACGCAAAAGGACCATGAGAGTGGACCAGTACGGCGGGAACCTGTTGCGGACTCAGGTCGCGCTCCTCGAAGGTTTTAATAATCACCTCCCCGGTCTGGTATTCGTAATCGCCGTTTATTTCGTCCTCTGTCATCAGCCGGGTGCAGGGAATAGCGCCGTAAAAATAGTCGGCGTGCGTGGTTCCCCACGCCGGGAGATCCAGTCCCGCCTGGGACCAGATGGTGGCGTGGCGCGAATGCGTATGAACAATTCCGCCAATCTGCGCATAGCGGCGATAGAGCGCAAGGTGGGTCGGCGTGTCAGAAGACGGTTTTTTACTCCCCTCAACGACGCTGCCGCTCGCAATGTCTACCACCACCATATCCTCTGCGCTCATCAGGTCATATTCAACACCGGAAGGCTTTATCACCATGAACCGGCGCGATTCATCGATTGCGCTGACGTTGCCCCAGGTAAAAGTCACCAGCTGATGCGCGGGCAGCGCCAGATTTGCCGCCAGCACATCGGCCTTAAGTTGCTCTAACATGTAAATCCTCCTTCTTGCATACGCGCTTCAATCCAGCGGCGGGCCTGAATAATTTCCAGCACCGGCTCTTTCGCCTTTTCAGTCCACATTTCAATCAGAAATGCACCGCGATAGTTCAGTGCATTGAGCGTTTTAAAGATGCCAACAAAGTCCACGCAGCCTTCGCCAAAAGGCACATCGCGGAATTGCCCCGGGCTTTGCGCCGTAACGGGCTGGGTATCTTTAAGATGAATTGCGGCGATACGATCGATACCCAGCGCCAGCTCTGCGGCGACATCATTTCCCCAAGCGCTGAGGTTGCCGACATCTGGATAGACGCTGAACCACGGCGAGGCCAGCATGTCGTCCCATACTTTCCATTTGCTGATAGAGTTCATAAAGGCGGTATCCATAATCTCCACCGCCAGCATCACCTGCGCGGCCGCTGCCTGCTCTACAGCCCAGGCCAGCCCCTCTGCAAAGCGCTGCTGAGTACCTTCATCGTGTTCCTCGTAGTAAACGTCATAGCCAGCAAGCTGAATGGTGCGGATCCCCAGATCGCGCGCGAGCAGAATCGCCCTGGTCATAATTTCGCGCGCGCGCTGGCGCACGGCCGCGTCGCGGCTGCCAAACGGGAAGCGCCGGTGCGCAGAGAGACACATGGATGGGATCCCGACGCCAGTTTCCAGCATCGCATTCAC
The DNA here is from genome assembly GCF_913775985.1 of uncultured Pluralibacter sp. GTDB lineage: Bacteria > Pseudomonadota > Gammaproteobacteria > Enterobacterales > Enterobacteriaceae > Pluralibacter. The sequence continues at coordinate 267,025 of NZ_CAJYMB010000150.1, read as the reverse complement.
CAGCGAGCCGCGCTGGGCAGAACTCCAGTCCAGACGCGATAGCCGTTCGTCGGTTTCATCTACTGACATTTCAACGAAATCAAAACCGCAGCTCTTTGCCAGAACCAGGCGCTCCGGCCAGCTGAGATCTTTTGCCAGCGCCTTCTCGTAAATGCCTAACGGATGATTACGCATCGCGGCCTCCCCAGATAGCGTCGATCTGCGCGTGAAACTCCGCCGCGGCGCGGGCAGGATCGGCTGCACCGGCCAGCGATCTTCCCGCAATAAATGCTTTCACGTGAATCCCTTTAAATAACGCGACGTCCTCAGGAGTGATGCCACCGGTAACAGAAAGTGCCAGACCGATATCGGACAGCGCCTTCATTTTGGCCAGATCCGCCTCGCCCCACTGCTGCCCGCTGGCCTGCGCGTCGCGCCCTCGGTGGTAAATGGCCTGGCGCACGCCGGTGCGATGCCAGGCTCTGGCATCCTCCAGCGTCCAGTTACCGAACAGCTCCATCTGGATTTCTCCGCCGCAGGACTGCGCGACCGCGTGACCTTTTTCAACTGTCGCCAGCGGCGCCGCACAAATGATAGTCATCCAGTTGGCCCCGGCCCGAAAAGCCTGTTCTGCAAGCGTTTCTCCCGCATCCGCGACCTTCCAGTCGGCCACAATAATTTTCTTCGGGCAGAGGTTACGCAGCGCTTTTACCGCGTTAATACCCTCGCTAAGGCAAAGTATTGTTCCTGCCTCAACGATGTCGACATACTCCTGCAACACTGCGGCATCCTGTAGTGCCGCCGGGAGAGTCGTGTGATCGAGCGCCAGTTGCAGTAATGGTCGGCTCATAGCTTGTGCTCCTTAGTGCGGGCGTGAAAGCCCTGAAGTGCTTCAATCAAATGCTGATAGCGGTGATATTTTTCCTGATACCGCTGGTGGGCAGCGGCATCGGGCAAGACGGTACCGATCGGTAGCTGCAGTTCGCGCTGCGCCTCGGCAAAATCACGATACGCGCCGGTGCCAACCCGCGCCGCCAGCGCCGCGCCGTAACAGCCGGTCTCTTCCAGCTGCGGCAGCTCAACGCGCATTCCGCTAACATCGGCCAGCATCTGCATCCAGACAGCAGAGTGGGCCGGGCCGCCGGTGACCCGCAGGGTATGCGCATCGGTAAAGCGCTCCCGCATCCGGTTCAGGTGCGTCATGTGGCTAAAGACAACCCCCTCGTAGATGGCCTGTAAAAGATGGGCGCGGGTATGCAGCGCCTGCATGCCATAAAAGCCGCTGGTCATTTCAAGTCCGGCGTTACTGCCGTAAAGGAAGGGTAAAAAGATAAGATCGCTACCGGCTTTCGGCAGGCTGGCCACGGCCTGATTTATGTCGTCAAAGGAGAGATTGCCCCACCGGGCGGTGAACCATTCGAGGTTCGCAGACGAGGTGGGACTGGCTTCATGAACGATATATTCCCCGTCATTAACATAGCGCCCGTAAACGTAGGGATGCGGCTCGCTATCGCGTATGCCGCGGGTGATACCGCTGGTTACGGCCCACGTACCCATTACCGCATTGAGAGCTTTTTCATCCTCAAGCCCGGCACAAAGCGCAGTAGAGACAACGTCGAACAGACCGCCTACCACAGGAGTACCCGCCCGCAGGCCGGTTAATGCCGCCACCTGCGACGTCACTTCACCACAGCGCTGGGATGAGCCGACAATCGGCAGCAGCGCACCGCTAATTTCACTGATATCCAGCATCTGCAATAGCTGCGGGTCATACTCTCCGCGCGCCATGTTGTAGAGATTTGACTCGGAGATGTTGGTCTCTTCACAGCCTTTTTGGCCGGTTAAGCACCAGCGCAGATAGTCATGCCCCATCATGATGCTGCCGATCCGGGCGTAGCGGGCTGGTTCATTCTCTTTTAGCCAGCGCAGCAGCGAGGCGGGATGGCCGGTCCACAGTGTCTGTCGGGTAAAAGGGTAAAGCTGCTCCGGGATGCCGTCCTGCTGCCAGCGGCGAACAATGTCCAGCGCGCGTCTGTCGGAGGATAAAATGGCGTTTCCCAGCGGCCTGTCTTGCTTATCCAGCAGAAAAAGCCCCTTCCCCTGTGCAGAAATGCCAATTCCCGCAATCCGATCGCCGGTAATCCCCGCGCGCTTGAGGAGAGCCGCGATCGTTTGGTGGCAGCTCTGCCAGAGCAGAGGCATATCGCGTTCTGCATATCCGGGTTGAGCGCTCAGGGTTTGCAGCGCGCAGCGTTCAATACCGAGTTCGGCACCCGTCCGGTTGTACAGTCCAGCCTTCAGATAGGTGCCGCCGCAATCAATACCCAGCCATAAAGTCTCATTTACACTCATGATCATTTCCCTGCATTGCCGGGACAGCACGCCCGGCAGATGATTTATGCCGCATGCTTGCGGGGATTCATGGCTTCTTTCGGTGCAGCGCCGGCATCGCATTTTGCGGGCAGCAGCAGAGCCATCAGCGCCGCCAGCGCCAGCGAAATAGCCAGGCAGTAAACGCCAGCATCTTTGCTGTAGAGGGTTATCAACACGCCAACCGCGTAGGGGCCGCAGAAACCGCCGAGATTACCGAGGGCGTTGATGACGCCCCGCGCGCCGCCCGCCATTTCAGCACTAAACAGGCGTGCCGGTATGGTCCAGAACACGCCCGCGGCCGATTGCAGGAAGAAACCGCAGCCAACCAGCGCGGTGTAAGCCAGCCAGACGCTGTCCTGCAGCGCGACGGAAAGAAACATGCATAGCGCGAACCCGATCAGCGGCAGGCAAACAAACAACTTACGTTTGCCGGTTCTGTCCGAAAGGAATGAAAACAGGAACATCCCGGCGATAGCGCCCACATAGGGGAGTACAGCCAGCATCCCAACCTGTCCGATACTGCTGTGGGTCAGCTCTTTAAGAATGGTCGGCAGCCACAAGGTGTATCCATATATGCCGGTTTGATAGAAGAAGTTCAGCGCGATAAGCTGCCACATGGTTTTGTCAGACAGCACCGCGCTCAGCGAGGCGTTTTTGACCTCCGTTCCGGCAATTGCGCGCTGTTCGGCAGCGAGCGTTTCAACCAGCCAGCTCTTCTCCGCATCAGAGATCCAGCGCGCTTCCTGGGGGCGGTCATAGATGGTGTAAACCCACAGCATCAGCACAAATACGGAGAGTAAACCTTCGATAATAAACAGCCAGCGCCAGTCCAGAACAGTGATTATCCAGCCCGACAGCGGCGCGGTGATAATCCCGGCAATGGGCACGAACATAATCACAATGGCGTTAGCGCGGCCGCGCTCGGCATCGGGAAACCAGTTGCTGATCATCGTCAGGACAACCGGTAACATTCCGCCTTCGGCAACCCCCAGAAGAAAGCGCAGCACCAGCAGTTGATATTGATTGGTAATGATGCCGGTCAGCACGGAAATAATCGCCCAGGCCACCAGCGACCAGCCAATAAATTTCTTACCGCTCCCGTGTACGGCAATCTTTCCGCCCGGCACCTGTAAAAAAAGGTAGCCAATAAAGAAAATTCCGCCCGCCAGGCCCGCCATGGTTGCCGAAATACCCAATTCCTCATCCATGCCGCCAGGCATTGCAAATGCAATATTCACCCGATCCATATAGGAAATAATACAGGCAATCAGTATTGGAGGGATGATTCTGAACCAGCGTTGCCGGGGTATATCAACAGATGTAGAGTAAGAGGTTATATTCATCTTTGTATTCTCGTAGAGTTAATGTTGTGGCGATGAAATTTTTATGCTGTAGCTTTTTTTAATGCAGCAATGCCGTCACGCAATATTGCAACGCGGTGGCTGAGGCCTGCATTTGGATCGATTTCAAGGAGTTTAATGCCGATAAATTTCAGCGTTTCCGCAGGGGCAGAGGACAATAATTCACGGGCATGCGCCGCGGTCATTAAACTTTCAGCGCAAAAAGGGGCAAAGGGCGCATGTAGATCCTGCCATTCACCGTATTCTCCGCCTGCGGTAGTGCCGGAGAACATCAGCGCACCGAGCTTGCCGGCCTCCTGCGTTAACCTGGTATGGGTGAGCGGCAGCGTTACGCTACGGCCTTCAATTGCCGAACGTGCCCAGTTAACACAAACGCTAATGTTATAATCCCGCGTCACCTCAAGCACATTCTCCAGCGGTAGAAAGCCTTTGCGCGGTGCCGGTCCATCCATCGCGTCGCAGTGCTCAAGCAGCAGTTCGCAGGGCCAGTCCCAGGCGGCAATCTCTTTTAGCGAGCGTGAAAATGCCTCGGTTGCCTGCGCCACGCTCGAATTGCTGGCGACAGGCGCCGCCTGTAGCTCAAGGGCGATAACTTTTCCACGGCGAGCGCTGTTTACCGCAGTTATTTTACGCAATAGATGGCGATAATATTCGATACAGGCCTGGCGCTGCGCTTCATCGGCAGAGGCTAAGCCAAAACCGCCGTTTTCGGCGCGTCGGCGCATGGTTTCCATAATGGCGGTAACCACAATCTGCCAGCTGTCCGGGGTGTGGCGCAGCAGCCAGTCATCGCCAAGTGGATGGAGATCGTCAAGACAAGGCTGTTCAATCCCCCGAATGTCGGGAGTATCAGCGAGCTGACGCCAGAAGTCCTTCTCTTCCTCTTCACTTTTTTGGTGAAATGAGGGTGCACAGGGATACGCACCGATAATATAACCGGTATGATTCATTTTCATTATGTGCTCCTGATATAGGCTATCTTTTTTATTACGCGCGCAAAAATACGATAGGCAACAATATTTTTAATGCATTCGCTTTTACTAATAAATAAGAGATAGCCATTACTTTTATTTTACAATATTGAAATATCCACCTTAACAACGACTTTTCTGATAGATACCGGAACAGATTTACAGCATGCAGGGCGATGAACGTCCTGTGGAAAAAAAATGGCGTAACTGCCGGGTATCATTTCAATAAAAGATTCATTTTCACTGTCGTGGTAGAAAATAATATCCCGCTGCGCGAGTAAGGATTCGCTGACAATATTATTCCCGGTATCAATCGCAATCCCTATTTTCTCCTCTCCGTAAGCCAGAAACTGGATATCGAGATAGCGACGGTGAACCTCGGGCCTGTTTACCTTAATATCCCCGGTAGTCAGGTCGATGATCTGGGCAAAGATATTTTTTCCTTCTATCTCAACCACACCGGGCTGCAGCGTCTGAAAATCGGTGGTGCGCAAAAATGCCAGCGCGCGCTCAATAGCGGCGGGTAGCGTGCAGGGATTTGGCTGTGAGATATGTCCAAAAATCATATCCGTTCTCCTTTGCTTAGAGCGACTGAATCTTAGCCCACACGCTGTCATCGACGGTGATGCCATTGCGCCGGTTTTCTTCCTGTAACTTTGTGAACTCATGCCCCGGCAAGCGGATGGCGACACTCTCATCGGCACGCTCTGCGGTGGTGATGAAGTCCATGATTCGCTGCAGTTTTGCATCACGGGTAGCGCCGTCGATAAGCTTATCCACTTCAATGGCGATAAAGATTTGGGAGACGCCGTATTCATCACTGTTGTCCTGGGTCACTTCGGCAACGGACGAGCCGTTGGACAGCAGCGTGGCAATCATATCCAGCACGATGGACATACCAGAACCCTTCCAGTAACCCATCGGCAAAATGCGTCGGTTTTTTTCAATGACTCCCGGCTCTCTGGTCAGATTGCCATCATCATCAAAGCCGCCATCAACCGGCAGCTCTCGACCGGCAAGACGGTTAACCTCGAGCATGCCGTAGGAGAACATCGACATCGACATGTCCACCATGGTTATCGGCGATGAGGGAATGGCCACAATGAGCGGATTAGTACCGATACGACACTCTTTCGCTCCCCACGGCGGCATCACGGCAATCGAGTTCGTCCAGCAGATACCAATATATCCCTTTTCCGCAGCCTGCCAGCCGTAGCTTCCCCCGCGCATCCAGTGGTTGGCATTACGCAACGCAACCAGACCAATGCCGTGATCGGCGGCCAACTCAATCGCCCGATCCATCATCTGTTTAGCCGTTAAATTACCGATAGAACGCTGCGCGTCCCACTGCTCTATCGCACCGAGGCTAGTGACACGCCGGGGTTTAGCTTCAGGAATAATATCGCCGTTATCCAGCTGCTGGATAAAGCGCGGAAAGCGGTTTACGCCGTGAGAGTAGACGCCTGATTCTGTGGTTTTGGCAAACATCTCAGCACAGGCGTCCGCCGTATCCGCAGCCACGCCTCGAGCCAGAAGAACTTTTTCAAATGCCGATTTTAATGTTTCAAAAGTGACTTTCATTGCTGGTTTCCCTGTGATGGCAGATCGCTTATCTATCGCTAAATTTCACAATGCGAAATCTGATTTCAAATATATCGATCTAACGTGGACATTACAACGGGCCGGAGATTTTTAAAAAAACTTTTAAATCATGGAGTTGCTTTTTTTCGGTTCAGATCGTGAACTGAAACACACTTTGCGCTACCATCTGTGCGCGATCGATGAGGGGAATGGAAGTGATGCCAACAAAAAAGAGTGGAATAGTGCAGGAAACGCCCGAAAAAGAGCGACCGGCCGGGAGCCAAAGCCTGTTTCGTGGGTTGATGCTGATAGAGATTTTGAGTAATTATCCAAACGGCTGCCCGCTGGCTCATCTTGCGGAGCTTTCAGGCCTCAATAAAAGTACCGTCCACCGGCTGCTGCAGGGGCTGCAATCCTGCGGCTACGTGACACCCGCTCCCGCGGCGGGAAGCTATCGATTGACTACAAAATTTATCGCCGTCGGTCAAAAAGCGCTGTCCTCGTTAAACATTATTCATGTAGCAGCACCCCATCTTGAAGCGCTGAACATTGCCACGGGCGAGACAGTTAACTTTTCCAGCCGCGAAGACGATCACGCGATCCTGATTTATAAATTAGAGCCGACAACCGGTATGCTCCGCACCCGCGCCTATATTGGTCAGCATATGCCGCTCTATTGTTCTGCAATGGGTAAGATTTACATGGCATTTGGTCATCCCGACTACGTCAAAGCCTATTGGGAAAGCCACCAGGCGCAGATCCAGACGCTGACGCACAACACCATCACCGACCTTGCGGCTATGTACGATGAGCTGGCGCACATCAGGGAAAGCCACATGGCGATGGATCGCGAAGAAAATGAGCTCGGGGTTTCGTGTATCGCCGTACCGGTATTTGATATTCATCATCGCGTGCCGTACGCAATTTCAATTTCACTCTCTACGTCGAGACTGAAGCAGATAGGCGAAAAAAATCTTCTTAAATCGCTGCGCGTGGCAGCTCAGGCCGTTTCAAACGAACTTGGATTTACCGTCAGGGATGGAGTATCAGAGGAATAAACCAGTAGCGTTAGATGAATCGCTATCGCTACTGGTTTAAAAAGGTTATCAACTATTTACTCTTTTTCAACAGGCTCAGCACCAGCTGATGCCTGCTGTTGAAAAACTTACGGTACGTGAGATAGCAGGCAACGATGGTCGACAGGCTGGCGGTAGACAGCAGCATAAAGGTCACCATTATCTGATATTTGATCGCTTTGACTGGATCGATGCCGGCAAAGATCAGCCCGGACATCATGCCCGGGAGGCTCACCAGCCCGACGGTTTTGGCGGAGTCGATGGTCGGGATCAGCGACGCGCGGATACTTTCGCGGATCAGCGGCTCGGCGGCTTTTTTCGGCGTGGCGCCGAGGCTCAGCTTCTCCTGGATCTGCGCCTGCCCGGTAGTAAAACGCTGGCCGAGATTGTTGTAACACAGCCCTACCGCCACCATGGCGTTACCGGCAATCATTCCGGCGATCGGGATCACCTGCATTGGCGTAAAGGCGATCGAGCCGGATCCCACCAGCACGCCCAGCGTTAGGCTGGTGCCCGTGGTAATGGCGATAAACGACGAAAGGAATGCCTTACTGATGTACTGGCTGCGCTTTTTGGCGTTCCAGGCCGCGTTAAAGCAGATGAACAGCACCATCAGCAGGGTTAGCACCGCGTGGTTAACATTGAAGATATATTTCAGCACATAGCCGACGGCGATCAGCTGAATAATGGCGCGACAGATGCTCCAGATAATCTCTTTTTCCAGGCCCAGCTTTTCACGATAGCTGACCACAATCGCCACCAGCACCAGCACCATGGAAAGCGCCAGCGATTCGTTGGTGATATTATGCCCGTTCATGTTCAGCCTCCTTAATTTCCGCACCGTTCGCCGGGAGCCGGATAACATCATCCGCGTGGCGAATTTCATTTTCGTCGTGGGTTACCCACAGCACAGAAATATTTTCCTGAGCGACCATGCGATGAATTATCTCATTTACCTGCTGTTTATTAGATTCATCCAGCGCACTGGTTATTTCATCGAGTAATAATATCTTCGGTAAAAACTGCAAATTGCGAATAAGTGAAACCCGCTGCTTTTCCCCGCCGGACAATTCATTGATGGATTTTTTTAGCGTTTCTGCCGGCAGCGAGAAGCGCGATAAATCGTCGATAAGCTTGGCTTCGTCCGGCTTCTGGCGGCGTATCTGCCAGGGAAACGCCAGGTTGTCGTAGACGGTATCGCCAAACAGCGCCGGGGTCTGCGCGCAGTAGGAGACCTGCTGGCGATAAGTTTCAGGAGATATATTTTTAATATCCTGCCCTTCAAATATCACCGAACCAGAGGTGGGCGTGATAAGCGAGGCAATAATTTTTAGCAGCGTGCTTTTACCGCATCCCGACGGGCCGGTAATCAACGCAAATTGGCCTTTCTGCAGCCCTACATTGATATTGTGTAAAATGGTCGTGTTGTCTATTCGGTAACCAAGTTGGTCAACCCGCAATATATCCTTCATGGTGGTCCTTATTTTTATGACTGGTGCCCGGCTATTGTATCTCCTGTCGCTTCGCGATGACGAGAATAAAAGATATACTGTCTGTCGGTCCGACACTTGCAGGCCGGCTATCCGACACAAAACAGGAGGTTTTCGGTGCTGATCTTTATTCCCGTGTTCATTTTTCTCGCGCTGGTGGTGGTTGCCGCCGGGGTTAAAATTGTGCCTCAGGGTTTTCAGTGGACGGTGGAGCGCTTTGGCCGCTATACCAATACGCTGCAGCCGGGTCTGAATTTAGTGGTGCCCTTTATGGACCGCATCGGCCGCAAAATCAATATGATGGAGCAGGTGCTGGACATTCCCTCCCAGGAAGTCATCTCCAAAGACAACGCCAACGTCACCATTGACGCCGTCTGCTTTATTCAGGTTATCGACGCGCCGAAGGCCGCCTATGAAGTCAGCAATCTTGAACAGGCCATCGTCAATCTGACCATGACCAATATCCGCACCGTGCTGGGCTCAATGGAACTGGATGAGATGCTCTCCCAGCGCGACAGCATCAACACCCGCCTGCTGCACATTGTCGATCAGGCCACCAATCCGTGGGGCATCAAGATCACCCGCATTGAAATTCGCGACGTGCGCCCGCCAGCCGAACTGATCTCCTCCATGAACGCCCAGATGAAAGCGGAGCGCACCAAGCGCGCCTATATTCTGGAAGCGGAAGGGGTCCGTCAGGCGGAGATCCTGAAAGCTGAGGGCGAGAAACAGTCGCAGATCCTGAAAGCGGAAGGCGAGCGCCAGTCAGCGTTTTTACAGGCCGAGGCCCGCGAGCGCTCCGCCGAAGCGGAAGCCCGCGCCACCAAAATGGTTTCTGAAGCCATTGCCGCCGGGGATATTCAGGCGGTGAACTACTTCGTGGCCCAGAAATATACCGACGCTCTGCAGAAAATCGGCTCGGCGGATAACAGTAAAGTGGTGATGATGCCGCTGGATGCCAGCAGCCTGATGGGCTCCATCGCAGGGATCGGCGAGCTGCTCAACACCAGCGCCAGCGAGCGGAAAAAATAATGACAGAGCTGATTCTGGCCCACCCGCACATCTTCTGGCTCAGCCTCGGCGGCCTGCTGCTGGCCGCCGAAATGCTCGGCGGCAACGGCTATCTGCTGTGGAGCGGCGCGGCGGCCATCGTCACCGGGCTGCTGACCTGGCTGCTGCCGCTGGGCTGGGAGTGGCAGGGCGCGCTGTTTGCGGTGCTGACGCTGGTAGCGGCCTGGCTGTGGTGGCGCTGGCTGAGTGGGCGCATCAAGCGCCAGCCGCGCGCCGACAGACAGCTTAACCAGCGCGGTCAGCAGCTGCTCGGGCAGCGCTTTACGCTGGACGCGCCGCTGGTCAACGGCCGTGGGCACATCAGGGTTGGCGACAGCTCGTGGCCGGCAGTTTCCGACAGCGATCTGCCCGCAGGCTGCCCGGTTGAGGTGATTGCCGTCGAAGGCATTACGCTTAAGATCCGCGAACGCCGCTGATTAGCTTTTGCGATGGCAGCACCCGGAGAGATTATCAATGATCGGGCAGTCGGCGCCGTCGTCTCCCGGGCAGGCGTCGGCCAGATCAAGCAGCTGCTGGCGCATCCCCTGCAGCTCCTGAATATGGCGCTCGATATCGGCCACTTTTTGCAGCGTGCGGGACTTCACATCGGCGCTGTGGCGCCCGGGATCGTTGAACAGATTAACCAGCTCGCCGCACTCCTCCAGATTAAACCCCACCAGTCGCGCCTGGCGCAGCAGCGTGAGTTCATCGAGGTGCTTTTGCGTATAGTTGCGGTAGCCGTTTGCACTGCGGACCGGCGGCGTGACCAGCCCCTTCTCTTCATAAAAGCGAATCGCCTTGGCGGTTAAGCCGGTTTTATTCGCCACGTCGCTGATATTCATATTTACTCCTTGACCTTCCCCTTGATGGAAGGTTTAACCTGTGCAACTGTAAAAAGAAGTTCCCCGCCGGTCAACGACCGCCGATCACATTTACGGAGGAAGTATGTCCCAAACCACTATCCTTGCGCTGGATGGCCTTTCCTGCGGCCACTGCGTCAAACGCGTGAAAGAGAGTCTGGAGCAGCGCCCGGACGTTGAGCTGGCGGAAGTGACCACCAGCGAAGCGAAAGTTACCGGCAGCGCCAGCGCCGAACAGCTGATTGAAACCGTTAAAGCCGCCGGCTACGGCGCGGAGATCGGCCACCCAAAAACTGAACCGCTGACAGAGACGTCAACTCCGTCGGAAGCGCTGACAGCGGTCACCCCCGAGCTTCCGGCAGCCGATGACGTCGACGACAGCATGCAGCTGCTGATCGGCGGCATGAGCTGCGCCAGCTGCGTTTCCCGGGTACAGAAGGCGCTTGCCGCCGTACCCGGCGTCAGTCAGGCACGGGTCAATCTGGCGGAGCGCACTGCGCTGGTGACGGGCAGCGCCTCCGCCGCTGAATTAGTCCAGGCCATAGAAAATGCCGGCTACGGCGCGGAGGCCATCGACGATGACCAGAAGCGCCGGGAGCGCCAGCAGGAAACGGCCATTGCCACCATGAAACGCTTCCGCTGGCAGGCGATCGTTGCCCTGCTGGTGGGCATTCCGGTGATGGTCTGGGGGATGATCGGCGACAACATGATGGTCACGGATGCCAACCGCTCCGCGTGGCTTATCATCGGCCTCGTCACCCTCGCAGTGATGATCTTTGCCGGCGGCCACTTTTATACCAGCGCCTTGAAGAGCCTGAAGAACCGCACCGCCACCATGGATACGCTGGTGGCACTCGGCACCGCAGTGGCCTGGCTCTACTCGATGAGCGTGAACCTTTGGCCGCAGTGGTTCCCGGCCGAGGCGCGCCACCTCTATTACGAAGCCAGCGCGATGATTATCGGCCTGATTAATCTTGGGCATATGCTGGAGGCCCGCGCCCGCCAGCGCTCGTCGAAAGCGCTGGAGAAACTGCTCGATCTCACCCCGCCCAGCGCGCGGGTGGTCACTGACGGCGGGGAAAAAGACCTGCCGCTTGCCGAGGTACAGCCCGGCATGATCCTGCGCCTGACCACCGGCGATCGCGTCCCGGTTGACGGCGAAATTAGCCAGGGGGACGCCTGGTTCGATGAAGCCATGCTCACCGGCGAACCTGTCCCGCAGCAAAAAGGCATCGGCGGCAGCGTCCACGCTGGTACCGTCGTACAGGACGGCAGCGTGCTGTTTCGCGCCAACGCCGTGGGCAGCCGCACCACGCTGTCGCGCATTATCCGCATGGTGCGCCAGGCCCAGAGCAGCAAGCCGGAGATAGGCCAGCTTGCCGACCGGATCTCCGCCGTGTTTGTGCCGGTGGTTATTGCTATTGCCGTTCTCAGCGCCGCCGTGTGGTACTTCATCGGCCCGGCGCCGCAGATTGTTTATACTCTGGTCATCGCCACCACGGTGCTGATCATCGCCTGCCCCTGCGCCCTGGGTCTGGCGACGCCGATGTCGATCATCGCCGGCGTCGGGCGGGCAGCGGAGTACGGCGTGCTGGTGCGCGATGCGGATGCCCTGCAGCGCGCCAGCGAGCTTGATACGCTGGTGTTCGATAAAACCGGCACCCTGACTGAGGGTAAACCGCAGGTAGTCGCAGTCCATACTTTCGGCGATATAAGCGAGGCCGATGCGCTGCGGTTGGCCGCCGCGCTGGAGCAGGGGTCAAGCCATCCGCTGGCGCGCGCCATTATTGAAAAGGCCGAAGGAAGTATGCTGCCGTCGGTCAGCGAGTTCCGGACCCTGCGCGGGCTTGGCGTCAGCGGCAGCGGCGAAGGCCGCGCGCTGCTGCTGGGCAATCAGGCGCTGCTTAACGAGCAGCAAATTGATACCGCCGCGGCCGCGGCAGATATCGACGCGCAGGCGGCGCAGGGCGCGACGCCAGTGCTGCTCGCAGTTGACGGCAGGCTGGCCGCGCTGTTTGCGGTTCGCGATCCGCTGCGTCAGGACAGCGTAGCCGCCCTGCAGCGCCTGCACCGGGAAGGCTATCGGCTGGTGATGCTTACCGGCGATAACCCGGTAACCGCGCGCGCTATTGCTAAAGAAGCAGGCATTGATGAGGTGATTGCCGGCGTGCTGCCGGAAGGTAAAGCCGACGCCATCAAAAAACTGCAGGCCGGGGGCCGCAAGGTGGCGATGGTGGGCGACGGGATTAATGACGCCCCGGCGCTGGCCCAGGCCGAGGTGGGCATTGCGATGGGCGGCGGCAGCGATGTCGCCATCGAAACCGCCGGAATTACCCTGATGCGCCACAGCCTCACCGGCGTCGCCGACGCGCTGGCGATTGCCCGCGCCACCCTGCGCAATATGAAGCAGAACCTGCTGGGCGCGTTTGTTTATAACAGCATAGGTATTCCGATCGCCGCCGGCATCCTGTGGCCTTTCACCGGCACGCTGCTGAACCCGGTGGTCGCCGGCGCGGCGATGGCGCTGTCGTCCATCACCGTGGTCAGCAACGCCAACCGGCTGCTGCGGTTTAAGCCGAAAGTGTGAGTCCTGCTTGAGATTCAGTTGAGCCCCTGCCCCCAACGCGCTAGCATGGCGTTTTACTTTCAGGAGCGCGTATGGGGCTGTTTCAACAACTAAAATCATCGATTCGCGCTCTGCTGCCTCACCGCTACCGCTGGCCAGGACTGGATATCTCCCTCGCCGGCGGTCAGCATTTGCATCTGGTGGGCAGCATTCATATGGGCACCCCGGATATGTCTCCCCTGCCCCCGGGCCTGATCAGCAAGCTTGAGCAGGCGGACGCCCTGATTGTGGAAGCCGATATCAGCGGCAGCGAAACCCCCTTCAACGATATTCCCGTCTGCCCGCCGCTGGAGGATCGCCTCAGCGAGGCGCGCTATCAGCAGCTGGAACAGCGTGCCGCCGAGCTGGGGCTGTCGATGGCGATGTTTTGCAGCCAGCCGCTGTGGCAGGTAGCGATGGTGCTGCAGGCCACCCACGCGCAAAAGCTGGGCCTGCGCCCGGATTACGGGATTGATTACCAGCTGCTGCACCTTGCCCGCGATCTGTCAAAGCCGGTGATCGAGCTGGAGGGCGCGGAGAGCCAGATAGCGCTGCTGCGCAACCTCACCGACGGCGGCGCGGATCTGCTGAACGATACGCTGACCCACTGGCGCACCAATGCCAGGCTGCTGCAGGTAATGATCGGCTGGTGGATTTCGCAGCCGCCGGGTGAAACCCCGTCGCTGCCAAACACCTTTAGCCAGTCGCTGTACGATGTGCTGATGCAAAAGCGCAATCTGGCCTGGCGCGACAGGCTGCACCAGCTGCCGCCGGGGCGCTATGTGGTCGCGGTGGGCGCACTGCATCTGTATGGGGAAGGGAATCTGCCGTCAATGCTGAAATAAAAAAATGGCCAATATCGCTATTGGCCCGTCAAAGAGGAATTTCATCGTTATTATTATTCCGCGGCTTGCGCCGGGGATCTCCCGATTGTCTCTTAAAGTTAGCGTTTCTGCCAACATAATTGCGCGCGGAAGTGCTATTTTTTCGACAGCTATCAAGAGTATTCTTAACTTACTTTGCTTCACTGGTAATAAGGATCGCCATGACTCCCGCAGTAAAACTCCTCGAAAAAAACAAAATCCCCTTCCAGATCCACGCCTACGATCACGATCCGAACGAGACCAACTTCGGTGATGAAGTGGTGCGCAAGCTCGGCCTCGACGCCGACCGGGTTTATAAAACGCTGCTGGTGGCCGTCAACGGCGATATGAAACACCTTGCGGTAGCGGTAACGCCGGTCGCAACCCAGCTTGATTTAAAGAAAGTGGCAAAAGCGCTGGGCGCCAAAAAAGTGGATATGGCCGATCCGCTGGTGGCCCAGCGCACCACCGGCTATCTGGTAGGCGGCATCAGCCCGCTGGGGCAAAAAAAGCGTCTGCCGACCATCGTTGACGCACCGGCGCAGGCGTTCAGCACGATTTACGTGTCGGGCGGCAAGCGCGGGCTGGATATTGAGCTGGCGGCGGGGGATCTGGTGAAGCTACTGGATGCCCGCTTTGCTGATATCGCCCGGCGGGACTGAAATGACGCGCATCCCCTGTCGGCAGCAGAGGATGCGCAGGCCTCAGAAAATTACTGCCAGCTCACTTCCCCTTTCGGCTCGAACACGTTTACGTCCAGCGGTGAATGCTGCTGGATATATTGCTTGAGCACTTCCGCGTCGATAAAGCCGGTGTTGACATAGCCCGGACGAGCATCAATGCGGGGATAGCCGTCGCCGCCGCTGGCGTTGAAGTTCAGGGTTGCCATGCGGTAAGTTTTATTCATATCCACCGGCTCGCCTTTGATTTTCAGCTCGCTCAGCTGGCCATTTTTAGCCACGAAGCTGACGTTGGCAAATTGCGGATAGGCGCCCGAGTCCGGCTGCATTCGGGCAACGGCAGTAAGATACTCCGTCGCCTCTTTGCCGGTCATCTCTGCATACACCACCACGTTGCCAAACGGCTGCACTTTCAGCACGTCTTTATAGGTGATGTTGCCGGCGTCAATGGAGTCGCGAATGCCGCCGCCGCTCATCACCGCAAAGTCCGCGCTGGTGCGTTCCATTTGCGCGTCAAGCAGCAGACGGCCCATATTCGTTTGCACAAAGCGCACCTTGCTGCGGTCCCCTTCCAGCCGACCGTTGACCTCACCAATCTTCACGCCGAGCTGGGCGCGTCCCTTGTTCTGGAACGGCGACAGCAGGGAGATCATCTGCGGATTTTCGGGGATCTGCGGGGTATACAGCACCCGCTCGCTTTTGCCGTTATCCCAGGTGATTTTTTTCTTCAGGTTTATCGGGATCAGCTGATAGTGCACCAGCTTCATCTCGCCGTTGCGGAATTCAAAGTCGGCGCGGCCCACGTACTTGCCCCACTCGTGGGCCTGCACGATCCAGATACCGTTCTGGCGATCCGGCGCGCAGGGAGTGCCCGGCACGTAGTCGACCTGCTTCTTATTTTCCGACGCCATGCAGACCGGATCCTGCGAGTGGCCGCCGATAATCATCGCCAGCGCGCCGGCGGGCAGGCTGCGGGCCATTTCAACATCGCCCGGCGCGTTAGATCCGTGGTTGCCGTTATCGTAGTGGCCCATGTGGGTGGCGGCCAGGATCACGTCAGGCTTCTCGTTCTGTTGAAGCTCCTGAATAACCAGCTTCGCTTCTTCAGCCGGATTATGAAACTGAATGTCGGTAAAAAACTCCGGATTGCCGAGTTTGGCGGTGTCGTCGGTGGTCAGGCCAATCACTGCAATTTTCAGGCCGCCGCGGTTAAACAGCGCCCAGGGTTTAAACAGGCGCTCGCCGGTGCTTTTTTGGTAGATGTTGGCGGAAAGGAAGGGGAATTTGGCCCACTTCTCCTGCTGGCGCAGGACGCTCAGCGGGTTATCGAACTCGTGATTGCCCACCGCCATTGCGTCATAGCCCACCAGATTCATGCCGCGAAAGTCGGGCTCGGCATCCTGTAAGTCGGATTCCGGCACGCCGGTGTTGATATCGCCGCCGGAGAGCAGCAGTACGCTGCCCCCTTCGGCCGCGACCTCTTTGCGAATTTTATCCACCAGCGTTTTCTGCGCGGCCAGGCCATATTCGCCGTATTCGCTGCGCCAGAAGTGGCCGTGGTGATCGTTAGTATGCAGGATGGTGATTTTGTAGGTTTTATCCTGTTCGTACGCCTGCGCCTGCAGGCTGAGAAGCGAGCACGCGGTCAGCATCGCCAGCGCCGCAGCGCGTTTAAACAACTCCATAATACTCTCCCTGATACAGTCACAAGCGCCGAACTTACAGTAAGTAACAAGCTTAGACAAAATGTTTTCCGCGCTAAGACTTTCTTAAAAAGATATAGCTCGCTATCTTAGCCAGATAACTATTAGCCCCACAACAACGCTAACATCGCAAAATAACTGTGAGTAAATTCTATGGCAATCAGTGAAACCAGCCCGGCCCTGCCCGGTAAACCTGCACCGCAGCAGAAGGGCCGCACGTCGTTCGGTATTTTAGGCGCAATCAGCCTCTCTCACCTGCTCAACGATATGATCCAGTCGTTGATTCTGGCTTTGTACCCTCTGCTACAGTCGGAGTTTTCCCTGACGTTCGTGCAGATTGGGATGATCACCCTCACCTTTCAGCTGACATCGTCGCTGCTGCAGCCGGTGGTCGGCTACTGGACGGATAAATATCCGATGCCGTGGTCGCTGCCCATCGGCATGTGCTTTACCCTGAGCGGCCTGGTGCTGCTGGCGATGGCGGGCAGCTTTGGCGCGGTGGTGCTGGCGGCAGGGCTGGTGGGTACTGGCTCCTCGGTATTCCATCCCGAATCGTCCCGCGTGGCGCGCATGGCCTCCGGCGGGCGGCACGGGCTGGCCCAGTCGCTGTTCCAGGTGGGCGGCAACTTTGGCAGCTCGCTGGGGCCGCTGCTGGCCGCAATCATTATTGCGCCTTACGGTAAAGGTAACGTGGCCTGGTTCGTTCTCGCTGCGCTGCTGGCTATCGTGGTGCTCGCGCAGGTCAGCCGCTGGTACGCTGCCCAGCACCGGATCAATAAAGGAAAGCCTGCCGGTTCGACCGTTAGCCCGCTGCCGCGCAATAAAGTGATTCTGGCGGTAAGCATCCTGCTGGTGCTGATTTTCTCTAAATACTTCTATATGGCGAGCATCAGCAGCTACTACACCTTTTATTTGATGCATAAGTTTGGCCTGTCGGTGCAAAACGCCCAGTTCCACCTGTTTGCGTTTCTGTTTGCCGTGGCGGCCGGTACCGTGATTGGCGGGCCGGTAGGCGATAAAATTGGGCGTAAATACGTGATTTGGGGCTCTATCCTCGGCGTCGCGCCTTTTACCCTGTTTTTACCCTATGCAACTCTCGAATGGACCGGCATTTTAACGGTGATTATTGGTTTTATCCTGGCCTCGGCATTTTCAGCTATTCTTGTCTATGCTCAGGAGCTGCTGCCGGGCCGCATTGGGATGGTTTCGGGACTGTTCTTCGGCTTTGCCTTCGGTATGGGAGGCTTGGGTGCCGCAGTGCTGGGGGTTGTTGCCGATCATTCGGGTATTGAATATGTCTATAAAATCTGTGCCTTTCTGCCTCTGCTGGGCATGTTGACAATATTCCTTCCTGATAATCGCCACTAGCGCTATTTTTACGGTCGCCAGAATGAGAAAATGGCGGCCGTAAGCCCTTTGTTTTAGCTACAATCCTCTGCATTACCTCTGTTTATCCCTCCCTGGCATCCTCTTTTGCGATAAATTCATTTTTTTAACGTAATTCAACGAATGTTCATAAAAAAAGAGTTAAATTTGTCATAAACTGTTACCAGGATTTTTTGACTTCCCGGCAGGGATGGACCGCTGCCAACGCAAAAGGAGACGGAATGCACCACGCGACACCGCTAATCACCACCATTGTAGGTGGCCTCGTACTGGCCTTTATCCTCGGCATGATTGCCAACAAACTGCGTATTTCGCCGCTGGTCGGCTATCTGCTGGCGGGCGTGCTGGCCGGCCCCTTTACGCCGGGCTTTGTTGCCGACACTCAGTTGGCACCGGAGCTGGCCGAGCTGGGCGTTATTTTGCTGATGTTTGGCGTTGGGCTGCACTTCTCCCTGAAAGATTTGATGGCGGTAAAAGCTATCGCGATTCCCGGTGCCATCGCCCAGATAGCGGTTGCGACGCTGCTCGGAATGGGGCTTGCCGCCCTGCTTGGCTGGTCGCTGATGACCGGCATCGTGTTTGGTCTGTGCCTCTCCACCGCCAGCACCGTGGTGCTGCTGCGCGCGCTGGAGGAACGCCAGCTGATTGATACCCAGCGCGGGCAGATCGCCATCGGCTGGCTTATCGTTGAAGATCTGGTGATGGTGCTGACGCTGGTTCTGCTGCCCGCCGTCGCCGGAATGCTGGAAAAGGGCTACGTGGGATTTGCCACGCTAACGCTCGATTTGGGGCTGACCATCGGTAAAGTGGTGGCCTTTATCGCCATTATGATGCTGGTAGGCCGCCGGCTGGTGCCGTGGATCCTGGCGCGCAGCGCCGCCACCGGTTCCCGTGAGCTGTTCACGCTGGCAGTGCTGGCCCTGGCGCTCGGTATCGCCTTCGGCGCGGTTGAACTGTTTGACGTCTCTTTTGCGCTCGGCGCCTTCTTCGCCGGGATGGTGCTTAACGAATCGGAACTGAGCCACCGGGCCGCGCACGATACCCTGCCGCTGCGCGACGCGTTTGCGGTACTGTTCTTCGTTTCGGTGGGCATGCTGTTCGATCCGATGGTGCTGGTACAGCAGCCGCTGGCGGTGATTGGCGTGCTGGCGATTATTATCTTCGGTAAATCCGCGGCGGCGTTCATGCTGGTGCGCCTGTTTGGCCACTCCCAGCGCACCGCCCTCACTATCGCCGCCAGCCTGGCGCAGATTGGCGAATTCGCCTTTATTCTGGCGGGGCTGGGGATGGCGCTGGATCTGCTGCCGCACGCCGGTCAGAACCTGGTGCTGGCCGGGGCAATCCTCTCCATCATGCTCAATCCAATCCTGTTTGCGCTGCTGGAGAAATATCTTGAGAAAACGGAAACGCTGGACGAGCAGACCCTGGAAGAAGCCATCGAAGAAGAGAAGCAGATCCCGGTAGATATCTGCGACCACATTCTGCTGGTGGGCTTCGGCCGGGTCGGTAGCCTGCTGGGGGAAAAGCTGATTGCGCAAAATATTCCGGTGGTGGTGATTGAAACCTCCCGCACCCGCGTTGACGAGCTGCGCGCGCGCGGCGTTCGCGCGGTGCTGGGCAATGCCGCCAGCGAAGAGGTGATGAATCTCGCGCATCTCGACTGCGCCCGCTGGCTGCTGCTGACCATTCCCAACGGCTACGAGGCCGGAGAAATTGTCGCCGCCGCCCGCGACAAAAATCCGACAATCGAGATCATTGCCCGCGCCCACTACGATGATGAGGTGGATTACATCACCGAGCGCGGGGCCAACGAGGTGGTGATGGGCGAGCGGGAAATCGCCAACACCATGATGGAACTGCTCACCCGGCCGGTATCGCCAGAACCGGCGAGTATTTAACGCAAAAAAGGGCCCACCGGGCCCTTTTCTCTTTCTGCGGTCAGCGCTCGGCCCTTACCGCTCCCAGTATGCCTCTTCGAGACTGTCCTCACGCTCCGGCAGCCCGCGGGTGAGCCGCGGAGAGTGCTGATTCAGCACCTGATAGCTTACCCGGTTCGCGTATTTACACACCTGCGACAGCGAGGAGTAGGTCAGCCAGCGCAGGGTATGTTTGCCGGAATTCGGTACTGTCCCGCGGTGATAGTTGTTGGCGGCAATATCGTGCAGCAGCGCCGCCAGCGCGGCGTCGCCCGCGCCGTTGGTATTCATGATCTTCTCCGGCCCGCCCATGTAGGGCGCAATATGGGAGTAAATGCGCCGCGGCTGCCGGCAGTCCCGGCGGCGCATCGCCCGGCTGAACTCGAACTGGTTAAACTCCGCAATGGCGCCCGGCAGCAGCGGATGCCCGGTTTCGCGCTTTTCGCTTTCTTCGGTAAAGCCCGCCATGTACAGCCCGGCCGGTCCGGCGGTGCACAGCACCAGATCGGTCCATTCCAGTGCGCGGTCGGCGGCCAGCAGCGGATCGGCAATTCCGGTCAGCGCCTGCGCCTCTTCTTCGTTCATCGCCAGAATCGATACGTTTTCTTTAATGAACGCCTGCCACCACGCCGGGTTGTCGGCGATAACAAAGGTGGTGCCCAGCGTCAGCACCACCGGCACATCGTACTTTTTAGCGTACTCCACCGCCCGCAGCGCGGCGTCGCGCATCGGCTCTCCCGGCTTGCCGCGCAGCAGATAGGCGGTCAGCACCAGCGCCGAGGCGCCGGCAATCACCGCCTCGGGGATGCTCTCAACCCGCAGCTGGTTCATCTGGCCGGGGCTGATGGCGAAAGTCCGCTCGCCGCTGTCGCCTATCAGCGTGAAGCAGCGGCCAATGGCGCCGTCGACGCCCTGAAGATAGTTAAGATCGGTCCGGCTGGAGGTGTTGCACAGGTAGCGGTAGGCGTAGCCGCCTATCTCAATGTTACGGCACATGACCCCGAGCAGCACCGAGCGATCGTCGGCGAGCGTAGAGTAGTTGTGCAGGGTATTGCCGATGCTGCCGCCGGCGAACTGGTGGGTTATGAGATTGTCGCGCACCAGCGCCTGATACAGCGCCTCGGCAACATCATCGTCAATCACCAGCGAGTGGCCAACGCTCAGCCCGTAGCGGGCGATGAAGGCATCATCGACGCGGGCTTCTATATCGACCAGCGTCTGATCGATACCGACAATCCACGATGCGCTGGCTTCACGCTCGGCCCGGGGGCTGAGGAGCGGATCGCGGGCGTCGGTGGGGAAGTAATGTTTGAATTTGCGCTTGCCGGGGAATTTCATGCTGTACGGCCAGTTTGCGGTAAACAGGCGGGAATAGTAACACACTCCCGCCCGCTTCCCGACGGCAATCAGCGGTACGGCGCGGTGAGGTTAACCATCATCTCGATGTGTTCCGCCGAGGCGTTCAGCGCCGGAATATACTCATATTTTTCACCGCCGGCCTCGAGGAAGAACTCGCGGTTCTGCACCGCCACCTCTTCTAAGGTTTCAAGGCAGTCGGCGGCAAAACCAGGGCACATCACCTGCACGTGCTTAACGCCCTTCTCCCCGAGCATTTTGAGCGTTTCGTCGGTGTACGGCGTCAGCCAGGGTTCGCGGCCAAAGCGGGACTGGAAGGTCATCATCACTTTTTCTGGCGCGATGCCCAGCGCCGATACCAGCTCACGGGTGGTTTTGCGGCAGCGCTGCGGGTAGTCGTCGCCCTGGCTGGCGTAGCGCTGGGGGATACCGTGATAGGAGAGCAGCAGCAGATCCGGCTCGCCGTGTTCGGCAAACGACGCGCGGGCGCTGTTGGCCAACGCCTGGATGTAGTCGCTGTCGTCAGCGTAGTCGCGAATAAACGAGATGCCGGGAATGCGCCGCTTCTTCGCCAGAATGCGCCCCAGCTCGTCCCAGACGGCGGCAACGGTCGAGCAGGAGTACTGCGGATAAAGTGGAAGCACGACGATGTGGTCCACATCCTGATCCAGCAGCGCCTGAACGCCGCTCTCAAGGGACGGCGCGCCGTAGCTCATGCCCAGGGCCACCGGCGTATCCGACAGGCGCTCTGCCAGGGCTTTCTCCTGCTGCCGGCTGTAGACCATCAGCGGCGAGCCGCCGGGCATCCATACGGACTGATAGAGCTTCGCCACCCGCGGCGAGCGAAAAGGCAAAATCACGCCGCGCAGCACCGCCCACCAGAGCAGCCGCGGCGCGTCAACCACGCGCCGATCGCTGAGAAACTGGCGCAGGTAGCGCTTCACCGCCGCGGGCGTCGGGGCCTCGGGCGTACCAAGATTAACGAGCAGGATACCGCATTTAGTCTGACGCATTACCGCCTCTTATTTATTTAACTCGCTGAAAATTATAGCTGAAGCAGGAAGGAGAAGTATCTATTGGTCTGAGAGGTGAAAATGAGATTTTTTCTCACCCGGAGAGGCCGGGTGAGAAAACCTGCGGCCTTAGCCGAGGATTTTTTCCAGTTCAGCGCGTACTTCGGCAACCGGTTTGGTTCCGTCGACTTTGGCATAGCGAGTGTTGCCCGCCTGCGCTTCTTTGGAGTAGTAACCGATAAGCGGCGCGGTCATCTGATGGTACTCAACCAGGCGCTTGCGCACGGTCTCTTCCTGGTCGTCTTTGCGGGTGGTCAGCTCTTCGCCGGTCACGTCGTCTTTGCCTTCCACCTTCGGCGGATTGAATTTAACGTGATAGACGCGACCGGATGCGGCGTGGACACGACGGCCAACGATGCGATCAACGATCAGCTCGTCCGGTACGGCGAACTCCAGCACGTAGTCAACAGCGATACCCGCTTCTTTCATGGCATCAGCCTGCGGGATAGTGCGCGGGAAGCCGTCAAGCAGGAAACCGTTGCGGCAGTCTTCCTGAGCAATACGCTCTTTGACCAGAGCGATGACCAGCTCATCGGTTACCAGCTTGCCGGCATCCATGATGTCTTTGGCTTTTTTGCCCAGCTCAGAGCCAGATTTTACTGCGGCGCGCAGCATGTCACCGGTGGAGATCTGCGGAATACCGTATTTCTCCATGATGAACTGTGCCTGAGTTCCTTTACCAGCGCCCGGCGCGCCGAGCAGAATAATACGCATTGCGTAATTCCCCATAGATATAAATATTCATTCGAATTTGAGGCGAAAACCATACCATTAAAGGTGGTTGCATCACAAGGAAGCCGCGGGTTTTGCCTGTGCTGATGCAAGAAAATGCCGACAATCTGGCCTCCCGTTTCAGCGCGATGTGAACAAAAGCGTTTTAGCCGGAAGCCACAGCGTTCAAATATAGCCTGAAGATGTTCCTAAAGACGCCCTGTCGCAACAAAAAATTATTGCACCACGATAATTCCAATACGCATAATCGGCGCGAAAATTCATCCTGAAGGGAAAATCGTAATGCAGAGTAATCGCAGGGAAACCCAGCAGCGCTCGCTGAGCCGCCTGAGCGTCGTAGGCAAATCCACGTCACTGCTGATCTGGGGGCTGGCGCTGTGCTGGCTGCTGGGGGACGCGTACCTGTGGCTAAGCCAGGGGCGGGAAATGCTGCACGCAATACGGGTGCCGCTGTCGGAGAGCCAGCCGCTGCTCGCCTCGGCGGATTTCGCCCTGTCGCGAGCTACCGAGGTCGCGCTTGTTGTTCTGGATATGCTGCCTACTCTGCTGACGTCGGTGGTCTGGCTGCTGACCGGCCTTTTCTTCTGGCGCCTGGCGCGAAACGAGCTGTGGACCGCACGCAATTTCAGGCTGCTGTGGCGCGCGGGTTTACTGAACCTGATCGGCCCCTTCCTGAACTCGCTCATCTGGACCGCCCAGGGTCTGGCCGTCTCCCGGGATTTACCGCCGGGCGAGCGTATTTTCGTGTTCTCTCTCGGGCTCTCCACCGGCGGCGTTTATGAGGTGGTGGTCGGGATTGTACTCTGCGCCTTTGCCTGGATGATCCGCGAGTCGACCCGGCTGTATGAAGAGAATGCGCTGTACATATAATGCTAAGGAGCGCATGTGGCAATCGTAATAACCCTCGATCTGGTTATGGCCAAACGAAAAATCCGCTCCAAAGCGCTGGCGGCGGAAATTGGGATCACGGAGGCGAATTTGTCTCTGATGAAAAATGGCAAAATTAAAGGCATCAAGCTGGATACCGTGGAACGCCTGTGCAAAGCGCTGAACTGCCAGCCGGGGGATCTTTTCTGCTATGAGGAGGAGCCGGGGTCGTGATCCGCGCGCTGCTGTGAAGCAGCAGGAAAAACCCGATGCGATAAGCGAGCGTCAGCGCCGGGATCCCTGGCCCACCGCCGACGATGACAGCCCGCACAGCAGCATCCGCCTGCAAATCGGGCTATAAAAAAACCACCTGCCGGGGCAGGTGGTTGATGACATGCGCAATTGCCCGGCGGGCGCTGCGCTATCAGGCGGTCAGCAGCTGGTTCATGCGCTTGATGAACAGGTTCGGATCTTCCAGCGTGCCGCGCTCGGCCAGCAGAGCCTGGTCCAGCAGCAGCTCAACCCATTCGCCGAATTTCGCGTCGTCCTGAGTGTCCGCGGCGCGTTTCACCAGCGCGTGCTCCGGATTGAGTTCGAAGATGTACTTCACTTCCGGCACGCTCTGGCCCGCGGCGGCGAACAGCTTCGCCATCTGGGTGCTCATTTCGTCCGCTTCGGTAGTAACGATAGCCGGCGTGTCAGTCAGGCGATGCGTCAGGCGCACCTCTTTCACGCGATCGCCCAGCAGGGTTTTCACGCGCTCGATGAACGGCGTCAGCGCTTTTTCCGCTTCTTTGGTGCTCTCGTCCACTTCGTCCGCCAGCTTGTCCAGCGACTCGTCGGCTTTCGCCACCGACTGGAAGGACTTACCGTCAAACTCGGTCAGGTAGCTCATCATCCACTCGTCAATGCGATCGGAGAGCAGCAGCACTTCGATGCCCTTCTTGCGCAGCAGTTCCAGATGCGGGCTGCTGCTTGCGGCCGCGTAGCTATCGGCGGTGATGTAGTAGATTTTTTCCTGACCTTCCTTCATGCGGGAAACGTAGTCGTCCAGCGATACGGTCTGCTCGGAGGAGTCGGTATGGGTCGAGGCGAAGCGAAGCAGTTTGGCAATAGCCTGCTGGTTGCTGCTGTCCTCTGCCGGGCCCTCTTTCAGCACCAGGCCGAACTGTTTCCAGAAGGTCTGGTATTTTTCAGCGTCGTCTTTCGCCAGTTTTTCCAGCATCTGCAGCACGCGTTTCGTCAGAGCGCTGCGCAGGCTGCGGGTAACGCTGCTGTCCTGCAGAATTTCACGGGAAACGTTGAGCGGCAGATCGTTGGAATCTATCAGGCCGCGCACGAAACGCAGGTAGTTCGGCATGAACTGCTCGGCGTCGTCCATGATGAATACACGCTGAACGTACAGCTTCAGGCCGTGCTTGTGATCGCGGTTCCACATATCCCACGGCGCCTGGGCCGGGATGTACAGCAGGCTGGTGTACTCCTGCTTGCCTTCAACGCGGTTGTGGCTCCAGGCCAGCGGGTCGGTGAAGTCGTGAGCGATGTGCTTGTAAAACTCGTTGTATTCGTCGTTGGAGATTTCCGCTTTATTGCGGGTCCACAGCGCCTGGGCCTTGTTGATTTTCTCCCAGGAGATCACGGTTTCGCCGTCTTTCTCTTCACGGGTTTCAATCTCGACCGGCAGGGCGATGTGGTCAGAGTATTTGCTGATGATCGAGCGCACGCGCCAGTCGTCGAGGAACTCGTCCTCGCCTTCGCGCAGGTGCAGGGTGATTTCGGTGCCGCGATCTTCTTTGGTGATGTCGGCAACGGTGTATTCCCCTTCGCCGGCAGATTCCCAGAACACGCCTTTGTCGGCGCTGTCGCCCGCAGCGCGGGTGCGCACGGTGACTTTATCGGCCACGATGAAAGCGGAGTAGAAACCCACGCCGAACTGGCCGATCAGCTGGCTGTCTTTTGCCTGGTCGGAACCCATGGATTCCAGGAACGATTTGGTGCCTGACTTGGCGATAGTCCCGAGGTGGTCAATGACCTCTTCCCGGTTCATGCCGATGCCGTTATCGGCAATGGTCAGAGTGCGTTTTTCTTTATCGAAAGAGACGCGCACGCGCAGTTCGCCATCGCCTTCATACAGATCCGGCTGGGACAGCGCGCGGAAACGCAGCTTGTCCGCCGCATCCGAGGCGTTGGAAATCAGCTCACGCAGGAAAATTTCTTTATTGGAGTACAGAGAATGGATCATCAGGTGCAGAAGCTGTTTGACTTCTGACTGGAAACCGCGGGTTTCTTGTCCTTTCATGGGAAAATTCCTCAATGCCATATACAGAGTGAAAAAAGCGTTGAGGGTGAGATGGGGCTGGTGCGGAAATTTTTCAAGCGGGAGAACGAGAATGTTCTCCCATTTGCTTAAAAACGAATCTTGTGGCGGCCCGCCAGGGAGTGCGACAGCGTGGTGCCGTCCACCATCTCCAGCTCGCCGCCCACCGGCACGCCGTGGGCGATGCGGCTGGCTTCAACGCCGTACTGTCCGCAAAGTTCGGCGATATAGTTGGCGGTCGCCTCCCCTTCTACGGTCGGGTTAGTTGCGAGGATAACTTCGGTAATTTTTTCCGCGCTCAGGCGTTCTTCAAGGCGGTTAAGGCCGATGTCGTCGGGGCCAATGCCGTCCAGTGGCGACAGATGGCCCATCAGCACAAAGTAGCGCCCGGAGTACTGGCCGGTTTGCTCAATGGCGTAGATATCCGCCGGGCTCTCTACCACGCAAATCTGGCCATTCTCACTTCGGCGCGGGTTGGCGCAGATGTTACAGACTTCCTGCTCGGTAAAGGTGCGGCAGTCGGCGCAGTGGCCAATTTCGGACATCGCCCGGGTGAGCGCCTGCGCCAGGCGCATCCCGCCGCTGCGGTCACGCTGCAGGAGCGTAAAGGCCATACGCTGGGCCGATTTAGGACCAACGCCGGGCAGGCAGCGCAGGGCTTCCATAAGAGCTGTAAGTAGAGGACTGGTTTGCATTGATTGGGGGCGCGTCAGATAAAAAGTGGGCTATAGCCTATCATTAGCCCGGCGAGCGGGGATAGAAAAAAATCTCCCCCGGAACCGGGGGAGATAAGGCGGGATTATTCGCTGTAGGCCATCTGTTTGCCAAAGCGGCCCTGGTTGAAATCATCGATTGCCTGATGAATTTCCTGCTCGGTGTTCATCACGAACGGGCCGTAACCAACGATAGGCTCGTCAATGGGCTCACCGGCCAGCAGCAGCACTATCGCGTCGTTGTTGGCTTCGATGGTAACGCTGTCGCCTTTGGCATCCAGCACCACCAGCTGCGCCTCGCGGGCCACCTCTTCGCCGTTCACCAGCACCGTGCCTTTCAGCACTACCAGCGCCGTGTTCCAGCCGTCTGTCAGATCCAGCCGGGTGGTGGTATGCGCGTTAAGACGCATGTCCCAGATGTTCATCGGCGTAAAGGTGTGCGCCGGTCCTTTGTGGCCGTTCAGCTCGCCGGCGATAATCCGCGCGGTACCCGTGCCGTCCGCCAGCGGAACCGCCGGAATATCGGCATCGACAATCGCCTGATAGTTCGGCGCGGTCATTTTGTCTTTCGCTGGCAGATTCACCCACAGCTGCACCATTTCCAGCGTGCCGCCGGACTCGCTAAAGGCGTGTGAATGATACTCTTCGTGAAGAATACCGCTGCCTGCGGTCATCCACTGCACGTCGCCGGTGCCGATAACGCCGCCGTTGCCGGCATTGTCGCGGTGCGCCACTTCACCTTTATAAACGATGGTGACGGTTTCAAAACCGCGGTGCGGGTGCTGATCGACACCGCGCTGGCCTTTACGGCTCGGCTTAAAGTCTGCCGGGCCGGCGTAGTCCAGCAGCAGGAACGGGCTCAGCTGCTTGGCCATGTTTGAGTATGAGAACATTGAACGCACCGGGAAACCATCGCCCACCCAGTGAGATGCCGGAGCTGAATATACGCCAAGAATGGATTTCATGTTGCTTCCCCTTACGGATTGTTTCGATGGGATAGAGCTTACAGGTAAGACGTTCATCGCGGTAGAGTGCTAAAATGAACTCAGTGTTCCACCAACAGGACAATAGCGTGCAGGATTTAAACGATTTGGCATACTTCGTGGAGGTTGTCGAGCACGGCGGCTTTTCCCCCGCCAGCCGGGCAATCGGCATTCCAAAATCGCGCCTGAGCCGGCGTATTGCGCTACTGGAGGAGCGGCTCGAAACCCGGCTGCTGCAGCGATCCACCCGCAGCTTTACGGTTACCGAAGCCGGACAGGTGTTCTATCGGCATTGTAAAGCGATGCTGATTGAGGCCGAGGCCGCCCAGGAGGCAATTGATACGCTGCGGGCCGAGCCCCGGGGCACCATCCGCCTCACCTGCCCCATCGCCCTGCTTCACGTACACATTGGCGACATGCTGACCGAGTTTATGGTTCGCTACCCGCAGGTCACCATTCAGCTTGAAGAGACCAACCGCCGGGTAGATGTGCTCAATGAGAATGTCGACCTGGCGGTCCGGGTGCGGCCGCTGCCGCTGGAGGACAGCGATTTGGTGATGCGCCAGCTGGCTACCCGCAGCATGTGCCTGGTAGGCAGCCCGAAGCTGGTGGCGCAGTTTGGCCAGCCCTCTTCTCCGGCGGATCTCCAGCTGTGGCCGAGCCTGGCCCTGAGCCGCGCCCGGCAGATCCACCGCTGGACGCTGTACGGCCCTGACAAGCAAGAGGCGATCGTCCGCCACCATCCTCGCTTTATTACCACCGATATGCTCGCCCTGCGGGCGGCGGCCGCAGCGGGCGTCGGCGTAGTGCAGCTGCCGCTGATGATGCTTACCGAACAAATTGAAAAGGGCGAGCTGGTGCACCTGCTGCCGGCGTGGCGCGCGAAGCAGGAAATCATTCACGTGGTGTTTCCGTCGCGCCGCGGCCAGCTGCCGGCGGTGCGGGCGCTGATTGATTTTCTGGCGGAGCGCTATAAAGAGCTGGAGGAGAATTGAGAGGGAAACGTCTGGCGCGGGCAAACCCATGAAATACCGCCGGCAGAACGCCGGCGGTACGGGGATCAGAACGGCATTTTGAAGCCCGGCGGCAGCTGCATGCCGGAGGACACGGAGGCCATCTTCTCTTTCTGCGTCTCTTCGATGCGGCGCGCGGCGTCGTTAAACGCGGCGGCAACCAGATCTTCAAGCATGTCTTTGTCGTCTTCGAGCAGGCTCGGATCGATCTCCACGCGGCGGCAGTTGTGCGCGCCGTTGATGGTCACTTTAACCAGACCGGCACCGGACTCGCCGGTGACTTCCAGCTGCGCGATCTCTTCCTGCATCTTCTGCATCTTATCCTGCATCTGCTGGGCCTGTTTCATCAGGTTACCCAGACCGCCTTTTCCACCAAACATAGGCTTCTCTCTTAGATCAAGTCATCGTTAAATAAACGACCGCCAGGGGGCGATCAAATGGGGCGAATGCTCTCTTCATCCAAATCCGCGTCGAAAAATCGGCGCAGGGTCTGGATGTTGCTATCCGCGATCATGGCCTCGCGCGCCTGCGCGAGCTTTTCTTCATAAATTGCCTGACGCCACTCCAGCGGCGTGCGCACTGCTGGATTATCATCTTCAATAATAGTCAATTCAACCGGCGAACCGCTTAATTGACTCAGGGCTTCGGCCAGCGCCTTCTGCGCGCCGGTATTGTTGAGGTGGCGCTGGGAAGGACGCAGATGCAGCTGTATGCGGCTGCCCTCCTGCTCTTTCCAGGCATTGAGCGCTACCTGCTCCACCAGCTTGGGCAGCGTGAGCGTGGCAACTTCCGCCGCCCAGGCATCGCGCTCGATAGCTTCTGCCGCCAGCTTCAGCGCCAGCTCGGGCGTTTTTTCATGCTCCAGCGCCTTTTTCAGCGCCTTCGGCGTGGCGACTTCTTCTTTCGTCTGGACCACCGGCGCGGTGGATTTCCAGCGGTAGGCCTCTTTTTTCTTTACGGGCTGCTCCCGGGCGGCGGCGGCCGGGCGCGACTGGACGCGCTCCGTGACCGACGCCAGACGCTCGAGCGCAGCGTTGTTCACCGGCCGCGCGCGGGAAGCGGCTGCCGGTTCACTCTTTTTTGGCTTGGGTACTCCCTGGGTGCGCTGCAGCTGGCTGCGGGCGGCCAGCACCTGGCTGGTCGCATCCGGCAGGGATTCCGGATTGTACGCCGGTGCCGAAGACGGCGCCTGCTGCACCTGGGTTGGGCTCATCACCGCGGTGGGCGCAACGGGGGCGAAGGATTGCGGTTCGGGCTCCGGCAGCGGCTGGCGCGGATGAAACGCCAGCGCCCGCAGCAGCGTCATTTCCACGCCCATCCGCCGGTCGGGCGCGTAGGGCAGCTCTTTGCGGCCGATGAGCAAGGTCTGATAGTAAAGCTGAATATCTGCCGGCGGCACGGTGCGGGCCAGCTCGCGCATGCGGTGCTCGACGATGGCCATATCGCTGCCCAGCGCCGAGGGCGAGAGCTGTACCATTGCGATGCGGTGCAGCAGGCTCTGCATTTCAACCAGCAGCGCCTCCCATTCGATGCCGCGCGCGGCAGCGTCGTGGATCTGGCGCATCACCTGTTCGCCGTCGGCGGCGACCAGAGCTTCAATCAGCGACAGCGCCTGATCGTCATCCAGCGTGCCGAGCATGGTGCTGACGCTTTCTACCGTCAGCTGGCCGTCGCCGCTGGCGATGGCCTGATCGGTAAGGCTCAGCGCGTCGCGCAGGCTGCCGTCCGCAGCGCGGGCCAGCAGCTGCAGCGCCCGCGGCTCGGCGGGGACGTGCTCTTCGCCAAGAATATGTTCAAGCTGCTGGCGGATCTGATCGACGTCCAGCGCCTTGAGGTGAAACTGCAGGCAGCGGGAGAGGATCGTCACCGGCAACTTCTGCGGATCGGTGGTCGCCAGCAGGAACTTCACGTGCGGCGGCGGCTCTTCAAGGGTTTTCAGCAGCGCGTTAAAGCTGTGGCGCGACAGCATGTGCACTTCATCGATCAGGTAGACCTTAAAGCGTCCGCGCGCCGGCGCGTACTGCACGTTATCGAGCAGATCGCGGGTATCTTCAACTTTGGTACGCGAGGCGGCGTCTATCTCAATCAGATCGACAAAGCGGCCTTCCTCAATTTCCCGACAGTTATCGCAAACGCCGCACGGCGTGGCGGTGATGCCGGTTTCGCAGTTCAGGCATTTAGCCAGCAGGCGGGCGATAGAGGTCTTGCCGACCCCGCGGGTGCCGGAAAACAGATACGCGTGATGGATGCGCCCGGAGGTTAAACCGTTTGCCAGTGCGGTCAGCACATGTTCCTGGCCGACGACGTCAGCAAAGGTTCGAGGGCGCCATTTTCGGGCTAAAACCTGATAACTCATGAGCTGGCTCTGAAACGCTGGAAGGTGGAATACAGGGGGATAATGCTAACACAACCTCACCCGCCGGGCGAGGCTGCGAGAGACGCTGAACAGGATCAGTGCCCCGGGAAGGAGACCAGGCTGTAGCAGTTGATACCCTGCGCTTCGAGACGCTGCTCGCCGCCGATATCAAACAGGTTGATGATGAATGCCGCGTCGGTGACGTTGCCGCCCAGGCGGCGGATCAGCTTGACGGTGGCTTCAATGGTGCCGCCGGTCGCCAGCAGATCGTCGACCACCAGCACGTTATCGCCCGGCTTAATGGCATCAACGTGAATTTCCAGCTGATCGGTGCCGTACTCCAGCTCGTAGCTTTCAGCGATGGTTTCGCGGGGCAGTTTTCCCGGTTTGCGTACCGGAACAAACCCTACGCCCAGCGCCAGCGCTACCGGCGCACCAAACAGGAAGCCGCGCGCCTCGGTGCCCACCACTTTCGTGATGCCGGCATTTTTGTAGCGCTCGGTCAGCAGTTCGATGCTGAGCGCGTAGGCTTTAGGATCTTCCAGCAAACTGGTGACATCGCGAAAAAGAATGCCAGGCTTCGGATAATCCTGGATGCTTTTAATGCTGTTTTTGAGAAATTCAAGCTGCTGTGCAGTTGCGGTCATAGGTGTATGCCTGATTAAAACGGTGTTACCCACAGGGCGCTGACGCAGGGTTAAAGTCAGATAAGCTCAACCTTTAACCAGCAGCACCCGTGCTCGAAAACGCCAGAATGTACTGGCACTGCGGGACAATTGCAATAACCATTAAAGTCATTGCCGTTTTTGTTGCTCTGGGTCAACCACCGGTATGCGCCACATGAAAAACAGCAGGCACATCAGCATCGCCAGCAGCAAGATACGCACCCAGGTGATGTTGACTAACCACAGGGAGACGGCAAAGGTCACTATAATCACTGCGATAGCGCGCGATTTCGCCCCCGGCGGCATGGCCCTGTGCTGCTGCCAGTGGCGCAGATAGGGACCGAACCACGAGCGGTGAAGCAGCCAATGGTGAAAGCGCGGCGAAGAACGTGAAAAGCACCAGGCCGCCAGCAGAATAAACGGCGTGGTGGGCAGCAGGGGCAGAAACACGCCCAGCGTGCCCAGCGCTATCGCCAGCCATCCGATGATGAGTAAAATAGTCTGTTGCATAGGCATAATAATGAGCAAGCTGAACGGCAAATGTAGCACAGGTATTCGCCCTTTCACCGGAGAAAAGCATGAAAACTGACCTGCTGCTGGGCTCCCTTGCCGCGCAGCTCGCGCGTCTGGAAACGGAGGTTGCGCCCGTTGCGCAGCAAGCGACTCTGGGTGCGCGCTTTGATCGGCAGCTGTTTACCACCCGCAGCCCCTACCTGCAGGCCTGCGTTGAAGAAGCGCGCGGCAATCTGCAGGCGCTGGGGCGCGCGGTAGAGCGCGAGCAGCTTCCCCGGGTACAGTGGCTGGCGGAGCGCCTGGTCGCGCAGCTTGAGGCAATAGCCCGGGAGAGCAAAACCTGGTCGCTACGCGGCTGGGACAGCGGTTCCCCGGCGCTTACCCGCTGGCAGCGCCGCAGGCTCCAGCATCAGGAGTACGAGCGCCGCCTGCTGGAAATAGCCCAATCGCGCCGGGCGATGCTGGCGAAAGCCACAACCCTTGACGAACAGCAGCGGCTGAGCCGCGAAGTGGAGGCCTGCGGCACCCGCCTGAGCCGCTGCCGCGAGGCGCTGGCAAAAATTGAAAACAGACTGGCGCGGATGACGCGCTAACGAGGAGAGTGTATGTCGCTGGAAAACGCGCCGGACGAGGTCAAGCTGGCGGTGGATTTGATTATGCTGCTGGAAGAGCACGCCGTTGCACCGGAAACAGTGCTCGGCGCGCTGGAAATCGTCAGAAAAGACTTTGTGCGTAAACTGCGCGAGTCCGGGGACAGCGATCCGCGCTCCCCCGCGGCGGGAGAGCGCGAAGCCTGATCCTAAACCGCGGCGGCCGGATCGTCGCCTTTAAGCTCGCGTTTCACTTCCGTCACGTTGTCGCCCTTCTCGTTGTGCAGGTGCACCTCAAGCTGATTAAAGGCGATATCAATATTGTTTTCCCGGCACAGCCGGTCAATGCTGCGGTTCAGCTCATCCACAGTGTGGCTGCGATCGCGCAGCTCGCGCACGTACAGGCGCAGCTCGTGATCCAGCGTACTGGCGCCAAAGGTGGTGAAAAACACCGCAGGGGCCGGATCGAACATTACCTTCGGATGCTCTTTCGCCGCCTGCAGCAGCACCGCTTTTACCTTATCCAGATCGGATCCGTAGGCCACGCCGAGGGTGATCACCAGGCGAGTCACGGTGTCCGACAGCGACCAGTTGATCAGCCGCTCGGTGACGAACGCCTTGTTAGGGATAATCACCTCTTTACGATCGAAGTCAGTGATCGTCGTCGCGCGAATGCGGATCTTGCTGACGGTGCCGGAAAAGCTGCCGATAGTGATGGTATCGCCAATACGCACCGGGCGCTCGAAGAGGATGATCAGGCCGGAAACGAAGTTACCGAATATCTCCTGCAGGCCAAAACCGAGGCCCACCGAGAGCGCCGCGGCCAGCCACTGGAGCTTGTCCCAGGAGACGCCCAGCGAACCGAGCACCGAGGTGGCACCAACCGCAATAATCACGTAGTTGAGGATCGTGGTAATGGCATAGGACGCGCCCTGGCGCATGTTGAGGCGCGAGAGCACCAGCACTTCAAGCAGGCCGGGCAAGTTGCGGATCAGCGCCCAGGCCACCGCCATCATAATCAGCGCGAACAGCAGGTTGCCGAGCGTCACCGCGCGCAGCACGCTGCTGCCCGCCTCGGTCACGCTGTAGCTCCAGAGCGTAATGCTGTCCAGATAGGCAAATACCGAGATTAAGTCCGACCAGATGGCCCAGAAGATAACACCGAACAGCGCGAACATCACCAGCATGGTGATGCGCAGGGTCTGCTGGTTGACCTCGTCAAGCCCAATCGCTGGCTCTTCCACCGGCTCGGCACCTTCTGCGCCCTCTTTCACCTGGTTCTGCCGGCGGGCTATTGCCCGGCGGTAGGCGATACGCCGGGCGGCAACGCTCAGCCCGCGCATCACCGAGTGCCAGAGCAGGTTCCAGCAAATAACCAGATACACGGTTTCAATCCAGCGGCCCGCCAGGCGCAGGGTGGTGTAGAAGTAGCCCGTGGCGGTCAGCACCATCAGCGCCATCGGTACCATCGCCAGCACGGTAATGGTTGCCAGGCGCAGGCCGTGGGACTCTCTGTCCCGCCAGCTGTCGCGGCACATCGGCCAGATAAGGATCGCGATGGCCAGCAGATTGAGGAAAATAACGAACTGCCCGACGGCATCATCCATCAGGTGCAGCGGCGACAGCTCGGCGGCTACCGACCAGAAGTGCAGCGGCAACAGCGCCAGGCTGATGCGCACTATCTGGCGGCGCCAGTGGCTGGTCAGCTGCTCGGGCATATTAAAGTGGCGTACCGCGACCCCTTCTTTTTCCAGTACTTTCCAGCACAGTCCAAATATCAGCCAAAAGATAGCCAGCTTTTTACTGAAGGCCCACAGCAGATCGCTGATATTGAGCTGCATGGTGAGCAGAATAAGTCCGACCGCCAGAATAATCAGCACCACCGGCAGCGCGCGAATAAGGTCAATCAGCAGCGCTTTCGGCGTGTGCAGCTGGCTGTCGTTGCGCAGCTGGCCCACTTCCGATGCCAGCTGCTTCTGGTAGGCTTTCAGCCATCCGAGCCGCCAGCGGATCCCCCAGGCAAGCAGCAGCAGCGGCAGCCCGGCGAGGAAAGCGATAAACACCGCGGGCCAGGCTTTCTCCCAGTTGACGGTGATTTTCATCTGGCTGAACTGATCTTTTACCGCCGACGGGAATGATTTGATCCACTCCCAGTCCATCGGCTTGTTGCTGTTAACCCAGAAAATCTGCTGGGTGAGGATCTCACGCAGGTTTTTCGACACGCTGACCAGCTGCTGCTGATTGATTTGCAGGTTAATGGCCATCATCAGCTGATTCCCCAGCTGCTTGTTCATCTGGTCGAGCAGCTCGCGGCGCATGTCCACCACCTGCTCCAGCGCGTCGGTCACATCGTCGTTCACTTCGCTTTCATGACCCGTTTCCAGTTTGGTCACGTAGTCCGAAGTCTGAAAAAGGGCGTCGCGCTGCTGGTTGATTTCAAACTGCTCAAGGCGCAGGTCGGCAATGCGCGAGGTCATATCCTCCAGCTCGTCCGCCGAGGGGATACGCTGCTGCTCCTGATAAAGGATGCGGGAGAGAAGCAGGCTGCCTTTGAGCATCGAGATCTGCTCTTTAATATTGCGTTCAGACTGCAGGGCCCGATCGAGCCAGGTTTTGATGCGGATATTTTGCTGGAACAGCTGGTTGCCGCTCTGGGTGGCGGCAATCAGGCGCTCGCTAAGCTGGTGGTTGGCATCCAGCTCCTGCTTAACCAGCGGGTTGGCCTGAATGCGGGCCGTTTCATCCGGGGATACCGCCTCTTTCGCGGTCTTTTCCGTCAGCGTCAGGCGCTTGCTGTTGAGCGCTTCCTGCAGCAGCTCCAGCTGGTGCTCAAGGCGGGTGCTGTTGGTGGTCAGGTAATCCCGCTGTTTTTGCAGCGTGTCCTGCAACACGGTATTGCCCGACAGGCTTTTACGCTGTTGCTCAAGCTCGGCATTAAGCAGCACCTGCTGGGCCTGCAGCTGCACCTGCTGAGTTTCGCGCAGCGCCCCCTCCCCCACGGTTGCGCCGTTGAGGCGGGTGCGGATCTGCTGTAGCTGCTGCGATGCTGAATACATGGCATTCTGCACCCGTTCCGGCTGCGTCTGCAGCGAAACCAGCTGACTGTTGTAGGATGCGAGATCGTTTTGCGCCGACTGCAGCTGCTCGATGACATCGCTGACCCGCGCCTCAAGCTGGCGTACTGAAAGTCGGTTGAGGGTCGCGCGGGTTTCGCTATCGTCGTCAACGTCGCTCAGGCTGGCCAGACCGTCAGTGGCCTGACGCATTTTGGCCGGCGCCTGATCGATCTGCTGCTTGAGCTGGGCGGTTTCATCCTTTACGCGATCGATTTTATCGAGGATCTGCAGTGTCTCGGTTAAATCCTGCTCAACCAGCTTATCCTGCGGGGTGAGGTTCTTTTTTTTCTGTAGCGCGGTCAGCTGCTTTTGCACATCCGCACGGTCCGGCAGGTCTGATATACCCTGTTCACGGGCGTGTACTAGCGGTATGGTGATGAAAAAGCAAAAGAGAGCGGCCATAAATGCGGAAAACGATTTCCGCCTGAAGAGCGTCGGTTGCATAGGATTG
Source organism: uncultured Pluralibacter sp. (assembly GCF_913775985.1). Taxonomy (GTDB): domain Bacteria; phylum Pseudomonadota; class Gammaproteobacteria; order Enterobacterales; family Enterobacteriaceae; genus Pluralibacter. The sequence goes on along the minus strand of NZ_CAJYMB010000150.1, from coordinate 230,386 downwards.
GGCGTAAAGGGTTTGAGAACCGGTTGTTATCGGGAGTGATATACGGCGAAGAATAGCACTTATCCCCGGCGCCGAATAGCTGCCGCCAGCAGGAAAATTCTGCTTATTGACGCCTCATTAAGTCAGGCGCTGAGCGCATCCGGCGCGGCGCGTAGCGAAGGGCAAAATTTATACATTTCCAGCAGAATAGTGACATAATGCGGAGCTTCTTTTTGCAGCTCAAAGGAGTCTGGCGCAAACAGCCAGTTCTCGACGATGCCGGAAATATAGCTGCGCATCAGAATGGCGGCGCGGCGGGTTAGCAAGTCGGCGGGAAGCTGGCCGGCGTTAATGCACTCGTGAAGGATTTGCTCAATGCGCTCGTAGCTTTCGATGCATAAATCCCGCTGCTGGAAGCGAACTGCCGCCATTTCACCGACAAACTCGCATTTATGAAAGACAATTTCCATCAACAGGCGCCGCCGCTCTTCGGACACGGTAGCTTCAAGAATATAGACTAATATATGGGTTAGCACTGCGAGTGGATCGCCGGGGAGTTTTGCCCGATACTCTATTTCCATATCGGTGATGCTTGTTTCCGAAAGCTGCCAGATTTCGCTGAAAAGATCGGATTTATTTTTGAAATGCCAGTAAATCGCACCTCGGGTCACGCCTGCCGCTTTGGCAATCTCCGCCAGCGAGGTCGATGATACGCCCTGCCGGGAAAAAAGACGCAATGCGACATCTAAGATATGTTGCCGCGTTTCCATCGCTTGTTGTTTGGTTTTTCGTGCCATAGGTCGGTGAATTTACAGAGGTTAGATTTACATACATTTGTGAATGTATGTACCATAGTAAGATCAAAATATAAAGCATCATTGGGTTTATGGACATTTGATCCATCCATCATTTGAAATCGGACATTCGAGGTTTACATATGAAGAAAAACAGAGGGTTAACGCCTCTGGCGATCGTTGTGATGCTCTCGGGCAGCCTGGCGCTTACGGGATGTGACGACAAAGAGACTAAGCAAACAGCGCAGGTGCCAGAAGTGGGTGTCGTAACGCTCAAAACTGAACCTCTTCAAATTACCACCGACTTGCCGGGGCGCACCAACGCATTTCGCGTTGCAGAAGTTCGTCCTCAGGTTAGCGGCATTATCCTGAAGCGAAACTTCACGGAAGGTAGTGATGTGACCGCCGGCGTGTCCCTGTATCAAATCGATCCGGCTACATACCAGGCAGCCTACAGCAGCGCTAAAGGCGATCTGGCAAAAGCTGAAGCCGCGGCAAATATCGCGCAGCTGACGCTGAATCGCTACCGCAAACTGGTGGGCACTCAGTACATCAGCAAGCAGGAATTCGACAGCGCGCAGGCCGATGCCCAGCAGGCCAATGCGACCGTGCTGGCCGCAAAAGCCGCCGTTGAGACCGCGCGCATTAATCTCGCCTACACCAAAGTGACGTCGCCTATCAGCGGCCGCATCGGTAAATCTGCCGTGACGGAAGGTGCGCTGGTGCAAAACGGCCAGGCCAACGCGCTGGCGACCGTGCAGCAGCTCGATCCGATTTACGTTGACGTGACCCAGTCCAGCAACGATTTCCTGCGCCTCAAGCAGGAGCTGGAAAGCGGCAAGCTGCAGCAGAAAGACGGTAAAGCGAAGGTCGACCTGATTACCCAGGACGGCATTAGCTATCCCCAGAGCGGTACCCTTGAGTTTTCCGATGTGACGGTAGATCAGACCACGGGCTCCATTACCCTGCGCGCCATCTTCCCTAACCCGGACCACACGCTGCTTCCCGGCATGTTCGTTCGTGCCAAACTGGAAGAAGGCGTGAATCCGGATGCCCTGCTGGTTCCGCAACAGGGCGTTACCCGCACGCCGCGCGGCGAAGCATCGGTGATGATTGTTGATGCTGATAACAAAGTGGCAACCCGACAGATCACCGCCGAACAGGCTATTGGCGACAAGTGGCTGGTAACAGAGGGTCTGAAAGCCGGCGATAAAGTCATTATTACCGGCCTGCAAAAAGTGAAGCCGGGCGCGCAGGTTAAGGCGCAAGAAGTGAGTTCTGACGGCAAAAAACAGCAAGCCGCTCAGTCAGATAAAGCTCAGTCTTAACTTAAACAGGAGACGTTAAGACATGTCGAATTTCTTTATCGATCGCCCCATATTTGCCTGGGTGATTGCACTGGTGCTGATGCTGGCAGGGGGACTTTCTATCCTCAAACTGCCGGTCGCTCAGTATCCAACTATCGCGCCACCTTCGGTTGAAATCAGCGCCGTATATCCGGGTGCCGATGCGAAAACCGTACAGGATACGGTCACGCAGGTTATTGAACAGAACATGAACGGCATCGATAACCTGCTGTACATGTCCTCGACCAGTGACTCGACCGGTACCGTACAGATCACCGTTACCTTTGATTCCGGCACCGACGCCGATATCGCTCAGGTTCAGGTGCAGAACAAACTGCAGCTGGCAATGCCGCTGCTGCCGCAGGAAGTTCAGCAGCAGGGCGTTAGTGTCAAGAAATCCTCCAGCTCCTTCCTGATGGTACTCGGGATGATCAGCACCGACGGATCAATGACTCAGGACGATATTGCCGACTACGTGGGGGCGACCATTAAAGATCCGGTCAGCCGTACCAACGGCGTAGGCGACGTCCAGCTGTTCGGTGCGCAGTACGCAATGCGTATCTGGATGGATCCCACCAAGCTGAACAACTATCAGCTGACGCCGGTAGACGTTATTGCCGCTATTAAAGCGCAGAACGCCCAGGTGGCCGCAGGCCAGCTCGGCGGTACGCCGCCGGTGAAAGGCCAGCAGCTTAACGCCTCCATCATCGCGCAAACGCGACTGACCAACACCGACGAGTTCGGCAAAATCCTGCTGAAAGTGAACCAGGACGGCTCTCAGGTGCGGCTGCGCGATGTAGCGAAGATTGAACTGGGCGGCGAAAACTACGACGTTATTGCCCGCTATAACGGCAAACCGGCAGCGGGTCTGGGGATCAAACTGGCAACCGGCGCTAACGCGCTGGATACCGCAAAAGCAGTGCAGGCCACTATTGATAAGCTGGAGCCGTACTTTCCGCACGGCCTGAAAGTGGTTTACCCGTACGACACCACGCCATTCGTTAAAATCTCTATTTTCGAAGTGGTGAAAACCCTTATCGAAGGGATTGTGCTGGTCTTCATCGTTATGTACCTGTTCCTGCAAAACTTCCGCGCCACGCTGATCCCAACGATCGCTGTGCCGGTGGTGCTGATGGGTACCTTCATGGTCCTTGGGATTTTCGGCTTCTCGATAAACACCCTGACGATGTTCGGGATGGTGCTCGCCATCGGGCTGCTGGTGGATGACGCCATCGTGGTGGTCGAGAACGTCGAGCGCGTGATGGCCGAAGAGGGGCTTCCGCCCAAAGAGGCCACCCGTAAATCCATGTCGCAGATCCAGGGCGCGCTGGTGGGTATCGCCCTCGTCCTGTCGGCGGTATTTGTGCCGATGGCATTCTTCGGTGGCGCGACCGGGGCCATTTACCGCCAGTTCTCGATTACTATCGTTTCAGCGATGGTGCTGTCGGTGCTGGTGGCAATGATCCTGACGCCGGCGCTGTGCGCCACGCTGTTGAAACCTATCGCCAAAGGCGATCACGGAGATGACAAAAAAGGCTTCTTCGGCTGGTTTAACCGCATGTTCGACAAGAGCACGGATCATTACACCAACAGCGTCGGCAATATTCTGCGCAGCACCGGCCGCTACCTGCTGCTGTATATTCTGATCGTTGTCGGCATGGCCTATCTGTTCGTTCGCCTGCCGAGCTCGTTCCTGCCTGATGAAGACCAGGGCGTGCTGCTCACCATGGCCCAGCTCCCGGCCGGTGCCACGCAGGAGCGCACGCAGAAAGTACTGGATGAAATCAGCCATTACTATCTGGATAAAGAGAAAGACAACGTTAAATCCGTGTTTACGGTTAACGGCTTTGGCTTCTCCGGCCGCGGTCAGAACGTCGGCCTGGCCTTCGTCTCCATGAAGGACTGGGAAGATCGTCCCGGCTCCGAAAATAAGGTTCCGGCGATCGCAGGGCGCGCCAGCGCACATTTCGCCAGTATCAAAGATGCGATGGTCTTTGCCTTTAACCTGCCGGCAATTATCGAGCTGGGTACGGCAACCGGCTTCGACTTTGAGCTGATTGACCAGGGCAACCTGGGGCATGACGCACTGACACAGGCCCGTAACCAGCTGTTCGGTGAAATTGCCAAGCACTCTGACGTTATGGTCGGCGTGCGCCCTAACGGGATGGAAGATACGCCGCAGTTCAAGGTTGAGATTGACCAGGAGAAAGCGCAGGCGCTGGGTGTTTCAATCAGCGATATCAACACAACGCTGGGCGCCGCATGGGGCAGTAACTACGTCAACGATTTCATCGACCGCGGTCGCGTGAAAAAAGTGTACGTTATGTCTGAAGCCAAATATCGCATGCTGCCGGAAGATATTAACAAGTGGTACGTCCGCGGCAGCAACGGTCAGATGGTACCCTTCTCCGCCTTCTCAAGCGCGCACTGGGAATACGGCTCGCCGCGACTGGAGCGTTACAACGGTCTCCCGTCGATGGAAATTCTGGGTGAAGCCGCACCGGGTAAAAGTACCGGTGATGCCATGGCGATGATGGAACAGCTGGTCAGCAAGCTGCCGAGCGGGATTGGCTATGACTGGACCGGCATGTCCTATCAGGAACGCCTCTCTGGTAACCAGGCGCCGTCGCTGTACGCTATTTCGCTGATTGTGGTCTTCCTGTGTCTGGCCGCTCTCTATGAAAGCTGGTCCATTCCGTTCTCGGTTATGCTGGTCGTACCGCTCGGCGTTATCGGCGCACTGCTGGCCGCCACCTTCCGTGGAATGAACAACGACGTGTACTTCCAGGTAGGCCTGCTGACGACCATCGGGATCTCGGCAAAGAACGCGATACTTATCGTTGAATTTGCCAAAGACCTGATGGAGAAAGAGGGTCAGGGCCTGACGGAGGCGACCCTGAATGCGGTACGCATGCGTCTGCGCCCGATTCTGATGACCTCGCTGGCGTTCATCCTCGGGGTGCTGCCGCTGGCGCTGAGTACCGGGGCTGGCTCCGGCGCGCAGAACGCGGTAGGTACCGGGGTTGTCGGCGGTATGGCAACGGCAACGGTGCTGGCGATATTCCTCGTACCGGTGTTCTTTGTGGTGGTCCGTCGCCGATTTAGCAAAAAAGGCGATGACCTCGAGCACAGCCACAAGACTGAGCAACATTAATCAACCTTCCGGTTGACAGAAAAAGGGCCGCAGTTTGACTGTGGCCCTTTCTTTCATCTGAAAGAATTCACGGAATTTTTGATTTAGGTTAAATTGTATTTTTTCTGAGCGTAAACTTGCACATATTGCCTAACGCCGATGACCTTAATTGCTCTAGCCTGTGTTAAGAATGCTCTCAATTTTAAAGTATTTGCTCTGTGGGGCATTACGTCATCACGCCCTGTGCTTTACTTAAGTGAATGAAAGATAAGGTTACGCAGCAAAGGCCATAGTTTATTCAGGCGCATTCTTGTTAATGACGCAGCGTTATTTATAAAGGTATGTATTAATACGGAACGGTAATTGTAATTTTTCGTAATAGCGCAATGAAATCTTTTTGGGAGTAGATTATAGTTAGAACGTGAGCTTTAAAGCATTTGTTCCCGGTCAGACAGCAGTATCCATCCCACACCGTTTTTTTACTTAATGATAAGGGGATGCGTTATGGACGAATATTCGCCAAAAAGACACGATCTCGCACAGCTTAAATTTCTCTGTGAAACACTGTATCATGACTGTCTTGTTAGCCTTGAAGAAAACCGGGCTGGCTGGGTGAACGATCCCACGTCGGCTATCAACCTTCAGCTTAACGAACTGATTGAACACATTGCGACCTTCGCGCTTAATTACAAAATTAAGTATAACGAAGACAGTAAATTAATTGCTCAGATTGATGAGTATCTTGATGACACTTTTATGCTGTTTAGCAGCTACGGCATTAATAGTGACGACTTACAAAAATGGCATAAATCTGGAAACCGGCTTTTTCGCTGCTTTGTTAACGCCAGCCGCGCTAATCCAGTGAGCCTCTCTTGTTGAAGAATATGAAAATGAATGGTGAAGTTATGTCAGAAAAACCCTTAACTAAAACAGACTATTTGATGCGGCTCAGACGCTGCCAGAGTATTGATACACTGGAACGCGTTATTGAAAAGAATAAGTATGAACTGCCAGACAGTGAGCTAGCCGTTTTTTACTCTGCCGCCGATCATCGCCTTGCCGAACTGACCATGAACAAGCTTTACGATAAAATCCCCACATCAGTATGGAAATTTATACGTTAATGCCTTCTGCTTAAGTCATCTCCCACTGTGATAAGTTGTTGTAAAAGCGTATCTACACTTTCTGCGACACTGAGCACACAGCCGGGCGGGGAACGTTCCCCGGTTAATGTAAAAAAGCTATAGTGGTCTCCTGCCAATAAGGAGCAACCCATGAGCGAAGAAAAACGAAAAATGATCGCCGGAGAGCTGTATCGTCCGGGTGATGTCACCCTCCGGTCCGACCGCCTGCGGGCGCGTCAAATTCTTCATCAGTATAATCACTCCTCTCCCGAAGAAAGCACGCTGCGCCAGACGCTGCTGAGCGAACTTCTGGGGCAGGCTGAAGATGCCTATATCGAAACTACGTTCCGCTGCGACTACGGCTATAACATCTTTGTGGGCAAAGATTTTTACGCCAATTTTGACTGCGTGATGCTCGATGTCTGCCCGATCCATATCGGTGACAGCTGCATGCTGGCGCCCGGCGTGCATATCTATACGGCAACGCATCCTCTCGACGCGCAGGAGCGCAATAGCGGCCTTGAGCTCGGCAAGCCCGTGACCATTGGTAATAATGTCTGGATCGGCGGCCGCGCGGTAATTAACCCCGGCGTTACCATTGGAGATAATGCGGTGATTGCTTCCGGCTCGGTGGTGGTGAAAAACGTTCCGGCAAATGCGGTGGTTGGCGGAAATCCGGCGCGGATCATTAAAATGCTTGCCTGACTGTTATGCTTTTCTGTTAGCCGACTGTTACTTTCTCTTTAATATCATGCAATTTAAAATAGCAGCTCCTGCATTCCATACAAACAGAGGGTGACATGACGGAGATCCGCCGGCTGCTGACCGACACTATTGAAGAGCTAAACCAGCGTGAAAAGCGCGATAACCGCCCGCGGTTCAGCATCAGCTTTCTGCGCCGCTATCCCTGGCTTTGCGTGGCCATGTACCTGGGTTTTCTGGCGACCTATATCGTGATGGCGCGTTCTGACACCCTCGCTGATTCGGTCTGGCTGCTGGTGGTGCTGTTTATTCTGCTGAACGGATTTTTCTTCTTCGATGTCGCGCCCCGCTACCGCTACGAGGACATCGACGTTCTCGACTTTCGCGTCTGCTACAACGGCGAGTGGTACAACACCCGCTTCGTGCCCGGCGAATTAATTGAAAAAATCCTCGTATCGCCCCGTGTTGAGCCGCCGCAAAAGCAGCAGCTGCGCAAAATGATTGCCACCAAAGGCGAGCTGTCTTTTTACGATATTTTCACTCTCGCGCGCGCTGAAAGCGCGTAATTAAACCATTTAGCCGGGCCAGCGCCGGAATATACTGTGACGAAGAGGTATTGCCGTAGCCCAGCACCAGCCCGGTTTTTCCCGCTGACGGCGACAGATAAAAGCGGCTCAGCGCCGCCGGTGCCATCTGAAACCTGCGGGCCTCGTCGGCTATCCGCACGTCGTCAATAGCGTCTATGGCTACGGTCAGGTGCATACCGCCCTTCTCTCCGCTCAGGCTGTAGGGCAGCGTCAGAGTCTGACGCAGCGCGTCGCCCAGCTGCTGCTGGCGGTTACGGTATAGCCGGCGCATGGCCGCAAGGTGGCGCGCGTAGTGGCCATCCTCAATAAAGCGTGCCAGCGCCCGCTGCTCCGCCCGATGTCCGCCGCGCAGCAGCGCCTGGATCGCCGGCTGCGCGGCGCGAGCCAGCGCCGGCGGCATAACCACAAAACCCAGCCGCAGCGACGGAAAAAGCGTTTTGCTAAACGTGCCGAGATACACCACCGGCGACTGCGGCAGCATCCCCAGCATGGCCGGTATCGGCTCGCTGCCGTAGCGGAATTCGCTGTCGTAATCATCCTCAATAATCCAGCACTTGTGCTCTATGGCGAATTTAAGCAGCGCCAGCCGGCGGCTGGCGCTCATCAGGCTGCCAAGAGGAAATTGATGCGAAGGCGAGGTGAAAATAAGCGCCGGAGGAACTGTCGGCTCCGCGGGCAGACGCATTCCCTGGTCATCGACCGGGATACCCTCGATGTGCAAGCCGGCAGACACGAACGCGCTGCGGGCGCCGAAATAGCCGGGCTCCTCAACCCAGGCCAGCTGCCCGCGCTCGCTTAAGAGCTGGGTGCAGAGCTGGAGGCCCTCCAGCGCGCCTTCGGTGATAATCACCTGTTCTGCAGCGCAGTGTATTCCGCGAGACAGCGTTAAGTGCCGGGCAATCGCCGCCCGCAGCGGCCACTCTCCCGCCGAATCGCCGTAGCCGAGCAGCAGGCAGCCCTCCTCTTTCATGGTACGGTCCAGCAGCCGCCGCCACAGCGGCAGCGGAAAGTAGTTCACCGCGGGCATACCCGGCGTGAATATCATTGCCGGCGATTCACGGCGGGTAGCCGGCGGCAGCGCCCCCAGCGAGGCCGGTAGCACTATTTCCGGCACGTTTTCAGCATGCATATCCACCGGGGCGGGCAACAGCGCCACCTGGTTGCCGCGTCGGTTACGCAGCAGATAACCTTCGGTCGCCAGCTGCTCCAGCGCCGCATTAAGCGTATTGCGCGACAGGGCCAGCCGGCTGGCCAGCTCACGGGAGCCGGGAAGTCGGCTTTGCGCAGGCAGTTTCCCGGCCAGTATCAATTCGCGCAGCACCCGGTAAACCACGCGCTGCAGCGTTTCACCTTCCCTGGCGGCAATCCCGCGGTGGAGCTCATCGCAGAGCGCCTCATTATCAATATTCATCACTTCCTCAGTGGTACCACAAAAATAACGCCAGCTGGCTCTGTTTATAGAACCATGCAATGACTACGCTTACAACATTACCCAGCAGGAGAGAGAAAGAGATGAGTGAGACAAATCAGTTCGGACAACCCGTTGGCGACCTCCTACCCGGCTGGCACCCGCGTCCGCATCCCGAGCGCGTGACCCTTGAGGGTGAACGCTGCCGCCTGGAGCCGCTGCGAGTTGAGCACGCCCAGGCGCTGTATGAGGCCTACCGGCTTGCCGAAGATGGCCGCAGCTGGACCTGGCTGCCACGGGAAGCGGACACTTCCCCTGAAACCTATCGCAGCTGGGTCGAAAGCGTTATCACGCTGCAGGACCCGATCCATTTTGCGGTGATCAATAAGCAGACGCAGAAGCCAGTAGGCTCGCTGTCTCTGATGCGTATCGATCCCGCAAATGGCGTGGTTGAAGTCGGTTATGTGAATTTTTCACCACTCATGAGTCGTACGCCGCTGTCTACAGAAGCCCACTGGCTGCTGATGCGCTACGCTTTCGATACGCTGGGCTATCGCCGCTATGAGTGGAAATGTGACAGTTTAAACGAACCTTCCCGCAAGGCAGCACTGCGGCTGGGATTCCAGTATGAAGGACGCTTTCGTCAGGCCGTGGTGGTGAAAGGCCGCAATCGCGATACTGACTGGTTTTCAATTATTGATGGCGAATGGCCGATGGTGGATGGCGCAATGAGGAAGTGGCTCGCCGCCGATAATTTTGATAGCGACGGCAAGCAAAAAACGCATCTGGAAACGTTACGTAAATAACGGTTAGCGTCTTTTTTTACGCCCCTGCACGGCTTTAAAGCGGGGGTTTGTTTTACAGATGACGTATAAGCGGCCTTTGCGTCTGACGATCTGGCAGTCAGGATGGCGCGTTTTGGCAGTTTTGAGTGAGTTCAGAACCTGCATATTTAGCTCCGTTTCGCGTTAAGGAAACCACCAAAGCGCGCTTTAAACCGCGCGGTGCTGCCTTCAGCAGCGAAGGTTTTCTGTTTCCCGGTGTAATAAGGATGAGACTGGGAAGAGACATCGAGAGTCACATAGGGATAGGTTTCCCCTTCAAACTCAATGACGCGTTCCGTTTTAATGGTCGACCCGACTTTGAAATAAACATCCGCGCTGGTGTCGTGAAACACTACCGGACGGTATTCCGGATGAATACCCGGCTTCATAGCTTGCTCCAATTGTTACTGTATAACATTGCAGTAATGTAATCCTCCGCGCGATAAAGATCAACCCCATCCTCTTCCGGGATACATGCCTACTCCACCAGCCTCGCGGCTCCTGCCTTGCTTTTCATCGTTCTACCGGGAACAAACCACGGCAGGAAAAACTGGATCAGCGGGCCAATAGCCAGCGCGTAGACCAGCGTCCCAATTCCCACCGGACCGCCGAGCAGAAACCCTACGGCCAGAACCGTCATTTCAATGGTGGTGCGAATAAGCCGCAGAGACCAGCCGGTTCGGGCATGCAGACCCGTCATCAGCCCGTCCCGCGGCCCGGGGCCAAATCCCGCCCCGATATACATCGCGGTTGCCACTCCGTTAAGCACCACGGCGGTGAGCAGCAGCAGAGTTTGCAGCACGATCCCGCTGGCGGGCGGCAGCACGGCAAGAGTGAGATCCGCGGCGATCCCCAGCACGATTACGTTACTGACGGTGCCAAGCCCCGGCTTTTGCCGCAGCGGGATCCACAGCAGCAGAACCAGCGCACCGGTCACAATCAGCACCGTCCCCACGCTTGCGGACAGGCGATCCGCGACGCCGATATGAAATACGTCCCAGGGATCGGCACCCAGACCGGCGCGGATATACATGCCAATCGACATGCCGTACAGACACAGGCCCAGATAAAGTTGCAGCAGGCGGCGCAGCAGCATAGAAACCTCATTATTATTGGTTGCTGAAAAACGCATCATCGACAAAAATGGATCGATAATTAATGACCAGTTTTCAAAAAGTGGACTGCCTATGTCGCTCCGCCGTTCAGGAACCCAGTCTCTGACAAGCCTTTTAGGCCGCTGGCAGGAGAGCCCGTCCCGCATCCCGCTCTGGCGCCGGCTCGCCGACGTGCTGCGACTGCTGATCCTTGACGGACGCCTGGCGCTCGGCTCCCGCCTGCCCGGGGAACGCGAGCTGGCGGCGGCGCTGGGCGTTAGCCGCACCACATTCTCCAGCGCTCTGGCGCTGCTGCGTGATGAGGGATTTATCGCGAGCCGCCACGGCAGCGGCTCGCGAGTGGTACTCCCCGCACAGCCTATCGCCCTTTCCGCCCGCAACCTTAATGGCCAGTCGCTGGATCTGGCCACGGCGGCGCTCAGCGCCGGTCCCGAAATTCATCAGGCCTACAGCCACGCGCTGGCGGCGATGCCTGAGCATCTCTCCAGCACCGGCTACGATCGGCAGGGCCTTCCCGCGCTTCGGGAGATCGTCGCCCGGCGCTATAACGCGCGTGGCTTGCCTACCGCACCCGATGAAATAATGATTATTAACGGCGCGGTGAGCGGATTTGCGCTGGTGCTGCGCCTGCTGACGGGGCCCGGCGATCGGGTGGTGGTCGAAAGTCCGACTTACCCGCTGGCTATCGCCGCAATTGAAGGTGCATCCTGCCGCCCGGTTGGGCTCTCCATGCCGGCATTCGGCTGGGATGTTGACGGGCTGGCCGCCGCCATCGCCCAGACATCGCCGCGGCTGGCCTACCTGATGCCGGACTTTCATAACCCTACCGGCCGCTGCATGAACGGCGCGACCCGCCAGCGGGTAGCCGATCTGGCCGCGCGTACGCGGACAACGCTGGTTATTGACGAAACAATGGTGGACCTGTGGTATAGCGCGCCGCCTCCGGCACCGCTGGCGGCCTTCAACCTACAGGCGCCGGTTATCACGATCGGGTCGACGGGAAAGAGCTTTTGGGGCGGGCTGCGCGTGGGCTGGATCCGCGCCTCCAGCCAGACCATCGCCGCGCTGATGCAGTCCCGGGACACGCTGGATTTGGGCACTCCGCTGCTGGAGCAGCTCGCCACCTGCTGGCTGCTGGATAATGATGAGCGCCTGCTGCCCGTACGCAGGAGTATGCTGGCCGCGCGGCGGGACATGTGCAGCCAGCTGCTGCAAGACTATTTCCCCGAGTGGCGCTATCAGGCACCGGAAGGCGGGCTTTCATTCTGGGTTGAGCTGCCGGAGAGGCTGGCGACGCTGTTTGCCGCCCGGGCAGAAGCGGCAGAAATTCATCTGGGGGATGGAACACGGTTTGGGCTTGCCGGCGCGTTCGATCGCTGGCTGCGGATCCCTTTCACGCTGGACGATGAAACGCTGCAAATGGCCTTCTCAACCCTGCAACCTATCTGGAAAAACCTGACCGTTCAGCAGAATAATTCGCGTACAAAGAAAATAATATAACAAAACGCCGGGCAGCTGCTAAAACATGCTCAGTGCTGGCGCGGGATCGGAAATCCTTTCAGAGAGATGATGAAACGTTCGCCCCGTTTCTTAATTTTTGCCCCGGCGGCGCACCAGTCAGAGGCAAGGCGAAAAAACTCATCGCTGCCGACGTTCCAGTCGAGCAGCACGTGCTTAACGCGCCCCGAGCGCAGCAAATCGCAGGCTTCGGGGTAATTACTGGCGGTGGTCTGCTGCTGCTTCATTTATTCTTCTTCAGCAGTTTGCGAACGGCCTTAAGCTCTTTCGGCGTCAGGACAGCGGTCTTTTCTTCAGTGTGCTGGCTGTCAATTTCACTTGCGGCCACCACTTCATCGACTGCACCGCCCAGCGCGTGGCGCAGCAGCGCCTGGGTGGTTGAACTCAGCGTCTCGTTGCGCCCCTGCGCATACTGGCGGAGCTGCTCTTTAAGGCCACTATCAATTTTAACGTTTAATACGCTCATACTCATCGCGGGAGATCCCTTACAGCGGCATGAGTTGCCGCAAAAGCTAAGTGGACTGGCTATCTACGTTGACTATGCCCGCCTTTTATTTCCGAAAAATGACCGTCAGATGACAGCGCGATGATGAGGCGAGTTTTGTGACGGTGCTAACCCGCAGTGTTCTTTCGGTGCCGCCATTCATCCCGGGTCATTTCCCAAAGCTCGGTTTCAAGCTCTCCGCAGACATACCGCCCTTTCTGGAGACGAACAAGCCGCATGCCGCCGCGCTGTGAAATACTGACCGATTTCAGATTTACCGATGCCTTCGGCGCTCTTAGCACTGTCCGGTCGAGGTGCTCAAACCAAAAATCATTTACCGCCGCGCAGGCTTCGCTCATCAGCCCCTGCCCCTGCCACTCGGGCACCAGCCAGAAGCCGCGATTGTTATCCTCTGTATCCATCAGGCAGATAACGCCAATCAGCGTTTCCGGCGCCGCTTTACGCCGCAGCGTCCAGAACCAGCCCTCGCCCCTGGCGGAGGCGGCAAGTGCAATGTTATCGACATAGTGCTGTGCCGCGCCCGGCGGATAGGGCCACGGCACGGTATCCACCAGATAACGAACAATTTCCCAGCGCGGGAAGCTGTGCTGGATTTGCACCGCGTCGGGCGATTCCAGCGGTTTAAGAATTAAGCGTGCTGTGTCTAATTGCGGCGTGGCGAGCATGGGTCATCCTCCTGGCGCAAAATGCGCGGACAGTGAGGAGACAGTCAATCACGGATGGTGGTAAACGGGAAGTTGTGAGCGAAGAGCAGAAATGGGGTTTACTGAATTATCCATCTGAATTGGGGTGTTATGCCTCCTCAAAATTTCACAGCTGGACCCATGAGCAAAGCATTTACAGCTGGGTATCAACTTGAAAGGTAGCGATCAACTAAAATTGAACGCTGCTAATCATCCATCGCATTATTATAACTGCTCATTTACTCGCCATTGTCGATTAAGTACACTCATAATGAGTTAAACCAGATAATTGATAAGGAAATCACGAGTGAAAAAAATATTAACTTTCCTGATTTGGACAGGAATCATCGTCTCCGCACTTCTTACGATAACGTCAGCCGCTTCTAATGTAGCCCTAGTGTTGAGCGCTTTCCCCGATTCTTTCGGTGATAGGTCTGCATACATGTTCATTTTGGGACGCTGGACATTCACAATCGCTATGGGGCTGATCTTATGGCTACTGTATCGGCAAACAAAAAAATAAGGGCTTACAAGCCCTTGAAAAAATACTCTACAGCCTGATTGAAGAGAGCCGGATTGCTTCTGGAAAGTTCGGTCGCATCCTCGAAAGGTTTAACCCTATCCCGAATAGCAAAATACAGCAGATCTAAATCTCCAAGGTCTCTCAGCTTTCGATATACGCCGTAATTGGTCGTTTGAAGCAATCTGGAGGCATGGATAGCCCTCGAAGCACCGCCGCCAATCATTAGCAGAGTGCTTATAGACATGCTAAAGGCGATTGATACAGCGATCCTTGAAGAGATTAACTTCCCTATCTTTATCCCCGTCAATTCACCGAAGGTATAACTTCCCAGCGTTGACGCTATCGTGTCCTCTGCCACTTTTTTAGCAATGTCAGCCATGTTAACGCGCATCATGAAATCGTCAATGAACACGTTAACCGCGCTTGCAACTAAGTTGATATTCTTCCTTGACGTGGACCGCTCGACAAGCTCCGCAATCCTCATGTTATCGTCCATATTTTGCCGTCGGTTATCGGTATGGATGAAATCATAAGCGAGGAAATAGAGGTTTACAGGGAAGTTAGCGAAACCCTTTATATACGCAACCAACATTCCTTCATCCTGTAAATTCAATGCTGAGAGCATTTGCCTTGCCAAATCCTTTGCGCTATCCATGCAGAAATTCCCTAATTTTAATGAGTGATTAACAATCGTACTCCTGCACAATCTGATAGAGGGAAATATTTGCCAAGAAACTTCTGATTTTAGGTAATGGAAGCAATAAAACCCATTGATGGTAAGAAGACAACTTTGTAGTGGCATAGTGAATTTGGCCACCTGAACAGAGGTGATATCATCGCTTTATAGTCAAAAACAGATGTCATTGTGACCGGACGTAACATACGCAATTTTAGCCCTGAGTTTCGCCTTGAACCTGCCCAGCCTGTACTCGCTCAACATTTCACTCTTCCTGCCGCTGCCATTGCAATGAATGTCAGAAAATCCACGATGGATAAGCGGGTCCGCCAGTTGAAAGAAGAACGAACGTGAAAATCACCGGTAGCTTCACCCATGACACCGAAATAGATTGAAATATGCGAGCTAAAGAAAATCCCTCAACGCGTTGAAATATAAGGTAAAATACTAAAAATGGGCTATCACGTTCTTGATGTCAGACTCCCTGAACAATTCTCATTAGTGAAGAAGCTCAAACAGGGCCGACTCTCTGATTTAACCTGGCACCGATATTGGGAAGAGATCACATCCTATTACGGAAGAGCATAAGGGATAACGTGTAGCCTACTGGTGATACACAGTTTTTGTACCACTAAGGCTATGTAGAAGGCATTTCAGCACTTTAGATATTATCTATCAAGTACTTACCCTGAAATGGGTGGGGGCCCTGCCAGCTACATCCCGGCACACACGTCGTCTGCCCTGGCTGCTTCCTTCCGGACCTGACCTGGTGAACAGAGTAGCGTTGCGGGAGAACCAACAGAGCCCCCATTGAGAGCGTTGAATATCAACGCGCAGGCGCATTATCCCTGCGCGGGTCGGCAATTGCAAGCCGCCCGCGCCCGGATGCTGGATTCTTGCGCAACGCGCGGCGCGAATCAGCTATGATAAGTGTTTTGAAAAGGATAAAGGCCAAATAATCTCCATGGGACTTAATATCAGAGCGGCAAATACAGATGACGTTAGCGGAATGTTCACCGTACGTACGTCAGTGAATGAAAACAGGATGTCGCGCGAAGAACTTGCGGCACAGGGAATTACAGAATCCACTGTCGCCGCCATGCTCGAAGGCAGCGCCTGGGTTGCGGCCGACGGCGGGCGCATTGTCGCTTTTTCAATGATTTTGCCTCAAGATGCCTGCCTCTTTGCCGCCTTCGTGCTTCCCGAGTACGAAAATCGCGGACTCGGCAAAAAACTGGTATTGAATGCAGAAGAGGCATTGTTCGAACATCACGCGCTTATCTGGCTGGAAACCTGCGCTAAAACGCGTGCTGCCGGATTTTATCAACACCTGGGTTGGGTCGAGACACGCAGTATTAACAACGGCGATATCCGACTCGAAAAACAGAGGAGATAGCAGCAACCAATGGATGAAGTGACATTTCCGCAGCGCGTCTGGCAAATTGTGGCCGCGATCCCCGAAGGCAAAGTGACAACCTACGGCGACGTTGCGCGGCTGGCGGGTTCACCGCGCGCGGCCCGTCAGGTGGGCGGCGTGCTGAAACGGCTGCCGGAAGGCTCAACCCTGCCCTGGCACCGGGTGGTCAACCGCAGCGGAACCATTTCATTAACCGGGCCGGATCTTCAGCGCCAGCGTCAGGCACTGTTATCAGAAGGTGTACAGGTGTCGGGCGGGGGAAAAATAGATTTGCAGCGCTACCGCTGGCGGTATGAATAATCCCCTCACCTTACGGAGAGGGGATTGATTAAGCACCTATTACGGGATCTGAGTCGGCGCCGGCGTTGCGGAAGAGGGTGTTACCTGCGTCGGTGAGGTCGGCGGGACCGGAGCTGCCGGGCCGCGGCCTTCGGCAATCGGCACAGCGGTGTGCGGAGCAGGCACCAGCGTCAGGTCGGCTTTTTTGTCGCCGTCGGTCAGCACGGTCTGTACCGAGTCGGTAATAAACATCAGCTTATTATCCACAGTAATGGCGGCGCTCAGCAGAATGCGGGCGTCAGGCTTAATCTCGGCCGGTTTAAAGGGCAGGATAAAGCTGAACGGGGCCTGCTTGCCGTCGGTACGCAGCACTTTCTGTGACAGAACTTTCGACGGCTGGTTCGGAATGGTCGCATCCGACAGGGTTACCGTCAGCACGGCATTGGGCGGCAGCGCAACATGCTGGCGGATCCAGATAGTACCGGAAACATTAGGCTGGCGTAGCGTAGACTGGTTTGCTGCGGAAATAGACGTATTCGGATTCGGTGCCGGCACGGCAATGTCTGCGCTCTTATCCGCGCAGGCAGACAGCGCAACGGCAACGGCCAAACCACTTAAAATATGCACGCATTTCATATTGTTCTCCTTATCATCCATGCTCCGGCAGGATGTTAGCTGCGAGAGTGAGTTGTCAAATCAGGTGTAATCCCGATAAGTGTGGCACAGCTCTCAGATATTGCCTGGAAAAGAGAAGTTATTCAGATTATTGCACCTCTTTGATAACTCAATCATGGTGCAGATGTTTGCCCCGAGCACCTGCGGCTGCCACGCACGGCAAAGGATTTTAGGTATAATATGGCCATCTGCCGCCGGACGCGGTTCATATCCACTGTCGAGGACATTTATGAGTCAGGCTCTCTCTAATCTGCTAACTCTGCTAAAGCTGGAAAAAATTGAAGAGGGGATATTCCGGGGCCAAAGCGAAGATCTGGGGCTGCGCCAGGTATTCGGCGGTCAGGTGGTAGGCCAGGCGATGTACGCGGCAAAAGCGACCGTGCCCGCCGATCGCCTTATCCACTCGTTTCACAGTTATTTCCTGCGCCCTGGGGATAGCCTGAAGCCGATTATCTATGACGTGGAAGTACTGCGCGACGGCAACAGCTTCAGCGCCCGCCGGGTAGCCGCTATCCAGAACGGCAAGCCCATATTTTATATGACCGCCTCTTTTCAGGGGCCGGAATCCGGTTTCGAGCATCAGAAAGCAATGCCGGCAGCGCCTGCCCCCGACGGCCTGCCGTCAGAACTGCAAATCGCCCAGAAGCTTTCTCACCTGCTGCCCGCGCCGCTGAAGGAGAAGTTCCTGCGCGATAAGCCGCTGGAGATCCGTCCGGTAGAGTTTCATAACCCGATGAAGGGCCACGTTGCTGAACCGGCGCGCCAGGTCTGGATCCGCGCCAGCGGACAGGTCCCCGACGATCTGCAGGTGCACCAGTCGCTGCTAGGCTACGCGTCTGATTTCAATTTCCTGGTGGTTGCCCTGCAGCCCCACGGCGTGGGTTTTCTCGAACCGGGCATGCAGGTGGCAACTATCGATCACTCAATGTGGTTTCACCGCCCGTTCGACCTTAACGACTGGCTGCTGTACAGCGTCGAAAGTACTTCAGCATCCAACGCGCGCGGCTTCGTGCGCGGGGAATTTTATACTCAGGACGGCGTACTGGTGGCATCAACGGTACAGGAAGGGGTTATTCGCCAGCGGGGATAATGTCGAGTATTGCGTGAAGGCCCTCTCCTGGCGGAGAGGGCCCGTAAAGATTAGCTGTTGTAAGCGTTCTCGCCGTGGCTGTTGACGTCCAGGCCTTCGCGCTCCTGCTCTTCCGGCACGCGCAGCCCAACCGTAACATCTGCGATTTTGTAAGCCACAAAGGCCACAACCGCCGACCAGACAATCGTCAGGCCGATACTTTCCAGCTGCACCAGCACCTGGTGAGCCATCGTCACGCCTTCCGCGTAGCCTACGCCACCCAGCGAGGTTGACGCGAACACGCCGGTCAGGATGCAGCCCACGATACCGCACACGCCGTGGACGCCGAATACGTCGCAGGGATCGTCAACCCGCAGCCAGTGCTTCAGCGCGGTCACGCCCCACAGCCCTGCCAGACCGGCAACGATACCCAGAATCAGCGAAGCGCCGACGCCGATGTATCCACAGGCCGGGGTTACCGCAACCAGCCCGGCGATTGCGCCGGAGCAGGCACCCAGCAGAGAAGGCTTGCCGCGCACGACCCACTCACCGAACACCCAGGCCAGAATAGCCGCCGCCGTGGCAACAACGGTGTTAACAAAAGCCAGCGCCGAGATTTCGTTAGCCGAGCCGGCAGAACCGGCGTTAAAGCCGAACCAGCCAATGTAGAGAATGGCCGTACCGGTAAACACCATCGGCAGGTTGTGCGGTTTGAAGGCTTCTTTACCAAACCCGGCGCGTTTGCCGACCAGGTATGCGCCCACCAGCCCGGCAACCGCCGCGTTGATGTGGACCACCGTGCCGCCGGCAAAGTCCAGCGCGCCGTGGTTCGCCAGCAGGCCGCCGCCCCACACCATGTGGGCGATAGGCAGATATGAGAAGGTCAGCCACACCACCACGAAAATCAGAATCGCTGAAAAGCGGACGCGCTCGGCGAGGGAGCCAACGATCAGCCCCACCGTGATGCAGGCAAACGAGCACTGGAACACGACGTGGATATACTGATAGAAGGTGCCCATCAGCGCCTTGAGCTCGATGCCTTTCAGCATCACCCAGTCAAAGCTGCCAAAGAAATTTCCGCCGGTGCCAAACGCCAGCGTGTAGCCATAGATAACCCAGAGAACGCAGACCAGCGCGAAGGTCACGGTAACCTGCGTCAGAACTGAAAGCACGTTTTTACCGCGGATAAGACCGCCGTAAAACAGGGCAATGCCGGGAATACTCATGAACAGCACCAGCGCGGTGCAGATCATCATAAAGGCGTTGTCCGCTTTGTCCGCTTCTGCGGGCGCAGCGAGCGCCAGGCCCGGCAGGAGCGCGAGCAGCCCAGGGGCAATTTTTAGCAGTACTTTTTTCATTTTATCGGTCCCTATCACTGTGTGCAGGTGTTACAGCGCGGCTTCGTCGGCTTCGCCGGTGCGAATACGGATGACGCGCTGAAGTTCGGCGACGAAGATTTTGCCGTCGCCAATTTTTCCGGTGTAAGCCGCCTTGCTGACCACATCGATCACTTCATCCAGCTGATCGTCAGCGATGGCGACATCAATTTTTACTTTCGGCAGGAAGTTAACGCTGTATTCCGCCCCGCGGTAAAGTTCGGCATGGCCCTTCTGACGCCCGAAGCCTTTTACCTCGGTCACGGTCAGCCCCTGAATTCCAATTGAAGACAGCGCCTCGCGCACGTCTTCGAGTTTGAATGGTTTAATTACCACGGTAACCAGCTTCATAGATCCCCTCCAGTCAGAATGCGCTAACGGCAGCAGCCAATACGTTGTTGATAAAGCAATCGGCGTGCCAGGAATAATTTTGAAGGGAATATCAGGGCGATAGCGGCCGCGAAGGCCTTACTACGATGAAAAACAGTGCGGAGAGATAAATCAGAACGCGCGCCGCCGGCGGTGAAGCGCACCACGCCGGTGCGCGAGGCAATTTCCCCCTGCACCGGCGGGCGCGGTTGTTATAAAATTGCGTTATTTTGGTGCATTACGCGTCAACACAGGCCGCCAGATCTTCTCTGGCCTGCTGCAGCTGGTACATCTGCCAGTAGCGGCCTTTCTCCGCCAGCAGCGCGGCGTGGGTGCCGCGCTCGACAATCTGCCCCCGGTGCAGCACCGCGATAGTGTCCGCATCGACGATGGTCGACAGGCGGTGGGCAATCACCACCAGCGTGGTGTGCTGGCGGACTTTTGCCAGCGCCTGCTGAATGGCGCGCTCGGTGCCGGAGTCGATGTTAGCCGTCGCTTCGTCCAGGATCAGGATTTCCGGCGTGTCCACCAGCACCCGGGCCAGGGCCAGCAGCTGCTTCTGTCCCACGGAGAGATTATTGCCCTGCTCCCCAAGCGCGGTGTGAATACCGTCGCTCATGCTGCGGGCCAGCTCCGCCAGCTGCACCGTCTCCAGCGCCTGCCACACCTGAGCTTCGCTAATATCGCGGCCAAGGGTCACATTAGCGAGGAAGCTATCCGCCAGCACCACCGGATCCTGCTGCACCATCGCCACGCCGTGCCTGAGCGCCCGATGCGTCAGAGAAGCGATGGGGCGGCCGTCCAGCAGGATCTCACCGCGGGTCAGCGGATAGTAGCCCATCAGCAGGCTGGCCAGCGTGCTCTTGCCGCTGCCGGTGTGGCCCACCAGCGCCACGAAGTTTCGCGACGGGACGTGGAGATTAATCTCTTTGACCACCAGCCTGTCGTCCCGGTAGGCGAAGGAGACGTCGTTGAAATTGATGCTTCCGCTCTGCATCAGGCGATCGTCGCTGCCCCAGCGCTGGCGGGGTTTATCCATCAGCTCGAAGACCCGCTCGCCGGCCACCACCGCCTGCTGCAGCATCGATTGCTGGGTCGTCAGCTCTATTAGCGGCTCGTTGAGCCGCCCGAGGTAGCTGATGAACGCATAAAGCACGCCCACTTCAATGGTGCCTTTTGCGGTCAGACCAAACAGCATCAGCAGGCCGCACAGGATCAGCGACGAAAACAAGCTCAGCAGCGGGCGCAGCAGAAAGCCGTCGAGGCGCAGGGTCTGCATGCGCGCCAGATAGTGCGCGCGACTTGCCTCGCCCAGCCGCTCGCCAAAGCGTGCCTGCTGGCGGAACTGCTGCAGCACGCCCATCCCGCTGATCACTTCGTTAAAACCGTCGTTGATATCTGCAAGATAGGCGCGCACCCGCCGCACGATCGGCGTGCTCAGGCGCTGATAAACAATCATCACCACGATAACCGCCGGGAAAATCGCAATCGCCACCAGCGCCATGCGCCAGTCGAGGGTGAACATCGCCACCAGCATCGCGCCAATCAGCGCCGCGCTGCGCAGCACCGTCGACACCACCGTGACGTATAGATCGCGGATCACCTCGGTATCGTTGGTCACTCGGGAAATAAGCTGGCCTACCGGCTGGACGTCAAATTCGCTGAGGGGCTGGCGCAAGGCTGCATCCATCACGTCGGTGCGCAGCTGCTGGACCACGCCCACCGCGGCCCGGTTAAACAGCAGCGCCTGAACGTAGTGCAGGGACGCCGCCAGCAGCTGTAGCCCAATATAAACCGCCGCCAGGCCGCCAATAATGCCCCAGGGCAGGTGTTTTTTCGCCACCATATTGTCGATGAAGTAGCTTATCAGCAGCGGCCCGGAGACTTCGGCCGCGGCGGCGATCCACATCAGCACCATGCCGATACCCAGCGGGCGGCGCCACGGCGAACCGTAGGCCAGCAGGCGTTTAAGCGTCGGCCAGAGCGTGGAAAAGTTACGCATCGGCGGCCTCCTCTTCCGGGACATCGTCGAGGGCGGCTTCCAGCTGCTGGTAGCGGTACATATCGCGATACCAGCCCGGCGCATTGACCAGCTGCTCGTGCTGGCCGCGCTGGGCAATATGGCCGTGCTGCATGACGATAATCTCGCTGGCTTCGGTGAGCGCCGACAGCCGGTGGGCGCTGATAATCACCGTGCGCCCCTCGCCCCACTGGCGCAAATTGTGCAAAATCTGATGCTCGGTGCGCCCGTCCACCGCCGACAGCGCGTCGTCGAGGATCAAAATTTCCGCATCAAGCAGCAGCGCTCTGGCGATGGAGATGCGCTGCTTCTGGCCGCCGGAGAGCATCACGCCGCGCTCCCCCACTTCCGTATCGTAGCCCTGTGGCAGGCGCAGAATATCATCGTGCACGCTGGCAAGCTGCGCCGCGCGCTCGATCTCTTCCCGGCTCGCCCCCGGCTTGCCCAGGGCAATATTGCTGGCGACGGAGTCCGAGAACAGAAACGGCGTCTGATTAACAACCGCGAGCCGGCTGCGCCAGTCGTCAAGCGCAATTTGCGGCAGGGGCAGATCCTGAAAGCGGATCTCTCCCTGCTGGATGTCAAAATGGCGCTGGATAAGGGCCAGAATGGTGCTTTTTCCGGAACCTGTCGGACCGCACAGGCCGAGCATCTGACCGGGCTTGAGCATAAACTGGACGTCGTTCAGCGTCGGTTTAGCCGCCTGCGGGTAAGAGAATGCGTCTATCTGCACCGCCAGCGTGCTGCGCGCGGGCGAAAGCCGGCGGCTGCCGTCTTCGACTACCGGCGCCTCTGCCAGCAGCGTGCGGATGCGGCTGTAGGCGGCGCTGCCGCGCTCGACGATATTAAACATCCACGCCAGCGCCAGCATCGGCCAAATCATCAGCCCCAGATACATCATAAAGCTGGTGAGCTGCCCCAGAGTCAGGGTGCCCTGCACCACCATCCAGCTGCCGCCGGCAATGGCCAGCAGGTTTGCCATGCCGATAGCGATATAGATAGTGGGATCGAAGCGGGCGTCAATTCTGGCCACCCGCATATTTTTGCTGCCGGTATCGGCGGCGTCGGCGGCAAACTGCGCGGACTGCCGGTCTTCAAGGCCGAAGGCTTTAATCATGCGAATGCTGGTCAGGCTCTCCTGAGTACGGTCGTTCAGGCTGGAGAAGGCGGCCTGAGCCACCTTGAAGCGCTCGTGGAGCACCGCGCCGTTGTGTTTAATCATCAGCGCCATGATCGGCATCGGGATTAGCGCCAGCAGCGTCAGCTGCCAGCTTATCTGCGTGGACATGACGATCAGCACCGCGCAGCCCATCACCATCGAGTCCACCAGCGTCAGCACCCCTTCACCGGCGGCAAACACTACTCTGTCGACATCGTTAGTGGCGCGGGCAATGAGATCGCCGGTGCGGTGGCGCAGGTAAAACGCCGGATTCTGGCGGCTAAGCTGGCGGTAGAAATCGTCACGCAGCTCAACGGCCAGCTGATAGGATGCGCCGAACAGCAGCACCCGCCAGACGTAGCGCAGCAGATACACCGCCACCGCCACTGCCGCCAGCGCGCCGACCCACAGCATAATGCGTCCGGCGGTGTAGTGTTCGCGGGTTACGCCATCCACCACGTAGCCCACCACTTTCGGCGGTATGAGCTGAAGGACGGCAATAATAATAAGCAGGCCAACCGCCCCAAGGTAGCGGCGCCACTCCCGACGAAAAAACCAGCTTAATTGAGCAAATAATCGCACGCAGAAATATCCAGAGATTTTCGCCTGCGTCAGCAGGCATGAGTGTCACCGCCAGCGCGGCTCACGGCAGAAATCAGGCCCGGCCCGGGACCCGACAGCCAATAAACATCTTTTCTGTTTCAGATAATCAGTTAACGGGCAGCGCAGTGGTGTATTTAATCTGCTCCATCGCAAAACTGGAGGTTACATCGCTAAGGCCGGGCACGCTGTTCACCAGCCTTTTATAGAAATCGTCATAGCGCTTCATATCTGCGACCTGAACCCGCATCAGATAATCGTACTCCCCCGCCATGCGCCAGAAGCCAAGTACCTCGGGCATGCTGGTCACTTCGGAAACGAAGCGATTATACCAGTCGCTGCTGTGGTGCTGGGTTTTAATTAGCACGAAGGCCGTTAGCCCAAGGCCTAACTTTTCCGCATCCAGCAGCGCCACCCGCCCCAGCAGGATGCCATCATCTTCCAGACGCTTGAGCCGCTTCCAACAGGGCGTGGTGGTCAGGTTAACGGCATCGGCCAGCGCCTGCAAAGAGAGCGTGCAGTCCTCCTGCAGCAGCGCCAGCAGCTTTCGGTCAATTTTATCTATCATAGCGACATCCTGGAGAATTTATTTCTCCTTAAAGTCTATTCTAAAGGGTAAATAGCAACAATTTTTTCCGCGCGTTTCGCTAAGCTGGGCACAAAATAACAAATGGATAAATCCTATGACGCGCGACTGGATTAACTACGCTATCAGCGAAATCAACGCCGACTATCAACGTTCAGCAGATACCCATCTGATCCGCCTGGCGCTGCCCGCCTTTGCGGGTATCCAGCTCTATCTGAAAGATGAAAGCACCCACCCCACCGGCAGCCTCAAGCACCGCCTGGCCCGATCGCTTTTTCTCTACGGCCTGTGCAACGGCTGGATCAAGGAGGGCACGCCGATCATTGAAGCATCTTCAGGCTCTACCGCCGTTTCCGAAGCCTATTTTGCCCGGCTACTCGGGCTGCCGTTTATCGCAGTGATGCCCGCCTGCACCGCCCGGCGAAAAGTGGAGCAGATTGAGTTTTACGGCGGGCGCTGCCATTTCGTACAAAGCGCCTGCGAAATTTACGAGGCCTCCGAGCAGCTGGCCCGGGAGCTTAACGGTCATTACATGGATCAGTTCACCTATGCCGAGCGGGCGACGGACTGGCGCGGCAATAATAATATCGCCGACAGCATTTACCATCAGATGCAGCACGAACCCCATCCGATCCCGACGCATATTGTGATGAGCGCCGGCACCGGCGGCACCTCGGCCACACTTGGCCGCTATATCCGCTGCAAAGGGTATTCAACACAGCTGACGGTAGTGGATCCGGAAAACTCAGTGTTCCTCGACTTCTGGCAGCAGCGCGACGTCACCCTGCGCAGCCCCAAAGGCAGCAAAATCGAAGGCATTGGCCGGCCGCGGGTAGAACCCTCATTTATTCCCGACGTGGTGGACGCGATGCTGCGCGTGCCGGATGCCGCCAGCGTTACCGCCGCACGCTGGCTGGAGAGCCAGCTTGGCCGGAAGGTTGGCGCATCAACGGGGACCAATGTGTGGGGCGCGCTGCAGCGGGCGGTGGAGATGCGCGAGGCGGGAATAAGCGGTTCGGTGGTGACGCTGCTGTGCGATAATGGCGAGCGCTATCTCGACACGTACTATGATGACGGCTGGGTCGCAGCTAATATCGGCGATCTTGTACCCTGGCAGGCCACACTGTCGACGATGCTGGAAAACCGATAGCAAAAAAAGCCCGGCTTCAGCAAAAGTCGGGCTTGCCGGAAAATCTTACTTTTCGGGGGAATAAGGAAGATCGGGTGAATCCAGCCAATGGGTTAAAAAGTGGGCTACCGCCTGATCCCGGCAGTGGCCGATAACCGGTAAATGCGGCAGCGCCGCCCGCAGCTGCGGCATCGCGTTGCCCATAATCACTCCTTTACCAACGGTCCCCAGCATCTCGCTGTCGTTCATCGCATCCCCGAACGCCATACACTCATTCAGCGTTAATTCAAGATGCGCGCCGAGCGTCTTCAGGGCTGCCCCCTTGTTACAGCCCAGCGGCAACACTTCAAGGCAGTCTGTGGCGGAGAAACAGATGTGCGCCCGTCCCTTAAGCACCGGGTTGAGCTGGATACGCAAATGAACAAGCTCTTCGTGGCTGGCGCAGAAACTAATTTTAGTGACCTCATGGGCCGGGATTTGCTTCATCGGGCGCAGCTGGTAGCGAAAGCCGCTCAGGAGATGCGCATTCAGCAGCTCGGGATCGGCGGAATCGGTATACCAGCCGCCGTCATTAAAAACGTGCATGCTGGCGCGGGTGTCCCATCGGCTGTGCAGCAGGTATTCAGCGATCTCCGGGTCGAGATCGCGCTGGTGCAATACTTCTGCGCTGCGCGAGTAAACCCGGGTGCCGTTGCCGGAAATAAGAAACGCGTTAAGATCCAGCCCTTCCAGCAGATGGCGCATATCCAGCGCGTGACGCCCTGTCGCAAAGGCGAGAATAATATCATGCTCTGCCAGCCGCCTGAGCGCGCGCAGCGTCTGTTCTCCCAGGCGGTGATCCGGCATCAGCAGCGTGCCGTCCATATCAAATGCAGCCAGTTTTACCATTCTCTGTTACCCGATTGTGATGAGTTTCGCTTGTGGCCGAGTATCTCCTGAGATATACGGAAGGAATACTGAATATATTTTTTTTCTTGTTCCGGGTTTCTCAAATGCGCCAGCTTAACCGCCTTAATCAGTTTCAGCGCCTGTGGCAGCCCTCCGCCGGTGAACCCCAGCAGGTCACCATTGCAGAACTGGCCGGGCGCTGCTTTTGCAGCGAAAGACACGTGAGAACGCTGCTGCACCAGGCGCAGGATGCGGGCTGGCTGCAGTGGCAGTCGCAGTCCGGGCGCGGGAAACGGGGCAGCTTAACTTTCCTGGTTTCTCCGCAGCAGCTGCGCAACGCGATGATGGAGCAGGCGCTGGAGTGCGGCCAGCAGCAGAGCGCCCTGGAGCTGGCCCAGCTGGCACCAGTAGCGCTGCGGGCCCTGCTGCATCCGTTTCTTGGCGGGCGCTGGCAAAATAATATGCCTACGCTGCGTATTCCCTACTACCGCCCGCTGGAGCCCCTGCATCCTGGTTTCCTGCCCGGCCGCGCCGAGCAGCATCTCAGCGGGCAAATTTTTTCCGGCCTGACGCGCTTTGACCTGCAGTCCTCCGAACCTGAAGGCGATCTTGCCCACCACTGGCAGCATTCTGACGACGGGCTACGCTGGGACTTTTATATCCGTCCGGCGCTGTGCTGGCACAGCGGCGAACCGGTAAGCGCCGGGGAGATTGCCGAGCGCCTGGAGATGCTGTTTACCCTCCCGCAGCTTGGCCGACTCTTTGCCAGCGTTCGCCGCATTGAGGTGAATCCGGGCCAGCGCCTGACCTTTGTACTCAAACGCCCCGACCACTGGCTGGCGCACCGACTGGCCAGCTACTGTAGCCTGCTGGCGCATCCCCGACAGCCGACCATCGGCACCGGCCCTTTTCAGCTAACGATCTTTAAACCCGATCTCGTGCGTCTGGAAAACCACGGCCGCTACCACCTGAGCCATCCGCTCATTCAGGCTATCGAATACTGGATCACGCCGGAGCTTTTCGAGCAGGATCTGGGCACCAGCTGCCGCCATCCGGTGCAGATAGCCATTGGCGCGCCGGAGGAGATCTCCCATTTGCGCATGGTTAGCCGCAGTGTCAGCCTGGGATTTTGCTACCTGGCACTGCGGCAAAGCCCGACGCTGTCCCGCGCGCAAGCGGAAAAAATAGTACAGCTGATCCACGGCACATCGCTGCTGCAAACTCTGCCGCTGGATGAGGATCTGATCACCCCCAGCCGCGAGCTGCTCCCCGGCTGGTCTCTGCCATTATTGCGGGAGTCAGCCCCGGTGGCGCTGCCGGAACGGCTAACGCTGGTGTACCACCTGCCGGTGGAGCTGCATACTATGGCCGAACAGCTGCAGCACGCGCTGGCCGAAGAGGGCTGTGCGCTGAGCGTCATTTTCTACAATGGCAAAAACTGGGACAGCTGCCCGCAGCTCGCCGAGGCGGATTTGTTCATGGGGGACCGGCTGATTGGCGAAGCGCCGGAGTATGCGCTTGAGCAATGGCTGCGCTGCGATCCGCTGTGGCCGCACGCGCTCGGCACCACTCAATACACCCGGATAAATGCAACGCTGGATGCCGTGCAGGCCCACCGCGATACCGCATCCCGCAGTGCGGCACTGCAGGCGGTCTTTCAGGATCTGATGGCGAGCAGCACGCTTACGCCGCTGTTTAATTACCACTATAAAATTAGCGCCCCGCCGGGCGTTGATGGAATAGTTCTCAACGCGCTGGGCTGGTTTGACTTCACGAAGGCCTGGCTGCCGGTGCCTGCCGGCGAGTGAAGCTGGCTGTTGCTGCCCGGAGGCGCTACCATATGCGCCTTCTTTTTTTGACAGGATTTGCTATGAAACGCGCCGTTGTGGTCTTTAGCGGAGGCCAGGATTCCACCACCTGCCTGATTCAGGCTCTGCAGCAGTACGATGAAGTGCACTGCGTCACTTTCGACTACGGCCAGCGCCACCGGGCTGAAATTGACGTTGCCCGCGAGCTGGCAACAAAACTCGGCGCCCGCGCCCACAAAGTGCTGGACGTTAATCTACTCGGCGAGCTGGCGGTAAGCAGCCTGACCCGCGACAGTATTCCGGTTCCGGACTACGAGCCCGATGCTGACGGTATTCCGAACACTTTCGTGCCGGGACGCAACATTCTGTTTCTGACCCTGACCGCAATCTATGCTTATCAGGTGCAGGCCGAGGCCGTCATTACCGGCGTCTGCGAAACGGATTTTTCCGGCTATCCCGACTGCCGCGACGAATTTGTTAAGGCACTCAATCACGCGGTTAACCTGGGCATGGCCAAAGAGATCCGCTTCGAGACGCCGCTGATGTGGCTAAACAAGGCGGAAACCTGGGCGCTGGCGGATTACTGGAGCCAGCTGGAGCTGGTGCGCCATGAAACCCTGACCTGCTATAACGGCATCAAAGGTGACGGCTGCGGCCACTGCGCCGCCTGCAACCTGCGCGCCAATGGCCTGTCTCACTATCTGGCCGATAAAGCGGGCATCATGTCAGCAATGAAAGCCAAAACCGGGCTTGTCTGATTGCCTCACCCGGCAGCTCAGGCCGCCGGGAGCCGCTTTATTCTGCTATTCCCTGCAAATGCTCACGCAGCTCCCCTTCAAGGGGCAGCGATTTCTGGGTTTTTAAATCAATACACACGAAGGTGATGAGCGCGTCGGCCACCACGTCGTTCTCAGCGCCGCGGGTTATCACCTGCTTTAAAATCCCGCTTTTGTCATTCAGCTGTTTTAACTCGCTGGTAATAGTGAGCAGGTCGCTCAGGATCGCCGGTCGGCGATAATTAATATTAATATTCACCACCACAAAGGCGATGTTGTGCGCCATCATCCACTGGAAGCAGCTGCTGTTCTCCAGCCCGTCCCAGCGGGCCTCCTCCAGAAATTCAAGATAGCGGGCGTTGTTCACGTGCTGGTAAACATCAAGATGAAAACCACGTACTTTTATTTGTGTCTGCATAGCGCAATAGCCTTTTTTATAAGTAGAGTCAGAGGTCGCACACTGGTACGACCTCTAAATTTTGGCACTTATTTTTTGCTCTGCAAACTTCGTGAATAATTAGAGCATCAGATGTGAAAGATTGCGCTCCACCAGCGATCCGC
Source organism: uncultured Pluralibacter sp. (assembly GCF_913775985.1). Lineage (GTDB taxonomy): Bacteria > Pseudomonadota > Gammaproteobacteria > Enterobacterales > Enterobacteriaceae > Pluralibacter. The sequence goes on along the minus strand of NZ_CAJYMB010000150.1, from coordinate 200,757 downwards.
CCATTCCGGGAACCTGACGCAGATCGTCAAGCGATTTAAAGGGGCCAAACTCCTCCCGATGGCTGACGATAGCCTGCGCTTTCTTGAGGCCAACACCGTTCATCACTCTTGCCAGATCTTCCGCGCTGGCCGTGTTTATGCTGATTTTATCACCGGCGGGCGCAGCGGCAGCCGGAGCAGCTGCGGCCGGCGCTTTGCCGGAATCGGGGGCTGCGGCAGCCGGCACGCTTGCGCCAAACCAGGCCAGAGAGAGGGCTAAAAGTAGCGTTTTAATTCCTGTATTCATGCTGTTATCTCCTTGTTTGTTGACAGCGAGACAACTTTAATCAGCGGCAGTTAAAGATACAAAAGCGCAAATTCAGAAATGGAAAAGGCCGCGAAAGCGGCCTTTGATTATTGCAGAGAGTTGCAAATTTCTTAGAGCGAAGCTGGCGTTGTTACTGCTGCGCCACGTCGCCCAGCTTAATTTTTGCTTCTTTACGCAGGCTGGAGAGCAGCGCCTCGAAGGCGATCTGGGCGTTGTTCTGGGTGATCCCCTGAACCATCGCTTTTTTCTGCTCTTCCGGCATGCTGCCTTCTTTAACGTCGTCCAGCGACACCAGCACCACGTTGCCCTGCATGTCGTTACCCACGCCGTAGCTGGCTTTACCTTTCTGCGGCAGAGGCAGGTTGAAAGCTGTCTGGCTCAAAGGATCCTGCCCGGTGCGGGTCAGGGTCTGGGCAGCGCCAAAGCTCAGGCCCGCGCTTTTCATCGCCTCGTCGCCCTTGCCGGCTTTCAGCGCCGCCAGCACTTTGTTAGCATCCAGCTGTGCCTGCTGGACGGCTTTTTCATGCTGCACCAGCGCAGTAACCTGGGCTTTAACATCCGCCAGCGGCTTGGTAGCCTCCGGTTTATGCTCGCTAACGCGCACCACGAAAGCGCGATCGCCATCGACGGTAATGACATCCGAGTTGCTGCCCGGCGTACCGTTCTGACCCACCAGGCTACCGTCGAAGATAGCATCGGCGACCGGTTTGAAATTCAGTTCAGGAGGAAGGTTGTCACGGCCGAACCAGCCGGTTTCAACGGCTTTAACGCCGGCAACCTGCTCGGCACCCGCCAGCGATTCGTTATCGTTGCTCGCCGCGTCGCTCACTTTCTGCTGCAGGGCATAGTAGGCATCCAGCGCTTTCTCCTGCTTCACTTTCGCGGCGATTTCATCGCGCACGTCGGAAAGCGGCTTCGTTTTCGCGGCCTGAACGTCGTCAAGGCGCGCAACGAGGAAACCTACGGAGGATTTGATCACGCCGGAAAGCTGGCCTTTCTCTTTCAGACCGGCATTTTTCAGTTCGTCAGGTGTGGTGGACGCTTCCAGCCAGCCCATGTCACCGCCGTTTTTAGCGGAGATAATGTCGGTGGAACGGAATTTTGCAACTGCGGCGAAATCAGCGCCTTTTTTAAGATCGGCCAACGCGGCTTCTGCATCGGATTGCGTTTTGCTCTGGATCACGCTGTAGCGCACGCGCTCCGGCTGAGTAAACAGCTCTTTGTGCTGATCGTAGTAGGACTGAATGTCGGCATCTGACGCGTTTTCCGCCATGCTGGCCGCGTCCATTTTAATGTAGCTCACGCGGAACTGCTCCGGCGCCACAAACTGGTCTTTGTGCTGCTCGTAGTAGGCGTTCAGCTCCTGGTCACTCACCTGCTGCTTTGCCGCCAGTGCGTTGACATCAATCGTGGCTTCACGCACCACGCGCTGCTGCGCCACCAGCGACGCCAGCTGACTGGTTTCGCCCGGCAGCATAAATTCAGTGCCAACCACGGCATTGACCAGCTGCTGGGTGGTGAGCTGGTTGCGCAGCGCGTTTGCATACTGGTCTGTGGACATGCCCATCTGATTAACAATGCCGCTAAAGCGCTGGCTGTCAAATTTGCCGTTGTCCTGGAAAGCCTGAGTGGCGAAAATCGCATTTTTAACCTGGTCGTCGCTGACTGCAAGTCCGAGGCTTTTCGCATACTGGTCAAGTAACGCCTCATCAATCAGGCGATTAAGCACCTGCTGACGCATAGATTTGATGTAGTTCTCATTGGCTGCCAGCGCGGAAAAACTCTCGCCCATTTGCTGCTGCTGGCGACTGCGCTCGCTGGCTACGGCATTCTCGAACTGCCCGCGGGCAATCTCCTGGCCGTTGACTTTTGCGGCATAGTTGTCGTTCCCGCCAATCAGATAGCTGCTTACGCCTGTCAAAATGAAAGACGCGATAATAAGCCCGAAAATGATTTTTAGTACGAGGCTATTAGCCGCCGTACGTAAGCTGTCCATCATGGTTTAACAACGCTCCGCTGTAGATGACTTTAATCGCGCACAGCATACCATGAGTAACGCAGTGCAGGAGGCGCTATTGTGACAAGAAACGCGGGTCGTTGTCAGCCCTCAAGGCGGCTAATTGTCAGAAAACAAGGTTCTTGTGGGAAATGAAGGAAGGCGGCAAGGCAAAAAGTGGTGGGGGAAAAGATCGGCTGAAGGAATATGCAGAGCAGAAAAAAGGCACATCAGCCGATGCGCCCTTGTACTTCGCAGCCTCCCCGAAGGGAAAGCGATCAGTTGACCGCGTCTTTCAGTGCTTTGCCTGCACGGAAACCCGGAACTTTCGCAGCAGCGATGGTGATCTCTTTACCTGTCTGCGGGTTGCGACCAGTACGGGCAGCACGCTCTTTAACAGCAAAAGTACCAAAACCAACCAGCGCAACATCATCCCCGGCCTGCAGAGACTCAGTCACTGAAGCAATAAAAGCATCTAACGCACGTCCAGCAGCAGCTTTAGAAATATCCGCACCCGCAGCAATTTTGTCAATCAGTTGAGATTTATTCACTATTCTCTTCCTCTCGTTATAATTTATATCGTACCAGAATCCTTCGGGGTACGACGGCGCAGCAGTTATAGCAGGAGTGTTATGCCCTTACAACACCCGTTGTGTATGGCTGACACATCCAGCAATCTAAATTAGCTATACAAAAAAAGGCTGGCAAGTCCGAATTGACCTGCCAGCCTTGTTTTTATTGGCGCAGTTTGCGCGATATCACTATTTGGCGCTAACAACCTGCATACCGTAAGGCGCATTCTGTAAGGCAAGAGTCAGAACTTCCTCAATGCTCTTAACAGGATGGATATCCAGATCGGCGATAACGTTTTCCGGAATCTCTTCAAGGTCGCGCTTGTTTTCGTCAGGAATAAGAACCGTCTTAATTCCGCCGCGATGCGCCGCTAACAGCTTCTCTTTCAGGCCGCCGATAGGCAACACCAGCCCGCGCAGGGTGATTTCACCTGTCATGGCAACATCAGAGCGTACCGGATTCCCCGTCAGACAGGAGACCAGCGCCGTGCACATAGCGATACCGGCGCTCGGGCCATCTTTCGGAGTGGCACCTTCGGGAACGTGGACGTGAATATCCCGCTTCTCGTAGAAATCACCATTGATGCCGAGCTTGTCTGCACGCGCGCGAACAACCGTCAGCGCCGCCTGAATGGACTCCTGCATCACTTCACCCAGCGAACCGGTATAGGTAAGCTTGCCTTTGCCCGGTACGCAGGCGGTTTCAATGGTCAGCAGATCGCCGCCCACTTCCGTCCACGCCAGGCCCGTGACCTGACCAACGCGGTCTTCGCTGTCTGCGCGACCGTAGTCAAAGCGCTGAACGCCGAGGTAGTCGTGCAGGTTATCGCCATTAATGTCGATATGCTTGCGCGTCTTATCCAGCAGCAGCTGTTTGACCGCCTTGCGGCACAGTTTGGAGATTTCACGCTCCAGGCTACGCACGCCGGCTTCGCGAGTGTAGTAGCGAATAATGCCGACAATTGCGCTGTCATCAACGGTAAGCTCACCTTTTTTCAGCGCGTTACGCTCAATCTGCTTCGGCAGCAGGTGGCGCTTGGCGATGTTGAGCTTCTCATCTTCGGTGTAGCCGGAGAGGCGAATCACTTCCATACGGTCGAGCAGCGGCGCCGGAATGTTCATGGAGTTAGAGGTCGCCACAAACATAACGTCGCTAAGATCGTAATCCACTTCCAGATAGTGATCGTTAAAGGTCACGTTCTGTTCCGGATCCAGCACTTCCAGCAGAGCAGAAGCCGGATCGCCGCGCATGTCTGAAGACATTTTGTCGATCTCATCCAGCAGGAACAGCGGGTTTTTAACGCCCACTTTCGCCATTTTCTGGATAAGCTTGCCCGGCATTGAGCCAATGTACGTCCGGCGATGCCCGCGAATTTCCGCTTCGTCGCGAACGCCGCCGAGTGCCATACGGACATATTTACGGCCCGTGGCTTTAGCGATGGACTGACCCAGAGAGGTTTTACCCACCCCCGGCGGTCCAACCAGGCACAGAATCGGCCCTTTCAATTTATTAACGCGACTTTGAACCGCAAGATATTCAAGGATGCGGTCTTTAACGCGCTCCAGACCGTAATGATCGGTATCCAGAATCTCCTGCGCCTGGCGTAAATCTTTTTTCACCTTGCTGCGGGCGTTCCACGGAACCTGAACCATCCAGTCGATGTAGCCGCGTACTACAGTTGCTTCAGCCGACATCGGCGACATCATTTTCAGCTTCTGCAGCTCGGCTTCGGTTTTCTCTTTCGCCTCTTTCGGCATTTTTGCCGCGTCGATTTTGCGCTTCAGGGCTTCATTTTCGTCCGGCGCATCGTCCATCTCGCCGAGCTCTTTCTGAATCGCTTTCATCTGCTCGTTGAGGTAGTACTCGCGCTGGGATTTCTCCATCTGCTTTTTAACGCGGTTGCGAATGCGTTTCTCAACCTGCAGCAGATCGATTTCCGATTCCATCATCGCCATCAGGTATTCAAGACGTTCGTTGATGTCGGACATTTCCAGCACGGACTGTTTGTCCGAAAGCTTAAGCGGCATGTGCGCGGCAATGGTGTCCGCCAGGCGCGCCGGATCGTCGATGCTGTTTAAAGAGGTCAGCACTTCAGGCGGGATCTTTTTATTAAGCTTGATGTAGCCTTCGAACTGGCTGATGGCGGTGCGAACCAGGACTTCCTGCTCGCGCTCTTCAATCGCCGGAGACTCAAGATATTCAGCTTTTGCCGAGAAGTATTCGCCGTTGTCAGAAAGCGCGGAAATGCGCGCGCGCTGCAGCCCTTCGACCAGCACTTTTACAGTCCCGTCAGGCAGTTTCAGCATCTGCAGAATAGAGGCCACGGTGCCTACGGTGAAAAGATCGCTTACACCCGGCTCATCCGTTGACGCATCCTTCTGAGCGACCAGCATGATTTTTTTATCATGGTCCATAGCCGCTTCGAGACAACGGATAGATTTTTCCCGCCCTACAAATAAGGGGATGACCATATGCGGATAAACCACCACATCGCGCAATGGCAATACGGGGATTTCAATGCGTTCAGAACGCTCAGGATTCATAGAGCTCTCTCTCAGTTTAATGTCCGCCAGGTAGTCAGTAACGCGAATCTTTCGCGCCACCGTTAACATGTAATCCAGTATATGGGGATGTTTCCCACACATTCAACGGCAGGAATACAGGAAAAGTAAAAGGGGGATGAAATATCCCCCTTTTGGCTAATTGCTTGAACGAACTGGTTAATTATTCACCAGACGCCTGCTGGGTTTCTGATTTGCCGTAAATCAGCAGCGGCTTGCTCTGCCCTTCAATTACCGACTCATCAATAACCACTTTCTCGACGTCATCCATAGAAGGAAGGTCGTACATGGTATCGAGCAGCGAAGCTTCCACAATGGAGCGCAGGCCGCGCGCGCCGGTCTTGCGAATCATCGCTTTCTTGGCAATTGCGTCCAGCGCCTCTTCACGGAACTCCAGATCGACGCCTTCCAGATTAAACAGCGCCTGATACTGCTTGGTCAGCGCATTTTTCGGCTCTTTGAGGATCTGAATCAGCGCTTCTTCGCTGAGCTCATTCAGCGTAGCAACGACCGGCAAACGACCGATAAACTCCGGGATCAGGCCAAACTTGATTAAATCTTCCGGCTCGACCTGTTCCAGCAGCTGACCTTCGCTCGCTTTTTCTGATTTGCCTTTCACCGTTGCACCGAAACCAATACCGGAGCCAGTTTCGACGCGATTGGCTATCACTTTATCCAGCCCGGCAAACGCGCCGCCGCAGATAAAGAGGATCTTGGAGGTGTCAACCTGCAGGAACTCCTGCTGCGGATGTTTACGTCCGCCCTGCGGAGGAACGGCAGCCACGGTGCCTTCGATAAGTTTCAGCAGCGCCTGCTGAACGCCTTCACCAGAAACGTCGCGGGTGATTGACGGGTTATCGGATTTACGTGAGATTTTGTCGATCTCATCAATATAAACGATGCCGCGCTGGGCCTTCTGGACGTCGTAATCGCATTTCTGCAGCAGCTTCTGGATGATGTTTTCAACGTCTTCACCCACGTAGCCGGCTTCGGTCAGCGTGGTCGCATCCGCCATGGTAAACGGTACATCCAGCAGGCGCGCCAGCGTTTCGGCCAGCAGCGTTTTACCGGAACCCGTCGGGCCAATCAGCAGAATGTTGCTTTTGCCGAGCTCAACGCCATTACTGGTATCACCGTTGCGCAGGCGCTTGTAGTGGTTGTATACCGCAACTGCCAGCACCTTTTTAGCCCGCTCCTGGCCGATAACGTAATCGTCCAGGTGATGGCGGATTTCGTGCGGCGTCGGCAGCGCGCTGCGCTCGCGGTGCGGCGCTACCTCTTTAATCTCTTCGCGAATGATGTCGTTACATAAATCAACGCATTCGTCGCAGATATACACGGACGGACCGGCGATTAGCTTACGCACTTCATGCTGGCTTTTGCCGCAAAAAGAGCAGTACAACAGTTTGCCCGAACCATCTTTGCGTTTATCTGTCATGACCAAACCTCTTTCTAAGTTCTGTGTGCCGCATATCACGACGCAAATGCCAGCCCGGTATCGCGCCAGCTATACACAGTATAGCGGCCCGACACCCGCCGACATTAATTACGATGGGTCAAAATCGAGTCGACCAGACCGTACTCAACGGCTTCTGGTGCCGAGAGGAAGCGATCGCGTTCCGTATCGCGCTCAATCTGCTCGAGTGGTTGACCCGTGTGCTGCGCCATAAGTTCATTCATGCGCGCTTTAACTTTTAGAATTTCCCTGGCGTGGATTTCAATATCCGTCGCCTGCCCCTGATAGCCGCCCAGCGGCTGGTGGATCATCACCCGGGAGTTAGGCAGGCAGAAGCGCTTACCCTTAGCGCCCGCGGTCAGCAGGAACGCGCCCATTGAAGCCGCCTGCCCCATACAAATGGTGCTGACATCCGGCTTAATGAATTGCATGGTGTCATAGATGGACATTCCTGCCGTGATCACCCCGCCCGGTGAGTTGATATACAGGTAAATATCTTTTTCCGGGTTTTCCGCTTCCAGGAACAGCATCTGCGCTACGATCAGGTTTGCCATGTGGTCTTCCACCTGGCCTGTCAGAAAGATAACGCGTTCCTTGAGCAGACGGGAGTAAATATCGAAAGAGCGCTCACCGCGTGAGGTCTGCTCAATAACCATAGGCACCAGGGCCATATGGGGTGCATTTTCTCGTTCGCCACTGTATGACATATCCGTCTCCTGGATAAGAATTTTAAATACCTGCTGTACTGATTGTAACCTTGCGGACGGAGTATCAGCCAGTCTGTCTGTTACATCTCCACGATATGGGGATGATTTCGCTCTGGTTCAAGCATAACAATCTTTTGCTATTACGCTAACCCCGAAACGCCGTTTTGGCACGCTTCGCCATCTCATAATGCAACAAAAAAACCCGCTGCCCTGCGGCAACGGGTTTTTTGTTCAAACTTTAAACTCGCAGAGCAAAAATTACGCCTGCTGGTTCATCAGTTCGTTGAAAGACGTTGCCTTCTCAGACACTTTCGCCTTGCTCAGTACCGCTTCTACAGCCTGCTCTTCCAGGGCAACGTTACGCATGTTGTCCATCAGCTCTTTGTTTTTGCTATAGAATTCGATAACTTCTTTCGGATCTTCGTAAGCAGAGGCCATCTCTTCGATCAGCTCTTTAACGCGATCTTCGTCAGCTTTCAGCTCGTTGGTGCGAATCACTTCGCCCAGCAGCAGGCCAACAACAACGCGGCGTTTAGCCTGCTCTTCGAACAGTTCACGCGGCAGCTCCATCGCCTGCTTGGCGTTACCGCCAAAGCGCTGAGCAGCCTGCTGGCGCAGCACGTCAATTTCGCTTTCAATCAGGGCTGCCGGCACGTCGATGTCGTTAGCGCTGACCAGGCCATCAATAGCCTGAGACTTAATGCGGTTACGCACGGCGCCTTTCAGTTCGCGATCCATGTTCTTGCGCACTTCTGCACGCAGGCCATCGACAGAACCGTCTTCAACGCCGAAACGGCTGATGAATTCAGCAGTCAATTCCGGCAGCTCGCGCTCTTCAACTTTCTTCAGGTTGATCGCGAATTTAGCCGCTTTACCTTTCAGGTTTTCAGCGTGGTAGTCTTCCGGGAAAGTCACGTCGATAGTGAATTCTTCGCCCGCTTTGTGACCTTTAACACCGTCTTCAAAGCCCGGGATCATGCGGCCCTGGCCCATGGCCAGAACGAAATCAGTGGCTTTACCGCCTTCGAACTCTTCACCGTCAACAGAACCGGTGAAATCCAGCGTTACGCGATCTTCGCCTTCTGCAGCGCCGTCTTTATCTTTCCAGGTTGCCTGCTGCTTACGCAGGGTGTCCAGCATGCCGTCAACGTCGGCATCGGTCACTTCAACAACCGGTTTTTCAACTTCAATAGCGTCAAGGCCTTTCAGCTCAACTTCCGGGTAGACTTCAAATTCAACCGCGTAAGTGTAATCTTCACCCTGCTTGTATTCACCCGGTACATACTTCGGCGCACCGGCTGGATTGATTTTCTCTTTGATGATCGCATCTACAAAGTTGCGGCTCATCAGGTCGCCCAGCACGTCCTGGCGAACGGAGGTGCCATAACGCTGAGCAACGACATTCATCGGTACTTTGCCCTTGCGGAAACCGTCAATGCGTACTTTTTTCGCAACGTCAACCAGCTCGCTTTTTACAGCGTTTTCGATGCTGTCAGCAGCGATAGTAATCGTTACACGGCGGCCAAGGCCCTGAGTGGTTTCAACTGAAACTTGCATCTTGTTACCTCAAAAAAATCACAATGCCCGGTCAACTCTGAATTCGACTGCGCGCTCGCGGGACGTGGCAAAATCACCTTCCCTGTCGCCAGAATCATCCCGAAGACGTTCCTAAATAAGACGCAGCATTATAGCGGCATCACTGTGGTGAGTCGAGAACGGGAATCGCGCTTCTGTACGCCATTTCTGTCAATCTGGCGCCGAATTTACCCGTAAAAAGCCTTACCCCGCTCAGAATTTAAGCAAAATAAAACGGCCCGCAGGCCGTTTTTTTCTTAATCGGTATGCAACATACTGGAAAAGCTCCCGCAGTTGCAAATGTCTCTTCAGGCCAGACTGCTGGCCCCTCGACATGATGGGGAGGCAAAGACCGTATCCTGAAGCCCTTCCCATTCCTTAACTGTGTATGTATGTAGAGCCAGCGCATGAACCGTTGAGGCGAGCTCAGCGGCTAACGTGCTGTAAATCATACGATGGCGATTGAGAAAACGTTCCCCGCTAAAACGATCGCTCACCAGCACAACCTTGAAATGGCTTTCTGAGCCCGCCGGGACGTTATGGCGATAGCTTTCATCGGTTACTTCGAGGAATAAGGGGTCAAACTCGGCCCTTAATTTTTCTTCTATCTGTTCACGTATCATCATGAATTTACTCCTCCGACAACGCTACGATGCCGTCTTCCCTTTAGATATTAGCCGCTTTTACCGTTTCCATTACATAAAAACAACAAAAAATTAGCTTTCGGAGGAATTACCCACTCAATGCCAGAACTTCTTGTCATTCTTTGGCCGGAGGACTATCGGGACACGCGTAACCATTACCGGGTCGAAATACCTAAGATGATGAATTTACCTGCGCCACCTACTTCCCCTCGCCGTTGGCGATGTTATGATGGCGGCAATTTTTCGCATGTTTTTAACAGTCCTATTGAGAACCACACCATGTTAAAGAAAATTCTCTTCCCGCTGGTGGCGATGTTTTTGCTGGCGAGCTGCGCCAAACCGCAGACGACGATTGAAGTCTCACCGAAAATCACCCTTCCCTCTCAGGATCCTAGCCTGATGGGCGTGACCGTCAGCATCAACGGTGCCGATCAGCGTCAGGACCAGGCGCTGGCAAAAGTTACCCGCGACAACCAGCTGGTAACGCTCACCGCCTCTCGCGATCTGCGTTTCCTGCTGCAGGAAGTGCTGGAAAAACAGATGACCTCCCGCGGCTACATGATTGGGCCGAACGGCGCCGTCGATCTGCAGATCATTGTTAACAAACTCTATGCCGATGTCACTCAGGGCAACCTGCGCTACACCATAGCGACGAAAGCCGATATTGCGATTTTCGCTACCGCGCAAAACGGCACTAAGATGACGAAAAACTACCGCGCAAGCTATTCTGTCGAGGGCGCACTGCAGGCCTCCAATAAGAATATCGCCGATGCGGTAAACAGCGTGCTGACGGACACCATCGCCGACATGGCGCAGGACACCAGCATCCACGACTTCATCAAACAAAACGCCCGATAAGAGAAATCGGCCCCGGACGTGTGCCGGGGCCGCCACTGAATAATCATGTCCAGCCACTACCTGCGCCTGTTTCGCCAACAAAAATCCATCATCCTGCTGATTCTGGGATTTGCCTCCGGGCTGCCGCTGGCGCTTACCTCTGGCACGCTGCAGGCGTGGATGACCGTTGAAAATATCGATCTTAAAACCATCGGCTTCTTTTCTCTGGTTGGGCAGGCTTACGTCTTTAAATTCCTGTGGTCGCCGATGATGGACCGCTACACGCCGCCGTTTCTCGGCCGCCGCCGCGGTTGGCTGCTGGCGACCCAGGTGCTGCTGCTGATTGCTATTGCCGGGATGGGCTTTCTCGAGCCCTTGAGCCAGCTGCGCTGGATGGCAGCGCTGGCGGTGATTATCGCCTTTTGTTCCGCCTCTCAGGATATCGTTTTTGACGCGTGGAAAACCGATGTTCTTCCCCCTGAAGAGCGCGGTACCGGTGCCGCGGTCAGCGTGCTGGGCTATCGGCTGGCGATGCTGGTTTCCGGCGGTCTGGCGCTGTGGATGGCAGACAGATGGCTGGGATGGCAGGCAATGTACTGGCTTATGGCGTCTTTGATGGTGCCTTGTATTATCGCTACGCTGCTTGCGCCCGAGCCCAGCGAGGCTATCCCGGCCCCCAAAACTCTTGAACAGGCCGTTGCAGCCCCGCTGCGCGACTTTTTTGGCCGCAACAATGCCTGGCTAATCTTACTGCTGATTGTGCTCTACAAGCTAGGTGATGCGTTTGCCATGAGCCTCACCACCACCTTTCTGATCCGCGGCGTGGGCTTTGATGCCGGCGATGTCGGCGTCGTGAATAAAACGTTGGGCCTGTTTGCAACAATCATTGGCGCACTGTACGGCGGCATGCTGATGCAGCGGCTGTCGCTGTTTAGGGCGCTGCTGATCTTCGGCATTTTGCAGGGCGCATCTAACGCGGGCTACTGGCTTTTATCGGTCAGCGATAAAAATATTTTGACGATGGGCGCTGCCGTTTTCTTTGAAAATCTCTGCGGCGGCATGGGGACATCGGCTTTCGTAGCGCTACTGATGACCCTGTGCAATAAATCCTTTTCGGCCACCCAGTTTGCGCTGCTCTCGGCACTCTCGGCCGTTGGACGCGTTTATGTCGGCCCGGTCGCCGGATGGTTTGTTGAAGCGCACGGCTGGCCAACCTTCTATCTGTTCTCGGTATTTGCCGCTGTACCCGGCCTGCTTTTGCTGATGATGTGCAAGCAAACCCTGGAGTACAGCTGGCAAACGGAAACCTTTATGCCCAGGATCCACTATTCGGGAGCCTATTCACTGGCGATAAAGGTGCTGGGGGCAGGTTTTTCGATTCTTGCCATCTGGCTGGTGCTGCTGATTTGCAACGCGCTGGATGTCACTCACTTCTCATTCCTCAATGCCCTGCTGGAATGCGGTGCGCTGATTGCGATTGCCGGCGTAGTGCTCGGGGCTCTCCTGGATGCAATGGCGCTGCGTAAAACGGCCAGAGACTAAATTAAACAATCACTCCGCGTGCTAATTACCAGAGGAAATTATTGTTAATTCTATTTATCCATTTTTCCCGATTGTTTTTTTGTGCCTTACAAATTATCGGAACTTATTGGCAACTCCGTTAATTTAAATCATTATCGTTAACCGATTCAGCTATGCTTAAATATTTTATATTTTCCAAATGTCACTTCAATGATAATTAAATGTTAATTAGTTGTGCCATTTCGTTTTAAGTTATGCCTCTCCCACGGGATATTCACCTTTAAATATCTATTTTGTTATAACACCGACGACGCCGCCGCCTTCTGCTGACACCGGACACACTCAGCAACACCTGTTTCACCATCAGCCGAACTCAGCAACACTGCAAAGACACTACTCCAATCATGTTTACAGTAATGTAACCTTACCGTAAAATGCCCGCACACTTTAAACGCCACCCGATCCCGTGGAATTGAGGTCGTTAAATGAGACTCAGGAAATACAATAAAAGTTTGGGATGGATGTCACTAATCGCAGGTTCTGTATTACTCAGCGGCTGCGATTCGGCACTCCTCGACCCAAAAGGACAGATTGGACTGGAGCAACGTTCCTTAATACTGACGGCTTTTGGCCTGATGATGATCGTCGTAATTCCAGCCATCTTGATGGCCGTTGGTTTCGCCTGGAAGTATCGTGCGAGCAATAAAGATGCTAAGTACAGCCCTAACTGGTCACACTCCAATAAAGTGGAAGCTGTGGTCTGGACAGTGCCGATTCTGATCATTTTGTTCCTTGCCGTACTCACCTGGAAAACTACCCACGCTCTCGAACCCAGCAAACCGCTGGCCCATGACGAGAAGCCAGTGACCATAGAAGTCGTTTCTATGGACTGGAAGTGGTTCTTCATCTATCCGGAGCAGGGCATTGCTACCGTTAACGAAATTGCCTTCCCGGCAAACGTTCCGGTGCACTTCAAAGTGACCTCAAACTCCGTGATGAACTCGTTGTTTATCCCACGTCTGGGTAGCCAGATTTACGCCATGGCGGGTATGCAAACCAACCTGCACCTGATCGCTAACGAAGCGGGTACTTACGACGGTATCTCCGCAAGCTACAGCGGCCCGGGCTTCTCTGGCATGAAGTTTAAAGCCATTGCCACGCCTGACCGTGCAGCGTTCGATCAGTGGGTCGCAAAAGTGAAGCAGTCTCAGAGCACCATGAACGACATGGCCGCCTATGAGAAAGTGGCTGCACCGAGCGAATACAACAAGGTTGAATACTTCTCCAGCGTGAAACCCGATTTGTTTACAGACGTTATCAACAAATTTATGGGTCACGGTCACATGAACATGAGCCAGCCCGCCGGCGAGCATAGCGCGCACGAAGGGATGGAAGGCATGGACATGAGCCACGCGGAAACCGCTCATTAAGGGGCCGAGGAAGAAACGATGTTCGGAAAATTAACACTGGATGCAGTCCCCTACCATGAACCAATCGTCATGGTTACGGTGGGTGCCATTATCGTTGGGGGTCTGGCGCTACTGGCGCTGATCACTTACCTCGGTAAGTGGGGATACCTGTGGAAAGAGTGGCTCACTTCGGTTGACCACAAAAAACTAGGCGTTATGTACTGCATCGTCGGTATCGTAATGCTGATTCGCGGCTTCTCTGATGCCATCATGATGCGTAGCCAGCAGGCGCTCGCGTCTGCGGGTGAAGCTGGCTATCTGCCTCCGCACCACTACGACCAGATCTTTACCGCTCACGGCGTTATCATGATCTTCTTCGTGGCGATGCCGCTGGTTATCGGCCTGATGAACGTGGTTATTCCGCTGCAGATTGGTGCGCGCGACGTCGCGTTCCCGTTCCTGAATAACCTGAGCTTCTGGTTCACCGTCGTTGGTGTGATCCTGGTTAACCTGTCTCTGGGCGTGGGTGAATTCGCCCAGACCGGCTGGCTGGCCTATCCGCCACTATCGGGGATCGAGTACAGTCCCGGCGTCGGGGTCGATTACTGGATATGGGCGCTTCAGCTCTCCGGTATCGGTACAACGCTCACCGGTATTAACTTCTTTGTAACCATTATCAAGATGCGCGCCCCGGGCATGACCATGTTCAAGATGCCGGTTTTCACCTGGGCCTCTCTGTGCGCTAACATCCTGATTATTGCTTCATTCCCGATCCTGACCGTCACTATCGCGCTGCTGACCCTTGACCGCTATCTGGGTACCCATTTCTTCACCAACGAAATGGGCGGCAACATGATGATGTACATCAACCTGATCTGGGCCTGGGGCCATCCGGAAGTTTATATTCTGGTCCTGCCGGTATTCGGCGTGTTCTCAGAAGTGGCGGCGACATTCTCGCGCAAGCGCCTGTTTGGCTACACCTCGCTGGTGTGGGCAACGGTGTGCATTACCATCCTGTCGTTTATCGTTTGGCTGCACCACTTCTTTACTATGGGTGCCGGCGCGAACGTAAACGCCTTCTTCGGTATTGCCACGATGATCATCGCTATCCCGACCGGGGTTAAGATCTTCAACTGGCTGTTCACCATGTACCAGGGCCGCATCGTGTTCCACTCCGCGATGATGTGGACCATCGGCTTTATCATCACCTTCTCGGTGGGTGGTATGACCGGCGTGCTGCTGGCCGTTCCGGGCGCGGACTTCGTGCTTCACAACAGCCTGTTCCTGATTGCCCACTTCCACAACGTTATCATCGGTGGCGTGGTATTCGGTTGCTTCGCTGGCGTGACTTACTGGTGGCCAAAAGCCTTCGGCTTCACGCTGAACGAGAAATGGGGCAAGCGCGCGTTCTGGTTCTGGATCATCGGCTTCTTCGTTGCCTTTATGCCGCTGTACGTTCTCGGCTTCATGGGTATGACCCGTCGCCTGAGCCAGCACATTGACCCGCAGTTCCACCCGATGCTGATGATTGCAGCCTTCGGTGCGGCGCTGATTGCATGCGGTATCGCCTGCCAGCTGATTCAGTACTACGTCTCTATCCGCGACCGTCACCTGAACCGCGATTTAACTGGTGACCCGTGGGGCGGCCGTACTCTGGAGTGGTCAACCGCTTCTCCGGCGCCGTTCTACAACTTTGCCCACGTACCGCAGGTTCACGAACGTGACGCATTCTGGGAAATGAAAGAGAAAGGCGAAGCTTACGTGAAACCGGCTGGCTATGAAGAAATTCATATGCCGAAGAACAGCGGCGCGGGCATCATCATCGCAGCGTTCGCCACGGTATTCGGTTTTGCCATGATCTGGCACATCTGGTGGATGGCGATTGTCGGTTTCCTCGGCATCATCATTACCTGGATTGTGAAAAGCTTCGACGAGGACGTGGATTACTACGTGCCGGTTGCAGAAATTGAAAAGCTGGAAAAACAGCATTTCGATGATATTTCTAAAGCAGGGCTGAAAAATGGCAACTGATACTCTGACCAACGCGCACGCCCACGCGCATGAACATGGGCATCACGATACAGGGCCGATGAAAGTCTTCGGTTTCTGGATCTACCTGATGAGCGACTGCGTGCTGTTCTCGATTCTGTTCGCGACCTACGCGGTGTTGGTTAACAACACCGCCGGCGGTCCGGCAGGCAAGGACATTTTCGAACTGCCGTTCGTACTGGTTGAAACCGCACTGCTGCTGTTCAGCTCCATCACTTACGGCATGGCCGCCATCGCCATGTACAACAACAACAAGAGCCAGGTTATTTCCTGGCTTGCCCTGACCTGGCTGTTTGGCGCAGGGTTCATCGGGATGGAACTGTATGAGTTCCATCACCTGATTGCTGAAGGTATGGGCCCGGATCGCAGCGGCTTCCTGTCTGCGTTCTTCGCGCTGGTAGGTACTCACGGCCTGCACGTGACCTCCGGCCTTATCTGGATGGCAGTCCTGATGTTCCAGATTAAGCGTCGCGGCCTGACCAGCACCAACCGCACCCGAATCCTTTGCCTGAGCCTGTTCTGGCACTTCCTGGATGTGGTTTGGATCTGCGTGTTCTCTGTAGTCTATCTGATGGGGGCGATGTAATGAGTCATTCTACCGATCATGGCGCTTCCCACGGCAGCGTAAAAACCTACATGACAGGCTTCATCCTGTCGATCATCCTGACGGCAATTCCGTTCGGGATGGTGATGAGCGGTTCGGCTTCTCACGCGGCGCTTATTGGCACCGTGCTGGTCGCCGCGGTGGTGCAGATTGTGGTCCATCTGGTGTGCTTCCTGCACATGAACAGTAAGTCGGATGAGGGATGGAACCTGACCGCATTCGTCTTTACAGTCTTGATCATCGCGATCGTGGTCATAGGCTCCATCTGGATTATGTGGAACCTCAACTACAACATGATGATTCGATAAGAGCGGCGTGTATGTTTAAGCAATACCTGCAAGTAACAAAACCAGGCATCATCTTCGGTAACCTGATCTCGGTGCTGGGCGGTTTCCTGCTGGCCTCAAAAGGCAGCATCGACTTTCCGCTGTTTGTTTACACTCTGATTGGCGTGTCGCTGGTTGTCGCGTCTGGCTGCGTGTTTAACAACTTCATCGACAGGGACATCGATAAAAAGATGGAGCGGACCAAGAATCGGGTGCTGGTAAAAGGCCTGATATCCCCATCCGTTTCGCTGGTGTACGCCACCTTGCTGGGTATTGCTGGCTTCATGCTGCTGTGGTTTGGCGCAAATCCGCTGGCCTGCTGGCTCAGCGTGATGGGCTTCGTGGTTTATGTCGGGGTTTACAGCCTCTACATGAAGCGCCATTCAGTCTACGGGACGCTCATTGGCTCACTCTCCGGCGCAGCGCCGCCGGTGATTGGCTACTGCGCGGTCACTAACGAGTTTGACAGCGGTGCGGCTATTCTGCTGGCGATTTTCAGCCTGTGGCAGATGCCCCACTCCTACGCCATCGCGATTTTCCGCTTTAAGGATTATCAGGCGGCAAACATTCCGGTTCTGCCGGTCGTTAAGGGCATTTCCGTCGCCAAAAACCACATCACGCTCTACATCATCGCCTTCGCCGTTGCGACGCTGATGCTCTCTCTGGGCGGCTATGCCGGATACAAATATCTAGCGGTTGCCGCGGCAGTGAGCGTCTGGTGGCTCGGCATGGCGCTGCGCGGTTATAAAGTTGAAGATGACAAAGTCTGGGCGCGCAAGCTGTTCGTCTTTTCCATCGTCGCGATAACCTCGCTCTCGGTGATGATGTCTGTCGATTTTATGGTGCCGGATTCACATAATCTGATGGCTGCCATCTGGTAACATTCCAGGCGGTGAAAAGGGTGCTTCGGCACCCTTTTTTATTCGTACGTCTCGTCCTATCAGGTTGTAATATTTGCTAAATAACCTCGTATTTACCCCGCCCTTCCCCGCCTTTACACTGTACGCGGCTTTTAATCTGAGGTGGAAATGAACGATTTTAAAATGACGCCGGGCGAGCTCCGCGCCACCTGGGGTCTGGGGACGGTTTTCTCCCTGCGTATGCTGGGCATGTTTATGGTTCTGCCCGTTCTGACCACATACGGAATGGCGCTGCAGGGCGCCAGCGAAGCGCTTATCGGCCTGGCAATCGGTATTTATGGTCTGGCGCAGGCCATTTTCCAGATCCCTTTTGGTTTACTTTCAGACCGGATTGGCCGCAAACCCCTAATTGTCGGTGGATTGCTGGTATTCGTCATCGGCAGCGTTATTGCCGCACTCTCTGACTCTATCTGGGGCATTATTCTCGGGCGCGCCCTGCAGGGCTCCGGCGCTATCGCCGCGGCAGTCATGGCGCTACTTTCCGACCTTACCCGCGAGCAAAATCGCACCAAAGCGATGGCCTTTATCGGCATCAGCTTCGGCATTACCTTCGCCATCGCCATGGTGCTCGGCCCGATTGTGACCCACCGGCTCGGGCTGCACGCGCTGTTCTGGATGATTGCCGGACTTGCCACGCTCGGCATTCTGCTTACCCTTTGGGTAGTACCGGACAGCAAAAATCACGTGCTCAACCGTGAATCCGGCATGGTAAAGGGCTGCTTTAGCAAAGTGCTGATGGCGCCCGCGCTGTTAAAGCTCAACTTCGGCATCATGTGCCTGCACATCATGCTGATGTCGACTTTTGTTGCCCTGCCGGGCCAGCTTGAGGCCGCCGGCATGAAGGCCGCCGATCACTGGAAAGTGTATCTGGTCACCATGGTTATCTCATTTGTCGCGGTCCTGCCGCTGATTATCTACGCGGAAGTTAAGCGGAGGATGAAGCGGGTTTTCCTGGGCTGTATCGCCATTCTGCTGATTGCCGAAATTGTCCTGTGGGGATCCGGCCCTCACCTGCGCGAGCTGATTATCGGCGTCCAGCTATTCTTCCTCGCCTTTAACCTGATGGAGGCGCTACTGCCCTCGCTTATCAGTAAAGAGGCGCCGGCAGGCTACAAAGGCACCGCCATGGGCATTTACTCCACCAGCCAGTTTCTGGGGGTGGCGATCGGCGGCTCCCTCGGCGGCTGGCTTGACGGCTTCTTTGATTCGCAGACGGTATTTCTGATGGGCGCCCTGCTGGCCACCGTCTGGCTGCTGGTAGCGATGACGATGCAGGAACCGCCCTACGTTAGCAGCCTGCGTATCACTATCCCGGATGACGTTGACGCCGATGAAACCCTCAGGCAGCGCCTGCTGGCAAAAGAGGGGGTCAAGGATGCGCTGGTGATCGCCGGCGAGCGGTCCGCCTACGTCAAAATTGACAGCAAAGTCACCAACCGGTTTGATGTCGAACAGATAATCCGCCCGGCATAATCTCAGGCGAACGCGGCGGGAAAATCCTTCACGCCGCTATAAAGCATATAGAGCGCGAAAAGCCCCAGCACCATAGCCGGGAAGCGTCCCGCCAGCGCGCTCTGCGATAACCCCTTCGCCCGCCGATTCACAAAAACTCCGACGGCTATCCACATCGCAGATGCCGCCAGCAGCCCTGCGCTAAACGGCAGCAGATGCCCGATAGCACTGCCCCATTCACGGTACCAGCCGTGCGGAAAAATAGCGGAAGCGAGGATAAACCCTTTCGGATTAAGCAGGGTTGAGGAGAAAAGCATGCCGGGACCGATGAATTTCGCATTCTCCTGCGAACGCCATGCGGTCTTCCACATGCCCGCAGCAAGGCGAAACAGATACACCGCACAGCCGATTTTTATCAGCGCCGACGCCGTAAAAGAGCCCGCAAGGAGATCGTACAGAAGCGACCATGCCAGAATCGCCAGCCCATAGCCGCCCAGGCCGGCCAGTACCAGCCCGACCGCGCCGCGATAGCCCTGCAGCATGCCGGCACTGAATAAAAGCGTGTTGGTCGGACCGGGTACGAACAGCAGCGGCGCACAGATGAAGACAAATGTGAGCATTGTTGAAAATCCTTTTTCACACCCACGCCGGAGTAATGATTCGCGGCGCAGTAACAGCGCGGGGCGATGTTGCCACCGCCCCGCGTCACTCATCCTGAAAGCGTAAAGACCTAGTCGCGGAAGTTTTTAAACTGGAAAGGCTGACCCAGATTGCCGCCGCGCACCAGCGCCATTACCGCCTGCAAATCGTCGCGGGATTTACCGGTAACGCGAATTTCTTCGCCCTGAATCTGGGCCTGAACTTTGGCCTTGCTGTCTTTAATCAGCTTCACGATTTTCTTCTGTACGCTGCTTTCAATCCCGGTTTTGAGTTTGGCTTCCACAAACCAGGTTTTGCCGCTGTGTACGAACTCTTCCGGCACCTCGATTGAGCTACCTTCGATGCCGCGCTTGAGCAGCTTGGCGCGCAGTATATCCAGCAGCTGGTTGACCTGAAAGTCTGACTCGCTCAGCACTTTAATCGTTTCGTTTTTCTCATTGAGCTCAATGAGCGCCTCTACGCCGCGAAAATCAAAGCGGGACTCCACTTCGCGGGCCGCGTTATCGACGGCGTTTTTTGCTTCCTGGAGATCGACTTCTGAGACGATATCGAAAGATGGCATGATTTATTCTCCCTCTTCTTTTGTTGCGATGCATAATACCGCCCACGGCAAAGAACACAACCCGTTATCCCTTAACGGACACTGGCCTGTCGGGGCTATAATGAGTTAAAACGCCCAACCCGTAGCAGGTGGAGACAACCAATGAAAATTACCGTGCTTGGATGTGGCGCTCTTGGACAATTATGGCTGACAGCGCTCTACCGACAGGGACACGAGGTGCAGGGCTGGCTTCGCGTCCCCCAGCCCTGGTGCAGCGTCAACCTACAGGACATCGACGGCAGCGTCTTCAACGAGCTGCTGACCACTAACGATCCCGAATTTTTAGCCCAAAGCGATCTGCTGCTGGTTACTTTGAAAGCCTGGCAGGTTTCCACTGCCGTAAAACAGCTGGCGGCTCAAATGCCTGTCGGCAGCCCAATCGTGCTGCTGCATAACGGCATGGGCACGCTGGACGAGCTTAAGGCGCTCAGGCAGCCGCTGCTGATGGGGATGACTACTCAAGCCGCCCGACGCGATGGCAATCTCATTATCCACGTAGCCAACGGCACCACCCACATTGGCCCTGCCCGTCCCGTCAGCGAAGACTACAGCTGGCTTGCCGATATCCTGCATGCGGCGCTGCCCGATGTGGCCTGGCACAATAATATGGGCGCCGCCAGCTGGCGGAAGCTGGCGGCAAACTGCGTAATTAACCCGCTTACCGCCCTCTATAACTGCCCAAACGGCGATATCCGCTACTACCCAGAGCAGATTGAGCTTATCTGCCAGGAAGTTGCAGCGGTCATGCAGCGCGAAGGCTATCACTCATCGCCGGAAGATCTGCTGAGCTACGTAAGCGAAATTATCGAATCCACCGCGGCCAACATATCCTCGATGCTGCAGGATGTGCGCGCCATGCGCCATACCGAAGCCGACTATATTAACGGCTACCTGATAAAACGCGCCCGGGCGCACGGTATCAGCGTGCCTGAAAATGCTCGCCTGTATGAGCTGATTAAAAATAAGGAGAATGAGTATGAGCGCATCAGCGCTGGTGTGTCTCGCCCCTGGCAGTGAAGAGACCGAAACGGTTACCACTATCGATCTGCTGGTACGCGGCGGTATTAGCGTCACTACCGCCAGCGTGGCGAGCGACGGCGAGCGGGTTATCACCTGTTCACGCGGCGTTAAGCTGCTGGCAGATGCGCCACTGGTGCAGGTTGCCGACGGTGACTTCGACATCATCGTCCTTCCCGGCGGGCTGGACGGCGCGCGCTGCTTTCGCGACAGCCCGCTGCTGGTGGAAACCGTCAAACAGTTCCACCGCTCGGGCCGGATCGTTGCCGCCATCTGCGCCGCCGCCGGCACAGTGCTGGTGCCGCACGATATCTTCCCTATCGGCAACATGACCGGCTTTCCCGGTCTGAAAGAGACTATCCCGCCAGAGCAGTGGATGGACAAGCGCGTGGTGTGGGACCCGCGGGTTAACCTGCTCACCAGCCAGGGGCCGGGCACCAGCATCGACTTCGGGCTGAAAATTATCGACCTGCTGGTCGGTCGTGAAAAAGCCCACGAGGTTGCCTCTCAGCTGGTGCTGGCCGCCGGGATTTATAACTACTACGGCTAGTTAAAACCAGGGCGCGCCGCCCATGACGTTACCGTAGAACAGCATTCTGCCCGCCAGCTCTCCGACGAGGATCAGCGCGATAAGCAGGCCCCCGGCCAGCACTGGCCGGGGTTTGGCCCGCAGCCATGCCAGGCCAGCCAAGCCCGCAATCAGGCTCGCCGCCACCTGCCACCACAGTAAAGCGCTTTCACTGTCCGCCCCCGGCAGCTGGTAACGCCAGAAAAGTGACAGGAAAATCAGAATGAGCCCCAGCAGCCAGCCGGCTACCAGTAAAGCAGGCTGCTTTTGCCCGACGGTGTTAAGCAGAACGCAAACTGAAGCAAAACCGGTCAAAAGCGCGCAGCCTAAAAACGCCGGCGCCGTTACGCCAAACTGCCAGAGCGGGTGCAGGTTCATCTGGGCATAGACCTGCACGCTGACCAGGATCGCAACCGCGCCCGCTGCGCTGCAGCAGAAGCCCGCCAGGTGCATCAGCGCGGGCTTTCGCCAGACGCTGAGCAGCCACAGCGTTGACAGCGCATTCAGCGCGCCGAAGGCCAGCACCTCGCGGCTCAGCCACGAATGGCCCAGGCCGTACACCGCACGGTAGGCGCCGCCGGGAGAGCCAAGATGCGCCAGTGAGGCCGCTGAACCTGCGGCAGTAATGATCCACAGCCCCAGCGCAATGCGCCGCTGCCAGCGATTATCAAAACGGTGCTGGCAGAGCGTAAATGCCAGAATGCCGCCAATCCCCCACTGGGCGATCACAGTAAAAAAAACCAGCGGCATTTCATAAATTTCCATATTCATTTTGCTACTCCTTTGCCGGGATAATAACCACATTTGGCCCACTGATGCGGTGGTCCGGCATGTGATACCGCTTTTCAACCAGCGTCCAGTCGGTCTGATGCTCAGCGCGCAAGTCATTGATATCACCAAAGCGCAGCACGCCCCCCGGGCATGATTCGACGCAGCGCGGCTGCAATCCTTCATCAAGCCTCTCCGCGCACATATTGCATTTGCTGGTTTTACCCTCCTGCGGATCGAATACCGGTGCGTTGTAAGGACAGGCCATAATGCACATCCGGCAGCCAATGCAGCGTTCGTGATCCTGAACCACAATCCCGTCGGCCCGCTTGTGGTAGGTATCCGCCGGGCACACTTTCATGCACTGCGGATCGTCGCAGTGGTTGCAGGACATCGAAATAAATCCCTGGGTATTCGGCATGTCGGAATTAAATTCGCGAACCCGCCGCCACAGCACCCCGGGCGCAGTCCTGTTTTCAGATTTACAGGCCATGCTGCAGGTTTTGCAGCCGTAGCAATTTTCGATGTTAATAAGAAATCCGTATTGTTTCGTCATGCTTGCGCCTCCCTTCTGACGTCTACCAGGGTGCTGTTACAGCAGTGTCCCGCGCCCAGCGCTTCGCTGTGGTCGTTAGTGACGTGACTGCTGCTGCCGCCCTGCTGCTCCCACCAGCCGTTGTCCAGGCTGACAACGCCCTGCTTAATATGCGTGGTAACGTCGGCCAGCGCGCGGTGCTCGCCGCGGTGGTTAAAAACAATCACCCACTCACCGTGCGTTATGCCGCGCCTGCGCGCATCCTCAGGATGCAGCATCACGTTCGGCTTATTGCGCTGGACTTCAAGTATCCATTCATTCATACCGTGGCTGGAATGTACGCTGCGCGCCAGCTTGCGCTGGACTGCCATCAGCGGATAGCGCGCCGCAAGCTCGGGGGAGCCTTTTACCGACTCTTTGACCTGCTTCCACGTCACGACGGGCATAAAACCTTTATTCTGCCACGCTTCCACAAAAAGATGAGCCTTGCCGGTAGCCGTTTTGAAATTGCCGTCCCTGAACGGGATCCAGTCTCCCTCTGCTGGCCGCACCGGTCCTTTAGCCAGCATTTCCCGGGTAATTCCCGATCCTTTAAGGCAGGCGTCAATATAGTGTTCGATAGGCTGGTTAAAGACTTCGCCAAAGCCGAAGCGCTCGGCCAGGCGCGCAAAAATCCAGTAATCCGGCTTCGCTTCGCCGGGCGGCTCCACGGCTTTTTCCATTAATTGAACGTAGTGGCTGCGCACGCCCGCCATCAGGCTGACATCTTCAAATATAGTGGTGACCGGCAGGACCAGATCGGCGTACAGGGCCGAGGACGTCATCAGGTTATCGGCGACCACAACAAAGGGCACCTTCTTAAACGCCTCGCGCACTTTGTTGGTATTGGGGATCTGGGTCATCGCGCCCATGGTCATGTTCCACCAGAACTTGATCGGGTGAGGCTTGCTCTCGGCGACCCACTCGCCAATTTTGGAAATGGGGATGGGTGTAATATTCTGCACGTTGGGAGCAGGAGGGATAATCGGTGAGAATTTGGCCATTTGCCGCGCGCCGCCCGCATCGCAAACCCCCGCCCCGCGCTTGCCGATATTGCCGGTAATCAGCGCCAGATAGAACTGGCTGGCGGCAACGTAGGTTCCGAACTCCGTGCGCTGGGCGCCGGACATATTCTGGATAATCATTGCCGGTGCGGTAGTGCCGTAATCCCGGGCCAGGCGCAGTACGGTCTGCGGTGGGATATGCGTCTCTTCGCTGACCCGTTCTGCGCTCCACGGCTTCGCCTGCTGGTAAACCTGCTCCAGCACGGTAGTAAAGGGACTTTCTTCGGGCAGCTCCGATGCCAGCAGGGCCGGCACCACGCCGGGGGCATCGTGGCGGCGCAGGCTTTGCGTGCGGGTATCGAATACCAGATAGCTGTCTGCATCGCCTTCATCTTCCCGCAGAAGATGTTCATCCGCGCCCACCAACCACCCGGCGCCGGTATGCGCGCGCAGGAAATCGCCGTCAAAGCGATTTTCTTCAATAAGAATTTTGATCATTCCAAGCGCAAGGGCGATATCGGTACCCGGCACAATGGGTATCCACTCGTCCGCTTTTGCCGCCGTTTCGCTAAACCGCGGATCGATAACCACAATCCGCGCACCGTTCTTCTGGGCCTGAATGTAATTCTTAAAATAGGCCTGCATCGTGACTGCCGGATTGTTTCCCCAGCACAGGATGTAGCGGCTGTCGGCGATAGTATCCCGGGTATCCGCATAGCGCATGCCCAGCATCGGCATCATGGCGGCCGTAACCGCTGAGCAGCACAGGGAGCCCACCGGCTTAGTTGCGCCTCCCAGATAATCAAAAAACGCCTTGCCCATATCGTTCTTGATGGAATCCATATTTCCGGCGTGGGTGGTGAGGAACAGCCCCTGGTTGCCCACGGTATCGAGGGTTTGGCGAATATTGGCCTCGATCAGATCCAGCGCGGCATTCCAGCTGATAGGCTTGAACTCGCCCTTCCCTTTCTCCCCTACCCGCAGCAGCGGCGTAGTAAGGCGCTCTTTGTGATACACCCAGCGGGTTCGGCTAATGCCGCGCAGGCAGCACTTAACGTTGAAATCCTTGCTGGCTTCAATTTTCATCAAGGTGTCCTGCCAGACGTAGGCGGTCAAGTTGCAGTGCAGACACTCCATCGCACAGGTTGAGCGAAAGGTTTTATAGTCAGACAGCTTTAAACGCACGCGCGGCAGCGCTTCACCGTTGGCGGTACGCAGCGCTGAAAATCCGGATACGAGGGAGGTCAGGCCGATGATGCCGAACCCTTTAAGTAGGGTTCTTCTTTTTAAGCGGAACGAGGTCAGTTCTTCCATAATTTATCTCCATGAGGTACACGATAAATTAACCATCATTCACAATAAGTGAACCTGATAAGGATCAATGCTTACCTCAAAAGGAGTAATCAAGTCTGCGCAAGCCCGCGGTGATATACTGGCGCGATATTTTGTTAAGGAAAATCATGGTTCATTCTCAGCAAGGCGTTAACGCCGTTGATATCGCCGTCACTATCCTCCATTTTGTTGTCGCGCAGACTCAGCCCTGCCGGGCCACGGACATCGCCGCCGGCTGTAATCTCTCCAAAAGCCGGCTGCATAAATATCTGGTGTCACTGTGCCGCACGGGAATGCTGCGCCAGGATGAAAAAGGCCATTACTGCCCCGGCAATACACTATCGGAACTTGCCGGACGCACTGAAAGCACCCTCATCAGTCAGATAAACAGCGCGCTGCGCCGGTTTCGCGACGCCATGAATTGCTCTACGGGACTGGTGCTGATCGAGGGCGATGGCCTGATACTGCGCCACTACCACCGCAGCTTTCGCAACGTCGATATCGACTGCCTGGACAATACGCCCGTTCCCGTCAATGCCAGCGCCGCGGGGCAGATTTATCAGTGTTACGTCGAAGGTGCCGCGCAGATCAGCCCGGACAGCGACCGCGTTCGCCGCCCTGGATACGCGGTACGCTATAAGCCGTCGAAGGGGATCCCCGGCGCGCAGTCGGTAGCCTGTCCGGTCCTGCATAACGGGCAGCTGGTGGCAATTGGCGTGGCGATGGGTTTTTTCGAGGATGATGCGGAAATAGATCGGACGGGAAAAGCGCTACAGCAGATGCTGGCCCAGCTTGAACTTAATTGACTCTGCTTGCTCCAGATGATGACGGGCAGCACCGCGGCGCTGCCCGTTATTATTAAAGTGCCCGATAGTAGCTCTTCACCTTCTCCCAGTCCGCGCGCGGAATAGGATCGAGGTATTTTTCAAGCTGGCGGAAATCGTGGCTGATGGCTTTTTTACGTAGCCAGCGACGGCGGCTCTTCTCCAGATCGAGGAAGCCCGCCAGTTCCTGCCCGTCGGTGCGAACGTAGATATGGCGCACGTAGCAGCAGCCGTGCTGGCGGTTAATGCTGTGCATCCCTTTGAATGCTTTCGCTACCGCGCGCAGCATGCCCTCGCGCTGGGCGTCGGGGAACGGATTTTGCTGATGCTGCTGATACCAGTCGGCGATGCAGATAAAGCCGTCCATATCTTCGGTCACCAGCAGCGCGCGCCATTCGCCGTTGAATTTCATCGCCCTGCCGTACACGATTTTCGGCACGATCACGCCGGCTTTTTCCAGCTCGTTAATTACCTGAATCTCGCGCACGATAGTCGGGCGGCCAAAGGGGTAGCGAAGGGAGTGAAACAGGTGGTGCGTCATGCGTTTGACATACAGCACCTTGCCGTCGCGCTCGATACGCTGAACGCCGCTCATTCCGTTGCGGCGCTGGTTCGGTTCTTCAACCCAGTCGCCTTCCGTTGCCCACCACTGTTCAAACTCTTCTTTTTGCTGCCGGGATACCATTAGTTACCTTCGCCTGTTGCGCAATAACAATTAGCAACGATTTTAATGCCTGTTGCGGGGAATGCTTAGTCTTTCGTGGCAGAAATGCGGGATTAGTCCGCGCCGCCGGAAGGCGGCGCGAAAGCATTAAGGACGATAAACCTTAACGTTGTTAAAGCCCTGCTCGCGCAGATACAGCGCCTGCAGGCGGCTCATGACGCCGCGCTCGCACCACAGCAGCCAGGTTTTACTCTGGTCGAGGTTGCCAAACTGGGTGCTCAGTTTGTAAAACGGCACAGACACCACTTCAACGCCGTCAACATTCAGCGGCTTCGCTTCCTGTTCGTCGATAGAGCGAATGTCGAGAATGGCATCGTTGGCGCTAAAGCCGCTGACGGTTTCCACTTCCACCACGTCATGCTCGGTCTGCTGGGCGATATCGCGAATATCAACGTTTGTGGCTTCGGCCACCACTTTATCCAGCAGCGCAAAATCGAAATTCGCTTCTTCTGCTTCGATCTTCGCCTTCACCGCTTTGATGGTCGGGCTTTTAGAAATCACGCCGCAGTATTCCGGCATGGTACGGGCGAAGTCTTCGGTGCCGATTTTACGGGCCAGATCGATAATGTGCTCTTTATCGTAAGAGATAAGCGGGCGCAGGATCAGGGTGTCAGAAACGTTATCAATCAGGCGCAGGTTGGTCAGCGTCTGGCTGGAAACCTGTCCCAGCGCCTCGCCGGTCACCAGCGCCTGCACGCCGTAACGCTCGGCGACCTGCGATGCAGCGCGAACCATCATGCGCTTGAGGACGACGCCCATCTGGCCATCTTCAACTTTCTCAAGAATTTCGCCGACCACCGGTTCAAAATTGATCGCTACGAAGCGCACGCGGTGCGAGCTGCCAAAGCGTTTCCACAGGTAGTGTGCGACCTGGCGAACGCCAATTTCGTGCGCCGCGCCGCCGAGATTAAAGAAGCAGTAGTGCACGCGGCAGCCGCGGCGCATCAGCATATAGCTGGAAACGCCGGAGTCGAAGCCGCCGGAAATAAGCGACATCACATCTTCCTGCGTACCGATAGGGAAGCCGCCGATACCTTCATAGCGCCCTTTGACCAGCAGTAGCCTGTCGTCTTCAATCTCCAGGTTGACCGTGATATCCGGATGGTTCAGCTTCACGCGGGCAGTTTCAAT
The DNA here is from genome assembly GCF_913775985.1 of uncultured Pluralibacter sp. GTDB lineage: Bacteria > Pseudomonadota > Gammaproteobacteria > Enterobacterales > Enterobacteriaceae > Pluralibacter. Next base: position 172,617 of record NZ_CAJYMB010000150.1, on the reverse strand, counting down.
ATGCTGATTCAGGCCGCCGCCGACGTAGCGTTCCACTTCAATGGAAGTAAATTCGTGCTTGCCGCGGCGCTTCACGCGCACGCAGAACGTTTTGCCTTCAAGGGCTTCACGCCACAGCGGCAGCGTCTGCTCGAAAATATTGTGCAGTGAGGTAAAAGGAACGTCTTCCACTTCCAGAATGTGGTGGATGCCGGGAATGCGGGTCAGCATATCGCGGATCTCCGGGCCCTGGCTTTCGTCCTTCGCGCGAACTTCAATGTTGTCCCAGTGGCGGACAATGGCCAGGGTTTCACTATACTGCTTGAGGACGTTGCGGATATTCCCGGTAAGCATTTTTATAAAGCGCAACCGCACAGATTGGCTTTTGATGGTGATTTCCGGGAACAATTTAATGATAAACTTCATGGCGGCAATGGTTCGTTGGCAGACCTGAGCGGTCTGTAGAGAAAAATATTGCAGCCATGACAAGTCCAGCTGCATCCAGGCGCGGGAGTATACCATCATCACAGCCCGCCTGCGCGTTACCATTGTGCGTTATTTGCTTCCCCGCCTGACTTCGCTACCATAGGCGGGTCGCGACACAACATGAGCCAGATATTCACTATGCCAAAGAAAAATGAAGCGCCAGCCAGCTTCGAAAATGCCCTGACCGAGCTTGAGCAAATAGTATCCCGCCTGGAAAATGGCGATCTTCCGCTGGAAGAGGCGCTGGGGGAATTTGAGCGCGGCGTCCAGCTCGCCCGCCAGGGGCAGCAAAAACTGCAGCAGGCAGAACAGCGGGTGCAGATCCTGTTGGCCGACAGCGAAGACGCGCCGCTGACGCCTTTCGCACCGGACGCTGAATAAATGGAGTTTGCCGAACAGCTCCAGGCCTGCGTCGAGCGGGCCAACGCGGCGCTGCGCCACTTTATCGATCCGCAGCCCTTTCAGAACACTCCGCTGGTTGAAGCCATGCACTACGGCGCACTATTGGGCGGCAAACGCCTGCGGCCGTTTCTGGTGTACGCTACCGGGCAGATGTTCAACGTCAGCCCGGGCACGCTGGATGCGCCCGCTGCCGCCGTTGAGTGCATTCACGCCTATTCGCTGATCCACGACGATCTCCCGGCGATGGACGATGACGATCTGCGCCGCGGCCAGCCGACCTGCCATATCAAGTACGGTGAAGCTAACGCCATTCTCGCCGGAGATGCTCTGCAAACGCTGGCATTTACGATACTCAGCGAAGCGCCAATGACGGAAGTGTCGGACAAAGATCGCCTCGCCATGATTACCGAGCTGGCCCAGGCCAGCGGCGTGGCGGGCATGTGCGGCGGGCAGGCGTTGGATCTGCAGGCCGAAGGGCAGCAGGTGAGTCTGACCGACCTTGAGCGCATTCACCGCCATAAAACCGGCGCGCTGATCCGCGCGGCGGTACGCCTGGGCGCGCTCAGCGCCGGCGAGAAAGGCCGCGCCGCGCTGCCGGTGCTGGACAGATACGCGCAGAGCATCGGCCTGGCCTTTCAGGTACAGGATGACATCCTGGATGTGGTAGGGGATACTGCAACGCTTGGCAAGCGCCAGGGTGCCGATCAGCAGCTTGGTAAAAGCACCTATCCTGCCCTGCTGGGCCTTGAGCAAGCCCAAATAAAAGCCCGTGATTTGATTGACGACGCGCACCGGGCCATGGCCCAGCTAGCCGCCCAGTCTCTGGATACCACGGCCCTCGAAGCGCTGGCGAACTACATAATTCAGCGTAATAAATAGAATACCTTTGACGAGTCTCTGATGAGTTTTGATATTGCCAAATACCCGACCCTGGCGCTGGTAGAATCCGCCCAGGAGCTGCGCCAGCTGCCTAAAGAAAGTCTGCCGAAACTGTGCGACGAGCTGCGCCGCTACCTGCTGGACAGTGTCAGCCGCTCCAGCGGACATTTCGCCTCCGGGCTTGGCACGGTAGAGCTGACCGTGGCGCTTCACTACGTCTACAACACGCCCTTCGATCAGCTGATCTGGGACGTGGGCCACCAGGCCTATCCGCACAAAATTCTGACCGGACGCCGGGACCGTATTGGCACTATCCGCCAGAAAGGCGGGCTGCATCCGTTTCCGTGGCGCGGCGAGAGCGAATATGACGTGCTGAGCGTCGGCCACTCGTCGACCTCGATTTCCGCCGGGATCGGCATCGCCGTCGCCGCCGAAAAAGAGGACAAGCAGCGCCGCACGGTGTGCGTGATTGGCGATGGTGCGATCACCGCCGGGATGGCTTTCGAAGCGATGAACCACGCCGGCGACATTCGTCCCGATATTCTGGTGGTGCTTAATGACAACGAAATGTCGATTTCGGAAAACGTCGGCGCGCTGAATAATCACCTGGCGCAGCTGCTTTCCGGCAAGCTCTACTCCTCCCTGCGCGAAGGAGGCAAGAAGGTCTTTTCCGGCGTGCCGCCGATCAAAGAGCTGCTCAAGCGCACGGAAGAGCACATCAAAGGTATGGTAGTACCCGGCACGCTGTTCGAGGAGCTGGGCTTTAACTATATTGGCCCGGTTGACGGCCACGACGTTCTCGGTCTGGTGAATACCCTGAAGAACATGCGGGACCTGAAAGGACCGCAGTTCCTGCACATCATGACTAAAAAGGGCCGCGGCTATGAGCCGGCGGAGAAAGACCCGATCACCTTCCACGCGGTGCCGAAGTTTGACTACACCAGCGGCGTACTGCCCAAGAGCAGCGGCGGTCTGCCGAGCTATTCAAAGATTTTCGGCGACTGGCTGTGTGAAACCGCGGCGGCAGATGAGCACCTGATGGCGGTAACGCCCGCCATGCGCGAAGGCTCGGGCATGGTGGAGTTTTCAAAACAGTACCCAAACCAGTATTTCGACGTGGCCATCGCCGAACAGCACGCAGTGACCTTTGCCGCCGGCCTGGCGATTGGCGGCTATAAGCCGGTCGTGGCGATATACTCCACCTTCCTGCAGCGCGCCTACGATCAGGTGATTCACGACGTGGCGATCCAGAAGCTGCCGGTGCTGTTTGCTATCGATCGCGCCGGTATCGTGGGTGCCGATGGACAAACTCACCAGGGCGCGTTCGATCTCTCGTTCCTGCGCTGCGTCCCTGATTTAGTGATCATGACCCCGAGCGATGAGAACGAGTGTCGCCAGATGCTCTATACCGGCTACCACTACAGCGACGGCCCGAGCGCCGTGCGCTATCCGCGCGGAACCGGCACCGGCGCCGCGCTGGAACCGCTGGCGTCCTTGCCGATTGGCAAAGGCGTGGTGAAGCGCCGCGGCGAAAAAGTGGCTATTTTGTGCTTCGGTACGCTGCTGGCAGATGCTGCCGTGGTGGCAGATAAACTCAACGCTACGCTGGTGGATATGCGCTTTGTTAAGCCGCTCGACGAGGCGCTGATCCTGGAAATGGCCGCCAGCCACGAATCGCTGGTCACCCTCGAAGAGAACGCCGTCATGGGCGGCGCGGGCAGCGGCGTCAATGAAGTGCTGATGGCCAACCGCAGGCCGGTTCCGGTACTGAACATTGGCCTGCCGGACATCTTCATCCCGCAGGGCACTCAGGAAGAGGCGCGCGCCGATATTGGTCTCGACGCCGCCGGCATTGAAGCCCGCATCACCGACTGGCTTGCCTGACGACCTCTCCGCTCCTGCTATGCTTAAAGAAATAACTCATAGCAGGAGCTAGCCCCATGCAGTACACAACATTAGGCACCACCGACCTTCGAATCTCTCGCCTTTGCCTGGGCTGTATGACCTTCGGCGAGCCGGATCGCGGCAATCACGCCTGGACGCTGCCCGAAGAGAGCAGCCGCCCGCTGATCAAGCAGGCTATCGAGGGCGGCATTAACTTTTTCGACACCGCCAACAGCTACTCCGACGGCAGTAGCGAAGAGATCGTCGGGCGCGCGCTGCGCGACTTTGCCCGCCGCGACGAGATAGTGGTGGCTACCAAGGTTTATCACCAGACGCAGGATCTCCCCCAGGGCCTCTCCCGCCCGCAAATTCTGCGCTCCATTGACGACAGCCTGCGGCGCCTGAACATGGAGTATGTCGATCTTCTGCAAATCCACCGCTGGGATTACGATACGCCCATTGAAGAAACTCTCGAAGCGCTCAACGATGTAGTGAAATCCGGTAAGGCACGCTATATCGGCGCCTCCTCGATGCACCCGTCGCAGTTTGCGCAGGCGCTGGCGCTGCAGAAGCAGCACGGCTGGGCGCGCTTCGTCACCATGCAGGATCACTACAATCTTATCTATCGCGAAGAGGAGCGGGAAATGCTGCCGCTGTGCTGGCAGGAAGAGGTGGCGGTGATCCCCTGGAGCCCGCTGGCGCGCGGTCGCCTGACGCGCCCGTGGGGAGAAACCACCGCCCGCGTTGTCTCCGATGAATTTGGCAAAACCCTCTACAGCACTACTGAAGAGAACGATGCGCAAATCGCCGAGCGGCTGGCCGGCGTGGCGGAAGAGCTTAACGCCACCCGCGCGCAGGTGGCGCTGGCCTGGCTGCTCGGCAAGCGCGGCGTGGCGGCCCCCATTATCGGCAGCTCGCGGGAAGCACAGCTGAACGATCTGCTGCAATCAGTAAACCTCACCCTGACACCAGAACAGATAGCCGAGCTGGAAACCCCTTACCAGCCGCACCCCACTGTAGGCTTTAAATAACGTCCCGCTTTGTGCTTAACCCGCCGCAACCGCCGCGTGCGGGTTCACTTCCTCTGGCGGCTGCGCTAACATTTTCACTTTCATTCGAAACACACTCAGGAGAGAACATGATACCCGAACGTTATAGCGCCTGGATCTGGCACGGCGGCGAGCTGCCGCACGGCCTGCGCCAGGAAACGGTCACCAGCACCCCGCCCGCGCCCGGAGACGTTGTCGTCCGGCTGGAGGCTATCGGCCTCAATCCGGTGGACTGGAAGCTGCTGGAGATAAAAGGCGGCGACGTGCCGGGCGTCGACGGCGCGGGTCGGGTCGGGTAGTGGCTGTGGGCGAGGGGGTATCTGAAGCGTGGATTGGGCAGCGGGTCGCGTGGCATCAGGATCTTCGTCATACCGGCAGCTTCGCGCAGTACAGCCACCTGCAGGCGCGGGCGCTAATGCGCATCCCGCCCAATCTGGACAGCGTCAGCGCCGCGGCTTTCCCCTGCCCCGGCCTGACCGCCTGGCAGGCGCTGGAAAAGGTACCTTTTCGCCCGGGCAGCCGCATGCTGATTAGCGGCGCCGGCGGCTCGGTGGGCATCTTGCTGCTGCAGATGGCGCGCCAGCGCGGCTTTATTGTCGATATCCTCAGCGGCGAGCGCCACCATCCGCTGCTCGGCTCCCTCGGCGCCCGCCGCTGCTACACAACGCCGCAGGCAACTGAAGGCTGGGAAGCCGACGAGAAATACGAGGTGATTATTGATACCTCAAGCCCCGAGAGCTACCGCTGGCTAACCCCCAGCCTGCGGGCCAACGGCCATTTTGTGGCGGTGCTGGGGCGGCCCGAGCGCTGGCCTAACGAACCCTTTGCCCAGTCTTTCTCGTTTCATGAAGTGGCGCTGGCGGCGCTGCACGCGTGGGGCGATGATACAGACTGGCGACGCCTGACGGCGGACGGCGAGCGGCTGCTGGCGCAGCTGGAAGAGGGATCGCTGCAGAAAGAGACGATTATTACCTACGATTACGACAGGCTGGCCGAAGCGCTGCACCGCCTCCAGCACCGGGACTTTACCGGCAAGCTGGTGGTGCGCGTCGCGCCGTAAAGACAAGTCGGGCGGCAGATGCCGCCCGACTGAGGTTTAGATAATGCCCATCGGCCAGTGGTTGCCAATCAAATACAGCACCCCGGCAGAGATAACACCGGCCACGATATCATCCACCATAATCCCCATTCCGCCGTGCACATTGCGGTCAAACCAGCGGATCGGCCACGGTTTCCACATATCGAAAATGCGGAAAATAATGAATCCAACCAGCACCCACTGCCAGTCTTCGCTCGGGATGGCCATCAGGGTTATCCACATGCCGATAAACTCGTCCCAGACGATGCTGCCGTGATCGTGCGTACCCATATCTTTGGCAGTACGGTGGCAGAGGTACACGCCGATACAAATTCCGAGCAGCACCACGAGGTAGTAGATCTGCAGCGGCAGAAAAGTCATCAGGTACCAGAACGGGATGGCCGCCAGAGAACCGACAGTGCCCGGCACGATGGGACTGAGTCCGCTGCCGAAGCCGGTTGCCAGCAGGTGCCACGGATTGAGCATGCTCAGGCGGGCCTTCGCTTCATCTTTCTTACGCAAAATGGTCGTATCCCTTTAAATCGAGCGCAACGGGCTTGCCGCCGCGGGTAAAATGCATACCTTCCGCATCGGCAACCACTTGTCCGATGCAGGTACAGCCCATGTTCAGGTGTCCTACCGCCACTTCCAGCGCGCCGCGATTAAGCTCCGGAACGGTAAAGCACAGCTCATAATCCTCGCCGCCCGCCAGCGCCCAGTCTTCAGCCTGAGCCGGATCGACGCTGCGCCGCATGGCTTCAGAGAGCGGCAGCTGGTCGAGATCGATGCGCGCGCCGCAGCCGCTGGCAGTCAGAATATGCCCGAGATCGGAAATCAGCCCATCGGAAAGATCGATAGCCGAATGCGCCAGCCCGCGCAGCCCCTGCCCGGCCAGCAGGCGCGGGCTCGGATCGAGATGGCGCTGCACCAGCCAGGCGGCATCCGCGGCATTTTCGACCCGCAGGCGCTGCTGGAGAATGGCCAGCCCCGCCGCGCTGTCTCCCGGCGTGCCGGTGACGTAGATCCAGTCTCCCGGTTTCGCGCCGGAGCGCTTGAGCGCGCGCCCGTTCGGCACGAAACCGTGAATGCCGAGCGTCATCGACAGCGGCCCTTTGGTGGTATCGCCACCGATCAGCTGCATATCATAGTAGTTCAGGCGCTCAAACAGGCTGTCGCTAAACGCTTCGAGCCACGCTTCATCGACGGAAGGCAGCGTCAGCGCCAGCGTCAGCCAGGCAGGCTCCGCGCCCATCGCCGCCAGATCGCTGAGATTAACCGCCAGCGCCTTGCGGGCAAGTACAGCGGGATCGATATCGGGCAGGAAGTGGGTGCCGGAAACCAGCGTATCGGTGCTGATCGCCAGGGTTTGCTTGTCGGGAACGGTAAGCAGTGCGCAGTCGTCGCCGATACCGGTCTCAACATCCCGGCGGGCGCTCCTCAGGCGATCGAAATAGCGTGTGATAAGTGAAAATTCGCCGCATGCCATAGGTTATGCCTCGAATTAAAAAAGAGAAGGCCGCGGCCGGCGGGGAACCCGCCGCTGCCGCGGCCAGCAGATTACTTCTTGCGGGGACGGATAACCGGTGCGGCTTTATCCAGCACGCCGTTGACGAACTTGTGGCTGTCTTCGGCGCCGAAGGTTTTCGCCAGCTCAATCGCCTCGTTGATCGCCACTTTGTACGGGACGTCATCGCGTTTGGACAGCTCGAAAAGCGCAATACGCAGTACGGCTCTCTCAACCTGGCCCAGCTCTTCAAGCTGGCGGGACAGGTAAGGCTTCATCAGGCCATCGAGATACGCGCTGTTGGTCGCCACTCCCGACAGCAGTTCACGGAAGTACGCGACATCAACATCTTTCACGTCCTGTTCCGCCAGGAACTGGTATTCAACATCGGCGACGTCGTTGTGGGATAACTGCCAGGAGTAGAGCGCCTGGACGGCGCACTCACGGGCGCGGCGACGAGCAGCAGGTTTCACGGAATTCCCCTTACTAAAATCAGGCCTTAATGGCTTTCAATACATTGATCATTTCGAGCGCGGTCAGCGCAGCTTCTGCACCTTTGTTACCGGCTTTGGTGCCGGCGCGCTCGATAGCTTGTTCGATACTTTCGGTCGTCAGTACGCCAAAGGCAACCGGGATCCCGCTCTCCTGAGCGACGTGCGCAAGACCATTGCTCGCGCCACCGGCGACGTATTCAAAGTGCGCGGTACCGCCACGAATGACTGTGCCCAGCGCGATCACCGCGTCATACTTGCCGGTTTTCGCCAGCGCATCGGCGGCCAGCGGCAGCTCGTAAGCGCCCGGAACCCACACGACAGTCACATTGTCATCTTTCACCTGTCCCACGCGCTTGAGGGCGTCAATTGCGCCGTCCAGCAGGCTGTCGTTGATGAAGTTATTGAAACGCGCAATGGTGATGGCAACGCGGGCATCCGGGGCAGCAACGTTAGCTTCGATAATGTTCATACTCTTCCTTTTAGGATTCGACTTACCCCGAGGGGGGCGGATTTTAGCATAATTAATCGCGAAGAGCTTACCTATTTCAGGAAAGCCTTACGCGGTGGTCAGGTGTACGCAGAGATCGGGGCCAACGCGCCGGATCTCACTGAACTGAAATTGGGGCGCGTCCGCCAGTTTCTCAAGGCCCGGCAGCGTGCAAAGTCCACGGGCGGCGTCGCCGAGCAGTTTCGGCGCAAGGTAGACAACAAATTCGTCCACCAGCCCCGCCTGCAGCAGCGCGCCGACAAGCTGCGGACCGGCCTCGACCCACACGCTGTCAATCTGCTGCTTGCCCAGCTGCATCATCAGCACGACCAAATCGAGATGGCCGTTGTGCTCGGGCACCGATAGCGTACGCACGCTATCGGGCCACTGGCGCGCGTCTTCGATTGTGCGGGCAAACCAGGTTTCCCCCGGCTGGTGAACAATACGGTGCTCCGGCGTGACGCGGTTGTGGCTGTCGATAACGATGCGTACCGGCTGGCGCAGATTCTCCTGCGGGTAAACCGCCTGCACGTCCGGGCTGAGAGCGTCCCAGCGCACGGTAAGCGCCGGATCGTCTGCCAGTACGGTGGCGCTGCTGGTGAGGATCGCGTGGCTTTCGGCCCGCAGGCGCTGCACGTCCTGCCGCGCCTGGGGCGACGTGATCCACTGGCTCTCGCCGCTGGCCATCGCCGTGCGGCCGTCAAGCGATGCGCCGAGCTTCACCTGGATATAAGGAAAGCCGGTGCGCATCCGCTTGAGGAAGCCTTTATTAATCTGTTCGGCGTCGTTCATCATCAGCCCGTGGCTGACGTCAATGCCGTGCTGCTGGAGGTGATACAGCCCGCGTCCGGCAACCTGCGGATTAGGATCCTGCATCGCCGCCACCACGCGGCTAACGCCGGCGCGGCTCAGCGCTTCGCAGCAGGGCGGCGTACGCCCGGTGTGGCTGCACGGTTCAAGGGTAACGTAGGCGGTTGCGCCGCGGGCTTTTTCGCCCGCCATGCGCAGAGCGTGTACTTCAGCGTGGGGTTCCCCCGCGCGAAGGTGAAATCCTTCGCCCACGATTTCGCCGTCTTTAACAATCACGCAGCCGACGCGGGGATTGGGATGGGTAGTAAAACGTCCGCGCTTCGCCAGGTTCAGCGCGCGTGCCATATACAATTCATCAAGCATCAGTCAGTCCTGTAGGCGAGCGATTTCTTCGCCGAACTCTTTGATATCCTCAAAACTGCGATAGACGGAGGCAAAGCGGATGTAGGCCACTTTATCCAGCTTTTTGAGCTGCTCCATCACCAGATTACCGATCATTTTGCTGGGTACTTCGCGCTCGCCGGTGGCCCGCAGCTGGGATTTAATGTGGCTCAGCGCCATTTCCACATCGTCAGAGCTGACCGGACGCTTTTCCAGCGCCCGCTGCATGCCGCTGCGCAGCTTGTCTTCATTAAAGGGTTCGCGCACGTCGTTGCTTTTCACCACTCTCGGCATTACCAGCTCCGCCACTTCAAAGGTGGTGAAACGCTCGTTGCAGACCAGGCACTGGCGGCGGCGGCGGACGGAAGAGCCTTCGCTCACCAGGCGGGAGTCGATCACTTTGGTATCTACGGCGAAACAGAATGGGCAATGCATAGCGCGTCCTGAGGGTGAAAAGTCACATCCCGATACTCTACCATGACCCGCCCCGCGTCGTCATTTTGAGACAATGCCTTAAAGACCTCTGTGCAATACTATAAAGATTGCCGCAGACCACATAAGGACTCCCTACCGTGACACGACGTTATATGCGCCTGCTCGCGCTCGGCAGCGCGCTAACCCTCAGCGCCTGCGCCCAGCAGAGCGAAATAAAAGCCATGAAGCACGATGTTCGCACGCTGAACAAAACGATGACCCAGCTGAATCAGGAGACGCTGAAAATCACCCAGCAGAACGCACTGAATGCAAAATCTGACAGCGGGGTTTACCTGCTGCCGGAGGCAAACACTCCCGCGCGATTGAAAAGCCAGATTGGAACACTGCGAATGTCGCTGGTGGACGTTACCCGCAGCGGCGACGAAACTCGCGCCACCCTGCGCATCGAGGGCGAGTCCAGCGAGCCGCTACCGGCGTTCAGCGCCACCGTGGCGTGGGGCCGCATTGAAGGCACAACCGACAGCTATCAGGAAGTGGGCGTCCAGAATCAGCGTGTTACCGCGCCCAAAAGCTATCTGGCCCCGGCAGATATCAGCATTCCGCTGCGCTTAAGCGGCATGGATCCCGCCAGCAACGCCTTTGTACGCATCCACGATATTCAGCCCGCCGGCGACCGCTAGCGAGCCCCGGAGGCGGGAAGCCTGCCCGCCTCGCCCGTTTTACCTCTTCGCGTGTAATACATCTGAATAATAATCTCCTCTGGCTGATGGGCGCAAACGTGAACGCAATCGATTACGTGTATGATAAAATTGCGACAGAATACGTATTTTTGTGAGAAATGATTCTTATAATAGGCCCCACAAAAACGCTTACACATTCAGAAACGCGTTTGTAAGTTCTTTCACGCCCCGTCGTGACTTTTAACAGTGGCAAAAACATGAAAAAAACGCTTCTTGCAGCCGGCGCCGCGCTGGCGCTTTCAACCTCTTTTACCGCAGGCGCTGCCGACGCAGCAAAAGCCGACGCGCCGTACTATCTCTCCGACTGGTGGCACCAGAGTGTTAACGTCGTTGGCAGCTACCACACGCGCTTCGGGCCGCAGATCCGCAACGATACTTACCTCGAATATGAAGCCTTTGCCAAAAAAGACTGGTTTGATTTCTACGGCTATATGGATGCCCCGGTGTTCTTCGGCGGTAACACCGACGCAAAAGGGATCTGGAACCACGGTTCGCCGCTGTTTATGGAAATCGAACCGCGCTTCTCCATTGATAAGCTGACCAACACCAGCCTCGACTTTGGTCCGTTCAAAGAGTGGTACTTTGCCAATAACTACATCTACGATATGGGCCGCAATAAAGATGGCCGCCAGAGCACCTGGTATATGGGTCTGGGGACCGACGTTGATACCGGCCTGCCGATGAGCCTGTCCCTGAACGTGTATGCTAAATACCAGTGGCAGAACTACGGCGCGGCTAACGAAAACGAGTGGGACGGCTACCGCTTCAAGGTGAAATACTTTGTGCCTATTACCCCGCTGTGGGGCGGCCAGCTGGGCTACATCGGCTTCACCAACTTTGACTGGGGTTCCGATCTCGATAATAAAGATTTCCGCGACGGCAACGGCCGCAAGGCGCGCACCGACAATTCCATCACCTCCACGCACATTCTGTCGCTCAACTACGACCACTGGCACTACGCACTGGTGGCCCGCTACTGGCACAACGGCGGACAGTGGCGCGACGACGCCAGCCTGAACTTCGGCAGCGGCGACTTCAGCGCCCGCACCACCGGCTGGGGCGGCTACGCGATCGTGGGTTACAACTTCTGATAAACTGAGCATATAAAAAAGCCGATCGTTCGATCGGCTTTTTTATCTTTATGGCTCTTTGTTCGCACCGCGAACCTGTCGTAAAAAGTGGCTGAGGGATCGCTCCGCTGACTCCTGAAAATATCTCTCCAGAGGGATGACATTCAGGCAGCGGTCGAGGCGAAAGCAGCGATAGTCAATTCGGCGCTCGCACCAGGCCACCAGCAGCCAGTGCTCGCCCCAAAAGAAAAGCCCCAGCGGCTGTACTTCCCGACTGGAAAGATGCCCCGCCTCGTCCCGATAGTGCAGCGCTAAGATCCTTTGCGCGGATACCGCATGATGAATAACATCAAAGGTGCTGCGCGAATGCGGCTGCGTGCCGATATTGGGGGCAAAAACCCGCGCCTGCTCCGCCCTACGGCGGATCTCCTCCGGTAAAATGGCCAGTATTTTCTCCTGAGCAGACTCCAGTTCCTTTGAAAGTCTTTCACCACCCCAGGTTTTCAGCAGGCGCATGGCGACCACAAGCGCCTCAGACTCATGCCTGGTCAGCATCAGCGGCGGCAGATCAAAACCCGCCATCAGGCGATACCCGATACCCGTCTCGCCTTCAACCGGTACTCCGGAAAGTGACAGATCGCGGATATCACGATAGATCGTACGTTCGGAAACAGACAGCCGTTCAGCCAGCTGCGCCGCCGTTGTCAGCCGCCTGCCGCGCAGGATCTGTACAATCTGAAACAAGCGGTCGGCGCGTCGGGTCATGATTATCCTTTATCTTTACGCGGGCTGATGTAGCCCAAGGCGGTTGCCTTCACTATCAGTGAATAGCGCAATAGTCCCAATGTCCTGCTCCAGCACCAGCGGGCCGAACACACATTCTCCTCCGGCTGCTGCGACCCGGGCGAGCGTTGCGGCAAGGTTGTCAGTATGCAGATAGATAATCGCCCCGTGATGGGACGGCACAATACCATCGAATTTTGCCAGCGCGCCGCCGGTAGCCTGCTCGTCATATGGAAAAACGGCCAACTCCATCGCATCTGCTGTTTCACGCCGCAGCGACACCTGAAAAACCGGCTCATAAAACGCGATGGCGCGCTCCATATTGGCTACCGGGATCTCAAACCAGTTAATAATACTTTTCATACATCCTCCTGACACTCTGTTTGGGTTAATCAGGAGTGTATGCCGGGGCTACTGACAGCATACTGTCAGTAGTATTGAGCGGCAGGCAAAAAAAAATCCCGACCATCAGATCGGGATTTTTATTCTTAGTGCAGTCTTCGCTTACGGCAGAATAGAAGGCTGATCCGCCCCCTCTTTTTCTACCTTCTGCTGCAGCAGATGCTCGCGCTTCATGCCGAGCTTCAGCGCCAGCGCGGAAGCCACGTAGATAGACGAGCCGGTACCAATGGTGACGCCGATAAGCATGGTCAGCGAGAAGCCTTCCAGCACCGGGCCGCCGAAGAGATACAGCATCAGGATAACCATTAAGGTTGTACCTGACGTGATCAAGGTACGATGCAGCGTCTGGGTCAGGGAGACGTTGAAGATTTCGTAAGGCGTTCCGCGACGGATCTTGCGGAAGTTTTCACGAATACGGTCCGAGACCACGATACTGTCGTTCAGCGAGTAGCCGATAACAGACATCAGCGACGCGACAATCGTCAGGTCAATCTCAATACTGAACAGCGACAGCACGCCCATGGTGATGATGACATCGTGCGCGAGGGCGATAACCACCCCCGCCGCCAGTCGCCACTCGAAGCGAAAACCAACGTACACCAGAATCGAGATCAGCGCCGCAATCAGCGCCATTGCCCCGCTGGTCGCCAGATCGGCGCCGACGCTTGGCCCCACAAACTCAATACGCTTAACCGCAGCGTGCTGGCTGGTGGACTCATTGATGACGTTCAGCACCTTGCTGCCCATCTCCTGGCTGCCGCTTTCGCTTTTCGCCGGCGGCATGCGCACCATTATGTCGTGGCTGCTGCCGAAGTTCTGCAGCTGCGGCTCTTCAAAGCCCGCTTTCTCCAGCGACAGGCGCATCTGATCGAGATCGGCCGGTTTCTCCAGGGTTATTTCAATAACGGTACCGCCGGTAAAATCGAGCCCCCAGTTAAAGCCGCGCACGCCAATCACGATAATTGACAGCAGCAGCAGCAGACCGGAGATCCCGAAAGCCCAGTAGTCCCAGCGCATAAAGTCATAGACTTTACGGCCGTGGTTCAATTGTTCAACACTATATTCCTGTGCCACAGCGCACTCCTCAGATAGACAGCTTGTTGATGCGTTTGCCGCCGTACAACAGGTTTACGATGGCACGGGTGCCGACGATCGCGGTAAACATGGAGGTCGCCACACCGATACCGGTAGTAATGGCAAAGCCTTTGATGGCGCCAGTACCCACTGCATACAGGATGATAACTTTGATAAGCGTGGTGATGTTCGCATCAAAGATGGAGCTGAACGCGCCACGATAGCCCTCATCAATGGACTGCTGAATGCTGCGGCCGTTGCTTATCTCTTCTTTGATACGCTCGTTGATCAGCACGTTCGCATCCACCGCCACCGCAAGGCTCAACACGATCCCCGCGATACCCGGCATGCTGAGAGTTGCCCCTGGCAGCAGCGACATCACGCCCACAATCAGCACCAGGTTAGCCAGCAGTGCCCCCGTCGCGATCAGACCAAACTTCTTATAGAAGAAGATCATGAACAGGATAGAGATACCCAGACCCGCCAGACACGCTTCCAGGCCCTGCTTGATATTCTGCATACCCAGGGTTGGACCAATCGTACGCTCTTCCACAATCTGAATTGGCGCAATCAGCGCCCCGGCGCGCAGCAGCAGGGAGAGCTGGCGGGCTTCGTTCGGATTGCCGATACCGGTGATACGGAAGCTGTTACCAAGGCGAGACTGGATATTGGCGATGTTAATCACCTCTTCCTGCTTCACCAGAACCGCGCGGCCGTTAGCGTCTTTCTTGCCGCTGTCCTTGTACTCCACAAACAGGGTCGCCATCGGCTTGCCGATGTTGTCCTTGGTGAAGTTAGACATGATGTTACCGCCCGAGCTGTCCAGCGAGATATTCACCTGAGGCTGGTTGTACTCATCCTGGCTGGAGGTAGAGTCGGTAATGTGGTCCCCGGTGAGGATCACGCGCTTATAGAGCGCAACCGGCTGACCTTCGCGGGTCTGCTTCACTTCGGTATCGCCAGGCACGCGGCCGGAAGAAATAGCGGAAGGATCCACACTGGTGTTCACCAGACGGAATTCAAGCGTTGCTGTCGCGCCCAGAATCTCTTTCGCGCGCGCGGTATCCTGAATACCCGGCAGCTCAACAACAATACGATCGGCACCCTGACGCTGCACCACCGGCTCGGCGACGCCCAGCTGGTTAACGCGGTTACGCAGAATGTTGATGTTTTGCTGAACGGCATATTCGCGCGCCTCTTTCAGACGCTCGTCGCTCATGACCGCCCGCAGCTGATTGCTGCCGGAGCCGGAGATAACCAGATCGCGATGGCGCGGCACCAGATAATCCAGCGCCTGCTTACGCGCGGTTTCGTCGCGGAAGGTGATGCTCAGACCGTAGTTGGCTTCTTTGCGTACAGTCGTATACGGAATGCCTTTCTCACGCAGGTCGCTGCGCAGGCTATCAATATTCTGTTCCTGGAGTTTGCCAAGTGCAGTGTCCATATCCACTTCCATCAGGAAGTGAACGCCGCCGCGGAGATCGAGGCCGAGCTTCATAGGCTCAGCGTTCATCGCCGCCAGCCAGCGTGGCGTTGCAGGCGCAAGGTTTAACGCTACGACGAATTTGTCCCCCAGCTGACTGACCAGCGCTTCGCGGGCGCGCAGCTGAACATCGGTGGAGCTGAAGCGAGCAAGGATTGCGCCCTCTTCCAGTGCCACAGACTTAGCGGTAATTTTTTCTTCTTTTAAAGTGTTCTGGACCTGGATCAGCGTTTGCTCACTGGCGGCGACGCCGCGCACGCCAGTGATTTGAACAGCCGGATCCTCACCATACAGGTTGGGAAGTGCGTAGAGCAGGCCGACGAGAATCACGACGACCAGCATAATGTACTTCCACAAAGGATAACGGTTTAACACGGCAGTTCCCTTTGGGAAAACGGAAGATTACAGCGCCTTCATGGTGCCTTTCGGCAGAACGGCGGCTACGAAGTCACGTTTGATAACCACTTCGGTGGTGTCGTTCAGGGCGATAGCCACGTAGCCAGTTTCCGCTACTTTGGTCACGCGACCTACCAGGCCACCGCTTGTCAGCACTTCATCGCCTTTAGCAATGGAGTCCATCAGTTTTTTATGTTCTTTAGTACGTTTCTGCTGCGGGCGCAGGATCATGAAGTAAAAAATCAGACCGAAAACCACCAGCATCAGGATCAGTGACATCGGGCTGCTCTGCCCGCCAGCAGCTGGAGCGGCGATCGCGTCAGAAATAAAAAAGCTCATTCAAATTCCCTCATTATTAAAATTAATCAACGTTTAACGGCGGAACAGGGCGACCCTGACGTTGGTAAAACTCCGTTACGAAGCCCTCTAATCTACCCTCTTCGATAGCCTTGCGTAAACCAGCCATTAAGCGCTGGTAGTAGCGAAGGTTATGAATTGTGTTGAGTCTCGCGCCCAGAATCTCATTGCAGCGGTCAAGATGATGCAAATAAGCCCGGGAATAGTGGCGACAGGTGTAGCAATCGCACTCGGCATCCAGCGGCGCGGTGTCGCTTTTGTACTTCGCGTTACGGATTTTTACTACGCCATCGGTCACGAACAGGTGGCCGTTGCGGGCATTGCGGGTTGGCATCACGCAGTCAAACATATCAATGCCGCGGCGCACGCCCTCAACCAGATCTTCCGGCTTGCCGACGCCCATCAGATAGCGCGGTTTATCGGCCGGGATCTGCGGACAAACGTGCTCGAGGATCCGGTGCATGTCCTCTTTCGGCTCACCCACCGCCAAACCGCCGACAGCGTAGCCATCAAAGCCTATCTCCACCAGACCTTTGACGGAGATATCGCGTAAATCTTCGTAAACGCTGCCCTGAATAATACCGAACAGCGCATTTTTGTTGCCGAGGCCGTCAAAGCGGTCGCGGCTGCGCTTCGCCCAGCGCAGGGACATCTCCATCGAACGCTTGGCGTAATCCCAGTCTGCCGGGTACGGCGTGCATTCGTCGAAGATCATCACGATGTCGGAGCCGAGATCGTACTGGATCTCCATCGACTTTTCCGGATCGAGAAAAATCGGGTCGCCGTTGATCGGATTGCGGAAGTGAACGCCCTGCTCGGTGATCTTGCGGATATCCCCGAGGCTGAAAACCTGAAAACCGCCGGAATCGGTAAGAATCGGCCCTTTCCACTGCATAAAGTCGTGCAGGTCGCCGTGCAGCTTCATAATTTCCTGGCCGGGACGCAGCCACAGGTGGAAGGTGTTGCCGAGAATAATCTGCGCGCCGGTGGCTTCAACTTCTTCCGGCGTCATGCCTTTTACGGTGCCGTAAGTGCCCACGGGCATAAACGCGGGGGTTTCCACAACGCCGCGCTCAAACACCAGCCGTCCGCGGCGGGCGCGTCCGTCGGTGGTATCCAGTTCGAATTTCATTTTAACTCCTGCGTCAGAAAAACAGTCTGACGTCCAAACACTGCGCCGCGGACCTACTCCCCGACGCGCTCACAAATTGCCGCCGGATTGTACGTGATGAACATGGCATCCCCGTAGCTAAAAAACCGATATTTTTGTTCTACCGCAGACTTATAGGCGTTCATGGTGTGCTGGTATCCGGCAAACGCCGACACCAGCATAATCAGCGTGGATTCCGGCAGGTGGAAATTGGTGACCAGGGCGTCAATCACCTGGTACTGATAGCCGGGATAGATAAAGATTTGCGTATCGCCGAAAAACGGCGCGATGGTGGCGTCTTTCGCCGCCTGGGCCGCGCTTTCCAGCGAGCGTACCGAGGTGGTGCCCACCGCGACCACGCGGTTGCCGCGCGCTTTCGCCGCCAGCACTGCGTCCACTACTTCCTGCGGCACTTCGGCGTATTCGGAGTGCATGATGTGGTCTTCAATGCTGTCTACCCGCACCGGCTGGAAAGTGCCCGCGCCAACGTGCAGAGTAACAAACGCCATTCCGATGCCCTTCTCGCGCAGGCGCGCGAGCATCGGCTCGTCGAAGTGCAGGCCCGCGGTAGGCGCGGCGACCGCGCCGGGGCGCTGGCTATAAACGGTCTGGTATAATTCGCGGTCGGCATCTTCATCCGGCCGGTCGATATATGGCGGCAGCGGCATATGGCCAATGGCATTAAGAATATCCAGCACGCTGCGCTCGTCGTTAAACTGCACTTCGAACAGCGCATCGTGGCGCGCCAGCATAGTGGCATTAATGCTTTCATCATCGCCTAGCAGCAGCTCGGCACCCGGCTTCGGCGCTTTAGAGGCGCGGATATGCGCCAGAATGCGCTTATCATCGAGCATTCTCTCGACCAGCACTTCTATCTTGCCGCCGCTGGCTTTCCGGCCAAACAGGCGCGCCGGGATCACCCGGGTATTATTAAAGACCAGCAGGTCTCCGGGGTTGAGCTTGTCGAGCAGATCGGTGAAAGTACCGTGCGTCAGCGCGCCCGTTGGCCCGTCCAGCGACAGCAGGCGGCAGCTGCTGCGTTCCGGCTGCGGATAGTGGGCAATAAGGGAATCGGGTAGTTCAAAGGAGAAATCGGCAACGCGCATGACATACACTCGTGACTTAAAACAGGCGGCTTAGTCTAGTGCTCACACCTCTTTGCTGCAACAATTAGCCGTATCAGGATACCAATACCGATGAATTTCCTCGCGCATCTCCACCTGGCCTATCTCGCCGACAGCTCTCTGGCGGGCAACCTGCTGGCCGACTTCGTACGCGGCAACCCCGAGGAGCACTATCCGGCCGACGTCGTGGCGGGAATTCATATGCACCGGCGCATCGACGTACTCACCGACCGGCTGCCGCAGGTTAAAACGGCGCTCGGCTGGTTTCGCCCGGAGACCCGGCGCGTCGCGCCCATTACGCTGGACGTGATGTGGGATCATTTTCTCTCCCGCCACTGGGCCGCGCTCTCCCCGGAGCTGCCGCTCGGCGATTTCATCCAGTATGCTCAGCAGCAGGTGGGTACAATCCTGCCGGACGCGCCGCCCCATTTTATCGATCTTAATGATCATCTGTGGTCCGAGCGATGGCTGGAGCGCTACCGCGAAATGGATTTTATTCAAAACGTGCTCAGTCGGATGGCTACCCGCCGCCCGCGGCTCGACGCGCTGCGGGACTCCTGGCAGGATCTTAGCGCCCACTACGACGCGCTGGAGCTGCTTTTCTGGGAGTTTTATCCGCGGATGATGAATCAGGCCAGCGCCCGCGAGCTGTAAAAAGTCCTTGCGCGCGTCGGCTATACGGTTAAGATGATAAGCAGTTAATACACATTCTGATAGGCAAAACCTTTCTAACTAATTGCCCTTCCCTCTTTGTGTTACCCACAACTCGGCCTATACTGGCCCACGTTGCATTTTTAATCACCGTTCAATTTCAGAGGAGAACCTCATGGTTCTGGTTACGCGTCCGGCTCCGGATTTTACGGCTGCTGCCGTTCTCGGCAGTGGTGAAATCGTTGATAACTTCAACTTCAAACAGCACACCAGCGGCAAACCTACCGTTGTGTTCTTCTGGCCGATGGACTTCACCTTCGTGTGCCCGTCAGAGCTTATCGCTTTCGACCACCGCTACGAAGAGTTCCAGAAGCGCGGCGTTGAAGTGGTTGGTATCTCTTTCGACTCCGAGTTCGTGCACAACGCATGGCGCAACACGCCGGTAGACAACGGCGGTATTGGCCACGTGAAATACGCAATGGTTGCCGATACCAAGCGCGAAATTCAAAAAGCCTACGGCATTGAGCATCCGGACGAGGGCGTTGCCCTGCGCGGTTCTTTCCTGATTGATGCTAAAGGCATCGTGCGTCACCAGGTGGTTAACGATCTGGGCCTGGGCCGCAACATTGACGAAATGCTGCGCATGGTTGATGCGCTGCAGTTCACTGAAGAGCACGGCGAAGTGTGCCCTGCGCAGTGGGAAAAAGGTCAGGCAGGCATGAATGCCTCGCCGGAAGGTGTTGCCAAATATCTGACTGATAACGCGTCTAAGCTGTAATCGCTCCCGCGACATCAGTACTAAATCTGAACCCCACGCCCGCGTGGGGTTCTTTTATTTCAGCCTACTTTTAAAAACTCATCGCGGGATTTCAGCCCCAGCAGATAATCCATCTCTTCCAGCCTTGCCGCCTGGCGGATCACCTGCTCCTGGGTTTTGCGCAGCTCGTCCAGCAGCGTTTCAATGGCAACCGATGCGCTGCTCGCCACCTCGGTAATCGAGTGCGTGGCCGATATCTGAATGCCCTTCCCGTAGTGGGAAGTCATTGAAAATGCATCGTCTTCAAGCTGGCTGTCGGCCAGCTGACGTAGTTGATATGCAGCATCTTCAGAAATCGCCAGCAAAAGCTCGTTGCTCTCAAGTGAAAAGGTCGTATACGTCGTCATGCGGCATCTCCTCTCGCAAGAATCTTTCATGGATTTACTGAATCTCTTAAGTCATTGTGCCCGTCGTTTCTTACCGTTTTCTTAAACTTTCGCGCCCGCCGCAAAAAAAGCTGCGCCGCAGTGGCCCCTCTTGCTACTTATCGGGGCAGCTGACCGCTTCTGATTTCCCGCCAGAGCCGCCAGGCCATACCCGCCAGCAGCAGAACGCCCACTATCAATATGGCCCACACCAGCCAGCTTTTCCACTTCGTGCTCTGCACTTCAGAATAAACCCTAAACTGGTGAGGGAAGTCCGCGATATAAAACAGTTAACGGTGAGATAATGACAAATTGATTACATTGAAGATGAAATGCCTGCGAGACGGGAGCGCCGCGGATACCAGCAATTAACCGCGCGCCCCAATTTATGCCCGGATAAAAGTTCTTTGCTTCATCGCTGAATTAACGGCTGGCGCTATTCATTGGTCCACACGCAGGCCCCGGCCGCCGGCAGCATCAGCACCGCATCCTGCAGGGCGCCCTGCCCTTCGCGCAACTGCCAGGTGCTGCCGTACAGCAGGGGCGAGTCCGGCAGCACCACTTCACAGGCGTCACCACGGTTGAGCGCAACCAGCACCCGATGCTGCTTCAGTACTCTGACGAACACCATCACGTTATCCTCGGCGTAAATCACCTGGCATCCGCCCCGGCGCAGGGCTTCGCACCGGTGGCGCAGCGCCGCCATCCGCTGATAGAGCGCCAGCAGCGCGCCGTCCTGCTGCCCGGCGTTCCACGGAAAGGGTTTGCGGCAGAACGGATCGTTGCCGCCGTCGAGCCCCACCTCATCACCGTAATAGATGCAGGGCACGCCGGGCCAGGTGAACAGCCACACCACCGCCAGCGGCAGGCGGGCCACATCGCGGCCGAGCAGGGTTTTGAAGCGGGCGGTGTCGTGGCTGTCGAGCTGGTTAAACATCCGCAGCTGCTGCTGGTGGGAGAGCCCGGCGCGATAGTTGTCCATCCACGCGGCGCAGGTGCGGGCGTCGATATACTGCGGATCGTAAGAGATATCGGTATTGGCGAGGAAGCCCCACAGCGGGAAGGTGAAACCGCGATAGTTCATCGCCGCGTCTTCGGCATCCGCCTGCAGCCACTGGCGCGCGTCGCCGAAGTGCTCGCCGAGAATAAAAGCCTCGGGCTGTGTCTCTTTCGCCGCCAGCGTAATGCCGGTCACGTGGCGGAGATTGTTTTTGGCCCCGCCCGCCTCGCCGAGCATGTGCACCACGTCCAGCCGCCAGCCGTCCATGCTCCAGGGCGCTTTCAGCCAGTGGCGCACGATGCTCTGCTCGCCGCGGTAAATTTCATCAATCAGCGCTTCGGCTCGGAAGTCGAGCTTGGGCAGGCTGGCGTAGCCCATCCAGTCCAGCGCCGCGCCCTCGGGCGAAAAGCTGTACCAGCTGCGCCAGGGTGAATCGGGGCTATAGCTGGCGCCGTCCGCGCCGCGCCGGTGGCGGTCGAACCAGCCGTGGGAGTCGCCGCTGTGATTAAATACGCCGTCGAGGATCATGCGGATCCCCGCGCGGCGGGTATGCTGGCGCAGGCGCAGCAGCGCGCCGTCGCCGCCAAACTGCGGATCCACCCGCCGGTAGTCTTCGGTATCGTATTTGTGCACGCTGGGCGCGACAAACACCGGGTTGAGGTACAGCGCGGTAACGCCGAGGGATTTCAGGTACGGCAGCTTTTCGCAAATGCCGTCCAGATCGCCGCCGTAAAAGGTAGAGCCTCCCGCCTCGGCGGTAACCGGCTCATTCCAGCCGCGCAGCACAATATCCTGCCCGGCGGCGTGGTGGTAGTAGACCCGATCCTGCTCCGGCATTCGCCTGGCGCCGCGGGCAAAGCGATCGGGGAATATCTGGTAGAACACCTGATCTGCCACCCATGCCGGACCGCCGTCGGGGGCGTCAACGGCAAACTGCTCCAGCCGCGCCGGAGGAAAGTCGCTAAACCCCTGCGGCGTGAACCAGCGCTGGCGGTCGGGCCACAGCAGCTTAAAACTGTAGCGGCGGCGCGGCTGGCCGCGGCTAATATCAATTGCCGCCCGCCAGGCGCTGATACCCGGTGCCGGGGCGCGCCGCAGGCGGCGCATCGGCAGCGAAATCTCTTCGTTATCCTCTTCCGCCCGCAGGATCACCCGCTGCGGCGGGGCGTCACCGCGGGTCCAGATCGTAATCATCAGCCGCCCCTGCCGCTGGGCGACAAACGGTGCGACCGGAAGATGCCAGGCGTGCAGCATTACAGTCTCCTCCTGTTTAATATCCCTCCACCATGCCACAGCGGCGGAAAATAGCACTCATCATCGGGAACGCTATTGCGGGGAGGATGCCGGGGGAGGAGAACGCGCGGCGCTTTTTTATTGTCCGGCCTTTGCGCTACACTGCGTGGTTACGTAAATGTTAAAGATGAGCCCATGCTGCCCAATTTCGATCTTCAGGATCTGTACGCCTTTACCGCCCTGTGCGAGCACGGCAGCTTTCGCCACGCGGCGGAAGCGATCTGCATTTCGCAGTCCGCCCTCAGCCGGCGCATTGAAAAGCTGGAGTCGGCGCTCGGGGTCAGGCTGTTTGACAGAACGACGCGCCGGGTCACGCTCACTCAGGTGGGAAGAACCTTCGCGCCCCGCGCCCGCGCCCTGCTCAGCAACGTCGAAGACGCCCTGACCGGCGTCAGCGACCGCGCGGTGTGGGGAAGCGGCATCGTCACCGTCGCCTGCGTGCCCTCGGCGGCTTACTACTTTATGCCCCGGGCCATCGCCCAATTTCGCGCCCGCTTCCCCCAGGCGCGCTTGCGGGTCCTCGATACCAGCGCGGGCAGCGTTTACGCGGCAGTGCGGGACAATAAAGCCGATTTCGGCCTCAGCTTTCTCGCCGACGGCGAAGCAGATATCACCTTTCGCCCGCTGGTAGATGAAACCTACCAGATGATCTGCCGCCCCGAACATCCGCTCGCCCGGCAGAAAACCGTCCGCTGGGAGGATTTTTTTAACGAAGAGTACATCTGGCTGAACAAATCTTCCGGTAACCGCCACCTGATGGACAAGGCGCTGGGCGGCGTGGCGGTGCGCCAGCAGGCGGTATGCGAGACGCAGCACGTGACCACAATGATGGGGATGGTGGAAGCGGGACTGGGAATTGCCGCCGTACCTTCAATGGCACTGCCGGCGGCAGGTCACCCGCTACTGGTGCAGCGCCCGCTGGTAGAGCCGGTGGTCAAGCGGCAGGTCGGGCTGATTAAGCGAGCGGCCAGGGCACTAACGCCGCTGGCCGACGAGCTGGAGCAGCTGATTATCGGGATGTATCCGCAGCAGCCGTAACGGGATCGAGTCCGCTGCGCTTGACGCTGGCCTGGGCGGCGGGCGAGGCGAGCCACGCCAGCAGCTGACGGGCCTCGCTCTGGTGGGCAGCACCTTTAACTACCGCCCCGGCAAAGCGGGTCACGTACTGCACCTGCTCGGGAATGCGGCCAATAAAATGTGCGCCTTTGACCGGCAGCAGCTCGCTCACCTGCTGAAAACCGATTTGATATTTCCCGCCGGCAACGGCAGAAGCCACCGGCGTCTTTTCAATCATCTTCGCTTTGCCTTTTACCTGCGCCTCAATGCCGAGAGTGGTAAACAGCCGGGACTCCACATAGCGGCCGCTGGCACTGTCGGAATAGGCAATGCTCTTCGCCTGCAGCAGCGCGGCCCGCAGCCTGGGTACCGTACTGATATCCGGAGCGGGCGCACCGCTGCGCACCACCGCGCCGATGCGCGAGTCCGCAAGCTCCGTGCGGCTTCCCGGCGCCATCGCCCCCTGCTCGACCAGCTTATCCAGCGCATAGCCCACCATAATCGCCGCGTCCGCCTTCTGTCCGTCGGCCAGCCGCCGGGGGATCGCCTCGGGGGAGTTGCCCATTGACGGGCCGTGAATGATGTTGAGCGTGTTGCCGGTCTCGCGCTCATAGGCCGGTGCCAGGCTATCCAGCGCCGCCGAAAAACCGCCGGAGATCATCACCGTTATCTCCTGCGCCCG
Organism: uncultured Pluralibacter sp.; assembly: GCF_913775985.1. Classification (GTDB taxonomy): domain Bacteria; phylum Pseudomonadota; class Gammaproteobacteria; order Enterobacterales; family Enterobacteriaceae; genus Pluralibacter. Next base: position 148,306 of record NZ_CAJYMB010000150.1, on the reverse strand, counting down.
GGCGCAGGACAGGAAACCGATGGCCAGCAGCAGCGCGGCGGCACGCGTTAAAGGGCGCGTCATGCTTTGCCCTTCGCCATCTGGGCGCGGCTGCTCCAGTCGTTCGCGGAAGCGCGGCGATAGAGGTAAAGGGTCGCCAGCAGAGCGCAGGTTGCGGCAAAGCTCATCCAGTAGCCCGGCGCGGCTTTATCGCCGGTGTACTGAATCAGCGCCGTCGAGACCGCCGGGGTAAATCCGCCGAACAGCGCCGTAGCCAGGCTGTAGGCCAGCGAGAATCCGGCCACCCGCACCTGGACGGGCATAATTTCGGTAAGCGCCGGGATCATCGCGCCGTTATAAATGCCGTAGATGAACGACAGCCACAGCAGTACGCCGAGCATCATGCCGAAGCCGGGCGCCCCGGCAAGCAGGCTCAGGGCCGGCCAGGTGGTCAGAATGCCCAGCAGCGTCATCGCCACCAGCACCGGCTTGCGGCCAATACGGTCAGATATCATCCCGCCGATGGGCAGCCAGATAAAGTTAGATACCGCCACCAGCAGCGTCACCAGCAGGCTATCCGAGGCGCTCAGCAGCAGCACCTTCTTGCCGAAGGTGGGCGCGTAAACGGTAATTAAGTAGAAGGTGGTGGTGGTCATCGCTACCATCAGCATTCCGGCGACAACTACCCGCCAGTTCGCCCCCAGGGTTTTGAGCACCTCACTAAACGGCAGGTGCCGGGCACGCTTCTCGAAGTCTTCAGTTTCAGCCAAATGGCGGCGCAGCATGAAGATAAACGGCACAATCAGGCAGCCAACGAGGAACGGAATGCGCCATCCCCAGTCGCGCAGGGCGGACTCGTCCATTGCCTGATTGAGAATAAAGCCGAGCAGCGCGGCAACCATAATGGAAACCTGCTGGCTGCCGGACTGCCAGCTGGTGTAAAAGCCCTTTTTGCCGGGCGTGGCAATTTCCGACAGATAGACGGATACGCCGCCCAGCTCCGCTCCGGCGGAGAACCCCTGCAGCAGGCGTCCGATCAGCACCAGCGCCGGCGCCCACAGGCCGATAACGCTGTAGTCCGGTACCAGCACAATCATAAAGGTGCCCAGCGCCATGATTGACAGCGTGGCGATAAGCCCCCGGCGGCGGCCGACTTTATCGATCCACGCTCCGAGCACTACCGCGCCGATGGGGCGCATCAGGAATCCGGCGCCAAACACCGCAAAGGTCATCATCAGCGAAGCGAACTCGTTCTCCGACGGGAAGAAAGCGTGGGCAATATAGGTGGCGTAAAAGCCAAAAAGAAAGAAGTCAAATTGCTCAAGAAAATTGCCTGAAGTGACCCTCAGGATGGCCAGCGCCTTCGCGCGGAACGTGGATACAGTAGCAGCTTCAGGCATATCGCCTCCGTGTTTACAAGAAACGTCAATTTAATTAACCATTTTGTAAACACGAGAATGACCGATTGCCGCCGCCTGCATAAGTGCATTTCGCGCAACCATTAATGCGCCACGCACATTGATTAGCGTAAAACCAGTGATATATCGGGGTTTTGCCACCGCCGGTGGCGATAGCGCGCTGACAATATTCTGTGAGTCCGCCCGCATTTCATTAACGGATTAATAATACTTGCAATATTTATTAGCTTAAACATTATTAGCAAGCTATTTAATATAGCCATTCTAACTACGCCTGCAAAAATATTTCAATATCATTACTTGTGCTTATTTTACAGGCAATAAAAACAAAAATAATACATTTACATACATTTATTTACATTTAATGGTTTTAATAATCGGAACAGTTCCATTTACTCTCTTAAAAAATAAGAGTGCATTTAATTCTATTTATTTGGGATTACTTATCTCAAATATTCATTTGAACAACGATGCCGAACCTACAAAAAATATAATCACAACACACTGATAAATATAAATAAACATAATCGCAATCACGAGGGATGCAATGAAAAAATTATACCTGCCTGCTATTTATAGCAGCTTGTTCGCTATGCTCGCCCCCACCATCGCCCATGCAGAAATAACCTTACTGGAACAAAATAAAAAAGGAGACTCGCTGCTTTCCCCGCTCAGTTTCAGCGTTGGCGGCAGTATCCGACCAGAATGGATCTGGACTAATGGTCCCAATCCAAATAAATACTACAGCCGCGGCCACGACGGCGGCTCGCGTCTGCGTTTTAATACCGATTACGCCCTGAGCGAACATACTTCCGTTTTCGGACAATACGAATGGGGGATCGATTTCGCCCACGCGCTGGGAATGCACGGCAACTACCAGCCAGGCGGCGATCGCGATCGCCAGCGCAAGCTGTACGGCGGGATCAAGGATGATCGCTACGGTACTTTAACTTACGGACACCAGTACGGGCTGTACTACTCGGTTATCGGGCTGAAAAGCGACGTGTGGGACAACGATGGTCATGCAGGTGCTACGGGGATCGGTATTCAGGGCGACTATGACGGCGCTAACCGCCCTAAAAACAGCATTATGTATAAAAACACCTTTGGCCCGGTGACGCTGTACGCCAACTACCTGCTGCCGGAGGATGACTACCACGATGGATCGGGCTACGACTACCGCCGTAACCACGGCGGCGGGCTCGGGTTCGACTACGCGATTACGCCAGTGCTGACCTGGAGCGCGGCGTTCAGCAATACCGAAGCCACCATTAAGCGCGAACCGGAAGAGAAAAAATCCCAGCAGCAAATCTCCGGTACCGCCCTGACCTGGCAGCCGGGCAACTGGTATCTCACCAGCACCGCCAGCTACTACCGGGACTTCGTGCCCTCCACCCGGGAGCGCAGCGTCGATCACTACTTTGCCGGCAGCGGCTACGGGCTGGAAGCGTTCGGCGGCTACACCTTTAATATCGAGAAGCCGTTCCTGAAAGCCATTCAGCCGTATATCGCGGCGGATACGCTGCGGCTGAAAAGCGATGAGAACTTCCACAGCAATCACGTGTACCTCGGCGCCGGCACCACCATCACCAAACGCCTGTCGGTATACATCGAACGCACCATCGCCACCACTACCGATAAAGAAGCGGACAGCACCTGGATGACCTTCTTCTACGATTTCTAAGTCGTGACCGCCTGCCCGCAACCGCGGGCAGGTACCTAGCGTGCCAGAGTCGCGCGTCGCCCTTTAATCCACCAGCCCAGCAGCAGCAGCGCAATCCACGCAATGCCCACGTACAGGGAGATGCGGGTATCCGGATGCCAGCCAATCAGAGCGATGATAAACACCAGGAACAGCAGGCCGACAGTCGTAGTTGCAACGCCACCGGGCACTTTGAACTTCAGTGCCTTCGCCTCTTCCGGGGGCAGACGGCGGCGGAAGGCAATCTGCGACAGCAGGATCATTATCCATACCCACACCGTGGCGAAGGTGGCCAGCGACGCAATCACCAGGAAGACGTTTTCCGGCATGATGTAGTTAAGGTAAACCGCCAGCAGCAGCGCCACGGTCATCACCACGACCGTCACCCACGGAATGCCGCGGCGAGAGGTTTTGGCGAACATCTTCGGCGCGCTGCCCTGCTCCGCCATACCGTGCAGCATGCGACCCACGCCGAACACGTCGGAGTTAATCGCCGACAGCGAGGCGGTCAGCACCACGAAATTAAGAATGCTGGCGGCAAAGGTGATCCCCAGGTGCTGGAACGTCAGCACGAACGGGCTACCGGCGGTACCGACCTGATTCCACGGATAGATAGACATGATCACAAACAGTGTGCCGACATAGAACACCAGAATGCGCATCGGCACCGAGTTAATTGCCCGCGGAATAGACTTCTCGGGATCTTTCGCCTCGCCGGCGGTGATGCCGATAATCTCAATCCCGCCGTAGGCGAACATCACCATCTGTAGCGACATCACCATCCCCAGCCAGCCGTTACTGAAGAAGCCGCCGTTGCTCCAGAGATTATGAATGCCCGTCGGCTGCCCGCCATTGCCGATCCCCCAGATGATGATGCCGAAGCCCGCCACAATCATGATGATGATGGTGGCCACTTTGAAAAAGGAGAACCAGAACTCCAGCTCGCCGAACACCTTGACGCTCATCAGGTTAATGGCGCAAATCAGCAGCACCACGCTCAGCACCCAAATCCAGTGCGGCACCGTCGGAAACCAGACGCCCATATAGATGCCGAACGCCGTGACGTCGGCGATGGCGACGATCAGAATTTCAAAGCAGTAAGTCCAGCCGGTAATGTAGCCCGCCAGCGGCCCGAGGTTGTCCTGGGCATAGCGTGAAAAGGAGCTGGCTGATGGATTGTGCACCGACATTTCGCCCAGCGCGCGCATGATGATATACGCTACTGCGCCACCGATAATGTAGGCCAGCAGCACGCTGGGACCAGCCATGCGAATGGCGTCCGCCGAACCGTAAAACAGCCCCGTTCCGATCGCGGAGCCCAGCGCCATAAAGCGAATGTGGCGCGCGCTCAGGCCGCGCTTGAGCTTATTTGTCGTTTCCATTAGTTAACGTCTTTCCCGTGCCATACAAAAAACAAAACCACGGGGCCCGCTGGCCCCGTGGTTAAAAACGCCGTGCGCGTGAATTAATGCGCGTTTGAAGTAACCTGACGTCCCGCAGCTTTATCCCAGACAATGGCCAGCACCGCGGCAATCAGCGTCGGCATCAGCCACGCCAGCCCCTGGGATGACAGCGGCATGTGGGCGGTCCAGCGCGGCAGTATATCAGCGAACGGGGAGGCTTTAACACCGTCCATCAGGCCAAATACCAGGCTAATGAACATCGCCGGGGCAATCACCCGGGCGGCACTGTGCCACCAGCCGCGGGTAAAGCTCAGCAGCACCAGCACAATGCACGGCGGGTAAATGGCCGTCAGCACCGGAATGGAGACCTGAATCAGGTGGCTCAGTCCGAGGTTCGAGACAACCATAGAGAACAGGCCGAGGATAAATACCAGCGAGCGGTAGGAGAGCGGCAGATACTGGGAGAAAAACTCCGCGCATGCCGTGGTCAGGCCAACCGCCGTTACCATGCAGGCAATGAAGATCAGCGCCGCCAGCATGAAGCTGCCCGCCCCGCCGAAGGTGTGCTGAACGTAAGCGTGGAGGATCGCCGCGCCGTTAGCATTCTGGTCGATAAGCGATCCGCTGTCGGAACCGAGGCGGAACAGCGCCAGATAGAGCAGCGTCAGGCCGACGCCGGCCATCAGCCCGGCCCAAATGGTGTAACGGGTCAGCAGACGCGACTCGGTAACGCCGCGGGAGCGGGCGGCGTTGACGATAACGATCCCGAACACCATCGCGCCGAGGGTATCCATCGTCAGATAGCCGTTGACGAAGCCGTTAGAAAATGACGCGGTCTGGTAGGCCTCCAGCGCGTGGCTGATGGTGCCCGCCGGCCACATAATAGCCGCCACCGACAGTACGGTCAGGGCCAGAATTTTCAGCGGCGCGAGGAAGTTGCCGACAGTGTCGAGCAGCTTGCCCGGATAGAGCGACACCAGGATCACCAGCGCGAAATAGATAATGCTGTACACCATCAGCGGCTGCCAGCCGTCGCCGGTCAGCGGCGCAATGCCCATCTCGAAGGAAACGGTAGCAGTGCGCGGGGTCGCGAACAGCGGGCCTACGGTCAGGTAGCACACCACCGCCAGCAGCACGCCGGCGACTTTACCGATAGGCGTGCTGAGGGTATCAACGCCGCCGCCGACTTTCGCCAGCGCGATAACGGTGAGTACCGGCAGGCCCACGGCGGTGATCAGAAAGCCAAACGCTGCGGTCCAGACGTGCTCGCCCGCCTGTAGGCCAACCATAGGAGGAAAAATGATATTGCCGGCGCCAACGAACAACGCAAAGGTCATAAAGCCCAGAGCGATGATGTCGCGCGATTTCAACTGATGGGTCATAAACGCTTTACTGCCTGTGGATGTGGTGTTGAAGAAAAACGTCGCGTGGCTCTTTATCTCGCTGAGTCATCGCAATGGCGTAATGATTAAGCATTAAATGCTTTGGTTCCTGGCGTGAAAAGAATTGTTATTGGGTTAATCACGCATATGCAGATTTTATATGGCTGCATGGGGGGCAATTTAAACGCTTATAACGTTTCAAAGCAACACGGGATCGTAAAACCAGATGAATATGCTAAGAATTAGAATCGGCAAGGCGTTATTAACCAGCCAGAAGAAAAACTTATGGCGAATAATTCGAACAAAAAAGCATCAGGCGTTCGATAATCGCCCAGTGGTTTTTACTGTTAGCGCCGAAAACCGACGCCGCCGTTTTTCGTCAAGTTAGCCTTACAGGCGCGGTTGCAAAGTGCCTAATCGACAATCAACCTTTCCGGCAGCACAAAGCGAAAGCAGGTACGGATCCCGGGAGTGCTCTCTATTTGCAACTGGCTTTCGTGGTGGCTGACCGCGTGTTTAACAATCGCCAGCCCCAGCCCGCTGCCGCCGGTCTGGCGGGATCGCGCCTTGTCGACCCGGTAGAAGCGCTCGGTGAGGCGCGGGATATGCTCCGGGGCGATACCCGGACCGTCATCCTCAACGCTGAACAGCGCCCCGTCGGGCGTCTGCTGCCAGCGCACCACAATGGCGGTGCCGTCCGGCGTGTGGTTCACGGCGTTATACACCAGATTGGAGATAGCGCTACGCAGCTGTTCGTCACTGCCGCGCACTCTCAGCCCTTCGGCGACCTCAAACTGCAGCCTGTGCCGGTCGTGGCTCAGGGCCCGCGCCTCCTGCTCAACGACCCGCAGCATCATCGGCACGTCAATCACTTCATTGAGCTGCGACTGCGCCCCGGCTTCAATACGCGACAGGGTCAGCAGCTGATTGACCAGTCCCTCCATGCGCTGTGTCTGCTCGCGCATGGTGTGCAGCGCTTTATCCTGCGCGCCGTTCTCCAGCTCCGGCATCATCTCCAGATAGCCCTTCAGGACAGTGAGCGGCGTGCGCAGTTCGTGGCTGACGTTGGCGAAAAAGTTGCGGCGCGCGCCCTCCAGCTGGTGCATCTGGGTCACATCCCGGGCCACCATTAGCAGCTGCTTTTTGCTGTAGGGCATGATCCGCAGCTCCAGGTGGCGGCCGCTGTTAAGCACCAGATTGAGCGGCTTGCTGAAGTCGCGATCGCTGAGGTAGCGCGCCAGCTCGGGGTAGCGCAGCAGGTTAAGGATGTTCTGGCCGTTATCGTCAGGCCAGCGCAGGCTGAGCAGCTGCTGGGCCAGCCCGTTGCACCAGAAAATTGCGCCCTCGCCGGTGGTCAACACCACCGCATCCGGCAGCGACTCCGCGCCGCTGCGAAAGCGCTTGATAAGCCCGCCCAGCTCCCGGCGGCGCTTTTTATTGCGCATCTGCATCTGGTGCAGGCCGTACAGCAGCGGCTCCCAGCTGCCGCGACCGGGAGGCGGCGTCATGCTGCGGTCAACCCACAGCCACCAGGAGAGGCGCATCAGGTTCCAGAAGTGCCAGGCCAGCAGCCCGGTGACGGTTAGCAGCAAAAACCACGGCAGCCAGCCGAAGATGAGCCCGAGGATCAGGGCGGGAATACAACAGAGGATCAGCTCAAAAACCAGTCTTTTCCACGACAGCCGTTCAAGCACGCGGGCACACTCCAGTCAGTTTTTAGAATCGGGCCGAGAAGCGGTAGCCCGTGCCGCGCACGGTCTGCACCATCCGGTCGTGGCCGCTGTGCTCCAGCGCCTTGCGCAGGCGGCGGATATGAACATCTACCGTGCGGTCCTCAACGTACACGTTAGTGCCCCAGACGTTATTCAGCAGCTGCTCGCGGCTGTAAACCCGCTCGGGATGCGTCATAAAGAAGTGCAGCAGCCGAAACTCTGTCGGGCCCATATCCAGCGGATTTTCGCCGGTCATTACCCGGTGCGAGGTGGGATCGAGGCTGAGGCCCTGGATCTCAATCACCTCCTCCACCGCCATCGGCGAGATGCGTCTCATCACCGCCTTAATCCGCGCCACCAGCTCTTTCGGCGAAAAAGGCTTGGTGACATAGTCGTCGGCGCCGGTTTCCAGGCCGCGCACCCGGTCCTCTTCTTCACCGCGGGCGGTGAGCATCACCACCGGAATATCGCGGGTCATCGCCTCGCGCTTGAGGTGCTTAATAAAATGTAAACCGGAACCGCCCGGCAGCATCCAGTCAAGCAGGATCAGATCCGGCCAGGGTTCGTTTAGCTGATTCACGGCGCTGTCATAATCTTCCGCTTCTATCGGCTGAAAACCGTTTTGCTCCAGCACAAAGCACACCATTTCGCGGATCGGTGCTTCATCTTCCACCACCAGAATACGTCTCGCCATGAGGAGTCCCATTGATATGTTACATAAAAGTGAGGCGTGGCCATTATGCGTCACTTTTATGACACATTTATGAAGACCTTGTCTGCTCAATGATTGGCACCGGCGGGATAAATCGCCTCTGCCCCTAAAATAAGGGGCGCTGCCGCCAGCGATATGAACCAATCCGGCCAGCACACATGCAGCCTGAAGGGCGACCGGTATATAATGGCCGACTTATTTCATCGCCACGGACTCACTATGCGTATCCTTCACACTTCCGACTGGCATCTCGGTCAGAATTTTTACAGCAAAAGCCGCGCCGCCGAACACGCCGCCTTTCTCAACTGGCTGCTGGAGACGGCGCAGGCGCAGCAGGTGGATACCATTGTCGTGGCTGGCGATATCTTCGATACCGGCGCGCCGCCCAGCTACGCCCGGGAGCTGTATAACCGCTTTGTGGTGCAGCTTCAGCAGACCGGCTGTCATCTGGTGGTGCTGGCGGGCAACCACGACTCCGTCGCCACGCTGAATGAATCGAGGGATATTTTAGCTTTCCTGAACACCACGGTGATCGCAGGCAGCGGCGCCGCGCCGTTCGAGCTTAAGCGCCGCGACGGCGCGACGGGCGCTATCTTCTGCCCGGTGCCGTTTTTGCGCCCGCGTGACGTGATGATAAGCCAGGCCGGCGCCACCGCTGGCGAAAAGCAGCAGACCCTGCTGCACGCCATTACCGACTATTACCAGCAGCAGTATCAGCAGGCGCTGGCGCTGTGCGGCGATCGCCCTTTGCCGATTATTGCCAGCGGCCACCTGACCACCGTCGGAGCCAGCAAAACCGACGCGGTGCGCGATATTTACATCGGCACGCTGGATGCCTTTCCGGCAGAGCGCTTCCCGCCCGCAGACTATATTGCCCTCGGCCACATTCACCGGGCGCAAAAAATTGGCGGCAGCGAGCATATCCGCTACTGCGGCTCGCCGCTGTCGCTGAGCTTCGATGAAACCGAGCGGGAGAAAGGGGTGAATCTGGTGACGTTTGAGCAGGGAGCGCTGCAGGAGGTCACGCCGCTGCCGGTGCCCGTCACCCAGCCGCTGGCGGTGCTGAAAGGGGATTTCGCCAGCATCAGCGCCCAGCTTGAACAGTGGCGCGATGCCCCGGCGCAGCCGCTCACCTGGCTGGATATTGAAATCACCAGCGACGAGTACCTGCACGATATCCAGCGAAAAATTCAGGCACTGACCGACGACTTGTCGGTGGAGGTGCTGCTGGTGCGCCGCAGCCGCGAGCAGCGCCAGCGGATCATGGCCGGCGCCCGACGGGAAACCCTCAGCGAGCTGAAAGTCGAAGAGGTATTCGCCCGGCGCCTGGCGCTGGAAACCCTTGAAGAACCCCGCCAGCAGCGGCTGGAGCAGCTTTTCAGCGAAGCGCTGCAGGCGCTGGGCCAGGAGGACGCATCGTGAAAATTCTCAGCCTGCGCTTAAAAAATCTCAACTCCCTGAAGGGCGAGTGGAAAATCGACTTCAGCGCCGAGCCATTCGCCAGCAGCGGCCTGTTTGCCATTACTGGCCCGACCGGCGCAGGGAAAACCACCCTGCTGGACGCCATCTGCCTCGCCCTTTATCACGAAACGCCGCGCCTGAGCACCTTATCCCAGTCGCAAAACGACCTGATGACCCGGGACACCGCCGAGTGCCTGGCGGAAGTGGAATTTGAAGTGAAGGGCGTAGCCTACCGCGCTTTCTGGAGCCAGAACCGCGCCCGCAACCAGCCGGATGGCAACCTGCAGGCGCCGCGGGTGGAGCTGGCACGCTGCGAAGACGGCAAAATCCTGGCGGAAAAAGTGAAAGACAAGCTGGAGCTTACCGCCTCGCTGACCGGGCTGGACTACGGCCGCTTTACCCGCTCGATGCTGCTTTCCCAGGGCCAGTTTGCCGCCTTTCTCAACGCCAGGCCAAAAGAGCGGGCCGAGCTGCTGGAGGAGCTGACCGGCACTGAAATTTACGGTCAGATCTCGGCGATGGTGTTTGAGAAGCATAAAGAAGCGAGGGCCATTCTTGAAAAGCTGCAGGCCCAGGCTTCCGGCATGGTTCTACTGGACGAGCAGCAGCAGCGCGATTTAACGGAACGTTTGCAGGCGCTTACTGACGAGGAGAAACGGCTCACCGGCGAGCAGACTCTCAACCGCGGCTGGCAGCAGTGGCTCCAGCAGGATACCGAGAAGCTGGCGGCCCGCCAGCGCGCCGAGGCCGCCCTCGCCGACGCCCGGCGGGCGCAGGATGAAGCGGCACCGAGGCTGGCAGCGCTGGCCCGGGCGCAGCCCGCTGACCGCCTGCGGCCGCTGTGGCTGCGCCTGCAGGACCAGACTGCGACACTGGCGCAGACTCGGGACCAGTGTGAGAAAGTGAATACTCGCTTACGCCAGCAGCTGGCCGCCCGCGACCAGATGCGGCGCGGCGCCGACGCGCAGTTTGCGCAGCACACCGCCGGGCTGGCGGAGATTAGCCAGTGGCTGGAAACCCACGCCCGCTACCGCCACTGGCAGCAGGAGCTGGCGGGCTGGCGGGCGCAGTTCGCCCAGCAGCAGCGCGACAGAAGCCAGCTCGACACGTTAAACCAGCGCCGCACCGCGCTGGCGGCCCAGCTTGCGGCGCTGCCGGATAGCGGTCTGACGCTGGACGCCGGGGCGGTGGCGCAGGCGATTGAACGCCACGCCGCCCGCCGTCCGCTGCGCCAGCAGCTGAACCAGCTCGCCGGCCGCCTTCAGCCGCTGTACGCCCGCCGGGCGCAGCTCCAGCCGCTGGTAGCCCAGCGCCAGCAGGAGCAGGAGAAGCGCGACGCGGAGCTGGTGGCCCTGCGCCTGCGCTATAAAGAGAAGCAGCAGCAGTTCACCGACGTAAAGACCCTCTGCGAGCAGGAAGCGATCATTGCCAACCTCACCGCCGAGCGCGCCCGCCTGCAGCCCGGCGCGCCCTGCCCGCTGTGCGGCTCAACCGACCATCCGGCAGTGGCCGCCTATCAGGCGCTGAAGCCCGGCGCCAACCAGTCCCGCCGCGACGCGCTGGATAAAGAGGTCAAGCAGCTGGCCGAATCCGGCGCGGCCCTGCGCGGCCAGCTTGAGGCCCTCGGCCAGCAGGCGCAGCGCGAGCGCGATGAGCTGGAGAGCCTGAGCCAGCAGGAGCAGGCACTCACTCGCGACTGGCAAAGCGCCACCGCCGCGCTGCAGGTAACCCTGACGCCGCAGGACGATATTACCGGCTGGCTCAGCGAGCAGGAAAACGACGAGCAGCGGCTATGGCAGCACAGCCAGCGGCTGAACATTCAGGCCCAGGCCGCGGCGCTGGGCGCCGAGGCGGAAGCGCTGGCCCGGGAGCAAAGCGCCCGCCGTGAAACATTAGCCAGCGCGCTGGCCGCCCTGCACCTGACGCCGCCTGAGCCACAAGACGAGACCCAGTGGCTGAAAAGCCGCGAGGCCGAGAGCCAGCAGTGGCAATCCCGCAGCGACGCGCAGCAGCAGATCCAGCAGCAGCTTGCCCGCCTGCAGCCGGTGCTGGACACCCTGCCCGCCGCCGATCCGGGAGACAGCGAAACGGCAGCCTCTCTCGACGGCTGGCAGCCGCTGCACCACGAGTGCGTGTCGCTTCAGAGCCAGTGGCAAACCCTCAGCCAGCAGCAGGCCCGGGAAGAGCAGCGCCTTGCCCAAGCCGAGCAGGCCTTTGCTGAAGGGCTGGCGGCCAGCGAATTTAGCGACCGGACGGCGTTCCTCGCGGCCCTGCTGGACGAAGACGCGCGCCTGCAGCTTGAAATCCTGAAGCAGCAGCTGGAAAATCGCCTCCAGCAGCAGCAGGCGCTGGCCGCGGAAGCTGACGCGGCGCTGGTCCGCCACCGGCAGCAAAAGCCGGACGATTTACCCGAAGCAGCAAACGCCGACGACATTCGCCAGCAGGGCGACGCTCTCGCCCGCCAGCTGCGGGATAACAGCGCCGCGCAGGGCGAAATTCACCAGCAGCTGAAACAGGATCGGGAAAACCGCCTGCGCCAGCAGGCGCTGATGGCGGAGATCGACACCGCCGCCCTCGCATTCGAGGACTGGGGCTGGCTCAACGCGCTGATCGGCTCCAAAGAGGGCGACAAATTCCGCAAGTTCGCCCAGGGGCTGACGCTGGATAACCTGGTGTGGCTGGCTAACGAACAGCTCTCCCGCCTGCACGGCCGCTACCTGCTGCAGCGCAAGGCCAGCGAGGCGCTGGAGCTGGAAGTGGTGGATACCTGGCAGGCGGACGCGGTACGCGATACCCGCACCTTGTCCGGCGGCGAGAGCTTCCTCGTCAGCCTCGCGCTGGCGCTGGCGCTGTCGGATCTGGTCAGCCACCGCACGCGCATTGACTCTCTGTTCCTCGATGAAGGGTTCGGCACCCTGGACAGCGAAACCCTCGATACCGCACTGGATGCCCTCGACGCGCTGAATGCCAGCGGCAAAATTATCGGCGTGATTAGCCACGTCGAGGCGATGAAAGAGCGCATCCCGGTGCAGATCAAAGTGCGCAAAATAAACGGGCTGGGCTACAGCAGGCTGGATAAAAACTTCGCGGTGGAGTGAGGTGACATTAACGCCCGGAAAGCGGTGATGCTCTCCGGGGATCGTTCAGGCTAAGCGGCTCGGCTGCCGCCCGTTAGGATCAGGCCGGCCACAACCACGCCGCGCCGCGCACGCCGCTGGAGTCGCCGTGCGCCGCCTTGCGGATCGGCGTTTCGCACTCGCCGCCGAACACGAAGTTTTTCACCAGCGGCGGCACCGTTTTATACAGCCGGTCCACGTTGCTCATCCCGCCGCCCAGCACGATAACGTCCGGATCGAGAATATTAATCACGTGGGCGAGGGATTTCGCCAGCCGCAGTTCGTAGCGCCCGAGCGCCAGCTCGGCCACCGGATTTTGCGCCTCCGCCAGGCGGATAATCTCGCTGCCCTTCAGATCCTGACCGCTGAGGCGCCGGTAGTCGGTGGCAAAACCGGTGCCGGAGATAAACGTCTCAATGCAGCCCTGCCTGCCGCAGTAGCACGGCACCTCTTCACGATAGCGCAGCTCGTCTTCATCCATCCACGGCAGCGGGTTGTGCCCCCACTCGCCCGCCGTGCCGTTGCACCCGGCATGCGCTCTGCCGCCGAGCGCCACGCCCGCGCCGCAGCCGGTACCGATAATCACCGCAAACACCGTTTGCACCCCGCTGGCCGCGCCGTCCACCGCTTCCGAAACCGCCAGGCAGTTGGCGTCATTCGCCAGCCGCACCTCGCGATCCAGCCGCCGGCTGAGATCCTTGTCAAAAGGCTGGCCGTTAAGCCAGGTAGAGTTGGCGTTTTTGACCCGCCCGGTGGCCGGCGACAGCGAGCCCGGAATGCCAATGCCGACGGTGCCGGTCGCGCCGGTCTCCTGCTCCGCCATAGCCACCAGCCGGGCAATGGTCTCTACCGTTTGTGAATAATCGTCCCGCGGGGTAGGCAGGCGGTGGCGATAAAGCTGCTCGCCGCCGTCCCCCAGCGCGATAACCTCGGTCTTGGTCCCGCCTAAATCAATGCCAATGCGCACGTGCCGCTCTCCTTCCAGGATTAAAAATGCAAGCATAACCACAATTCGCTATCATGCCCGCCTGATTTAATGACAACGCCGTGGGAATTATCATGCTGTGGTTCAAAAATTTAATGGTTTACCGTCTTAGCCGCGATATTACGCTGCACGCCGATGAGATGGAGAAACAGTTAGCCGGGCTGTCGTTTACCCCGTGCGGCAGTCAGGATATGGCCAAAACCGGCTGGGTGCCGCCGATGGGATCGCACAGCGACGCATTCACCCACGAGGCCAACGGCCAGATTATTATCTGCGCCCGCAAAGAGGAAAAAATCCTGCCCTCGCCGGTGGTGAAGCAGGCGCTGGAAGCCAAAATTCACAAGCTGGAGGCCGATCAGGGCCGCAAGCTGAAAAAAACCGAAAAGGACGCGCTGAAAGACGAAGTGCTGCACTCGCTGCTGCCGCGCGCCTTCAGCCGCTTTAGCCAGACCATGCTGTGGATCGATACGGTCAACGGACTGATCATGGTGGACAGCGCCAGCGCGAAAAAAGCGGAAGACGTGCTCGCCCTGCTGCGTAAAACCCTCGGCTCGCTGCCGGTAGTTCCGCTGGCGCTGGAAAATCCCGTTGAGCTTACGCTGACCGAGTGGGTACGTTCCGGCACCGTGGCGCAGGGCTTCCAGCTGCTGGACGAAGCCGAGCTGAAAGCGCTCCTCGAAGACGGCGGGGTGATCCGCGCCAAAAAGCAGGATCTGGTGAGCGACGAAATCGCGGTACACATCGAAGCCGGGAAAGTGGTGACCAAGCTGGCCCTCGACTGGCAGCAGCGGATCCAGTTTGTGATCTGCGAAGATGCGTCCATTAAGCGGCTGAAGTTTTGCGACGAGCTGCGGGATCAGAACGAAGATATCGAGCGGGAGAATGTCGATCAGCGCTTCGACGCCGATTTCATCCTGATGACCGGCGAGCTGGCGGCACTGGTCGCCAGTCTGGTTGAAGGCCTGGGCGGCGAAGCCCAGCGCTAAATGAAATAACGCCTTCCTGCCCGGCAGGAAGGCGCACTATTACAGGTAGCGGCAGAGGTAAGCGCTGGGCTCGGCCACCTGAAGATGAAATTCGCTGTGCCCCTGCACGTTAAACGCCTGGCCCGGCGTATAGGTTTTCCACTCCACTTCCCCCGGCAGGAGCACGTGCAGCGCGCCGCTGACTACGGTCATCTCCTCCGGTTGCGCGGTACCAAAGGTGTACTCTCCTTCAGCCATTACCCCAACGCTGGCGCGTCCGGTGCTGCTGCTGGTAAAGCCGATAGATTTTACTTTTCCGTCAAAGTATTCATTGCCTTGAAGCATAGGTCTCCCTTACTGGTGTTTTTGTTGTGTTGCGAACCAATATAGGGGGAAGCGCCGTCGCCTGTCACGTCAAAAAGCCTAGCTCAGCAGCTCGATGGTCAGTCTCGCCAGCAGCACGCTGGAGAGCACCACCGGCACGTCCAGCACCTTTTGCAGCAGCTCGCTGTGATGGAGATGAAAGCCGGGCGAGTCGAGCATCACTACGTCGGCGCCGTCGGCCAGCAGCTGCCGGGCGGCGGTAATCAGCTCGGCATCGGTGCTGAGCAGCGGGTTCGCCAGCGCGAACGACGGCGGATTTTGCAGCTCCAGCCAGCGGTTTCGCTGGGTGGTCAGCATCTCCGGGCCCGGCAGGATAACGCCCATGCGGTGGCCTTCGACAATAGAGCGCACCAGCGGGGAGAGAATACGCTGGGGCTCCAGCAGAATTGATTTTTTGGCCTTCATGCCATCCAGCGGCGTGGGGGTCATCAACAAAATGACGTCGTAGCTTTCGCCATCGAGCACGTTAATGATCGCCTGAATATCGCGCTCAATGCGCGGTTTGGAGACATCCAGAGGCAAATCGTCGTTAAGCCGCACGGTGATCTGCTCTTCACCTTGATGAGAAGCGTATTCGGCAATCGCCTCTTCGCGGGTCATCTTGCCGAGCAAATTCACGTAAGTGATTTGCTCTTCGCTAAGGTGCTCCGTAAGCAGAGGCATGATTTCCTGCAGAGGCACTATACCGATGGTGAGAATTGCCAGTGTCGCACTGGTCATTGAGTGTACCTTTGGTCGCCCGGAGACATTTGCACAGGCTTTACGCCTACGGATGGCTGAAAATCAACCATTCCGTAAGCGTAGCAGCCTCCGGGACCGTTAGAGTGTAAATATTACCGGGAGCGCACGCGCTTAGGATTTATCGGGATCTTCATAGCGCCGCTGGGCATCCAGGGCTTCTTCGCGTGACGGATGTTCGCTGATAAGCGAGTCGGGCTTGGGATGATCCGCCCTTAGCTCATACCAGGTGACACATTGACCTGCATCTCCTTTTTCAACCTCGACAACGCGGGCTTCTCGCGGATAAGGGGCTTTACTCGGCATAGCGCCTCCGTATAAGTGGGCCAGAGCGTTAATTATAGGCGCTGGCCGGCGGCCGCCGACTTTTTCGGAGTCGTGGAAGTTTTTCCGGCCTCAAGGAAAGCGATGATTTGCGCCACAACGTCATCAGGCGCCTGCGCGGCATCCACAACGTAGTGCGCCGTTTCGCGGTAAAAGGCCTCACGCTGGGACAGCACTTCGCGTACCTCTTCATCGACAGGTTTTCCGGTCAGCGTTGGGCGCTGGTCCTCTTCGGGAGCCACTTCAAGGCGGCGGGCGAGGACGGAAACCGGGGCCTGGAGATAAAAAACGGTGCCGCTGGCGCGCATAAACGCGCGATTATCGGGAGCCAGAATCACGCCGCCGCCGGTGGCGACAACTGATGCCGACTGGGTGACCGCACGTAGCGTCTGCGCCTCAAGCGTGCGGAAGGCGTCCCAGCCGGACTCGGCAACGATATCCGCAATACTTTTCCCCGCGCGCTGCTGTAATTCATGGTCACTGTCCACAAACAGCGCATGGCAGCGCCCGGCGAGCCTCTCGCCAACGGTGGTTTTTCCGCAGCCGCGGGCGCCAATCAGAAAAATAGGCTCTTTGCTCACCTGAACATCCTCTTTCAACTGCGGCATCGCCGACCCTGTTGCTGAGCGCGAGTAAAGGGTAAGTGCGACGTTAATAAACCGTACACTTTTCATTACATCACGCGATTAAATTTACAATATACGCTGCTATTAAAGCATTCTGGCGGCAGTCTAAGGTGTAAAGAAATTATGTCACTCTTTATTTTCGGGCCACCTTACCTGAAAGCACGCGGGTTTGACAAGCCCTCATCTGCTGCAAACGGTAACACATTTGCAGACAGCTTTACGCCGGGCATATTTACAAAAGTCCAGAATGATACACACTAGCTATCTCACATCAGCACTATTGAGGAGTGCCCATGCAATCTGAAGAACAACGCCTGATAGACGGGCTCTTTTCACGTCTCAAACAGGCTGAGACCCAAAGCGGCGCGCGCGATGCCGACGCGGAAAAAACCATCGCCGGCTATGTGCAGAGCCAGCCCGCCGCGCCCTACTACATGGCGCAGACTATCCTGATTCAGGAAGCCGCGATTAAGCAGCTTAACGCGCGTATTGAAGCACTGGAGAGCGACGTCTCGCGCCTGCAGTCCACGAAACAAAGCAGCGGCGGCTTTCTTGCCGGCCTGTTTGGCGGCGGCCAGTCTGCCCCTGCCTCCAGCGGCAGCCAGCCGATTCCCGGCAGCCAGAACTACGCCCGCCAGGCACCTCCCGCGCAGCAGCCCGGGTACGCGCAGCCTCAGGCCCAGGGCTATGCACCGACAGCGCCCGCGCGCGGCGGCGGATTTATGTCCGGCGCGCTGCAAACGGCGGCGGGGGTTGCGGGGGGCGTGGTGCTCGGCAACATGCTGATGAACATGTTCTCCGGCTCGCATCCGCAGGAGATCGTCAACATCATCGAAGAGACGCCGCAGCAGCCCGCCGCTGACGACCTCTCGCCGGCGTCCGACAGCCAGTTCCTGCCGCAGGACGACGCCGCGTCGGCACCGGATTATCAAGATGCCAGCTGGGACAACAGCGATGCCGGTAATGATGATTTCGGCAGCGACGACTTCGGCTCAGACGACGACAGCTGGATCTAGTTCGTCCCCCGCTGTACCGCCAGCAGCCACTTGTCGAGCTCTGCGGCAAACTGCTGGCGATCCCGCTGGGATAGCGTATCCGGGCCGCCGGTCTGCACGCCGCTGGCCCGTAGCGTATCCATAAAGTCGCGCATGGTCAGCCGTTCGCGGATGGTGGCGTCACTGTAGCGCTCGCCGCGCGGATTCAGCGCCGCCGCCCCTTTTGCCAGCACTTCTGCCGCCAGCGGAATATCCGCCGTGATCACCAGATCCCCCGGCCCGCACTGGCGGACAATCTCGTTATCGGCCACATCAAAACCGGCCGCCACCCGCAGGGTGCGGATAAACGGCGACGGCGGAACCCGCAGGCTCTGGTTGGCAACCAGCGTCAGTGGGATCCGGGTGCGGTCTGCCGCCCGGTACAGAATCTCTTTAATCACCTTCGGACAGGCGTCAGCGTCCACCCATATAGCCATCTTTTTTCCTCTTTCGCGTAATCGGCGCCTATTGTCGCCTGCTTTCTGCGCCCGGCAAAGTCTCAAAAGAGTGATAAGCTATTGCAGTGATTAAACAGAGACAGAGGGAGCCTCGTAATGGATAAAAAAATTGGTTTTATCGGCTGCGGCAACATGGGGAAGGCGATCCTCGGTGGCCTGATTGCCAGCGGACAGGTCAAGCCGGAACAAATCTGGGTCTACACGCCTACGGCTGACAACGTCGCGGCGCTGGCCGACGAGTACGGCATTAATCCCGCCGAAAGCGCCCAGCAAATTGCCCAGCAGGCAGACATCGTTTTTGGTGCGGTAAAACCCGGCATTATGGTGAAAGTGCTGGGAGATATCGCCTCCAGCCTCAACAAGGATTCTCTGGTGATTTCCATCGCCGCCGGCGTCACCCTCGATCAGATGGCGACCGCGCTGGGCTACGACCGCAAAATCATCCGCGCGATGCCTAACACGCCGGCGCTGGTGAATGCCGGGATGACCTCTATTACCCCAAACTCGCTGGTTACCCAGGACGATATCGACGAAGTTGTCGCCATTTTCCGCAGCTTCGGCGAAGCGGAAGTGGTGGCCGAAGCGATGATTCACCCGGTTGTGGGCGTCAGCGGCTCGTCGCCGGCCTACGTGTTTATGTTTATCGAAGCGATGGCCGATGCAGCAGTGCTCGGCGGCATGCCCCGTGCCCAGGCTTACAAGTTTGCCGCACAGGCAGTGCTGGGCTCGGCAAAAATGGTGCTTGAGTCAGGCAAGCATCCGGGAGAGCTAAAGGATATGGTGTGTTCACCGGGTGGAACGACCATTGAGGCGGTGCGGATCCTTGAAGAGAAGGGACTGCGGTCTGCCGTGATCGAGGCGATGACGGCGTGCATGGCAAAATCGGAAAAGCTGAGTAAGTCTTAATGTGTAG
This sequence comes from uncultured Pluralibacter sp., assembly GCF_913775985.1. Lineage (GTDB taxonomy): Bacteria > Pseudomonadota > Gammaproteobacteria > Enterobacterales > Enterobacteriaceae > Pluralibacter. The sequence goes on along the minus strand of NZ_CAJYMB010000150.1, from coordinate 128,994 downwards.
GTGAGCCGCCAGGCGGCTCACCTTTATGCCTTATGCGGCTTTCTTCAGGCAGGCGCTCATAAATTTCTTACGATCGCCGCCCTTCAGGGACTGCTGAGTCGCTGTCGCGTTGCACTCGCGCATTTTTTGCTGCTGCGGCGTCAGGCTCTTTTCATCCGCTTTAGCGCTGCCGTTTTTAAGGCAGCTGCTCATGTACGTTTTCCGCTCGTCTCCCTTCAACGCTTTAGAAGTTGCCTGCTGGTTGCAGGTAGTCATACGCTGCTGCTGCGGCGTTTTTTCTGCCGCATTGCCGGTTGCCATAAATGCCAGGCCCAGGGCCACGGAAAGTACTACTGCTATTTTCATCACACCATCCTTCTTTGAGGTAATCCCTTTAATTCTGGCTGCGTACAGGCAAAAAGTCATCCCGCGGCAAAAAAAAAGTGAAACAGGAGATGTTTAATAAGATGTTCATTTTTCTGGCATTTGCGAATAATGAAACTATTCCTTCATGAAAATTAATGCAGGATCTTGTTTAAATGCCAGTGCAGCAGATCTCTGTCACCGCCGTTTATCAGCGGGCCGCAGCCGGCATCGGCAAATGTTGACTCCACCTCGGTGGCAACGGCCTGCCGCCGGCCATGACTGAGCTGGTGCACCAGGCTTGTCACCACCATTTCCAGGGCCTCTACCTGAACGGCCAGCTTTTTTGACTCCTCTTCTCTGTGGGCAAGCGTCACTAATAATTCGGCAATAAGATTCTTCATAATTGTATTTCCTCAGGTGAGCGCTGGCAGACGTTAACTGTCCTGCAATAGGTTCCGTTAGCCTGTTTCCACTCGACGTTAAGCTACATGTAAGCCAGCAAGGATTATTTTTCCGAAAACGCTTTCGCTTATATTCGCCATATTTCATCGGCTTGTGATTCAGCAACCTGAATTATTCAGGGTATATACCGAACGAAGGGTTTTGGATAAACATCACGTTGCTGCCAGTCTATTTTGCCCTCAAGAAAAAAAAGCGACAGGAGTATTTGTGCTCCTGTCCCAAACCTGCAAATCTGCGGCTGTATTAAGCGTGAACTAAAACGCAAAGAGGAGCAAATTATTCTGTATTCCGAATCTGGACAAATTACCTCGAAGGAAGTATTTTTTTCTGCCCATTAAGCATTAACATTAATTGAATAAAATTAACAAATACCACCACCGCGGTGGCAATAAATACCCAGCGGAATCCGGCCATGGCGGAAACCGACGCGCCCATCAGCGGCCCGGCAACGTTACCGAGATACATAAACGACTGGTTATAGCCAAAAATGCGCCCGGTAACCTTATCGCTGGCGTATTTCAGCAGCAGAGTCTGCACCGCGGGCAGCATCGCGCCGTCGGCGAATCCCAGCAAAAAGCGCAGCACCCCGAGCTGGAATGGCGTGGTGACAAACGACATCGCCAAAAACATCACCACCGCGCAGAAGAGCGTCGCCAGCAGGATCCGGTGCGTGCCGATGCGGTCGCCCAGCTTCCCCAGGCTCGGAGCTGAGATGAGGGCCGAAATGCCGGGAACCGCGGCGATGACGCCGGCTAAAAAGGCAATATTGTTGTTATCCGGGGTAAGGGATTTAATAAACAGGGCCAAAATTGGGCCTATAGAGCCGTTACAGAGCTGAATCACCAGCGTGGTGAAAAACAGGCTGATCACCAGCCCGGGCGCGGTCAGGGAGGAGAATACTGCCTTGCCGCTGAGACGGTCGGCCTTGCTTACTTTCGGCCGCGCGCCCTCTTTAATCAGAAACAGCGTTATCAGAAAACTCACCACCAGCAGCGCGGCGGTGATCATGAACACTGCCCGCAGGCCGACGCGGTCCGCCAGAAAGCCGCCCATCAGCGGGCCGCAAATCACGCCGCTGATTTGCCCGGTAGAGAGCGTGCTGAGTGCCCAGCCGCTTCGCTCCCGCGGCACCTGCGAGGCCACCAGCGCCATCGCGTTGGGGATATAGCCGGAAGTCAGCCCCATCACCGCCCGCAGGATAAACAGCTGCCAGACGTTAGTGGCAAAAGCCTGCAGCAGAATAGCAATCGCCATGCCCAGGGAGGCGCGCAGCAGCATCAGCTTGCGCCCCTTTCTGTCCGCGAGGCTGCCCCACATCGGTGAGACGATGGCAGAAACCATAAAGGTGACGCTAAAGGTCAGACCCGACCACATGGACAGCGCCTCGTGGGAGGTTACGCCCAGCTGGCCGACGTACAACGGTAAAAACGGCAGGATCTGGCTGATCGCGAGGCCGGTAAAAAAGCAGCCAAGCCAGACGGAAATAAGGTTAACTTTCCAGGATTCCATAACGAAGAGAGTTGCTCACTGTAGTTGAGTCGCCGAGGATAGCAGGTGGCCGCAGACGAGATTCTGCGCCAGATGCGCTAAGACTTAATTTAGTGAATTATCTTAACCATCCGTCTTTTTGTGATAAACATCACAAATAAAACCCCAGGTTCGCAGCAGATTCTGCTTATCGGCACAGGCCGTATCCGCGCATCCCGAGATGAAAATGGGTTTTGTGCGCGGCATTGTACTCCGGGCCAAGGCCGTTGCCGTAGTAGCCGCAGCTTGCAGAGAGCAGCGCGCGCAGCCAGGGGCCGGACGCCGGCTGCTGCCAGCCGCGGGTGATGGTAATCTGGCGGCCGTCTGCAAGGCGAAAGCCGCTAATATCCAGCGCGTCAGCGGTGGCGTGCTCGCTGAGCCTGGCGTTCTGCCGGTGATAGATATTGCGGCAGGCGAAGCTCCCGACATGATCCACCTGGCGCAGCTCGCTTCTCATCAAACTCCGGGTCAGCGGCCTGGCCTGCTGATGAATAAATAGCGCGCTGCTCAATGCCAGCGGGCAGCTGGCGAGAAAGCTGCTGCTCAGGCGCACCGGCCCGAAGTTCGCGACCCGCACGACCTGCTTTAGCGGACAGGGGCCGCCGCTGTCCGCCACGCGCCGGATGGCTATCCAGCCGCGCTGGTTAGCTTCCTGGAGCAGAACATGGCACTGCGCCGGGCTCAGGCGGTGTAGCTTAAACTGCGTTAATCGGCCCGGTGCATCGTCCAGCGACAGCGGGCTAAACGGATTGTACTGCCGGGGCAAAAGCGACCAGCCCGCGTACCCCAGCGCAGCCAGGACCAGCAGCGATATTGCGGTCTTCCCTCGCATAAATTCTCCCGTGTTGAAAAGTAAGATTATGGCAGAAGCGCCGCAGGTGTCATGGTAAGGTAGCCGCCTTATGTTTGAGTATTTGGATGGAAAGTAAAAATGGCAAAGTTGCGGGTTGGGGTCGTTTTTGGCGGTAAATCAGCAGAGCATGAAGTGTCGTTGCAATCGGCGAAGAATATTGTCGATGCCATCGATAAAACGCGCTTCGACGTCACGCTGTTAGGCATTGATAAACAGGGGCAGTGGCACGTCAGCGACGCCGACAACTATCTGCTTAATGCGCAGGATCCCGCGCGCATCGCCCTGCGTCCGTCGGATGTGACGCTGGCGCAAATCCCGGGCCGCACCTCGCAGCAGCTGATCAACGCGGAGACCCGCGAAGCCCTGCCGGCCATCGACGTTATTTTCCCCATCGTTCACGGCACCCTTGGCGAAGACGGCTCCCTGCAGGGGCTGTTGCGGGTAGCCAATCTGCCGTTCGTCGGCTCCGACGTCCTGAGCTCGGCGGCGTGCATGGATAAAGACGTCACCAAGCGCCTGCTGCGCGACGCCGGACTCGCCGTGGCGCCGTTCGTCACGCTTACCCGCGCCACCCGCCGCAGCGTCAGCTTCGCGGATGTGGAAGCGCGGCTCGGCCTGCCGCTGTTCGTGAAGCCCGCCAATCAGGGATCTTCGGTTGGCGTCAGCAAAGTTAGCAGCGCGCAGGAGTACGACGCCGCCGTCGCGCTGGCGTTCGAGTTTGACCACAAGGTCATTGTCGAACAGGGTATCCAGGGGCGCGAAATTGAGTGCGCGGTACTGGGCAACGATGAGCCGCAGGCCAGCACCTGCGGTGAAATCGTGCTCAGCAGCGAGTTTTACGCCTACGACACCAAGTACATCAGCGACCAGGGCACGAAAGTGGTAGTGCCTGCGGCTATCGATCCGGCAATCAACGACAAGATTCGGGTTATTGCGGTGGCGGCCTATCAGGCGCTGGGATGCAGCGGCATGGCGCGAGTGGACGTGTTTTTAACGCCGGACAACGAGGTGGTCATTAACGAAATCAACACCCTGCCCGGCTTTACCAATATCAGCATGTATCCCAAGCTGTGGCAGGCCAGCGGGCTGGGCTATACCGACCTGATCACCCGCCTGATCGAGCTGGCCCTGGAACGCCACCAGGCCAACTCAGCGCTGAAAACGTCTGTTTAAGGGTTAAGCGCAGCCGGGCGCCCTGCCCGGCTCTCTATTCCGCCTGCCGTTCAACCGGACGGCGGCGGATAATAAAACCGGCCAGCCAAAAGCTGACAACCCAGGTCACCAGCCCCACCGCCCAGCTCTGCCAGCCCTCGGTTTCAAAACCCGCAACGCCAATAACGCCGTTGAGAATGAAGACCAGCCCGATAGCAAAGGCGTAATAGTGCCAGTCGCGGCGAATTTTATCCGGTAATTGCATAAGGGCTCCGTTACGGTAAACAGGGCATTATCCCGTACTTTGCAGTAAACATCTGCGCGGCAGGCTACAAATATTTAACGTATTTTTTGCATCGCGATGAAATATGCCTCACGGTGAAATAACCCCCAATAAATAAGAGCATTCCCTGGCGGAAATTACCACAAATCCGATATTGACCGACGAGGCAAGCTGCCAGAATTCATTCAGCACCGGGCGCCAACTTGCAGCCCGAGCGGAACCGTAGGGAGCCTGCTATGACTGAATTCACTTTCTCCACACCGCTAACAGCCCGAAAAAAAAGAGACGCTTCAGTGCCGGGAAATATCGCCTACGCGCTGTTTGTACTGTTTTGCTTCTGGGCCGGCGCGCAGCTGCTGAATATGCTGGTGCATGCTCCGGGGATGTTCGATAGCCTCTTGCAGGCCCACACCAGCGGCCGCCCGCGGGTGGAGATGGATCTGGCGGTACGCACGCTGTTTGGCCTGGTACCCTTCCTGCTCGGCGGCCTGCTGCTGGCCGCGCTGGCATACGTAATGCGCTGGCTGCGCTATCTCTGACCCAGCGCCATACAGCGCGCTCGCCGCTCGTCAACCCGCTTAGCAAACCACGCCGTCGTCAGATTGCGGGTGATTTTCGGGCTCTCCAGCTGGATGCCCGGCAGCATCTCCCTCGGCAGCGCTCTGCCGCTTTTTGCCTCTGCCAGTTTATACACGCCTTTGTAGACCGCAGTATCTTCGAACGCCAGGCTATCGCCCTTCTGCAGCTGGCGGTGAATCTCGCCCTCGCCGAGCGACAGCGCGTCGGCCAGCTTGCGCACCGCAAGCTCGGTGCTGCCCGGCTTGTCCGTGCCGTAGAGCACCACGTCGCCGTCCAGCGCCAGCTTGACGCCGCTGGCCTTGCTTACCGCACTCTGGAATGCCGCGTTGCGGCTGGCGTACCAGCCGGCATTAAAGTCCGCGAAGCGGTACAGCGGCGCGCTGTAATTGGCCGGATAATTCAGCAGATGGTAGGTGCCAAACCACAGGCCGCCGCGCAGGGAGAAAACTTCCCGGCGCACCGTGCCGTCGATTTTCCACGGATAGCCGCGGGTGTGGGCTTCCGCAAAGGCAATGCTGACCTGCATCGGGCCGCCGGTATGTACCGGATTCAGGGAGCCAAACAGCGTCTGCCCCATCGGTACCATATTGATGAAGTCGTCGAAAATGGCGCTCAGCTGTTTCTCGGTCTGCACCTTATCCAGCCGCTCGCTGTAGGATTTTCCATCCGGCGAGGTAATTTTCAGCGCGGTGTGTACCAGAAACGACGGAATGTGAACCCGCGCGGCGCGGCGATCGATCTCCTGCCAGGCAATTTTCCCCAGCCCCGGCACCGGCGGATCGGCCTGGTAATTGGACTCCTGCTGGGCCACCGCCAGCACCGAGCAGACATTCTCCTCCGTCGGCGCCAGCTTCTGGCCCTCGAACGCTTTGGCAATATTCTGCGCCCAGACGTCGCGATCTTTTACCGATGCGGGCATTTTCTGGCGCACGACCTGCGCCACATCTACCGGCTTTTCGCCCTTTTTAAGCTCCGGCGCTTTACTGCTGCATCCCGCCAGCACCGCGGCGGCCAGCAGCAGCGCGGCCCGTTGTTTGTTCACTGTCAACGCGTGATTCCTGTATTAACGATATGACGGCTCGGTCTCTGATTCCGGTTCATCGTCCAGCACCCGCTCAAAACTGCGCAGACGCTTGTAGATGGACATCAGCTCAACCAGCGTGGTCCACGAGCTTATCAGATACTGGAAGGAGCCGCGCACCTGACCAAAAGCGTTGCTAATCTGCGACATCAGTCCCAGGGTAATGGTGCCCGCCACAATGGACGGAAACATCAGAATCAGCCCGAAGACGTTATCGGCCTGCAGATAGAAGATGCGCGCAATGTTGAAGTAGGTGTAGTGGAAGTAGAGCCGAAAATAGTTGCGGCGCACGTCGGCGAACAGCGCTTTCACCGTCGGCGGCGTGGCGCGGTCGGCGTTATCTTCGCCGTACACCAGCTCTTTACGATAGGCCGCTTCCACTCGCTGGTTTTTGAAGTTCAGCCCCGGCAGCTTAATGCCCACCAGCGCCAGCAGCCCGGTACCGGCAATGGACCAGATAATCGCCGCCCAGACCAGACCGTAAGGCACATAGCCCACCAGCGGCAGATCTTTTACGTGCGGAGAGAGCGACACCAGCACCGGCAAAAAGGCGATCAGCGTCATCATCGCGTTGATAAACCCGACGCCGACATCTTCCAGGGTCGAGGAGAAGCGCATAGTGTCTTCCTGGACACGCTGGGCGGCACCTTCGATGTGCCGCAGACGCGGCCAGTGGCTCATGTAGTAGTCGTTCATCGCGCTGCGCCAGCGGAAAACGTAGTGGCTGATAAAGAAGTTCGTTAATACGCCAACAAAAACCGCGATCAGCGCGATATAGAGGAAAACGCAAATTTCCTGATAGAACTGGTTAATGGGAACTTTATGCGGCGTGGCAAGTGCTTCCTGAATCAGGTTATAGAAGGGTCCGTACCAGGTGTTGATAGCGACGCCCACCTCCACCTGAAACCAGGTGACGAAGACGATCAGCGCCGACCCCCACACCGACCACAGCTGCCAGGGATGCGGGCTGTAGATTTGCCAGAACAGGGCAAAAGCCGCCACCACAAAAAAGTAAAAGGCGTAAAACACCAGATAGCTGCGGGAGATAAACTGCATCGCGCCTACCGGCACGTTCTGCTTCGCGCCGGCCAGATGCTGCAGCCAGCTGCCGCCGTCGGCCTGCCAGAAAATGACGGCAATCAGCGCCCAAACAGCCGCCGAGATAAAAAAGGGTCCCGGCTTGGGGAAAAAAGACTTAAACATACTGCACTCCTGTTTATACCTGTCACTTTTCGAGCAGTTTCTGTGCTGGCTTTTGGCCACGCCCGCTGACTCCGCCAGTGCCGGGCCTCCGCTCGCTTATCGCCTGCAAGCCACTCGAATCATTCAGGATATCTTTCTTATCGTTAACGACTGCCCACAACGTATTCAGGACGCCGGACGCGGCGCGCCTGAAGATAATGCTTCCAGCCACCTCACAGGTCAGTGAGACTCTCAGTGTAAAGGGTTAGTTCTCCCGCCACTGTGTAACAATTGTTTCGACGGATTTCACAGCAACCGGATTGCCGGGCACTGTTAAATTGCGCCACACGTCGTTATGCAGGGCGATCACTACCGCAGCCTCTGCCGCAGGGCGATCCGCCGTGGTGTGCGCATCCCCGGCGACGGTAATACGATACCCTTTACTGGCGCCCGCTTTGACGGTGGTATCGACGCAGTAGTCGCTGGCGCAGCCGCAGATAACAAACGCCCGCGCGTCGAGCCGGGCCAGCAGCGCGTCGAGATCGGTGTGATAAAACGCGTCGCAGGCGGTTTTAGTCAGATACAGTGCATCGGCAGGCTGCACCAGCTCGGGTAGCAGCGCAAAACCTTCGCTGTCCGCTTCAAGCCCGCCCGCCTCGCAGTGCTGAACAAAGATGACCCGATCCGCCGCCGCGGTGAGGCGATTTATCTGCGCCACGCAGGCGTCGCGACGGTAGCGCGGCGCGGCGCGGCGAAAACGCCGTTTTGCATATCAATCACGATGACGATCCGCGGTTCAGCCATATGTTGCTCCCTGAAATAGACGCAGCCCAAAACACTACCACATCTTTCGGCCAATCACGCCCCCGGCCAGCGCCGGGAAAAGAGCGCGTTTACCGCGCGTTACGACTTTGTTTAACAAATCGCATAGAATGCTGCATGACAGCGGCAGGGATAATAGTATAAATACCTTTTCTGTTTTCCTTATTTCACGGATGCCCCTTTGAAATTCAGCCAGCTCATCATCGCCGCAGCCTGCATCGCTACCTTCCCCGCCGCCGCGGCGCAAACCTCTCCGGACCCGGTTTTTGCCTCCGACATTGTCGAGCGCTACGCCAACCATATCTTCTACGGCAGCGGCGCTACCGGTATGGCAATGGTGGTTATCGACGGCAACCAGCGGGTGTTCCGCAGCTTCGGCGAAACCCGACCGGGCAGCAACGTGCGCCCCCAGCTCGATTCGGTGGTGCGCATCGCCTCGCTCTCCAAGCTGATGACCAGCGAGGTGCTGGTGAAGCTGCTGGATCAGGGCGTGGTCAAGCTTAACGATCCCCTGAGCAAATACGCGCCGCCGGGCGCGCGGGTGCCCACCTACCAGGGCGCCCCAATCCGGCTGGTGAACCTCGCCACCCACACCAGCGGCCTGCCCCGCGAGCAGCCGGGCGGCGCGGCGCATCGTCCGGTATTCGTATGGCCCACTAAAAATGACCGCTGGCGCTGGCTGAACACCGCGAAACTGACCAAAGCGCCGGGCACCCAGGCTGCCTATTCCAACATCGCCTTCGATTTGCTGGCCGACGCGCTCAGCAACGCGGCGCGAAAGCCCTATCCGCAGCTGCTTGAACAGCTGGTCACCCGCCCGCTGGGCATGAAAGACACCACATTTACGCCGTCGCCGGACCAGTGCAAGCGGCTAATGATCGCCGAAAAGGGCGCCAGCCCGTGCAATAACACGCTGGCGGCCATCGGCAGCGGCGGCGTGTACTCCACGCCAGGGGATATGATGCGCTGGATGCAGCAGTTCCTGTCATCGGATCTCTACACCCGCAACCCGCAGGTGGACAGAATGCAGACCCTGATTTATCAGCGCAGCCAGCTGACCCGCGTTATCGGCATGGACGTGCCGGGCAAGGCATCGGCGCTGGGCTTAGGCTGGGTGTACATGGCGCCGCAGGACGGCCGCCCGGGCATCATTCAAAAAACCGGCGGCGGCGGCGGATTCATTAGCTATATGGCAATGATCCCGCAGCAAAATATCGGGGTATTTGTGGTAGTCACCCGCACGCCGCTCACGCGTTTTACCGGCATGAGCGACGGGGTAAACAATCTGGTAACGGAGCTGAGCGGCAACACGCCGCGTGCGGTTCCCGCGTCCTGAGGCGCTAGTAATCAAGAGGCAGGCGGTTGACGGAAACCAGCTTGCCCTTCGACATCTCGATGTAGCTCCCTGCCCGCAGCGCGGACAGCACTTCCGCCACCACCGAGCGCGAGATGTGGGTGCGCTGCTGAATAAAGTGGATCACGCCAATCTTCGCCCGCAGCACCTCGTCCCACTCGGCCATCAGCAGCAGCGAGGCCCGGATCTGCTTATAGGTGCTCTGGCCCACCAGCTCCAGATCGCGGGCTTCCAGCACCCGATACTGCCAGCTGACCCATTTAAATGCCGCCTTCCACAGCTGGTGCCGGTCAAGGATCACCTCCCCCGCCCGGGCGCTGAGCTGGTACAGCTCGCAGGGCGTCAGCGCGGTTAGCCCGCGGCTGTATTCGCTGCCGGCGCCCATGTCCGGCAGGCCAATAATCAACGGCATGGAGGAGATGCCCATCAGCGCGCTATCCGCCGCGCGAACGATCCTCACCGCGCCGCTGCGCACGAGGGTTATCTTATTGTCGCTGGCTTCGAGCGTCAGCGACTCCTGCGGGCGCAGGGACAGGTGCGTGGCGTGCGGCAGAAAATGTTCCGCCAGCACGTTGAAACAGGGTAACGGGTTTACGGCTAACATGCGTTAGTCACATCCTGTGCTAATTTATGTTAAAGAGCGAAGCATCGCTTTATCGCTCGGTGATTGACGGGGAATAACCGGGCCTCGCTTCACGTGCGACGGCATGTTTGGCCCAGCGGCGCGCTGAGGGGCTAACTGCCCCAGGCGCTCTTCCCCGGAGAGCGTTTGCGGCGTGACTCACCCGCAAACAGCCGCAGAATTATGCTGTGCGGTTGCGCAAAAATTCAAATATTCGCCGCGAAAAGTCCGAATACAAACATATCCCTATCACCATAATGCCCGTTAAATAGGCCATCGGCGGGTTTGATTTATTTATTAAAGGCATATGTCAGCAATAATTTATATTTAATATAAATAAGCCGATGCCCGGATACAAAATATTAGCCCTTCCCGTGATACTCCCGTATGCAGCAATATCTCCTGATAACCCGCAATCATTAGCACCACTTTAGTGAAACATCACCTGGCGATATACGTTAAACTGGCGCGTATTGTCCAACTATTATCAGGCCCATCATGACAGATTTGATCGTTCGCCCACGCCGCCTGCGCAAATCCCCCGCGCTGCGCGCTATGTTTGAAGAGACAACCCTGACCTTAAACGATCTGGTGCTGCCCATCTTTGTTGAAGAAGAGATTAGCGACTACACGCCTATCGAAGCGATGCCGGGCGTTATGCGCATTCCGGAGAAATACCTTGCCCGGGAAATTGAGCGCATCGCCAGGGCCGGCGTTCGCTCGGTCATGACCTTCGGCATCTCGCACCACACCGACGCTACCGGCAGCGACACCTGGAAGGAAGATGGCCTGGTGGCGCGCATGTCGCGCATCTGCAAAGATACCGTGCCTGAAATGGTGGTGATGTCCGACACCTGCTTCTGCGAATACACCTCCCACGGCCACTGCGGCGTGCTGTGCGACCACGGGGTCGACAACGATGCAACCCTGGAAAACCTCGGCAAGCAGGCGGTGATCGCCGCCGCTGCCGGCGCGGACTTTATCGCGCCGTCTGCCGCAATGGACGGCCAGGTACAGGCTATCCGCAGCGCGCTGGACGCGGCGGGCTTCTTTGATACCGCCATCATGTCCTACTCCACCAAGTTTGCCTCGTCCTACTACGGCCCGTTCCGCGAAGCCGCGGGCACTGCGCTGAAAGGCGATCGTAAAACGTACCAGATGAACCCGATGAACCGCCGGGAAGCAATCCGCGAATCGCTGCTGGACGAAGCCCAGGGCGCCGATGCGCTGATGGTCAAGCCTGCCGGCCCGTATCTGGACGTGCTGCGCGAGTTGCGGGATCGCACCCAGCTGCCGCTCGGCGCCTATCAGGTGAGCGGCGAGTACGCGATGATCAAGTTTGCCGCCCAGGCAGGCGCGATTGATGAAGAGAAAGTGACGCTGGAAAGCCTCGGCGCCATCAAGCGCGCGGGCGCAGATCTGATTTTCACCTATTTCGCGCTCGATCTGGCCGAAAAAGGCATTCTTCGCTAGTCGTCCCGGCCCGGCGCTTCTGACGCCGGGCCGCCTCTCCTGTTACTGAGGCCGGTAAAAAGGCCGATCCCCCAGAATAGTTGCCCGGTGCATAATGCGCCGCTGCGGCATATAGTCGGCATTGGCATAATGCTGCGTCACCCGATTATCCCAGATAGCCACGTCCCCCACCGTCCAGCGCCAGCGCACCTGAAACTCCGGTTTGGTCACATGCTCAAACAGGAAGGCCAGCAGCGCGTCGCTCTCTTTTTCCGCCAGGTCAACAATGCGGGTGGTAAAGCCGGTATTCACGAACAGCGCCTGCTTGCCGCTGACCGGATGGGTGCGCACCACCGGATGCAGCACCGGCGGATTTTTCTCGACCGCCGCCAGCCAGCGCTGGTGCTCCTCCTCCGAGCCGCGGTATTTCCACTCCGGGAAGGATTTACGGAAATCGTGCTCCGCCTGCAGGCCGCTCAGCAAGGTTTGCAGCGGCGCGGAGAGCGTCTCCCAGGCGGCGATGCCGCTGGTCCACAGGGTGTCACCGCCGAACGCCGGCAGCTGCTTGGCCGCGAGGATCGCCCCGGCGGGCGGGGTTTCGATAAAGGTCACATCGGTGTGCCAGTTATCGTTATCCGGCGGATTGTTGTCGTGGGTATCGAGAACGATAATCTCCTCAACGTCGCGCACGTGCGGATAGACCGGATGAATATGTAGATCGCCAAAGCGGCGGGCGAGATCCCGCTGCTGGGCCGGGGTAATATCCTGCCCGCGCAGGAACACCACCTGATGGCGCAACAGCCCGTGATAGAGCTGCTCAAACTGGTTATCGCTCAGCGGCCGGGTCAGATCGAGACCGGTCACTTCTGCGCCAATGTAGGGCCCCAGCGGGGCAATACCGATACGTTCACTCATGAGACTTCTCCATACCACGGCGTCAGCCGGCGCTGCAGCGCCCTGAGGCCCAGTTCTAAAATAAAGGCAATCACTGCGATAACCGCGATCCCCGCCAGCACCACGTCGGTGGCGAGGAACTCACCGGCAGACTGCACCATAAATCCGAGCCCGCGGGTGGCGGCGATAAGCTCGGCGGCCACCAGCGTTGACCAGCCCACGCCGAGCCCGATGCGCAGGCCGGTGAGAATGTCCGGCAGGGCGCCAGGCAGGATCACAAACCACAGAATTTGCCCGCGGCTGGCGCCGAGGGACTGCGCCGCCCGCACCCGCACCTGCTGCACGCTCTTCACGCCGGCGAGGGTCGCCATCGCTACCGGAGCGAAAATCGCCAGATAGATCAGCAGGATCTTCGAGGTTTCACCGATGCCGAACCAGATAACCATCAGCGGCAGATAGGCCAGCGGCGGCACCGGGCGATACAGCTCAATAAGAGGATCGAGGATCCCGCGCACCGTAGTGCTGAGCCCCATCGCAATGCCCACCGGGATCCCCACCAGCACCGCGGCCAGCAGGGCAATTAAGATTCGCGTCAGGCTGGCGCCCAGATGCTGCCACAGGGTGGCATCCATAAAGCCTTCCGGCCCGGCAATGGTTACCAGCTTGTGCAGCACCGCACCCGGCGGCGGCAGAAACAGCGGCGCAATTAAATTCAGGGCGGTAATCGCCCACCACAGCGCCAGCAGCACCGCCAGGGTGGCAAAGCTCAGGGTCAGTTGGCGCGACAGCGGCCAGCGCCATCCCGCGCGACGGCGGCGGCTTTGGGGCTTATCGTTAACAATAGAACTCATGCGAAAGCCTCCCGATGTTCAAATACCCGACTCAGCACGTACTCGCGGCGCTCGATAAAGCGCGGGTCGGACTTGATGCTGCGGCTGGGCTCCCCGGCCACGAAGCGGCGGCCAAAATCCAGCGACAGGCGCTCGCTCACGCGTCCCGGCCCGGCCGACAGCAGCACCAGCTCGGTCGCCATAAACACCGCCTCTTCAATATCGTGAGTGATCAGCAGCACCTGCTTGCCGGTTTCGTGCCACAGGGTGAGCAGCAGGGTCTGCATCTGCTCTCGGGTAAAGGCGTCGAGCGCGCCGAACGGCTCGTCCAGCAGCAGCAGCTGGGGATCGTTGGCCAGCGCCCGGGCGATACCGACCCGCTGGCGCTGACCGCCGGAGAGCTGCCAGATAGCGTGCCGCTCCGCGCCCTCAAGCCCGACGCGCTTGAGCAACTGGCGGGCCAGCGCCTGGCGATCAACCTTACTGCGCCCCGCCAGCTGCGGCCCGAAGGCTACATTGTCGAGCACGTTGCGCCAGGGCAGCAGGCCTTCATTCTGGAATACCACCCCGCGCTCCGCGCCCGGCCCCTTCACCTGGGCACCGTTAAGGACGATGCTGCCGGCGGCGGCGGGAATAAAGCCGGCCACCAGGTTCAACAGCGTGGTTTTGCCGCAGCCGGAAGGTCCCAGCACCACCAGCAGCTCGCCGCGATCGACGCTCAGGGTAATGTCGTCCAGCACCTTCTTGTCACCGTAGCCCGCGTGGAGATGCGATATCTGCAGCATGATCATTCCTCCGCTATTTAACGAACTTGTCTGTCACATACTGGCCGTAGTCGCTGGCCACCGCGGGCACTTTGCCCTGCGCTTTAAGGAACTGCGCGGTATCGACAATCGCCTTATTCACCGGGCCGTTAAGCTGCTGAACCTGCTGCTCTGCGGTCAGATAGGTATTGCCTTTCACCAGTCCCGGCACATCCGCTTCCGGCACGCCGCTCAGCTTCGAGAGCTTCTGCAGGTTTTCCGGCTGCTTAAGCCAGCCTTCGGGATCGTCGAGATAGGCCTTCTGGGCGGCGATGGCGCTGTGGGCAAAGGCTTTCACCACCTCGGGGTGCTGCTCGGCGAAGTCGCGGCGAACGACCCACACGTCGAGGGTCGGCGATCCCCACTTCCCGACCTGGGATGAGTCGGTCAGCACGGTGCCGTCTTTTTCCAGCTCGTTAACTGCCGGAGCCCAAACGTAGGCACCGTCAATATCCCCGCGCTGCCAGGCGGCGGCAATGGCCGGCGGCTGGAGGTTAAGGATCTGCACCTGGCCCGGCTTAATGCCCCAGTGCTTGAGGGCCGCCAGCAGGCTGTAGTGCGTGGTGGAGATAAACGGCACCGCGATGCGCTTGCCGATCAGATCCTGCGGCTTGCTGATGCTTTTTTTCACCACCAGCGCTTCGGAATTGCCGAGCTGGGAAGCGAGGAGGAACACTTCAATGGGCACCTGCTGGCTGGCGGCTACCGCCAGCGGGCTGGAGCCGATATTGCCAATCTGCACGTCGCCGGAAGCCAGCGCCCGCACCACGCTGGCGCCGCTGTCGAACTTGCGCCAGTCGACGGTCGCGCCGCTCTCTTTAGCAAAGGAATTGTCGGCCTGCGCCACTTTGGCAGGCTCGGCAGATGTCTGATAGGCCACGGTGACGTTAACCGCCCGGGCCTGCAGCGAAAACGCGGCCAGCGCGGCTAAAAGCGAAAGTGAAAGATGCGCTCTGCGAACCATTGAATTTGCTCCCCTTGTTATGATGAGAGCAGTATTTCCGGCATCAGGATGTTGTTAAAGGAATAAAAATGAATGGCTAATAGCGAACGGTTTTTAGAAAAAAACCGGCAAAGCTTAGTGGTTTTATGGATTTTAACGGCGGAGATAGAAGAGCGGTAGTTCAACAGATTACAGGGAGAGCGTTCATCTTCCAGCCCGACGTTACGCTGCAGCCAACCGGCGCATCAGAGGAGACCTCTTCTCCCCCGATGTCCTGCAAATCAGGCACAGCAGCGATCGTTCCAGGCGTCACGGTAGATGATATTACCTTCCGTATACTTCCAGCTGATCGCTTCGTAGCGCAACTCAAGCGTCTCCAGGTGGCTGCTGCTTATACCGGCAGGTGCCAGATAGGGCGCTACGGTGGTTAGCTTGACGTTTTCCAGAATGATATTGAAGTACTCGGCCTCGATACCCGATTCCTGAATGCGGTACATCTTAATAATCGCCTTCTTGAGTGTGCGCCCTTCGCAGACCGCCCGGTACAGCAGCGGCGTGGTCTGATCGAACTCTTTCACTATCGTAATGGGGCGATGGACGCGGGTTCCGGTAAGCTTTCCCCAGTTAGGATCGACGGGAATGGTTACGCCGTGCGAAAATGATTTTAATTCGATGGAGCCCAGGCGCAGCGGCATTAAGCAGCTGCCGACGATGGGCGAGCCATTTTCATCTTCAATCCATAAATGTGCGGGAGTCGACATGTAATTTCCTTATCAGTAGTGATTTAGATTCGTGTGATTTTTATACCGTCACCATTTACAGTAACGAGTAAAAACAATAATCATCAGGATGGCAAATATGCCTACAGGCCACTGAGGGCTGGCAGGGAAAAAATGTTCCTGAAGTAATACAAAAATATCCGTGAAGATTACCGGTCCGTAGAGTGATAATAGGAACTTGAATTGCCACAGCAGAAACCTTTTTATTGCTTTAACCATGGTTATCCGATCATCCCGGAGATGTTAAATATGCTCTCTTTCAATTTTTTATAAGGCTGTTAAAACTTACAGTAACGCGCAAAAACGAAAATCATCACCAGCGCGAACACCCCTACAGTCCAGAATGGGCCGTCAGGGAAGAAGTGATTCAGAAGCAATAAGTAAGCACCTGTTAAAATTATCGGCGCGTACATCGATAACAAGAAGCAGAGTTGCCACAGCAGAAACCTTTTTATTGCTTTAATCATGGTTATCCGATCATCCTGGATGATGATAAATGTAATTTTCAAATAGTAATTTTTTCAACACCGTTACCACTTACAGTAACGAGTAAAAACAGCAATCATTAAGATGGCGAATATGCCTACAGGCCACAGAGGGCTGCCAGGGAAAAAATGTTCACGGAGCATAGCAAAAATAAAGATAAGAATTACAGGTCCGTAGAGCGATAACAGGAACTTAAATTGCCACAACAAAAAACGTTTGATTGCTTTAATCATGGTTATCTACTCATCTTGGTAATTATGTTTGCTATATCAGAATCCGATACCCATTGCACATCCATTGCGCCCGCACGTTCGAATGCTGGCTCAATCAGGAAATACATCATTTCTAGTTGGTCCATATATAGTGCAGAGTAATAAGCAGGGTATTGAATGGACAAGCGATGGGCGCTATCTGCAGCTTTTTGTATCAAACCATACGTTGCGCCAATCGTGGCCGCTGTACCCGCAGATTTCCCAGCGAGAGCGCTGAGCTGCATACTTAGATTTACCCCAATACGGACGCTGGTAGCCACTGCTAAAGCAAATCCCGCTCCAGTAAGGGAACTGGCCGCGATATGGATATTTACGGCCATTAGCGCTTTTTTGATGTGCTCTAATTGAGTATGGGTTTTGTACTTAAATATTTCTTCGAAGTAGCTCCAAAGCATGTGGTAGACGACATCACTATTTTGAATAATGCGATAAACACCGCGACTAAAGCGGAGATCTTCATTTAGTTGCTGCCGACAAACATCTTTATACTCCTCAGTAAAACATGAAGTGTAATACAGCAAGCGAGTAGCCCCCTTCTCCAACATCTCTACTTGATTCTTCACCTGCTGACCCACGGCATAAACGGCACGGTCGAGTTTTAATGCGAGGATCCTGTTGGCCTGCAGATAGCTAATGACTTCATTGTTGCTGTACATAATCGCTCCATGATAATGCTTCCCTAAATCCCTTCACCGACGCTATTTACGCTCATCCCATATTGGGATAACAACCCTAAAAAGCCTTAAAATCACTTAGTTTTGACGGCTAACGTTGGGTTTTGCGTTGAGAAAGAGCAGGCCAGGCAATGCTGGCTGCGGTGAGGACTATGCGCGCTACAGGCGTCGCGGCCCGAGCCCGATGAGGAGGGTAAAAATCAAGGAAGCGCCCGTAAGTGTTTTTGGGATGCTGCGTGCTCTACAACCCGGCATCACGCCCGGGACAGCGAAAAAGGATGGCACCGCCACCGGCGGCTACAGAGTATCACCATAATAAAGCTGGTAACCCATGTCGACGCTGGCGGCAGTCTCCTCCCCCGCCAGCCGCGCCAGCAGCATCTCGCCCGCCACCCGGCCGATGTCGTAGCGCGGCGTCACCACGCTGGCTATCTTCTGCAGCCGCGCCCGGCCTATCTCCAGGCCGTGAAATCCGGCGATAGCAATCTGCCCGGGCACGTCGATTCCCTGGGCCTGGCACTCCAGCAGCACCCCCACCGCAAGGTCGTCGTTGGTGCAGAAAATCGCATCCACGTCGGGATGCGACTGCCGGAGCTGCAAAAATAGCGCCCGCCCCAGCGATACCGATGAAATCGCGTGCGGCGCAATCTGCACCGGCATCAGGCCGCGCGCGGCCAGCGCCTGCCGGACGCCGCGAAAGCGACTCAGATCCCGCGGATCGTCCATCGATCCTAAAAAGGCCAGCCGCCGCTTGCCGCTGTCGATAAAGGCGTCGGCCATCTCACGCGCCGCGTGTTCATTATCAAAGCCCACCTGAATGTCCATCGGCTCGCCGCCGATATCCATCAGCTCCGCCACCGGAATACCGCTGGCGCGCACGTACTGCACCAGCCGGTCGGTATGCTGGCGGCTGGTAAGGATCAGGCCGTCAATGTTGTAGGAGAGCAGATTGAGCACCTCGCGCTCTTCGCGCGCGGGATCGTACTCGTAGTTGGCAATCAGCGTCTGGTACTGGTTGGCAGAGGTCACCGCCTCTACGCCGGCCAGCAGATCGGCAAAGATTTGGTTGCGAAACGAGGGGATCAGCACGCCGATGGTTTTACTGCGGGCGTTGAGCAGGATCTCCGGCGCGCGGTTGGGGATGTAGTTGTTATCCTCCATCACCCTGGCGATAAGTTCCCGGCTGCGCTGAGACACCTGGGCCGGGTCGCGCAAATAGCGGCTCACCGTCATTTTGTTCAGCCCGGCCAGGTTAGCGATATCCTGCAATGTCATCCTGCTGTTTTTCATCGGGTTCTCTGCGGCTTCCTTCAGTGATTATCGCCCGGCACCTTATCACGCAGCCGCGTTTCTGTTAACCCACCGCGCCGCGCCCGGCCACCGCCGCCTCCGGCTGTGCGCTGGCCGCCCGGATACGCAATATTTATACGGCGGCGAGCATCCCGCCGTCGACAAACAACAGGTGGCCGTTCACAAAGTCAGAGGCGGACGAGGCGAGGAATACCGCGGCACCAATCAGCTCCTCCGGCCGGCCCCAGCGCGCGGCGGGGGTGCGCTGATAGAGCCAGCTGGAAAACGCCTCGTCTTTCACCAGCGGCTCGGTCATTTCGGTGGCGAAATAGCCGGGCGCAATGCCGTTAACCTGAATATTGTATTCCGCCAGCTCCACGCACATTCCGCGGGTCAACATTTTAACCGCGCCTTTTGACGCGGCGTACGGCGTAATCGTTTTGCGGCCTAATTCACTCTGCATTGAGCCAATATTAATTATTTTCCCACGGCGGCGATTCATCATATATTTTGCCACCTGCTGGGAAGTGATAAAAACGCCCTTCTGATTGACGTTAATGACCTCGTCCCACTCTTCTTCGGGAAATTCGGTAAACGGATGGCGGCGCTGAATACCGGCGTTATTAATTAAAATATCAATCGGCCCCAGCGTCTCTTCGATTTGCGCTACCGCCTGCGCGACCTGCACCGACTGGGTGACGTCAAACGCCGCGCCGCTGGCCCGGTAGCCCTGAGCCACCAGCGCCGCGGCGGCGGCATCAGCGCGCTCCTGGCGGCGGTCGTTGATCACAATCTCCGCCCCGTGCGCCGCCAGCCCGCTCGCCAGCAGGTTGCCGATGCCTCTCGCCGATCCGGTGATCAGCGCCCGCTTGCCCGACAAATCAAATAAATTATTCATAACGCCCCTCTGCTGATAGCTGTTACGCGTAACTGTATACGCGTAACAGTTACCATGAGAAGTACATCAGAGACAAAAATGCGCGTTTTGTGATCGAAGAGACATTTCACGAAAGGAGACTGCAAAAGCGCCCGGGGATTGACAGACGGGGATAAAGAAGCGCCGGCCCTGTGGGCCGGCGCGCGCGGCTGCGCTACTCGAGGGTGAGCACCACCTTGCCAATGTGGTCGCCCCGATCCAGCGCTTCCTGAGCGCTGGACACCTCGGCGAACGGGAAGGTGCGGTAGATAATCGGCTCGCATTTGCCCGCCGCGATCAGCGGCCAGACGCGCGACTCCAGCGCCGCGGCGATCTGCTGCTTCTCCGCCGCCGAGCGCCCGCGCATGGTGGAGCCGGTTACCACCGCGCGCTTGAGCATCAGCTCCTGCAGATCAAACTGGTCCACGAAGCGCCCGCCCATAAAACCTAACAGCACCAGCCGCCCGTCGCGCCTGAGCAGGCGCAGATTCTGGTTGAAATAGCTGCCGCCGACGATATCGAGAATAACGTCCACGCCCTCACCGCGGGTGCGCGCGAGGATCTCCTCTTCAAAGTTGCTGGTCTTGTAGTTAATGGCTTCACCGAACGGGCTAAGCGGGGCAATCTTGTCATCGCTGCCGACGGTACAAAATGCCTTAATGCCCATCGCCGCACACAGGCTCAGCGCCGTGGTGCCGATGCCGCTCGCGCCGCCGTGGATCAGCACCACGTCTTTTTCGCTGGCCCGCCCCATCTCAAACAGGTTGGCCCAGACGGTAAAGAAGGTTTCCGGCAGCGCCGCTGCCTGAACAAAGCTCAGGCCCTGCGGTATCGGCAATACCTGCCCGTCGGGCACGGCGCAAAACTCGGCGTAGCCGCCGCCGTTCGTCAGGGCACAAACCCTGTCTCCCACCGCAAAACGGGTAACCTTGTTGCCCACCGCCTGCACCACGCCCGCGACTTCCAGCCCCGGTACCGGAGTGACGCCCGCCGGCATCGGGTATTTCCCCTGGCGCTGTAAAATATCCGGGCGGTTAACTCCGGCGGCCTTTACGGCAATCAGTACCTCACTCTCGCCGCACTCCGGGATCGCGGCATCGCTAATTTTCAGCACTTCCGGGCCGCCCGGGACGGTAATTTCAACTCTTTTCACAATAATAACCTGCTCTGTTCAGTCTCGTTTAACGCCCGCCCAAGGCGGGCGCCGGTAGCGGATCAGCGACGGATAAACGCCAGCAAATCGGCGTTGATAGTTTCTGCTTCAGTAGTCGGCATGCCGTGGGGGAAGCCGGGATAGGTTTTCAGGGTGCCGTTGCGCACCAGCTTTGCCGACAGTGGCCCCGAATTGTCGTACGGCACAATCTGATCGTCATCGCCGTGCATCACCAGCACCGGGACGGTAATTTTGCGCAGGTCGTCGGTAAAGTCGGTTTGGGAAAAGGCCACGATACCGTCATAGTGGGCTTTGGTACTGCCCATCATTCCCTGACGCCACCAGTTCATGATGATCCCCTGCGACGGCTTTGCGCCGTCGCGGTTGTAACCGTAAAACGGCCCGGCGGGCACGTCGTAGTAAAACTGCGCCCGGTTGGCGGCAAGCTGCGCCTGCATATCGTCGAACACCGATTTCGGCAGGCCGCCCGGATTAGCGTCGGTTTTCACCATCAGCGGCGGCACGGCAGCGATCAGCACCGCCTTCGCCACCCGCTCCTCGCCGTGGCGGGCGATATAGTGCGCCACTTCGCCGCCGCCGGTGGAGTGGCCAACGTGCACCACATCATGGAGATCGAGGTGGGCGACCACCGCCGCCACGTCGTCAGCGTAGTGATCCATATCGTGGCCGTCCCATACCTGAGACGATCGGCCATGGCCGCGCCGGTCGTGGGCTACCACGCGGAAGCCCTGGCCGAGAAAGTAGAGCATCTGCGCGTCCCAGTCGTCGGCACTGAGCGGCCAGCCGTGGTGAAAGAGGATGACCGGCGCATCTTTCGGGCCCCAGTCTTTGTAGAAAATCTCGACCCCGTCCCGGGTGGTGACATAGGAATTCTGCATCTTTGACCCTCGCAATGAATGGTGCCGGAGACTTCCGGCAGAACCAGGTAACTCTTTTAAGCGTAGACGTCTCAGCCCGGCACGGGGCTCGGAACACTCCGCTTGCGGCAGTAGCGCAGACAGCAGACTAAGCTTAAAGTCAGGTTTAAGGTCAATACACGGCGGGAAACAATAACCGCTTCGGCAGATATTCAGAGGTGGCACCATGATGAAAATTGGCGAGCTGGCGGCCGCAACGGGGCTTCCTCCTTCGCGGATCCGCCTTTATGAACGGACCGGCCTGCTGCAATCCGTGGTTCGGCGCAGAAACGGCTATCGCGGATACGGCCCGCAGGCGATAGCGGAGCTTGAGCTGATTATTGCCGCCAGGCAGGCGGGCTTTGGCCTTGATGCCATTCGGGCGCTGCTGCCGTCGGACGACGGCCGCTGGCAGCACGACCGGCTGGTGGGCGCGCTGGAGGAGAAGGTGCGGGAGATTGCCGCGCTGGAACAGGCGCTGGCTGAGAACCGCCGCCGGCTGTTATCGATCATTGAGGATATTCAGGCCCGGCCCGAGGGGCTGGACTGCGGGCAAAACGCCGGACGGGTACTTGCCCGCCTGCGTTCGCCTGAATCCGATGCGGGCTGAACCCGGCCCGCACGCGGACACGTCAGAAAATGCCCTTCTGGCGGATTTTGTTCAGTTTCTCCTGCGGCGCGGCGGCGGCGTCCTGCTCTTCCGGAGCAGTACCCGCGCCGCGGGCGGGCCGCTCGTTCCCCCTTTCCAGCTGCGCCAGCAGACGGTTTTGCTGGGCGATCAGCGCCCGCAGTCCGGCCACTTCCTCGCGCAGGGCCGCCAGTTCGCCGCTATCGCAAGGCGAGGTAGCCGCAGCGCCCATCAGATCGCGCAGCTGCGCCAGCTGCGGCTCGCTAAAGCCGCCCGCGGCCTGCACCGGCTCGTCCGGCAGCAGGCCGTCGCGGCGCAGCTCGGCGCACAATATCTCCAGCGTCATCGACTCGCGCCCGAGAGATTCGGCGACGTGGCTACACAGCACCGGGCTGAGGAGCTGCAGCTGGAGGCCCGCCAGATAGACACCGCGGTGAAAGCGGCGAATCTGCCGGTTAACCTCACCAAGATCGCCGCTGCTCTGGGGCAGCGCGTCGCGCCAGCGCTTGAGCTGCGCCAGAGCGTGCAGGTCCGCCCTGCTGTGTTCCGGGGCCAGGTGCAGGGAAAAATTAACCCGGCGCAGGTGGCGGTTATGCATCCGCTACAGCCTCTTCCGGCAGCGGCACCGCGTCGGATGCCGAGTGATAGAGACAAATCTCGCGGGCCAGCGCGCTCTGCGGATTGTCGAGCGTGACGACTCGATCGCCCAGCGTGGCGTACGCCCGGCGAATAGCGTCCTCCACCAGGTGCGCGCCGCCGCCCACCAGATACACCCGGTTCGGATTCTTGACGAATTTCTTCGCCTCGTAGGCCACCTGATCGCCGAGCTCCTGAATTTTGGTGTTGATGCGCTCGAGGATCTGCGGAATGCGCGACTCATCGTTAATCACGCTTTTAACAAACGCCATATCGTCCCGGCGCTTGATAAGCTCGTTGGCCACCAGATAGCTGGCGTCGCTGTCGGCGGCGGCAAGCTGCTTGCGGGTGGCATCGGTGACCATCGCCACGCCGATTTCGTTATTGCCGTAGATAGCGGAAACATCGTCGAACTCGCCGACAATCACCCCCATATCCAGGGTGGTGCCGCCGCAGTCGATCACCAGCGTGCGGGTAAACTCGCTGACGCTGGAGTTAATCAGGTGCGACAGCGCCGCCGGCAGGCTCTCGGGCATCACCTGCACGTCGACGATGCGAAACAGCTCCCCTTTATTAAGGCTGATGTCGCGCAGCAGGTTGCGGCGCTTGGCCTCGATGCGCTCTTCGTTGCGCTGGCAGTCGTCCGGGTTGTAGTACTGGGTGATCGGCAGGGTCACCACTACCTCGACATCCTGCGGCGGCAGGCCGGTTTGCAGCAGGGCGTGGTGCACCGCCAGCAGATTGAGATCGTCGTACTGGTACTCAATGTGGGTGGTGGAGAGCGCTTTATCCGAGGTGGCATCGTAGGTGTATTTGGTGGTGCCGATGGTGTAGTTGTACACCGCCTGGCCGCTCAGCAGCGCCGCGCTTTTCCAGTCTTTGCGAAAGGAGTTGGGAGAGATAACGGTCTTGAGCCTGCCGTTCTGGATCCAGCTGATTTTTACGTTGGTGGAGCCATCGTCAATGGCGAACTTGATGCGGGTAGCGGTCATGATTATTCACTTAATGATTTTATGTCAGGATAAATCGTCAGCCAGCACGCGGCGGGCGCCCAGATAGTGGGTCTGCCAGAAGCTGTCGTCGAGCCGGCTGATGCGGATATTGAGCCCGCGGCGGGGCGCTTCGATAAATTTGCCGTCGCCGAGGTAAACGCCGACGTGGTCGGCCCCCGGGCGCCGGTTAATGTTGAAAAACACCAGATCGCCGCGGCGCAGCTTGCTGCCGCGCACGGCGTGCAGGTGTTTGGCCTGATACATGGCGTTGGCGGTGCGCGGCAGCTTGCGGTCGAGCACCTTATTCCAGGCGTAATAGACCAGTCCGCTGCAGTCGAATCCCTCTTCCGGCGACTGTCCTCCCCAGACGTAAGGTTTGCCGAGCTGCTGCTTAAGCCGGGCGATGACGGTTTGCAGCGCCGCCTGCGTCTTCGGCGAGGGCCGGGACTCCCTGCGGGATTGCCACAGCGCATCCGAGCCGCCGATGTGGCCCGGCCGCCAGCGCGCGTGCATCGCCAGCGTCTCGCGGTTTTTCGCCCGGGCAAGGCGTTTCTTCTCGGTCTCGCGCTGCTTTTGCGCCGGGGTCAGCGGCACCACTGCCACCCGCTGGCGGGCCTTTTTCATCAGCCGCTCGCGGTTTTTCTTGCGCTGCTCTGCCGCCTGCGCCTGCTTGCGGGTTAACGACGACTTCACCTCCTGCGGCTTGGCGCAGGCGGCACCGGCGGGCAGCAGCAGGGTGGCGCAGAGCGCCACCAGCAGCATTTTTGCGAAGAGAGTTAACGCGTTCACCGGGTTCGTCCGTCAGGTTTTATCCGCCAGCTTTTCCGCCAGCGGCTGGAGGATTTTCTCCCCGTGCTGGCCGAAGAACTGATAGAGGGACTGGCTGGCGGCGTGGGTCAGCACCATGATTTCAATGCGCCGGTTCACCGAACCGAGCGGATCGTCGCCGTCCAGCAGCATGCGGTCCGCCATGCCGCTCACCTGCAGTACCCGATCTGCCGACAGCCCGCTGTCGGTGAGCACCTGGCGGGCCGACAGCGCCCGCTCGCCGGAGAGATTCCAGTTGTTGTAGCGCTCGCCGTGGCGAAAGCGGGCGGCGTCGGTGTGGCCGGTGATGATTATCTTGTTATCGATGGTCGCCAGCGCGGGGGCAAACTCCGCCAGCAGGCGGTGGAAAAAGGGGGTCAGCACCGCGCGGCTGCGCTGGAACATCTCGCGGTTTTTATCGTCGGTGATAAGAATGCGCAGGCCCTGCGGCACAATCTCCAGCTGCAGGTTCGACTGCGCCTGGTAGGCCGAGGTGATCTTCATAATAAGCCTGGCGAGATCTTCAATCTCTTTGCGGGATCGGGCGTTGACGTCCGCCAGACTCGGCGCCTTGCCGAGGCCGTGGGTGATTTTTTTCAGCGCCTCGTTTTTTGTTTTGGCAGCGTGCATCGCCACCGGATCCGGCGACGGTGCCTGCTTATCCAGCAGGGAAACGCGCCCGCCCGCCTCGCGCTGGGTGAGCGGCGTGGCGGCGTGGCCTTCAAAAACCGCATCGCCGTTAAGCATCGACACCACTTCACGCCGCTCCTCTTCGGACACCGCGCCCATGATCCACAGCACCATAAACAGCGCCATCATCGCGAGGGTAAAGTCGGCAAATGCCACCTTCCACGCGCCGCCGTGCATGGCGTGATGCTCCTTGCGCGACGAGCGCTTGATGATGGTGGTCGGCTCTTTCCCGCGGCTGCGCATTAGCCTTCACCCTCCGCGCTAAGCTGGTTCACCCAGCCGTCGAGGGTGGCGAATGTCGGCTTGGCGTCCATCGGCAGCATTTTGCGCCCGGCGTCCACCGCCAGCAGCGTCGGCTTGCCCGCCACGTGATTCACCAGCACGGTGCGCACGCACTCCAGCACCGCGATCTGCTTTTTGGTGCGCTGCTCCATCGCGCTGGCCACCGGATCCATAAAGCAGTAGCAGAAGAAAACCCCGAGGAAGGTGCCCACCAGCGCGGCGGCGACTTTAATGCCGATCACCGCAATGGAGCCGTCGATGGACTGCATGGTGATGATGATCCCGAGCACCGCGGCGCAGATGCCGAAGCCCGGCATCGCCTCAGCGGTGCGCTGCAGCGAGCGCGACGGCTGCAGCAGGTTCTCCTCCATCGCCACCAGCTCCTGCTCGAGAATGCCCTCCAGCTCGTGCTCGTTGATTTTGCCCATCGCCATCAGGCGGAAGTTGTCCGAGATGAAGGTGATCAGCGGCTTGTCACCGAGCAGCAGCGGATAGCGCTGAAACAGCGGGCTCTCTTCCGGGGCTTCGATATGCGCATCGAGGGTTTTCAGGCCGCCGTCCTGCACCAGCTCCAGCAGCTCGTACAGCATCATCAGCAGCTGGCGCTGATACTCTTCGGTATGCTCGTCCTTGCGCAAAATAGCGCGGAACTGGCGTCCCATCTCCACCAATACCGGGCGCGGGTTAGCCAGCACCATTGCGCCAATACCGGCCCCCAGAATGATGACGATTTCGCCGGGCTGCCAGAAAGAGGCCACCTTGCCGCCGGACATAATAAAGCCGCCGACAACGCAGCCGAGGATGATCACAATACCTAAAAATTTCTGCATAACCCTTTCACTTCTCGAAAAATGTCTGAATCTTCTCGCCGATTTTTTTATTGAGCTGGCAGACCCGCGCCTCGGTTAAATCAAGAACCAGGGCGATCTCCTTCAGGCTCATCTCATGCTGGTAATAGAGCGTCAGGATCATCTGTTCCCGCTCGTCGAGGCTGGCCAGCGCCAGGCGCAGCGTCCGGCTGGTGGCCACTTCATCCTCCAGGGTGCGGCTGTCCAGCGCCCGGGCGTGGATGTCGTTGCCGAGCAGCGCGTCGAGGCTTTCGAGGCTGCTGGCGCAGTCGAGCAGCAAATACTCCTGATACGCCTCGGCGCTAACGCCCAGATGGGTATTCACATCCTCAAACTGCGGCACCCGCCCCAGCCGGCGCCCCAGCTCGCGGATGGCGTCATTGATTTTGTGGGCCTTCTGGCGCAGGCGGCGCGGCCGCCAGTCCAGCTGGCGCAGCTCGTCGAGGATCGCGCCGCGAATGCGCTGGGCAGCGAAAGAGGCAAACTGCTCGTCCGGCGTGCCGTAGCGGCGCAGGGCGGTGAGCAGGCCCATCAGGGCCACCTGCTCCATATCCTCTTTGTCCATCACGCTGCTGACCTGCCAGGAGAGCTGGCGGACCACTTTTTTTACCAGCGGCAGCCAGCTGTTGAGGAAGCTCGCTTCCTGCGCCGGGCTGAGGGTTTCCGCGACCCTGAAATCCATGGTTTCCATCGGCGGCCCGCTACTGGAACAAGATTTTGCTGATGATCACGTCCTCAAAGGGCTGCTGGATCTTCATGCTGTCAAACTTGGCGCGGTAGGCCTCCATCAGCTTTTCGCGCAGCTGGGCGATGCTCATCTCGCGCACGGTGCGGTAATCCATTGCCGACAGCAGGCTGACGGTAGCGCCGCGCAGCGCCGGCGTCAGGCCTTCGGCTATCTGCTTCTGCTTTTCATCGGCAGTGGTCAGGTTGACCTCCAGCAGCAGATAGCGCTCCTCGTCGGCGCCGCCCTTCAGGGTCACCACCATATTTTTGATCTCGACGAACTCCACGCTGGGGCTCTTCGACGAGCTGAACAGGCCGCTGCCCGCGCCCGGCGCTTTCTCATCGCCGGCGCGCAGCATGTTCATGCCGGTTACCGTTAGCGCACAGGTAATAACGGCGGTGCCTGCGGCTACCGCGATGCCAAATCGAATTGTTTTTGCGTCCATGTCCTCTGCCTGTTAAACGGTCAGTAATACAGAATCATCCTGCTGGTGAAGCCCGCCCGCGCCTGCGTCCGCCATCTCTGCGGCGGCGGCAATCGTGGTCTGCGGCGGCTCGCCAGCGGCGTGTCCCCTTCCCTGCTGCTGCTGACCCGACTGGGCAGATACCTGCACCGTCACCTGGTCAACATGGTGTCCCACCAGCATCTGGCGCAGCTCGCCGCTGGTCTGCTGCAGCGCCCGATAGACGTCGGCCTGCCCGGCGCTGATGTGCACCTGCATCCGGCCGCCGTCAAGCTTCAGCGCAATATCAATCTTGCCCATTTCCGGCGGGTCCAGCCGGATAGTGGCGTGCTGGATCTGATTTTTAAGCTGGATCTGCAGCCGCTCGCCGAGCGCGCTTTTCAGCTGCTGCGCCCAGGGCGAGGTGTCCGGCGCCGGGCGCGCGGTCATTACCGGCGCAGCCGCCGCTTCCGGCTGCATGACTGCAGCTGTGCCGACCTGGCGGGCGGCGTGCAGCGGCGCGACTGCGCCCTCCGCCGCGGAGGAGGTTGGCAGCAGCGCGCTCATCCGCGCCGGTAGTTCATCGCGTACCGCCTCCCGTAGCGCAGCCGCCTGCACGGCGGCCCGCGGCGCGGAAACAACAGTCGGCAGCGCTGCACCCGGCTGCGGCTGCGCGACGTTTGCACGCATCCCGTGATGCACAGCGCTCGCGTGAGCTGCCGTCAGCGGTGCGTCAGGCGTGCGGGACTGAGGTTCCGCCCCCGGGAGTACTAATGCCGCAGCGGCGGCGGCACCTGCCGTACCCGGCGCGCTATTCACCAAAGCACCCTGCGGCGCTGGCGCAGAGCCCGCGGCAGCGTTTACGCCAGCCTTATCCCCTGCGCCAGGCAGCGGCTGGCCGTTCGACGTGCGGGCGGCAAGTTCCACACCCGGCTGCTCCAGGGCGACACCAGCAGTAACGCGGTTGTCCGACGCGTTAAGAACCGCGACTGATGCCGCCGGGCCGCCGTTCGCTGTACGAAGTAAAGCCTCTGTGCCTGCCTGCCCCGTCAGCAAATCCGCCGGTGCGCTGGCAATCTGGCCGGGCTGCGGCTGGAGGTTTGCGGGGCGGAGCGACACTTCTGCGCCCGCCTGCTTCAGTAATAGATCTGCCCCGGCGCTGGCACCTGCCGCGCGCGGTGTACTGGCAGTCTGGCCGGGCTGCGGCTGAAGATTTGTGGGGAGGCGCGACACTTCTGCACCTGCCCGCTGTAGCAATAAATCCTCTCCGGCACCTGCCGCACGCGGTGCGCTGGCAATCTGGCCGGGCTGCGGCTGAAGGTTTGTGGGGCGGGACGACACTTCTGCACCCGCCTGCTTCAGTAATAGATCTGCCCCGGCGCTGGCACCTGCCGCGCGCGGTGTACTGGTAATCTGGCCGGGCTGCGCTGGCTCACTTGTCCTCTCGGGTGAGATCGTCGCGCCAGCCTGTGCCAGCGCAGAATATGCTGCCGTACCTGCGCCCGCCGTAGTCAGTCCGGCACTTAACGGACTAAGCGTCAGCGGATTCCTGGCGGCGGATAACATTGCCGCGCCGGGATCAACTGCGGCGGTGCTGGCGATCGCCGCGCCCGACGCGGTATCTATCTGCCCGACCATGGGCCGGGCGCTCAGGCTGTGCGGCAAAGCTTCCACACCTGCCTGGGCCAAATCGGCTGTAGCGCCAGCTCTGCCCGGGACGGCAGCTGTCTGGCCGATAAACGGTGGAGTATTCAGGTTACCGGGCACCGGGTCAGCGCCTGCCTGCGGCAGGGCAGAACCCGCAGCACTATTTCCGCCAGTCGGGTTCGGTCCGCGATTTACCCGATCGAGAAGCGGCTGTAGGTTTGCGGCCTGAGGCAACGCCTCCGCCGCCCCTGCACCTATTCCGCGAAGGGCCGCGTTCACCTGCACCGCGATCGTCCGCGCCCCGGATGTCAGCATCTGCATCGGGGGTACCGGCGACTGCGCCGCCGCCAGCAGCGCGTCGAGCAGCTGCCGGGGATCGTTTACCGCCTCCTCCAGCCGCTGGCGGGAAGCCTGGCTTTCGCCCTCTTCGGCTTGCGGATGCGGAAACGCTGCGCTATCGGCCACGTCCTGCGGCGCGTAAGTATCCGCGTCCAGCGCCGTCGTCAGAAGTGCCGGTTCAGCCTCGGACACCTCCGCATTGGCCGCGCCGCCATCGAAATGGCGGGCGCGCAGCAGCGCCCCGTCAAAACCGGCTGAGTCAGCACGAGGTGCAGCGTTAACGCCCGGCGCTACAGCCGCTATTTCAGCGCCCGGCCCAAGGAGCGGCACCAGCGCCTCTGGCTTCTGCAGCGTCATCATCCCGCCGTCCGATCGTCAGCAAAGGTGGCGTAGGCCGCGGCGCCCTCGCGGTTGCGCAGGGAGAGGGCCATCTTTTCCGCAAGCGCGTCGCGCTGCGCGGCGCACTGGCGCATCGCGTCGGCGTGCAGCTGGCGCGCCGCGTCCAGCGCCTGGCGCATCTCCGCGCCGTGGGCGCGTCCGCGCAGGGCGAACAGAGCGTCCGCCAGCTGCAGATCCGTTCGCTGCACTGTTGCCCAGTCGCCTTCGCGGGCCGCCTGAGCAAGCGTCTGGCCCAGCGCCATCAGCGCGCGCGCCTCGCTCATGCTCCCTGCCCCATGTTTTCCCAGCCCTGCTGAATATTGCCGAGAATCACTTCCACTTCGTCAATGGCCTCGGTGGAGAGGGTGTTGCTCGCATCGTAGAGGCGGTAAACGCAGTAGTCGTACAGGTTAGCCAGGCTCACCGCCAGCTCGCCGCCCTTGTCAAAGTCGAGGGCGCTGGTCAGGGCGTTGAGAATATCAATGCATTTATTGATGCTCTGAGCCTTGCGCTCGAAGCGGCGCGCGGCGAGGTGGCTTTTGGCGCGCACCAGCTCGTCCATCAGGCCGTTAAACAGCATCAGTACCAGCTGGTGCGGGTTGGCCGCCGCGGCCTGAATCGCGAGGTCGGACTGCTGGTAGTCGCCCACGCCCTGAGGGGTGTTTCCATACATGGTGTTGCTCTCCTTAAACCAGACCAAACATGCTCATGGTGTTATTCATCTGCGCCATAATCTGCTGCAGCTGGGTGAACTGCTTCAGATAGCGGTTGTACGAGGAGTCGTAGCGGTTCTGCATCTTCTCCGTTTTGGTGTCGATGTCCTTCTGCTCCCGGTCGAGAGTCTCTTCACGGCCTTTCAGCAGGCCGGAGGTAGTGCTGAGGTATTTATCCATGGATTTATCCATGGTTTTCAGCAGTCCGCTGTCGCCGTTGAAGAAGTCGGTCATCGCCTGGGGATCTTTTTTCAGCTGGGTTTTCAGCACCTCGGCATCGAGCTTCAGCTTGCCGTCTTTGTCGGCGGTGATGCCGAACTTAGTCATGTTCTGCTCGCCGAAGGTGCCGCGCAGCATGTTGCTGAGTTCGCTGGTGAGCGACGACATGCTCGCATCCCCGGCGAACGCGCCGCGGGTTTTGCCGCCGCTGCCACTGGCGGTCAGCTCTTTCAGACTGTCTTTCAGAGTGTTATAGGCATCAACAAACGCCTGCACCTGCTCCTGGGTGCCGCTGGCGTCGGTGTCGATGGAGATAACCAGCGGTTTGTCTTTCTGGGTGGTGCCGGTGAGCTGGATGCTGACGCCCTCCACCAGGTTGTCGAGGGTGTTGCTGCTGCTCTCCAGCACCGTGGCGGAGCTGCCGAGGGTGAACTTCGCGTTCTGCGCCTTAGAAATCTCCTCGCCGCCGTCGAACAGCGCCGGGTCACTCAGGCGGCTGGTGTCCAGCGCGATCTGGTTTTTCTCGCCGGTCTGGTCACTGCTGAGCATCAGCATTACTTTGCCGTCGGTGCGCACCAGCGAGGCGGTGACGCCGGCGCGCTCGCCGCTGCCGTCGTCCGGAAATTCGGCCTTGTTCACCGCCGCCGCAAAGTCTTTCAGGCTGTTCAGGCCGTCCATCTCCACGTCGATGCTCTGGCCGTTGACGCTGATGCTCAGGGTGCCGCTGGCGTTTTTGATGCTGTCGTCGGTAAGATCGCCGTAGCCGGTCTGCTGGGCGGTGGCGAGCTGGGTGACGTTGAGGCTGTAGTTGCCCTTGCGCGCCGCGGCGCTGGCGGTAATGGTGGCGACCCCCTCCTGATTCATCGAGGCGCTGTTTTTCAATACCGTGCTGCTGCTGGTATTCATGGCGCTGATGGCGCTGCGGAAGGTGGTGAGCGCGCTGCGCAGGGAGCTCAGCGCCGTGCGCTGGGCGGTAAGGCTGGAAGACTGCTTTTTGATCGCCGCCTGCATGGCCTGAATATCAAAGCCCGCCATCTGGGTGGCTAAGGTTGAAGGGTCGATGCTGGTAAAGTCAGACATTGTCGGTTTCTCCTGACAGGCGTGCTAAAAATCCTTTTGGTAATTATTAGCAACTACCGTGCCAACATTTAAGTTATTAAAATACAGTGGGTTAGCCTGATTGCGGAAAGCGCGCTTCCGCCAGAGGGGAAACGTTTTCCGCAGATAAAAAAACACCGCCGGGCGGCGGTGTTTAGCGTGACTGCACAATGCCGGAGGCCGACATTAGCCCAGCAGGGACATCACCATGCCGGACATGCTGTTGGACTGCTTGAGCATCGACATGCTGGTCTGAGCCAGCATCTGGTTGCGGGTCATGGTAGACGCTTCGGTAGCGAAGTCGGCGTCGCGAACGTTGCCCAGCGCCAGATCGGTGTTGTCTTTCATGTTCGCCAGGTTGGCAGAGGTGTGGCCGAGGCGGTTGATGTTAGCACCCAGGCTGGAGCGGATGGTGCCAACCGCTTCCAGACCGCTCTCAACGCTGGTGATCAGCGCTTTAGCGCTGGCTGCGTCCGTCAGTGCCGCGGTACCCGCCAGCCCTGTGATTGCGGTGCTGGCCGTGGTCAGATTTGCGGACAAATCAACTGCCATCGCTTCATCGGCGCTGGCGCCAATCTGGAAGTTCATCTCTTTGGTCAGCTTGCCGTCGGCTGCGAACAGCTTGTCGCCGCCGTAGGACGTGTTGCCCATGATGTTGGTCAGCTCTTTACCCAGCTCGGTCAGCTCGTCGCTGATGGCGGTGCGGTCTTTAGCAGTGTTTGTGTCGTTCGCCGCCTGGGTTGCCAGGTCTTTCATGCGGTACATGATGTTGCTCACTTCATCAAACGCGCCTTCGGCGGTCTGCAGCAGCGCGGTAGCGTCAGAGATGTTGCGCTGGGCAACGGCCATGCCGTTGCTCTGGCCCTGCAGGCGGGAGGCAATCTGCAGGCCCGCGGCGTCATCGGCGGCGGAGTTGATGCGTTTGCCGGTACCCAGACGCTCCATTGCGGTGGAGAGCATGCTGTTGGATTTGTTCAGCGCATTGACGGACGCCATGGAAGAGCCGTTGGTAAAAATAGAAAGTGCCATTGTGTTATCTCCTTTAAATACCGGGATGAGAACCTGTTCATCAGATTCCTTATTGAGGTACAGGAGTAAAACGGCACGCCCGTTTGTTAACTTAAATGTCCCAGATACATTTTTTTAAAATCATCTTTTTACGCTTTTTTTACGAGACATCATCAAATAAAAGCATTATTTCCACGCCTGCAATTTTAAAAAATCGCAGTATAAAGCGGCCCGTCCACCGCATTTCTTAACTTTTAATTAAAAATATTTTCATCATGCTTCTTTAATAAAAGGGAGCAAAACTAAAAATTTAAAAAACAACTCAATCACAATCACTGCAATTTAATTAACATAATAACGCATTAATTTTTGCGACCGTGGAGTAGCTCAATATATAACTGCCGGTTCCTTGATCGAAGCGATCTTTTACGCGACCCCGGCTTGCGCCACACGACCCGATGACGTAAAAAGAGCGGCGGAAAGTACGGTCATGGAGGATTATCGAGCGCCCGCTCGAATACAAAATGATGTCGCGCAGCGTGTCCTGTTTCCTCATCCTGTTGGAATACTATTTTATTTAATGAGACACGATATTTATCGCGTTTCCACCTCCTGCGCCCCATCGCGGCAACGTGCCTTTACTATTTACTGGACAATAACTGATCGATAAATGAATACATCCTATGGCGCCGTCAATAACTGGCTGCTTGATCTTCCCTCGGGCTCAATTCTGCACCTGGTCACCGGCGAGCGTAAGCGCCTCGGGGAATACCAGATAAAACTGCTGAGCGTATTAATGCAGGAGGCGGGACGGATCCTGACCCGGGACGAACTGACCCAGATGGTGTGGGAGCGGCGGGTGATCGGCAATAATAGCCTGCCTAACGCCATACACGCCCTGCGCGCGGCGCTGGAAGATGACGGCAAGCAGCAGAAAATCATCAAGACCATCCCGCGCAAGGGCTATCTGCTGGAGCCGGAATATTGCCGGACGATTGAAAAAGAGAATGTCGACGTTTGCAGCGAGCCGCCCGCGCAGCCGATATCAGATCCAGAGCCTGCCGTAGTGGAAACCGCTGCCGCCGCACCGCTGCCGGCTGCCGCTGCGCCAGCGCCTGCCCCGATCCGCCATTACCGCCGCAGGTACGCGCTGGCGATGGCGCTGCTGCTGCTGCTCGCCGCGCTGGTGAGCATTACCGTCGCGTCAAAAATAAGTAAATCCCTGCAGGGGGATGTTTTGCGGGTGCAGGAAACCCAGACCGGGGTGTACAGCAACATCCGCCTGTTCGCCCTCGACAGCGTTGGCAATCCCACCTGGGAGCAGGACAACCTGTACAGCAAGCTGAAAGACTCTTTTTACCTGCTCAATCAGCGCCTGAAAGCGCAGGCGGTGAAGATGAACGTCTACTACCTCAGCGAAAACCAGACCCTGAATTATACCTTTTCGTTAATCAGCGCCTGCGACGGCCGGCAGCTGGTGATGACCGTCTACCACTGGCGCATTGACGCCCTGCGCCTGAATAACGTTGTCGTGCGCGAAACCCGGAGGAAGCTCGATGAAATGGCAACCTGCAAAACATCTTAATCCGCTGATTGCCCTGCTGGCAGTGCTGGTTATCGCCGCCGGCGTCTGCGCGTGGCGCGCCGCGTTCCCGCCGCCGCCGGAAGTGAACTCCCATTTTCAGGGCAGCTTCCAGCTCGGCTTTTACGATCTGATGTCCCAGCGCAAGGAGCTGTACAACTCCGGGATGCGCATCGCGCATACCACGCTGTTCTCCACCATCACCAGCCCGGACGACAACCGCTTCGTGTTCAAGGGCAAATTTACCCAGAACCTGGCCCGCCAGGGGAAGCTGTACTTCACCCTGTCGCCCATTTATTACAGCACGCCGCAGAAGGGGCTGATGATTGACGGCCTGATGGATCTGCTGATGCATACCCGCTTCTGGATGATGCCGCTGGAAACCGGCGCCGAGTCGCTGATCGTCGGCCAGACCGGTTCGATTATTATCTATCCGCCGCGCTGAGGTTATCCCAGCAGGTTTTTCACTGTCGCCGGATGCACATTGGCCTGCGCCCCCAGCGCCGTCGCCAGGGTCTGAAACTGCCCGCCGGCGCGGCTCAGGGTCTGCCCAAGGGCGGCGGCACTCTCCCGCGCCCGGGCGGGACTCAGCGCGGTGGCCATATCCTCCAGCCGCGCCGCCACCCGGCCCTGCTGCTGGCGCAGCTGGCCGCGCTGGGCGGTAATATGCTCCAGCATGCCGCGGGTCACTGCCGCTCCCGGCGCTTCGCCGCGCCGCAGCTGCTGCGCCAGGGCATCTGCCTGAGCCTCCTCCGCCCGGGGAGCAAGCAGCGTAAAGGCGTCTGCCGGATAGTTATGTCCCTCGCCACGCACGCTCAGGTGCTGGCTTACCCGCTCCCAGCCCGCTTCCGCCACGCTAAAAGTCAGCTCGCCGGCCACCGTCTGGCGGGCATGAATGCCGAGCCGCCCCAGCCCGGTATTGAGCCGGGTCAGCACCTGGCGCGGCAGCCCCTCTTCCGGCAGCGTTACCGCTGCCAGCTGGCGCTCGCGCCCGCCGAGGGCGAACAGCAACGTCTCGCCGCCCGGATTGTTCAGCAGCGCCTCGCTGCCCGGCAGGGCAAAGCTGACGCTGTTGTGCTGCTGGAGGGAAGCGCTCAGGTGGCGATCGACGCTGCCGCCGGAGAGCCGGTTGCGCCCCTCAAGATGCTGGGCCAGCCCGCCGCTCTGGCGTGACTTCTCCGCCGGGCTGGCGGCCTGGCGCAGCAGCAGCAGCCGGGTTTCCGCCTGCGCCAGATAGTCGTCGGCCTGCTGCACCGCGGTGAGCTGCTGGTTAAGCTGGACGTTATAGCGCAGCGGCCGCCGGGAGAGCAGCGCCGCTTCGGGAAAGGCGCTGCGGCTTTCGCTTGCCGCCACCGCCGCACTGCGGGCTGCGGGCTGCGCCGGGTCAAGTGTGCCACGCGCCAGGGCCGACGCGGTAGACGCCGGCGAGGTATTTAATCCAACGTTCATGGTCATTACAGCAGGCTGAACAGGTTAAGCTGGCTGACCATGCTGTAGGTTTTATTACTCACTTCCATAGCATTCATATACAGCTGCAGGTTGATACTGGCGGTCGCCATATCGGTGTAGGAGAGATCGCGCACCATCTGTTCGTTGGCGGTGCTGACTTCGGCGTGGGCGTTTTTCAAAAGCTCCAGCCGGTTCTGACGGCCGCCGAGATCGGTATAGATAGCCGCCACCGCGTCGTGGCTCTTTTGCGTCAGGCCGATAGCGTCGCCGATCTCCTGCTTAAAATCGGTAAAACTCTGCGCCGGATCCTGCATCTTTTCGCTCAGGGCCTTGAGCTTGTTGAGCAACGCCAG
Organism: uncultured Pluralibacter sp.; assembly: GCF_913775985.1. Classification (GTDB taxonomy): domain Bacteria; phylum Pseudomonadota; class Gammaproteobacteria; order Enterobacterales; family Enterobacteriaceae; genus Pluralibacter. Next base: position 92,485 of record NZ_CAJYMB010000150.1, on the reverse strand, counting down.
ATCGTTGCCGCTGGTGGAGAGCGCATCGGCCACCCGGGTGGTTTCGCTGATGCTGACGCCGTTGGCCACTTCCGTCTCGCGGGTTTTGTCGTTGCCGTTAAAGATGTACTGCCCGCTCCCATCCTGCGTGACCGGACGGGTATCGGTTTTCGTTCCGGCAAACAGGTAGCTGCCGCCGTCGTTTTTGGTGTTCATTATCTCCACCAGCGAATCGAGCATCGCGCCGATTTCTGCCCCCATGCCGGCGAGATCTTTTGCGCTCCAGGTGCTGTTGTTGGCCGACAGCAGCTTGCTGTTCAGGGCGTCCAGCCCGTCATTAAGGGCGGTAATACTGCTCTCCTGAATCGCCAGCGAGCCGCTGAGGCTGGAGATATTGCTCTGGTACTGGCCAATTGCCGCCTGCTCGCGGTTGAGCTGCACCAGCCGGCTGGCGGCTACCGGATCGTCGGAGGGCACGTTGATGCGCTTTTGAGTCGCCATCTGCTCCATCAGCTTGCTGAGGCGGTTTCCGCTGGTCGCCAGCTGGGACATCATGGCACTGGAATGGTAAAGGCTACTGATTCGCATAGGTTATTTTCTCCCCGCCCCTTAGAACATGTTTAACAGATCGTTAAAGATCTGATTGCCGGTGGCGATCACTTTCATATTCGACTGGTAGGCTTTCATGTACATCTGCAAATTGATCGCCTCCTCGTCCTGGTTGACGGCGCTGAGGTTGTCGCGCTGGAGCTGCGCCTGCTCGAACACCGCGGTGGCCGCCTCCATTTCGGTTTTACTTTTGCGGCTGGCGATACCGATGGACGAAACAATAGACGCCGCGCCGTCGCTGAGGCTCATGGCGCCGAGTCCCGGAATGTCGGTTTTTTGATTGCGGATCTCGATCAGCGCCTTAAGGTTATCGCCGTTGCCTGCCTCACCCGCGACGCCGGAGAGCGCCAGCTGGTCCGGCGTCAGGTCGGCCACCTGCAGCATTCCCGCCGGGTTCGACGGATCGAAGATAAACAGCGGCTGTCCGGGATTGCCGCTGAGGTCAAAGCCTTTACCCAGCTGCGCGTTGAACAGCTCGGCTACTTTCTCGGCCATGCCCTGCACGCTGTCGCGCATCTGCTTAAGGGTGGTGGTTTCATAATCGTACAGCGCCCCGAGCTGCCCGCCGGTGGACGGATTAACGGTGAACGCGCCCCCCGCCAGCTTGAGGGTGAGGGTCATCTCCCCGTCCGCACCGCGTTCGGCGCTGAGGCTGCCGGCAGTTTTGCCGCTCACCAGCGGCTGGCCGTTGCTCATCGCCACGGTAACGCCACCGGAACCATCTTCGGTGACCTTGACGCTCACCATGCTGCTCATCTGCTTCACCAGCTCGTCGCGCTGGTCGCGCAGCACGCTGGCGTTGCCGCCGGAGGCTTCCATTTCGCTTATCTTCTTGTTGAAGTCGGCGACCCCGGCGCTGAGGGTGTTCAGCTGATCGATAATGGCCCCGCGCTGGCTGTCCACCGAGGTGCGCTGGCTGTTAATCACGTCATTCATACCGTTAAAGCGCTGGGCCAGGGAGCCCGCCTGGTTCAGCAGCTGCTGGCGCAGGGCGCGGTCGTCCGGCTTCTGGGTCAGGGCGCTGAGGGCACCCACAAATTCATCGAGGCCGCTGCCGATGCTGGTGGCGTCGGTGCCGATCACCTTCTCCAGCGCGCTGGTGTACTGGTTCTCCATCGCAAAGTAGCTGGCTTTGGTATTGGTCTGCCAGACCTGGCTTACCAGGTACTGATCGGAGATGCGGCGAATCGAGGTCACCTGCACCCCGGAGCCGGGGGTAATGCCGGTCTGCCCCAGCGGACCGAGGGCACTTTGGATAATGCCCTGGCGGCTGTAGCCCGGGGTATACAGGTTAGCCACGTTCATCGACGTAACGTTCATGCCGTACTGGGCGGCCTGCACGCCGCTCCAGGCAATATTAATCATGCTCATGCTTTACTCCTTCCTGGCCGCGGGACATCACCGGCACCGCGGGGGGATTCAGAGGTTGAGGATGCTGTTGTAAAGCGGCCATGTCGCGCCCGTCCTTAAGCGTATTTCCACCTGCCGGCGTGAGCTGGCGAATAATCATCTGCGCGATGCCGGTGCTCTGCTGCGAGGCGAGCTGGGCGGCGAGCTTATCGTCGTAGAAATCGCGCATCATCAGCTGCTGTTTGCTGTTAAAGGGATTGTCCTTGCCCAGCACGTCGGCGGCCTTGCGCATCTCCTTGAGCATCGATCGCAAGAAGAGCGCTTCGAACTGCTCCGCCGCCTGGGCCAGATTCTGCGGCTTTAGCTGCCCGGTGATATCGCCGGGCAGCACGGCGCCGCGTGCCTGAAGGTGATTGATGGCTGTCATGGCTTAAATCACCACCAGCTCGGCATCCAGCGCGCCCGCTTCGTGCAGCGCCTGCAGGATAGCCATGGTGTCGTCCGGCGACGCACCCAGGCTGTTAATGGTGTTAACGATGCTGCGCAGGCTGGTGCCGGCGGGGATCGCCACCATCTGCCCGCCGCCGCGGTTAACCTTAATGTCGCTCTCCGGGGTGACCGCCGTGCGTCCGCCGCTGAACGCGCCGGGCTGGCTGACGTTGTAGGATTCGCGGATCGTCACCGTCAGGCTGCCGTGGGACACCGCGGCGGCGCGCACCACCACGCCGTCGCCGATCACTACCGTGCCGGTGCGGGCGTTAAACACCACCCGGGCAGGCTGCTTGCCGGCGTTGATCTGCAGGTCTTCCAGCGCAGACATAAAGGCGACCCGATCCCCGGCGCCCAGCGGCGCGCGCACCGCCACGTTGGTGGCGCTCTGGGCGGTGGCGGTGCCGCTGCCGAAGGTATTGTTCAGCGCCAGCGCCACGTTATTGGCGGTTTTGAAACTCGGGCGCTTGAGGTTAAGCATCACCACCGGCTCCTGCTGGAAGTCGCTGATAATCTCGCGCTCCACGGAGCCGCCGTTGGGCACCCGACCCACGGTGGGCGTGTTCACCGTGACGCTGGAGCCGCTGTTGCCCTCGGCTTTGATGCCGCCCACCACCACGTTGCCCTGCGCCAGGGCGTAGATTTCCCCGTCGGCGCCGCGCAGCTGGGTCAGCAGCAGCGTGCCGCCGCGCAGGCTTTTGGCATCGCCCATCGACGATACGGTAACGTCAATGGCCTGGCCCCGGGCATAGCCCGGCGGCAGCGTGGCGCTGATCGCCACCGCCGCAACGTTTTTCACTTTCGGATCGATTTTTTCCGGCAGCTGCACGCCGAACTGACGCAGCATATTAGTTACCGACTGGCTGGTGAATTTCACCTGGTTGCGGTCGCCGGTGCCGTCCAGCCCGACCACCAGGCTGTAGCCCACCAGCTGGTTGCCGCGCACGCCCTGAATATCCACCACTTCGCCGAGGCGCTGGGCCAGCGAGGCGCCGCTCCACAGCAGCAGAATGAGTAGTGCCGCTTTACGCATAACGATCTCCATTAAATCGGGAACAGCGGATGGTTGAAGAACCGCGTCAGCCAGCCCGCGGCGTTGGCGTCGCTGAGCGCGCCGCGTCCGGCGTAGGCGATGCGGGCGTTGGCGATCCGCTGGGAGGAAACCGAGTTATCACGCTCGATATCGTCGGCGCGCACCAGGCCAGTGACCCGCATATACTCATCGCCCTGGTTAAGGGTCAGCCACTTCTCGCCGCGAATGGCCAGCACGCCGTTCGGCAGCACTTTGTACACCGCAACCGTGATCGCTCCCCGCAGGCTATTCTGCTGCTGGGAGGTGGCGTCACCGTTGAAGCTGCGGCTGCCGTCAATGGAGGCCGAGAGCTTGTCCGGGGTGTGGCCGAAGGCTTCCGGAATACCGATCGCCACCTCGTTCTTCTTGCCGAAGTTGGTGCGGGCCTGCTTGCTGGCCTGGGTGGACTCATCGAGTTTGATGGTCAGGATATCGCCCACCCGATAGGCGCGGCGATCCTGCATCAGCGACCAGTTGTAGCCCGGGTTGTAAACGCCGCCGCCGCGCACCTGCGCCGGAGGCATGACGATTTCCTGCGGCGGAGCGTAGGCGGCATCGTCCTTTTGCACCAGCAGAGCGGGGCTTTCGCACCCCGCCAGCAGCAGCGCCAGCGCGCCGATAACGGTAGGCTTTTTCATCTCACGTTCACCTGCATCCCGTAATTACATCGACTGCGTAACGAATTTGAGCATGTCGTCGGCGGCGGAGACCATCTTGGCGTTCATCTCGTAGGCGCGCTGGACGGTGATCATGTCCACCATCTCCTCAACCACCTGCACGTTGGAACCCTCAAGGGAGCCCTGCTCCAGCTGGCCGAACGCTTCTTCGCCGGGAATGCCCTCTACCGCTTCGCCGCTGGCGGCGGTTTCGCGATACAGGTTGCCGCCCATCGCCTCCAGTCCGGCCGGATTGACGAAGTTAACCAGCGTCAGCTGCCCGAGCTCCACCGGATCGCTTTCGCCGGCTACCGTCGCCGAGACGGTGCCGTCTTTAGCGATATTGAGCGACTTGACGTTGTCCGGCAGCTCAATCTGCGGGATCAGCGGCAGGCCCTGGGCGTTGGTCAGCAGCCCGTCAGGGTTCTTCTGGAAGTTGCCCGCCCGGGTATAGGCGATGTCGCCGCCGGGGGTTTCTACCTGAAAGAAGCCCTGTCCGGTGATCGCCACGTCGAGGCTCTGGCCGGTGTTCTGGATATTGCCAACGGAGAACTCTTTCTGGGTGCCGACAATTTTGACTCCGGTACCGAACTGGATGCCGCTCGGGGCGATGTTGTTCTGGTCAAGCTGGCTGCCCTGGGCGCGCGGGCTTTGATAAAACAGATCGGCGAACACTGCCCGATCGCGCTTGTAGCCGGTGGTGTTGACGTTGGCCAGGTTGTTGGAGATGGCCGTCATTTTGGCGTCCTGCGCCGCCAGACCGGTCTTGCTGATCCATAATGCCGGATTCATAGGCTTGTCTTCCCTTTAAAGTCAGCTAGTGCGAAGCAGGCGGTTGCCGGCGTTAGCCAGATCTTCCGCCGCCTTCATCATTTTGATTTGCGCCTCAAACTGGCGATTGAGGGCGATGCTCGACACCATTTCGCCGATGGCGGAAACGTTGGCGGTTTCGAGATGCCTGCCGGCAACGGTTACGTTCTCGTCCCGCGGGCTAATCTCGGCGTTGGTCACCAGGAAGCCCTCGGCGTTTTTACGCAGCTCCGCCGCCGGCACGTCCACCAGCTTGATCCGGTCCACGTCCATCGGGGCGGCGATGTCGCCGGTATCCGGCACGATGGTAATGATCCCGTCATCGCCGATAGACACCGAGGCAAAAGGCGGCAGCACGATCGGGCCGTTATCCCCCGCCACCGGCAGGCCGTTGATGGTCAGCTCGCCGTCCGGGCCGAGATCTATCTGCCCGTTACGGGTGTACACCTCGCCCTCTTCGCCGCGCAGCGCAATAAGGCCGCTGCCGCGAATGGCAATATCCAGATCCCGCCCGGTGGCGCGCATTTCCCCCGGAGTCATGTCCACGCCGCCCGGCAGCAGCTCGGCCAGGTAGCGGGAGCCGTAGCCCCCGCCGGACACCTGCTGGCTGACCGCCTTGTCCAGATCGCTGCGAAAGCCCTGGGTGTTGACGTTGGCCAGGTTGTTGGCGCTGATCTGCTGCTGAACCAGGGTGCGGGAGGCGCCGCTAACCGCGGTATATATCAAGCGATCCATTACACCGCCTGGAAGAGTGCGTTCATCATGTTGTCGTTGGTGCTGATGACTTTGGTGTTCGCCTGGTAGTTGCGCTGGGCGCTCATCAGGCCCACCAGCTCGGAGGTCATATCGACGTTAGACGCTTCGAGGAAGCCCGACTTCACCGCCCCCAGCAGGCCGGTGCCCGGCGCGCCCAGCAGCGCATCGCCGGACTGGCGGGTGGCGCGCCAGCAGGTGCCGTCTTCGGCGCTGAGCCCCTGCGGGTTGGCAAAGTTTGCCAGCGCCAGCTGGCCCTGCAGCTTACGCTCGCCGTTGGAAAAGATGGCAAATACGCTGCCGTCGGCGTCAATGGCCTGACCGGTGCGCTGGCCGGAGGCGTAGCCGCTGCTGCTGTTTTTGCTGACCGAGAAGTCGGAGCCGTACTGGGTGGAGCCTTTGTAGTTCAGCGCCAGGGTCATGTTGTCGGCGCCCGGGATAGCTACCGTCAGGGATACTGGTTTATCCGGGCTGCTCAAAATACCCTGGCTTGTAAATGAAAGCTCCTGGGTCGCCCCCTCCATGCGCTCGCCGTCCATTACGTAGTGCACCTGCCAGGTATTGTCTTCTGTCTTAACGAAATACTGGCTGAGAGTGTGCTCGCGGCCCAGAGAGTCGTACACGGTGGTGGTGTAAGTATCGTTGTAGCTGGTGCTGTCCTTAGGATCGAACGTTTTAGTTTCCGGCACCTTGGCGTTGGCGTTTAAGTTGGCGGTAAAGTCGAGGCTGTCCGAGGCTTTCGCCGGCATCGCGTCGTTGCTGATGGTCAGATTGCCCACCGTGCCCACCTGCAGATTGCCGTTAGCGTCAACCGGATAGCCCTGCAGATACATGCCGAGCTTATTCACCAGGTTACCGCTGTCGTCGGTGCCGAAATAGCCCGCGCGGGTATAGGCCGGCGCGCCGTTGCCGTCGCGTACCATAAAGAAGCCGTTACCGTTGATCGCCAGATCTAGCGCGTTACCGGTGGCGCTGATATCGCCGCTGCGGGTAATACTCTGGGCCACACTGGTGACGCCGACGCCGAGCGCCTGACCGTCGGCGTACAGGGAAGCGAACTCCGCGCGGCCAGACTTGAAGCCGACGGTGCCGGAGTTGGCGATGTTGTTCGAAATCGAGGTCAGCTGTTCGGAGATGGCGTTCAGGCCGCTGGTAGCAATACTAAAGCTCATAATAATTCCTTTTAGAGGTTGTCCGGACTCAGCTGCGCTTCGCCGCCGAGTCGCCAAATTGGGTAATGGTGTTGTAGGCGGTTTCGCCAAGGCCGACGATATTGAGCCGCGTCGGGCTGCCGTCCAGCGGGATACGCACGCTGGAGACCGTGCCGCCAATCTCCACCGGTACCTTCTCTTCGCCGGTATCGGTGACGACGCTGAGGGTATATTTCCCCTCGCTCAGGCCGAGCGCCTGCGGATCGAGGCTGAAATCCACCTGCCCGGCCTCCTGCTTGCCCAGCTCGATTTTGTGCTCTTTACCGGCAGAATCTTTCACGATAACCGTCACCACATTGGCGGCGTGGCCGAGGGTCAGGCGTCCTTCAAGGGCCGTTTTGCCGTCGCTGTTGACGGTGTCGGTCTGGACCATCACGTGCTGGCCCACCAGGTTGCCGGTGGTCAGCGTTTGCAGGTTGTCCATCAGCACGGCGTTGTTGGCCATCAGCTGGGACATGGTCTCCATCGACTGCACCTGGGTGAGCTGCGCCAGCTGGCTGACGTACTCGGTGCCATCGGTGGGATTGAGGGGATCCTGGTTCTGGATCTGCGCGACCAGCAGCTGCATAAACAGGTTATTCAGCCCGCCGGCGCTGCCGTTTGCCGCCACGGCCTGGCCCTCGGTAAAAGTCTGCTGACCGCTGCGGGTGGTTCCATCTACGTTCATAATCACGCTTCTCCCAGACGCAGCAGGCTCTGCTGCATACTTTTGACGCTGTTGAGCACTTCCACGCTGGTTTCAAAGTTGCGGGTGGCGGACATCATGTCTGCCATCTCTTCCACCACGTTAACGTCCGGGTAAAAGACGTAGCCGCGATCGTCCGCCAGCGGGTTATTCGGCTCGTAGCGCTCAACGGCGCGGCCGCTCTCCACCACGTCCATCACCTGAATGCGGGCGCCGGTCAGGGCGCGCTGCTGCATCAGCTCATTGTTCTGGTAGACGGCGGCGAACACCGGGCGGCGCGCTTTATAAACGCCCTGCTCGCTGTCGGCTGCGGTTTCCGCGTTGGCGAGGTTGCTGGCGATGGTATTCAGCCGCACGGTTTGCGCGGTCATCGCCGAGCCGGAGACGCGGTAAATATCGGAAAATGCCATATCGTTCTGCTCCCTGAATGGCGTTATTTGCCGTCAATGGCCTGCTTGAGGCCGACGAATTTCATGTTCAGAAACGCCAGGCTCATCTGGTAGTCCTGGGTATTTTTTGCGAACTCGGCCTGCTCAACGTCGAGGGAGACGGTGTTGCCGTCCGTCGAGGGCTGAAAAGGCACGCGGTACATCAGCTCGGGCGAGGCGGATGCGGAAAAACCCGCCAGCGAACGTTGCATCTCGGCGGCAAAATCAATATCTTTAGCCTGAAAATTCGGGGTATCCACATTAGCCAGATTGGCTGACAGCAGCTCGGCCCGGGAAAGTCGAAGTGCTACTGCCTGCGGATGCACACCTAATGCTTTGTCAAAACTGATACTCACACTCTGTTCCTCATGATGCCTGTCGCGGCGGTCCATTTGCTTTGCAAGCCACTCCTTTAAAGCAAATAGCGTGCCAAATAGATAACATGATGAATATTATAGAGTTACCGTTTTTATCCCGTCTGGAACTGAAGCGCTGTTTCCGCCTCGCGGGCCTGCTTTTCCTCCTGCTTCCGCTGCGCGCCTTTGCCGATGCGCCAACTCCCGACAACGCCCGCAAGCAGATTAGCGTCGCCGTACACCTGCAGGCCTCCGAGGTGATCCGCAGCGAAGCCCGCAGCCGCCGCTGGCCGGACTACAGCGCCAAAATGAACCTCTATATTCCTGAAGAGGCGTCGCGCCTTCCGCTGTGCGGCAAAACCCTTTCCGCCTCGCTGCCGGAAGGCGAGCGGCCCGATTTTTCCCGCCTGCGCTTTGAGGTGCGCTGCGACGAGCAGCCGGGCTGGCGCATTGCGGTTACCGCCAGACCCGAAATCATTCTGCCGGTGGTGGTGGCCCGCCGGGAGATGGCGCGCGGCCACGTGGTCACGCCGGCCGATATCGCCATCAAAAAGCTCGACATCAGCGGCGCCCGCGGTCGCTACATGCTGCATCCGGACAAGGTTACCGGCCTGACGGTCAAGCGGCGGATCCGCGAGCAGCAGCCGCTGACCCTGAGCCAGCTGGAGTCGCCGGTGCTGGTCAACCGCGGCCAGCAGGTACTGATGATTGCCGAGCACAACGGGGTGCAGGCGCAAACCGTCGGCGAGGCGCTGAAAAAGGGGCGCAAGGGCGAGATTATTAAAGTGAAAAATACCAGCAGCCAGCAGATCGTCAGCGCGGTGGTGGCGGACACCGGCATCGTGCGGATGGTTTTTGCCAAAGGGCGATAAAAAAACCGCTTCCGCATTTAAGTTTCCGTCCGGCGGGCCGCATTAAGGCGATAACTAACAAGGAAAGACCCTTTCCGCCCGGACACCCTGAGCGCACCATGAAGGAAAAGAGAGAACGCGATGAAAATCTCCGCGACGCAGTACGGACTCAACGTGGCAATCAATAAAGCCGCCGAAGCGGGCCAGGCGCGCCCGGCGTCTGAACACACAGCCGTTGGCCGCAGCGCGGCGGTCGAACCGCTGCCGGGCGAGGCGCAGAAAAACCTCAACGCGCTGCCGGAAGTGGACATGGCAAAAGTCGCCGAAATGCGGGACGCCATCAGCAGCGGCAAAATTACCCTTAATCTCGACGCGCTGACCGCCGCGATGCAGGACTACTTTCAGAGGTGACTATGGCCGATAACGCCGCGCGCGTAAAAACGCTGGTGCAGGGGGTGGCGGACGACCGCCAGCGCTATATTGCCCTGCACGCGCTGCTGGAAGAGCAGCGCCAGCACATTCTGAGCCGCCGGGCCGAGGCGCTGGAGGCGGTGAACGCCCGCATTATGGCGCTCTACAAGGAGCTCGATCGCGGCAGCCAGCAGCGGCACAGGCTGCTGTGCGAGCTGGGCATCACCGCCAGCGCCTACGGCATGCACAGCCTGCTGGCGCGCCTGCCGGAAGCGCACCGTCCGAAGGTCAGCGCCCTGTGGACCGATCTGCTGGCTCGGGCGGCCGGCTGCCAGAGCGCCAACGACTACAACGGCACGCTGATGAATATGCAGCAGGAAATTCTGGCGAACGTGATGAATGTCGGGGAGCCGGAGAACTGGCTGTACGGGGAGGAGCGCTAAGCGGATAACCGGCAGCGGGCTGCCGGGAGTAAGATCAAAGGAGCGACAGGCCGCACAGCAGCCTATAGTCCGCGGTCACGTTTTCACCGGCGCGGGGCGGGCAGCACCCTTCCCATTCGGCCAGCTGCGCCATCAGCTGCCGGGCATGCGCCTCGGTAAGCACGCCGCGGGCCTCACTCCACAGGGCGCACAGCATCCGTATCCGGAACCAGCTGGTAGCCAGCGCCAGAAAAATATCCCCATAGCGTCCGCCGCCGTTGGTCAGAAAGTCGTCCAGCCGCGAGGCCATAAATTCCCGCACCGGCAATCCAGCGTCTTGCAGCAAGGGCAGCGCGCGAGCCGCAGTATCGAGCTGCGCATAGCGCGCGTGCCAGCGGGTAGCCCCCGCTGCGGGCCCGGCCAGCGCCCAGGATAAGTCTCCGACGCCGGGCGCGTTCAGCAGCATGCGGTTCAGCGCCTCCAGCGCGGCCAGCCGGTGCGGCAACAGGGGCGGCAGCTCGCCGAACAGACGCTGCAGCTCGCCCTCCTCTGCCAGCAGCACCAGCTGCTCGCTCATCGCAAAGAGCCTCATTTGCCCGCTATCATCGTCCTGCCCGCCGCTTTTCGCCCTGCTGAGCAGGATGCCCGTGCCGTAAAGACCGATGCTCAGCGGCGGCGGACAACCGGTGATAAGCCGGCGGCAGTACTGTGCTATCGCCGTATCGCCGGCTGCACGCGACATTTCGGTTTCTATCATTTCAGCTGTGCTGTTCATATACGCTACCGCTTCAATAAACGCTGCTGGCGCAGCCAGCTCTGGGTGGACACCGCATCGGTGTTCTTTTGCTCCCGCCGGGCGCTCTCCTGCTGCAGCTCGGCGCGCTTGCCGTCCAGCACCAGGGTCAGGCTTTTTTCGCGCTTCGCTTCCGCCAGCAGGCTCTGCTGCAGGCGGCGGGCCTCAATGTCCGCCAGCGCCTGCTCCTGCTTTTGCCAGTCGATTACCCGCTGGATGTTGCGCCGGTAGCTGGCCTGGTTAAACATCAGCGCCGCGCGGTTCTCTTCGACCCCGGCAATGCCTTCCGACAGCGAGGTCAGGGCCACAATGTTCTTCTCATAGCGCTGGCACACCTGCTGCTGGGTCGCCAGCTTTTGACTCATATCGTCAACGGCGCGGGCGCGGATCTGCTGCAGCTGCTGGAGGGTTGAAATCAGCTTGCTCATGGCGCTTACCCTGCCTGCGCCAGCGCGTTCAGGTCGGCGATGGACTCCGCCAGCGGGGCGGGATCCTGCACTTCCTGCTGCAGATAGCGGGTGATGGCGGGCGACAGGCGCACGGCTTTATCCGCCAGCGGATCGGCCCCGGCAACATAGCCACCGAGCGGGATCAGCGGCTTGATGCTCTGGTATTCGGCGTACAGCTGCTTGAGGCTGCGGGCCGACAGTTGGTGTTCACGCCCGGTGACCTGGCTCATGCAGCGGCTGATGGACTGGCCGATATCGATCGCCGGATAGTGCCCGGCCTCCGCCAGATGGCGGGAGAGCACGATGTGGCCGTCCAGCACCGCGCGGGCGCAGTCCACAATGGGATCCTGCTGATCGTCGCCTTCGGCCAGCACCGTATAGATGGCGGTCATCGATCCACTGCTTTCGCTGTTGCCGGCGCTCTCCACCAGCCGCGGGATCATGCTGAAGGCCGACGGCGGATAGCCTTTGGTGGCGGGCGGCTCCCCCAGCGAGAGGGCGATTTCCCGCTGGGCCATGGCGTAGCGGGTCAGGGAGTCCACCAGCAGCAGCACGTCTTTGCCCCGGTCGCGGAAATGGGCGGCCAGGGTGTGGCACAGCTCGGTGGCCTTGATGCGCATCAGCGGCGATTCGTCGGCGGGCGCGGCGACGATCACCGATTTCGCCAGCCCCTCGGCGCCCAGCGCGTGGTCGATAAACTCTTTTACCTCGCGCCCGCGCTCGCCGATCAGCCCCACCACCACCACTTCGGCGCGGGTGTAGCGGGTGATCATCCCGAGCAGGACGCTTTTGCCGACGCCGCTGCCCGCCATCAGCCCGACCCGCTGGCCTTTGCCGATGGTCAACAGGCCGTTAATGGCGCGCACCCCGACGTCCAGCGGCGCCGCCACCGGCTGGCGGCGCAGGGGATGCACCTGCGGCAGCTGGGATGCCAGCGGCGTATCCCCGCCGGGGCGCCCCTGATCGTCCAGCGGCTCGCCGAGGCCGTTAACCACCCGCCCCAGCCAGCGGTCGCCCACCATCAGGCTTTCGCCTTTCTGCGCCGGAAAGACCCGGGCGCCGGCAATCAGCCCGGAAGGATGCTTAAAGGGCATCAGCATGGTCAGCTCGCGGTCGAAGCCCACCACCTGGGCGTCCATCAGTTCGCCGTCGGCGCTCTCCACCTGGCACAGCTGACCGATAGCCAGCCGGCAGCCGACGCACTCCAGCAGAATGCCGTTGACCCGCAGCAGGCGGCCCGCCACCCGGGCCAGATCGATCTGCTCGATGGAGCGCAGGGCCTGCTCAAAATCAAGCGAGCTCACGATCGCGTTCCGGCAGCAGGTTCTCTTTCAGCACGCTGACGCACTGGTCAAGCCGGTGCTGGCAGCCTAAATCCATTTCGGTGGTGTCGGTCACCACCCGGCACTCGCCCGGCGCCAGCGCGGCGTCGGCGGCAAGTCCCCACTCCCGGGCCTTCTCCGGCTCGGCTTCGCTGATCCGGCGGTGCTCCTCGCTGTTGAGCAGGACGCGGATCTGCGCCGGGGGCTGCGGCAGCCCGGCGAGGGCTTCCTCGACAAGGGTCAGCAGCTGGGTGGGATTGAGGGTCAGCTCGCAGCGGATCACCTGGCGGGTAACTTTCTCCACCAGCTGGAGCAGCTCTTCCCGCCGCCGCTGCTCGAAGCCGTCGAGGAACTGCTGCAGCTCGTGGCTCAGGCTCTCGAAGGGCCGGGCCGCCTGAAGAAACTGCTGGCGCGCCTGCTGCTTGCCTTCGCTAAGCCCCTTGCGCAACCCTTCCTCAAAGCCGAGGCGCATCCCTTCCTGGTAGCCGTCCTCTTTGCCCTCTTCCAGGCCTTTGGCAAAGCCCTGATTGAGCCCTTCCTGAAAGCCGTCTTTCAGCTGCTGGGACAGCAGGGCCGGATCGTCCTGCGCTAGCGTCCCGGCAAGGCCGCGCTGGCGCAGGGGCGGAAATTTGTGCAGGCGGGGTTTGATCACCGCCTGGCGGCGGGTGGTCAGGGCATCCAGCGAGGGGCTGCGTTTTTTAAACATGGCTACTCCACCGTCTGCTCAGCAAAAAGCTGGACCTGAATCTCGCCTTCTTCCCCCAGCTGGCGCACAGTCTGCATGATCTCTTTGCGCACCTGCTCGATGCGGCTGACCGGCACCGGGCCGAGGCGCGCGGTGGTGCTTTGCAGCAGGGTGACCTGGCGCTTGGGCATCACGTTGAAGATAGCCTGGCGCAGCACCGGCTCGGTGCCCTTGAGCGCCATCGCCCACTCTTCAATGGGGATCTCCTCCATCAGGCGCTGCAGGGTCTGCGGGGTCTGGCGGCTGAGGATGTAGAACTCGTACATCTCGTCTTTCAGCTCCTCGACCACCTGCTCATCGCGGTCGCGCAGCTGCTCCAGCAGCTGCTGCTGGTTGCCGGGAATGCGGTTGACGATGTTGGCAGCGTGCTTGATGCCCGCCACTTTCGAACCGTGTTCGGAGAGCACCGCCACCCCGCGGTCGATCAGGCGGTCCAGCTCGTCGATTACATCGCGGTTAACGTCGTCGAGGCGGGCGATGCGGTAGAGGATTTCATCCTGCCGCTCTTCCGGCAGGCTCGCCAGCACGCTGGCGGCCACGTCCGGCGGCAGAAAGGCGAGAAACACCGCCTGCAGCTGGAGGTGCTCCTGCTCAATCAGCGCCGCCAGCTGGGGCACGTCCACCCACTGCAGACGCGCCATGCGGTAGCGGATCTCGTCCCCGTAGATTCCGTTGATCACGCTGCGGGCAATTTCGCCCCCCAGCGCCTTTTCGAGGATCTTGCGCAGCCAGCTGCGGGACGCGCCGTTGATCCCGCTCTGCTCGCGGTAATCGGAAAAGAAGTTGTTCATCGCCTGCCGGGCCTGGTCCACCTTGACACCGTGCAGGCGGGCCATGGTTTCGCTCAGCAGCATCACCTCTTCGCGGTTTAGCTTCTGCATGACGCTTGCCGCCGCGTCTTCACCCACGCTCAGCAGCAGAATGGCCGCCTGATCGAGGCGCGTGCGGCTGCTGCTCCCTGACTTACTGCTCCGACTTAGTGTTGCTTCGCTCATTTGTATTGATCCATTGTCTCAGCACTTCGGCCACGCGCTCGGTTTCGTTCTGGGCGAGCACCTGGAGGTATTCCACTTTTGTTTCCAGCCCGGAGGTCAGCGGCGGCAGATTTTCATCGTGGGCCATCGCCGATTTCGCCAGATTGTTTTCCAGCGCCGTTCCGGCTTCCGGTTCATGATTCAGCTGCGGGCTGTCCGACACTTCGCGGCCGTCGGTAAGGGCGGGCGTCTCCCTGCGCGCGAGGCGCTGCGCCAGCGGGCGCACGGTAAACAGCAGGGTCAGCAGCGCCAGCAGGCCGATGCCGCCGGTCTGGCCCCAGTACTGGATGGACGGGTCCTGCCACCATTTCAGCACCGGGATTTCCGGATTCTCGACCGGGGTAAAGGCCAGCACGTCGAGGGTCAGCGCATCACCGCGGGTTTTGTCGATGCCCGCCGCGCTTTCCACCAGCCGGGTAATGGCCGCCAGCTGCTCGGGCTTGATGCCGCTCAGGGTGGCGGCCTGCTGGTTAAGGGCCACCGCCACGGCGAGCTTTTCCAGCTTGTAGCCGGGGTGGCGAATGTGGCGAATATCGCGATCGAAGGCGTATTTACGCAGCTCGCTGCTGCGGCTCGACAGGGCGCGTGGCTCCTCCTGGCTGGTGCTGGCGTTCTGCGCACCACCGGCGGCGTTCTGCTGCGGTTCCGCCACCGGGCGGTTGCTCAGGGAGCCGGGAATACCCATCGCAATTTCGTTGGTGGCATTTTCCTGGCTGCGCTGCTCGTCGCTGATGCGCGGCTCTTTGCCCAGCCGCTCCTGGGTCTCTTCAATGCTGCTGAGATCGACGCTGGGAGCGACAGTAACGCGGAAGTTGCCGACGCCCACCAGCGGCGTCAGCAGATCGCTGATGTTTTTACGCGTCTCTTCGCGAATGCGCTGCACTACTTCGCTGCCGGCGCGGCGGGCCCCGAGGCTACCCGGACCGGAGAGCGCGTCGGAGAGCAAATTTCCGGCTTGATCCACCACCCGCACGCTGTCGGCAGTCATGCCCGGCACGCTGCCGGCCACCAGTTGAACGATAGAGGCTACCTGCTGTTCGTCGAGGCTGCGGCCGTAGCGCAGCTGCACCATCACCGAGGCGCTGCTGTTGGGCCTGTTGGTCATCACAAACGAGCTGGACTGGCTGAGGCCGAGGTGCACCCTGGCGTTCTCCACCGGCTCCAGCGCCATAATACTTTTCGCCAGCTCTCCTTCGAGGCTGCGCTTGTAGCGGACGTTCTGGATAAACTGGCTGCTGCCGAGCATCTCCTCTTTGTCCATCAGCTCGTAGCCGTCCGGGGTCAGAGCGCTGATGCCTTTCGCCGCCAGCGCCATACGCGCTTTCGGCAGTTTGCTTTCGGTGACCAGAATCTGGCCGCTGTTGGGATCGATGCGGTAGGCGATGTTTTCCGCGCCAAGTACCTCGACCACCGCCGCTACCGGCAGCTTCTCTTCCGCGCCGTACAGCGCCACGTAGCCCTGATTGCTGTTCCACAGGGAGACGACGATAGCCAGCGCCAGCACCGCGCCGCCGGCGCCCGCCAGCAGCGTTTTTTTATTGACTGACGCGGGCAGGGCCAGCACGGGAATACGTTGTTTAATGGTGTTCAGCACAAGGGCCACCTTACAGCGGGATGTTAATCACTTCGTCGAGGGCGGAAGTGAGCTTGTTGCGCACCTGCATCATCGCGGAAAAAGCAACGCTGGCTTTCTGGCTCTCGATCATGGCGCCCGCCAGATCGTCGCTCTGCCCTAGCTCAATGGCCTTCTGCCGGGCGCTGGCGCTGTGCTGCAGGGCGTCAACGTTGTTAATGGCGCCGTTAAAAACCTGCGCGAATGACACCGACGCAGATGAAGAGAAGCCGGTCTGCGGCGCGGCAATGGCGCCGCCCGCCGCCTGCGCCTGCATCTGCTGCATACGGTCCAGCATCTGCTGGCGAATAAGGTGGGTCCCTGCGGCGTTAATTTTGTCCATGATTACGCATCCTGCTTCAGGAAAAACATTCGATATCAAAGCCTTCATCGCGCATTGACGCGAGGCGATAGCGCAGCGCCCGGGGCGTGATGCCCAGAAACGCCGCGGTTTTGGATTTGTTGCCCTTGTGGCGCATGAGCAAGTCTTTAATGTACTGGTACTCCGCCAGCCGGCCGTGCAGCTTGACGTTGCGAATCGCCTGGCGGCTGCCCTCTTCCTGTTCGCGGTAGGGTGGCATCATCTCCACCGGCGCAGACGCGGCCGGCGCGGGGGCGGCGCTGATACCAAAATCCGCCGGGGTAATTTCCGCTCCGTTGCAGAGGATCATCCCGCGCTGAATTACGTTCTCCAGCTCGCGCACGTTGCCCGGCCACTCCCACGACAGCAGCGCCCGGCGCGCGTCGTCGCTCAGGCGAACGTTCCCCTGGTGGAAGGCGCTGTATTTGCTGATAAAGCGGCGGGTGAGCGGCAGGATGTCCTGACGGCGCTCGCGCAGGGGCTTGATGTGGATAGGCACCACGGCAATGCGGTAGAACAGGTCCTGGCGAAAGCGCCCTTCGGCAATTTCGACCTGCAGATCTTTGTTGGTGGAGGCAATCAGGCGGATATCGAGCGGAATACGCTTATGGCTGCCGAGGCGCTCGACCTCCTGCTCCTGCAAGACGCGCAGCAGCTTGGCCTGCAGGGCCAGCGGCATATCGCCGATTTCGTCCAGCAGCAGGGTGCCGCCGTTGGCCTGCTCAAATTTACCGGCGACGCTGGAGACTGCGCCGGTAAACGCACCCTTTTCATAGCCGAAAAGAATCGCCTCCAGCATGCTTTCCGGAATTGCCGCGCAGTTCACCCCGACGTAGGGCGCATTTTCTCCGCAGGCGTTTTCATGAATATATTTCGCAACGCACTCTTTGCCGGTTCCCGTTTCTCCGGTTACCAGCACCGACACATTATATTTTGCCACGCGGCGCGCCAGCGTTAATACGCTAATACTGGCAGGGGCGACGGCAATGAACCCGCTTTCAGCAGCGTTCTCATGTTCCATAATAATGCTCATTGTGGGATACCAACGTAAGACAGAAAACGAAGACGCACTATTAATACGCAAGAAACAGGCGCCAGCAAAAAAAGAAAATATATATCAAAGGAAGGGATGTTTTTGAGAGGTTTATTTTTAACACTATTTAAACAACTTAACCGGTCAATTCCCTTAACCCTGCCTGCAGTATATCCGCAAGGTGAGAATTGTCTTATTTTTAATGGGTATTAAAACATTAATGCATAAAAATCAATTAGTTAAAGAAAATCATTAATCATCATTAATGCCTGACATTAAATGATTAATAAGGTTAACGCTATTGCAATAGCCCTGCTGCAATAGTTTAATCATCAGTCTGGAAAGGATGCCTGAGCCACTCAATAACGCACCGGTTTTCGTCTCGAAAATCTAAAGCGACACAAAAATTGAAAACTCAAATGCATTTTTAAAATATTTTTACCCTCGGGAAAATCATGAACCCTGCACCTCAGCGAATCAGAATTCACGCGCGCGATACGCTGCCCGATCTGGTTAAGCTTGAAACCAGCCAGCTCGGCCGACCCTGGCACAAGCTGCCGAAGCTAATGAATGACAGCTTCGATATTCTGGACTCGCGCCTGAGCATTTATTTCCTGAAAAAGCTGCGGGTGAATGCAGCGCTGAAATCAATGACCTTTTCGCTCGACCGCCATTGTAAAAACGCGCTGATCTATTCTACCGCCTACGGAAATATCGCCTTCGTTATCGACCGGATCCTGCTGCTGAATATTCTCCACGACTATTACGGCCTGAGCAAAGAGAGCCATCGGGTGGCGCCGGATACCCGCAGCCCGGTGACCAAAACCGAAGAGCGGCTGAAAAACAAGCTCGGCCAGGAGCTGACCGCGCTGATCATCAATAAAGAGACCTTCGGCGAAGCGCTGGAGATCAAGAACGACTACTCCACGGTGAAGAGCCAGTGGTCGTGGTGCGTGAGCTTTACGCTGGAGGGCTATGACCACGGCGCATTCAGCATCCTGCTCGATAACCACCACGTCGACCGGATGCTCTCGACCCTGCGCGCGCCGGAGAGCAGCAGCGCGGCCGCCAGCGGCGCAATGACCCCGCCGCAGCTGGAGGCGCTGTTCGACAGCCTGCCCCTGAAGCTGCACGGCAGGCTGGCGAGCCTGAACCTGACGGTGGCGCAGCTCGCCGACATTAAGCCGGGAGATATTATTCCCGTCTCCCTGAGCGACCCTTTACCCGTATTTATCGGCAAAGAGCAGATTTTTGACGCCGCGATAGCAGAAGATCGCGGCCGCCTGCTGTTATGCGATCTCCACGACAAGACAACCGAGAAAAGCTATGAGTGACGCACAATTCGAACTGGACCAGAATTTCGACCTGGACGATTTAAACCTCGGTGAGATGGATCCGGAAGAGACGGTAGAGGGCAATATCCGCATGGATTTGCAGGGGGAAACCCGCGCCGCGGGGATCACCGACATGCGCAAAATGGCGCTGTTCAGCCGTATTCCGGTGACCATGACCCTGGAAGTGGCCTCGGTGGAAATTTCGCTGGCAGACCTGATGTCTATTAACAGCGATTCGGTGGTCGAGCTGGACAAGATGGCCGGCGAGCCGCTGGACATTAAGGTCAACGGCATCCAGTTCGGCAAGGCTGAAGTGGTAGTGCTGAACGACAAGTACGGCCTGCGGATCATCGAGTTTAACGCTAAAGAGCTGGGTGAACTGACGCGATGATCCGCCCGCACCTGCGCCGCTGGCTGCCCCTGCTGCTGCTGGGGATGACCTTTTCCGCGCCGCTGCTGGCGGCCA
Organism: uncultured Pluralibacter sp.; assembly: GCF_913775985.1. Taxonomy (GTDB): domain Bacteria; phylum Pseudomonadota; class Gammaproteobacteria; order Enterobacterales; family Enterobacteriaceae; genus Pluralibacter. Next base: position 73,254 of record NZ_CAJYMB010000150.1, on the reverse strand, counting down.
ACGGCGACATTACGCTGTTCAGCACCTCCGCCAGCGCCGGCGGGCAGGACTATAACGTCAAGATCGAGATTCTGATCCTGATGACCCTGCTCGGCCTGCTGCCGATCGCGGTGCTGATGATGACCTGCTTCACCCGCTTTATTATCGTGCTCGCCATTCTGCGCCAGGCCCTCGGGCTGCAGCAGAGCCCGCCGAACAAAATCCTGACCGGCATTGCGCTGGCGCTGACTCTGCTGGTGATGCGCCCGGTGTGGACCACAGTGTACAGCGACGCGGTGGTGCCTTTTCAGAACGATCAAATTACGCTGCGCCAGGCGCTGTCGAGGGCGGAAGCGCCGCTGAAAAAGTACATGCTGGCCCAGACCAATAACAAGGCGATGGAGCAGATGATGACCATCGCCGGGGTGAAGGGTGACGCCCGCGAGCAGGATCTGACTGTGGTGACGCCCGCCTATCTGCTGTCGGAGCTGAAAACCGCCTTTCAAATCGGCTTTATGATCTACATTCCGTTCCTGGTCATCGACCTTATTGTCGCCAGCATTCTGATGGCGATGGGGATGATGATGCTGTCGCCGCTGATTGTCTCCCTGCCGTTTAAGCTGATGCTGTTCGTGCTGTGCGACGGCTGGACGCTGATTGTCGGCACGCTGACCTCCAGCGTACAGGGGCTGTAACTATGGTGACGATGGATATCGCCGGCGACATCATGGCAAGCGGCATCTACCTAGTGCTGATTATCTCCGCCGTGGCAATTGTGCCGAGCCTGATTGTCGGGCTGTGCGTCAGCATTTTTCAGGCCACCACCCAGATTAACGAGCAGACCCTGAGCTTTCTGCCGCGCCTGGTGGTGACGCTGGGGGTACTGATTTTTGCCGGCAAGTGGATGCTGACCCAGCTGGTGGACTTCACGGTGCAGATCTTTCACCAGGCGGCGGCGCTGGTAGGCTGAGCCGAATGGGAATTGATATTCATACCCTGCTGGCGCCGCTGATGGCGGGGGTGCTGCCCTTCTTTCGCATTATGGCGCTGCTGCAGTTCGCGCCGGTGCTGGATAACCGCGCCTTCTCCCGGCGGATCAAAGCGGTGGCCGCGCTGGCGCTGACGGTGGTGATGCTGCCGATGCTGCCCGACATGCCGGTACTCAGCGAGCTGCTGTCGATGCGCGCCATTGTGCTGATTGGCGAGCAGATCCTGTGGGGCTGGCTGTTCGGCACCGCAATGCATCTGGTATTCGTGGCGCTGCAAACCGCCGGGCACATTCTGTCGATGAACATGGGCCTCGGCATGGCGATGATGAACGACCCGGTCAACGGCAGCTCCACCACCGTGATCGCGCAAATCATCTACGTCTTTTGCGCCCTGCTGTTTTTCATCATGGACGGGCATCTGCTGCTGGTCACCATCCTGTTCAAGGGGTTTAGCTACTGGCCGGTGGGCCAGGCCCTGAACGCACCTTCGCTGACGCTGATTGTGCAGGGGCTGGGCTGGATCATCGCCTCGGCAACGCTGATTGCCCTGCCCACTACCTTCGTGATGATGATAGTCCAGGGCGGCTTCGGGCTGCTGAACCGCATCTCCCCGACCCTGAACCTGTTTTCGCTGGGCTTTCCCATCAGCATGCTGTTCGGCCTGCTCGGTATCTCGATGCTGGTGACCCACATTCCCGATCACTACCTTAATTTAACCAACGAGATCCTGGCGAAGCTCGACGCGGTGAGGAGCAGCTGATGTCGGCTTCCGGCGGCGACAAGAGCGAAAAACCCACCCCCGGGAAGCTGCGCAAGGCGCGGGACAAGGGCGATATTCCGCGCTCGAAAGATCTGACTATGGCGGTGGGGCTGGTGGCGTCATTTTTCACCCTCGGCGGCTTTTTGCCCTACTACCGCCAGCTTATCGGCGAGTCGTTTGCCGCTGCCGGCGCGCTGGCGGGCCAGATTGACGACGGCGGCGTGCTGAACCAGTTTCTGCTGATCAACGTCGGCATTCTGCTGCGCTTTATTGTGACGCTGGTGCCCATTCCGCTGGCCTGCGTGCTGGCAAGTCTGATTCCCGGCGGCTGGATTTTTACCCCCTCAAAGCTGAAGCCGGATTTTAAAAAGCTCAGTCCCATCAGCGGGGTGAAGCGCATTTTTGCCGCCAGCCACTTTGTGGAGGTCGGCAAGATGCTGCTCAAGTGCGGAGTGATCCTCGCGGTGCTGTGGATGATGATTAACGATTCGATGGACGGGCTGCTGCACCTGCAGCGCCAGGGGCTCCATCAGGCGATTTATCAGGGCTTTGCCATTTTCCGCCACGTGGTCGGCTATTTCGTCGCGGTTATCGTGATTTTTGCCCTGCTGGACGTTCCCCTCAGCAAGTTCATGTTCACCAAAAAGATGCGCATGACCAAGCAGGAAGTGAAAGAGGAGCACAAGAATAACGACGGTAATCCGCAGGTGAAGGGCCGCATCCGCCAGCTGCAGCGGATGATGTCGATGGGGCAAATTACCCGCACGGTGCCCACCGCCGACGTGATTATCACTAACCCGACCCACTACGCGGTGGCGCTGAAATACGATCCACAGCGCGCCGAGGCGCCCTATATCGTCGCCAAAGGGGTGGACGAAACGGCGATGTGGATCCGCGAAGTGGCGCAGCAGCACCGGGTAGAAGTGGTGGAGTTTCCGCCGCTGGCCCGGGCGGTGTACTACACCACCCGGGTTAATCAGCAGATCCCGGCGCCGCTGTTTCGCGCCATCGCCCACGTCCTGACCTACGTGATGCAGCTTAAAACCTGGCGCACCGGCGGCGTTGAGCAGCCCCCGCGCCTGGACCGACACATTCCTATTCCGCAAGAGGTATTTAACGCCCATGGCGAACAGTAAATTACGCAACGCGCTCGGCGTCCTCCGCCACGGGCGCCTCGGCGTGCCGATCCTGCTGCTGTGCGTGCTGGCAATGGTTATCCTGCCGCTGTCACCGCTGATGCTGGACATTTTCTTCACCTTTAACATCGTGCTGGCGGTGATCGTGCTGCTGGTGTCGGTGAACCTGCAGCGCCCGCTCGACTTTGCCATCTTCCCGACGCTGCTGCTGATAACCACCCTGATGCGCCTGACGCTGAACGTCGCGTCAACCCGCGTGGTGCTGCTGCGCGGTCACGAAGGGGAAGGTGCCGCCGGTAAGGTGATCGAAGCCTTCGGCCAGGTGGTGATCGGCGGCGATTTCGTGGTCGGCTTCGTGGTGTTTGTGATCCTGATGATCATTAACTTCGTGGTGGTGACCAAAGGCGCGGAGCGCATCTCGGAAGTGTCAGCGCGCTTCACCCTCGACGCGCTGCCGGGCAAGCAGATGGCGATCGACGCGGATCTGAACGCCGGGCTGATTAACCAGCAGCAGGCTCGCGCGCGACGTGAAGAGGTAGCAAAAGAGGCCGACTTCTACGGCGCAATGGACGGCGCGTCGAAGTTCGTGCGCGGCGACGCCATCGCCGGGATCATGGTGCTTATCATTAACATCATCGGCGGGATCTGCATCGGCATCTTCAAGTACGATCTCGACGCCAGCCACGCCTTCCGCCAGTACGTGCTGCTGACCATCGGCGACGGCCTGGTAGCGCAGATCCCTTCCCTGCTGCTGGCCACCGCCGCGGCGATTATCGTCACCCGCGTCAGCGAAGGCAGCGACGTCAGCGACGAAATTAAGGCCCAGCTGCTCTCCCGCCCGAAGGTGCTCTACACTGCCGCCTTTGTCATGTTCGTGCTGGCGGTGGTGCCGGGCATGCCGCACATCGCCTTCCTGAGCTTTACCGGCCTGCTGGTGTTTGCCGGATGGCGGCAGAGCAAGGTGGTGCAGCCCGCCGCCCAGGAAACGGACGCCAGTACGCTGCAGCAGGCGCTGGCCCAGGACGAGCCGCCGGCTATCTCCTGGGACAGCATTCCGCTGGTGGAGCCCATCGGGCTGAATCTCGGCTATAAGCTGGTGGGGCTGGTGGATGAATCCAGGGGCAGCCCGCTGTCGCAGCGCATTCGCGGCGTGCGCCAGGTGATCTCCGAGCTGTGCGGCGTGCTGCTGCCGGAGATCCGCATTCGCGAGAACTTTCGCCTCAAGCCCGCCCAGTACGCGATCCACATTAACGGCATCCGCACCGCGCTGGGGGAAGTGCAGGCAGACAAGATGATGGCGATCCCGGGCACCGAACTGTACGGCGAAATCGACGGCGTGCTCGATACCGATCCGGCCTACGGGATGGCGATTGTGTGGATCGATCCGCAGCAGAAAGCCAAAGCGCTGAACCTCGGCTATCAGGTGGTGGACTGCGCCAGCGTGGTGGCCACCCACGTGAATAAAGTGGCCCGGGACTGTCTGCCGGAGCTGTTCAACTATGACGATATCACCCACCTGCACGCCCGGCTGGCGGTGCAGTCGCCGAAGCTGGCGGAGGATTTGAACGCCGCGCTGACTTTCAGCCAGCTGCTGCGCGTTTACCGCCAGCTGCTGCTGGAGCAGGTATCGCTGAAAGATATTGTCACCATCGCCTCCACGCTGCTGGAAAGCTCGGCTGTGACCAAAGATCCACTGCTGCTCGCCGCCGACGTGCGCTACGCCCTGCGGCGCGCGATTATCCACAGCATCAACGGCGACCGCGAGCAGCTGTCGGTCTACACCATGGATAATAATCTGGAGAATATGCTGCTCGGGGCGCTCAACCAGGCCCAGCAGGCGGGGAAAGTGGCGCTCGACAGCTTCCCGGTGGACCCGAATATTCTCACCCAGCTGCAGCAGACCATGCCGATGATCTACGAGCAGATGAAGGCCAAAGGGCTGCCGCCGCTGCTGCTGGTTTCGCCCCAGCTGCGCCCGGTGATTTCCCGTTACGGGCGCCTGTTCGCAAAGGGGCTGAGCGTGCTCTCCTACAACGAGGTGCCGGACGACGCCGACTTAAAAGTGGTGGGCACGCTGGCGTAACCGCCGGGGCCGCTATTCGAAGTAGCGCAGGCGCCAGCCCACCAGCGTGCGGGGCATGGTCTTAACATCGCTGCCTTTGGTGCTGAAATAGTGCAGCTGCCTGTTGCCCTTCTCGTCGGGCGAGATGCGCCCGGCCCAGATATCGCCGGCGGTGTACATGATGATCGCGTTGTGGCTGTTGGCCGCGCCGCGCAGCCACAGGCTAATCACGCTGGCGCCGATATTGTCTAAATCCTGCTGGTAGAGGTAGACGTTAGCGGTATTCACAAACTGCTGATAGTCGTCACCCACCAGCGCCCGGAAGCGGTCATCGGTGGCTTTATCCGGCAAGATCCCCAGCGACAGCAGCGTTGCGGGCGGGCGCGGATCGCGGCTGGCGCGCAGATAGCGGCCGTCGATAAAGCCGCCGCCCGGCATCGACAGGCGGCAGCCGCCGTCGCCGTTGCTGTAGACCTGCAGCGCGCCGCTGCGCCGGGGGATCAGCAGCACCCGGCAGCCGCTGGTGTCGGCCATGCCTTCAATCAGCGCCATGCCGTAAATTTTGCGCGCCTCGGCGGTGTACTCGTCGCGATTGCGGCCGGCCCGGACGCGGATATCGGCGGTCACCGACCACTCGGCGCTGCGGCTGAACTGAATGGTCCCCTCGCTCATGTTCGGCGCGCTGCTGTTCCACCACTGCCCTTCCCAGCCAAAGTCCGGCGCCGGGCTGGAGAGCAGGCTGATCCCTTCGTAGTAGGCGCGCTCGATGCAGCCGTCAGAGGTGCAGTTTTTAAGTGATTTTTCCCAGGTCGCGTACTGCCGGTTAACTTCCCGGGCGTCGTCTTTTGCCAGCCGCCTGCGGTAAATATCGTTCAGCGTTCCATCCAGCCAGCGGAGGTTCTCGCTGCTGCAGACGGTATTTTCAACGGGCGTAACCGCGCGCGCGCAGTTGACCGCCCGGGCGGCGGTGGTGAACAGTGCCAGTGCGAGACACAGGTACGTTATCAGACGAATCGACATACGATGTAATCTGTTATCCAAATGAGCAAATTTTGCGTCATTAAACCACCAACGGCGGCGATATTCAGCCAATTGCCCCGTTTGAGGACGATAATTACATCGCCATTACGGCGCGTTTACAGCGTGATTTCAGCAGCGTGAAAAGAGCACAGGGAATTTAACGTTTACTTAGGGCGAGCCTCAGCGCAAACAGGAGAAACAAGCCACCGGTGGCCCTGTCCATCCAGGCGACCACGCCCGGCTTTTTTAAGGTGCCGGCAGCGAAGCGGGTGGCGCTAATCAACACCAGCGACCACAGGGTGCCGAGCAGGACGTGAATACTCACCAGCAGGAAGGTCCAGAGCAGCGGCGAGTGGCCGGCAGGAATAAACTGCGGCAGAAACGAGACGTAGAAAATCCCCATTTTCGGGTTGAGGACGTTGCCGAGCAGGCCGCGCAGAAAGCTGCTGCCCCCGGCGGCCTTCGCGCTGTCGTCAAAGCGGCTGCGGGGATGCAGCAGCATCTGCACCCCGAGCCAGCACAGGTAGGCTGCGCCGCAGTATTTAAGCACGCTATACGCCACTTCCGACACCGCCAGCAGCGCGCCCAGACCAAAAGCCACAAGCGCCCCCCAGACAAAACAGCCGAGATCGATCCCCAGCGCGGCGTGAAACGCGCGGCGGCTGCCGTCCGCGGCGGCGGTGCGCAAAATCAAGGCGGTATCGAGCCCGGGAGTGAGCGTCAATAGCGTGGCGGCAAAGGTGAAGGCAAGCAGGGAATCGGCGACGGTCATTGTGTGGCTCCGAAAGAGAGACAGATTAGGATTATCTTTATTAAAACGCAATGTCTGAACCGGCCCAGCGCTATCGCCGCGGCGCCGGGCCAATCGCACGTTCTGCGGCACGAATTGCCAATAACTCGTTCACCATTTTATAAATTAGTGATTACAATTATCTCGTTTTTTGCCCTGCTGCACTCGCACAGGCTTTGTTTTACTTCAGGTTTGCATTGATTGAGCACAAAGCCGCCCTGCCCCTGGCCTGCGGCGGCACCACGCGTTACTGATAATAGGGATACTATCCATGCCTGATATAACGTCGCCTTCAACACCGCAGCGCCCGTTCCTGCGCCGCCTGCTGATGAAAGCCGGTAAGCGCTTTTTGCGCTGGAACGGCGAGTTTCAATCCCGCCATTCGCTCGTCTCTACCACCCCGCAGATTGGCAATCACGAATTTAGCTGGGTGGAATCACTGGAGTCCAGCTTTCCCGCCATCCGGGAGGAGCTGGAGCATCTGCTGGAGCATCCGGAGGATATTCCCTCATTTCACCAGATCTCCCCGGATCAGAAGCGCATTTCCAAAGGCGATAACTGGAAAACCTTCGGCCTGTACGTGTACGGCCAGCGGGTAGACGAGAACTGCGCCATCTGCCCGCGCACCGCGCAGGCAGTAAGCGCCATCCCCGGAATGCGCACCGCAATGTTCTCAATCCTCAAGCCGCACTACCATATCGTGCCGCACAAAGGCCCGACCCGGGCAGTGGTGCGGGCACACCTTGGGCTGATCGTGCCGAAAGATCGCGACAAGCTCTGGATCCGCGTCGATGACCAGATCCTGCACTGGGACGAGGGCAAAGTGATCCTGTTTGATGACTCCTACGAGCACGAGGTGCGCAACGACACCGACGAGCTGCGCGCGGTGCTGTTCCTCGATATCGACCGGCCGATGGACAGAATCGGCACGCTGGTGAATAAGCTGCTGTTTACGCTGATTAAAGCCAGCCCGTACGTGAAGCAGCCGCTGAAGAATCTCGCTAGCTGGAATAAGCGGGAGAAGGGGAAAGGCTAGTTTGTATTCTTTCTTTGCTGCGGGGCCTTGCTACCAATGGCGCCGCAGCGCAGTTGATAATGAGTAGCGGGGGCGCGTAAGTGGTGGGCTACGCTTTGAAGCCCGGTTTACCGTGAGTCAGATGCCACTCCTTCACTTCCTGAACAATGCCTTCGGGACTATCATCTTTTCCAAACTCTGGATAGAAAATAAGATCAGATCCTGATGGATGTTCAGAAAGACGTGTAAATTCTCTTACACGTCGATTATCATCCTTCTCGGTTGGCCCCACGGCCCTGCAAATTTTACAAACCAATTCTAAAAATTCTCTCTCGGTATAATCTCTTATTTCTTCATAACCTTACTATTTAACTTTACTCTCTCAAATGTGAGATTCATTTAAGATATTTTCAACGCAGCATCAAATTTTTTAGAATATCTACCACCGAAGTTCTGAAGCCGGCAGGAAAGTTACTGCTTCGGCTTTTTCTCGTAAATCGTAACGAATTTGCATTGTTATTGGAATATGAAGATTTTGAACACTGAATCTATCAACCCAACCCATTGCTATTTTCATTACGTTTTTCGGAGGTACTGATTTATCTGGTTCACCAAAAGTATTATGTACCCATTGACGCGTCATATCTTTCTCCAAAGGCGGGGCAGCTCGTTTGGAAAAACCCAGTTTTTCACAGGGTCATGCTGAAGCCTTAATGTAATGCTTTTGAGTATTTTTCCATCACGTTTAAATGATAAAAAAATCCCCTCCCTCGCCATTTATAACTTAAATTTGGAGAGCCGGGGGCTCCTGTTGGCTTCGTTTGGTATGGAATAATTCCAGCATCAAAAACTTCTCCATAACTCCTACCTAAACTGAAGATTAAGTGTTCAATATTGACTGTCATTTATATAGCCCTAATGCATCATTTATTTTATATGCCTGTCACTCATCCCGCTTAAATACTATCTGGTAATCATATTTATCGGGATCAATGTGATGTAAAAATAATGATTGCAAATCACTAACCCATGGTTTTAACACATCAAATCCACCGTCGTATATTTTACCACTAAAAGGTAAATTAAATTTCTTAATTAAACTACCATCTTGTCCCAGATCTGCAGACGTTTCCTTGTTGATCAAGATCTCATCTTCTTTATCAAACCATTCTAAGGTTATTTTTAGTCCCACGCTCCACCTCACAGATATTTTTTAATATTTCGCCCTTTAACGGAGGGCTTTAACTGCTTACCTGTTTTATAATCTATAGAACCTAAATGCTCACCATCTCTAGCTCTGTACTGCTCAAGTTCACCGTGCTGAGAATCCCATTCGTAAATTCGCCTACCTTTAGCATCAACCCAGCGATCTCTAAGTCCACCACCGCCCTGCTTAGGTTTTTTTTCTTAGTCTGTCTAAGACCTGAAATACTGATCTCATCCGTTTCAGGTACTGGATGGCAATAAAATTTTTACTACTTCCTTATTATGTAAGCACCTAATAACTACCATTTATCCCTGTAGTCAAATGAAACAAAATAATCATACGATGATAAATTAATATTATGTGTAAAATGAGGCTGTAAGTACTTTATCCAATTACTTCTTAGTTCAAAAGAGCCATTATTTACAATATCTTTTGTCGGTATACCCAAACCATCAGTCATGATGCTGGCATCATCACCGAAATCGGATGAATATTCCTTATCTACACCTAACTCTGTAAATTTATCGAACCATTGTAATCTTAGTCTTAGACCCATGCCAGCCTCATAGAAACACCTCAACATCCCATATTCTGACGGCAGGATTCAACCACCTACCAGTTTTATATTATAAATAATTCGAGTCCTCGTTAGCATACAATCAAATATTACCTTTAAGATAACAAATAAATTCTCGCACCTCATCAACAGTTGTATACCATTCTGAGACTTTCTCACCGTCTGAGTATGCCTCATACTCTCCGGCATATTCATTTAGTCTATTTATAGAAAAGTCATCAATACCTTCTGAAAAAATAATTTTATTTTGAATGATGACATTCTCACCTCTAAAATAGAGAATCCATGAAAATAAAAAATTGATATCCTTTGGCGCATACATTGAAACAACCAACGTTGATTTACTCTCATCACGTATGCCCTCCTCCAGACAAGCAAGCCAGCTGACTCGGTATTGTTCAACACTCCAATAGGTGACCGGAATCTGCAGGCCTTCTTTAAAGTCCCCAATGATGATGGATGCTGGTAATACTGTCTCACTAAATTCAGACTCAATGGCTTTGTCTTCCGTAAAAATACCAAACATGTTATTACCCTTTAATCCTGTGCAAGTTTTTATCGTATGTCCCCAGACGAACACCTTTTTTACTGATTTTTTTCCACCCTTCAGTAACATTATGACCATCAACATCAGGTGTAATATAGTCAACTCCATTGAAAAAGGCGGGCTGCCCGTGAGAATTAAATGGTGTTTTATTCGGAGCCACGCGTCGATCATAACCCAACTTCTTAGCTGCCTGCGCTGCATCCTTACCTTTCAAGACAGAATTGAGATAAACATAAATCGGCGGAATATTCGACAGCGGCAGGATAAGAATATAGTCCGCAAAGGTCTTCTCTTCCGGTACCGGCGTGGTGGTTGCTGTAATGCCGGTGTTTTCCGGCAGCGGATCGACCATTACCGGATTTGGGAGCCTGACCGGGTTCTGGTTGCCCGTGTTCCACGGTACGTTTTCGCCGGTGCTGTCCGGGGTCCAGATGATTGTTATTTGTGGCGTTTCTTCGGTGGTGAACGTATAGGCGTTGCGGCTGCTGTCCCACGCCATTTTGCGCACCCGCACCCGGTCTTTCCCCGGCGGCGTGTGCCAGCCGTGGGGAACCGAATTCCCCCGGTTGTCGCTCTCCCACGTAAAGCGCACGCGGGTTGGCGCCTCGCGCATCTGCTCCAGCCGCATGCGGTCGATAAAGTCCTGCTCACCGTCATTGAGCCTGCCGGGCATCATTCCCACCAGCACGGCGGCAGCGGGCGCGCCGGGGCCGCTTGCGGCGATCCTTCCGAGCCCGCTGGCGACTTCACCCAGCTTCACCGCCCAGGTTCCTGAGGTAATGGCGCTGCCGCCTATCAGGCCGAGAACGCTGGCGTCCGCCACCGCGGTTTTCACCCTTTCAGCGCGCTCTGCCGCCCCTTTTGCCGCCAGGTAGTCCATCTCCTCATGATTGCCGAACCACCACCGGTAGAGGGCGCTTCGCTTTCGGGGCGGAGGAGTATCGTCTGCCGGTTTGTTTTTCCGGGCCGCCTGGGCGTGCTGGACCACCTCGGGTTCCGGTGCCGGGACGGCCTGATAAAACGCCATTGCCGCGAAGTTGCCGTGCGGCTCGCGGGCGTCTCCGGCATCGTTGCAGCCCTCGCCGCGAAGGCAGGATTTGGCGAACACCCGGTTTCGCTCCCGCGCGTCTTCCCGGCGCTGCTCCTCCGCCCGGTGCCGGGCGGCCAGCGCCGCCGCTTGCGCTTCTCTCGCAATCACTGCCGGATCGCGCCCCTGACCCAGCCACTGGCCCGCAGGGGCAACGATCCGGTTGGTGCCCGGCGGGCAGCCGCAGGTCACCGCTGCGCCATCGACGGCCGCTGGCACGCCCTGCCAGACGGATCGCGGCTCGCCTTCGGCGACAATGCCGGTCTTTCCGCATTGTTTGCAGGCCGTGGTCCGATCGCCAATGCGCACGATCGCCCGGCTAAACTCGGTGCAGTTGGGGAGCGTCGAACAGAGGGTGGCGCCCGTGGTGGTTTTGTCGCCGTGCAGCGCCAGCCCGCGCCCGTAGCAGTTCGTTCGGTATCCCATCGCGGTTACTCCGCGAGGGAGAGAAAATCAGGGGGCAGCGCGACGCCCTCCCGGGCGACCAGCATGCAGGCATCCTGCGGGGTGCTGATAATCAGATCCCCGTTATCCAGCTGGCTGCCGACCAGGGCGATCCCGCGCCCGTTAACGTCCCGGTAGTGGCTTCCGGCACTGCTGACGATGCGGGCTGTCCGGCCGTCGGGGTAGGAAATAAGGCTTTCTTCGGTGAGCACGCTGCGCATTTTGCCGTCTGCGCACTGGATCTTATTGCCCTCGCCGGGTGCGGAATTAAATTCAGCACCGGTACCGCCGTCGCGGGTACGGCATCCGGCGACGGCGATTCGGTAAATAGCGGTGACCGGATGCCGGATGCAGAAGGCTTTCTGCGCTTCGATAATCGCGCGAGCGTCGTCGTTCATCGCCGCCAGCTGTTCCGCCGTGAAGGGCGACTGATTCATTGTTGCCCGCAGTGCCGGTGTAATTTCATTACTGTATTGACCGTCCATGTCCTTTTCTCTTCCTTGCTTTTTGATAGTTACCTTGCAGCGAGGCTGCCCGCTTTTGCTTTAATGTAAAAACGATAGTGCCTCTGCCAGGACAGAAATAAGCTATTAAATAAAAATCAGCGCGCTGCATGGCTGACTTTATCGCACTTTTACTGATGTCGCCGAGTACGAAAGCGGATCTTAACTTTGCGTATTATTTCATCTATGTTAAAAGCATTTTTACTTCAAAAGGAATAATTACAAGAATACCTAATAGATTTATCCTAAATAATTCGGGCTGCACGAGAAGGCATCTTTGAGACTTTGGACTGTGCTCGCACTGACTTCTCAGGCCGAATACGGCGACAAACATTCTCCAGATAGCCACGCAGACAATACTGGCTTATCGATTATCAACATAAAATATGCCGTTATTAAATTCTGGTATATTTCTTACTCTCGAATTAAATTATTTGTGCTGGCATCAGAACGCATTTCCACCCTGACTAATATGCGTTACTTACGGACAGCCATTCAGCGAATTCACGGGCGCGAACTTTCGTCAGTACCCGGAGGAGTCCGCGCCGCCAACGGGCAAGCCGCCTGAGGCGTGGCGAGAATATCGCAATAAAGGCACACAAGATGCCTGATACCTGTCCGATAACAGAATGCCGGCAAAAAGGCCGCAGCCGCGGTTATCCAATATTAACGCACAGGGTAATTTCTGCAGGCAGAGGCCCGGGCTCCGCTCAGCATGCTGGCTCGTACAATTTGCCTGTCGGGATGCGCTCTATTACAGGAACACTATGGCAAACTTATCACTCTTCTCAAAACTCAACATACTCGCATTCACATTATTCTCGATGCTGCTCAGCACCGCAGCAAATGCAAATAATACGAATAGTTTTGTGGATACTAACAGCTACAGTACCGATGCCGGTCCTATTATTACCACCATGACAGTACCGCCGGTGCCGGCAGTCAAAAATAAACAGTTTTTAGCCTTGTGGCCTGGCTATACTCACGGTTCAGTACTGCAGCCGGTGTTAAGCTGGAGCAAGCCCGACGGATGGGGATTTCCAGCTGGAACTGCTGCAGTAAAAAACCATACTCTTCAAAAAAGTATCCGGCTAACGTTGGCGATGCTATTTTCGGTATTATCGCCCCGACCTGTCCCGTGGGACAAAAAGCCTGCGGCCGCTGGAAAGTGACCACGGTGAATCTCAACAACGGACAGGTTTCGGTACTTGATAATACCGAACTGGATATCAGCGGGAATAAAAACCTGACGCCGGCTTTCTTTGAAACACAATCGTTTAGCGAATGTCGCGAGCTGCCGGCCAATACCGAGTTCACGTTCTCCACCATTGCTTACACTGCCAGCCTTGAGCCGCTTAACCCGGTCTGGCATGGCGGGGTTAACGCTAACGATGGTCAAGGACACGCTATTACGCCCATTGACTGCGCCTGGACGCACGAAATTTCACCGCCGATTTTCCGGCTGGGATACAGCTCCGGCGGCACGCCTACTCCGGGCTTTGATATTACCCTTTCTGAAAACACGATTCGCGTCAAAGCCGGCGATAGCCACCAGGCGGTCATTACGATGACGCCGAGAAACGGCTTTAAAGGCGCGGCGATCCTGAAAACCTACGGCCTGCCGGCTGGCGTTCAGGCTAGCTTCGATAATCCCTCTCTCGACGGTTCGGGCCTGCCGGGCACCCTGACGCTGGCGGCAGGCGCCGATGTCAAACCCGGCGCGTATCCAATTGCCGCATTCGGCACCAGCAGCACCTTTAGCGCTGCCGCACCGGCGCTGCTGATTATCGAGTAACACGCCTTCAGGACCGGGGCTCACACTGGCTCCGGTCCGTTTTTCCACGCTTTTATGCCAGCAACTCCTCTTCGCCAAGCTTTTGCCTGACGTAGTCGCGGGCAATCGCGCTGGCCTGCTGCACGTCAAAACCATCACCGCTGAGGCTGCCGCGCAGCCACAGGCCGTCGATCATCGCCGCCAGCCCTCTGGCCGCCCGGCGCGCCGCGTCTTTCGGCAGGCGGCGCTGAAACTGGCAGCAGATGGCGGTATAGAGGCGGCGGTCGTTGATGCGCTGCAGCCGGCGCAGATCGGCGCTGTGCAGGCTGGCAGCCCAGAAATCCAGCCACGCCCGCATGGAGATTTCGCTGACCTGGCTGGGATCGAAGTTGCCTTCAATAATGGCAAACAGCTGGGATCGGGGATCGGCTGCGGCCCGGGCCCTGCACGCCAGAGTGGCCTGATGCAGATCGCGCAAGATCTGGCGCATCGTCGCCTGCAGCAGGCCGCTTTTGTCGCCAAAATAGTGGCTAACGATCCCGGTAGACATGCCCGCCTCTTTCGCCACCTGCGACAGCGTCACCCCGGCGAGCCCCACTTCGCTAATGGTTTCAAACGCCGCGCTGATGAGCTGTTCCCTACGCTTCTCGGGGATATTCTTGCGTACATCTCAAAATTCCTCGTCTCTCTGAACGCGCCCGCATTATTGATTGAACGGTCAATCAATAATGCATATGCTGCAAAAATGTCAAAACAAAGTTAAATCATTACATTTCATTTACTTAATCCATACAAACTGCGTTTGTATTTGATCATCCAGGTAAAGATCATGACTGCGATACGTGATTCTGTTGAAGAGAGTACTCCGCCCGTTCGGGTAAATCTGCCGGTGTTTATCGGTTCTGCCTCCGTCATTCTGCTGCTGGGGCTGCTGACAGTGCTGTTCCCGCAGGGCAGCCAGCAGTGGCTGAGCCATGCCCAGAACTGGATATCGGATGCGTTTGGCTGGTATTACATGCTGCTGATGGTGGCATGCATGGCGTTTGTTTTCTGGCTGGCAATGTCGCAGTACGGCCAGCTGCGCCTGGGTCACGACGACGAGCGCCCCGGATTCTCCTATCTCTCCTGGGTGGCAATGCTTTTCTCCGCCGGGATCGGTATCGCGCTGGTCTATTACGGCGCCTACGAGCCGCTGGATCATTTCCTGCGCCCGCCTGAAGGCGCGGGCGGTACGCCCGAAGCGGCCCGGCAGGCAATGGCGATTACTTTTCTGCACTGGGGGCTGCACGGCTGGGCGCTGTACGCGCTGATTGCCGTCGCGCTCGGCTGGTTTGCCTACCGCCGCGATCAGCCGCTGGCGCTGCGCTCCGCCCTCTATCCGCTGTTTGGCGAGCGCATCCACGGCTGCATCGGCCACCTGGTGGACGCATTCGGTATTCTGGTGACCGTGATTTCAATGGTCACTAACCTCGGGATCGGCGCGCTGCTGGTCAACTCCGGGCTGAACTATCTGTTCCATATTCCGCCCTCTACCCAGCTGCTGATGACGATCATTGTGGTGATGATGATCGTCGCCACGCTGGCAGCGGTGACCGGCATTGAGAAAGGGATCGCCATGCTCTCGAATATCAACGTCGGCTTTCTGTGCCTGCTGCTGCTGTTTATTTTTATTGCCGGGCCAACCCTCAACCTGGTGAACGGTCTGCTGCAAAATACCGGCGACTACCTTACCGCGCTGGTGGGCAAGAGTTTCGACGTTTACCTGTACGGTAAAGCCCGCCAGTGGCAGGGCGCATGGACGCTATTCTACTGGGCCTGGTGGGTGGCGTGGGCGCCGTTCGTCGGCCTGTTTATCGCGCGCATCTCCCGCGGGCGCACCATCCGCGAGCTGATCCTCGGCGTGCTGCTGATCCCGCTCGGATTTACCCTCGCCTGGCTGTCGCTGTTTGGGAATACGGCGATAAGCCTGGTGCTGGAGCACGGGCAAACGCTGCTGGGCGAGGTCGCGCTGGCGGATCCGCCGATGGCGGTATTCAAGCTGCTGGAGTATCTGCCGGGCACCACCATTACCGCCGGGCTGACGATTATTCTGAGCTTTGTGCTGTTCCTGACGCCGGTAGATTCCGGGACGCTGATGATTGCTAATCTTTCCAGTATCGGCGGCACCGTCAGCGACGATGCCCCGGCGTGGCTGCGGGTATTCTGGGCGGTAGTAACCACCATCGTCTGCGCCGGGCTGCTGCTGGCGGGCAGCTTTAGCGCTATGCAAACCGCAGTGGTTATCTGCGGGCTGCCCTTCTCCGCGGTGATCGTGCTGTATATGGTGAGTCTGGTGAAAGATTTGCGCCGGATGGCGCCGCCGGTGGCGGTGCCGCAAAGGCTGTAGGTCAAAAAGGGCGCCGCTGGCGCCCTCTTTCTGTTCCACCCTATACCGATCAGGCGCCCTGGCGCGTTGCCGCCAGCACGATTTCACGGATGCAGACGTACTGCGGCTGGGCACAGGCGTATTCGATAGCGTGCGCCACGTCTTCCGGGCTAAGCACTTTGCCGCCCATCTCCTGCTTCCACGCCTGGTATCCGGTTTTGATTTCTTCGCTGGAGGTGTGGCTCAGCAGCTCGGTCTCTACCGCGCCCGGCGCGATGACCACCACCCGCACGTTGTGCGGCGACAGCTCCTCGCGCAGGTTTTCCGACAGGCCGTGAACGGCGAACTTGGTGCCGACGTAGGCGGTGTGGTTGGGGAAGGTTTTGCGCCCCGCCACGGAGCTGATGTTAATAATGGTGCCGCCCTTGCGGGCAATCATCCCTTTGCTGACCGCGTGCACGCCGTTCAGCAGGCCCTTCACGTTAACGTCCAGCATCCGGTCCCACTCGTCCGGGTTCTGGGACTCAATCTGGCCCAGCAACATTACGCCGGCGTTATTGATCATCACCTCAACCGGTCCGAACTGCTGTTCCGCTTCTGCCACTGCCGCGGCGATAGCCTGCCTGTCGGTAACGTCCACCGACCGGCACAGGGCGTTCGGCAGATTGAGTGCGGTCATGCGATCCACCCGGCGGGCGAGCAGCAGCAGCGCGTGACCGCGTTCGGAAAAAAGCTTCGCGGTGGCAAGGCCAATGCCGGAGCTGGCGCCGGTAATGACCACTAACGGTTTGATTGCAGGGTTCATGGACGTTCCTCATAAATAAAGTTGATGGCGCTACTTTAAATCCGCCGTGAACTGGTGAAAAATGGTTTGTTTTTCTCACTGGCATAACATAAATCTATGGATAAGCGACAGCTCAGCGCCTTCATCTGCGTTTTTGAAGAGCGAAACATTACCCGCGCGGCTGAACAGTTAAGTCTGACACAGCCCGCGCTATCCGCCACTATCAAGGCGCTGGAAGAGGATCTGGGCACCCGGCTGTTTATCCGCAAGCCGCGCGGCGTCGAGGTGACGGAGGATGCCCGGGCGCTCTATCCCCACGCCAGCCGGATGATCCAGGAGATGCGCAGCCTGGCGTCCCGCTTTCGCAAACGGCAGGACAAAATCCCGCTCGCTATCGGTATTGAACAGGATATTGCCGCCGGCTGCCTGCAGCATCTGCTGCAGTGCCTGAGCCGCGAACTGCCCGATGCGCGGGTGACCTTAGAGCCCGGCTGCACCGGCGATATCCGGCTGGGCTGCGAGAGCCTGCGCTGCGAAGATGAGCTGTTTATGCCGCTGGCGGAAGAGCGCTACGTGCTGGCCTGCCCACAGGCGCACCCGCTGGCGCAGGAAGAGGCGCTCACCCCCGAGCTGCTCTGCCTGCAGCCGTGGGTGATGTATCCAAACCACGACTCCCACCAGCGCTTTCTGCCCTTTTACGGCACCGCCGCCGGCGCGCCGGGTGCCAATGCCGGCAGCTTCAGCCTGGCGCTGGATCTGGTGGAGGCCGGCGCCGGGCTGGCGATAGCGCCCGAGGCGCTGGTGGTACAGCGCAGTGCCCTTGTCGCCCGTCCGCTGCCCGGCTATCCGCTCAGCCGCCGGGTCGGCATCTGCTACGCCGTGCAGGCTACCCGCAATCTGGCGGTAGAGCGACTGCTGGGCCACCTTAGCGAGAATCTATCCTGAACCGTGACGGCGGCAGGCCAGCGCGCCTGCTGCCTTCCGGTCCCCGTGCCGCCCGCCCCGCAGGCATCAGGCCAGCCTGTCATCTTCCTTTCATTTTCATCGCCTATCTTTTAACACCTATAAATGCAGGGTCGACTCATTTCAAAAATTAACGCTAATTAAGAATTCGTTAAGACCTGCGTGTCAGAATCGCCACAAGTCAACGAACAACCAACGCGTTTTTAGATAAATCCGGCGTCTGTGTTACCTCAGCAGGTCAATATTGACGGACGACGGCAAACAGCTTTTCCCATACAGCCGCTGCTGCCAGCAAAAAGCATAATTTTGTAAGCAGTAGATTAAAGAAGAGTAATTAAAATGAGCGAATTTTCGACCCAGACGCGAAAAAGTGCCTTTTACGGTGATAGCATTTCTGACCGCAGCAAGATTAACGACGTAAATTTAAGTAAATTTAACGACGATGTTGAACGGCGCTTATTTATTGCCATCGACGAAGACGACATCGCCGACAAGCAGGTCAGCCTGCCGCAGCGCATTGATTTAGCGTGCAATGAGGCGCGGATTCGTGAAAACTATGCCCTGTGCCTGAAATACTGGGAAGACGGTACGGATCGCAGGGAATTATTGAGCCTGATAAACAAGCAGCTCAATCGCGGCGTGTTAACCTCTGATGAACGTAAAGCGTATAAATATATACGCTCGCGCTATAAGCATTTACGCTTCGCGCTGATGCTGTATACCCACAATCATAAAGTCCCTTATTTGTTCAGGAAAACAACGGTCATTCTTGGACGCTTCCAGGATGCCCTGCGTAATAACAACGCTCGCCTTACCGCGCGCTATGGAAAATTACTTAACGTGATGCTCAGCGAGCCGGCGTGGAAAATGGTGAACTATTCCCTGCGCCATATTCGCACCACCAGCGCGGATAAATTTGTCTCCTATCGCCTTGCTCAAATGCGCAAGCTGCAGCAGATGATTTCCAAACGCCAGCTGAGCGGCCGCGAGTTCCACGACGTGCGCAAAATCATCAGCCAGCAGGTATCGTTTTACGACACGCTGCGCTCTATCAATCCGGGGAATCAGGAAGCGTATCAGGTGTCCCGCTTTATGGCGGCGATTAACGGGATGATGGGCGACAAGCACGATGAACTGATTGCAGACGATCTGGCTGGCGTGAAAGCCTACAGCGAGCCGGCGCCGCTCGATGCCGATATCCGCTGGCGGCTGGAGATGCTGCTGGACAGATACCCGGCTTACTAAAACAGAGCCCGCACGGCGCACGCCGGCGGGCTTTTTTATTCCCTACGCACCGCCCTGCAGCAGCGCGCTTGCCAGCGCCACGTGGGTTTTAACGCCCACCGCCAGCGCGTCTTCATCAATGCGGAAGTGCGGGTTGTGCAGCCCCCACTCCGTCCCCTTCTCTTTATTGCCGCAGCCGATAAACAGGAAGCTGCCGGGCACCTTTTGCTGATAAGACGAAAAGTCCTCGCTGCCGAACAGCGGGGCGTCGGCCAGGATCAGCGTCTGCGCCGGGAAATTACGCTCGATGGCCTCCCGGGCGATGGTGCCGGTGGCGGCGTGGTTAACGCCTACCGCGTAGCCCTCCTGCCAGCTGATCTCCGCCTGCGCGCCGTGGGCCGCGGCCACCCCCGCCACCGTGCGCGCCATCAGCGTTTTCACCTGCTCGCGGATCTGCGCGTCGTGAGTGCGCACGGTACCCGCCAGCCGGGCGCCGTTGGGAATGACGTTATAGCTGTCGCCGGCCTGGAACGTGGCGACGGTGAGTACCGGCGCCTTCAGCGGATCGATGTTGCGCGCGACGACGTTTTGCAGCGCCATCACCATTTCCGCGCCCGCGACTACCGGATCGATGCACAGGTGAGGCACGGAACCGTGCCCGCCCCGGCCGGTAATGGCAATGTCGAAGTTATCGCTGGAGGCAACGTAGATCCCCTCTTTCATTACGATGTGGCCGGTGGGCACGTTGGGCGCCATGTGCAGGCCAAAAATGTACTCCACATCATTTACCACGCCGCGCTCCACCAGCGCGCGCGCGCCGCCCGGCGGCACTTCTTCCGCGGGCTGAAAGATAAACTTGATGCTGCCGCGCAGCCGGTCGCGCAGCTGGCACAGCACCGCTGCCGCGCCCATCAGCATAGCGGCGTGCGCATCGTGGCCGCAGGCGTGCATCACATTGGGTTTAGTGGACGAAAAGGCTTCGCCGCTTTCCTCCTGCAGCGGCAGCGCGTCGATATCCGCACGCAGCGCCCAGATCGGGCCGGGATACTCGCCCTTCAGTACCGCCACTACGCTATTGTCCATCGGGCGGCTTATCTCCAGGCCCGGCATCCGCGAAAGCTCGTCGGCAATATAGTCGGCGGTGGGCTTTTCATGAAATGACAGATCCGGATGGGCGTGAATGTGGCGCCTCCAGCGAACAACATCGGGGTTAACGTCATTGATAAGGGTCAGAATGTCGTTATTCATACAGCGATCCTTTAATTAAGAGCGGATACAGATGCGGACGTTTTTCGCCGCATCAGCGGCAAAATAGCCACGCCCGCGCAGAGCATAGACGCGGCGAGGAAGATAAAAGTGCTCTGATAGCTGCTGCTTCGGTCCAGCAGAAAGCCAATCACAATTGGCGAGATGAAGCCGCCCAGCGTGCCGCCGGTGTTAATAAATCCCATTGCGGCACCCATCACGTTTTCCGGCAGACGCTTCATCGGCAGAGTAAAAAGCGTCACGAAGGTCGCCATCAGAAAAATCTCGCAGACGAACAGCAAGATGCCGGCGGCCAGCGCCGTGGTAGCGTAAAAGATACCGAGAATGGCCGCCGCGCTGAGGGTGGCGCAGACCAGGATCGCCCGCGGCTCGCGGCCGAAGAAGTATTTACCCACCAGCCAGCCGGTGCAGAGCGACGAGCACCACATGCCCGCGCCGCCGACAGCAAAAATGTAGCCCGAGAGCGTCATCGGCATCCCCATGCCGTCCACCAGAAAGCGCGGCAGCCAGCTCATTAATCCGTAGCTGGGAATATTGACGCAGAAAATGGCGACGAACAGCAGCAGCACCGTCGGATTGCGCCACAGCCCTGACGCGCCGCCGTGCGCCTTTTCTTTTGCGGGCGCGGCAGGTGCAGGCACCCGCAGCAGCATCAGCCCCGCCATCACGCAGGCCAGAATGCCGAGAGTAATAAAAGCGCGGTGCCAGCCCAGCTGCGACAGCGCCGCTACCGCCACAATTGGCCCAACGGTCATCGCCAGCCCGGCGGAGGAGAGCAGTACCGACTGGGCAAAAGTGCGCTTTTCAACGCTGAAGTTGCTGACTACCGCTTTCGCGCAGGAGCAGGGATAGCCCGAGTGGCCCACGCCCGCCAGGAAGCGGAACAGCAGCAGCAGGCCGAAGCTCGCGCCCAGCGCGCCAAACAGGATGGCGCATAGCCTGAGCATCGAAAGGGACAGCAGCAGCATCGTTTTGTAACCGATGCGGTCGTTGAGCCAGCCAGCCGGAATTTGAAAAAGCGAGTAGGCGAGAAAAAAGACGCCGGTGATAAGTCCCAGCTGCGAGGTGCTGAGGCCGAACTCCTTTTCAATGGGCAGCAGGGCAAAGCCGGTGACGGTTTTGTCGAGGTAGACGAACGCGTAACCCACAAACAGCAGCAAAATCATCTGTGACTGACTTTTCATTCTTCTCATCCTAAGGAAAACAGAAAGGTACGCCCATTGCGATCCGTCGCAGACTAGGGCTTTACCCCGGCGGCGGGAAGATATAGTTTTCTTATACGCGATGCTTTTTTGTTATAGGACCCACCGTGAAATACCTGCCGAAAATGGCCCAGCTGCAGGCTTTCAGAGCCGTCGCGCGGCGTGGAAGCCTGCGATCCGCCGCCCGGGAGCTGGGCGTTACCCAGCCGGGGCTCAGCCGCGCCATGCGTGAGCTGGAGCAAACTTTAGGTACGCAGCTTTTTTTACGCAGCAGCGAAGGCGCGGCGCTGACGGAAGCCGGTCAGGCGTTTTCCCGGCGGGCGGAGTGGATCATGGAGGAGCTGCGCCGCGCTACCGAAGAGGTGGAGCAGATAAGCCAGTTCAGCCACGGTCGCCTGACCGTTGGCTTTTCGTCGCTGATTGCGCTGACGGTATTTCCGGGGCTGGCCGAAACCTTTAAAAACGCTCTGCCGCAGGTCACGCTGACAATCAAAGAGGGGCAGCTCAGCTCGCTGCTGCCGGGGATTCGTCAGGGGGAAATTGACGTCGCTATCGGCAGCATCGATCCGATGCACCCGCCCGAGGGGGTGATGATTGAGCCGCTGTTTACCGCGCCTTTCTGCATCATTGCCAGAAAAGGGCACCCGCTGGCTAACGAGCGCGACCTGTTCGCGCTGCGCAGCGCCCGCTGGCTGCTGCCGGAATCCACGGAGGGCTACTATCACCACCTGCAAAACGAGCTGGCGGCCTTTTATCGCCAGATATCGGTGGCCCCGCTGCGGACGGATTCGGTGATAACCGGATTGAATATGGTACTGAGCAGCGATTATCTGACGATTGTGGCGCGGGCCGCCGCCAGCCCGTGGCAAATGGAGGATAAGCTGGCGGTGCTGCCCATCGACGGGCTCCCCTCTGCGCAATACTGCGCGGTTTGGTCACAAAAGTCGGCGATGACCACCAATGCGCAACGCTTTCTTACTCTGCTGCGAGAAGCCTGCCGCCGGTACAGCTGGTAACCACGCGGCGTGCCCTGGCCCGGAAGATAACCGAACGTTACAGCGGCAGCGAGAGGCGCAGCGCCAGCGCGGCCAGCGTGATTAACAGCACCGGCAGCGTCATAACAATCCCGGTACGAAAGTAGGTTCCCCAGCCAATCTTGATTTTTTTCTGTGCGAGAACGTGCAGCCATAGCAGGGTTGCCAGGCTGCCGATTGGCGTAATTTTTGGCCCCAGATCGCAGCCGATAACATTCGCATAAATCATCGCTTCTTTGATCACCACGGCGGCAGTGCTGCCGTCAATGGAGAGTGCGCCCACCAGCACGGTCGGCATATTGTTCATGATTGACGACAGGAAGGCGGTTAAAAACCCGGTGCCCAGCGTGGCGGCCCACAGGCCCTCCCCCGCCAGCACGTTAAGCAGTCTGGAGAGGTACTCGGTCAGCCCGGCGTTGCGCAAGCCGTAGACCACCAGATACATACCGAGCGAGAAAATAACTATCTGCCAGGGCGCGCCGCGCAGCACCTTTGCGGTATTGATGGCGCGACCGCGTCGGGCAACCATCAGCAAAATCAGCGCGCCGACAGCGGCGATGGCGCTGACCGGGATCCCGAGAGGCTCAAGAATAAAAAAGCCCGCCAGTAGCAGGAACAGCACAACCCAGCCGGTTTTAAAGGTGGCAGGATCTTTGATGGCCTTAGCGGGAGACTTGAGCAGCGCCAGGTCGTAGACCGGCGGAATATCCCGGCGAAAAAACAGGTGCAGCATCAGCAGCGTGGCGGCAATGGCGGCAATATCGACCGGTACCATCACCGACGCGTAGCGCGTAAAGCCCAGATCGAAGAAGTCTGCCGAGACGATATTCACGAGGTTCGACACGATAAGCGGCAGGCTGGCGGTATCCGCAATAAATCCCGCAGCCATCACGAAGGCCAGCGTCGTGCTCTTGCTGAACCCCAGCGCCAGCAGCATGGCAATCACGATGGGCGTCAGGATCAGCGCCGCGCCGTCGTTAGCGAACAGCGCCGCTACTGCCGCGCCGAGCAGGACTATCCAGGTAAAGAGCAGACGGCCTCGTCCCCTGCCCCAGCGGGAAACGTGCAGCGCAGCCCATTCAAAAAAGCCGGATTCATCGAGCAGCAGGCTGATGATAATCACCGCCACAAAGGTTGCAGTCGCATTCCAGACGATGTGCCATACCGCCGGGATATCAGCTATGTGAACCACGCCCGACGCCAGCGCCAGCACCGCCCCAAGTGAGGCACTCCAGCCGATCCCCAGGCCCCTGGGCTGCCAGATAACCAGCACCAGGGTCAGGATAAAAATTGCGCCTGCCAAAAACATGCTCCCCTCCAGTTACATTCGAAAATTCATATGTATTTAGTTATTTTTTAGCAGCAGCGCATATTGCTGCTGACCGAATCCAGCCTGCCGGCAATGGCGCGTACTGCGTCCCTTTGGCTGAGCCAGGCCTGCTCGACAATCTGTGCCGCCCATGCGGGCATCTGCGGCGACAGCCGGTAGTGCACCCATTTTCCCCGCCGGCTGTCCAGCAGCAGGCCGCTTTCCCGCAGCATCGCCAGATGGCGGGATATTTTAGGTTGCGACTGCTCCAGCGCAGCGCAGAGATCGCAGACGCACAGTTCGCCCGCCTCCCGGAGCACCAGCACGATACCCAGCCGGGTTTCATCGGAAAGGTTTTTAAAAAGCTGTAGAGAAGTGAGCATCATCCGTCCTCCCTTGTTTGTGTAAAAGAGGGTACGCGGCGGGGAGATAAAATCATTAATTACATTCGAAAAAGCATATGTGTTGATGCTGTTTTTATGATTTATGTTAAAAACAGCGAATAAAAATTATCGGAAGGAAAAGGCCACACCGGAAAGGGCGTCGTATACGAAACTAAAGACACTGAACACCGCGGGCGGCTTCTCCGCCCGCGGTCAACGCTTATTGATGACTCAGTTTATCCACCCGCTCGAAGGCGCGAACCAGATCCGGCTGCGTGCCGATGACAGAGGCGTCATCTTCCCGACCGCCGGATCCCTTCAGGTGCGTGCCGGTTTCCGCCAGGATCGTGCGCACCTGGCGCGAGTTCAGCAGAATATTTTTCGACTTCGCGTAGCCGGAAAGGCTCGCCGCCGCGCCCGCCACAATTGGGTTTGATGACGATGTCCCCGCAAAATTGGCCCTGTACTGGTTGTGCGGGCCGCCTGCGGTATACAGTTTTTCACCTTTACTGTCTGCTGTGGTGGTGGATACCACGTTCCAGCATCCCCACGACGAGGTAGTCACCCGGGAGCCGTAATTCGAGAAGTCGGCTTTTTTCCCGTCCGCCGAGCAGAAAGCACCGGCATAAATCGCCCCCGAATCGCGCACGGCAGTATTGAATCGACCGCCGTAGAGCGGGCTGTCCAGATTCTCATTGCCGTTACCCGCGGCGATCACGACGATGATGCCTTTGTCGGTTAGCGACTTAATCGCCGAAAACCACGCGGCTTCAATTTCCATAGGCACAAAGCGCTCCCTGCAGACCTCATCATCGGTCTTACAGAACGGGTTCCAGGTATGTAACCCCACCTGCACGACGTCGCCGGCGCGGAGGGTGGCCCCGGCTTTTAACAGCGCTTGCGGATCGTCCATTGCATAACCAAAACGGGCTTTATTGGCAATGCCGGTAATGCCAAAACCGTTGTCTTTACCGGCCATAATGCCGACGCTGCTGGTATCGTGGCCTGCAACCGGCCGTATATAATCACTGAAATCAAAGATGCTGAGCCTGATGCCAAACTTTTGATAGGCTTTGGGAAGATCGACATGCTCCTCATCCCAGCGCCCCGCCTCATTGGAGATAATGGTAATGCCCTGCCCCTGTGCCCCCGGGCGATCTTTTACGTTCTGCCAGTTAATACCGCCGATCGCGAGGCTGCGCAGGTTTTCCGGTGCGGACGGGTTGTCGATCGGCTCGGGCCCCTGCAGGTAGCCCTGAAGCGGGGTAAAGTCTGGCGTAGTGTCGACGGGATCTGCTTCGGCTCTGGCCGATGTTCTCTTGCTGCCCTGCCCGGAATTTGTGCCGTCTCCGTCGTTGCTGTTATCCAGTGACGCCGGTCTGGCCGCCGGATACACCAGCTCAACCTGCGGTAGCTGCGAGATAGTATCCAGTACGTGGTTGATATACTCGGGATCTTTCTGCTTATCGGCCGGCAGATCGATAGCGTAGAAGCGATTTAACCCGTTCGGATCGTCAGCGTCGTCACCGGAACGCGTCTCGGAGAGCGTAAACAGTTTTTTCGGCGATAGCGCATTCCCCTGCGGGTCGGTGATATCGGCGCCAATAACCTTAATTCCCGAACGAGGCTGAGGATAGACTTTCGCATATTTAATGACGATTTGCGGATACTCAACCTGTTGTCCGGCATAATAATCTACCTGCCCGGCAAGCGCGGGCAGAGACGCTGACAGACTGAGCGCCAGCACCAGAGATTTTAATTTCATATTGCTAATATCCTTTTTAACCCTAATGTTTAATTAATGCGTATTACCTGAAGTAAAAAAAGGTAACAAAAGAGACCTGCAGGGTCTTATTACATTAATTATGTTTCAGGTAAAGTAAATTAGCCGCTTTCGCATAGAACAAAAATGACTATGCTTTTATTTTCGTGGCTTTATGTCATTATATTTGAGGCGGATAATGTGAGTGTGCATATCTTAATTACCCGTTAAAAAATCCGGATAACGAATTGTAATAATTAGATTAATCAAGCCCTGCCGCATGACATTGACTGAGCAAAAAAGCATAGATGATTTCGATGTTTGATATACACATCATGATCGTGGAAATAAAATTAAAAAGTAGTCACAAAGGGTACCACCCGCTGTATTTCCGTGCCTTACTACTGTAAAAGCTGGGCAGGTTAATAACAGATGGCAATTTTTCCCCGGACAGATAACGACAGCGAAAAAGAGCAAAGATTATAAACGCGTATTCCGCCAGCTGGCCGACGAATATTCACCGCATACAGCCGAAAGCCAGAGAAATACTGTCAGCGGCAAGCAAATAATGCACCAGCATCATTCACGTCTGTGCCGCCAACACCACGCCAGTCGTTAAGCCAGCATCCCATCAACAATAACCTGCGGCTGCCCCTGCGAGCAGCGCTCAACCCGGGCGCGCACGCCGTAGACCCGGGCCAGGTTTTCAGGGGTGATGACCGCCTGCGGGGAGCCGCTGGCCGCGAGCCGTCCGTCCTTCATCATCAGCACCTGCCCGCCGTGGCGCAGGGCCAGATTGATATCGTGCACCACCATGAGGGTGACCATCCTGCGCGCGCGGGTTTCGCGCTGGATAATGTCCATCACCTGCAGCTGATATTTCAGGTCGAGGGCGCTCAGCGGCTCGTCGAGCAGCAGCAGCGACGGACTGCGGATCAGCGCCTGGGCCAGCCCTACCCGCTGCGCCTGCCCGCCGGAAAGCGCGTCCAGATAGCACATTGCCAGCCCGGCGATATCCAGCGACGCCAGCAGGCTAAGGGCCTGCGCCCGATCCTCCTTCATGCTGCGACCGCCGCTGGCGCGGCGCGCGGCGAGAACCGATTCCAGCACCTGCAGATGGACACCGGAGGGCAGCGTCTGGGGCAGATAGACCACCTCTTTTGCCCTGTCGGCACAGGAGAGGGAAAGCAGATTTTTAGCGTTCAGCCACGCTTCTCCGCGAGCGTTGTTTAGCCCGGCAACGGCGCGCAGCAGCGTGGATTTACCGCAGCCGTTCGGCCCCAGCAGCATCGTCACTTCTCCCGGCTGCAGGCGGGGAAGCGTCAGCGCGTCAATGACGCTGTGCCGCCGGTAGCCGGCGCTGAGATCTTTTATCACTAATCCGGTCATGACAGCTCCCCGCGGCGGCGCATCACGATCGCCAGAAACAGCGGGATCCCCACCAGCGACGTTACTATCCCTACCGGCAGAAGTACGCCCGACAGCAGATTTTTTGAGGCCACCGACGCCAGAGAGAGCAGCAGCCCGCCCGTCAGCAGGCTCCCGGGGAGATAGTATCGGTGGTCCTCGCCCAGCAGCTGGCGCGCCATGTGCGGCGCGACCAGGCCAATAAAGCCGATGGGCCCTACGAAAGCCACCGCCAGCGCGGCGAGCAGACTGATGCGCAGCAGCGCATTGAGCCGCAGCCGCCGGACGTTGACCCCAAAGCTGGCGGCGCGCTCTTCCCCAAGGCGCAGGGCGGTGAGCTGCCAGGCCGAACGCAGCGACCACGGCAGCACGACGCCAAGCGCCGCGCCGAGGATCGCCACCTTATCCCAGGTGGCGCGCGACAGGCTGCCCATCGTCCAGAAAATCAGCCCCTGGAGCGTGTCTTCATCGGCGATAAACTGCATCACCGACACCAGCGCGTTGAAGGTGAAGACCATTGCAATGCCCAGCAGAATAACGCCGGTGCCGCTGACCCGCAGCCCGCGGGCGACGGCGTCAAGCAGCAGAGCGGAGAGCAGCGCAAAGCCGAAGGCATTTGCCGGGATCAGCGCGCTCTGGGGCACGCCCGGCAGGCTCAGCCCCAGTACGATAGCCAGCGCCGCGCCGAAGGCAGCGGCCGACGACACCCCGAGGGTAAACGGGCTGGCAAGGGCGTTGTTGAGGATGGTCTGCATCTCCGCCCCCGCCAGCCCCAGCGCCATGCCCACCAGCAGCGCCAGCAGCGCCGAGGGCAGGCGAATATCCCAGACGATGATGCGCAGCGGGGCGCTAACGCCGTCCGGATGCAGCAGCGTCTGCCCAAGGGTGGCAAGCGTCAGTCCCGACGGGCCGAGCACGAAGTCCAGCAGCAGCGAAGCGGCGATAAGCGCCAGCATCGCCGCCAGGATCGCGCCTTTTTTCAGCTGCGCCTGGCGTAAATCGCGTGCCACAGACTCAGGCGTTGATAAATAATGAGATTCAGACACGGCGTCCTCACTGGGGCGGATTCAGGATGTCGTCAAGCTGACGATCGGAGAGGCTAAGATTGAAAAACTGCCGGTAAAAACCCCGCGTCTCCGCGCGCATATCCACGTCCTTAAAGCGCTCCGGGTAGAGCGTTTTTGCCAGCCATAAAAATTGCAGCGCCTCCTCGCTGGTTTCCCGGCACCACCAGAACATCCCTTTCGGATTGACGTACACCCGATGATGGCGCACGGCATCCACGCTGGCCCACTGGGGCGAGGCGAGGATGCTGTCGGCATCGCGCTTGTTCATCGCCACGATAACCTGCGGATTAGCGGCGATGACCTGCTCTGCCGCCACGTCCCCGGAGCGTCCGGGCCTGCTGTCAAACCAGTGTTCGGCCACGTTAGCGGCCCCGGCCAGGTCCATCCAGTCCTGATTCAGGGACGGGCGACCGGAGGTCATCAGCGGGTTACCCATACTGTGATAGAGCCGGATGCGCCCGGAGGCGGGAAGGCCTTTGAGTCCCCGGGCAACCAGGGCGACATTGCGTTCAAAATAGCGCCGGTAGCGCTGCGCCTTCTGCCGGGCGTCCGGCCCGAGCACGTCGGCCGTTTGCTGCACCCGCTGGACCAGCGCCGCCATAGCGTTGGCCCTGAAGGAGACCACTTTCACGCCGGCCTGGGCCAGCAGCGCCTGCCGGGGAAGTTCAGTGCCGCTATCGGCGACAAACAGCAGATTAGCGCCGAGGGCAATCACCTGCTCGGCGTTCAGCTCGCCGCCGCTGGCGCTGATGGCGGGCACCTGCGCAATACCCGGCACGCTCTGGCGAAAAAGCGGGATCGCTTTTGCAATCATTGAGGTGCCGACGATGCTGTCGCCGTAGCCGAGCATCGCCACTACGGTATTCTGCGCCGGCCACGGCGTCGCAATGCGCACCCCCGGATGGCTGCTTGCGGCCCAAAGACCCGCACACAGCAGCAGCGGCAGCACCGCCGCCAGGCGAAAGATGTTCATCTTGTCTCCATTAAAAATCAAAGGTTACCGAGGCGCGCACTTCCCGGCCGCCGCCGAGGAAGGCGCTCGGTGAGCCGTTATCGCCGTCGGTACCCGACGGAAAAATAGAGGCCCAGTAGTGCTTATCGAAGACGTTGTTCACCACCAGCCGGAGAGTGGTTGGTACGTTGCTCAGCCGGGTGGTGTAGCGGGTACCCAGATCCCAGGTGGTGTAGCTGCTGGCATAGCTGGTGTTGGTATCGTTCGCCGCGCGCCTGCCGGTGTAGTGCACGTTAGCGCTGTACACCAGTTCGGGCATTGCGGGCAGGCTGTACTCGGCAAGCAGGTTGGCCTGCACTTTCGGCACGCCGACCACGCGCTTGTTGCGGGTGGCGCTGCTGGCAGTGTCTTTCAGTTTAGGATCGAGGAAGGTCACGCCGCTGTAGAGGTTCAGGTTCTGCCACGGGTTACCGGTGGCGGTCAACTCCAGGCCGTTATTCACCTGCTTGCCCTGCTCCTGATACACATCGTCAGCGTTGACGTAGGCAAACGGGCGCTTGAGGCGGAACAGGGCCGCGCCGAGGTTCATGCCGCCGACGTCAGATTTAAGGCCGATTTCGTACTGCTTGCTGCGGTAAGGATCGAGCGTCTGGCCGGCATTTTTGATGCTGTCATCGGTGGGGGCGGTGCCGCCCTGCTCCAGCGAGTCGGCGTAGCTGATGTAGGCCAGCGTATTTGGCGTGATTTTATACATCAGGGCGGCGTTCGGGCTGAAGCCGTCTTCGTTGGTTTCACCGGTTTTGCCGCCGTGCTTTGCGTAGTTTTTGGTCTGCAGCCAGCTCTGGCTGAGGAAAAACATCGCTGACCACTGCGAATTAAAGGTAGCGGTATCCCCGACGGTAATGCTCTGCTGGCTGTTGACGCTGGAGCGGTAGCGCGGGCCGCCGGTATGAATTTTACCGTCGCCCTGCTCGCCCATGCGCGAGGGATCGTGGATATTAGTGGTTCCCCAGCTGTAGCTGCCGCCGGCGCGTTTAGCGCTGTACAGCGACCAGACGTAGCCGGTGGTGGAGATCGCCAGATCGTGGCTGACGCTGCCGGTCATCAGGCGGCCGTTAAGCGTTACGGCATTGCTCAGCACCCGAAAACGCCCGGCGGCGGTAGAGTCTTTCATCGAGCGCGTCATATCGCCCTGATTGTTGACGATTTTGCTGCTGACGCTGCGCATGGCGCGATCCGCCTGCTGCCAGCCGACACCGGCATTCATCGACCAGTCATCGTTGAAATAGTGGATCAGGTGGGTGCTGATGGTGTCGGTGGTCAGATCGTTACCGGCGGTTTTCAGCGCCAGGTTTCTGTTTTTCGGGTTCGGCGCGGAGGGCAGCTTAACGTTCGGACCGTAGCTGAAGCTGCCCGGATAGCCCTTTTGCAAAAATTCGTAGTGGCTGGCGTCCAGCTGCAGCTGGGTGCCCGGCTGGATATCCCAGTCGAGCGCCACCGCCGCCAGCTTGCGGCGCAGGGTGCTGCCGTCGACGTTGCCCTCGCCGTCCTGGTTCAGCAGGTTGAGCCGATAGCCGAAGCGGTGCTGGTCATCAAAGTGGCCGCCCAAATCGGCATGGCCGGTCACCGCCCCGCGGCCCTGATAGCCCAGCGATACTTTACGCAGCGTCTGCTCACCAGGCCGTTTGGCGACAAAGTTAAACTGGCCCGCCGGGCTCGCCGGGCCGTACAGCGCGCCGGTAAGGCTGTTCAGCACGTCGAGGCGCTCCAGCATTTCCACCGGAAAGGCGGTGGTGGATACCACGTTCAGGCCGTCGAGCCGGCTGTTGGCCACCACGCTGCCCTGCATGCCGCGGCTCTGCGGACGCCCGACGTCCATTCCGCCGCGGGCCTGCATCTGGGTACTGGGCGAGTATTTCAGCAGTTCGCTGACGCTCTGGGCCTGCTGGTTCTCAATCATCTCTTTGGTGACCGTCGTCGAGGAGTAAGGCGTATCGATCCACGCCTTGTTTCCCAGCGGGCCGACGGTGATATCGTCGGTTTTGAATCCGGCGCCCGCGGCGGCGTCTGTGCTGTCCGCTGCGGGACTGGCCGTGACAACCATTTGCTCTTCAGGCGCGTGCGGCGCTGCCGCCAGCGCATTTTGCAGCACGGCCGGACCCAGAACCGGCAGCAGCGCCGCCAGCGTTGTTTTAATTTTCATCACTCACCAATCGCTATATAAACAAATATATTACGATCGTATTAGCCCTGAAAGCGTTGTCTGAGATCAAAAGAATTTTGTAAGTATTCGTCAGCGGAAGTTTGTATCGTTGGTCGGGCTATCCCGTGCGGTCAGGCTTGCAGAACCAGAGGCTCAAAATTGCGTGGGTATCATCACGTCTGAGCAGTGATAAAGATGCGGTGAATAAAAAACGGGTGGTTAACAGATATTCAATTACTTTAGTTTCTTAAGGCGGCAATGTTACGCGCCCTGCCTGGCTGCACCAGGGTTTACGCGTGGGATCTGCTGTTGGCGCGCGGCCTGCGAATCGGTAGTGCCCCATGAATAAAAAACCGGCAGTGAGAACCCTCCGCTGCCGGCTGTGGACAATGCTCCTTACTTATCCTTTTTCAGCGATTGACGCACCTCGGCGACCTGTTTTTCCGTCACCGCCGGGGCGCTGTTGCTCCAGCCTTGGCGGATAAAGGTGGCGAGCTGCGCGACGTCGTCGTCGCTGAGGCGGCCGGCAAAGCCGGGCATTGCCAGCGCCGACGGCGCTTTTTCGGTAGAGGGCAGCTGGGCCCCGGCCAAAATGGTGTGGATCAGCCCGTCCGGCGCCGCGGCGTTCACCAGGGTTGCCCCGTCGATCTGCGGGAAGATCTTCGGCGCGCCCTGGCCGCTGGCGAAGTGGCAGGCGCCGCAGTTATCGACGTACAGCCGCTCCCCGACGCTGAGCCCCTGCCCCGCCGTCAGGCGGGCCTGCGTCGCCCGGCGGGCGGATTCGTCCCCCCGCTGCAGGGCGGGATTGCCGCCGAGAAACTTGAGATAGGCGGCAATCGCCTGCAGATCGTCGTCGTGCATCCAGGCGCTGCTGTGCTCCACCACCGAGGTCATTTCACCACCGACAGCGGCGCGGTCGTTGCGCCCGGTTTGCAGGTAGTCAACGATCTCCTGCTCATTCCAGCGCGGCAGCCCGCGCAGGGAGGGAACCTCCCAGCCGTTGAGGTTGCCGCTGCTGAGGAACGCCGCATCGCCGCTGTCGAGCGCTTTTTCCTGCATAGCAAAGCCGCGCGGCGTGTGGCAGCTGCCGCAGTGGCCGAGGCCTTCCACAATGTAGGCGCCGCGGTTCACCTGGGCCGACGCGCCCGCGATGGGCTTAAACGGCCCTTCGGCGGTGAAGAACAGATCCCAGAAGCGGATCCCCCAGCGCTGGCTGAAAGGGAAGCTCAGATCGGTCGCCGGCGGCTGCTCGCTGCTGGGCGGAACGCCCTGCATGAAATAGACGTACAGCGCGTGAATATCCTCGTCGCTGATTTTGGCGTAGTCCGGATAGGGCATCGCCGGATAGAGCCGCGTGCCGTCGGGCAGAACACCTTTACGCACCGCGTCAGCAAACTGCGCTTCGCTGTAGCTGCCGATGCCGTGGGTTTTGTCCGGCGTAATGTTGGTGGAGTAAATGGTGCCGAGGTTGGACTCGATGGCCAGCCCGCCGGCGTAGGCCGGTTTTCCGGGGACAGAGTGGCAGGCCATGCAGTCCCCCAGCCGGGAGAGGTATTCTCCCTGCTTAATCAGCGCCGCGTCGTCATCGGCGCGGGCGCAGAACGGCAGGCCGGATGCCAGAAGAACCAGCGCCGCCAGCGCGCGGCGGTTAAATTTCAATACGTTCATCATCTTATACCTGTACCAGCGGGCCGGGATTTTGCAGATAGCGGTCTTTGATCGCCTGCGCCGCCATCAGCGTAATGGCGCCGATGGTGTCGGTGGGGTTAGCCTGGAAATTCTGCGGGAAGGCATTGCCGCCCGGCACGAAGACGTTATGCACGTCCCAGCTCTGCAGGTACTTGTTCAGCGCGGAGGTGCGCGGATCGTCCCCCATGATCGCCCCGCCCACATTGTGGGTGGAAACGTATTTGGTGAGATCGAAATCGGCATCCATCGGCAGGAAGCTCATGCTGTAGCTGTCCGGATTCAGTTCGTTGACGATGTTGCCCACCACGCCTTTCAGATACTGCTGGAGCTTAAGCTCGTTCTGCTTCCAGTTAAAGGTAATGCGCAGCAGCGGCTGGCCGTGCTCGTTGGTGTAGGTCGGATCGAGATCGAGATAAACGTCCCGGTAGGACATGCAGCTGGTGGTGATGCTGACTTTCATCGAATGGCCATACCAGGTTTCCAGTCCCTCTTTCCAGCCCGCGCCCCAGGCGGGGGTGCCTTTCGGCAGCGCGGTGCCGATGGGGGTTCCGGTCGCCTGGGAGCTGTGGATTTTCGCCCCGCCGAGCAGCCCGAGGCCGGGGCCGTCAAAGTTGCCCGGCGAGACGTCGTTAAACATTTGCCCGGTCGGGCCCGCGGCGATAAACGGATTGAAGTGCTTGTCTTTAAAGAACAGCGTCGCGCCGCCGTTGGAGAGAAACGCGTAGTTGCGCCCCACCACGCCCTCTTCGGTGATCGGATTGTAGGGCTGGCCGATGCCGGAGAGCAGCATCAGGTGGACGTTATAGAGCTGGAAGCTGCTCAGCACCACGATTTTTGCCGGCTGGAAGCACTCGTTGCCCTGCTCGTCGATGTAGACAACGCCTTTGGCGGTTTTTTTATCGTCGTGCAGCACCACTTTAATCACGTTGGCGTTCACCTCGTAAGAGAAATTCTCCAGACGTTTCAGGGCGTCCATCACCGCAGTCTGCGGCGAGGCTTTAGAGTAGTTGAGGCACGGGTATTTGCTGCAGTAGCCGCAGTAGTTGCAGGGGGCAATCTGGTTGCCGTAGGGGTTAGTCCAGGCCCGGGAGACCGCGGCCGAAGGGTTCGGGAACGGATGATAGCCGAGCTTTTTCGCCGCCTCGGCAAACATCACGTTATTGAGCGTGTCTTCCAGCGCCGGGAGCGGATAAGGATTCGAGCGCGGCCCTTCGAAGGGATCGCCGCCGGGCAGTATTTTGCCCCGCAGGTTGCCGGTGGTGCCGGACTGGCCGCAAATATGCTCGAACTTGTCGAACCAGGGTTCGATCTCCTCCCAGCTGAAAGGAAAATCCCGCACCCGCATATCATCCTGCAGGATGCCAGGGGCGTAGGCTTCGTCAACGTAGGTTTTCAGCTTGATGTCCGTCGGCGTCGGGCGGATCAGCACGCCGGTCCAGTGCAGCCCGGAGCCGCCCACGCCGCCGCCCGGCACGAACGCGCCCCATTTTCGCGTCGGCAGCGCCGTATCGTTGAGGGTGTAGCGCACGGTGACGGCGGATGCCGCCGGGGTGGTCATCACCCGGTTGCGTACGGCGTAGGCGTATTCATCCGCCGGTTTGGGATAGGCAAAGTCGGCGTAGCTGCGGTCCGGCCCCTTTTCCAGCGCCCGGACGGTAAGCCCCGCCTGCGCCAGCTCGATGCTCATCAGCGACCCGGCCCAGCCGAGTCCGCACACGACGACATCAACGTCCTTTTTGGTAATCTGTGACATGATAATCCTGTTGTAAAACTGACATAACGCAATGCAAATCAGGCGCGCGCGCCCTCAATACTGACCGGCCCCAGCGGATAGGGGATGTTGTGCTGCTTCACCCATTCGAGGTAGCTGGCACGGGCACCGGGAAAGCCAATCGCTATCCAGGCCTTCATGCCTTTGTTGCCGCCGTACATCGGGTCGGCGAGGTAGCCGTGTTTGGTATCGGCGAGCAGCTGGCTGAAGAAGTGCCCGGCCTTCATGCTCTCCTCCCCCAGTTCGCCAAAATCCACCTCGTTCTTTTGCAGCTTCGTCAGCACCTCTTCCTGCTGCGCGTGGCTCAGGCGGTGAAAAGGCTGCTGCAGATGCTGCTGGCACCACTGGTTGGCGAGCGCTATTCCGCGCTGGTAGATTTTTTGCGGATAGAACGGGATCTGGTAGCCCAGCGTCGCGGGCGCGTGGGGATTGAATGGGCCCTGCATGTAAATTTCCTGGCCGTAGTCGCCGTGCATCTGCTGGTCAATAAAGACAGGGACGTTAGTTTCCAGCGCGCCCGGCGCCTTGCCCTTGCCGCCGGCGGGGATCAGGCGGTCGGCGGCGGCAAGAATGAACTGCCATTCCGCGGGGGAGAAAAAAATCGGCCGGTAGTCGGCAAGATCGGGGGCCGCCATTTCTGCGGCCTGGGCGGCGGTAAGCCCTTTGGCAATGAGCGTACTGGCCGGAAGGGCCATTAGCGCACCCAGCAAAAATTTTCGCCGGGAGGTGGGACGTTGAAACGTCATGGGGTGCATTCCTCACAAAGAAGTGACTCAAAAAGGGGTTAACGATAAGAGAATAAATGTTCTGTTTTACAGGGCGCTCCGTTAATTAAACGTTATTTTTTACAGCATTCAGCGCCCGGGTGAAATACAGGTATCCCTTTGTATTATTGGTTGTTTACTCTTAATTTTTTCTCCTGAATAATTCGGGTTATATCAAAGTGCAGTGTGCGAAAATGCCCGGGCAAAATACTTCACCCGGGCTAAAACAATCGCTATACCTTCACGACAATTCGCTCAAAACGTCCGGCGAGCAACGCGTACGCCAGCAGCCCGATCAGGCAGTGCAGCCCGACAAACCACAGGGCGTCCACGAAAGATCCGCTGGTAGCCACCACGTAGCCGATCACCAGCGGCGTCACGATACCGGCAATATTTCCCAGCCCGTTAAAGACTCCCGCGCTGAGCCCCACCATGCCCGCCGGGGCGATATCGGAAATCGTCGCCCAGCCCACGGCGCTGAGGCCCTTGCCGAAGAACGCAATGGCCATAATCGCTATTACCGCCGAATCGGTGCTGACAAAGTTCGCCAGCACCAGCCCCATCGCCATAAACATGCCGAGGGTGTAGGGAATTTTGCGCGCCAGAGAAGGATGGCAGCCCTTTTTAATTAAGAAGTCCGACAGCACGCCGCCGAGGATGCCGCCGGTAAAGCCGCACAGCGCCGGGATCGCCGCGCTGAACCCCGCTACCATAATCGACATGCCGCGCTCTTTGATCAGGTAGATGGGAAACCAGGTGATAAAAAAGTAGGTCAGCGCGGTGATGCAGTACTGCCCGATATAGACCGCCCACAGGCTACGGTGACGAAACAGCTGCAGCAGCTTGTGCCAGGTGAGCGGATCTTTATGCGTTTTGCGGTTCAGCTCCAGATCCACCAGCGCGCCGTTGGCCCGCAGATAGTCCATTTCTGCCGATCCCAGCCGCGCGTGCTGGTGGGGCTCGCGGTAAAAACTGAACCACAGCACCGCCAGCGCGATCCCCAGACCGCCCATGATAAAGAAGACGTGCTGCCAGCCGAAGCGCGCGGTCAGCACCGCCATCAGCGGGGTGAAGATCGCCACCGCCAGATACTGTGCGGAGTTAAACAGCGCCGAGGCGGTACCACGCTCGCGGGTCGGGAACCAGCAGGTGACAATCCGCGAGTTGGCGGGAAACGCCGGTGCTTCAACCATGCCCAGCGCAAAGCGCATCATAAACAGAAACAGCGTGGCGGAGGCGGCCATCAGCCCGAGACTGCTGACCAGGCCCTGCAGCGCGGTACACAGTGACCACAGGATCAGGCTCCAGCCGTACACCCGCCGGGCGCCAAAGGTATCAAGCAGCCAGCCGCCGGGGATCTGCCCCAGGGCGTAGGCCCAGCCGAACGCCGAGAACACCATCCCCAGCTGGATCGGATCGAGGTGGACATCCTGCGCCAGGCTGGTGCCGGCAATCGACAAAATGGCGCGATCCGCATAGTTAATGACCGTGACAATGAAAATCAGCGCCAGGATCGCGTAGCGTAAATGCCCCGGACGGGTGGCGCTTAATGCCGCCTCGCGCGGGGCGGGCACCGCTGTGGACTCTTTGATACTCATGGACACTCCCGTTGCCCCCGGATGCCGGGGCTGGTTGGCAGGAACAGGGGCCCGGCTGTCGGCAGGACACCGGCTGGCAGCTGACGTCACCGCGCGCCGCGGCTGGATCGTTACGCGCGGGCCCTGAAGCGGCCCGCGTCGGGAAGGCTACCCGCGCAGCAGCGCCGGTCGTTTAGGATCGAAACGCCAGTCGGGGATCAGGAACTGCATGGCCACCGCGTCGTTGCGCTGCCCCAGACCGTGGCGCAGGTACAGCTGGTGCGCCTCTTCCAGTCGTGCCTCGTCAAGCTCGACCCCCAGCCCGGCTTTCGCCGGCAGGGTAATCTCCCCGCCTTCAATTGCCAGCGGCTGGCGGGTCAGGCGCTGGCCGTCCTGCCAGATCCAGTGGGTGTCGATGGCGGTGATCTTGCCCGGCGCCGCGGCGGCCACCTGGGTGAACATCGCCAGTGAAATATCAAAGTGGTTGTTGGAGTGCGATCCCCATGTCAGGCCGCGATCCGCGCAGGTCTGCGCCACGCGCACCGAGCCGCGCAGCGACCAGAAGTGCGGATCCGCCAGCGGAATGTCCACCGCGTTAAGCTGCAGCGCGTGCTGCAGCTGCCGCCAGTCGGTGGCAATCATGTTGGTGGCGGTAGGCAGGCCGGTGGCCTGGCGGAACTCGGCCATCACTTCCCGACCGGAAAAGCCCTGCTCGGCACCGCAGGGATCTTCCACGTAGGCCAGAATATCGCCGCGTCCCTTGCACAGCGCGACGGCATCGTCCAGCAGCCAGCCGCCGTTAGGATCGAGGGTGATCCGCGCCTGCGGGAAGCTTTTCGCCAGCCTCTCAACCGCCAGCATCTCCTCTTCGCCGCTGAATACGCCGCCCTTGAGCTTGAAATCCTTAAAGCCGTAGCGCGCATGGGCCGCTTCGGCCAGCCGCACCACCGCCTCCGGCGTCAGCGCCGCCTCGCGGCGCAGCCGCGCCCAGTCGTCATTGCCGCCGTCGCCGGAAAGATAGGGCAGCGTGGTCCTGGCGCGATCGCCGATATAAAACAGGTAGCCCAGCACCGGCACGGAGGTACGCTGAACCCCTTCCCCCAGCAGCGCCGCCAGCGGCACCCCGAGGTACTGGCCCAGCAGATCGAGCAGCGCCGACTCAAGGGCGGTGTAGGCGTGAATGCCGATGCGCAGATCGAAAGTCTGCTCGCCCCGGCCCTCTTCTTTGATGGCGCTCCACTGCTGGTTGAACTGGTTAAGCAGCACGCTGTATTCGCCGATCGGCTGGCCGACAATCAGCGGCCGAGCCGCGTCGAGGGCCTGGCGGATGGCTTCCCCGCCGGGCACTTCTCCGAGCCCGGCATGGCCCGCGCTGTCTTCCAGAATAACCACGTTGCGGGTAAAAAACGGGCCGTGCGCGCCGCTCAGGTTCAGCAGCATGCTGTCGTAGCCCGCTACCGGCACGACCCGGTAGCCGGTCACGACTGGCGTGGTACACGAGGAGATTTTATTCATCGTTCAGCCTTTATATTGTTATTGCGCCGTCGGTTATTGATCGTCTTTCAACGCCGCGGGCAGCAGCTCAGTCGGGAAGTTCTGATAGCAGATCGGGCGCAGGAAGCGCTCGATGGCGCTGTCGCCCACCGAGGTATACAGCGGCGATGAAGTTGAGGGCCACGGACCGCCGTGCACCATCGCCGCCGAGACCGCCACCCCGGTAGGGAAGCCGTTCACCAGCAGCCGCCCCACCATCCGCTCCAGCGTCGGCATGAGGCGTCCGGCCAGCGCCGTATCGCCGTCCGCCAGGTGCAGCGTGGCGGTAAGCTGCCCTTCCAGCGCCCCGGCAACAGCTTCGAGCTGCTGCGCGTCGCGGCAGACCACAATCAGTGACGCCGGGCCAAAGACTTCCTGCTGCAGAACATCAGAGGCCAGAAAATCGTCGGCGCTAATCTGGCACAGCAGCGGCTGCGCCTGGCCGTCGTTGTTCGCCTGCTGGCCGCGCGCCAGCACCTGCACGCCGGGCTGCTGTTCCAGCCGGTCGGCGCCTTCCCGGTAGGCCCGGGCAATACCGCGGGTCAGCAGTGCGCCCGCTGCTTTATCGGCCAGCGCCGCAGAAGCAGCGTTACGGAACGTATCCAGATCGTCGCCGGCGCAGGCGATCACCAGCCCGGGGTTGGTGCAGAACTGGCCGCAGCCGAGGGTCAGCGAGTCAACAAATTCGCCGCCGAGGGCCTGCGCGCGGCGCTGCAGGGCACCCGGCAGCAGGAAAATCGGGTTGATGCAGCTCATTTCGGCGTACACCGGGATCGGCACTTTTCGCTGGCGAGCTATGTCTATCAACGCCATGCCGCCGGCGCGGGATCCGGTAAAACCGACCGCCTGAATGGCCGGGTGCGCCACCAGCGCGCTGCCGGTTTCGCGCTCGCCGTACAGCAGTGAGAAAACACCTTCCGGCAGACCGCTGGCTTCAACGGCGCGGCGGCAGGCGTCGCCCACCAGCTCCGAGGTGCCGGGATGCGCCGGATGCGCCTTAACCACCACCGGACAACCGGCGGCCAGCGCCGAGGCGGTGTCTCCCCCCGCTACCGAGAACGCCAGCGGGAAGTTGCTGGCGCCGAAGACGGCCACCGGGCCGAGCCCGGTTTTTACCAGCCGCAGGTCGTCGCTCTGCTGGCTATCAATCGCCACTCGCTGAAACTCGCCGCGCCTGACCACGGCGGCAAAGCGGCGCAGCTGGCCAACGGTGCGCGCCCGCTCGCCCTGCAGGCGGGCGACGGGCAGCGCGGTTTCCGCGGCAGCGCGTTCAATCAGGGTATCCCCCAGCGCCTCAATATTATCGGCAATCCCGTCCAGCAGGCGGGCGCGGGTCTCCAGCGGCGCGGTGCGGAATGGGTAAAAAGCCTGTGCCGCCAGCCCGGCGGCCTGCGCAACGTCATCGTCATCGCTGATACCGTATTCCGGGAGCAGCGACTCGCCGGTGCGCGGATCGGCGGCCTGAAAATGTCCTGCCTGCCCGCGCTTGCGGCGGCTTCCAAGTAGCATTTCGCCTGTTAA
This sequence comes from uncultured Pluralibacter sp., assembly GCF_913775985.1. Classification (GTDB taxonomy): domain Bacteria; phylum Pseudomonadota; class Gammaproteobacteria; order Enterobacterales; family Enterobacteriaceae; genus Pluralibacter. Next base: position 32,588 of record NZ_CAJYMB010000150.1, on the reverse strand, counting down.
AGTCATTGTGTTCTCCTGATGCTTAAGACTGCGGGCTAAGCTGGCGAATAAGCGCGTCGAGCTGCTCCAGTTCATCTGCTTTCAAATCGGTCAGCGGGGCGCGAACCGGCCCGGCATCCCGGCCCACCAGCTTCGCGCCGGCTTTAACAATGCTCACCGAGTAGCCGGCGCAGCGGTTGCGCAGGGTCAGATAAGGCAGGAAGAAGCTGTCCAGCAGATGGTTAATGGTTGCCGTATCGTTATGCTGCACCGCGCGATAAAAATCCATCGCCGTTTTGGGAATAAAGTTGAAGACCGCCGAGGAGTAAACCGGGACGCCAATCGCATAATAGGCGGCGGCGTAGACTTCAGCAGTGGGCAGACCGCCCAGATAGGTCAGGCGATCCCCCAGCGTGCGGCGGATGCGCACCATATTTTCGATGTTGCCGGTGCCGTCTTTAAAACCGATCAGGTTCGGGCAGCGCTCCGCGACCCGCGCCAGCTGAACATCGTCCAGCTGCGAGTTGGCGCGGTTATAGACGATCACGCCGATATCCACCGACTGGCATACCTGTATAACGTGTTCAGCGATACCTTCCTGACTCGCTTCGGTCAGATAGTGCGGCAGCAGCAGTACCCCGGCAGCGCCCTGGCGCTGTGCCTCACGGGCAAAATCAATAGCCTGGCAGGTCGGCCCCCCTGCTCCGGCGAGGATCGGCACAGTGCCTTCACAGGCATCTACCGCGGTGCGCACGATCTGGCTGTACTCCTGCGCGCCCAGCGAGAAGAACTCGCCGGTGCCGCCCGCGGCAAACAGGGCGCTGGCACCGTAAGGGGCCAGCCACTCAAGGCGCTCGGCATAGCCGCGCGGGTTGAATTTCCCTTCGCGGTCAAAGTCGGTCACCGGGAAGGAGAGCAGTCCCTGAGAGAGGATCTGTTTTAACTCTTGAGGTGTCATCATCGCATTGCACTCGCAGTTACGGCCTTCGACTCACCCGCTGGCGAAAACCATCGTGAATAAAATGTTTCCATGAAGAGTGATTATCGACAGGCAATGATTCACGTCTAATTCAGAAGTTGTATATATTGATTCAATCATTGAATCGTTGTTCTGCCAGTAGGTCTGCGGCGCAGCCCCCGCCGCCGCCGCGCCGAAAGAAAGACGTAAATGTGTGAAGGCGATCGCAGCCGCCGCAGCTTTAACAACAACCGGAGAATGACCCGTGTTTAACGACTTTAAGAAATTGCAGTGCTTTATCGCGCTCGCCGAAGAGCTGCACTTCGCCCGGGCGGCCGAGCGCCTGTTTATGACCCAGCCGCCGCTGAGCCGGCAGATTCGGCTGCTGGAAGAGGCGACAGGCGTGCGCCTGTTCGAGCGCAACAGCCGGCTGGTGCGCCTGACTGAAGCCGGCACGTTTTTCCTGCAGTCGGCGCGCCAGATGGTGGCAATTGCGGAGCAGTCGGTGGATACCGCCAGGCGCATTCAGAGCGGCCACGCCGGACGGGTGACGCTGGGATTCACCGCGGTGTCAGGCTACTACCTCGTGCCCGAGCTGCTGGCGCGGGCGCAGCAGGCGCTGCCCGGCATCGAGATCGTACTCAAGGAGATGGTCACCTCGGAACAGGTCGACGCCCTGCAGAGCGGGGCCCTGGCCCTGGCCCTGATGCGCCCGACCATTGCCGCCCAGCCCGGCCTGATCCACCACCGCTATCACCGCGAGCCGATGCTGCTGGCCCTGCCCGACAGCCACCCGCTGGCGCAGCAGGCACAGATCCTGCCCGAACACCTGCGCCAGCAGCCAATGATCACCTACGCGCCGAACGAGGGCCGCTACTTCTATGAAATGACGCTGGAAATCATGGCGGACGTCTCCCCGCAGCCGATCTTCGTCCAGCACATCAGCCAGACCCATAGCATTATGGCGCTGGTGAGCCGCGGGTTTGGCATGGCGCTGGTGCCGGCTTCGGCCCGCTATCTGGGTATCTCCGGCGTGGCGTTCAGACCGCTGTGGCCCGACGCCAGGCAGGCCGAAACCTGGATTGCCTGGCGGGAACAGGCGGGTTCAGCGGCGGAAGAGAGGCTGCGGGAGTTTATTGTGGGGGAGCTGGGGTAAGGGATAGTGCCGGGAATGAGGGGTTCTTTTCCAACGAGCTCAATCACCAACGTTCATCAGCAAAATATCCACTTCTCTTGCCACTCTGCTGCGGGCCTGCCTGCGCATATGACGCTTGCGCGCTGTTACAGACGGGCGCTCGATATACGCGTTCCTGACATAACGCCAGTAAGCGTCACATTTTCGTAAAACTTGAACTTTTCTAAACAGTTGCCGCAGGGATTTGAGCCACCGGCCTTATTCACATAAAATGAAGCCTCATCTTTGTTGCTGAGCATGTAATTACAAAATAGTAGAAACACAGGCGTCAAACACGCCAGCGCGGACAACATGAAAAAGCCTGGCTGAATCAAAAAACGGCCATCGTACTGAAAATGGAAAACTGATCTGCCAGGGTGTTTCGAGATCGCCACACCAAAAACTAAAACAAAAAAGAAACCAAAACAAAACAAAATCAACATAAATTAAACATAACTACACCACCATTAACCTTCCGGTTTGCATTTAGTGCTGTTTTTTTTTAACCAACATCGCTAATTTCTAAGGAAAAATCCTAAACGCACAGGGAAAATTCTTAGCATTATTCTTTCGATAAAAAAACGCACAATCCATAACCACGACAAATAGAACGCGTTACAGCATTTCTTTCACTGTGAATTTATAGGACTTTTCCATAGTCTTTACGATTGACATGACAGGCTTTACGCATTGAAACATGATGTTTCTAAACTTATTATCCCCTCCATCACATGCGGTGAAATACAGGAAACAGGGAAATAAAAAGGATATGCCATCGCACACCGATAAAAAAATAAAGTGTATGAGTTGCCACTTACACTGCGATCTTCTTGCGCCGCCAACGATAAAAAAAGTAAAGTGCGTTGAGAACCAGTACACCTTATGGCCTGATAATAATTATTATTTAAGGTTAGGAATTCAATTTTTAATCTTGAATTCACACTATAACTTTTCCTATACGGGATTTATTTTTGTTGATTTCTCGTGTCATAACATTCGTTACTTTACTAATAACCAATGGTTGCAGAATTTATCAAAATCAGGGTTAAAGCTAATCCTTGTCACTGATAAAGTGATGGAGCCTTTAGCATTCTACTGGAAAGCGAAATCACATTTAATTTCGACAGTCATCACCAGCAATGATGACTACGCTAAAATTGATAAAATAATCAATTATTGCTTTACCGGCCATCACGATCGTCGCGCTTCCAACACCAAATTTAACGATCTTGAGATAGCTGTACTCGATCTCATGCTGGCTGAAAAGAACATCAAAGAGATGTCCGAAACGCTGCAGATTAATGAAAAAAGAATCTATTATGCAAAGGGTATTTTGCAAAAAAAGATGGGAGGGAGGGGAAAATTAAATACAGTTATCTCCAGTTAGTATCAGTAAGAAATTTATTGCCATACCGCGATAAATCAATGGATATTTATTAATTCAGGAATATAAAGAATGAAAAAAATCGTACTCGCCGGTATCGTCGCCGCTGCATGCCTGTCTGCTAACGCTATTGCTGATGTAACAGCAACCGCTACTGCAACCTGGGATGCCAGCGCAACGAAAGACACCAAAAGCATGCTGGTTGTTACCCCGCTGAAATCGCTGAATTTCCAGTATGCGGAAGGTATCAAAGCGTTTAATACCCAGAAAGGCGCGTTTGATATTACTATCGCAGGCCAGTCTGGCGCGACAGATTTCAAACTGACCTCCCAGATTGTTAACAACACTCTGAGCCGCACCACCGATGCTTCTACCCTTGCGGTGGGCGTGAAGTGGAACGGACAGGCGCTGAGCGAAGCAACGCCGGTCACTATGATCGATACCCAGGGCAACGTATCTGCGGGTCTTGATGCGCTGGCTGTAGCCACCGCTTACGCAGGTGCTGACCGTACCAGCACCCAGGGTAACTTCGATTTCTCCATCGATTCCGCAACTTCAGACGGCAGCACCGCTGCTCAGTTTGAAGATCTGACCGACGGCTACTGGAGCGGCGACGTTCGCGTACAGTTCACCGCCGTGTGGACCACCAGCGCCTAATTCTGCGAAAAACTCCTCCCTCGTAATAAATAAGAGGGCTTCGGCCCTCTTCAAGGAAAGGCTATGAAGTGCAACTCACTGCTGTTCACTCTTTCTCTTTGCGCTGTTTCTCTGTCGGCCCAGGCGATTAACGTAGGTGAAGTCACTTCCATGATGGAGCCCGATAAAAGTAGCCTGGCAAAAGAAATTGCCAACGTCACTGACACCGCGCGCTACGTTAGCGTCACCGTTCAGCGCCTGTCATCCCCTATGGAAGGCGGCATTATTATTCCGATGGAGTCAAAATCAGAGCTGTTATCCACGCCCGCCAGCATGATTTTGCCCGGCAATGCCAAAGATAACTTCCGCTTTTTTTATAAAGGCCCGGAGGATAACAAAGAGCGTTATTACCGCGTATCGTGGACCGATGAGCCGGTGACCGAGTTCGAAGCCAATAAAAGTAAAAAACAGGGTGAAGCAACCACCTCGGCGATTATCAGTACCATTCTGGTGGTCGCACCGCGCCAGGAAAAATTCGATTTTAGCTGGAAGAACGGTGTTGTTACCAATACGGGAAATGCCTCATTCCGCATTATTTCATACGGCCCGTGCAAAGATAAATCAAAGGATTCAGGTGAAGGCTGCCGCGAGCGCTATTATGTGATGCCGGGCGTAAGCGCAAGAATAGTATATACAGACCTCACAAATAAAAAAACCAGAGTCGGCATCTGGCACGGTGAACAGTATATTAATGTAAACTGAGAGCTATTATGGATAATCTGGGCTATGTCAGAGGGACGCTGTTTGCTGGACTATTGCTCTCTATAAATCAGAGTTTACTTGCAAACCCAACAGCACCAGTAAAAGTGAATAATTATGTTATTCCTGCGGTCTTCGCTAATGCTTTGTATCAGGGGATGACCGTGCCTATTTTTATTCGTTACGCGGGCGACACCAATACTCAACGAAGCAACCAGAAAATCGCCGAGGCGATACTGACGATCAAAGATAATGAATTTGCAATTCAGCAGGTCACGCTGAGCGACCTTCCCGATCGCACCGAGCTGTCGCCAAAGATTAAAGCCATGATCGCTGGTCTGCAGAATAAAAGTATCGGCGACGGCAAGCGTATTATCCTCAATAAGGACGCCTCCCTGTCTCTGGAGACGCGCTCCTTTTATCTTGAGCTGACAGTAAACCGCGAGGCTATGAATGCCGCTATTCTGCCGCGCTCGAATATGCTCGGCGAATCAACCGCAGAGCATTTATCAAGCGTGCTTAACTACACCTTCGGCAGCTACTACAGTCAATACGGCGGCAGCGACAACAGCAGCAGCTACCTGACCCTGGACAACACGCTGTCGCTGCGCGAGCACCACGTCAATCTCAACGGCTCGGTGTACGGCATCGGGACATCCGATCGCGAAAGTAAAGTCTACCGCGCGATGTACGAACGCGACTTTGCCGGACACCGGCTGGCGATGGGCATGGTGGATACGTGGAACCTGCAGTCTATTGCCAGCATGAACGCACTAAATTCCAGCCGCATTTATGGTGCCAGTTACGGAAACAAAAGCAGCACCCAGATTGAAGACAATACCCTGTCGCTGACCCCGGTAACGGTGTTTCTTCCTGCCGCAGGTGAAGTACACGTTTACCGCAACGGCAAGCTGCTGAGTATTCAGAATTTCTCAATGGGCAGCTACGAACTTGATACCTCCCGCCTGCCGTTTGGTATTTACGATGTGGATGTGAAAGTGATCATTAACGGCCGCGAGGTCAGCAGCCGCACGGCGAATATCAACAAAACCTTTGCCCGCAAATCCAGCCTGACCGGCAACTTCACCTGGCAGATGTTCGGCGGCAATCTGGAATATGACAGAACGGATTACCGCGATCACAAAAATACCCGCTACGGGAAGAAGAATACCTGGATTGCCGGCGTCTCAGGTGCGACCAGCCAGCCGTGGCTCTCCGGCGTGAACCTGAAATCGACGCTGTACGGTTTTGACAATAATGGCGTTAACGAATCCGAAGTCAGCGTGATTCTCAGCGACGCGTTCAGCTTTAATCAGCAGGCAATGCTCGCCACTGACAGCAGCTGGCAAAGTATTTCTACCGTTAATTACAGCCTGCCAGAGGGTTACGGCAGCCTGTGGGGATCGCGCCAGTACGGGCACGTGGGTAATCGGCTTTCCATGCAGAAAAATGATTATGTATCGATTGGCGCTACCGCCAACTTGCGCAAGGCGGCCTCGTTTCTCGGCAGCCTGTCCGTGAGCCGCACCAATAATAAATATAACGGCAGCACCTACACCAACGTGGACTACAGTCAGTCCCTGCTGGCAAACCGCTACGGATCTGTGGCGCTGCGTACCGGGATCCAGAATTATCAGTATGACGATCGCACCAACTTACGCGACAAATACGTCAACATCGATATTTCCATTCCTTTCGGTACCACGGTCAGCGCCGGTGTCTCAAGTCAGAACGGCGATATGCTGGCAAACCTCAAGGTTCAGAAGCAGTTCGACGACAGCGTCATTACCAGCGCCGGTGCGTCGGTGTCAAAACGCCTTAAGCAAAAAAATAGCGATGACAGCGGCTACAGTTCCGGCGATTTTGCGGCAAATGGCTTCGCCAGCTACGACACCAAATACAATACCGGCACCGTTTCCGCCAGCCGCTCCTCTGACAACAGTTCCAATATCAGCCTCAGCTCCCAGGGCAGCATTGCCTGGACGCAAAAAGATTTCTATGCCAGCAACGGCACGCAGAACGCCGGGCTGGTGGTGAATACCAACTTCAGCGAGAAGGGCAAGATGATGGCGCAGATTAACGGCCAGAGCTACCCGCTGACGGGTAAAAGTAATTTCATCACCCTTCCCCCTTACGCCGAATACAACGTCGAGCTGATGAATGATAAGAACTCTGAGGACAGCGTGGATATCGTTAGCGGACGGCGCAGCAAAGTGGTGCTTTATCCCGGCAACCTCAGCGTAATCAATCCGGAAGTTAAGCAGCTGGTGACGGTGTTTGGTCGCGTCAAGCGCCCTGACGGCAGCTATTACGCCAATACGGACATCCACAACCATATCGGCAAAACCCGCACTGACGATAAAGGCGAGTTCGCGATGGATGTCGATAAGCGCTATCCCGTTATTACCCTGCTGGACAAGAATGGCGGCATTTGCGAAGCGGACCTTAACCTTACCGATGTCAGAGGCGCGGCATGGGTCGGTGAAATTCCATGTCAGATGCAGCAGCAGACCGCATCCCGCACAGGAGATCTTGAGAATGTCTATTAAGAATTTATGTTTGGGTGTTGTGGGTCTGATTGCCGCAGGCCCCGCAATAGCAGTGACATCTACCGTGTCCGGTAGCGGTGAAAATGATTATATGTTCATCGATAATGCCGTAGACAATGAATATTTTATTACCTCAAGTAAATTAGATCCGCGGTTTAGCGGTGCCAATGTATGGATGCATTATAAGAGCAATCAAGTCAGTCTCGGCTACATGGGTTTCGTTGGCTGGACGGGCGTTAATCGTTATTATGATATGTGGATATCAAACTCCTCAATATCCCAGCCTTTTGCTGGAATACGCTGTATGAACAGTGGTTCAACCTGCCCGGCAAGCGGCTATATCGCGGCTGAACATCTTGATCGGGAAGGTTTCTATCATACGATGTCAGGGAATAGCGTATATAACGGTTCTTATGGTTTTGGCTCTCTGAGTCCTACTGCTTACGTCTATTTTCGAAACTTGCCAGTAGGTAATAGTGAAACGTATCAATTAAATCTGTGTACCACGGCTACAGATTATGATTATAAAACAGGCCAGCGCTGTAAAGACCTGCCCAGTGGGGCATCTTGGCGTATCTATAACTTAACGTTGAATAAAATCTCTCACTTAGAATTAAAAAGTACGGGAGCCATGGCAGAAATTTGGGTTGCCAGCGATGGAACACCGAGTATCAGCAGTGGTTCCGATTCCTGTAAAATTGCAATAGTAGATAAAAAAAGTGGACTTTCATGCCGAATGATAGCCTACAACCTAAAAGAGACGAAAGTACTATCTAGCTCTTTGACTATGCAAATGATCATTGATAAAGCCATCCTTGGATTCACTCCTGGTGCGGCAGACATAAAATATAGCGGTGATGGGGTTACCTGGACAAATTTTGGTACATCTAAAGCTTATAGCAGTATTTTTACACCCTCAGGTGAGTACGTTAATATATTTATGTCCAATGATTTCTTCAAAAGTGCCTTGAATGCAGGGACCAATCTAACCAATAAAGATGGAATCTTTACCTTTGCCTTTAAGAATAGCGTGTCACCAGAATCTGGTTTTTATCAGTTTACACCCTCGACAAAATTAAATATCCTTCCGCGCGAGTATGGAATTAGTATCGTTTCCACGGATGGCAGCACAAATCCTAAAGCCTCTGGAAAAATCGGCGAAGATAGCCCCCCTATCGAATTTGACTATAAAGTCACAACGTCTGCTGCCCGCCAGGCCGACAGCATCACGGCCCAGGTTAAAGGGGATAGCGTGACGCTGGCTGGAGTCCCCTATTGCTTATTTAAATCCCCCGACGAGAGCCTTCAGGTCCCTATCCCGGCCTATCTGTCATGGATTTCATCAACGGGTAGTGAAGTGAAAGTGCGCAATAGCTGTAGCGAAGCGCCTGTAGATATGACGGATGCAACCTGGGTTCAAACGGCGTGGAACGCCAGCGTAAACGACGGTTTTTTCTTTACCACCACGTTAAAGCTGCTGTTCCCGATGAACGACCTGCGTTCAAAGCTGTCCGTCAATGATGAAGACTGGATGGGGACAGTCAGCGCCAGCGGTACGGTCGAGGTGACGGCAAAATGGATTGGGGTTGATAAATAGGCACATTCATGAAAATGACAACAGCGGCGCTTTTCACCACCCTCAGTCTCTTTTTCGGGCTGTTTACCAGCCCGGCCAGCGGCGTGTATTTTAATGCAATCGTCTACGATATGGATGCCAGCAAAGATTTTATTGCCCGGCCTATAATAAATGATACCAGCCGCAGTAATTTGTATACCATTTCCGCCTATAAAATTTCTCGCCCGGGTGCAGGGAATGAATCTGCGGTACTGGCCAGTGCTAAAGATCTCATTTGGTCACCGCTTAAATTCACGATCCAGCCCGATGGTAAAGAGTACTTTAAGCTTTATTATCGTGGCCCTTATGATAATATTGAGAGATATTATCGTGTGATTTTCAAGGAATCTCCGATCACGATCTTTCCGTTTCGTCAGGCCCAAAAAAACATGGATATCATTCCCGTTGTTGCCATGAGTACTATCCTTGTGGTTCGGCCTCGAAAAACAGAGCTAAAATATACCATTGATGAAAAGAGTGGCGTAATTAGAAATACGGGAAACACATTTTTCCGGGTAATTTTACAAAAGGGCTGTAACGGCGATGATGAAAGCTCAAAACAGTTCTACATGCTGCCTGGTGAAAGCTGGAAAGGTCCCGAGGCCCAAGGGAACAATAAAAAATATATTGTCGCCCTCGGGCGCTATCATCAATTGGGTTCAGGCTGTTTTGCTAAACCGGTGCAGTAGTATGATTAAAGGTTGTTGAGATAGCCTGTTTGAACATGACTCCACGAAAGAAATTAGGTGAGCGCATCTTTTTTCTTATTGCATCCTGTAGGCGGTAGACATGACGGACTTCACACTGTAAATGCGTGGCAATATCATGATTAGAACACCCCTTTTTCATCAGCCTTAGCGTGTACATTTCGTTATCGCTAAGGGATGGGTAGCTATTCAAGTTAATCTCGAACGTATTAATAGGTTTCTTTTTTGATTTAAAATCCGCGTTTATTAAATCACAACCATTTAACACAGCCCAATTTGCAGCCGCTTTTTTAGCCCAAAAATTAGCCAATGGCAACATGCCATGGCCGGCAATGAGCGTGACATGTAAATTTGTTTTTTTCAGGAAATCAATCCAGTTTTCATTAAGAAAGAAAGCCAGGTGATATATTGATAGATCGACAACAACAATTCCATTTTCATGGTAACAAAAAGAGCGTTTGAATACCAATTCGTTAATCGCCAGCTTGAAATAGTAATTATCATCAGGCCAGACAACTAATTTCTTATCATTGCATTTGAGATCATAAAAAAGCTCACTGTTTGCATAGTCACACGCTAACTCACAGCCAAGACAAGTGAAATCCTTAGAGTTATTACCAATCAATTTAATCTCCCTATATTATTTTATAATACATATGCATCATGCACCAGAAGGCCGTAAGCCTTAATAACCAGAAATCCTAATCAATTAATAAAACCACGTCAAAGGGATTGTAAGTTACACCACCCCAAATAATAATAAAGCATTACACCGCATAATAAAAAATTATTATTATTTCAATGCCGCAGAGAGATAATCTCCGGGCGCATAAATTAATTAATTAGCGCGTACAGGCACAGTAAATACCAAGGGACTTAATTTATGACAAATATACCCCACCCGCAGAAGATGTAATAATAATATATTAGCATCATCCAGAACCATAGCAGCACACTCTTAGTGTAGAATATATATAATTAATTTTGAGTAGATTTCCTTTTATACCCGTCATACTTCAAGCTGCATAGACGTTAGCTGCATTTGTTCACCCCGGTCACTTACGGAAGTCAAGCTCACGGGGATTCACTCACTTGCCGCGTTATTCGGCCTGCGGCCTCACCCTTACAGGGTCAGCGCAAGCGCTGCTCAAAGCATCAGAAATGCCAATGCTCCATATCTCAGTAAACAGGCTTTTCACAGGGGTATCTCCCCCGCAGGAAAATTCTCACCCACCCAGCCTGACCACCCCGCCCAGCGCAGGATTATCGCTTTCATCTTTTAACACCACGCCGCTCAGCCGCCGCAAAAAGCACTGCTCCAGCAGCCAGGCTAGTTTAAATGCCGCAGCCTGATGGTTCAGCCCTTCAGGGCGGATATTGGAAATGCAGTTACGATCCGCGTCCAGCCGCTGGCGATGCGGTTTCCAGGTCAGATAAACCCCGAGGCTGTCCGGCGACGACAGGCCCGGACGTTCGCCAATAAGCACCGCCACGGCTTTACTGTTGAGCGCCTCACCAACGTCATCCCCGAGGGCTACCCGGGCCTGGTGGGCGAGAACCACCGGGCCGGGCCGGATCCCCAGGCGCGCCAGCCAGGGCATAATCTCCGCCACCAGCGGCACTGCCTGGCGGTGCACCGCACAGGAGGAGAGTCCGTCGCCAATGACAAAGGTTAAATCTGCCGGGGGCAGCGCCAGCGAGCGCAGGTGCTGGCGATCGGACTCATTGAGCTGGCGGCCAAGATCGGGGCGGCACAGATACTGATGCCGGTCGGGCGCGGCGCTGTGCACAACGAGGGTTTTTAACCCGAGATCGTGCAGGGGCGCGAGAAGCCCGTCGCTGTCAAAAGGGGTATGTACCGCGTCCCGGGCCTGCGCGTGGGCCAGGCCGAAGCGTAAAATTTCGCGGGTTGGCTGACTGGCGCCGCTGCGCCCGAGAGCAATACGCGCGTCGGTGAATTGTTTGAGAGACAGCCAGCGATCGGGAAGGGTCATGCCAGTTCTCCATCGGTGATGACGCGCAATAAAGGATGCGTGGGCGGCGCGGGCAGCAGCAGGCCGCTGCTATTGAGAATGCCCATTTTCGTCAGCCAGTTGCCGAACTCCGGCGCGTGCTTAAGGCCCAGCAGGCGGCGGATATACAGCGCGTCGTGGAAAGAGGTGCTTTGATAATTAAGCATAATATCGTCAGCGCCGGGGATGCCCATAATAAAGCTGACGCCCGCCGCGCCCAGCAGCGTGAGCAGCGTGTCCATATCATCCTGATCCGCTTCGGCATGGTTGGTGTAGCAGATATCGCAGCCCAGCGGCAGGCCGAGCAATTTGCCGCAAAAGTGGTCTTCCAGACCGGCGCGAATGATCTGCTTGCCGTTGTATAAATATTCCGGGCCGATAAATCCCACCACTGTATTAACCAGCAGAGGGCGAAAGCGGCGGGCCACCGCGTAGGCGCGGGCCTCGCAGGTTTGCTGATCCACCCCGTGATGCGCCCCGGCAGACAGGCAGCTCCCCTGCCCGGTTTCAAAATACATCACGTTGTCCCCGAGGGTTCCGCGCCCCAGTTCCAGCGCCGCCTGGTGCGCCTCTTCAATCAGGGCAAGATTAATGCCGAAGCTGCGGTTTGCCGCCTCGGTGCCGGCAATGGACTGGAACACTAAATCCACCGGCGCGCCGCGCTCCATCAGGGCCATGGTGTTGGTGATGTGGGTCAGCACGCAGGACTGGGTGGGGATCTCAAAGCGGCTAATGACCTCATCAAGCATGATATTGAGCTTTTCGAGAGCCGGCAGGCTGTCGCTGGCGGGATTAATCCCGATCACCGCATCGCCGCTGCCGTACAGCAGGCCGTCGAGCATGCTGGCGGCAATGCCCTGTAAATCATCAGTCGGATGATTCGGCTGCAGCCGCACGCTGAGATGGCCGGGCAGGCCGATGGTATTACGAAAGCGGGTCACCACCCGGCATTTACTGGCGGCCAGAATAAGATCCTGATTGCGCATTAATTTGCTCACCGCCGCCGCCATTTCCGGCGTGATGCCTGGCGCAACGGCAGTCAATACGTCGGCGGTGGTGGCATCATCCAGCAGCCAGTCGCGGAACTCGCCCACGGTGAGGTGGGCAATGGCGGCAAAGGCCCCGGCATCGTGGCCGTCAATAATCAGCCGCGTGACTTCATCGTCTTCATAAGCGATTAGCGCCTCGTTAAGAAAGGTCTTCAGCGGAACGTCGGCCAGCGCCAGCCGGGCAGCCATCCGCTCCTCATCGCTGGTAGCGGCGACCCCGGCCAGCAGATCCCCGGAGCGGGCCGGGGACGCTTTTGCCAGTAAAACCTTCAGGGCGGGAAAGGTCCACGTCTGGTGCGCCAGTATCGTGCGATACATACAGCCTCCTTACGACACTGTATTTAAATGAGGATCGGGCCGGGCTTTTGCCCGGGCCTGCGCCGTGGCGCGAAACCAGAGATAGCCCAGCAGCATCATGCTGGCGAAAATCAGCGCCAGTTCTGCGTTGTACCACACCATCGCCATCAGGCAGACCAGCGCCATTACCAGGGCAAACGCGGGCGCAAACGGGTACAGCGGCGCGCGAAATGGCCGCTGCAGCCGGGGCTCGCTGCGGCGCAGGCGAAACAGGGCAGCCATCGAGGTGATATACATAACGATAGCTCCGAATACCGACATCGTCACAATGCAGGCGGTGAGCGGCATGCCGTTGATGGTTATCAGCGAGTCCGAAAAGATCGCCAGCATCCCCACCGCGCCGCCGGCCAGAATGGCCAGCACCGGGGTTTGGGTACGGGCATTGACTTTAGACAGCGAGGCGGGCAAATAGCCGGCGCGGGCAAGGGAAAATATCTGCCGGGAGTAACCCATAATAATGCCGTGGAACGAGGCCACCAGCCCGAACAGGCCCAGCCAGACCAGCATATGCAGCCACCCGCTACTCTGTCCGACCACCAGCTTCATCGCCTGGGGCAGCGGATCGTTAATGTTGGCCAGATTGCGCCAGTCGCCGACGCCGCCGGCAAAGATCATCACGACGATCGCCAGTACGGTCAGGGTAATAATCCCGCCGCCGAGCGCGCGGGGAATGGTGCGCTGCGGATCTTTGGCTTCCTCTGCGGCCATCGACGCGCCCTCAATGGCGAGGAAGAACCAGATGGCAAAGGGGATCGCGGCAAACATGCCGGAGAGGGTCAATAAAGAAAAATGATCCGCACCGGCCCAGCCGTGCCGGGTAAAGTTGTCCCAGCTGAAGCCCGGCGCCACCACGCCCATAAAGACCAGCAGTTCAAAGATGGCTAACAGAGTGACAATCAGCTCAAAGGTTGCCGCGATGCCGACGCCCAGAATATTCAGGGCCATAAAAATGATATAGGCACCGCAGGCGATCCATTTAGGATCGACTGACGGAAACTGCACGTTGAGATAGGCACCAATCGCCATCGCGATGGCCGGCGGCGCAAAAACGAACTCAATCAGGGTGGCGAACCCGGCAATAAAGCCGCCGGTGGGGCCAAACGCCCGGAAGGCATAGGCAAAGGGACCGCCGGCGTGCGGGATCGCGGTGGTCAGTTCGGTGAAGCTGAAAATAAAGGCGCAGTACATGGCGGCAACGGCGAGGGCGACCAGCATAAACCCCAGCGTACCGGCGGCGGACCAGCCGTAGCTCCAGCCAAAATATTCACCGGAGATCACCAGCCCCACGGCAATGCCCCACAGCCGGAAACTGCCCAGCGAACGTTTTAACCCGGCGTGTGTCGATGCTTGTGCGGTCATAAAGCGGCCCTACCTGTAATTAAACATGTAGTGAGCTGAAGCAAGAGGCGTTCCATCTTTTTTATGGCCTGGTTTGGGCGGCGGATGCGGATATTGGCTGGGCGGATGCGCTAATTTGGTGCGGGGTGTGCCATTTAAAAGATCGTTAGTACGGGGATGGATGGAAGTTGTGGTGTTGGGGCCCGTCGGGCATCATCCGGGGCTTTAAGCTTGAGCCAAAGTTCATTATTAGCGACCAGGGATAAACAGAGGAGGATGCTTGCCCCCAGTAAACAGCAAGCATCCTCAGTTAGAAATTACTGGTATAAATACATCGCTCTCATTTTTGGAATGTCGACACCCAATGTATTAGTTAAGTAATTTTCGACTGTACCATGGTCTTTCTTAATACGGTCAAAGGCTTTTCGGAAATAAGCTTCCTGCACTTCGAACTGCGGTTGTAGCTCAGGATGCTCAGCAATGATCGGCTTGTATTTCTCTTTCAGATACTTATTAGATAACATATGCTCTTTGAAAATGATTTCCTCATCCACACCGAGTGCGTAGAGGATCAGAGCAGCGCCCATACCTGTTCTGTCTTTACCCGCTGAACAATGAAAAAGAAGCGGTAATTTACTCTCATCCTGAACTAGCTTGAAAAAATCCTTATAGGTGTTTTGAATCTTTTTATCAGTCACCAGCTCTTCGTTAATCGCAATCATCCAGTCACGAACATCTTCCTTAGACGTCGAACCGGGTTTAAGATTGGCTGAAGTAATATTCAGTTCAACATAATCTTTGACCGTTGCAGGAAGCCTGTCCGGAAGTTTGCCGATCTCATCGGGTCTTCTGAAATCGACGACCGTCCGCAGGGGAAAGCTTGAGAGGTAAGCCAAATCATTTTGAGTCAGCGTTCCCAGCTCATCTGAACGAACAAATTTATCCCACTTTATATAGTGACCATCTTTTGTTTTTATTCCACCGAGATCGCGGAAATTGTATCCGCCCTCCATCGGAAGATGAACATCTGCAATAATACCATGACCTTTACTCGTTACTACAGAAAAATAAGATCTTCTAGTATTGTCGACTGGCAAAGAGAACCGACCTTTGCCATTCCCCGTAAGGAGTGGTTTATCATAATTAATTTTATCAGGTGAGAATCCAGAATAAACTTTCCATGGACCGCTTATATCACTGATAAAGACAGCCTGTTTAGTCACTTTATCTCTTGAAATAGAAGCATACTTTTCTATATCCAGACTCTCAGATTTCTGGCTTGCTGAGCTGTAAGTCGTATTTTTACTTGTTTCATTACCTACAATATCGCTTGCAAATGCATAACATGCCGTCGTAGCCAGCACAACTCCCAGCGCTATTTTATTCTTCATCATGACGTCCTCTTGTCTGACTAAAATCTTAAAAAAAATCCAGACTAATCGATTCAGCTTTTAGCGTTAAAAGTGAACAGAGTTAATCTTTCATACAAACTGATACAGTTCAAACGCTTAAGAGGAAATTTAGAGCTGATTCACAAAAATATTTAGCCGTATGATATTCATATTATTGCCAGTCAACACTCTAAATATGAAATAATACTTACGTTTTTTGCGTAGGATTCGACAATAACATTACGCACCGCAAACTTTTTTATCAGTGATAATCAGGCCTGATTATATTTTCTTTATGCCGCTTTTGATTTTAATAAGATAACTATTTCATGCAGTTACGGGAACATCCTGCGGCGAATGCTAAGGTAAAACAGGCCATCATCCCTAATAATACAGTTAAGCGTTTCTGCCTTGATTTCTTAATGGATGATGAAGTTTTTTTCCTGAATGGATTCAGCTATGCCTGACCAACCATTTTTAACGCGTGTCTAAACTCGCGCTCCCTCTGGACGCCGTCTGCCTGTTCATCGCGACTATTGCCGCCACAGTGCTGGCGGTCACAACGGGTCTGGGCGTAGCCGGCACTATGTTCGTATTCTTCTCCATGAATGACATCATTGCTGCAATCTCCACGGCTGGCGCACTGGACGCCGTGCCTGATATGGCGGGTTCCGCGCCGGCGCTAATGGGCGCGTTACAATACGGCATCGCCACTTCACTGCTTCCTGCTCCGTTCAGTGATGGCACACCATTGACGATGAGCTGGAGAATCACGCTATTCACGCTCGCCAGCGCAGCAATTGCGCTCACAACTCAAGCAATAAACCCGTTCCTATCATCATTAACGTCCCGACGAATATGGATTTATTAGCCGGGCTCATGGCCGCATTCACGTTTTAAGAATAATCCTCCTGCTCTAGCCAACTATGCTTAACGTTCAAAAAAGCAATAGCAGTCTCGCAACGCACTCTTATTTTTCCCCTTTTCAAATACTGGAGGCCTGGCATGAGCAACCAAGGCGAATACCCCGAAGATAATCGGGTCAGGAAGCACGAGTCGCACGATTTTAGTTTGACCCGTCGCGATCTGATTAAAGTAAGCGCCGCGACGGCGGCGACCGCCGTGGCTTATCCTCATTCTACGCTTGCGGCAAGCGTTCCGGCAGCCACTCCTGCCCCCGAAATAATGCCCCTGACACTCAAGGTGAACGGCAAATCCGAGCAGCTGGACGTTGATACCCGAACCACGCTACTGGACGCTTTGCGGGAAAATCTGCATCTGACCGGCACCAAGAAAGGTTGCGATCACGGACAATGCGGCGCCTGCACCGTGCTGGTCAATGGCCGCAGGCTTAATGCTTGCCTGACGCTTGCAGTCATGCATCAGGGAGCCGAGATCACCACCATTGAAAGCCTGGGTTCGCCAGATAATCTTCATCCCATGCAGGCGGCCTTCATCAGGCATGATGGCTTCCAGTGCGGCTACTGCACTTCCGGGCAAATTTGCTCATCGGTGGCAGTGCTAAAAGAGATCCAGGCCGGCATTCCCAGTCACGTCACGGTCGATCTGGTGTCCCCTCCAGAAAGAACTGCCGATGAGATCCGTGAGCGTATGAGCGGCAACATCTGTCGCTGTGGTGCATACGCTAACATCCTTGCCGCCATTGAAGACGCTGCGGGGGAGATGAAATCATGAAGGCGTTTACCTATGAACGTGTGAATACCCCGGCCGAGGCGGCACTTAGCGCTCAGCGCGTCCCTGGCGCAAAATTTATCGCCGGTGGCACCAATCTGCTGGACCTGATGAAGCTGGAGATTGAAACGCCCACCCACCTTATCGATGTGAACGGGCTCGGGCTCGACAAGATTGACGTGACCGACGCGGGCGGCCTGCGCATTGGCGCATTAGTGCGGAATACCGATTTGGCCGCTAACGAGCGCGTGCGTCGTGATTATGCGGTACTCGCCCGCGCCCTGCTCGCTGGCGCGTCTGGTCAGTTACGTAATCAGGCAACCACCGCAGGTAATCTGCTCCAGCGCACGCGCTGCCCCTATTTTTACGACATCAATCAGCCCTGCAATAAGCGCTTGCCCGGGAGCGGCTGTGCGGCACTTGAAGGCTTTAGCCGTCAGCACGCAGTGGTAGGCGTAAGCGAAGCCTGCATTGCCACCCACCCGAGCGATATGGCGGTCGCAATGCGGTTACTGGATGCGGTGGTGGAGACCGTCACACCGGAGGGAAAAGCGCGCAGTATTAAGCTTGCTGATTTTTACCGGCCGCCGGGAAAAACGCCGGACATTGAAACCGCCCTTCTGCCCGGTGAGCTTATCGTTGCGGTGACGTTACCTCCGCCGCTCGGCGGGAAACATATCTACCGCAAGGTGCGCGATCGCGCCTCCTACGCCTTTGCTCTGGTGTCGGTGGCGGCGATTATCCAGCCAGACGGCAGTGGGCGCGTCGCGCTGGGTGGAGTAGCGCATAAGCCCTGGCGCATTGAGGCTGCGGACGCTCAACTGCCCCAGGGGGTGCAGGTCGTGTATGACGCGCTGTTCGCCAGCGCCCATCCCACCGCTGAAAACACCTTCAAACTCCTGCTGGCAAAGCGAACGCTTGCCTCCGTATTGACTGAAGCGAGGGCACAGGCATGAAATTTGATAAACCAGCAGGTGAAAACCCGATCGATCAGCTGAAGGTTGTCGGTCGTCCCCATGACCGTATCGATGGACCGCTGAAAACCACCGGAGCGGCACGCTACGCCTACGAATGGCATGAAGAAGCGCCCAATGCCGCCTATGGCTATATCGTCGGTTCCGCGATTGCAAAAGGACGCCTCATCGCCCTTGATACGGACGCCGCACAAAAAGCGCCGGGAGTGCTGGCGGTCATCACCGCCGGTAACGCCGGGGAACTCGGCAAAGGCGATAAAAATACCGCCAGACTGTTAGGCGGCCCCACGATTGAGCACTACCATCAGGCCATTGCGCTGGTGGTGGCAGAAACTTTCGAACAGGCGCGAGCGGCAGCCTCGCTGGTGCAGGCGCACTATCAGCGCAAGAAAGGCGCTTACTCCCTGGCGGACGAGAAACAAGCCGTCAGTCAGCCACCGGAAGACACGCCCGACAAAAACGTCGGTGATTTCGACAGCGCGTTTTCCTCCGCCGCGGTGAAGATTGATGCTACCTACTCGACCCCGGACCAGAGTCATATGGCGATGGAGCCGCATGCCTCGATGGCCATCTGGGAGGGCGATCGGGTCACGGTGTGGACCTCAAATCAGATGATTGACTGGTGCCGCACCGATCTGGCGAAAACACTGAAAGTGCCCGTGGAGAATGTGCGTATTATCTCCCCGTACATCGGCGGAGGATTTGGCGGCAAGCTGTTCCTGAGAAGCGATGCGCTGCTGGCAGCCCTCGCCGCACGTGCGGTGAAACGCCCGGTTAAAGTTATGCTTCCCCGCCCCATTATTCCCAATAACACTACGCACCGCCCTGCCACCCTTCAGCACCTGCGTATCGGTGCCGATCGGAGCGGGAAAATCATCGCTATCTCACATGAAAGCTGGTCCGGGAACCTCCCCGGCGGCACGCCGGAAACGGCGGTGCAGCAAAGCGAATTACTCTACGCAGGGGCAAACCGTCATACCGGCCTGCGGCTCGCCACCCTCGATTTGCCGGAAGGGAATGCCATGCGTGCGCCCGGCGAAGCCCCCGGGCTGATGGCGCTCGAAATCGCGATGGATGAACTGGCGGAAAAAGCGGGGCTCGATCCCGTCGAGTTTCGCATCCTGAATGACACGCAGGTTGATCCCGCCGATCCCAAACGCCCCTTCTCCCGCCGCCAGCTTATCGAGTGCTTACGCACCGGAGCGGATAAATTTGGCTGGAAGCAGCGCAACGCCACGCCCGGACAGGTGCACGACGGTGAGTGGCTGGTCGGGGTCGGGGTCGCGGCGGGCTTTCGCAATAATCTGCTCGAAACATCGGGCGCGCGGGTTCACCTTGAGCCAAACGGCACGATCACTGTCGAAACGGACATGACCGACATTGGCACCGGCAGCTACACCATTCTGGCCCAAACCGCGGCGGAAATGCTTGGCGTACCGCTGGAGCAAGTTGCGGTTCACCTGGGCGACTCCCGTTTTCCGGTTTCTGCGGGTTCTGGCGGACAATGGGGCGCGAATACCTCCACCTCCGGCGTTTACGCCGCCTGCGTGAAGCTTCGCGAGATGATTGCCTCGGCGGTCGGATTTGATCCCGGGCAGTCGCAGTTTGCCGACGGCAAGATTACCAGCGGCACCCGCAGCGTCACGCTACGTGAGGCCAGCGCAGCCGGCAGACTGACAGCGGAAGAGAGCATTGAGTTCGGCACACTGAGTAAGGAATACCAGCAGTCGACCTTTGCCGGGCATTTTGTGGAGGTTGGCGTGCATCGCGCTACGGGAGAAGTTCGGGTCCGGCGTATGCTCGCCGTGTGCGCAGCGGGGCGCATCCTGAATCCGAAAACTGCACGCAGCCAGGTCATTGGCGCCATGACCATGGGCATGGGCGCGGCGCTGATGGAGGAGCTGGCGGTAGATGAGCGTCTGGGCTACTTCGTTAATCACGATATGGCGGGGTACGAGGTGCCGGTCCATGCGGATATTCCGCAACAGGACGTCATTTTCCTGGATGATACCGACCCCATATCCTCCCCGATGAAGGCCAAAGGCGTCGGTGAGCTGGGCCTGTGCGGCGTGAGCGCGGCTATCGCTAACGCGGTGTACAACGCCACCGGTGTTCGGGTACGGGATTACCCCATCACGCTGGATAAGCTGCTCGATAAGCTGCCGGATGTGGTTTAAGGAGCAACAATGACATACTCGCTTTTTAACGAAGAAGAGCGCAGGCCTAAGCCGGAGCAGGCGTTTCTCACCGATGACCGCCGGGCCATTCTGCGCTTCGCCATAGAGGCGCTAATGTCCGGTAAAGCGGCGGTGCTGGTGACGCTGGTGGAGATACGCGGCGGCGCGGCGCGCCCGGTCGGGTCGCAGATGGTAGTGCGCGAAGATGGTCGCTACTGTGGTTTTGTCTCCGGCGGCTGCGTGGAGGCCGCCACCGCTTTTGAAGCACTGGAGGTGATGAGCTCAGGCCGCGATCGCGAAATTCGCTATGGCGAAGGTTCGCCGTGGTTTGACATCGTTCTGCCCTGCGGCGGTGGGATCACGCTGACGCTTCATAAGCTGCGCACGGCACAGCCTCTGCTCGCCGTGCTGAATCGCCTGGAACAGAGAAAACCGGCGGGATTGCGTTACGATCCGCAAGCACAATCGCTTATATGCCTGCCCGCGCAAACCAGGACTGGCTGGAATATCAATGGCTTTGAGGTGGGATTCAGACCTTGCGTAAGGCTGATAATTTACGGACGCTCTTATGAAGCGCAGGCAACCGCCAGCCTTGCGGCAGCCACTGGCTATGACAGTCAAACCTTCGACCTTTTTCCGGCCTCGGCCAACGCGCCGATCGATGCTGATACGGCGGTAATTTTGCTGTGCCACGATCTTAACCGGGAGCTGCCAGTATTGCAGGCCGCTCGCGCGGCGAAACCCTTTTATCTCGGCGCATTGGGCAGCTATCGAACCCATGCTTTACGCCTGCAAAAGCTCCACGAGCTGGGGTGGTCCAGCGAAGAGACAGCGCAAATCCGGGCACCTGTCGGGATATTCCCCAAGGCCCGGGATGCGCATACTCTGGCCCTCTCCGTGCTGGCAGAAGTCGCCTCTGTACGCCTCCATCAGGAGGAGGCTTCATGCCTGCCTCCATCGTTCTGATCCTCGCAGCCGGGCGCGGAGGGCGCTTTCTCACCTCCGGAGGCAGTACCCATAAATTAGCCGCATTGCTCAACGGCAAGCCGGTTTTAGAACATGTGCTGGAAGCCGTCGAAACCGCGAACCTGAGATGGCATCTGGTCTGCCCTGAAGGCGGAACGTGCGGCATGGGCGAGTCTATTGCGCTTGGCGTCGGGGCCACGCTTCAGGCCCCGGGATGGCTGATCCTGCCCGCCGACCTTCCCTTAATTCAGCCCTCATCATTGCAGCGCGTCGCAGCAGAGCTTGAAGATAATTCGATAGTGGTGCCTCACTACCAGCATTATTCGGGTCATCCGGTTGGATTCAGGCAGGAGCACCGTGCTGAATTACTCGCCCTTTCTGGCGATACGGGAGCAAAAGAAATAGTGAGACGCGCACGACTTCGGGGAGAAGCTAAAGATATTTTGCTGTCAGATTATGGTATCACCCACGATATCGATACTCTGGCGGATTTACAGGTAGCGCAAAGGTTAACCGACCCGTCGCGTGCTTAAAGTTTGACTTCCGCTTCTTATTTCCAGACCGTTGAACAGGTGAAAAATGTGCGTGAGCGGGGCGTAAAACCGGCATTAAAAAATAGCGTCGCAGATATTTCACGCTACGAGACCCTGTATTTAGGCTTTCCAATCTGGGGGGCCAGCGTGCCGCCGGTCGTGCAAACATTTCTCAGCAGCCATGACCTTGCGGGCAAATTACTCATCCCCTTGGCTACGGTAAAGGAGATAGCGACGACATCCTTGCCCGTCTTGCCCCCACTGCGCGTCGGGAAAACCGCTGGTCCTTAAATGCGACCAGGAGCGAAGAACTACTGAAACGGTCACCCACTGGTTAGAGACAATACGCAGTTAATCGCCCGCATTCATGAGTCTGTCAAATAAGGGCAATTAGAGGTGCTAAATAATTAACGCTGACAACTCAGATATGATTGAACGGCAAACATAACAGAGGATGTGATCTTGAAGACAATCTTAAAAACGCTGGCCATCTGCGTAATGTCGGGTGGCCTGATGGCCCAGTCGGTATACGCCGAGCCACTGGTCATTCATGAGCAGGGAAGCTTTTCTGCTGGTGGCACCATCATTACCGCGCCTGGAACATTTGACGCGAAAAAGCCGCTGGACTCTGCTGGCCAAACTTATCATGGCGATCATGCCTCTGTGTTCTACCAGATTCCGGAAAATCCGCATAAATATCCTATTGTGATGCTGCATGGCGCAGGTCAGTTCTCCCGAACCTGGGAAAGTACCCCGGATGGTCGCGAAGGGTTCCAGAACATCTTCCTGCGTCGCGGGTTCTCAACCTATCTTGTCGATCAGCCACGCCGGGGCAGCGCCGGGCGCACGACGGTAGAAGGTACGGTTACGCCTAAACCGGATGAACAGATGTGGTTCAACCAGTTCCGCGTTGGCGTGTGGCCAAAGTATTTTAAGGGCGTTCAGTTCCCTCACGACAAAGAAGTACTGAATCAGTATTTCCGGCAGATGACCCCGAATACCGGGCCGTTTGATATCAATGTTATCTCCGATGCGATGTCCGCCGTCGTGGATAAATCCGGCCCGGCAATCCTCTTCACCCACTCTCAGGGCGGCGGACCAGGCTGGTACACGGCGATGAAAAACAACAAGGTCAAAGCCATTGTCGCCTTTGAGCCCGGCAGCAGCTTTGTCTTCCCGAAAAAAGAACTCCCAGCCCCTATGCCAAGCGCGTTCGACACGCTGAAGGGTAAGCCTGTGCCAATGGAACAGTTTATGGCACTGACCAAAATCCCGATTCTGATCATTTACGGCGATAACATCCCGGATAAACCTGTCGCCATGCCCGCGCAGGACAGCTGGCGCGTAAGACTGGCGATGGCCCGTGAGTGGCGTGACGTGGTGAACAAGCATGGCGGTGATGTGACGGTGACGCATCTGCCTGAAGTGGGAATTAAAGGGAATACCCACTTCCCGTTCTCGGATCTGAATAACGTGCAGATTGCTGATTTGGTGAGTAACTTCCTGAAGCAAAAGAATTTGCAGTAGCAGGACGCTGTATTGGGCCTTTGTTAATAAAGGCTCAATACAAGCATCAGCTTTATCAAAAAATAAAATGGGAACGTGATAGTCTGCTTTGAGCAAGGAACGGACATTCAGATTGGAGTTGAACAGCAAATGAGCAGTGGGATGATGACTCAGATGCCCGGCGTTGCCTGCATTTCATGCGCTTAGTTCAGCAATAGCCAACTCAGCAATTTCAAACTGTACTGAAATACAATCATTGCATTCGAGCGACCATGTCGCTGAGAGCCCGCACCAGGCAATGATCCACATCAGAAGTCGCTCTCTATTTATTCCTGATATCTCAGTAACGATCTCAAGTCGCTGTTTAAAAATACCAGGTACTCTTGCAACATATTGCTCAGGATTACCAAGATCCGGATTGGTGAAAATATTAGCAAAGTCGAATCCTCGTTCGCCTAATAGCCCTTTGGGATCAATGGCCAGCCAATCAGATGATACGAAATCAAGCACGTTATCGTGATGCAAGTCACCATGTAATACAACGACGTCTTGCGGAGAGGAGAGCAGTTGCTGAGAGACCTCTGCGCAACGAGCCAGAATCCCTCCATGCTCAAGTGCTGCGGGTTTTAGCGAAGAAAACCAGCGATGGAGAGGTGTAAGTTTTGGCAAGGGTTTATCTGGCTTACTGTGAAGCCTGTTCGCAGTTGCACACAAAATGCGACAGGCTTCATTGTCTTGACCATTTTTGGACATCGTTGACAGTGATGCAATTCCTGTAGCGCGAGCGAGTAGAATGGCTTCTTTTTCATACGCAATAACCTGTGCTGCGCCGTTACCTTCCCACCATGCCATTAGTGCGTTTCCGATTTTCTCATCCGCATCATCAGTCACTTTCAGCATAGCCTTAATACCATGCGTCGCTGTTTTTACCGGAAGCAGCGTTGATGTACGAGTTATAAACTCCTCTCCATCCGGAATGAGTAACCAACGATTTAACCAAAAACTTAACTTACCTGAATCCATAGCGATTCCTATAAAAATTCTTATTGCCACCGAGCGTACTGACCATACTGGACTGACCCCACCATGCAATTATCCATTTGAGCTGGCGCTCCCTGTCCAGGTCAGCCATTCTGGTGACGAGAGAAGATCATGTGCAATCACCTGTGCCGCACCATTCCCTTCCCACCATGCCATTAGTGCATTACCGGCTTGTTCAGTAAGACAACGTCCGCTTCTGGCACAAAGCCGACCTTTCCTCTAAATTAATGAACCCACCTAATAAACCCTAGCTAATTACCCCACCTAATCGAATAAATCATTTCGCGTTATGCTTTTCCAACACAACAGTTGAAGGATAACGTCATGCAAACGGTAAAACTGAACAACGGCATTGAAATGCCTCTGCTGGGCTTTGGTGTCTTCCAGATGACGGATGCCGCCGAATGCGAAAGAGCCGTTATTGATGCGATCGATACGGGATACCGCCTGATCGATACCGCCGCGTCTTACCAGAATGAAACCCAGGTCGGGAACGCGCTGAAGCAAACCGGTATTGCCCGTAACGAACTTTTTGTCACCACCAAACTGTGGCTTCAGGATACGAACTATGACGGCGCTAAAGCCCAGTTCGAACGCTCCCTGAATCGGCTGCAACTTGATTACGTTGACCTGTACCTGATTCACCAGCCTTACGGCGATATCCATGGTGCATGGCGCGCCATGGAAGAACTGCATCAGGCAGGCAAAATTCGCGCCATTGGCGTCAGCAACTTCCATCCTGACCGACTGGCCGACCTTACCGCATTCAACAAAGTGGCCCCTGCGGTAAACCAGATTGAAGTTAACCCCTTCAACCAGCAGCTGCATGCGGTTCCATGGAATCAAAGCCGTGGCATTCAGCCGGAAGCCTGGGCTCCATTTGCTGAAGGTAAAAATGGCCTGTTCCAGCATCCCGTGTTAACAGCGATTGGCCAGAAGTACGGCAAAAGCGTGGGTCAGGTTGTGCTGCGCTGGATCTTCCAGCGAGGCATCATTTCACTGGCGAAATCGGTGCGCAAAGAACGCATGGCAGAGAACATCAACATTCTCGATTTTGAACTCAGCGCTGAAGATATGCTGCAGATTGCCGCCCTCGACACCGCAACCAGCGCCTTCTTCTCGCATCGCGATCCGGCGATGGTGGAATGGCTGACAGGCCGCAAACTCGATGTCTAAGTCGCGATAAAAGAGGTATTCATTCAATGCAAAAACGTTATCTGGGTCAATCCCGACTCGAAGTCTCCGCGCTTGGGCTCGGCTGCATGGGATTGAGCCACGGCTACGGCCCGGCGACCGATACTCGCCAGGCTATCGAGCTCATTCGCGCAGCGGTTGAACGTGGCGTTACCTTCTTCGATACCGCTGAAGTGTATGGCCCCTTCCTTAATGAAGAGGTTGTCGGCGAAGCCTTAAAACCGTTTCGTGACCGTGTGGTCATTGCCACCAAGTTTGGTTTTACTTTTGGCGACGACAACAAGCAGCAGATTTTGAACAGCCGTCCGGAGCATATCCGTGAAGCAGTAGAAGGATCATTACGCCGTCTTAAGACTGATGTCATTGACCTGCTGTATCAACACCGCGTCGACCCGGATGTTCCCATTGAAGATGTTGCGGGAACGGTGAAAGACCTGATCGCAGAAGGTAAGGTTAAGCATTTTGGTCTGTCCGAAGCGGGTGCGCAAACCATTCGCCGAGCGCATGCCGTACAACCCGTCACAGCCCTGCAAAGCGAATACTCCATGTGGTGGCGCGAGCCTGAGCGGGAGATCCTGCCATTGCTGGAGGAACTGGGCATTGGTTTTGTGCCCTTCAGCCCATTAGGCAAAGGCTTCCTGACGGGATCGATTAAGCGAGGAACCACTTTTGGGAAGGATGATTACCGCAGCACCGTGCCGCGTTTCGCCGGGCAGGCGATTGAAGCCAATGAAAAGCTGGTCTCACTGCTGGGTGAACTGGCGGCAGAGAAGGGCGTGACGTCTGCGCAAATCGCGCTGGCATGGCTGATGGCACAAAAGCCGTGGATTGTTCCTATTCCTGGCACCACGAAACTACACCGGCTGGAAGAAAACCTGGGGGCTACCGACATCATCCTTTCGCAGGATGACTCACTGCAGATAACCCAGGCGCTTGAAACGATTAACATCGTCGGCGAACGTTACTCTCCTGAGCACCAGGCCCGCGTAGGCCGTTAATATCCGTACGGGTCCGCTGCGCCTGGCGGACCCGTTATTCCTGGTAGCGAAGTGCATCGATCATTAGCGCAAAAGCGGGCGGGTGCTGCTTACGGCTCGGGTAGTAAAGATAATATCCGGGAAAAGACGGACACCAGTCCTGCAGAACCTGAACAAGCTCTCCTGACTTTATATAATCCTGCACCCTGTCTTCAGGTATGCAGGCGATGCCAAAGCCGGATAAAGCGGCATCAATCCTTTCCGCCTGCAGATTAAACGTGACCTGCCCTTCCACTCTGACCCGTAACGGTTTCCCTTTTCTCTCAAATTCCCAGTGGTAAAGTCCACCGGCAGTCGGCAGGCGCATATTGATACACCGGTGATTTTGTAACTCGTGCGGCGTTTCAGGTGCAGGATTTGCAGCGAAATAAGACGGCGCTGCCACCACAGCCATTCTCATGTCCGGGCCAATTCTTACCGCAATCATGTCCTTATCCACGCTTTCACCCAGGCGGACCCCGGCATCAAAACGCCCCTCAACAATATCGACAAAGCCGTTATCAACCACCAGGTCGAGATTAACTTCCGGGTATTCCCTGAGAAAGGGTTTTAGCTTGGGCCATAACAGACTTCGCGCGGCATGCTCCCCGGCAGATAGACGGATATTGCCGGAGGCGGTGCCGTTCAGTTGAACCAGCGATTCCAGCTCCTGCTCAAGATCGGCAATACGCGGTTCAAGGCAGGCAATAATTCTCTCACCGGCTTCTGTGGGGGCAACGCTACGGGTCGTGCGGGTCAGAAGGCGGATATTGAGCCTTTCCTCCAGGGCCTTCACCGCATGGCTGAGTGCAGACTGAGAAACCCCCAGCTTGCCCGCTGCTTTGGTAAAACTTCGCTCCCTTGCTACCACAAGAAAGATTTGCAGTTCGTTGAAGTTTTCTTTCAGCATCGGCGATTTCCTTATGGGGGCATTCCCTTCATCGCACACTCATGAAGGGTGTTCATAGACACAATCATTTTAGCCCTATTACTGACATTAATGATAATTGATATTCTGATCGTATCGAAAATAAGTCTGAATTATCAGCAGGTTTATCATGAAAATACTCGTTGCAAGGGCGACAGGAAGTATTGGCTTTCATGTCGTGAATATTGCTATTGAAATGGGTCATCAGCCCGTGGCGCTGATCAGAAATAAATACAAAGTAAAATTGCTTCCTCGGGGAACAGATGTTTTTTACGGCGATGTTTCATTGCCTGAAATACTCACCGATTTGCCGAAAGATATTGATGCCATCATCTTTACGCTCGGTTCCGATGGCCAGGGGCGTATTGGCGCCAGGGCGATAGATTACGGCGGAGTGCGTAATATTTTACGAATTTTCAGGGATACGCCTGTTCGTATCAGCTTGATGACCACGATTGGCGTGACTGAACGGCTCAGCACCTGGAATCAACGCACTGAGGTTCATGACTGGAAAAGACGTGCCGAGCTTCTGGTCAGGGCCAGCGGTCCCCCTTATACCATCGTCAGGCCCGGCTGGTTTGATTACAACAATGATGATGAACACCGAATCGTTATGCTTCAGGGAGATCGTCGCCATGCAGGAACACCGGAAGATGGTGTGATATCCCGGGAGCAAATCGCCCAGGTTCTGGTCAGTGCCCTGACCCACGACGAGGCAAAAAATAAAACGTTCGAGCTGGTAGCTGAGCGAGGCGAAGCACAGCAGGATCTTACCCCACTGTTTGCAGACCTGCAGTCTGATGATCCACAAAAAAATGATGGGATTCTGGACATAGACAATATGCCTCTGCGTGAAGAACCTGACTGCATTATTAACGAGCTGAACCTGTATTCAAAAAATTAAACAATCTACAACCCTGACAATTTTGTTATTGATCCCACCCACGTAATGTGGACACAGCCCTAAGCGAGGTTCTGGTTTTCAAATTGTTCCGGGATGAGACCACCACAGGCGCTATGACGGCGCCATCGATTGTAATCGCACTCGATATAATTAAACACCGTCGTCCGCATTATTTCCCTGCTGATAAAGCGTTCCCCGTGGATACATTTCACTTTCAGCGAGTGGAAGAAGCTTTCCGCACAGGCATTATCGTAGCAGCAGCCCTTTGCACTCATGCTGCTACGCAGATTATGCCGCTTGAGGAGCACCTGATAGTCTGATGAGCAGTATTGCCCGCCACGATCTGTGTGGACGATGACATTTTCCGGGCGCTTACGACGCCACAACCCCATCTATAGCGCATCGCAGGCCAGTTGCGCTATCATCCGTGATGACATTGACCAGCCGATAACGGCACGCGACCACAGGTCGATGACGACAGCCAGATACAGCCAGCCTTCATTTTCACGGTCAGAGGATGAGAGCTGCTGCTGCAATACCAATGTGCTCAGCAAGTTTAAGGGCTTCCTGAAGGAATTCAGCTGTGTGCTGCTTGCGGATCTTTTTGGTGGTTGATGCTGGTTTTGTCATGTGAGTCACCTCCGGTTGAGAGTCTACTCACTTAGTCGCGTGTCCACTATTGCTGGGTAAGATCAAAGTTGAACGTTCCCAAAATACGGACAAAGCTGAGTTTTACGCTACCGTAGACCTTTCATCTGATAATCTGAAGGAGCTACTGACAGAGTGGCAGCATTACTATAACTGTGAGCATCCTCATAGCGCCCACAACGGTAAAATTCCGATAGAGCGCTATTTTGAACTTGCAGAGCAAACGCCATACTCAGAAAATCTGCCATATAACAAAATGAATATAAGTAATGCTTTTTCTTGTCTTTTTTCTCTCATTTTATTTAGTTATAGTTGTTTGGTGGGTCAGAGCTTGAAACTATTATCTTTCGTTTCATTTTTTCGTGATACTGGGTAAAATATTAATGATACAGAAATGACGTGAATTCACCCCGCATTACAGAGAAACTACCACAAAAAGATACGAGCACTGGAGAAGGCCCTGATTGTCGGGCGTAATCAGAACAGTATTAAGCCTGTGTCGGTTATTCATGGAGGAAAAATCATGCTACATATTGTACCAGACCGATGCCCGTGAATCGCCGTCAGGCGGGCATGCATATGGGGATTGCAGCGAGTGATGAGGTTGCCGGGCTAACATTATCAGCATAATTATTATGATAATGACCCTTTTGAAAAACATTGCTATACGTTTAGAAGCACTGAAAAACAGTTGGCTATATCTATTGTGCATCGTTCGGAAAAACAGCCTGTTGATATGCAAGACTAGGGAGACTTATACATGAAATTGTCAGAAGGAGGTGAGGGAGTTTCGTTAAGGACGTACTGAACATTCTGAAACTGCTTTTAGTTGTCTGCGATGTAAATCAAACTAGCGCAGCACACTATTTTAGCTTAGTTTCTGCAGAACTTGCGTTTATACGTAACCAGATGTTGTATTTCCGGCAAGTGAAAGCATAAGTTTGCAGAGTATTCTTATCACACTTATTATTCAAGAGGTTAACAGAATGACAGAAAAAAAACTGCCGCTCAACGTTGCTTCTAGACTAGATCAGTCAATTGTTACAATGAGCATCCTGCTGGGCACGATTTTTTCTCAGGCCAGAGCTGTAACGTTTTACACCACTCCTGATGGTGGTGAAAAATCCTGCACAGCCGCTGCGCCCTGTACTTTGGACGTAACACAAAAGGCCGTTCAGCACTATATAATCTCACAGGCTGACTACAATGGCACCTATCGTCTTACAGATACCCTGCAGTTCACTGATAGTTGCATAAGTTGATTATGCAGTACTCCCTTTTCTGACGAAAGGTCACTACTCTTACAGGATTTTGGAGAGAAAAAAATTCTGCATGTATTAACCAACACTCTGCCCTACTGGCTTATATAATTAAGTGCTGCTTAAGCACCATACTAATATGATTTGATATTCCACACTTTAATTTTGGAGGTTTAAATGACTAGTGGTATCAAAAGACGGACATTGCTTCAGGGGATTTTAGCTTCACCATTTATTTTTTCATCAACGAAAATTTTTTCTCAGCCGCTAATAGGAAAAGGTCCGGTGAAACCAGTCACTATCAGGCTGAATAGTAGTTCTCATGGTAATACGATAGGCAGCAGTATAACAGGTTTGAGCTATGAACTGGCTGAAATAAAAAACCCTGATTTTTTCTCAGAAAAAAACCAGTCACTGATTAGCCTGATTAACAAGCTGGGACGTAACGGTGTACTGCGTATTGGAGGGAATACCAGCGATAATGCCATTTACGATGAGTATAATGGTACAATTCCTGAACCAACCATTAAAGTAGCAGTTTCACCAAAGAGTAATTTTCACTTTACCAAAGAGGATTTACACCGACTCAAAGGCTTCGTCGATGCCATCGGCTGGACGCTGATATTTGGCATTAATATGAAAATTAATTGCCCAAAAATGGGGGCGGTATTGGCAAAAGATTTACAGGAGATATTTTCGGACAGGCTGCTGGCTATCCAAATTGGTAATGAACCTAATAACTATCGCTATATCGAATCCGGAAGACAATTTGACTTCGATACTTGGTATCGGCTGCAGCGTGTGTATGTAGCCGAAATAGAAAAAGTCGCATCACTGCCCGTAGCTGCACCTGATACAGGGGCAAATACCGACTGGCTGAAACGTTATTACGAATTACAAAAAAACACACCTTTTGTTAGCCGTCATTATTACAAAGGCAGTAAAACACAGGCCTCAGTGGATAAGCTTCTCGAGACGCATCAGGGATTCTTTAACGAGATAAGGAGCGTAACCGAACGTCTGGCCGGCACCACCACCGGGCTGCGGCTCACAGAGGTCAATTCCTACTATCTGGGCGGTGCGGATGGGGTCAGTAATACCTATGTTTCCTGTCTCTGGGGCCTCGATTACATCATGCAGGCACTTAAAGTTGGTACGGTCGGAATAAATTTTCATGGCGGCACGCTTGACGCTGTAGAAAGTTCCCTGGGTAGTAGCATCAGGCCGGAGCAGGGAATGAACGATACTTTCTCTTATCGTCGATCGCTTTCCTCGCGTTATTCTCCAGTCGCAGGTAACTCAGCTTCCGGGTTCTCACCGATGCCGCTTTTCTACGCGATGCTTATTGGTCAGCAGTTCGCTTCCTCTCAGCTTATTGAAACACGGGCTGACAGTAATGATCTCAATATTTCGGCTTTTGCTGCAGTCAGATCCAAGGGCAAGGATAGTGGACAAGTGTTGTTGCTGATCGTCAACAAAGACCAGCACTACGATGCTCAGGTTTCCCTTTCTGGCACAGATGGTGCTGGTACAGCAAGTATCTACCGACTCAGTGCCAGCTCAGAGGATGAAAAAGCCCATATTCACTGGGATATGGATTCTTTCAACCACGAAAGCGGTGAGTGGAGCACATCAACGCCGGAGAGCCTACCTCTGAACAGCGGAGAAACATTACTCGTAAGGCGCATGAGTGCCTGTCTGGTAATTACAGATTTGGACTGACCCCACATCAGTAGACAAATCCTGTCCTCACGACGAGGCCTGCTCGAAGGCCTCCGGACTGACGCCGCCGAGATGACTGTGGCGTCGGGCCCGGTTGTAGAACACTTCAATGTAATCGAA
>NZ_CAJYMB010000149.1 GCF_913775985.1 uncultured Pluralibacter sp. | reverse complement strand
TCGATGGGCGGCCACGGCGCGCTGGTGCTGGCGCTGAAAAATCCGGGCAGATACCGGAGCGTGTCGGCATTCTCCCCCATCGTCAACCCAAGCCGGGTTCCCTGGGGGCAGAAAGCGTTTCGCGCCTATCTCGGCGATAGCGAAGCCGACTGGCAGGCCTGGGACAGCTGCGCGCTGATGCAGGCCAGCAGCCCGGCGAATGCGACGCCGACGCTTATTGACCAGGGCGACAGCGATCAGTTCCTGGCCGACCAGCTGCAGCCGGCGGTGCTGGCCGAGGTCGCACGCCAGACCGCGTGGCCGCTGACGCTGCGCATCCAGTCCGGCTACGACCACAGCTACTGGTTTATCGCCTCGTTTATTGAAGACCACCTGCGTTTTCACGCTGAACACCTGCTGAAATAGCGCCTTCGGGAGGGTACGCCCTCCCCCTTCTGGCCTCCCGCTTATCCTGCCCCCGCACTCGCTCGCAGTTATCTTTACGCTTCTTTACCTGAAACACCATGAACGTAAATGATTTAAATTATCATTTACGTTTACAATTCCTCATGCTTTTGTACAATTCCTCACGCTTTTGCGCCGCAGAGCGCGAAGGCTTGTGACGTTGTTTCAGGCGCCCTGCGCCTTTTTACTTTGTAGATACGGATGGTCCAATGATAACACCTCGCACTAAATTCCTTTCAGCCGCGGTTTTGGCCGCTATCGTAGCGCCAGTCGCGGAAGCCGACGATCGGGAAACCATGGTGGTTACCGCCACCGGCTTTGCCCAAAAAATCGAAAACGCCCCGGCGTCCATCTCCGTTATCCCGAAAAGCCAGCTGGAGGATAAAGCCTACCGCGACGTCACCGACGCGCTGAAAGACGTCCCAGGCGTGGTGGTTACCGGCGGCGGTAGCAAGAGCGATATCAGCATTCGCGGCATGGGCTCCCAGTACACGCTGTTTCTGGTTGACGGCAAGCGCATCAGCACCCGCACCACGCGCCCGAACAGCGACAATGCCGGGATCGAGCAGGGCTGGCTGCCGCCGCTGGAGTCCATTGAGCGTATCGAAGTGATTCGCGGGCCGATGTCCTCGCTGTACGGCTCCGACGCCATGGGCGGCGTTATCAACATCATCACCAAAAAAATCTCCAATACCCGGGGGTGGAACGGTTCGGTGCACGGCGACGTGACCTTCCAGGAGCACCGCCACGCCGGCGACCTGTACCAGACCAACGTGTACGGTTCCGGCCCGCTGGTGGAAGGCCTGCTGGGGATGAAGGTGAACGGGCTTTACTCCCGCCGCCCGGAGGACAAAATTCTCAACGGCTATAACGAGCAGCGCATGCGCAGCGGCGGCGTCACGTTTAACCTGACGCCGGACGACAAAAACGACTTCGACCTCGATATCGCCCGCGAGCTGCAGGACCGTAACAGCACCCCGGGGAAAACCAGCGAGCGCGAAATTTGCCGCACCGGGCGCGGCTGCGAGCCAAACACCCGCGACCGCAGCCGCTACGAGCACACCACCTATGCCCTGACCCACAGCGGCTACTACGAGCAACTGAACTCCACCAGCTATATCCAGCAGGAGAAGACCAACAATCCGGGCCGGGAGATGAAGAGCTTTAACACCATCCTCAATACCCAGAACCAGATTTTCCTCGGCGACCATACGCTAACCGTCGGCGGCCAGTACCGCCACGAGAAGCTGCGCGATACCGGTAACCAGCTGCAGGCAGCGGACGGCCTCAGCAAGCTGACCCGCTGGAGCTGGGCGCTGTTTGCCGAAGACGAGTGGGCTATCGTCGATAACTTCTCTCTGCTCGGCGGTATCCGCATGGACAAAGACGAGAACTACGGCGACAACTGGACCCCGCGCGGCTACGGCGTATGGCACATCGATGACCAGTGGACGTTGAAAGGCGGCGTCTCCGCCGGCTACCGCGCCCCGGATCTGCGCCAGTCCTCCGCCAGCTGGGGCCAGGCCACCGGCGGCGGGCGCTCCCGCGGGATGATTGTCGGCAACCCGGATCTGAAGCCGGAAAAAAGCCTGAGTGAGGAAATCGCGCTGCTGTGGAACGACGGCGACGCGCTGAACGCCGGGCTGACGCTGTTCCACACCCGCTTCAAAGATAAAATTACCGAAGTGCGCCGCTGCAACAGCATTAACGATCCGGCCTGTACCATCGGCAGGACGTCCTATGATTTCGTCAGCGATCGGGTCAACGTCGACAAAGCCGAGATGCGCGGCGCGGAATCCACCTTCGGCTGGAAGATAACCCCGGATGTTAACTGGACGGCGAACTATACCTACACCCGCTCGGAGCAGAAGAGCGGCCAGTTCTCCGGCAAGCCGCTGAACAAGATGCCCAAGCATATGTTCAACACCACCGTCGACTGGCAGGCCACTCAGGACTTCGGCGTCTGGAGCCGGCTGAACTTCCGCGGTAAAACCTCGTCGTACCTGAGCCGCACCTCCATGTCCGAAGGCACGCCGTCCTACTCCGAGGTGGATCTCGGCGTGCGCTACAACGCGGTGAAGAATCTGCAGCTTACCGCCGGGGTCTACAACGCGCTGGACAAGAGCATCGACTACGACACTTATGACACCACGCTGGACGGTCGCCGCTACACGCTGGGGATGACTTACAGCTTCTGATTGGGCTGCCCTCCCTATAACGACAAAGGCCGACCGCAAATGCGGTCGGCCTTTTTAGCAATGGCTTAACAGGAATCGTTACTGCTTTTTAAAACGTCCCGGAAACACCATTTCGGAGTAGCGCACAAAGTGCGTACCCTTCGCCAGCTTATAGCCAAACCAGATAACCAGGAACAGCGGAATGCCGATATAGGTTGCCGCCACGCCGCCCCAGTCGATGGTGTCCTTGAGGAAGGCGTCATAGTTCTGGCCCAGGGTGATAATCAGGCACAGCACGAAGGCGAAAATCGGCCCGAGCGGGAAGAAGCCGGAGCGGTAAGGCAGATCGTTAAGATCGTAGCCCTGCGCCACGTAGCCGCGGCGGAAGCGGTAGTGGCTCACCGCAATCCCCAGCCAGGCGATAAAGCCGGTCATCCCGGAGGTATTCAGCAGCCACAGGTACACGGTCTGGTTGCCGAACATCGAGGTCAGGAAGCACAGTGCCGCCACCACGGTGGTGGCGTACAGCGCGTTGCGCGGCACGCCGCCGCGGGAGAGCTTCGCAAAAATGCGCGGCGCTTTACCTTCGCAGGCCAGGGTGTACAGCATGCGGGTGGAGGCATACATCCCGGAGTTCCCCGCCGACAGCACCGCGGTCAGGATAACTGCGTTCATTACCGCCGCCGCCGACAGCAGGCCGGCATGCTGGAACACCAGCGTAAACGGGCTGACGGAGATATCTTTGACGTCGTTGCGCAGCAGGCTCGGATCGGTATACGGAATGATCAGGCTGATAATCAGAATAGCGAATACGTAGAACAGCAGAATGCGCCAGAACACCTGCCGCACCGCGCGGGGGATGTTCTTCTCCGGATCTTCAGACTCGCCGGCGGCAATGCCGATAAGCTCGGTGCCCTGGAAGGAGAAGCCGACGATCATCGCTACGCCGATCATTGCCGCAAAACCGCCGGCAAACGGCGCGTCGCCGGTAGTCCAGTTGCCCCAGCTCACCGGCTGGGCACCTTTGAAAATGCCGACAATCATCATCACGCCGACAATGATAAAGATGATCACCGTGGTGACTTTAATCAGCGAGAACCAGTACTCCGCTTCGCCAAAGCCCTTCACCGAGATCCAGTTCAGCAGGAACATGATGCCGAGGAATATCGCACTCCAGATCCAGCCCGGCGCGTCCGGGAACCAGTAACTCATCACCAGCTGGGAGGCTACCAGATCCACGGCGATGGTCACCGCCCAGTTGTACCAGTAGTTCCAGCCCAGCGCGAAGCCGAAACCCTCTTCTACATAGTTCTGCCCGTAAGTGGCAAACGAGCCGGAAACCGGCATAAAGGCGGCAAGCTCGCCGAGGCTGGTCATCAGGAAATAAACCATCAGACCGATCAGCATATAGGAGAGCAGCGCGCCGCCCGGACCTGCCTGAGAAATCGTTGCCCCGGAGGCAACAAAAAGACCTGTACCGATGGAGCCGCCAATGGCGATCATCGTCAGGTGGCGCGCCTTAAGTGCGCGGCGTAGCGCGGGCGCTTCTGTGGTTTTAGTTTCTGAAACCATGTGAGAAATGCTGTCCATCTAAAAAAATGAGGCGCGATTGTAACAGACGGAAAGCATTCCATCTGATTGAATCGCGCGGTTATTAGAGACCTTCATGAAGGTTCAACAATCATTAGTAAAGCAAAAATAGCGGCTTTTGTCTGGAGACAAAAAAAGAAATGCCCCAAAAAGGGGCATTGAAAGCGGCGGTAAGCGTATCAGCCGAGGCCGCGAACCGAGGCGATAAACTGCCTGAGCTCCGGGGTTTTTGGGGCGCTAAAGAAGGTGCTGCTCTCGCCGTGCTCCCAGACCTTGCCCTGGTGCATAAACACCACCCGGTCGCCCACCTCCCGGGCAAAATTCATTTCATGGGTGACGAGGATCAGCGTCATGCCCTCTTTTGCCAGCTGCTCAAGGACTTTCAGCACCTCCCCCACCAGCTCGGGATCGAGGGCCGAGGTTATCTCATCGCACAGCAGCACTTTCGGCTTCATCGCCAGCGCTCTGGCGATGGCGACCCGCTGCTGCTGGCCGCCGGAAAGGCTGGAGGGATAGTAGTCAACCCGCTCTCCCAGCCCCACTTTTTCCAGCATCTCAATCGCCAGCGCGCGGCAGGCCGGCTCGGCCATTTTCAGCACCCGGCGCGGGGCCAGCATCACATTCTCCAGCGCGGTCATGTGCGGGAACAGATTAAAGCTCTGGAAGACCATCCCCACCGAGCGGCTAATCTCCCGGGCCTGGGAATCCCGGTCGGTGATGGTCATGCCGCCAAGCTTGATGCTGCCCTCCTGATAGCCTTCAAGACCGTTCATGCAGCGCAGCAGGGTACTTTTGCCGGAGCCGCTGCGCCCGATGATCGACACCACCTGCCCCATGTCGATATCGAGGCTCACGCCTTTCAGCACGTGGTTTTCGCCGTAGAATTTCTGCACCTCGTTAATGGTGATGAGCGGCATGAAATTTTTTCTCCAGATAGCGGCTGTACCAGGACAGCGGGAAACAGATAAGGAAGTAGCCCAGCGCCACCAGCCCAAACACCTTAAACGGCGCAAAGGTGACGTTGTTTAACATGGTGCCGGCCTTGGTTAATTCGACGAAGCCGATGATGGAGGCCAGCGCGGTCCCTTTTACTACCTGAACGGAAAAGCCCACCGTGGGCGCAATCGCAATGCGCAGCGCCTGGGGTGCGATAACCCGCACCAGCGTCTGCCCGAAACTGAGGCCCAGACAGCGGCACGCCTCCCACTGCCCTTTCGGCAGCGCCTGAATGCTGCCGTACCAGATGTCGAGCAGAAACGCGCTGGTGAACAGCGTCAGCGCAAGGGTTGCCGCCGTCCACGGGCTGACGTCGATGCCAAAAAGCGCGACGCCGAAAAAGGCCAGAAACAGCTGCATCAGCAGCGGCGTTCCCTGAAACAGCGCGACGTAGGCGTTAATCAGCCGCTTCGGCCAGCGCCAGCGGGCGATGCGCAGCGCCAGCAGCGGCAGGGTCACCAGCGTGCCGCAGGTAAAGGCAATCAGCGACAGCAGCAGCGTCCAGCGCGCCGCCAGCAGCAAATTGCGTAAAATATCCCAGTCGGTAAACGTGCTCATGCCCCCTCTCCTTTAAGCCATTTTCGCCCCGCCGCCAGCAGCAGCTGGCGCATGGCCAGCGACAGGGCCAGATACAGCAGCGTGGTCACCAGATAGACTTCAAAACTGAGAAAGGTGCGCGACTGAATAAGGCTTGCCGAGAACGTCAGCTCCTCGTACGACACCTGCGACACCACTGATGAACCGAGCATCACAATGATGCACTGGCTCACCAGCGCCGGATAAACCCGGCGCAGGGCCGGAGGCAGGATCACCCGGGCAAAGGTCTGCACTTTATTCAGGCCCAGCACCCGCGCCGCTTCCCACTGGCCTTTTGGCGCCGCCTGAATGCCCGCGCGAATAATTTCCGTACTGTAGGCGCCGAGGTTAATCAGCATCGCCAGCAGCGCGGCCTCTCCGGCCGTGAGCCGGAGACCAATGGAAGGCAGGCCGAAAACGATAAAAAACAGCTGCACCACAAACGGCGTGTTGCGGATAAGCTCGACGTAGGCTCCCCACAGGCGGCTGGCGATGCCGGTTTTACCGCTGCGCAGCGCCGCGCCGAGCACGCCCAGCAACACGCCACCCGCAGTCGCGGCGGCAGTCAGCGTGATGGTGGTCCACAGGCCCGCCAGCAGGGTCGGCCAGAAGGGCCACAGCGCGGCGAAATCCAGCGTGGTGGTCATCGGAATATCCTCAGCTGCCCAGGTTTGCCGGCAGCGGCGCCTTCATCCATTTTTCCGAGAAGCGATTCAGGCTCCCGTCCGCTTTCGCCTGCTGAATCGCGCGGTTGATCTCCGCTTTAAAGGTCGGCTCATTCTTCTTCATGCCGATATAGCAGGGAGAATCCTTGAGCATGAATTTACTCACCGGCGCCTGCTGCGGATCTTTTTCGGCAATTGCCGCGGCGACAACGTTGCCGGTGGCGATAAAGGTTACCTGCCCGGAGAGCCACGCTGAAATGGTGGTGTTGTTATCCTCATAGCGCTTGATCTGCGCCGCTTTCGGTGCGGTATCGCTGAGCACCATATCCTCCACCGCGCCTCGGGTAACGCCGATGGACTGCCCCGCCAGCTGGGCGGCGTCGCTCAGCTGAGCTGCTTTGGCGCCAAACACGCCGAGAAAGAACGGCGCATAGGCGTCGCTAAAGTCAATTACCCGCCCGCGCTCGGCATTTTTACCGAGGCTGGAGATGACCACGTCCACCTTATTGGTCTGCAGATAGGGGATGCGGTTAGCGCTGGCTACCGGCACCAGCTGCAGTTTTAACTTCATCGACTTCGCCAGATAGTTCGCCATGTCGATATCGTAACCCTGCGGTTGCAGGTCGGTGCCAACGGAACCAAAGGGGGGAAAATCCTGAGGAACCGCCACCCGCAGCACGCCCCGCTGCTTAATATCCTGCAGCTGGTCAGCCTGGGCGACTCCGGCCTGTACCAGCAGCGCTGCGGCAGCGATCGCGGTCAATACTCTCTTCATTGCAGACTCCGTATGTGAAACAAAAAATTCTTAAGCACCGTTAATGCAACGAACGTTGCAAAGGCTGTGCCAAAAGAGAGTTTTGCGGAGAGGCCGCGGGCGGCGAAGGTTTCATCGGAAAAACAGCGCGGCGCCTGCGACCATTGCGGTGCAGGTGCCTGAGGACGGTGCCCCTAAATGTCGCAGTAGCGCAGAAAGCGCTGCAGGGCGTTGGAGATGTGCTTTTGCCGGTGGTGAATGCGCCACAGGGTGCGCACCAGCGGCGGCAGCGGCACCGGTACCTCCACCAGCGTGCCGCTGTCCAGCTGTTCAGCAATCACCCGCCGGGAGAGGCAGCTGATGCCCATGCCGTGACGCACGGCGTGCTTAATCGCTTCCGAATTGCCCAGCTCCATCATCAGCTGAAACTTCGGCAGATGCGCCAGCAGCAGGTAATCCACAATCTCCCGGGTGCCGGAGCCGCGTTCGCGCAGGATCCACGGCTCGGCCGCCAGCTGCGGCAGGGTTATCTCCCGGGAGAGCAGCGGCGATCCCGGCGCGGCAAAGACAACCAGCTCATCCTCAAGCCACGGCTCGGCAACAATTTCGACAGTGTGGCACGGGCCTTCGATAAGGCCGATATCGACGCGAAAATCGGCGACGGCGTTGATCACGTCCTGGCTGTTGCCGACGCTGAGCTCCAGCGGCAGCGCGGGAAAGTCGCGGCGGTAGCGGGCGATGATCTCCGGCAAAATATAGTTGCCGATAGTGCTGCTGGCATACACCCGCAGCGCGCCGTTGTCTTCCCGGAAAAGCTGTTCGATATCGCCGGCCTGCTCCAGGCAGGCCAGCGCGCGCGGGTAAAGCAGCCGGCCGTGCTCGTTAACTACCAGCCGCTTGCCGACGCGGTCAAACAGCTGAACGCCGAGCTGACCTTCCAGATCGGTTAATGCCGCGCTCACCGCCGACTGCGACAGGGAGAGACGCTGGGAGGCCTGAGTGGTGGAGCCGGATTTCAGCACTTCGGTAAAGACTTCCAGCTGGCGCAGGGTAATGTGCATGGCGATCTCCGCAACTTGCATACCAGTAATATAGATAGATTATAAATATATAATCAATTTTACCTTTAAACCAGCACCCCGTAACCTTTAATCCAGAGAAAGGAGAAGGTTATGACAGAACACGTATTCAGCGCCGCGCCTGGCCCGGTTATCCGCTACGCGCCGGGCATTGCTCTTAGCGCGGTAATTACCGCTATCGCCCTGGGGGCCGGCAGCATCCCCGCCGTTGCCGACGCGGGATTCAGTGCCCTGACCCTCGCCATCCTGCTGGGCATGGCGGTGGGAAATAGCGTTTATCCGGCGATTAGCAACGCCTGCGGCGGCGGCGTGCAGTTCGCCAAACAGCACCTGCTGCGCCTCGGCATTATTCTGTACGGCTTTCGCCTGACGTTTTCGCAAATCGCCGACGTGGGCGCCAGCGGCATCGCCATTGACGTGCTGACGCTTTCCAGCACCTTTTTACTCGCCTGCATGCTGGGACAAAAGGTGTTTGGCCTGGACAAGCAGACCAGCTGGCTGATCGGCGCAGGCAGCAGCATCTGCGGCGCGGCGGCGGTGCTTGCCACCGAGCCGGTGGTCAAAGCCGAGTCCGACAAGGTCACTGTGGCAGTAGCGACGGTGGTGATTTTTGGCACCATCGCCATTTTCCTCTATCCGGCAATCTATCCGTGGCTGAGCGCCCTGTTCAGCCCGGAGAACTACGGCATTTACATGGGCTCAACGATGCACGAAGTTGCCCAGGTGGTGGCCGCCGGCCACGCGGTGGGCCCGGACGCCGAGAACGCCGCGGTGATCGCTAAAATGCTGCGGGTGATGATGCTGGCGCCGTTTTTACTGTTCCTCGCCGCCCGGGTACGGCAGCTGGCGCCGGCGGGCAAAGGCGAAAAAAGTAAAATCACCGTGCCCTGGTTTGCGCTGGCATTTATCGGCGTGGCAGTGCTTAACTCATTTCATCTGCTGCCCGCCCGGGCTGTGGCCTGGCTGGTGACCCTGGACACGGTGCTGCTGGCGATGGCGATGGCGGCGCTGGGCCTGACAACCCACGCCAGCGCGCTGAAAAAAGCCGGGGCGAAACCGCTGCTGATGGCGCTGCTGCTGTTCGTCTGGCTGATTGTCGGCGGCGGCGCCATCAATCTGGCGGTTCACGCGCTGATGGCATAAACCACTACAATCCGGCACCGTTAACCCGCTATCATGGGCGCTGTTTTTTTGGCAGGTTTAACAGGAGTTCCCATGAAATATATCGGCGCGCACGTTAGCGCCTCCGGCGGCGTGGCTAACGCCGCCATTCGCGCCTCGGAAATTGGCGCGACCGCTTTCGCCCTGTTCACCAAAAATCAGCGCCAGTGGCGCGCGAGCCCGCTCACCGACGAGGTGATTAGCGAATTTAAGGCCGCCTGTGCAAAGTACGGTTACGGGCCGGAGCAGATCCTGCCCCACGACAGCTACCTGATTAACCTCGGGCATCCGGTAGAAGAGGCGCTGGAGAAATCACGCGAAGCCTTTATCGACGAACTGGCCCGCTGCCAGCAGCTCGGCCTGACGCTGCTGAACTTTCATCCGGGCAGCCACCTGATGCAGATCCCGGTAGACGCGTGCCTGGCGCGCATTGCCGAATCCATCAATATCGCGCTGGCGCAGACCGAAGGGGTGACGGCGGTGATTGAGAATACCGCCGGCCAGGGCAGCAACCTCGGCTTCGAGTTCGAGCATCTGGCGGCCATCATTGACGGCGTTGAGGATAAATCCCGGGTGGGCGTCTGTATTGATACCTGCCACGCCTTTGCCGCGGGCTACGATCTGCGCACCGAAGAGGCCTGCGAAAAAACTTTCGCCGACTTTGAACGGATCGTCGGCTTCAACTACCTGCGCGGCATGCACTTAAACGATGCGAAAAGCGCGTTCGGCAGCCGGGTTGACCGCCACAACAGCCTCGGCGAGGGCAATATCGGCCACGACGCGTTTCGCTGGATCATGCGCGACAGCCGCTTTGACGGCATTCCGCTGATTCTGGAAACCACCAACCCGGATATCTGGGCGGAAGAGATAGCCTGGCTGAAGGCACAGCAGACGGAAGACGCGGTAGCGTAACGAATAAAAAAACAGCACCGCGCGCGGTGCTGTTTTGTATTACAGGCCGATAAAGAATCCCGCGATGGTGGCACTCATCAAATTAGAAAGCGTTGCCGCAATAAGCGCCCGAACGCCCAGCTGAGCAATTTCCGGCGTGCGGTGCGGCGCTATCGCCGAAAATCCGCCGACAACCACGCCAATCGACCCGATATTGGCAAAACCGCACAGCGCGAACGAAATAATGGCCGTGGTTTTAACATCGAGCGTCTGCGCCCCATGCAGCCACGGGGAAAAATTGAGATAGGCCACAAACTCATTAATCGCCAGTTTCTGACCAATCAGGCTTCCCGCCAGTGACGCGTCTGCCCAGTCAACGCCCATTATCCACGCCAGCGGCGAGAGCAGTACGCCAAAAATACCCTGCAGCGAGGCCTCGCCGTAGCCAAACAGTCCGCCAACGCCGCCGATGATGCCGTTGATCATGGCAATGATCGCCAC
This sequence comes from uncultured Pluralibacter sp., assembly GCF_913775985.1. Lineage (GTDB taxonomy): Bacteria > Pseudomonadota > Gammaproteobacteria > Enterobacterales > Enterobacteriaceae > Pluralibacter. The sequence goes on along the minus strand of NZ_CAJYMB010000149.1, from coordinate 14,911 downwards.
AAACGCCATCACCACAGTAGCAACCCCCACGGCAATTTTGAGTCCGGCCATCGCGCCGGAAGCCGTCGCCTCCACGACGCTTTTCGGCGGCGTTTCAGTAAATGAGAGATTGTCGAATGTCACCTGCGTCGGTTCGGTTGCCGGACTCAGCATGCGGGCAAAGAGAATCCCGCCGGGAATAGCCATCAGCGAAGCGGCCAGCAGGTAGTCAATCGGTACGCCGAGAGCCGCGTAGCCAATCATGGTGGAACCCGCGACCGCCGCCATGCCGCTGCAAATGGCGGTAAACAGCTCGTTGCGGTTGAGTCGACCAAGAAAAGGCTTCAGCAGCGCCGGGATCTCATTTTGACCAAGGAAAATCGTGGTTACTGCCACAAAAGATTCAATCTTGCTGATATTCAGCGCGCGCTGGAAAATACCGCCCAGGGCACGTATTAAAACGCCCATAATGCCGATGTAATAAAGCAGGCTCACCAGCGCGGTCATAAAAATAATGGCCGGAAGCACGCGGAAGGCAAAAATAAATCCGGCACCGTCAAACACCGCATCCATTTTATCCCCCACCAGCGCGCCGAACACAAATTCGCTGCCCGCATCGCTGTAGGTCATCACTTTATGTACGCCGAGCGCCGCCTGCTCCGCCAGCCATTTCCCGGGCGGGAAATAGAGCATCATGCCGCCAATGACAATTTGTAATATAAACGCCGCGCCCACGGTGCGCAGATGAATGCCTTTTTTATTTGCCGACAGCAAAAAAGCTATCGCCAGCAGTACCGCCATACCAAGAATGCTTCTCATTATATCCATAATGATTATCTCGCCATGCCAGAGGAACAGGTATCGGGAAACGGTATTCCCTGCCCGTTATAAAAAATGCGGGCGCTGAGGCCCGCATTAGAGATGAGTGAATCAGTGGTACTTGCGTACGCACTCTTCAACCAGATCCCAGAACCAGGCGGTATCAATCCCGATCCCGACTTTGGCATTGGCGGGTTGACCGAGGACGCCCAGTTCGTCGCATACGGTGCGCCCGTAGCACGGGCCGCTGTTCACGTCGATTTCGACGTACATCTCTTTGGTAACGATCCCTTTTGGATTAATAAGATAGCCGATACAGGTGGCATCATGAACCGGGCCGCCTGCGAGGCCGTAGTTTTCAAACTGGGTTTTTAGCGTGAAGCTCATAATATCGCTGAACAGTTCCCCAGCCGGGCCGCCGGCCTCGCGCATTCGGGCAATCACATCCGCGGTACAAACCGTTTGGTTAGTTAAGTCGAGCCCCATCATGACCAGCGGCGCACCTGAGGTGAACACCACCTTCGCCGCTTCAGGATCGGCGAAAATATTAAACTCGGCAGAAGGGGTAAAGTTGCCGGTGCCGTAGGCGCCGCCCATCAGCACAATTTCACGAATTTTCGGCACAATGGCGGGCTGCATGCGCATTGCCACCGCAATGTTGGTCAGCGGGCCAACAGGCACCAGCGTAATGTCGCCCTCGCTGGCCATCAGGGTATCAATGATGAATTTCACCGCGTGGGTGCTTTCGGCCTTGCGCGTAAGGGGCGCAAATACCGGGCCGTCGAGGCCGGATTCACCGTGAATGTTATCTGCAACAATTTGCTGACGCACCAGGGGCCGCGGCATACCACCGTGTACGGGTACATTGATATCCAGCTTTTGACAGACGTTAAGCCCGTTCACCAGCGTTTTGTCCAGCGTCTGGTTCCCGGCAACAATCGTAATGCCCAGCAGATCGATAGCCGGATGCCGCGCCGCCATCATGATGGCAATGGCATCATCGTGGCCCGGATCGCAATCAAGAATAATTTTCCTCTTTTCCATGTCGAGATTCCTCTGTTCGCTGTTACGTTATTTTTAGTGGCTTAAAAGAGAATTAAGTCAGGGTACAAGCTGGACAGTAGCAGCGGCCGGGGCGTACCAAATATGAGAAATCTCACTGTGAGAGAGGGTATGAAAGAAATTTATAATGACCAGCTCAAGTCCACACTGGCGAAGGAGACCGGTTATCGGCAGCAGTTCAGCCGGGACAGGCTGGCCGAGGCGCGGCTGGTGCACATCGCCGCAGGAGAGTTTATTGTTCGGCCCGCAGAGTGTCCGGTATATCTTTTCTGGCTCGCCCGCGGCAGGGCCAAACTGTATGCAACCCTGCCGAACGGGCGAGTATCGCTGATCGATTTTTTCCGCGCGCCCTGCTTTATCGGGGAAATTGAATTGGTGAACGCCAGTCATGAACCGCGGGCGGTACAGGCCATAGAGGACTGCTGGTGTCTGGCGCTGCCGGTTAAGCAGTGTCGAACGTCACTGCTGGACGATGCCGTTTTCCTGCGCCTGCTGTGCGTTACTCTCAGCCAGAAGAATTATCGCAACATCGTTTCGCTCACCCAAAACCAGTCGTTTCCCCTGGCAAACCGACTGGCCGCGTTTATTTTGCTGACCCAACACAACAACGTGTATCGAGAAAAACACACTCAGGTGGCGGAATATATGGGCGTCTCCTACCGGCATCTGCTGTTTGTTTTTGCACAGTTCTGCGATGACGGATTACTGGAAAAGTCCAGCGCGGGGTATGTCATTAAAAACGGGCCAGCCGTTGAGCGGCTGGCCCGGGCGATGGCACCAGAGCAAACAGGCTGTCCTCTGCCGGCGTAACTACGCCGGCTGGCTTTCTGTTTCTACAGCGCCATATCCTGCTTCGCCGCATCGGCGCGCGGAGCATCCTGCGCGGCCTGCGCCTGCGGCTGTTCCATCTGGATAACCGGCGGTTTGGTCAGCTGCAACGCTTCCGCAGTGGAGTCCCAGACCTGCTGGGTCAGCGCCGCGTTGCCGTTAAGCTGCTGGCCAAAGCTCGGGATAATGGCCTTGATTTTCGCCTGCCACTCCGGTGACGCAAACTGCTGCGGGAACAGCGCTTTCATCACGTTCAGGGTGATCGGCGCGGCGGTAGAGGCGCCCGGTGAGGCGCCCAGCAGCGCGGCCAGGGTTTTCTGCTGGTCGGTGACGATTTCAGTCCCCAGCTTCAGCACCCCGCCCTTCTCGGGATCTTTTTTGATGATCTGCACCCGCTGCCCGGCCTGAATCAGCGTCCAGTCCTCTTTGCGGGCATTCGGGTAGTACTCCTTCAGCGCCGCGAAGCGGTCGTCATCGCTGAGCATCACCTGACCAATCAGGTATTTCACCAGGTCGAAGTTATCCAGCCCGACGTCCATCATCGGAATAACGTTGTGCACCGTGGTGGCGCTCAGCAGGTCGAACAGCGAGCCTTCCTTAAGGAATTTGGTGGAGAAGGTGGCAAATGGCCCGAACAGCACTACCCGCTTGCCGTCAAGATAGCGGGAGTCGAGGTGCGGCACCGACATCGGCGGCGCGCCCACGGAAGCCTGGCCGTACACCTTCTCGAGGTGGCGGTTGGCTATCTCCGGGTTCTCAGTCATCAGGAAGGAGCCGCCCACCGGGAAGCCCGCGTAGTTTTCCCCTTCCGGAATCCCGGTTTTCTGCAGCAGCTTGATGGCCGCGCCGCCGGCGCCGATAAACACGTACTTCGCGTCAATGGCCCGCGCTTCGCCGCTTTTCACATCCTTCACGGTAACGTGCCAGGAGTTGTCGTCGTTGCGCTTGAACTCGGTCACTTCAGTGGAGGTTTCCAGTTTGAAGTTAGGATCTTTTTTCAGGCTGCCAATCAGCTGGCGGGTTATTTCGCCGTAGTTAACGTCGGTGCCCACCGGTGTCCAGGTGGCGGCCACTTTCTGCTGCGGATCGCGGCCTTCCATCACCAGCGGCGCCCACTGCTGGATCTGCTGGTGATCGGTAGAGAACTTCATTCCCTGGAACAGCGTGGTTTTCTGCAGGGCCTCGTAGCGTTTGGTCAGGTACTCGACGTTTTTATCGCCCCAGACGAAGCTCATGTGCGGTGTGGAGTTGATAAAGGAGTGCGGATCGTGGAGCACGCCCCGCTGCACCTGGGCGGTCCAGAACTGGCGGGAAATCATAAACGATTCGTTGATCGCCAGCGCTTTGCTGACGTCGATGGAGCCGTCTTCGCGCTCCGGGGTGTAGTTCAGCTCCATGTTCGCCGAGTGCCCGGTGCCGGCATTGTTCCAGCCGTTAGACGATTCGAGCGCCACGTTGTCGAGCCGCTCGACCATCAGCTGCTTCCACCCTGGCTGCAGCTCCTGCAGCCAGGCGCCCAGGGATGCGCTCATGACGCCGCCGCCAATCAGCAGCACGTCAGTTTTTTCAGCCGGGGCCTGCGCATAAACCGCGGATGAGACGAGGAGCGCGGCCAGCGAAAGCGCGGACGCGAGTTTTTTAGTCTGGATCATTTCCGTACCACGTGAGTGTTTTTGCAGATGAACGTTAAAAAAATCATGCAAAATTTAACATATTGTTAGAAAGTGATTAACTTTACTTTAATTACTAAAGTCGCAAACTGGGGTAAGTGGCGGAAAAATGGCAATAAAAAAGGGCAGCTCGCGCTGCCCTTAATGGATAAAGATGTTATCAGGCTGCTTTTGCTGCCGCCGCCGCTTCCGGGCGCTTGAGCACCGCGTAAGAGAGGCCCGCCACCAGCGTACCGGCGACGATTGCCAGCAGGTAGCCCAGCACCGGCGTGATTGCTCCCGGGATCAGCAGTACGAACAGACCGCCGTGGGGCGCCATCAGCTTCGCGCCTACCGCCATGGAGATAGCGCCGGTCACCGCCCCGCCGACGATGCAGCACGGCAGAACGCGCATCGGATCGCGGGCGGCAAACGGAATGGCCCCTTCGGTAATAAAGCACAGGCCGAGTACCAGCGCGGCTTTACCCCCCTCCTGCTGCGCCTTGTCAAACTTGCGGCGTGCAACAAAGGTGGCCAGACCCAGCGCCAGCGGCGGCACCATACCGGCGGCCATAATGGCGGCCATCGGTGCGTAAGTCTGGGTACTGAGCAGGCCAACCCCGAAGGCATAAGCCGCTTTGTTTACCGGACCGCCCATGTCGGTACACATCATCCCGCCGAGAATTGCGCCCAGCAGAACGGCGTTAGCCGTGCCCATGGTTTGCAGCCAGTGGGTCAGCCACTCGAGGATCCCGGCAACCGGCTTGCCGATCACGTAGATCATCGCCAGACCGACGACCAGGCTGGAGAGCAGCGGAATGATCAGGATAGGCTTCAGCGCCTCCATGCTCGGCGGCAGCTTCAGCTTGCTGCTGATAAGCTTCGCCACGTAGCCTGCGAGGAAACCGGCAATAATCCCGCCGATAAATCCGGCGCCGGTGCTGGCGGCCAGCATGCCGCCAATCAGGCCCGGCGTCAGGCCGGGACGGTCAGCGATGGAGAAGGCGATATAGCCCGCCAGCACCGGTACCATCAGCGCAAAGGCGGTGCCGCCGCCGATCTGCATCAGCGCCGCAGCCAGCGTGCCCTCTTCTTTAAAGGCGGTGATACCAAAGGCGAAGGAGAGCGCGATGCACAGGCCACCCGCCACTACCATCGGCAGCATATAGGAGACGCCGGTCAGCAGGTGGCGATAGGCGCCCGCGCCCTCTTTTTTCTGCTCTTTGTTTGCCGCCTGGCTGTTGCCCGACGGCTGGTAGGGCTTCGCTTCGGCCTGCGCCTTATCAAGCTCCTGCGCCGTTTTCTTCAGCGCCAGCCCGGTGGTAGTGCGATACATCGGCTTGCCGGCGAACTTCGCCAGGTCCACTTCGATGTCTGCCGCAACGATGACCAGGTCGGCCTCGGCCACTTCTTCGGGGGTGATGGCATTACCGGCACCGACGGAGCCGCGGGTTTCCACTTTGACCCACCAGCCGCGCTTTTTGGCTTCGGTTTCGATGGCTTCAGCAGCCATAAAGGTGTGCGCCACGCCGGTCGGGCAGGCGGTGACGGCAACGATGCGCTTCGGCCCGGCAGCCTTCGCCGGTGCAGCAGCGGCGGTTACCGGCGCCTGATACGGCGCAGCGTGCGCTTTGGCCTCGCTCAGGAACAGCTCCGGATGCGCGACGGCGCGGTTAATATCGCCGAGGTACGCCTGCTTGCCGGTCAGCGCGCTGTCCGCCGGGAGGGCGGAACCCAGCACGATAGCCAGCTCGGCGTCGTTGGGGTTGTCGACTATCTCAAGTTGTGATTTTGCCGCCGCTGCGCTAAGCAGCGTCTTCGCCATGTAGGCGCGGGCCTGTCCGAGGCCGGCATCGATAATCAGCAGCGTTTTCATTATCGCTCTCCTGCTGTTAATTAAAGGGTTTCAGGTCAACGCGCGCCATCATCGCGGCTAACTGGGTACGATCGGTAATGCCGACGTTGCTCTGACTTACTGCCAGGGCGGCAACGGCTGTAGCAAGACGCAGCGTATGCTCGCTGGACTCGCGCATCAGCAGGCCGTAAATCAGGCCGCCAACCATAGAGTCCCCCGCGCCCACGGTGCTGACCACTTCCATCGCTGGCGGTTTGGCGATCCATTCCCCGGAAGCGTTCACCCACAGCGCACCTTCCGCGCCGAGGGAAATCACCACGTGGGCGATGCCCTGCTCGCGCAGCTGGTGGGCAGCATCGATAACGTCTTTCATTTCCGGCAGCTTGCGCCCGGCCCAAATCTCCAGCTCGCGGCGGTTAGGTTTGACCAGCCACGGCGACGCTTTGAGCCCGGCGACCAGCGCCTCGCGGCTGCTGTCGAAAATAATGCACGGGCACTGGCTGCGCAGGCGGGTCATCCAGTCAGTGAAGGCTTCCGGAGAAACCCCCGCCGGCAGGCTGCCGCTGACGCAAACCATATCGAACTGGCCGAGCCAGCTCAGAGAATCACTCACAAAGCGCTCCCAATCTGCGCCGGTCACGTCAAAGCCGGAGAAGTTAAAATCGGTCACTTCGCCGTCTTTCTCGGTCAGCTTGACGTTGATGCGGGTGCGGCCCTGCACGACCTGAAAGCGGTTGGCGATGCCCAGCTCGCTGAACAGCTGCTGAAAACCGTCCTGGTTATCCTTGCCGAGAAAGCCGCCCACGGTGACGTCAATACCGAGGTCTTTAAGCACTTTCGCCACGTTGATGCCTTTACCCGCCGCGTGCAGGCCGGTGGTGCGCACCAGGTTAACTTCCCCGCGCTCGACTTCCGGGGTGAACCCCACCAGATCGTAGGCCGGATTCAAGGTGATTGTTGCCACTCTTCTGCTCATTACGCGCCCTCCCCGAGGCCCGAGGCGATAGCTTCGCCGATGGCGTCCAGCGCCTGCTGCGCATCGTCACCCTGCGCGGTAAAGCGCAGGCGATGGCCTTTTTTAACCCCCAGCGCAACCACTTTCATCAGGCTGCGGCCGTTAGCCGGTTTACCGCTGCCGTCGAGATTGGTGACGGTGACGTCGCTGTTAAATTGTTTAATGGTGTTGACCAGCATGGTGCCCGGGCGGGCGTGCAGGCCGTGCTCGTTGCGGATGACGTATTCGGCGCTGAGCAGATCGTCTGCCGGCGCGTCGTCGCTGGTGAGCAGCGCCAGCAGCGTTGGCGCATCGGCGTTCAGCAGGCGTTCAGCTTTGTTGTCGAGCAGCAGAGCGCTCAGGCGATTCAGCACTGCAACCGGCTGGTCATCGGCCATGGCGACGGTAATCAGCAGCGAAACCGGCTGGTCGTCAATGCTAAATGGCGCGGCGGCGCGGCTGACGGCAACGGCACTTTTCAGATTGCCTTCCGCACAGTCGTTCAGCCAGATGCCCTGCCCCAGGTTCAGCGGCTGTTCGCTGATGGCGGCGGCGACAAAGGCGGCGCTAACGGCGCCGGCCTCTTTCAGGCGCCCGGCGTTGAGGGCCTGCAGCGTGACCAGATCCCGCGCGCTGACGTCGAGGGTCAGCGTGTCGTTATCAAGCTTCAGCGCGTCGCTCTGCTTTTCGCCCATCAGCAGCGCCCGCAGCTCTTCTGCGGTGGTCGCAGTTTTAAGCTGTTCAGCCACGCTGTCGTCGCTCAGTACGTGGGTGAGCTGGCGCAGCAGCCCCAGATGTTCGTCGGAGCTGGCGGCAATGCCGATGGCGACATAGGCGATCTGCCCTTCGCCCCAGGTTACGCCCTGCGGGAACTGGTAGACCTGCACGCCGGTTTTCAGCACCTGGTCGCGGGTGTCGGTGGTGCCGTGAGGAATAGCGATGCCGTTGCCGAGGAAGGTCGAGGTCTGGCCTTCCCGGGCCAGCATGCCGTTAACGTAGCCGTCTGCCACGTTGCCGGCGCTGACCAGCGCTGACGCGATCTGGCGGATGGCCTCTTCTTTGCTGCCGACCTGCTGGCCGGGGTGGATATCCTGAACTGATAGCTGGAACATGGTTCTCCTCTCTCGCCGAAATTGAATCGTTTCAGCCTGTATGAGAAAAAATGCGCCATCCGGTTTCAGGAAGCAAGACCGATGACGCTGAAACGTTTCAAGGAGTGTGTGTCAGAGTTGTACACTCTGCAAGCAAAGTTGTTTTTTGGATTGCAGAAGTTAGAGGTACTCCACATTTTGATAGCAGATTAGCAACATGAAGGGGGCGTTTTAAGCGCCTTAATGGGCTCCGTCAGCAGGCTTCAGCTGCCTTATAAAAATGAAATGGCGGTTTGATTTTACGCACAAAATGGGCCTTTCCCGCTACCGCTTTTACCTGCGCGCGCGTAAACTTGCCGGTCTTTTCGCCTGACTGATATTCCCTATGTCCAACTCTACCGCTGTATCCCCGCGTCGCGGCTTTGACCTTACCTCATCAGCGTTTCTTATCGTCGCTTTTTTAACCGGCATTGCCGGGGCGCTGCAGACGCCGACCCTGAGCCTGTTTCTTACCAACGAAGTTCACGTCCGCCCGGCGATGGTGGGCTTCTTTTTCACCGGCAGCGCGGTTATCGGCATTCTGGTGAGCCAGTTTCTCGCCGGACGTTCGGATCGCCAGGGCGACCGCAAGCGGCTTATCGTGTTCTGCTGCCTGCTGGGCGCGGCGGCGAGCGTGCTGTTCGCCTGGAACCGCAACTATTTTATTCTGCTGTTTATCGGCGTGTTCCTCAGCAGCTTCGGCTCCACCTCAAACCCGCAGATGTTCGCCCTCGCCCGGGAGCACGCCGACAAAACAGGCCGCGAAGCGGTGATGTTCAGCTCAATTCTGCGCGCGCAGGTCTCGCTGGCGTGGGTGGTCGGCCCGCCGCTGGCCTACGCGCTGGCGATGGGCTTCGGCTTCCCCACCATGTATCTCAGCGCTGCGGTTGCCTATATCATCTGCGGGATCATCGTCTGGCTGCTGCTGCCGAGCATGCGCAAAATAAAGCCAGCGGCGGGCAGCCACATTGAAGCGCCGAGAACCAACCGCCGCGATGCCCTGCTGCTGTTTACCATCTGCACGCTGATGTGGGGAACTAACAGCCTGTATATCATCAACATGCCGCTGTTTATTATTGAAGAGCTGCACCTGCCCGAAAAACTGGCCGGGCTGATGATGGGTACCGCTGCGGGGCTGGAAATCCCTACTATGCTGATTGCCGGCTACTACGCCAAACGCTTTGGAAAACGCTTCCTGATGCGGCTGGCGGCGGTGGCCGGGCTGCTGTTTTATGTCGGCATGCTCACCGTGCACTCCCCGGCGCTGCTGCTGGCGATGCAGCTGCTGAATGCGGTTTATATCGGTATTCTTGCCGGGATCGGTATGCTCTATTTTCAGGATCTGATGCCCGGCCAGGCCGGAGCGGCCACCACGCTGTACAGCAACACCACCCGGGTGGGCTGGATTATTGCCGGATCGCTGGCGGGGATAGTGGCGGAAATCTGGAGCTACCACGCGGTGTTCTGGATTGCGCTGGGAATGTGCGTGTTTACCATAGCCGCGCTGGCGCGCATTAAGGACGTGTAGCAGACGCGGTGTCAGGCATTTGAGTCGATAAAATAGCCCCGGCCCGCGGCGTCCCGGCACCAGGCCACCAGCGGGAAGTCGCCTTTGGCGGCGTTATAGTCCACGCAAATCACCTTTTCGGCGAGCGCCCGGGGCGCGCCGCTCAGAGTGTAGTGGCCTATCACTACCGTTACCGGCGGCGGCGTGAACGTCACCCTCTCCGGCAGCGGGAGATCCGGTATCGCCTCCTCGGCAGCAGGCGGCACCTGCGCCAGCTGGCGATAGCTGTGCGCTTGCTGAAGCCACCAGCGCACGCGGATGTTGCGCCGCAGGTGACCGGTTTTGTCGGTGAAGGTGTAGCCGTCGGGCAGGGGCAGTTCCGGCCCCTTGAGCAGCGTGTCCACGGCGTGATTCAGCGGATCGTGCGGATTAAACGCATCCTGCCAGCGGTTCTCCAGCAGGCTGCGATCCGGGTTGAGGGCCGGGGCGAGTATTTCCAGCGCCTGCGGGTCCCAGCAGGCGTGAACGGCGCGAATATCGCCGAAATCAGCATACAGCGGCCGCTGCCTGAACCACGCCAGCCACTGCTGATGCGCCGCCGATCCCTCCCCTACCTCCGCTAAAAACGCGCCGTGCTGCTTGCGGTTATTGCTGCTGTGCGCCCGCAGCGGTTCCCCGCTGCGCGGGTGGCCCAGGGCCCAGCCGACAGCGTTAAGCTCGTGGTTGCCCATCAGGCACAGCGCCCGACCGGCGTCTACCAGCGCCTTCACCCGCGTCAGCACCTTCAGCTGGTTGAGCGCGGGATCGGGTTTATTATCGATAAGATCGCCCATAAACACGTAGAAAATCCCCGGCTCGCGCGCGTCCAGCACCGTCAGCAGGCGGTTCAGCTTTTCATGACGGCCGTGAACGTCGCCGATAAAGGCCAGCCGCCTACTCTGCATAGCCGCTCAGCGCCGCAAGGCGATCGACGATAGCCTGCAGTACACCGTTTTGCGCACAGTCCACGCGCAGACCTGCGTTGAAACGCTCCCCGCGGTTAATGGCGGTGATAAGGCTCAGACACTCGGCCACCGACGCCTGTGCGATTTGCGCAGGTTCAAGCAGGGAGCGCCGCTCGGCTATCCAGTCGGGCCAGTTAAAGCCTGGCATCATCAGCCCGTGCCGTTCTGAGTAGGGCCCAAACGCCAGGCTCAGATCCTCTACCGCGCGGCAGTCGCGGATAAACGCGTGCAGCGCGGCGCTATTCTGTCTTGCGAGCAGCAGCAGCGCGCGGTGGGAGATTTCATCTTTCCAGGCAAGGCGCGCCAGCCAGGATTCGGGCAGCGCCGGGTAGCCGTACCACGCGCCGGCGAGCTGACCATAAATGGCCGCAATAGTATCGGCATCGTCGCCCAGATTGGCGGCCAGTAGCGCGCCCTCGGCAAAGGTGCCGCTGTGCCAGAAGCACCACAGGGCCGCCTCCAGGGAGCTGAGGACGTAGCCCGAGCTGCTGATCTCATCCCGCGTTTTGTGGCGGTAGCTTCCGCTAATGATGCGTCGGGTATCAGGGTGCATTGCCGCCAGATACTGACCCAGCCCCGGCGCGTCGTCGGCAAGCAGGGCTGATTTTTCCGGCTGCCCGCTGGCGTTGAGCAGGGTGTAAATAAGAAAGGTCATGTACTGGCAGGCGTCGATACAGCGCCGCTCGGCGTGCGTGGTTGCGCTGCTTTCGGCGGCAAGCGCCATCGCGTACGGCAGCCCGGCACCGTGCGCCAGGAGAGCTACCGGGGCGACGCGCATCAGGCTACCGTTGCCGGCGCTGCTCTCTGACGTGCTGCCTGCCAGCCCGTTGCCGGTCTGTTCAAAGACGCGCAGCGCCCGCGCGACCGTATTGCCGATATCAAAGCAAGTCCCGGTGCAGGAGTTGTGGCCCCGGTCGCGCCAGTTAATGTAGCGACGCATCTGATCGGCGGGATCGCTGCCGCCGTTTTCGATCAGGCTATCGGCAAGGCAAAGCATCATCGAGGTGTCGTCGGTCCACTGGCCCGGCTGAAGGTGAAACGGCCCTCCGCCCACCATATCGGTAATCACCGGCCGCGCCGGACGGGCCTGAAATTCCAGGGTGGTGCCCAGCGCGTCTCCCAGCGCCAGACCGGCCAGCGCACCGGTGGCGCGTTCCTGAAGCGTTATGGACATACAGGCTCCTTTAAGCGGTCATCTGTTCCAGATTGATAAGCCAGGCCAGCGCTTCACCGCGGCTGCTCTGGCACATCTCCGAAGAGGGTTTGAGGCTGGCGCAGACTTTCGGGCGCAGGCTGGAGCCGAAAATCATGCACAGGTTATCGTCCGACAGCTGGACGCAGCGCACGTTGGCGGGCTTGCCGTTGGGCATGCCCGGTATGGGGCTGGATATGGAAGGCGCAATACAGCAGGCCCCGCAATCGCTACGACACTCCATCAGGACCTCTCACAAACGCTAAAATAAATTTAACCGCAGTGTAACAGCACCGCAGGCGCAGTTCGACGCCATCCGGGCAATAAAACAGCGCGGCCCTTTCGGCAGGCGCAAAACGGGCGGTTCGTTTTAGCAAAACCCGCGAATAGGACTTGCCTGAAACGCGCGGCGCGGGTACTTTGACGCGATATTTTTAGACAGCAATTAAACAGGATTACCGCAATGCCAAGAGCGAATGAAATCAAAAAAGGTATGGTGCTGAATTACAACGGCAAACTGCTGATTGTGAAAGATATTGATATTCAGTCACCCAGCGCCCGCGGCGCGGCGACGCTGTACAAGATGCGTTTTTCCGACGTGCGCACCGGCCTGAAAGTTGAAGAGCGTTTCAAAGGCGACGATATCGTCGATACCGTGACCCTCAACCGCCGCTTCGTTGACTTCTCCTATATTGACGGCAACGAGTACGTCTTTATGGATAAAGAGGACTATACCCCGTACACCTTTAATAAAGAGCAGATCGAAGAAGAGCTGCAGTTTATTCCGGAAGGCGGCATGCCGGATATGCAGGTGCTGCTGTGGGACGGCCAGCTGCTGGCCCTGGAGCTGCCGCAGACGGTAGATCTGGAAATTGTCGACACCGCACCGGGCATTAAAGGTGCTTCCGCCTCCGCGCGCAACAAGCCGGCCACGCTGAATACCGGCCTGGTAGTGCAGGTGCCGGAATACCTGAGCCCGGGCGAGAAAATCCGCATCCATATCGAAGAGAAGCGCTATATGGGCCGCGCGGACTAATAACGATATTCAAGGGCGGACTTACCGCCCTTTTTTAATGCGTCGCGCTCTGTTGTATTAATTTGAAATATTACGACACGCTTTTACACGACAGATAAATGAAAAGGCGTATACCCTAAATAATTCGGGTTACCGAATCTTATTCCAAACTATCAAGCACGGCTCACTACTCACCTTTTGGTTTTGTGCGGGTAGAATTGCGGGACGTTATTACCTGCGGCGTCATTCGTTCTCACTCTAGATACTATAAAGACTATGTGGAATTCTCCTTTTATGGTCCGCGTGCGGGCCAGCCAGCGCTGGACGCTGCGCTTCTGGCTGCTGTCCGGCATTCTGTTTATGCTCATCGGCCTTATTTACTGGCCCTGGCTGAAAATCCCGCCCGGTAATCACCTGGCTGCCCTCTATCTGGTGCTGACCCAGATTGGCTGGTTCGGGCTGTTTGCTATTGCCAGCATGCTGGTAACGCTGCCGCTCACGCTTCTGCCCGGACTGCTTTTTCGCGGACTGTGTATCGCAGCCGGGCTGGTTATCGCTGTACTGCTGTCGGTAGATACCCAGGTATTTGAGCAGTTCCGCTTCCATCTCAACGGTTTTGTGTTCACGCTATTCTTTGCCGGCGGGGATACCATTGATTTCTCCTGGGTCACCTGGCTTATTGCCATTGGCATTTCTGGCCTGCTGGCCGCGCTGCTGGTCCTGTTCGGCTGGCTCGCCGCCCGCCCGCAGTTCGTCTCTCGCTACGTGCGCCGGGGATACGCGATTATTCTGCTGGCCCTTGCCGGCAGCCAGGGGATCCACGCCTGGGAAGATGCGAACTACCACCGGGTTATTCCCAACTATACCGACACCTTCCCGCTGTACTATCCGCTGACCGCCAAGGACACCCTGATCCGCTGGGGCCTGGTGGATGCCGCAAAGGTTGAGGCGGAGCGCCGCCGTGCCAGCAGGCTCGACCACATTCCGGATGGGCATTTTAACTATCCGCTGTCGCCCATCGCCGCCACGCCGCCGGCGAAACCGATGAATATCCTGTTTCTGATGATCGACGCCCTGCGCTTTGACGATGCCAATAATCCCGCCGCCGCGCCGCACATCAACGACTTCGCCAGCCAGTCCCTGCGCTTTACCCAGCACGAGAGCGGCGGTAACTCCACCCAGGCGGGAATTTTCAGCCTGTTCTACAGTATTCCGGCCACCTACTTCACCGCCGCCAAAAGCAGCGGCCGCCGGCCGGCGATGATGCAGCTGCTGGCCGACTATCGCTATCAGTTCTCAATCCACGGCTCCGCGGCGCTGGATCATCCGCCGTTTGACCGCACGGTATTTTCCGGCATTGATAATCTGCAGATCAAAACCCCGGGCGACGATCAGGCGGCGCGCGACCGCCGGATAACCGATGACTTCAAGCAGTTCCTCGATACCCGGGACAGCGCACGGCCGTTCTTCGGTTTCCTGTTCTACGATGCGGTACACGGCTACGATTTGCATCCGGATACCATGCCGACGCCGTTCCGCCCCTACTGGGAGCGGGTTGACCACATCATGCTGGACAATGATTTTGACCCGACGCCGTACCACAACCGCTACCGCAACGTGCTGCTGTACGACGACAGCCTGATTAACGAGGTGCTGGAGAAGCTCAGGCAGCAGGGGCTGGACGACAACACTATCGTGGTGATCACCACCGATCACGGCGAGGAGTTCAACGACAATCACCAGAACTACTGGGGGCACGGCAGCAATTTCAGCCAGCCGCAGGTGCACGTTCCGCTGTTTATCCGCTGGCCGGGGATGGTGCCGCGCGCTATTGATTACCGCACCACCCACCTTGATATTATACCTACCCTGATGAG
>NZ_CAJYMB010000148.1 GCF_913775985.1 uncultured Pluralibacter sp. | reverse complement strand
GCAGCTCAAGGCTTCCACCGCCGGGCGCGAGGTTTATCGCTATATGGGCTGGCGCGGGCAGCCGTCCACCAGCGAGCTGAAGAATCCCGAACGGAATATTTCCATGGGCGCCGCGTACCTGAGCATTCTTGAACACGGCACGCTGGCCGGCATTGACGATCCGCAGGTGATGCAGTACGCGCTGGTGGTCTCTTATGTTAACGGCGCTGGCGCGCTGCTGCGCACCTTCTCCTCGGATCGCAAAAAAGCCATTCGAGAAATTAACGGGCTCGATAAAGACGAGTTCTTTGACTACATCGTCAAAAATCATCCGTCTTCGCAGGCGCCGCGCTATATCTGGAAAGTACAGAAAGCCATGAATGCCGTCGACTGACGGGCAAAAGAAGCGGCAGCCGGAAAGGCTGCCGCGGTGTGATTATGATTTAACGGCCTGCGCGGCAGCGGGTTCACCCGCAGCCGCGGGCCGCGCCTTCGGTACGCTGTCGCAGGGCTGCGCTTTCGGGCACAGCATATCCAGCATTTTCAGCGTTACGCCGTTGCTCCAGCCAAACCCGTCCTGCAGGGGATACTCGCCGCCGCCGCCTCCCGCGCCGGCACTGACCACGTCATACTTCTCTACCAGCTTCTGCTCCCGGTCGTAGGTGCGCTGCACGTTGCTCAGGAAGCGCCAGGTAATTTCCATCGCCACTTTGCTGCTGCCATAGTTGGTCAGGCCCTGCACCGCCACCCACTGCAGCGGCGCCCAGCCGTTAGGCTGATCCCACTGCTGACCGCTGCTGACGGTGGTGGTGGTAATGCCGCCCGCCTTCAGCAGCCGGGACTCGGCGACGCTGGCCATTTTGGCCGCCCGCTCTTTGGAAGCGGCGTTAACAAACAGCGGGAACAGCGCGGCGGCGGTCAGCTGGCCGCGCACCTGATGATTTTTCAGATCGTAATCGGCGTACCAGCCCGCCTTATTGTTCCAGAGATACTTCTCGATGGCCGTCCGGCGCGCGTCAGCCATCGCCGTATAGTGCCGCGCGGCATCGTCGTCTTTGGCAGCGATGCTTGCGCGGGCGAGCGTCTTCTCCATGCTGAACATCAGGGCGTTGAGATCCACCGGCACGATGCGGGTGGTGTGGATCGTGTTGAGCTTTTGCGGATCGTCCAGCCAGCGGGAGCTGAAGTCCCAGCCCGATGCCGCGGCGGCGCGCAGATCGCGATAGATTTCCGCCGCCGGACGCTCGGGATTACTTTTGGCGGTATTGATATCCTCAACCCAGGATTCAGGACGCGGCGTATCCCGCGCGTCCCAGTAGCGGTTTAGCAAGCTGCCGTCGGCCATTTTTACGACCCTTTCTGCCGCTTTACTTTTTTCCAGCCCGTCGGCGCCGGCCATCCAGTAGTCGTGCTCTTTTTTCATCTGCGGCAAATATTTCACCAGCGCAGTATCGCCGTCGCGGCTGGCGAGAAGCTCAACCATCAGCGAAAAGAAGGGCGGCTGGGAGCGGCTCAGGTAGTAGCTGCGGTTGCCGTTGGGAATGTGCCCCCAGGTGTCAATTTCGTAGGCGAAGTTATCCACCATGTCGCGAACGCTGTCCCAGCGGCCGCTCTCCGCCAGGCCCAGCATGGTGAAGTAGCTGTCCCAGTAGTAGACCTCGCGAAAGCGCCCGCCCGGCACCACGTAGGGCTTGGGCAGCGGCAGCAGGGAATCCCACTTCTCCACGCTGCCGGTGGTGCGGGTCAGCACCGGCCACAGGCCGTCAATATGCTGGCGCAGGCTCTGTCCTGTCGGCGGCGTGTACTTAGCGTTCTCTTTCGGGAGGGTGAAATTGAGGCTGACAAAGTGGCGAAGATCGAAGCTGCGCTGGCTCTGCTGCATCCGGTAGTCGGCGAGGATCGTCAGCGGATCGCCCTTAGGCACCGCGTCAGCGAAGGTTTTTTGATCGGGAAACAGCTTCGCGCTCTGCACGGCGTTAAACAGCGGGCCCAGCAGAATATCCGGCGGCGGGGGCGTTTTCACCTCATCCGCCCGGGCCGGAGCCAGCGAGAGCAGGGCGCAGCCTGCGGCAAAGGGTAAAACCAAAAGGAACGGGACAGGGCGGCGCAGAGCAGATTTTATCATCGAAGATTCTCCTTTCAGGCCCACAGCGTCGCTGCTGTGACTAGCCTTATCAAAACCTTAGCCGATTATTCTGCGCCGCGTGTGTCCGGCCTCCCATTTTCGACCATTGCGGATAAATCCGCCAGGGCGGGCCGCGACCTCCCGCGGCAAAAGGATTGCAGCGCTGAAAGCAGATGGCCCACCTGCGGGGATGCGCCGTGGCGCAGAGTGCAGATACGGATATCAACCGTACGATTCAGCCCGGCCAGCGGCCTGAAGGTGATGCCTGGTACGCCAACCTGGCGCATGCTTTCGGGCACCAGCGCGATGCCGTAACCTGCCGCTATCAGGGTCAGGGTGCTGAGGGTGCTGTTGGCGTAGTTAACAATGCGCGGCTCGGCGCTTAAAAAGGACGCAATCAGCGCCCGCTGGGTGGATTCCGCCTGCGGATTGCCGTACAGGATAAAGCTTTCGTCATGCAACTGCGCGGCGCTCAATTCGGCAAACCCGGCCAGCGGGCTGGCGGTGCTCATGCCGATTACCCAGCGGGAAGCGTGCAGCGTAAAGCTCTCCAGCGCGTCGGGCTCCTCTTCGGCGAAGGTCACAATCGCCGCGTCCAGCTCCCCCTCTTTTAGCCGGCGGATCTGCACGTGGTTCTCCGCTTCGATAAGTTCGATCAGCAGCTGCGGATAGCGGCTGCGGAAGTCTGCCAGAAAGGCCTGCAAAATGCCGGAGACGCCGGCGATACCGACGAAGCCAATCCGCAGCCGCCCGGCGTAGCCCTGCGCCAGGGTTTTGACCAGCTGTACCGCCCGGTCGCTCTTGCTGAGAATGGCTTTCGCTTCTTCATAAAACAGCGTCCCGGCCTCGGTCAGGCGCACGTTTCGACTGTCGCGAATAAACAGCGCCAGCTGCAGCTCGTTTTCCAGATCCTGGATCTGCCGGCTCAGCGCCGATTGCACGATGTTTAATTTTTCCGCCGCGCGCCCGAAGTGCAGCTGCTCGGCAACGGTGGTGAAATACCTGAGATGGCGAAGTTCCACGCTTATTCATCCTTTTTAGGCATCAATTGATGAAATCAATGAACTGGATGTATTGAAAATAGCAGGCTACCTTAGATCTACCAACACGAATCATGAGGTACAGGCTATGTCAGATTTTCAGCGTATTGATGTTCATCAGCACGTGGTTCCTCCGGTATGGGCGAAGGCGCTACCCGATCACGGCGGCGATCCTTCCGGCTGGGCAACGCCGACCTGGTCGCCGCAGCACGCGCTTGATTTTATGGATTCGCTGCAGATCCAGACTGGCGTTCTGTCGCTAACCGCGCCGGGCGTGGCGGGCTGGCAGGGCAAGGGCGCTGCCGACATGGCTCGCCAGGTGAATGAATACACCGCCAACCTCGTCAGCCAGCACCCGACGCGCTTTGGCAACTTTGTCACCCTGCCGCTGCCGGACGTGGACGCCGCCATCCGCGAGCTGGAGTATGCCTTCCGCGAGCTGCACGCCGACGGCGTGGTGCTGCTGACCAACTACAACGGCATTTACCTGGGGGACGCCCGCTTCCGCCCGCTGTGGCAGGCGCTTGACGACCTCGGCGCGGTGGTCTTTATCCACCCGACCAAGCCGCCGATGGACGTTATCCCCGGGATCCCCGGGCCGGTTGCCGACTACCCGATGGATACCACTCGCACGGCGCTGCATATGGTCAGTAACGGTGTGATGCGCACCTTCAAAAAAATGAAGGTGATTTTGTCCCACGCCGGCGGCTTCCTGCCTTATGCCGCGCTGCGCTTTGCCGAACTTATTCCGGTGCTCGATCCGCAGATAACCAAAGCATCAATGGTTGATGATCTGAAAGCATTTTACTTCGATACCGCCCTGTCCGGCGGCGACGTGACCCTGAAAGCGCTGTTGGCCTTCGCCAAACCGGGCCACGTCCTGTACGGCAGCGACTTCCCCTATGCGCCGACCTCCGTTGCCGTCTCCTTTACCGAAAGCCTCGATGCTTACGCCGGCTACCGCGACAACGAACAGGCGCAGATTAACCACTTGTCGGCAAGGGCGCTGTTTCCGCGGCTGAATAAGTAAATCGTTGACTGAAAAGAGGCGTCAGAAAGGGGCTCGGGTGGTATGATGAGCCCCTTTTTTATTGCCGCCGGCCCGCCCGCTGGCCAAACCGGAAATACCTATCGTGACCTCTTTTGCCGAACTCAATCTCCTTCCTGAAGAACAACTCGCCAACCTCAACGAGCTGGGCTACACCGCCATGACCCCGGTCCAGGAGGCGGCGCTGCCGGCCATTCTGGCAGGACAGGACGTTCGCGCGCAGGCCAAAACCGGCAGCGGTAAAACCGCGGCGTTCGGCCTCGGGCTGCTGCAGCACGTGGATGCCGCGCAGTTTGTTACCCAGTCGCTGGTGCTGTGCCCGACCCGCGAGCTGGCGGATCAGGTGGCAAAAGAGCTGCGCCGCCTGGCGCGCTACATGCCAAACATTAAAGTGCTGACCCTGTGCGGCGGCCTGCCGTTCAGCGTCCAGCGCGATTCGCTTATCCACGCCCCGCACATTATTGTCGCCACGCCGGGCCGCCTGCTCGATCACCTCAACAAAGAGACGGTGAACCTCGACGCGCTCAAAACCCTGGTGCTCGACGAAGCGGACCGGATGCTGGATATGGGCTTCGCCGAGGCGATCGACCAGATGATTGCCCACGCCCCCGAGGCGCGCCAGACGCTGCTGTTCTCCGCTACCTGGCCGAAGGCCATCGCGGCAATCAGCGCCCGCATCCAGCGTTCTCCGCTGGCAATTGAGATCGACAGCGTTGATGAGCTACCGGCGGTGGAGCAGCAGTTCTATGAAGTGGCCCGCGGGCGCAAGATTACCCTGCTGCAGCAGCTGCTCAGCAAGCACCAGCCCGCGTCCTGCGTGGTGTTCTGCAACACCAAAAAAGATTGTCAGGCGGTAATGGACGCGCTCACCGACAGCCGCCAGAGCGTGCTGGCCCTGCACGGCGATATGGAACAGCGCGATCGCGACCACACGCTGGTGCGCTTTGCTAACGGCAGCTGCCGGGTGCTGGTGGCCACCGACGTTGCCGCCCGCGGCCTCGACATCAAGGGGCTGGAGATGGTGATTAACTACGAGCTGGCCTGGGATCCGGAAGTTCACGTTCACCGCATCGGGCGCACCGCCCGGGCGGGCGAGGGCGGCTTAGCCATCAGCCTGTGCGCGCCGGAAGAGGCGCAGCGCGCCGCGGCGCTGGAGGAGATGCTGCACATGAAGCTCAGCTGGCAGACCCTGCCGGCGGGCACCAGCGTCGTCCCGCTGGAAGCGGAAATGGCGACTCTGTGCATCGACGGCGGTAAAAAAGCTAAAATGCGCCCCGGCGATATTCTCGGTGCGCTCACCGGCGACCTCGGCCTCAACGGCGCCGACATTGGCAAAATTGATATTCATCCGATCCACGCCTTCGTCGCCATTCGCGCTGCGGTAGCGCGCCAGGCCTGGAAACAGCTGCAGCAGGGTAAAATCAAAGGCCGGGCGGTTAAGGTCAGGCTACTGAAGTAACCGATGCCCCGCGGCGCGTGATTTCCGTAACAATCAGCGCCGCATCCGGGGTGCGCGGCACCAGCGCCCCCGGAAACTGTTCCTGCCACCAGATCCCGCTTCCGGGGG
>NZ_CAJYMB010000147.1 GCF_913775985.1 uncultured Pluralibacter sp. | reverse complement strand
CTGTCGCGAGGTGGCGTATATTACGCTTTCCTCTTTCAGAGTCAACCCCATTTTTCAGAAGTTTTCTCTTTCAACCCGGCGGCCTGTAAGCCGTTGTTCCGTGTCGATGGAGGCGCATTATAGGGAGCCCTCGCCGAATGACAAGCATAAAAATGCATTTTTATTTCAACCGCTCATCTTTTCGTCGTAACGCTTATTTTTACTGCTTTTTGATACGCTGAGGCAGCTCTGCCAGGCTATCAATCACCCAGTCTGCGGCTTTTTCAGCCTCGTCGGTGACCGGTTTACCTGTACGAACCAAAACCTTAGTCCCCACTTCGGCGGCGGCGGCGGCCTGCATATCTTCAATTTTATCGCCCACCATATAAGAAGCAGCCATATCAATGTGCAGGAAGTCGCGCGCGGAGATAAGCATTCCGGGATGGGGTTTTCGGCAGTCGCAGGTCTGACGATACTCTTCAACTGCGCCCTGAGGATGGTGCGGACAATAATAGATACCATCGAGATCGACGCCGCGGTCGGCCAGGGACCAGTCCATCCACTCGGTCAGGGTTTCGAATTGCGCTTCGGTGAATTTACCGCGGGCAATGCCCGACTGGTTGGTCACCAGCACCAGCGCATAGCCCATCTCTTTCAGCTGACGCATCGCGTCGATAGCGCCGTCAATAAACTCAAACTCATCAATCTCGTGTACATAACCATGATCGACATTAATTGTGCCATCACGGTCAAGAAAAATAGCGGGAACGCTCTTTGCCACCGGTTTGCTCCTGAATAAGGCATGAGCGCTTAGTATCTCATGTTTCCCCCGGCAAGAAAGTGCTCATTAATGAGCGCCCGGATTGATTTAGACGTCTGGATGCCTTAACATCCATTTCATTCACGGTATTGATGCTGCATCGACAGCAGAAAATGCCGCCGCAAAACTCAAGACGATAATAAATAGCTAATGATTAAACTGTCGCATATTACAAAAGTGTTCCAGCAGGGAACCCGAACCATACAGGCGCTACGTGACGTCAGCCTGCATGTTCCTGCCGGACAAATTTACGGCGTTATCGGCGCGTCCGGTGCAGGTAAAAGCACGCTTATCCGCTGCGTTAATTTGCTTGAACGCCCGACGCAGGGAAGCGTGCAGGTTGATGGACAGGAGCTGACCACGCTTTCCGAGTCGCAGCTCACCCAAGCCCGCCGCCAGATTGGCATGATCTTCCAGCATTTTAACCTGCTGGCTTCCCGCACCGTATTTGGCAACATCGCCCTGCCTTTAGAGCTGGACAACACGCCAAAAGCCGAGATTACGCGCCGGGTTACCGAGCTGCTGGATCTGGTTGGGCTCGGCGATAAGAAAGACAGCTATCCGGCTAATCTTTCCGGCGGTCAGAAGCAGCGCGTCGCTATTGCGCGCGCCCTGGCGAGTAATCCGAAGGTGCTGCTGTGCGACGAAGCCACCAGCGCCCTCGATCCGGCAACCACCCGCTCCATTCTGGAGCTGCTGAAAGACATCAATCGCCGCCTTGGGCTGACCATTCTCCTTATTACTCACGAAATGGACGTGGTAAAGCGCATTTGCGACTGCGTGGCGGTCATTAGCGACGGCCAGCTGATTGAGCAGGATACCGTGAGCGAAATGTTCTCTCACCCTAAAACGCCGCTGGCGCAGCAGTTTATTCAGTCCACCCTGCACCTCGATATTCCGGAAGATTATCTTGCGCGCCTGAAGCCCGAGCAGCAGGCTGACAGCGTACCGATGCTGAGAATGGAGTTCA
This sequence comes from uncultured Pluralibacter sp., assembly GCF_913775985.1. GTDB lineage: Bacteria > Pseudomonadota > Gammaproteobacteria > Enterobacterales > Enterobacteriaceae > Pluralibacter. Next base: position 596,065 of record NZ_CAJYMB010000147.1, on the reverse strand, counting down.
CCGGCCAGTCGGTAGATGCCCCGCTGCTCTCCGAGACCGCACGCCGCTTTAACGTCAATAACAATATTATCAGTGCGCAAATGGATTATGCCGGCGGCGTTAAGTTCGGCATCATGCTGACCGAAATGCACGGCGAGCAGCGCGACACACAAGCGGCCATCGCATGGCTGCAGCAACATCATGTAAAGGTTGAGGTACTGGGTTATGTCTGAAGCAATGATTTGGCTGCTGGCGCGCGGCGTCTGGGAAACCCTGGCCATGACCTTCGTATCCGGCTTTTTTGGCTTCGTCATTGGCCTGCCGGTAGGCGTGCTGCTTTACGTTACGCGCCCGGGGCAGATTATCGAGAACGCGAAGCTCTACCGCACGCTGTCGGCGCTGGTGAATATCTTCCGCTCGATTCCTTTCATTATCTTACTGGTGTGGATGATCCCGTTTACCCGGATTATCGTCGGAACCTCTATCGGCCTGCAGGCCGCCATTGTGCCGCTGACCGTTGGCGCGGCGCCGTTTATTGCCCGCATGGTGGAAAACGCCCTGCTGGAAATCCCGACAGGCCTGATTGAAGCCTCCCGAGCAATGGGCGCCTCTCCGATGCAGATCGTGCGTAAGGTGCTGCTGCCGGAAGCATTGCCGGGTCTGGTCAATGCCGCAACCATTACGCTGATCACGCTGGTAGGCTATTCGGCTATGGGCGGCGCCGTGGGCGCGGGCGGCCTCGGACAGATTGGTTACCAGTACGGCTACATTGGCTACAACGCCACCGTAATGAACACCGTTCTGGTACTGCTGGTTGTTCTGGTTTACCTCATTCAATTCTCTGGCGATCGCATCGTCCGGGCTGTTACTCACAAATAACGTTACACACAACATACAACTCAACGAGTTTAAGGACATAAAATGGCGTTTAAGTTTAAGACCTTTGCGGCAGTGGGTGCCCTGATTGGTTCTCTGGCACTGGTGGGTTGCGGTCAGGATGAAAAAGATCCGAACCACATCAAAGTTGGCGTTATCGTCGGCGCAGAACAGCAGGTAGCGGAAGTAGCCCAGAAAGTGGCAAAAGAGAAGTATGGCCTGGACGTTGAGCTGGTGACCTTCAACGACTACGTGCTGCCAAACGAAGCACTGAGCAAAGGCGACATTGACGCCAATGCCTTCCAGCACAAACCGTATCTGGATCAGCAGATCAAAGATCGCGGCTACAAGCTGGTTGCGGTCGGTAACACCTTCGTCTATCCGATTGCCGGCTATTCGAAGAAAATCAAATCTCTGGACGAGCTGAAGGCGGGCGATCAGGTTGCGCTACCTAACGATCCGACCAACCTTGGCCGCTCGCTGCTGCTGCTGCAGAAAGTGGGCCTGATTAAACTGAAAGATGGCGTGGGCCTGCTGCCGACCGTCCTGGACATTGAGTCCAACCCGAAAAACCTGAAAATTGTTGAACTCGAAGCGCCGCAGCTGCCGCGCTCGCTGGACGATGCGCAGATCGCACTGGCTGTTATCAATACCACCTATGCCAGCCAGATTGGCCTGACGCCGGCAAAAGATGGCATCTTTGTGGAAGGTAAAGATTCCCCGTACGTGAACCTGATCGTTACCCGCGAAGACAACAAAGATGCTGAAAACGTGAAGAAATTTGTTCAGGCTTATCAGTCTGACGAAGTTTACGAAGCGGCGAACAAGATCTTCAACGGCGGCGCTGTTAAAGGCTGGTAATCTTTTCTCAAAGTAATATTATTCAGGACGGGCTTATGCCCGTCCTGTCGTTTGCATCGTCATCCGGCCAGCGAATTTCCAGTTTTCACTCTTTTAAGGACATACTATGCGTGCTTTACCGATCTGTTTCTTGGCGCTCACCCTGAGCGGCTGCTCGATATTAAGCAGATCTCCCGTGGAACCAGTACAGAGCACCGCAGCGCCCGTAAAAGCAGAGCCGGTAAAACCTAAAGCGCCGCGCGCTACGCCGGTAAGAATTTATACCTCCGCTGAAGCGCTGGTCGGCAAGCCGTTCCGCGATCTTGGCGAGGTTAGCGGCGACTCCTGCCAGGCCACCAACCAGGATTCCCCACCAAATATCCCGACCGCGCGCAAGCGCCTGCAGATTAACGCATCCAAAATGCACGCCAATGCGGTACTGCTGCACAGCTGTGAAGTCACCAGCGGCACACCGGGCTGCTATCGTCAGGCCGTCTGCGTCGGCTCCGCACTTAACGTTTCGGCGAAATGAGTGCATTTTCCGTTGAACAAATAGGCGTTATTCGTTCCCCCTATAAAGAGAAGTTTGCCGTACCGCGCCAGCCCGGGCTGGTAAAACACGGCAGCGGTGAACTTCATCTGCTGGCGCCTTATAACCAGGCCGACGCGGTGCGCGGTCTGGAAGGGTTCAGCCATCTGTGGATTGTCTTTATCTTTCATCAGACGATGGCCGGCGGCTGGCGGCCCACCGTTCGCCCTCCCCGCCTCGGCGGCAACGCGCGTATGGGCGTGTTCGCCACGCGCTCGACCTTCCGGCCCAATCCGCTCGGCATGTCGCTGGTTGAGCTGCAGGAAGTACGCTGCCACGGCGATAGCGTGATCCTGAAACTCGGCAGTCTGGATTTGGTTGATGGCACTCCGGTGGTGGATATTAAGCCCTATCTCCCCTTCGCGGAATCCGTTCCGGAGGCACAAGCGAGCTACGCCCAGCAGGCGCCACAGGCAGAGATGCCGGTTACTTTTACAGCCGATCTTGAAAAACAGCTTCCGGCACTTGAGAAGCGCTACCCGCATCTGGGTGATTTCATCATCGAGGTTCTGAGCCAGGATCCGCGCCCCGCCTACCGCAAAGGGGAAGAAACCGGGAAAACCTACGCCGTCTGGCTGCTCGATTTCAACGTGCGCTGGCGCGTAACCCCCGCAGGCTTTGAAGTCTTTGCGCTGGAGGAGCGCTAATTTTATTCTCCTCTCTTTTGACAACTCTGCCAGGCTGATAAACTAAACCACTTTTTTGTTTCAGGCGGACGCTCCGCCTGTACCGACCGTTCAAATGGAACCGTAATATCATGCGTACTAGTCAATACCTGCTCTCCACGCTCAAGGAGACACCTGCCGACGCCGAAGTGATCAGCCACCAGCTGATGCTGCGCGCCGGGATGATCCGCAAGCTGGCATCCGGTCTCTATACCTGGCTGCCAACCGGCCTGCGCGTCCTGAAAAAAGTCGAAAACATCGTGCGGGAAGAGATGGAAAACGCCGGTGCCATTGAGGTGTCGATGCCGGTGGTTCAGCCGGCGGACCTGTGGCAGGAGAGCGGCCGCTGGGAGCAGTACGGCCCGGAGCTGCTGCGCTTTGTCGATCGCGGCGAGCGTCCCTTTGTACTCGGCCCAACGCATGAAGAAGTCATTACCGATCTGATCCGCAACGAGCTGAGCTCCTACAAGCAGCTGCCGCTGAATTTCTTCCAGATCCAGACTAAGTTCCGCGACGAAGTTCGCCCGCGCTTTGGCGTGATGCGCTCCCGCGAGTTCATCATGAAAGACGCTTACTCGTTCCACACCACGCAGGAGTCCCTACAGGAAACCTACGACAAGATGTACGCGGCCTACAGCAAGATTTTCAGCCGCATGGGCCTCGATTTCCGCGCCGTGCAGGCGGATACCGGCTCTATTGGCGGCAGCGCCTCCCACGAGTTCCAGGTGCTGGCCTCCAGCGGTGAAGACGATATTATCTTCTCCAGCGAGTCCGACTACGCGGCCAACATTGAGCTGGCTGAAGCCGTAGCGCCAAAAACGCCGCGCGCGGAAGCAACACAAGAAATGACGCTGGTGGATACGCCGAACGCGAAAACCATCGCCCAGCTGGTTGAGCAGTTCAACCTGCCGATTGAAAAAACGGTCAAAACCCTGCTGGTCAAAGCGGCTGAAGGCAGCGAGTTCCCGCTGGTTGCCCTGCTGGTCCGCGGCGATCACGAGCTGAACGAAGTAAAAGCTGAAAAACTGGCGCAGGTTGCCAGCCCGCTGACGTTTGCCACTGAAGAAGAAATTCGTACCGTGGTTAAAGCCGGTCCCGGCTCCCTTGGCCCGATCAATATGCCGGTACCGGTGGTCATTGACCGCGCCGTTGCCGCCATGAGCGATTTTGGCGCCGGCGCGAATATCGAACATAAGCACTATTTTGGCATCAACTGGGATCGCGATATCGCGACTCCACAGGTTGCCGACATTCGTAACGTTGTTGTAGGCGATCCGAGCCCGGACGGTAAAGGCACGCTGCTTATCAAGCGCGGTATCGAAGTTGGCCATATCTTCCAGCTGGGCACCAAGTACTCCGAAGCGATGAAAGCCTCGGTGCAGGGCGAAGACGGCCGCAACCAGACTCTGACCATGGGCTGCTACGGCATTGGCGTTACCCGCGTAGTGGCCGCCGCCATTGAACAAAACCATGACGATCGCGGCATCCTGTGGCCGGAAAATATTGCGCCGTTCCAGGTAGCGATCCTGCCGATGAATATGCACAAATCCTACCGCGTTCAGGAACTGGCCGAGAAGCTGTACGGCGAGCTGCGCGCGCAGGGTATCGAAGTGCTGATGGACGATCGTAAAGAACGCCCGGGCGTGATGTTTGCCGATATGGAGCTGATTGGTATTCCGCACACCGTGGTTATCGGCGACCGCAACCTCGATAACGACGATATTGAATATAAATATCGCCGCGGCGGGGAGAAGCAGCTGATTAAAACGACCGAGATCCTTAACTACCTGGTAAAAGCCATCAAAGGCTAATGCCGCACGGCCCCGATCGCCTTTGAGCGAATCAGGAGCAGATTGGCCCGCAGGGGCAAGACTCACGGATGAGATAACATCGCCCCGGCACTCTAAAGCCGGGGCGATTGTTTACCAATAAGGATATGACTGATGACAAGGATGTCAGCGCTGTTCTGCACGCTACTGCTTTCAGGCTGTACGGCTGATATCAGCAGCCCCTTCAATAAAGACCGCCCTCTTATTGCGCTCCAGCAGCAAAGTTCGGCTCCTCAGGGAACCTACCGGGATATTACCCCGTCGCAGCTCAAGGCCGGCGATCTGCTCTTTTCCTCGTCCATCGGTGCGACATCGGTAGGCATTCGCCTGTTCAGCATCGCCTCCGTGAGCCACGTGGCTGTCTATATCGGCGACGGGAAGGTAGCTGAAGCGGTAGGTTCCGGAGTGCAGATTGTACCGCTTACAGATGTTCTAACCCACAGCGACAAACTGTTTGTCCTGCGCGATCCGGCACTTACAGAAGTCCAGGCGCATAAAATCAGTGAATTTGCGCAAATGAAGCAAGGGAAGCGCTACAACTTTGGCGGTATCGCCAAAATGATCCCCTTCATGATCACCCGGCAACTCTGCGCGCTGAATCCCCTCTCGTCAGACTTCAGGCAGCAGTGTGTCGCGGGGCTTGCCCGCGCACAGCTGGGAAGGAAAAAAATTGAGGATGAAGATCGCTACTTCTGTTCGCAGTTTGTGATTGCCGCTTACCGCTACGCCGGCCAGCCGCTAACTACGCTGGACGCAAGCTGGATCAGCCCATCGGATTTGCTGCACATGCGCGAGGGCGATATTGCCAGCGTCGCGCCAGTGCAGGCGCTGCACTATGTCGGTCACCTTAGCCCGGGGATTTACTTTAAAACCCGCAAGCTGGTCAAAATAGAACGCTAGCTATTGCAGCCGCCATCGGCAATGAACTCTCCGCTGCCGTCAGGAACCAGTACCGTTTCCAGCTTTTCGGTATCCGGGTTAGGCTCCAGCGTAAAGTGCGCCTTGATAGAGATCAGCACAGGCTTTTCACTGACGCCGCGGGCGGCCGCATAACCCTGCTCAAGCTGCACAGTGTTGGCCACCGGCATGCGCTTGCCGGTAGCGCAATCGGTAAATATTGCTACATCGGCGGTGTAGATGTACATGCCGCGCATCGCGATTGGCGTGACCGGCAGCGGCGCGTTGACCGGCTCAAGCATAAAGCGGCGGCCTGAGATCAGAGGCTTGCCGTCAGGGCTTTGCGCTTCAAGCTTATCGCCCTTCGCATGGAAATAGCGCTTGTGGCCCTTTTCATCCGTTAACACCAGTTTTTCCGCCGTCCGCGCCCAGCGTCCCCGGGAGCCAAAGATCACTGTGCCTTTTGGCGCGTTAAGATAGCGCTCATTCATGATCCAGGTACCGTCCTGATTCAGGAACAGCGTAGTTTCAATACCTTCGCAGTCGGCACACGGCAACACGCCCCGCCAGCTCTGCTGCATCGGCTGCAGCGTCTGTTCCTGGCTGACTTTCTGCACCGTATCTTCGGCGCGATTGTTACACCCCGGCAGCGCGCAGATCATCCCGAGAGCGGCTGCGGCTAATAGTATCCTCTTCACTTTCATATCCTTAATAATTCCTGATGGGTGAACTAGTCCCCGGCACGCCGCACCTTTCCACGCAGCGCCTTTATTGAGCCTTTTACTGATTTCGACGTCAGCCTGCGCTCTTTCGAAGCCCGCGTCGGGCGCGTTGCCCTGCGCCGCTTTTGCTCCGCGGTCAGCGACTGAATAGTGGTAATGAGCCTGGCAATGGCCGCGTCGCGATTCATTTCCTGGCTGCGGTACTCCTGGGCTTTGATAATGATCATCCCGTCTGCGGTCAGCAAATGGTGACTCGCGGCCAGCAGCCGCTCTTTGTAATACTCTGGCAGGCTCGATGCCCGAATGTCAAAGCGCAGGTGGATAGCCGTGGATGCCTTATTCACGTGCTGCCCGCCGGCGCCCTGCGCCCGAATTGCCGTAATTTCTACTTCATCGTCCGCCAGCGCGACGTTTCCTGATATGACAATCACTGCGCGGGCTGCCAGCAGACAGGCACAATTTCGAGATTATTCTCACCGTCGGACAGCCAGATTGTGCCCTCCTGAAGCGTCGCCTGCAGATTCATATTGCGGGCGGCAAAGCTGGCAATTTGGCTTAGCTGGGCATCATCGAAATACCAGACGGTAAGATTGCGAAAGCCCGCCAGCGCGGCGCGATTCTGCTGCCACCAGATTTCAGCCGCCCGGCTGTTGTAGGTAAAGAGCGCTACCTGCTGCGCGCGGGAGCAGGCTTTTTTTACCCGCCGCTCTTCCGGCAGGCCCAGCTCGATCCACAGATCGACGCCGAGATGATCATTAAGCAGCCAGACTTCCGGCTCATCATCCGCGCTGAGGCCCCGGGTGAACTGCAGCCGGTCATTGGCGTACATGATCCACGCCAGCAGGCGCAGCATCATGCGCTCCTGCGTTTCGGATGGATGTCGTGCCAGCGTCAGGCTGGCATCCAGAAACTGGTTGCGATCGAGGTCGGCAACATTGACTGCTGCCTTATAAATTGTCGCTTTTAGCGCCATGAGGCTACTCCTGAAAAATAAGGCGTTATTGTACCGAAATACGCTGAAAAAGACTGGCTGCAATTCGCGACTCGCCATTATTCATCCGTCTGATATTACTTGTAGGCCTGTGATATAGTCACCTTGCTAAACAGAGTGGAACTTCGTAGGCTTAAACTTGCATCCCACTGTGAGGTCAGATTCTGACAGGAGGACATGTGGAAAATTATTGTGAGTTAATACGCAAGCGATATGCGGACATAGCCAGTGGAGACCTGGGTTACGTCCCGGACGCGCTGGGCTGTGTGCTGAAGGTGTTGAATGAAGTTGCTGCTGACGGCGCGATTTCAGATTCAATCAGGGAAAAAGCGGCCTTTGCGGCGGCAAACTTACTGGTGAGCGATTATGTCAATGAATGAGTCTTATCAACCTATTAACTGTGATGACTATGACAACCTTGAACTCGCCTGCCAGCAGAATCTCGTTCTGGCGCTGACGCTGAAAGGCGGCGAAGAGCTGCAGGCGAAAGCCAGCGATTTAGTCTCACGAAAAAATGTGGAATACCTGATTGTAGAAGCCGGCGGCGAGAGCCGGGAGCTGCGTCTGGATAAAATAGAGCGCTTTAGCCACCCCAATATTGGTACGGTAGTGGTCAGCGCGGAATAATCGTTTAGCGGGCAGGCTAAGCCTGTCCGCCCTTTTCCCAAAGAAGTTCCAGCCCTTTTTCTCCCTCAGCGCACTGTCCTGCCAGCGTAATAAAATAGCCGGGAGCCGCAATCAGCGTCTCGCCGTAGAAGAGCAGCGGCGTTGTATCCCGCAGCCAGGGCGCGACGCCCAGCTCCTGCCAGATTTTCTTAAGCCGCCGCCCGCCGCTGCGCCCGACAATATGCAGATGTCCTTCCGCCCCGTAACGCACGCTCACCGGCTCGTCTGCCGCCGGCTGGCGCAGCTGCGCGCCGGGAATGAGCCGCAGATGTCCAGCCTCATTCGGCAGCGGCAGTGGGCTGCCGATATTCGGCCACGAGAGGCGAATATCTTTGCAGCCAGGCGCGGCTCTAATCCACCACAGCTGCTGCCGGTAGCGGCGCACTTCATGCTCGCCCAGACGCAGCACGGGCGCCGCGTCCTCGCGCGCCAGCGCAACCTCCTGCCAGATACGCTCCAGCTGCTCGCGGGAAGGCATTGATGCCTGCTGTCGCGCCAGCCAGCGGCGTAGCAGCGCGGCGCGGCGCGGCGCGCTCATCGATAGTACCGGCGCGATCGCCAGCTGCTGTTCATCGCCCACCAGCCCGTCCAGCTGCTCGCCCAGCAGCTCATCCAGCAGCTGCTCCTGCTCGGCGCACAGCGCCGCGCTGCGGGCCGCGGCCATGCTGAAATGGGGCCAGCGATTAGTTAACGCCGGCACGATCCGCAGGCGCAGAAAGTTGCGATCGTAGGCATCATTTTGATTACTTTCATCCTCGATCCAGCGCAGCCCGTGCTCCTGCGCCCAGCAATGAAGCGCGTTGCGCGACTGGTTCAGCAGCGGGCGAACCAGCCGGGTGCCGGCAAAAGGAGAATCTGGCGCCATCGCCGAGAGCCCTGCCGGACCGCTGCCGCGCTTGAGGGCCAGCAGCAGCGTTTCGCACTGGTCGTTAAGATGCTGAGCAGTAGCCAGTACCTCTTCCGGCAGCAGCGCCGCGCGGAAAGCGTCGTAGCGCGCCGCCCGGGCATGGGCCTCGATGCCGAGGCCGGTATCTTCCAGCGTCACGCGCGTCACTTCCAGCGGCACGCCCCACTCGCGGCAAATTTGTCGGCAGTGCTCAACCCATCCGTCGGCATTCGCGCTCAGGCCGTGATGGATATGAATGGCGCGCAGCCTGAGATCGTCTTCCCGGGCGCGCAGCGTGACCAGCTGGTGTAGCAGGACGGTAGAATCAAGTCCGCCGCTGAAAGCGACGAGGATTTTTCGGTAGGGGCGCAGCGCGGTGGTCAGGTCATTCAGGCTCATGATTTATTGCTGATACAGCTCCAGCGGCAGACCGTCAGGATCGCTGAAGAACGTGAAGCGGCGGTCGGTATAGGGATCGATACGAATGGCTTCACATTGTACGCCATGCGCTTCGAGATGCGCTACCGCGCGGTCAATGTCGTCAACGCTGAAGGCCAGATGCCGTAACCCGCAGGCTTCCGGGCGAGAGGGGCGCGCGGGCGGACCGGGAAACGAGAATAGCTCAATCGTGTATTGACCGTTGAGGGCCAGATCGCCCTTCCACGAATCGCGCGCCTCGCGGTAAAACTCGGCCTGCAGCGTGAAGCCCAGAATGTCGCAGTAAAAGGCTTTGCTGCGGGCGTAATCGCTGGCAATGATAGCAATGTGGTGGATCTGTTTTAAACCGAGCATCTTATCTCCTGAAGGTAAACCGTGCCGGGCGGCAGACATAAAAAAAGCCACACCGCTGCGGGTGTAGCTTTTAGAGCGGACGAGTATCGGGCCTTAAGCGTAGCCGTAGCTCATCAGACGCTGGTAACGGCGGTCGAGCAGCTCTTCGGTGCTCAGCACGTCGAGATCCTCAAGATCCGCCAGCAGCTGTGCTTTCAGCGTCGCTGCCATGGTTTCCGGATGACGATGCGCTCCGCCCAGCGGCTCCGGGATCACCGTGTCGATAAGCTTCAGCTCTTTCAGGCGCGGTGCGATGATGCCCATTGCTTCAGCGGCGAGCGGTGCTTTATCCGCGCTTTTCCACAGAATAGAGGCACAGCCTTCCGGGGAAATAACCGAATAGGTGCTGTACTGCAGCATGTTAACTTTGTCGCCCACGCCGATAGCCAACGCGCCACCGGAGCCGCCTTCGCCAATCACGGTGCAGATGACCGGCACTTTCAGACCGGACATCTCGCGCAGGTTGCGGGCGATGGCTTCGGACTGGCCGCGCTCTTCCGCGCCGACGCCTGGATAGGCGCCCGGCGTATCAATGAAGGTCACGATTGGCATCTTGAAGCGCTCGGCCATCTCCATCAGGCGCAGCGCTTTACGATAGCCTTCCGGTGCCGGCATGCCGAAGTTGCGGCGGATTTTCTCTTTGGTTTCGCGGCCTTTCTGATGGCCAATTACCATCACCGGGCGTCCATCAAGGCGCGCAATGCCGCCGACAATGGCTTTATCGTCAGCGTAGGCGCGGTCTCCAGCCAGCTCGTCAAAGTCATCAAATGCCAGACGCAGATAGTCCAGGGTATAAGGGCGCAGCGGATGGCGGGCAAGCTGTGCGACCTGCCATGCCCCTAAATCGGCAAAGATTTTGCGCGTCAGCTCTACGCTTTTTTCACGCAGGCGATGCACTTCTTCATCGATATTAATATCCAGTTTTTCACCCTGACGGCCTACGGACGTCAGGGAATCGATTTTCGCTTCCAGCTCTGCAATCGGCTGTTCGAAATCAAGGAAATTCAGACTCATAGTATTCCTGTTTTAGTCAAACTCCAGTTCCACCTGCTCCGACCCAATGAGGCCACGCAAATCGTTCAAGAGACGATCGCTCGGAGAAACACGCCAGGTTGCGCCAAAGCGCAGCCGCGCGCGTGCATCCGCCCTCTGATAGTAGAGATGTACTGGAATGGTTCCCGAACGGTGGGGTTCCAGAGACTGACGGAGACGGTTTAAAAGCTGGTCATCAATTTGCCTGTCCGTCAGCGAGATAGCAAGTCCGCGAGCATATTTTTCGCGGGCTTCGTCAATGTCCATGACTTCGCGGGCGGTCATTTTAAGACCCCCGCTGAAGTCATCAAAGCTGACCTGTCCGCTGACGATGAGTATGCGGTCTTTCTCCAGCAGCTGCTGGTATTTATCCAGCGCATCGGTGAACAGCATCACTTCCAGACGGCCAGAACGGTCATCCAGCGTACAGATGCCGATACGGTTGCCGCGCTTGGTGACCATAACCCGCGCGGCAAGTACGAGCCCCGCCGCCGTGGTGATTTTACCACGATCGGTCGGATGCATATCTTTAAGCCTTACGCCGCCGACGTAACGCTCAATTTCTTTCAGATACTGATTAATGGGATGCCCGGTGAGGTAAAGCCCGAGAGTTTCACGCTCGCCGTCGAGTACAACCTGCTCCGGCCACGGCTGGCAGCTGGCGTAAGACTGCTCGATCTGCTCCGGCTCTTCCGCCAGTACGCCGAACATGTCGGCCTGGCCGATAGCTTCCGCTTTGGCATGCTGATCCGCGGCTTTAAGCGCGTCCGGCAGCGAGTTCATTAATGCCGCGCGGTGCGGGCCGAGGCGATCGAACGCCCCCGACATAATCAGCTTCTCCAGCACCCGCTTGTTGAGCTTTTTAATGTCAGTGCGGGCGCAGAGATCGAACAGTTCGCGGAAATAGCCGCCGCTGTTGCGGGCCTCAATGATGGCCTCGATCGGGCCTTCGCCGACGCCTTTAATCGCGCCGATGCCGTAAACAATCTCACCGTCATCGTTAACGTGGAAGTGGTACAGCCCGGAGTTGATATCCGGCGGCAGAATTTTTAACCCCATCCGCCAGCACTCGTCCACCAGCCCCACCACTTTCTCGGTGTTGTCCATATCGGCAGTCATTACTGCCGCCATAAACTCTGCCGGATAGTGCGCTTTCAGCCATAGCGTCTGATAGGAGACCAGCGCGTAGGCGGCGGAGTGAGATTTGTTAAATCCGTAACCGGCGAATTTCTCCACCAGGTCAAAGATTTTCATCGCCAGCTCGCCGTCAACGCCGCGCTTCTTCGCCCCTTCTTCAAAGGTGCCGCGCTGCTTGGCCATCTCTTCCGGCTTTTTCTTACCCATCGCGCGGCGCAGCATGTCCGCACCACCAAGGGTGTAGCCGGACAGCTCCTGGGCAATCTGCATAACCTGTTCCTGATACAGGATGATGCCGTAGGTCGGCTCCAGTACCGGTTTCAGGCATTCATGCTGCCACTGCACGTCCGGGTAGGATATCTCTTCGCGGCCGTGTTTACGGTCAATAAAGTTATCTACCATCCCCGACTGCAGCGGCCCCGGGCGGAACAGGGCCACCAGGGCGATCATGTCTTCGAAGCAGTCCGGCTGCAGGCGCTTGATCAAGTCCTTCATGCCGCGGGATTCGAGCTGGAATACCGCCGTGGTTTCCGAGCGCTGCAGCATGTCGAAGCTTTTTTTATCGTCGAGCGGGATAGCGGCGATATCCAGCGGCGGCTCGCCGTTCTTCTCCCGGCGGGCATTGATCATCTCCAGCGCCCAGTTGATGATGGTCAGCGTGCGCAGGCCGAGGAAGTCAAACTTCACCAGCCCGGCATATTCGACGTCGTTTTTATCAAACTGGGTCACCGGGTGCATGCCGGCTTCATCGCAGTAAAGCGGCGCAAAATCGGTGATTTTAGTGGGAGCGATAACGACCCCACCGGCGTGCTTGCCGGCGTTGCGGGTAACGCCTTCGAGCTTGCGCGCCATGTCGATCAGCGCTTTAACTTCTTCGTCGGCCTCGTAGATTTCCGGCAGCTGCGGCTCAGCCTCAAAAGCCTTGGCCAGGGTCATCCCCGGATCCGGCGGCACCAGCTTGGAGATGCGGTCCACGAAACCGTAAGGATGACCCAGCACGCGGCCCACATCGCGAATAACCGCTTTCGCCGCCATGGTTCCGAAGGTAATGATCTGCGATACCGCATCCCGACCGTACATTTCCGCCACGTGATCGATAACCCGATCGCGTTTCTCCATGCAGAAGTCGACGTCAAAGTCGGGCATCGACACGCGCTCCGGGTTAAGGAAGCGTTCGAACAGCAGGTCAAACTCCAGCGGATCGAGGTCGGTTATCTTCAGCGCGTAGGCCACCAGCGACCCCGCGCCGGAGCCGCGTCCCGGGCCGACCGGCACGCCGTTATCTTTTGACCACTGGATAAATTCCATAACGATCAGAAAGTAGCCGGGGAAGCCCATCTGGTTAATAACCTTGAGCTCTATTTCCAGGCGCTCATCGTATTCAGGGCGACGCTTGACGCGCTCTTCCGGATCCGGAAACAGAAACTCAAGGCGCTCTTCCAGTCCCTCTCTCGATTTGGCAACGAGAAAGTCCTCGGTGGTCATTTCGCCGGTAGGGAACTGGGGCAGAAAATACTCACCGAGGCGGACAGTGACGTTACAGCGCTTGGCTATCTCGACGCTGTTTTCCAGCGCTTCTGGAATATCAGAGAAGAGCTCGCACATCTCCGCTTCGCTGCGCATATATTGCTGGGAGGAGTAATTGCGCGGGCGCTTGGGATCGTCAAGGGTAAAGCCGTCGTGAATGGCAACGCGAATTTCGTGGGCGTCGAAGTCGCCGGGTTCAAGGAAGCGCACGTCATTAGTGGCAACCACCGGCAGCCCCCGCTCTTCAGCCAGCTTTACCGCGGCGTGCAGATAGTTCTCTTCATCGGCGCGTCCGGTGCGGATCAGCTCAAGATAATAGCTGTCCGGGAAGTGCTCTTCATAAAACGCCAGGCACTGCTCGGCCTGGGCCATATTGCCGCGCAGCAGGGCTTTCCCCACATCGCCCAGCCGCCCGCCGGAAAGCAGGATCAGTCCTTCTTTATGATCGATAAGCCAGTCACGGTCGATCCACGGGCCGAGCGCGCCGTAGCCGCGCTGATAAGCGTGAGAAATAAGCAGGGTCAGGTTCTGGTAGCCGGTGTTATTCGCAGCGAGCACCGTTAACTGGGTCAGCTCTTCACCGGAGACATCGCTCTGAACGTGAAAGTCGGCGCCCACAATCGGTTTGATGCCCGCGCCGTGGCCGGTACCGTAAAACTTCACCAGCCCGCAGAGGTTGGTAAAGTCAGTGATTGCCAGGGCCGGCATGGCGAGCGCGGCCGCCTTTTTTACCAGCGGCGCGGTCTTCGCCAGCCCGTCAATCATGGAATAGTCGCTGTGCACCCGCAGGTGTACGAAACGTGGTTCAGCCATTATCAGTATCCGCCTGGGTTATTCAGCTGCCGCCAGCGCGCGCTTAACGGGCCCAAAGCTGCGCCGGTGATGCTCAGTGGCACCGTACTGCGCCAGCTTTTCAAGATGAAAAGGCGTCGGATAACCTTTATGTTTAGCAAAGCCGTATTCTGGAAAAGAGAGATCCAGCGCGGTCATTTCCGCATCCCGGGTTACCTTCGCCAGAATTGAGGCCGCGCTTATCTCCGCGACCCGGCTATCGCCTTTTACCACCGCCATTGACGGCACTGGCAGCGCGGGGCAGCGATTGCCATCAATCAGCACATATTCTGGCTGGATAGCCAGCCCGGCAACAGCCCGCTGCATCGCCAGCATAGTGGCGTGGAGGATGTTCAGTTCATCAATCTCGTGCGGCTCGGCGCGGCCAAGGCTCCAGCATAGCGCCTTTTCTGTAATTTCATCAAACAGCGCAAGGCGACGCTTTTCACTGAGCTTTTTGGAATCGTTCAGGCCGACAATGGGACGCAGCGGATCGAGGATCACTGCCGCAGTCACCACCGCGCCGACAAGCGGCCCGCGGCCCACTTCATCAACGCCGGCAACAAGATGGGTGTGCGGATAAACAAATTCAATCATTTTGCCAGCTCCAGCACCGCGTCCGCCGCCTGTTCATCGGCATGACAGCGGATCTGCTGGTGCAGTTCGCGGAAAGTGTCGTGCATCTGGTGGCTGGTTTTACCGTCCGCCAGCAGCGGCAGCAGCGCGTTAGCCAGCAGATCGGGCCGACACTCGTCCTGCAATAATTCTTTAACCAGCTCGCGCCCGGCCAGCAGGTTGGGCAGCGAAACGTATTCAGTTTTTACCAACCGCTTCGCCAGCCAGAAGGTGAACGGTTTCATGCGGTAGCCCACTACCATCGGGCACTTGGCGAGCATACATTCCAGCGCCGCTGTGCCGGAGGCCAGCAGCGCCGCATCGCTGGCGATCATCGCCTCGCGGGCCATGCCGTCAAGCATATGAATGCGCAGCTCTGGCGCAACCTCTGCTTTGATGCGCTCAAACTGCTCGCGCCTTTTGGCATTAACCAGCGGAACCACCACTTCCAGATCGGGATAACTTTCACGCAGCCGCTGCGCGGTTTTCAAAAAATCAGCGCTCAGCATCTCAACTTCTGCGCCTCGGCTTCCCGGCAGCATCGCCAGGCAGTGTACGCCGTGGGCAATACCCAGCGCATCGCGGGCTGCATTTTTGTCCGGATCCAGCGGCATTGCATCTGCCATGGTATGGCCGATAAAGCGGCAGGGAACGTTAAAGCGGTCGTAAAACGCCTTTTCGAAAGGCAGAAAAGCCAGCACCAGATCGGTGGATCTGCCAATTTTGAAAACGCGTTTTTGTCGCCACGCCCAGACCGACGGGCTGACGTAATGAATCGTCCTGATCCCCTGTTTTTTTAGATTGCCTTCGAGGGTGATATTAAAGTCAGGCGCGTCAATACCAACGAAGACATCGGGCCGAAGCTCGGTAAACCTGCGGGTTAAATCGGCGCGAATCTGCAGCAGACGGCGCAGGCGACCGAGCACCTCAACAATGCCCATCACCGCGAGCTCTTCCATTTCGTACCAGGCTTCGCAACCTTCGGCCTGCATCAGCGGGCCGGCAACGCCGACAAAGCGCGCATCGGGAACTCTGGCCTTAAGAGCCCGGATAAGACCGGCACCAAGAATATCGCCGGAGGTTTCTCCGGCGACCAGGGCAATCGTGAGCGGACGGGCGGGCATTAACGAATAAGACCGCGCGTTGAACGCTCAAAGAAATCAGAAAACGCCTGAACGTCAGGATGCTGCTCTGCAAGCGCGGCAATCTCTGGCTTTGCTTCTTCCAGCGTTTTACCGCTGCGGTACAGCAGCTTGTACGCGTTGCGAATGGCAATGATCGCGTCTCTGCTAAAGCCGCGGCGCTTAAGCCCTTCAATATTGACGCCAAACGGCGTCGCGTGGTTGCCCTGCGCGATGACATAAGGAGGAACATCCTGCGCTACGCCGGAACAGCCGCCGACCATCACATGTGCGCCAATGGTGCAGAACTGATGAACGGCGGTCATTCCACCGATAATGACAAAATCGTCCAGTGATACGTGCCCCGCCAGCGTGGCATTGTTGGCGAGGATGCAGCGATTCGCTACCGTGCAATCGTGCGCAACGTGCGCATTGATCATCAGC
Organism: uncultured Pluralibacter sp.; assembly: GCF_913775985.1. Lineage (GTDB taxonomy): Bacteria > Pseudomonadota > Gammaproteobacteria > Enterobacterales > Enterobacteriaceae > Pluralibacter. Next base: position 579,587 of record NZ_CAJYMB010000147.1, on the reverse strand, counting down.
AGGTTGTCGCTGCCCACCTTTGTCAATCCACCGCCCTGTACTGTTCCGCGATGTATGGTGACGCTCTCGCGAATGCGGTTGCGATCGCCTATCTCCACGCGCGTAGGTTCACCCGCGTATTTAAGATCCTGATTCACCTCCCCTACGGAAGCAAACTGATAGATCTCATTATCGCGGCCAATTTTCGTGTGACCGTTGATAACAACATGCGACTTCAGTACGGTGCCTTCGCCAATTTCAACGTTAGCGCCGACAATACAAAACGGACCAATGTGAACGTTGGCGCCGATAACGGCACCTTCTTCCACAATGGCGGTAGGATGGATAAAGGCAGTTTTATCAATCACGTATTAAGCCCCCTGGCTGCGTGCGCACATCATGGTTGCTTCGCAAACAACTTTACCGTCAACGGTGGCTACGCCTTTAAAGCGCGTCAGGCCACGGCGGGTTTTTTCAAAGGTCACTTCCATGATCATTTGATCGCCTGGCACAACCGGGCGCTTGAAACGCGCTTCGTCGATGCCGGCAAAGTAGTACAGCTCGCCCGGCTCCAGTTTTCCCACGCTCTTAAATGCCAGGATGCCGGTGGCTTGTGCCATCGCTTCCAGAATCAGAACGCCGGGAAAAATCGGCTTACCGGGGAAATGCCCCTGGAAAAAAGGTTCATTTACAGAGACATTTTTTACTGCGCGCAGAAAACGACCTTCGTCATAGTGCAGCACGCGATCCACCAGTAAGAAGGGGAAACGGTGCGGCAGAAGCTCGAGGATCTCTTCAATTTGCAGAGTATGAGTGTCGGTAGTCAAAATACTCTTCCTGTCTAAAAATACTAAGTTGCAATAATAACACGGCCTGCCGGATTACAAAAAACCAGACAGGCCGGGAAGGTTGGCGCTCAGGATGACGGGTTAGTCTTGTTGACTTGTTTTACGTTCAAGAGCCTTGAGACGCTTGCTCATATCATCAATGTTCATCACCAGCGCGGCGGTCTTGCGCCAGGCTTTGTTCGGCTGCAGCGGAATGCCGGAAGAGTAAACACCGGGTTCTGAGATAGGACGCATCACCATGCCCATACCGGTAACGGTTACTTTATCGCAGATTTCCATGTGCCCGTTGATTACGCTTGCGCCGCCAATCATGCAGTAGCGGCCGATCTTCAGGCTGCCCGCCATGATCACGCCGCCGGCTACGGCGGTATTGTCACCGATGACCACGTTATGTGCAATCTGGCACTGGTTATCAATAATCACGCCGTTTCCAACGATCGTGTCATCTAACGCACCGCGATCGATAGTGGTGCAGGCACCGATCTCAACACGATCGCCGATGATCACCCGGCCCAGCTGGGGGATCTTCACCCAGTTGCCGCGATCGTTAGCATAGCCAAAGCCATCTGCGCCAATCACGGTACTGGACTGGATCAGACAGTTTTCACCGATTTCAATATCGTGGTAAATCGAAACGTTGGCCCACAGGCGGGTTCCCGCGCCAATGCGCGTGTTTTTACCTACGAAACTGCCGGGACCGATTCGGACATTGTCCCCAAGCACAACGCCGGATTCGATCACCGCGTTAGCGCCAACAGAGACGTTTTCACCGAGATTTGCGGTGGCATCAATAACCGCGCTTGCTGCAATATCCTGCGCCGGCTGCGGCGTAGTATCCAGAATTTGAGCCATGCGGGCATAGGTCAGGTAGGGATTTTTCACTACCAGCGCCGCACTGCTGGCGAAAGGCAAATCATCCGCGGTCATTACGACAGCAGAGGCTTTACATTTAGCCAGGTGTTCACGGTATTTAGGATTTACCATGAAGGTAATATGGCCTTCTGTAGCAGACTGCATGGACGCAACGCCGGTGATGACGATATCGCCATCACCGTGTAATTCTGCATCCAACTGCTGTGCTAAATCAGCCAGTCGAATTGAAGGCATTACTTATTTAACCTGCTTCAGTACATCTGCGGTGATGTCTTTGATATCGCTGCTGTTATAAGCAACAGTGTTGCCGTCTACTACCAGATCGATGCTCTGGCTGGAGGCAACGCTTTTCACTGCAGACTGAATGCGGGTAACCAGCTTGCTGCGCTCTTCGTTAGAGCGGCGAGCGCGATCCTGCTCGAAAGCCTGCGCTTTCTGAGAGAAGGTCTGGCGCTGGGACATGATGTCTTTTTCCAGTTTGCTGCGGTCGGAGGCTTTCATGGTAGAGCCATCGCGCTGAAGACGCTGCATTTTAGTCTGCAGATCGTTTTCCTGACGCTGCAGTTCACCTGCGCGGCCTTTGAACTCATTTTCCAGAGTAGCAGAGACGCCAGTTTTCTGAGCAACCTGCTGGAACAGAGTACCCATATTGACGATAGCGATCTTTTCTGCTGCCTGAGCAGAAGTCACCATCGCTAAACCCAGACCTGCAGCTAATAACCACTTTTTCACAATAAACTCCTTACCATCCAATGAGTACCATAGGGTACTGTTCTTTGCGAAGCCGGCGACGAGAAACCGCCGCCAGACCTATCGCTACACAGCAATCGCATTCCGTTGCGTCGGCCAGTTACCAGGTTTTACCAATGTTAAACTGGAACTGCTCCGATTTATCATCCTTGTATTTCTTAAGCGGCTGGGCGTAAGAGAAGACCAGCGGCCCCAGCGGCGACATCCACTGTAGGGAAATACCTGTCGACATACGGATGTTGGTCGGATCGCCGTAGTCATCAATACCCAGCGCTTTCGCTTCTGAGTTGTTGTGCCACTGCGTATCCCATACCGTACCCGCATCGTAGAAGAACGAGGTGCGGATTGAGTTAGCGTATTTATCACTCACAAACGGCGTCGGTACAATCAGCTCGGCGCTGGCAACGCCCATGGCGTTACCGCCAATAGCATCGTTAGAGCTGCAGAGCTTCGCATCTTCACAATAGTGACGACCCGGACCGTAGTAAACTGCCTTCGGACCGATGTTGTTGGACTGGAAGCCGCGAACGGAGCTTGAGCCACCGGCGTAGAAGTTCTCGTAGAACGGCATCTCTTTGCTGCCAATTCCGTCACCGTATCCCCAGCGGGTACGACCCAGCAGCACCCACTTATGATCGTTATCGATCGGGTAGTAGCTTGCTGTATCGAGGGTAACTTTATAGAACTTGTTATCGGAGCCCGGCAGGGTCACTTTACCGTTCAGGTTAACGCGCGAACCGTCGGTCGGGAAATAGCCCCGGTCGAGGTTGTTGTACGTCCAGCCATAGTTAAAGGTGAAGTCGTCTGCAGAGAAGTCGTCATCATCAGGACCGTCAGAGGAGCCCTTATGCATTGAGTGCAGATAGCGCGACATTGCCACCTGCGGCTGCATGTGGGACAGGTCGTTATGGACGTAGCCTAAACCGCCGCGCAGGGTGTTGTATTCGTTAATCGGGAAGCCCAGAGTACCATCAACGCCGTAGCTTTTGTTGGTGTACTGAGACAGATCCGCATCATCTGCTTTAAAATCGTTGTAGAAGATGCGCCCGCCGAGGCTCACGCCGTCAACCGTAAAGTACGGGTTGGTGACGGAGAGTTCGGAATAGGTCTGGTAATCGTTTTTGGTACCGTTAATGCCGACGGAATAACCGGTGCCGAGCCAGTTGTCCTGCTGCACGCCGACCTGGAAGCTAACGCCGCTTTCGGTACCGTAACCAACACCAAAGTTAAGGCTGCCGGTATTGCGCTCTTTGACCTTGTAAACCACGTCAACTTGATCGGGTCTGCCAGGCACACGCTGCGTATCAGTATCTACAGTTTCGAAGTAACCGAGACGGTTTAGACGCTCTTTACCGGCATCAACCAGATCGCTACCCAGCCAGGCGCCTTCCATCTGGCGCATTTCGCGACGCAGAACGGCATCTTTCGAGGTATCGTTTCCTTCGAAGCGGATTTTACGCACGTAGAAACGGTTACCGGCATCGACGTTGACGTGGAGCTTAACGGTCTTATCAGCATCGTTGATTTCCGGCTGCGACTGAACGCGCGGATAGGCGTAACCATAGCGGCCAAGAAGCTTTTTAATGTCGTCTTCCATTTTGGTCACTTTGGCACCGTTGTACAGCGCGCCAGGCGTAACCTTGGTCAGGCTTTCAATTTCAGCTGAATGTCCGGCCAGGTTGCCGCTCACCTCAACACCGGAAAGCTTGTACTGATCGCCTTCGGTAATGTTGATGGTGATGTAGATACCTTTTTTATCCGGCGTCAGGCTCACCTGCGTGGAGTCGATGTTGAAACGGGCGTAACCGCGATCCATGTAGTAGCTGCGCAGGGTTTCAAGGTCGCCCGCAAGCTTCTGCTTCTGGTATTTGCGATCGCCCACCACGTTCCACCACGGTACTTCATCGCGGAGCTGGAAGTTAGAGAGCAGGTCATCGGTTGAGAACGCATGGTTGCCGACGATATTAATCTGCTCGATTTTCGCCGAGACGCCTTCCTGGAAGACCAGTTTTAAATCCACGCGGTTACGCGGAAGCGGCGTCACCACGGCTTTAACGCTGGCGCTGTATTTCCCTACGCTGTAGTAAAAGTCTTCAAGACCTTTCTCGATATCGCCAAGGGTCGTACGGTCAAGAGATTCACCCACGCGGACACCAGACGCCTCGAGGTTTTGCTTAAGCATGTCATCCTTCACCGATTTGTTACCGGAGAAGGTGATACTGGCAATAGTCGGACGCTCTTTAACCTGCACCAGCAGGTTATTACCGTCGCGCAGGACGCGGACGTCCTCGAAGTTGCCGGTGGCAAACAGCGCGCGGATGGTATTACTGATGTCTTCGTCTGTGACCGTGTCGCCTGGGCGAACGGGCATGCTGAGGAGGGCCGCACCAACAGCAACTCGCTGCAAGCCTTCGAAATGAATGTCCTTCACTACGAACCCGTCAGCACCGTATACGGTCGCGCTGCCGAACAGCAGCGACGCTATAAGCAACTTTTTCATCGCCATCGTTATTATGCGTTCTTCCTAACAAACTCTCTTACAACCGAGAGAAATCATTGAAAAGTGCAAGCCCCATTAACAACACCAGCAGTATTGAGCCAATGCGATAACTAAAGTCTTGAACTCGCTCGGATACCGGCCCGCCTTTCAGCTTTTCAATCGCCAAAAAGAGCAGATGACCCCCATCTAGCACGGGAAGCGGAAACAGGTTGATAATTCCCAGATTTACACTGATAAGCGCAAGGAACATCAGGTAGTAAATCAACCCAAACTCCGCAGACATCCCAGCCCCTTGAGCGATGGAAATCGGCCCACTGAGGTTGTTCAGTTTAACGTCACCGGTTATCAATTTTCCCAGCATCTGAACCGTCAACTTCATCAACTGCCAGGTTTTATCCGTGGCCTGAATGATGGCATTGAATGGTCCGTACTGGCGTACTGTCTTGTACTCTTCTGGCAGCGGGATAACTTTTGGAACTACACCCGCAAACCCTTCTGCCTTCCCTTTACCGGGTTTTGTATCTGGTATTAGCGTCAAAGACAAGGGGCTGCCCTGTCTTTCAATCTCGAGGCGCAGAGGTTTCCCCGGATTATCGCGCACCAGATTAACAAAAGTCATCCACTGTGTTAGCGGCTGACCCTCGACTTTAACGATCCTGTCGCCCGCTTGCAAACCTGCTTTTTGCGCCGCGGAGTCGGCCTGCACCTCGGCCAGTACAGAATCAATCTGCGGCCCGCGCGGTCGAATGCCCAGCGAAGCAACGGGATCCTCTTTATCAGGTTCAAATGCCCAGTGGCGCAAATCGAGGATTTTATCCTGGCGCTGCTGGCTGCCGAAAGGGGATACGGTGAGCGTTGTTTGCCCATCGCCAATTTTAGCCACCAGCTGGAGCCTGACCGCATCCCAATCAGGCGTTTCGATACCGTCCACGGCTTTAAGTTCCGTGTCGGATGAAATTTGTGCGTTTGCGGCAATAGAATCTGGCGCGACATCGGCGATAACCGGGCGAATGCCCGGAACGCCAATTAAGAAAACCAGCCAGTAAGCAAAGACGGCAAAGATGAAGTTGGCAATCGGGCCGGCGGCAATAATCGCCGCGCGCTGGCCTACGGTTTTATTATTGAACGCCTCATGACGCATCTGAGGAGAAACCGGCTCGACGCGCTCATCAAGCATTTTGACGTAGCCGCCCAGCGGAATTAGCGCGATGACAAACTCTGTGCCGCGGCGATCGACCCGGCGCCAGAGCGCTTTGCCAAAACCAATGGAAAAACGCTCTACGCGCACGCCGCAGCGGCGAGCAACCCAGAAGTGACCAAATTCATGCACGGTGATCAGCACACCTAGTGCAACAATGAATGCCGCCAGGTTCCAGAGAATGCTCAGCATAAACCCTTCCGTCAGAAAGTCCTGAACGCTAACAATAGCAAACAGGCAAAGACCGGAACTGCCGCCGTCAGGCTGTCAATTCGGTCAAGAATACCACCATGGCCCGGGATCAGATGACCGCTGTCTTTGATGCCCGCTTCCCGTTTAAACATGCTTTCCGTGAGATCGCCAAGCACAGAAGCCAGCGCGGCGACGATCGAACAAATGAGCAGCGTCGACGGCGCCACGTCAAGATTTGCCCACGCGCCGTAAATCCATGAGATAACGGCTGCGGTAAGTAACCCACCAAGAAAGCCCTGCCAGGTTTTACCCGGCGACACTTTCGGTGCCAGTTTGTGCTTACCAAACAGCTTGCCGAACATATAGGCACCGGAGTCCGCTCCCCAGACGAGGATCATGATGTAGAGCAGCCAGAAAGCACCGTTGTAATGATCGGTATCGTAGTGCCAGCCGCGCAGTACAATCATGCCCCAGAAGAAAGGGACAATGGTTAGGAGACCAAATACCAGCCGCAGCAGCGTTGAGCGATGCCAGAGCGTCGCTGAACCAGGATAAGTCAGTACCAGTATCAGTGCCGCACACCACCATCCCAGCGAGGCCCACAGAGAACCGGCTATCAAGGGATGATTAACATTTTGGTGGTACGCTGGCAGCCACAGCAGCATTGCCGCCAGCAGCAAGCCGCACAGGACAGCCAGCCAGACCCGCTGCGGGCGAGATTTAAATCCGCTCAGCTGCCCCCACTCCCACGCTGCCAGCATGCAGACGACCAGAGTGACAATAGCAAAACCGACCAGCGGCAGCAGGAACAGCGCCGCAATGACGACGGGGATTAAGATAAGCGCGGAAATCAGGCGATACTTCAGCAAAAGCAACCCCCGTCAGGCTTTTTCGTCACCAGGCTCTGTAGCGCCAAAACGACGCTCACGATTAGCAAAGGCATGCAGAGCACCTTTAAAGTCTTGTTCATCGAAATCAGGCCAGAGAACATCGGTAAAGTAAAGTTCCGCGTAGGCTATCTGCCACAGCAGGAAGTTACTGATGCGGTGTTCTCCGCCAGTCCTAATTACTAAATCAACGGGAGCCAGCTCATGCATGCAGATCTGCTGATTGAGCATATCTTCAGTGATCGCTTCGGGGGAAAGATGCCCCTGTTTGACCTGCTCAGCAAGGTGCTGCACGCCCTGGATAATATCCCAGCGCCCGCCGTAATTTGCGGCGATATTCAGCGTTAACCCGGTGTTGTTACTGGTCAAGGCTTCCGCTTTACGAATGCGCTCTTGCAGGCGGGCATTGAAGCGCCCGGTATCGCCAATAATGCGTAGACGTACGTTATGCCGGTGAAGGCTTTTCACCTCACTGTCCAGCGCCCAGACAAACAGCTCCATCAGCGCACTGACTTCCTGCGCAGGGCGATTCCAGTTTTCGCTGCTGAACGCGTAAAGCGTCAGTGCTTCAATACCATTATTCGCGGCAAAGGAGACTGAGCGGCGAACAGATTTTGCGCCGGCTTTGTGGCCGAAAGCGCGAATTTTTCCCTGTCTTTTCGCCCAGCGGCCGTTGCCATCCATAATGATGGCCACATGGCGACAGCCATGTTCCGGCAGACTTTCGCTGTTTAATTGATTGGCAGACAACATAACGCGTTATTAATCCATGAAAAGGAATTAGCGGTCCCGAAATACAAATAAATTGCGCAAAAAAGCCGTGCTGAATCACGGCTCACCCGATAATGCTCGCCTTATGGCGTGCTAAAGGGTGGCGCAGACTATAACACTGAAGCCCAGCGCTCACAAATAGCAGCGCGATTGGCAGGTGAATAATCATCAGCTTGAGAAGCGCGTCACTTCTGCATCCGCGCTTAGCCTTGCCTGCGCATCCACCGCCATAACTTCCTCTACGCTCGTCGGCTCGCGTACGTTGAGAGAGTCCAGTACGCCCTGATTAATGGCGGCGATATCAGTAAAGCGAATGCGGGAGGCTAAGAATGCCGCAACGCTAACTTCATTGGCCGCATTCAGCGCCGTGGTCGCTGCCTGGCCCTGCTCGAACGCCGCCATCGCCAGCTTAAGGCACGGGTAGCGCTGGTAATCAGGTGCGGTAAATGAAAGCTCGCCGGTAGTGAAGAAATCCAGCGGCTTAACACCTGATTTAACGCGCTCTGGCCAGCCCATGGTATGGGCTATCGGCGTACGCATATCAGGCTCACCAAGCTGGGCCAGAACGCTGCCGTCGCGATAGCGGACCATCGAGTGAATGACCGACTGCGGATGGATAATCACTTCCATTTGCGCCGCAGAAGCGTTAAACAGCCAGCGCGCTTCTATATATTCAAGACCTTTGTTCATCATGGTGGCGGAATCAACGGAGATTTTGCGCCCCATCGACCAGTTCGGATGCCTGCAGGCCTGATCCGGCGTCATATCGCGCAGGCTGGCCAGCGGAGCTTCACGGAATGGGCCACCAGACCCGGTGAGCAGGATCGACGATACGCCGTGCTGCTCAAGAGAAGCGTACCCCAGCTGCTGCTGAATTGTTTCCGGCAAACTCTGAAAAATAGCATTATGCTCGCTGTCCACCGGCAGCAGGCGCGCCCCGCTCTCCTTTACCGCGTCCATAAACAGACGCCCGCAGGTCACCAGCGACTCTTTGTTCGCCAAAAGGATAGTTTTGCCGGCACGGATCGCCGCAAGCGTTGGCAGCAGGCCGGCCGCACCGACAATCGCCGCCATCACCATATTCACATCATCCAGCGCGGCGACATCGCAGGCGGCCTGCTGTCCACTCAAAACCGATGTTTGACAGCCGCGCAGGCGCAGGAACTCGCTCAGCGTTCTGGCGCTCTGCGGATCGTCCATGACGGCAAAGCGCGGGGAGAACTCCAGGCACTGCTCGACCATTCGCTCAACGTTTTTACCCGCCGACAGTGCGACAACGGTAAAAGCGTCACGGTTATGCCGCACCACGTCGAGCGTGCTGCAGCCAATAGAGCCCGTTGAGCCCAGAACGGTTAAATACTTCATTGCTCATCCTGCTGAAGTCTGAAAAACAAAAACGCCGCCAGCAAACCCGAAGGTTTCCTGTACGGCGTTCACAAAATATCTTTCAAAAAATCAGAACTGCATCAGCTCTGCTTCTTTGTCCGCCAGCGCCGCATCAATTTTCTTGATAGCTGCATCGGTCATCTTCTGCACATCGTCCTGAGAGCGACGATCGTCATCTTCGCTGATCTCTTTCTCTTTCAGCAGTGCTTTCACTTTATCGTTAGCATCGCGGCGCACGTTGCGCACGGAAACGCGGCCCTGCTCGGCTTCACCGCGCACGACTTTGATGAGGTCTTTACGACGTTCTTCGGTCAGCGGCGGCAGCGGTACGCGGATATCGGTGCCCGCGGAGCTTGGGTTGAGGCCCAAATCGGAGGCCATAATGGCTTTCTCAACTGCCGCGCTGATAGAACGGTCAAATACGTTGATTTTCAGCGTGCGGGTATCTTCCACTGTGACGTTTGCCAGCTGGCGCAGCGGTGTCGGGGTACCGTAATACTCAACGGTAATACCGTCGAGCAGGCTCGGAGAGGCGCGGCCGGTACGTACTTTGCTGATTTGGTTTTTGAATGCTTCTACGCATTTTTCCATGCGAACTTCAGCATCTTTTCTGATGTCGTTAATCACGTTACGAATCCTTGGAAACTTGTCTCAGACAGGCTAAACCTGCGATACGCTAAGTATAGCCCCGTTTAATTCATCGCGAAGCGCAACAGACTTCGCGTAAAAAACCGCGGGTGTAGAGCGGAATCTTACCTGTATTTCCCGGCAACGGAAATTATTCCGTAATCAGCGTGCCTTCTTTTTCACCCATAACAACGCGACGCAGCGCGCCCGGTTTGTTCATGTTAAATACGCGAATCGGCAGTTTATGGTCGCGAGCCAGCGTGAAGGCTGCAAGATCCATGACTTTAAGCTCTTTATCCAGCACTTCAGCATAGGACAGCTGCTCGTACATGGTCGCAGAAGGATCTTTAGCCGGATCGGCGGTAAATACGCCATCAACTTTGGTCGCTTTCAGTACGACGTCCGCTTCGATTTCAATACCGCGCAGGCAGGCTGCAGAATCGGTAGTGAAGAACGGATTACCGGTACCTGCGGAAAGAATAACCACGCGATTGGCGCGCAGCAGGCTGATTGCCTCTGCCCAGCTGTAGTTATCGCAGACGCCATTCAGCGGAATGGCGGACATCAGGCGGGCGTTCACATAGGCGCGGTGGAGCGCATCGCGCATGGCCAGGCCATTCATGACCGTTGCCAGCATGCCCATGTGGTCGCCCACAACGCGGTTCATTCCCGCTTTTGCCAGGCCCGCACCACGGAAGAGGTTACCACCACCAATGACTACGCCAACCTGGATGCCCAGTTCGACCAGCTCTTTAATTTCCTGCGCCATACGGTCAAGAATGCTGGCATCGATGCCGAAGCCTTCAGTGCCCTGCAGTGCTTCGCCGCTAAGCTTAAGCAGAATGCGTTTGTAGACGGGTTTTGCATTGGTAGCCATTTTTCTTTCCTGGGACTGTCAACATTTGAAAGGGGATTAACTCACGCGACACAGCGTATGTCGCAAACCGGTACAAGACTATAGGAGACCGGCTAATTCTCGCATGACCAAGGTCAAGACGAAGGTCAAAAAGAAGCCGCCCTCAGGCGGCTCCTTTTCAACAAAAAAATTAAGACTGCTTGGACATCGCAGCAACTTCTGCTGCAAAGTCAGTCTCAACTTTCTCGATGCCTTCGCCCACTTCAAAGCGGATGAAGCCAGTTACGTCAGCGTTGTGCTCTTTCAGCAGCTGAGCAACAGTTTTGCTCGGGTCCATGACGAAAGCCTGACCGGTCAGAGAAACTTCGCCGGTGAATTTCTTCATGCGGCCTTCAACCATTTTCTCTGCGATTTCTTTCGGCTTACCGGACTGCATCGCGATGTCCAGCTGAACCTGGTACTCTTTGTTAACAACTTCAGCAGACACGTCTTCCGGCTTAACGAATTCCGGCTTGCTTGCAGCAATGTGCATCGCCAGCTGTTTAACCAGCTCTTCGTCAGCGCCTTTAGCAGCAACCAGAACGCCGATACGCGCGCCGTGCTGGTAAGAGCCCAGAACGTCACCTTCCAGAGAGGAAACGCGACGAATGTTGATGTTCTCACCGATTTTAGCAACCAGGGCAACGCGCTCTTCTTCGAACTGTGCTTTCAGAACGTCAACGTCGGTGATTTTTCCGGCAATGGCTGCGTCCAGAACTTTGTTAGCAAATGCCTGGAAACCAGCATCTTTAGCCACGAAGTCAGTCTGGCAGTTAACTTCCAGAATGATGCCGTAGGTGCCGTCGATCTTAGTGATGATTACGCCGTCAGCAGCAACGTTGCCTGCTTTTTTAGCCGCTTTGATCGCACCAGACTTACGCATGTTTTCGATTGCCAGCTCGATGTCGCCGTTTGCTTCGGTCAGCGCCTTTTTGCAATCCATCATGCCTGCGCCAGTACGTTCACGCAGCTCTTTTACCAGGGAAGCGGTAATTTCAGCCATTCTAAAATCCTCGGGGAATTGAGACCGCCCGGCGTAAAGCCAGACGGTATAAAAGTGAAAAAGGGGCCATCTAAGAGGCCCCTATCTATACCAGCTAATAAGGGCTTAAACCTTATTATTCAGCTTCTACGAAGCTTTCTTCAGCCTGGGAAGCCAGGTCCTGAGAACGGCCTTCGCGAACAGTCTGAGCAACAGCGTTCAGGTACAGAGTAACAGCGCGGATTGCGTCATCGTTACCCGGGATAACGAAGTCAACACCGTCCGGATCGGAGTTGGTATCAACGATAGAGAATACCGGGATACCCAGGTTGTTCGCTTCTTTGATAGCGATGTGCTCGTGATCGGCGTCGATAACAAACAGTGCGTCCGGCAGGCCGCCCATGTCTTTGATACCGCCCAGGCTGTTTTCCAGCTTGTCCAGCTCACGGGTGCGCATCAGCGCTTCTTTTTTGGTCAGTTTTTCGAAGGTGCCGTCCTGAGACTGAGTTTCCAGATCTTTCAGACGTTTGATGGACTGACGAACGGTTTTCCAGTTAGTCAGCATACCGCCCAGCCAGCGATGGTTCACGAAGAACTGGTCGCAGTTGGTTGCAGCTTCTTTAACCGCTTCGCTTGCAGCGCGCTTGGTACCAACGAAAAGGATTTTACCTTTACGAGAGGAGATCTTGCTCAGCTCAGCCAGGGCTTCGTTGAACATCGGTACAGTTTTCTCAAGGTTGATGATGTGAACTTTGTTACGCGCGCCGAAGATGAAAGGCTTCATTTTCGGGTTCCAGTAACGGGTCTGGTGACCAAAGTGAACACCAGCCTTGAGCATATCGCGCATGGAAACAGTTGCCATGTTTAAAACCTCTATAGAGTTAATTGGGGTTATGCCTCCACGTATCCCATACAACCGACCCCGAAGGGCACCCCGGCGTATGTGCCGATACGTGTGTGTTATTTACACAAAGTGAGAGTAGTGACCGATTCGCCTTTGATACAAATCGTATCAGTCGGCGCGCTTTATACCACAATTCGTACAGATAAACCAACTGTTGTTACTATTGCGTGCTGTTAATGATTCTCAATTTGGCAGGCCATACTCCAGACTGTTACCATTAAGGACACTCACTTTAAGTATTGCCGATAATCGGCCCTGATGGACAGAATTGATGGCTATCTCAATTAAGACACCTGAAGAAATTGAAAAAATGCGCGTCGCGGGCCGTCTGGCCGCCGACGTACTGGAGATGATCGAAGCGCACATTAAACCGGGCGTAAGCACCGGCGAGCTGGATAAAATCTGCAACGACTACATCGTTAACGAGCAGCACGCGGTCTCCGCCTGCCTCGGTTACCACGGTTTCCCTAAATCCGTCTGCATCTCTATTAATGAAGTGGTTTGCCACGGGATCCCGGACGACCAGAAACTGCTGAAAGATGGCGATATCGTTAATATCGACGTAACCGTGATCAAAGACGAATACCACGGCGACACCTCGAAGATGTTTATTGTCGGCAAGCCGACTATTCTCGGCGAGCGTCTGTGCCGCGTAACCCAGGAGAGCCTTTACCTGGCGCTGCGGATGGTAAAACCGGGCATCCGCCTGCGCACGCTGGGCGCCGCTATCCAGAAATATGCCGAAGGGGAAGGCTTCTCCGTGGTGCGCGAATACTGCGGCCACGGCATCGGCAAAGGCTTCCACGAAGAGCCGCAGGTGCTGCACTACGATGCTGACGACGGCGGCGTGGTGCTGCAGACCGGCATGACCTTTACCGTAGAGCCGATGGTTAATGCCGGCGACTACCGCATCCGCACCATGAAAGACGGCTGGACGGTGAAAACCAAAGACCGCAGCTTGTCGGCACAGTACGAGCATACTATTGTGGTCACGGATAACGGCTGCGAAATTCTGACGCTGCGAAAGGATGACACCATCCCGGCGATAATCTCGCACAACGACTAACAGAAAGCCGGCGCCAGCCGGCTTTTTTACGGGCAATCGCTTTTTCTTATGGGTGGCGCTATGAGTAATTCCTTTCCTGTTTCCACCGCAGTAACTCTTCCCGGTCAGCCTCCCCTGCCCGCCCGCTGGTGCGACGCGGAACTTAACCGTGCTGATATCAAAGCTTATCTCGACAGCTTCCAGCGCTGGCTGGGGGAGGCGTTTGATAACGGACTTTCCGCCGAGCAGCTTATTGTGGCCCGTACCGCCTATATCGATCAGCTGCTGCAGCGCCTGTGGCTGCACTACGGCTTCGGCAGCGTCGATGATGCGGCGCTGGTTGCCGTTGGCGGTTACGGGCGCGGCGAGCTTCATCCGCTCTCGGATATCGATCTGCTGATCCTCAGCCGGAAAAAGCTGACGGACGAGCAGGCGCAAAATGTCGGCGAACTGCTGACGCTGCTGTGGGATATCAAGCTGGAGGTTGGCCACAGCGTGCGCACGCTGGAGGAGTGCCTGCTGGAAGGACTCTCGGATCTCACTGTCGCCACCAACCTGGTGGAATCACGGCTGCTGATTGGCGACGTGGCCCTGTTTCTGGAGCTGCAGAAACATATTTTCAGCGATGGCTTCTGGCCGTCGGAGCGCTTTTTTGCCGCCAAAGTGGAAGAGCAGCGGGTGCGCCACCAGCGCTATCACGGCACCAGCTATAACCTTGAACCGGATATTAAAAGCAGCCCCGGCGGCCTGCGCGACATTCACACGCTGCAGTGGGTCGCCCGCCGCCATTTCGGCGCCACCTCGCTGGATGAGATGGTGGGTTTCGGTTTTCTGACCAAAGCGGAGCGCAACGAACTCAACGAGTGCCTGCACCTGCTCTGGCGCATCCGCTTCGCGCTGCATCTGGAAATTAACCGCTACGATAACCGCCTGCTGTTTGACCGACAGCTGAACGTCGCCCAGCGCCTGCGCTACAGCGGCGAAGGCAACCAGCCGGTCGAGCAGATGATGAAGGATTTTTATCGCGTCACGCGCCGGGTCGGCGAGCTGAACCAGATGCTGCTGCAGCTGTTCGATGAGGCAATACTGGCTCTGACCGCCGACGAAAAGCCCCGCCCGCTGGATGACGAATTTCAGCTGCGCGGCACCCTTATCGATCTGCGTGATGAAGACCTGTTTATGCGCGAGCCGCAGGCAATTATGCGCATGTTCGGGATCATGGTGCGCAACAGCAGCATTACCGGCATCTATTCCACAACCTTACGCCATCTGCGCCACGCTCGCCGTCACCTGCGCCAGCCGCTGTGCTACATCCCCGAAGCGCGGGCGATTTTTATCGGTATGCTGCGCCATCCCGGCGTGGTCAGCCGCGGCCTGCTGCCGATGCACCGGCACAGCGTGCTGTCGGCCTACATGCCCCAGTGGTCGCACATTGTCGGCCAGATGCAGTTTGACCTGTTTCACGCCTATACCGTGGACGAGCACACTCTGCGCGTCCTGTTAAAACTGGAGAGCTTTGCGCTGGAGGAGACCCGCTCGCGCCATCCGCTGTGCGTCGATCTCTGGCCGCGGCTGAATCAGCCCGAGCTGATTCTGATCGCCGCGCTGTTTCACGACATCGCCAAAGGGCGCGGCGGCGATCACTCGGTGCTCGGCGCCCAGGACGTACTGCAGTTTGCCGAGCTTCATGGCCTTAACTCCCGCGAAGCCCAGCTTGTTGCCTGGCTGGTACGCCATCATCTGCTGATGTCGGTCACCGCCCAGCGCCGCGACATCCAGGATCCGGAAGTGATCAAGCAGTTCGCCGGAGAGGTACAGACCGAGCACCGCCTGCGCTTCCTCGTGTGTCTCACCGTAGCGGACATTTGCGCCACCAATGAAACCCTGTGGAACAGCTGGAAGCAGAGCCTGCTGCGCGAGCTCTATTTCGCCACCGAGAAGCAGCTGCGGCGCGGGATGCAGAACGCGCCCGACATGCGTGAGCGGGTGCGCCACCACCAGCTGCAGGCCCTGGCGCTGCTGCGGATGGACAGCATTGACGAGAATGCGCTGCAGCGCATCTGGGCCCGCTGCCGGGCAAGCTACTTCGTGCGGCATACGCCCAACCAGCTGGCGTGGCACGCCCGCCACCTGCTCAATCACGATCTTAACCAGCCGATGATCCTGCTGAGCCCGCAGGCCACCCGCGGCGGCACCGAGATCTTTATCTGGAGTCCCGACCGGCCTTACCTGTTCGCCGCCGTGTGCGCCGAGCTGGATCGCCGCAACCTGAGCGTTCACGACGCGCAGATTTTTACCACCCGGGACGGCATGGCAATGGACAGCTTTATCGTACTGGAGCCCGACGGTAGCCCGCTCTCCGGCGACCGGCATACTGCGATCCGCCAGGGACTGGAGCAGGCCATCAGCCAGCGGACCTGGCAGCCGCCCGCGCCGCGCCGCCAGCAGTCGCGCCTGCGGCACTTTACCGTCGATACCGAGGTCAACTTCCTGCCGACGCATACCGATAAAAAGTCGTTTCTGGAGCTTATCGCTCTCGATCAACCGGGACTGCTGGCCCGCGTCGGTCAGGTCTTTGCCGACCTCGGTATTTCGCTGCACGGGGCCAGGATCACCACAATTGGTGAGCGAGTAGAAGATTTATTTATAATCGCCACTGCTGACCGGCGCGCCCTTAATAATGAGCTGCAGCAGGAAGTACAACAGCGGTTGACAGAGGCCCTTAATCCAAACGATAAAGGGTAACGTTTTTTTTAAAAGTGAAGAGAAAAGAGTAAACCATGCAGGAATTACAGAACGTTATTGAATCCGCTTTCGAGCGTCGCGCCGACATCACCCCGGCAAATGCAGACACCGCCACCCGCGAAGCGGTAAATAAAGTTATCGCTCTGCTGGATTCCGGCGCGCTGCGCGTGGCTGAAAAAATTGACGGCCAGTGGGTTACTCATCAGTGGCTGAAGAAGGCGGTTCTGCTCTCTTTCCGCATCAACGATAACCAGGTGATGGAAGGTGCTGAGAGCCGCTACTTCGATAAAGTCCCGATGAAATTTGCCGACTACGACGAAGCCCGCTTCCAGAAAGAAGGTTTCCGCGTAGTACCGCCGGCCGCCGTGCGCCAGGGCGCGCATATCGCCCGCAACACCGTGCTGATGCCGTCTTACGTCAATATCGGCGCCTTCGTGGATGAGGGTTCCATGGTCGATACCTGGGCGACTGTCGGTTCCTGCGCGCAGATCGGCAAGAACGTCCACCTCTCCGGCGGCGTCGGCATTGGCGGCGTGCTGGAGCCGCTGCAGGCGAACCCGACCATCATCGAAGACAACTGCTTTATCGGCGCCCGCTCTGAAATCGTTGAAGGCGTCATTGTTGAAGAGGGCTCGGTTATTTCGATGGGCGTTTACATCGGCCAGAGCACCAAAATCTACGATCGCGAAACCGGCGAAGTGTTCTACGGCCGCGTTCCGGCGGGCTCCGTAGTGGTTTCCGGTAACCTGCCGTCAAAAGACGGCAAATACAGCCTCTACTGCGCGGTGATCGTCAAGAAAGTGGACGCGAAAACCCGCGGCAAAGTGGGCATCAACGAACTGCTGCGCACCATTGACTGATTCGGGATGAGCGAAAGCGGGGCCAGCCCCGCTTTTTTTATGCCCGCGGCTGGCGAAAGTCGATTTTCACGTTAATTATTCAAAGGTTATGTTTGAATTAAGGATACCGACATGTACGACAATCTGAAAAGTTTAGGCATCTCTAACCCTGAAGAAATCGATCGTTACAGCCTCCGTCAGGAAGCCAACAACGATATCCTGAAAATCTACTTTCAGAAGGACAAGGGCGAGTTTTTTGCAAAAAGCGTTAAATTTAAATACCCGCGCCAGCGTAAAACCGTAGCGGCTGAGGGCATAGGCCAGGGCTATCGCGAAGTGCAGGAGATAAGCCCCAACCTGCGCTACATTATCGACGAGCTGGACAGCCTGTGCCAGCGGGACCGCACCGAAGTGGATTTGAAGCGTAAAATTCTTGACGATCTGCGCCATCTGGAAAGCGTGGTCGCCAATAAGATAACGGAAATTGAATCGGATCTGGAAAAGCTGACGCGCGGACGCTAGCGTCAGTAAAGCGCCCCTCCCGACCGGAAAGGGCGCTTGCTAGATTACTGCATCAGCAGATAGATAGTGCTGTCGCCGCGCTGAATGTTCAGCGCCAGAACCGACGGCTTGCTGTCGAGGATCTTGCGCAGATCGGCAATGTTTTTCACCGGCTGCTGGTTAGCCGCGATAATCACATCCCCTTTCTTCAGGCCAATCATCGCCGCCGGCGTGTTGCCCTTAACGCTGCTCACCGCCACGCCTTTATCAGCGCCTTTGTTACTCATCTCAGCACCTTCAATGCCTTTGAAGATGGTGCTGGAGTCAACCTGGGTGCTGCTGCTCTGCTGCAGTTCCAGCGTGACGCTCACCGGCTTACCGTCGCGCAGCAGGCCAAGCTCCACTTTGCTGCCAACCGGCATTGAACCGACCTGCGCGCGCAGCGCAGCAAAGCTGCTGATCGGCTTGTTGTTCAGAGTAGTGATGACGTCTCCGGCTTTAATGCCCGCTTTCGCCGCTGACGAGTTCGGCATCACCTGGCTTACGAATGCCCCGCGCTGGGCGTCGACCTTCATCGCTTTCGCGAGGTCGGAGCTCAGTTCGGTACCCATAATGCCCAGCTCACCGCGTTTCACCTGACCATATTTAACCATCTGCTCGGTCAGGCTCTGCACCATGTTGCTCGGAATAGCAAAGCCGATGCCGATGTTGCCGCCGTCCGGGGCGAGGATCGCGGTATTAATACCGATAAGTTCGCCGTTAAGGTTCACCAGCGCGCCGCCGGAGTTACCGCGGTTGATGGCGGCGTCAGTCTGGATAAAGTTTTCGTAGTTTTCCACGTTCAGCCCGCTGCGGCCCAGCGCGGACACGATGCCGGAGGTCACGGTTTCACCGAGGCCGAACGGGTTACCGATAGCCACGGTGTAGTCACCAACCCGCAGCGCGTCGGAGTCCGCCATCTTGATAGCGGTCAGGTTTTTCGGATCTTTAATCTGGATCAGCGCGATATCGGATCGCGGATCTTTGCCAACGACTTTGGCATCGAACTTACGACCGTCGCTGAGAGAGACTTTGATGGTAGTCGCGTTATCTACCACGTGGTTGTTGGTCACCACGTAGCCTTTTGCGGCATCAATGATTACGCCGGAACCCAGCGCCATAAATTTCTGCTTCTGCGCGCTGTCGTCACCGCCGGGACCTCCGCCCTGCTGGCAGAACGGCGAGCTCTGGAACGGCGAGCCGTCCTGGCAGAACGGGGAGTTATCACCGAAGAACTGCTGGAAGTTACGCGGCAGGCGCGGCGTATTTACCGACGTGCTGCCTTCAACGTTGATGCTGACCACGGACGGCATCACTTTTTCCAGCATCGGCGCCAGGCTCGGCATCTGCTGAGCAGTGGTGGCTGAAGACGCGGTTTCCGCTGCGGTTGCTAAAGGAGAAAGTGCCAGACTCAGGCTAAGCGCCAGCGCGCTCATTGCTAACGTTGTTTTTTTCATGTTGCTATCTCAGTCTCTATTCAAATCATTACAGGTACACACATCGTCGAATAAGCCGCCCTTGCGCGCCGGAGATTCCCACCCGGCATTCTGCGACAGCTTGCGTGATGTTGTGGATACATTGCTGCGTAGGTGATTTATCAGATTCATTTTATAGCGCGAAGTTCAGGATTTAAGTCTCTGGAAAAAGTAAAAAAATATTGTCCATCTTTACAAAACTCGCGACTTATTCCACGGCCATCAGCCGGCGGTATTCATCCCATGCGTAAAGATCGGTCATGCCACTGATATAATCCTGAATAAGGCGGCAGCGGTAATAAAACTCCAGCGCCGGAAAATCCACAGCGCTGCGGGAGAGCTTATTTACCGCCTCCACGTAAGCCAGCCGATGGCGAGTTGAAAGCTTCTGAAATAAGCGGCTCTCAATCGGTAACCGGCGCAGGCGCTCTTTTTCCACCAGCTCGCTAAAATCACTCAGCGACAGTTTCAGCAGCGGCTGATAAATATCCAGCAGCCCGCTGATAACCCGGTATCCCTGCAGCTCCAGCTGCTCAACGTCGGGATGGCTGAACACCTCTTTTACCGCAACGCTCTTATAAAGTTCGAGCAGCTGGCTATAATCGCTGTCGTCCTCCAGCAGCGCCTGATTGAAATTGCCGTCAAAAATTTGCGGCAGATTTTCGATAAAGCGGCGGGCGGCGTACGGCACCAGTTTATTCAGAGTATTGACCCGTAAATACATAAAGAACTGATCTTCCGCACTGCGGCTAAAGGAATTGGCGCGGGACTTTTCCCAGGCATTTTCCACCACCTGATCAAACAGCGAGCCTTTTTCGTGCGTGCCCCAGGCCTCATAAAGATGCTGATAAAGCTGGTCGACGCTAAATATGCGTTTTTCAACCGCGTCTTCAAGGTCGGCGACGCAGTAAGAGATATCGTCCGCGGCCTCCATGATCCAGGTCAGCGGGAATCGGCTGTAAGGCGCCAGCTCAAGTTCTTTACGCAGGCGCGCAATATAGGCTTCTTCCGCGAGGTAATAACCGGGCTTTTTCATCAGATAGCTGTAGCCCACGGGCGGTTCACCGCGCCACCAGGCCGGGCGGGTGTATTTCAGAATGCAGCCCACCTGCGCCCAGGTGAGGTTCATGCGCATCAGGGTATGCACCATGCGGATACCCTGCGCGTTGCCTTCAAACTGGCATAAATCCTGGCGGACCTTGCGCCGCAGCTCATTGAGAGACGCTTCGCCATCGCGCAGCAGCAGAGGCGAAACGGTACAGCGGTCGTTGCTCAGGGGCTGGCTGGCTGCATCGTCCGGCCACAGCCGCTGGCGGAACCAGTCATTGATCGCCGCCTCGCCAAAATGGCCGAACGGCGGGTTGCCGATGTCGTGCATCAGGCAGGCCATCTCGACCACGCTCTCAAACGGTCCGGTCAGCTCATCCAGCCCGTATGCTTCCAGCAGCTTCTGCTGCTTAAGGCGGCTCAGCACTTCCCGGGCGATATAGCGCCCGACCTGCTGCACTTCCATTGAGTGGGTCAGCCGGGTACGTACCGACGCGTTGCGCTCCAGCGGAAACACCTGGGTTTTCTGCTGCAGCCGCCGGATGGCCGGTGAATTGATGATGCGCCCGCGATCGCTTTCAAAGATGCGCAGGATCTCGTACTCGGTCGCCGCGGTTTGCAAAGCGCGGTAGCGCCGACCCCAGTTAATCTTTTTACGGAAATCCATTGTAGCCATAGCCTCTCCCGGTCCGGAAATGCGCATCCTCTGGGCGCATGATAAACTATGCCTTTAATCCTGACACATCGCGAGTAAATCTATGAAAATCGGCATTATTGGCGCAATGGAACAAGAAGTGGCGCTACTGCGCGACAAAATTGACAACCGCCAGACGCTCACCCTCGGCGGCAGCGAAATTTATACCGGCCAGCTGAACGGCGTTGACGTGGCGCTGCTGAAGTCAGGGATTGGCAAAGTCGCGGCGGCAATGGGCGCGGCGCTGCTGCTGGACCACTTCAAGCCGGACATTGTTATCAATACCGGCTCCGCAGGCGGGCTGGCCTCGACGCTCAAGGTTGGCGACATTGTAGTATCCGACGAAGCCCGCTATCACGATGCCGACGTTACCGCCTTTGGTTACGAGTACGGCCAGATGGCCGGCTGCCCGGCAGCCTTTGCTGCCGATCCGAAACTGGTGGCGGCGGCAGAAACCTGCATCGGCGAGCTTAACCTCAACGCCGTTCGCGGCCTGATTGTCAGCGGCGATGCCTTTATCAACGGCTCCGTCGCGCTGGCAAAAATCCGCCACAACTTCCCGCAGGCGGTGGCCGTCGAAATGGAAGCTACCGCAATCGCCCACGTCTGCCACAACTTCGGCGTTCCCTTTGTGGTAGTGCGCGCTATCTCCGACGTAGCCGACCAGCAGTCGCACATCAGCTTCGACGAGTTCCTTACCGTAGCGGCCAGCCAGTCAAGCCTGATGGTTGAAGCGCTGGTCCAGAAACTGGCGCATGGCTAAATCCTGCACCCGGACGCTTATCGCCCTGCTGATGCTGCTTCCGGCGTGGCTGCTTGCCGCGCCGAGAGTCATCAGCCTCTCTCCCGCCAATACCGAACTGGCCTTCGCCGCCGGCATTACGCCGCTGGCGGTCAGCGACTATTCTGATTACCCGCCGCAGGCCGCCGGTATCGAACGGGTAGCAAGCTGGCAGGGAATTAACATTGAGCGCATTCTTGCCCTGAAGCCTGACGTCGTGCTCGCCTGGCGCAGCGGCAACCCCGAACGCCAGGTAAATCAGCTGCGCGCGCTCGGCATAAAGGTGCTGTGGATTGAGGCCGGTAGCGTCGAGAGCATTGCCGATGCCATCGTTCAGCTGGCGGCCTGGAGCCCGCAGCCGCAAAAAGCCCGCGAAACCGCGCGGGCAATGCTGAACGATCTTCACCGCCTGCAGGCGCGTTATCAACGCGGTGACAAAAAGCGCGTTTTTATGCAGTTTGGCCTCACGCCACTGTTTACCAGTAATAAAGACTCCATTCAGAACCAGATATTGCAGACCTGCGGCGCAGAAAACATCTTCGCCGACAGCCCCGTCCCCTGGCCGCAGATTAGCCGCGAGCAGGTGTTAACCCGCCACCCGCAGGCGATTGTCGCCGCTGGCGATAGCGCTACTGCGGCGAATATTCGCCAGTTTTGGCACGATCAGCTTAAGATCCCGGTGATTACCGTCAATCGCGACTGGTTCGAGCGCGCTTCGCCGCGTATTATCCTCGCCGCAGAACAACTTTGCGCCGCGCTGGCGCAGCTTAACTAACGGGAAACAGGTTAATGCTCGTCTACTGGCTGGATATTGTGGGAACCGCCGTGTTTGCGATCTCTGGCGTGCTGCTGGCCGGCAAGCTGCGGATGGATCCGTTCGGCGTGCTGGTGCTCGGGGTCGTTACCGCCGTTGGCGGGGGCACCATTCGCGATATGGCGCTGGCCCACGGTCCGGTTTTCTGGGTCAAAGATCCGACCGATCTGGTGGTGGCGATGATCACCAGCATGCTGACCATTCTGCTGGTGCGCCAGCCGCGCAGAATGCCGAAGTGGATGCTGCCGGTACTGGACGCCGTCGGCCTGGCGGTATTCGTCGGCATCGGCGTTAACAAGGCCTTTCTCGCCGGTACCGGCCCGCTGGTGGCGGTCTGCATGGGCGTGGTCACCGGCGTGGGCGGCGGCATTATCCGCGACGTGCTGGCCCGCGAGGTGCCGATGATCCTGCGCACCGAAATCTACGCCACGGCCTGCATCGCGGGCGGCATAGTGCACGCCACGGCGCACTATACCTTCGGCATGCCGCTGGAAAACGCCTCAATGCTCGGCATGCTGGTGACGCTGGCGATCCGTCTGGCGGCGATTTACTGGCACCTGAAGCTGCCGACATTTGCGCTGGATGATAAAATTCGCTGAGGTGTTGCTGAGAGAGGAACTCCCCTGCCCGGCGCGCTGGCCGGGCAAGAGACGGTACTGATCAGACGCTGAACGAGGAGCCGCAGCCGCAGGTGCTTTTGGCGTTCGGGTTGGTCACGATAAAGCGCGAACCTTCCAGACCTTCGGTGTAATCCACCGAACCGCCGACCAGATACTGCAGGCTCATCGGATCAACCACCAGGCCAACCCCCTGCTTCTCGATGGTCATATCGCCGTCGTTGACCTGATCGTCAAAGGTAAAGCCATACTGAAAACCGCTGCAGCCGCCGCCGGTAATGTAGACGCGCAGTTTCAGGTTCGGATTATCTTCATCGGCAATCAGGTTCTTTACTTTACTGGCCGCTGCATCGGTAAACTGCAGGGGCAGCGCTACGTCATCGCTCATTTCTTACTCCCGGTTATTCAGCATCTGGCGATACTTTAGCCAGATATAATTAGCCATTATCCGACACGCAACCCGATCGTTCAAGTGGTCTGCCCGGCAATCGGCTTCTCCTGCTGTGCCTTTTCGGCATTTTGCTTTGCCAGCGTGCGCGCCAGAATTGTCGAGTACAGCGGCTTGCCGCCGAGAAACTGCGCCAGCAGGGTAGCGCCGAGGCAGGTAATAATCATCGGCAAAATGAGCTGATAGTTATCGGTCATCTCCAGCACCAGCACGATCCCGGTAAGCGGCGCACGCACCGAGGCCGCGAACAGCGCCCCCATCCCGGCAATGGCGAAGGTGCCCGCCTGTAAATGATAGGCCGGGAACCAGACTGCCGCCGCCATGCCGAAGGCGGTACCCAGCAGCGTACCCAGCGCCAGCATTGGCGCAAAAATGCCGCCCGGCGCGCCGGAGGAGAAGCACAGCAGGGTAGTGACTACCCGGGCAACGAAAATAAAGATCAGCAGACCGACGCCGTACTTGCCCGCGGCGGCAATGGGGATCAGATCGAAACCGCCTCCCGCCGCCTCCGGCTCAATCAGCCCGAGTACGCCGCACAGTCCGCCCAGCAGGCCGCCAATCAGCACCCACTTTGTGATATCGCCGCCGTGTATGCGCTGGAACATATCCTGGGTGCGCAGCACCAGAAAATTAAACAGCGGTCCGACGCAGCCAAAAATCATGCCCAGTATCAGATACAGCCACAGCGTGTTGACCGGCGCATCGGTGAGCTTGCCCACTTCAATGACCGCGCTTTCGCCATTGAAGATACGAAAGACCACGCAGGACATGATCACGCCGATAAATACGGCTTTGATGGAGATAAGGTTGTAGCGAAACTGCGGGCGCATCTCTTCGAGAATAAACAGGATCCCGGCCAGCGGGGCGTTAAACGCCGCCGTCAGACCCGCCGCCGCGCCGGTGGCCAGCAACGTATGGCGAGCCTCAGGTTTGCGCATGCGGAAAATATCCAGCACCATCCGCCCGACGTTACCGCCGAGCTGCACCGTCGGCCCTTCGCGCCCCAGCACCATGCCGGCGCCGAGGGTCCCCATCCCGCCGATGAATTTCACCGGAATGACCCGCCACCAGCGCACCGGCCGCAGTTCCTCCAGCGCCCCTTCAATTTCGGGAATGCCGGAGCCGCCCGCCTCTGGCGCAAAGCGGCGCATCAGCCAGTAGCCAACCATCGCCAGCAGTCCGGAGAGGATAAACGCCAGCGGCCAGACCAGAATGCTGTTGGTGTGCACCAGCGCATCGACACGCACGGTCTGCACCCAGTGGACGGCGCGCTCAAACCCCACGCCGACCAGCCCCGCCAGCGTGCCGACGACGGCGGCCATCAGCAACACCGCCAGCGGCGTCTTGTCCCTTTGTACCAGCCGACGCACCGCATCGCCGCGCCGCAGCCGGATAATTTGTTGTGACTCAAAAGAGGGAGTATTTGCTTTCATGCCATTATCATTTATTGGTAATACAATTTTCGCAGGACGCATTGTAACCAGCGTCGCGCGGCGCGTCGTCAAAAAAATGCCTCTCTCCCGGATTGTTTCAATTGGGCAAAACTTTCATAACTCGCCGGGAATAACTTAGAATAGTTGGCTAACACGCTTTCAACGAACCAGGAACCTCGCCATGAGTAAATCTGAGAATCTCTACAGCGCCGCCCGTAATCTGATCCCCGGCGGCGTCAACTCACCGGTACGCGCGTTTACCGGCGTCGGCGGCACGCCGCTGTTTATCGAGCGCGCCGACGGCGCTTATCTGTATGACGTTGATAGCAAAGCCTATATTGACTATGTGGGCTCGTGGGGCCCGATGGTGCTGGGGCATAACCACCCGGCCATTCGCAACGCGGTGATTGAAGCCGCAGAGCGCGGCCTGAGCTTTGGCGCGCCGACTGAAATGGAAGTAAAAATGGCGGAGCTGGTCACCGAGCTGGTGCCGACCATGGATATGGTGCGGATGGTGAACTCCGGGACCGAAGCGACCATGAGCGCGATCCGCCTCGCCCGCGGTTTTACCGGCCGGGATAAAATCATCAAGTTTGAAGGCTGCTACCACGGCCACGCCGACTGCCTGCTGGTTAAAGCGGGATCCGGGGCGCTGACCCTCGGCCAGCCGAACTCCCCGGGCGTACCGGCGGATTTCGCAAAGCACACTCTGACCTGCACCTATAACGATCTGGACTCCGTACGCGCCGCCTTCGAGCAGTATCCGCAGGAGATCGCCTGCATCATCGTTGAGCCGGTAGCGGGCAACATGAACTGCATTCCGCCGCAGCCCGGCTTCCTGCAGGGTCTGCGCGCCCTGTGCGACGAATTTGGCGCGCTGCTGATCATCGACGAAGTGATGACCGGCTTCCGCGTGGCGCTGGCGGGCGCGCAGGACTACTACAACGTGGTTCCCGATCTGACCTGCCTCGGCAAAATCATCGGCGGCGGCATGCCGGTGGGCGCTTTCGGCGGCCGCCGCGAGGTGATGGAAGCTATCGCCCCGACCGGCCCGGTATACCAGGCCGGTACGCTTTCCGGTAACCCGATTGCGATGGCGGCCGGTTTTGCCTGCCTGAATGAAGTAGCTCAGCCCGGCGTGCATGAAACCCTGACCGCCCTGACCAACCAGCTGGCAGAAGGCCTGCTGGAGGCGGCAGCAGAAGCCAATATCCCGCTGGTGGTTAACAACGTGGGCGGCATGTTCGGCATTTTCTTTACCGATGCCAAAACCGTAACCTGCTATCAGGACGTGGTGAAATGCGACGTGGAACGCTTCAAGCGCTTCTTCCACCTGATGCTTGAGGAAGGCGTCTATCTGGCGCCGTCGGCGTTTGAGGCAGGCTTTATGTCCGTGGCGCACAGCGAAGAGGACATTAACCGCACCATCGACGCGGCTCGTAAAGCATTCGCTCAGCTCTAAAATCAGCGCCCTCACCTCCCGGTGAGGGCCAGTCCTGTCTAGCGGCTCTGCTTGCGCAGAAGGTAGATAAAGTACGGCGCGCCGATAAAGGTCGACAGCAGGCCTGCCGGGATCTGGTAGGGAAACAGCACCATCCGCCCGCACCAGTCCGCCAGCACCAGCAAAATCCCCCCCGCCAGCGCCGACACGATAATGTGCGGCATCGCCCGCCGGAATCCCATCATCCGCGCAATGTGCGGCGCCATCAGCCCGACGAAGCTCAGCGGCCCGATAGTCATGGTTGCCGCCGCCGTCAGCCCGGCAGACAGCAGCAGTAGCCCGATCCGCGAAGGCGTTAGCGCCATCCCCACCGCCCGCGCGGTTTCCCCGCCGAGCGGCAGCACCGTCAGCCAGCGGCGGCACAGCGGGGTCAGCAACAGCAGAACCAGCATCACCGCGCCGGTGTACAGTGCCTGCTGGTAGGTCGCGCTGTAGGTCGAACCGGAGATCCAGGTCAGGATCTGCGCCATACGCGGATCGCCGCTGGCCTGCAGCAGCATCAGCAGCATGGTGAACGCGGTACTGAGCGCCATCCCGGCCAGCAGCATTCGGTGCGGCGAAAATCCGCCGCGTCCGGCAGCGATCATAATCACCAGCAGCGTCGCCGCCGCGCCCAGGCTGCCGGCCGGCAGCAGCCAGCCGAACGCATTGCCGGAGACGAAAAACAGCATCAGCACCACGCCAAACGCCGCACCGGAGGAGATCCCCAGTACTTCCGGGCTCGCCATCGGGTTTCCGGTTAAGCGCTGAATAATGCAGCCCGCTACCGCCAGCATCATCCCGGCCATCAGCGCCGCCAGCACGCGCGGAGCGCGCCACGGCAGCAGCGCCTGCAGCTGCTCGCTGCTGGCCCAGTACCATCCTTGCGCCCCGCGCCCCAGCGACAGGGCAATAACGACCGCCAGCAGCAGCAGCGCCAGCCCGGCCAGCGCCCAGATGAGCACCCGCTGGCGCTCGGCGCGCGGATTGTCGGCGGCGTTCATCACCGGAGCACTAATGCTGCGCAGGCGCGGCAGCAGCCACAGCAGCAGCGGCGCGCCGAGCAGCGCGGTCACCGAGCCGGTAGAGACTTCCATCCACACGCTGGAGAGCCAGAGGATAATCTGATCTGACAGCCACAGCAGCAGCGCGCCGATCAGCGGTGCCAGCAGCAGGCGGGCCAGCAGACGCCGCGCGCCGAGCAGCTTCGCCAGCAGCGGGGCAAACAGGCCGATAAAACCGATAATGCCCACCGCGTTGACCAGCAGCGCGCTGATAACGATTGCCAGCGTCAGCGCCGCCAGCCGGGCCAGCGAGAGCGCCAGGCCGAGATTACGGGCCACGCCGTCGTCCAGCCCCATCAGGGTCAGCGGGCGCAGCAGAGCCAGCGTCAGCATCGCGCCGCCGAGCAGCTGCGGCCACAAATGCTGCACCACCCGCCAGTCGCTCTGGGTCAGAGTGCCGCTGCTCCACAAAAACATGCTCTGCAGGCTATCGTGAAAAAAGAGCGCCAGCAGCTGGTTTATCGCCCCGCAGTACATACTCACTACCAGCCCCGCCAGGATCAGCGTCACCGGCGAGAGGCGCTTGCCCCAGGAGACGCCAAAGACCAGCAGCCCGACCAGACACGCGCCAATCAGCGCCGCGGCCTGCCCGCTGCCGGGGATCGCCCACAGGGTTGTTACGGTGATGCCCAGCTGCGCCCCGGTCGCAACGCCGAGGGTTGTCGGCTCCGCCAGCGGATTGCGCAGTACCTGCTGAAACAGCACGCCCGCCAGCCCCAGCCCGGCGCCGACCAGCAGGGAAATCGCCAGCCGGGGCAGCAGGCTATAGTGAAACAGCATCTGGCGGATGCTGTCGACATCCGGATGGAGAAGCGCCTGCGGCCACTGGGCGCGCGGCAGCGCCTGCCCGAGGTTGTGCCAGCTCAGCCAGCACGCCGCGCCGGCCAGAACCAGCAGCAGAAACGCCGGAAAACGCGCGATGCGGTGGCTCATGCCTGACCTCCCAGCGCGCGGTCGAGAATGCGGATAAAGTTCATCACCGACAGCGTTGATCCGTAGAACCACACCGCCGGCACAAACTGGAGACGCCGCTGGCGCACAAAGGGCATCGCCTGCCACAGCGGCGTGGAGGTCAGCGCCTGCACGTCGGCATCGTTGCCGTGTTCAAAGCACAGAACGTCAGCGTCTCTGAAGCCCCCGAGCCGGTCGATGCCCACCACTTCGCTGCCCCAGAAGTTGGTTTCTCCCTGCCAGGCGTTCACGATGCCGTATTCATCGAGGATCGGCTGAAACAGACCATTACGGCCGAAGACCAGCACGTGGCGGGCATCCAGCACCGAGATCAGCAGCAGCGGGCGCCCGCCGCGGCCGGCAAAGCGGGGCTTGTAGCTCGCCACAAAGCTGTCGAACTGGCTAAGGTGCTGCTGCGCCCTGCCCTCCAGCCCCAGCAGCTGCCCCATCTCCGCCAGCGAGCGGCGCGCCATCTGCAGCGGCTGCCTGCCGTCGCTGAAATTAAATCCCCGGCCAGGCGCAATGCGCGCCAGCGTCGACGCCGCCGGACCGTAGCCGGCAGACCAGAACAGATAAGAGGGTTTAAGCTCGGTCAGCAGCTCAAGATTGGGCTCGGTGCGCAGCCCGACGTCCACCACCGAATCCGGCAGCGCCGGCTGGTTAACCCACAGCCGGTAGTTGGGAATATCGGCAACGCCGTAGGGCGTCACGCCCAGCGTCAACAGCAGCTCGACCGGCAGCCACTCCAGCGCCACGATGCGGCTGAGATCGACGCTGCCTGCCCGGGCTTTCATGACCGGCAGCAGCAATGGAGAAAAGGCCATTGCCGCCAGAAGGCGGCGGCGGCTGAGTGAGGGAAAGTCGTTCATCACAGTACAAAACTTACCGGGGCCGCGCCTGCCGGATGCGGCAGGATCCCCATCGGAATGCCGTAGATCTTTTCAAGAACCTCGGCGCGCATCAGCGCTTCCGGGGTGCCCTGGGCGATCATTTCCCCGCCGCGCAGCGCCACCAGGTAGTCACAGTAGCGGGCGGCCATATTGATATCGTGCAGCACCGCGATAACTGTCAGGCCGCGCTGCTGGCTGAGGCGGTGTACCAGCGCCAGAACGTCAACCTGGTGGGCGATGTCCAGCGCCGAAGTGGGTTCGTCGAGCAGCAGGCAGCGGCTGTCCTGCGCCACCAGCATCGCTATCCACGCCCGCTGGCGCTCGCCGCCGGACAGGCTGTCCACCAGCCGGTGCGCCAGCGGCTTGAGGCCCACCAGCGCAATGGCCTCTTCCACCTTCTCCCTGTCCGCCGCGCCGAAGCGCCCCAGCGCGCCGTGCCACGGATAGCGCCCGATCGCCACCAGCTCGCGCACGGTCATCCCTTCCGCCGGAGGAAGCTGCTGGGGCAGGTAGGCAACCTTGCGGGCAAAGGATTTGCTGCTCCAGCTCGCCAGCGGCTGGGCGTCGAGCAGGATCTCGCCCTCCGTTGGCGGCTGGTGGCGGCCGAGCATTTTCAGCAGCGTGGATTTTCCGGAGCCGTTGTGGCCAATCAGCCCGGTAACTTTGCCGGCCGGAAAGGTGAGCGACAGCGGATGCAAAAGGGTGCGGCCCGGCACGCGAAAGGTGGTGTCGCGCAGGGCGAAGGTGGTGTCTGAGGGGGAAATGGTTTCTGGCATAGTGGTCCAGCGTAATAAAAAAGGGCGCGCCGGGCGCGCCCGTTAGCCGATTAGAAACTGAAAGTGGCGGTTCCCGTTATCTGACGCTCGGCGCCCCAGTAGCACGCATAGTCGCGATAGCAGCTGGAGACGTATTTGCGGTTAAACAGGTTATTGACGTTAACCCCGACCGACGAGCCCGGCAGGCCGAGGCGCGCCAGATCGTATTTCACGGTGGCGTCGGCAACGGTGTAGCTGGAGACACTGAAAGATTTATTGGTTTTTTCACCCGTGGTGTAGAAACTGGATGAAGAACCTACATAGCGTCCACCGGCACCAACGGTCAGACCGCTGAGTGCAGTTTCATGGAAGGTGTAATCCGCCCACAGAGATGCCATATTGCGCGGTACTTCGGCAGGGCGCATATGATCGTAAGTATTATCTTCGGTGTATTTAACATCGGTATAGCTATAGGCGGCAGTAACATTGACGTCTGCCGTTAGCGCCGCTTTAGCCTCCAGTTCGAGCCCACGCGAGCGCATTTTACCGCCCTGCAACGTAAAGCCAATATGGTCAGGATCGGAGGTCAGGTTCTTGTCTTTTTTAATCTGAAAGACCGATGCGGTCAGGCTGACAGGCATATCTTTCGGCAGATATTTAACGCCTGCCTCATACTGTTTGCCGCGTGATGGGTCAAAAGTTTTCGCTGTGTAGGAACGCCCGCCGTTAGGCTCAAACGACTCGCTATAGCTGAAATACGGTGCGATACCGTTATCAAATACGTAATTTAAACCGCCGCGCCAGGTAAAGGCTTCATCGCGATTTAAGTCACGGGAATCTGAGCTACGGTTAAACGTGCTGGTCTTCAGGAAATCATAACGTCCGCCCAGTGTCAGCACCCATTTATCCCATTCGGCCTGGTCCTGCGCATATAGCCCGGTTTGCTCCAGCCGGTTGAGAACCTGATAAGGGAAATTAGGGATAATATTGGCGCTGCCGTGCCGTTTGTGCGTCATATCAACCGGATCGGCGGAGCCGTACATCGCATCCACATCATTACGGCTGCGCATGTAATCCACGCCGGTTAGCAGGGTATGCTCGACTGCGCCCGTATCGAATTTACTTTGAAGCTGCGTATCGACGTTAAAATCTGCCAAATCTTCGTCAGAACGTACGTACGCGCGCGAAATTTGAGCGGGGGCAATATAGCCGTTGCCGTATACCGAGCGATACAGCGTATGCACCCGCGTATAGCGTAGGTTCTGGCGCACGGTGAAAGTATCGTTGAAGGCGTGGCTAAACGCGTAGCCCACCATCTGCTGGCGGCGCTCCATCTTGTTGTCCGGATCGCCTTCGTTGAAATCTTTCGGCAGCTTGTGGCTGTGGCCGTTCGCGTCCACGTATGGCACCACGGTGCCTTGGCGCGGTAGCCAGCCGTAGTAGCCGGCCTGCGGATCGCTCTGGAAGTTGCTCAGGAAGGTAAAATCGGTATTGGCATCCGGCCGCCAGCTGAACGACGGTGCAATGGCGTAGCGCTTCGATTTCACATCATTCTGCTGTGCGTTCTCCTGCTTGCCGAGGCCGGTCAGGCGGTAAGACCACACGCCCGCGTCGTCAATGGCGTCGCTAAAGTCAAAGCCCGTCTGCCACAGGCTGTGGGAGCCGGCCTTAAACTGGATCAGCCGCAGCGGCTCGGTGGTCGGGCGCTTGCTGACCATGCTGACGACGCCGCCGGGGTTGCTGTTGCCGTACAGCACCGATACCGGGCCGCGCATCAGCTCCACGCGCTCGAGGAACCAGGGATCCATTGACACTTCGGAGTAGTTATTGCCCTGCAGCTTGATGCCGTCCAGGTACTGGTTAGTGTTCACCGTGGTCGGCGAAGTGAATCCGCGAATGGAAACCACATCATAGGTATTTGAACTACCGCGGGTGGCGAAGACCCCTGGCGTATAGCTCAGCGCCTCTTTGACCGTTTCCGGCTGGCGCATATCCATTTCCTGGCGCGTTACAACGGAGATCGACTGCGGCGTTTTCTCGATAGGAGTATCGGTTTTGGTGGCGGTGGCAGTGCGTTTTGCCGCGATGGTCGCCGCCGGTCCCCAGGCGCTCTCTTGCGGAGCCGCTGAGGTCACTACCAGAGTTTCTTCTGCCGATTTATCTGCTGCGTGTGCATAAGCGGACATACCGCCAGCCGCTGCGGCAACGAAGACCGCCAGTTTGTGCAAGGCCATGCGGCCAGGCTTATCAAGATTGAGACGCGCCATGGGTTTTCTCTAATGGATATGGATTGAACGAGAACGTAAACGAGAATAATTATTATGACTGCCGGATAATAGGCGATGGGGGTTTGTGATGGCAAGCACAAGCGATCCCCAACTTTACTGAGGGTTCAGTAAATAACCACTTTTAATGAATGGTTTAATTTTAAGGCGGCGCAGTAAAGCAAAGACAAAAAAAAACGGGCATCCCGAAACCGGAATGCCCGCTGCGCTTTCGCGGTTAGTTACCGCCGAACATATCCTTGATCCAGCCGGCAACGCCGTCGCTTTTCTCTTTTTGCGGCTGCTGCTGTTGCTGTTGCTGTTGCGGCTGCTGAGGCTGCGACGACTGATCGAACGGATTGCCGCTCTGCGGCTGCATCGCCTGGCTCTGCTGGCAGAGCGCGTCCGGGTTGGTGGTCCAGACCGGCAGCTGGCGCATTCCGCCGCCGCCGCAGACAAAGTAGCCGTTATCGTCCACGCCCATATTGACGATATCTTCCGGCGGGGTCAGATCCAGCGGGATCGGCGACTGATTGGCCAGATAGCGCTGGTAGATCGACATCGCACCGCTGGCACCATACAGCTTGGTCGGCTGGTTGTTATCGCGCCCCACCCAGGTGATCGCCACTTCGCGACCGTCAATACCGGCAAACCAGGTATCCACGTTGTTGTTGGTGGTCCCGGTTTTACCCGCCAGGTGCAGACCCGGATATTTCGCGCCCAGCTGGCGGCCGGTGCCGCGCTGAACCACCTGCTGCATGGTCCACAGCGTCATGTAGGCCGCCTGCGCCGGAACGGCGCGCTCGGCCTGCGGATAACTCTGGTACAGCACGGTGCCGTCTTCGGCAATCACCGAGCGCAGCGCGGACAGCGTCGCGCGATTGCCGCCGCTGGCGATGGTCTGGAACGCCTGCGCCACTTCAATCGGCGTCAGGTTAAGCGCCCCCAGCAGCATCGCCGGAACCGGGTGCAGCTGGTCTTTTGGCACGCCGAGCTTCTGCCAGGTATCGGTTACCGCTGGCAGCCCTAGGGCCAGACCGAGGTTTACCGTTGGCACGTTCATCGAGCGCGTAAGCGCGTCCACCAGCATTACCTGGCCACTGAAGCGGTGATCGTCGTTCTGCGGTGACCAGGACTTGCCTCCGGGAACCGGGATCGAGATCGGCGCATCGGCGATCCAGGTATTCAGCCGGTAGGTATTTGGCTGGCTCAGCGCCGTCAGGTAGGTCGCCGGCTTCGCCAGCGAGCCAATCGAGCGGCGCGCCTGCATCGCGCGGTTGTAGCCGGCGAACTGCGGCTCGGCGCCGCCCACCATCGCGCGGACTTCGCCGGTATAGCGATCGACAATCACCATCGCCGTCTCAAGATCGCTCAGCCTGCGCTGCTTCTTGAGGATCGGAATGCCTTCGGTCGCCGCTTTTTCGGCCGCGTCCTGCGCCACGGAGTCAAAGGTGGTGAAAATCTTCACCCCGGAGAGATCTTTGACTTTATCGCCAAGCTTGGCGTTCAGCTCCTGACGCACCATCTGCATAAAGGCAGGCTGCGGAGAGATAACGCCGCCGCGCGGCTGCACGCCCAGCGGCCGGGCGCTGAGCATATCGTACAGCTCCTGGTCGATAACCTTCTGCTGCTGCAACAGGCGCAGAACCAGGTTGCGACGCTCCAGCGCCAGCTTCGGATTGCGCCACGGATTATAGATAGAGGCGCCCTTCACCATGCCGACCAGCAGCGCCTGCTGATCGAGGCTCAGCTCCTCAACCGGGCGGCCAAAATAGTACAGGCTCGCCAGCGGGAAGCCGCGGATCTCGTTGTCGCCGCTCTGGCCGAGATACACCTCGTTCATGTACAGCTCGAGAATACGGTCCTTGCTGTAGCGGCCGTCAACGATCAGCGCCATGTAGGCTTCGTTAGCCTTGCGCCAGTATGAGCGTTCGCTGCTGAGGAACAGGTTTTTCACCAGCTGCTGGGTCAGGGTACTTGCTCCCTGCACCGTGCGGCCCGCCATCAGGTTAGCCAGCACCGCGCGCCCCATTGAGTAGAAGCTGATGCCGTCATGCTCGTAGAAGTGGCGGTCTTCGGTGGCAATCAGCGTATCCACCAGCAGGTCCGGGAAGCCGCTGCGCGGCACGAACAGCCGCTGCTCGCCGTTCGGCGACGACATCATGGTGATCAGGCGCGGATCGAGGCGGAAGAAACCGAACTGGCGGTTGTTTTCCATGTTGGTGATGCTGTCCAGCCTGTTGCCGTCAAAGGTCAGACGCGCGCGCACCTGGCCCTCTTTGCTGTCCGGAAAATCAAACGGGCGGCGGATCATCTCGATGCTGTGGGCCTGGACGGTAAACTCTCCCGGGCGGGTCATCGCCGTCACCTGGCGATACTGCGTTGCCGTCAGCAGGCGCACCATCTCGTTCTTGCTGATGGACATATCCGGCTCAAGATTGACCATCCGGCCATAGACTGCCGCCGGCAGCTGCCAGACTTTGCCGTCAATGCGGTGGCGGATCTTTTGATCGAGATAGACGCCGTAAATGGCGATCAGCACCGCGAAAATGATGCCCAGCTTAACCAGCAGCCAGAACCAGCCGTGCTTGCGGCGCGGCTTGCCGCCCTTGCCTTTTCCTTTACGCGACATGGGCTTCGGATCCTCATCGTCGTATTCATACTCGTCGTCGTACTCGTCATCCCCGAGTTGACGACGGCTTACTTTTTGCTTCGCCGGACGGGCAGGTTTTTTCCCTTTACGCCCAATCGGCTCGCGGTCATTCCCCGCCATGCTTTCTCTCCGCAATGTTCAGGCATAAGCGCCCGATTCTCATCTCCTCCACCCGCGGGCGGAAGAAGAAATCTCTCAAAATTTCCGGCAGTGCCGGCTCACGAATATTTTTTGGTCCGCCGCGTCGGCGCGGTGTTCGCCGGATCGGCGGGCCAGACGTGCTTCGGATAGCGGCCCTTCATCTCTTTTTGCACCTCGCGATAGGTGCCGGCCCAGAAGGCGCTTAAGTCGCGCGTTATCTGCAGCGGACGCTGGGCGGGCGAAAGCAGCTCCAGCAACAGCGCCACGCGGCCGTCGGCAATCGCGGGCGTTACCGCCTCGCCAAACATCTCCTGCATCCTGACCGACAGGACGGGAGGTTTATCAAGATCATAGCGTAGCGCAATACGGCTTCCGGTGGGCACAGTGTAATGCGTGGGCAGCGCACTATCCAGCCGCTGCCGTAATGACCAGGGCAGCAGCCCCTGCAAAGCCTGAGCAATATTCAGCGCCTTGAGCGCTTTCAGGGAGTGAACCCCCGCCATCTGCGGCAGTAGCCAGCTTTCCAGGTTCGCCAGCAGCCCTTCATCCGAAACGTCCGGCCACGCCGCTTCCGGCAGCCAGCGTGCGGCGCACTGGATTCGCAGTCGAAGCTGTTCGGCTTCTGCGTTCCAGCCGAGCACCCCAAGCCCTTTATCGCGAATGCCGTTGAGCATCGCCCGGTGCAGCTCCTCTTCGGAGGGTTTTGCCAGCGGCTGAACTTTGACGGTCAGCTGGCCGATGCGGCTGCGGCGCCAGGCTTTGAGCGTGCCCTGCGCCTCGTCCCACTCCACGGTGTCCGACTGGCTCAGCAGCTGCGGCGCGTCGGCAATGAGTGCGTCGATATCCAGCGGCAGCGCCAGCAGCATGCGCGCGTCCGGCGACTGGCTGCCCTGCAGCAGCAGCGGGGCAATTAGCCACTCGTGGCGGCCCAGCGCATCGTCGGCGTCCAGCACCGCACCGGTGCCGTTTGCCAGCTGATAGCGCCCTTCCTGACCGCGGCGGCGGGCAATGCGGTCGGCAAAGCCGTGAACCAGCAGCGGCGCGATGCGTCCGGCGTCCGGCTGTCCCGCCGCGCCCTCGAGCCGCTGAAGCAGCGCCCTCGCCCGCTGCTGCCAGGCGGGCTGGCTGCGGGAGAATGCAACGCCGAGATCGACACTGCCGCGCCGGGGCGGCTCTTCAAGAATAGCGGCCAGTTTTGCCGCCGTAGCCCGGTCATCGGCGGTCTCTGCCGCCGCCAGCACCGCCGCGAGGCGCGGATCGTTGCCGAGGCTCGCCATCTTCTGCCCGAACGCCGTCAGGCGCTGGCCGTCGAACGCGCCGAGCTGAGACAGCAGCCGGCGGGCGGCTGCCAGATTCGCCTCGGGCGGTGCGTCCAGCCAGCGCAGCTCCGCCGGATCCCGACAGCCCCACTGCAGCAGCTCCAGCAGCAGACCGCAGAGATCGCTTTGCAGGATCTCCGGCTCGCCTTGCGCCGCGGCCCGTTCCGCCTGCTCTTTCCCGAGCAGATGCACACAGATCCCCGGCTCAAGTCGCCCGGCGCGACCGGCGCGCTGGGTCATTGAAGCCTGGCTAACGCGCTGGGTGACCAGACGGGTCAGGCCAGCCCGCGGATCGAAACGGGCAACGCGCTCCTGGGCGCTGTCTACCACCAGCCGAATGCCTTCGATAGTCAGGCTGGTCTCGGCGATGTTGGTGGCCAGTACCACTTTGCGTGTGCCCTTCGGGGCCGGAAGGATCGCCCGGCGCTGCTCGGCAAGCGGCAGCGCGCCGTACAGCGGGCAGAGCGCCACGTCGGCACTAACCCGTGTTGCCAGCTGCTCGTGCACCCGCTGTATCTCCCCGACGCCGGGCAGGAACAGCAGCAGCGAGCCGGATTCTTCGCGCAGCAGATCGGCAGTGGCAATTGCCACCGCTTCATCAAAACGCTGATGGGTGGGAAGAGAGAGATAGCGGCGATCAACGGGAAACGCCCTGCCTTCGGAGGCAATCACCGGCGCGTCGGGGAGTAAAGTCTGTAACCGGACATTATCCAGCGTGGCGGACATGATAAGCAGCCTGAGGTCGTCCCGCAGCCCCTGCTGCACGT
This sequence comes from uncultured Pluralibacter sp., assembly GCF_913775985.1. Classification (GTDB taxonomy): domain Bacteria; phylum Pseudomonadota; class Gammaproteobacteria; order Enterobacterales; family Enterobacteriaceae; genus Pluralibacter. Next base: position 542,033 of record NZ_CAJYMB010000147.1, on the reverse strand, counting down.
CGAGCAGCAGCGCCAGTGCCAGATCCGCCTGCAGGCTGCGTTCGTGAAACTCATCAAGGATCACCAGCCCAACGCCGGCAAGTTCCGGATCCCGCTGCAGCATCCGGGTGAGGATGCCCTCAGTCACCACCTCCAGGCGGGTATTTTTGCCGACGCAGGTTTCAGCGCGCATCCGGTAGCCGACGGTTTCGCCGGGCTTCTCGCCGAGCAGCTCCGCCAGCCGCTGGGCCACGTTGCGCGCCGCCAGCCGGCGCGGCTCCAGCAGCAGAATTTTGCCGTCAACCGCGCCGTGCTGCAGGATTTGCAGCGGCAGCCAGGTGGATTTCCCCGCGCCGGTGGGCGCGTTAAGCAGCACCTGCGGCGCGGCGCTCAGCGCCTGAAGAAGGTCGGAAAGAATGGCGGCAACGGGCAAAGAGGACACTGACGGCTCCGGAGATGGCTTTACGAAGCCTCGCATTGTAGCATTGGCCGGAATCATTACCGAGTCTCCGTTATGTCCGAGTCTAAACAGCTTTTTTTCGCCCTTTCGCTCCCCGATGAGATCCAGCAGCAGATTATAAGCTGGCGCGCGGCAAGCTTCGCCGACGGCGCTGGCCGCCCTGTGGCAGCGGCCAATCTGCACCTGACGCTGGCATTCCTCGGCGAGGTAAGCCCGGAGAAGCAGCGGGCACTGTCGGCGATGGCCGGGCGCATCCGCCAGCCGGGCTTTACCTTAACCCTCGACGATGCCGGGCAGTGGCTGCGCTCGCGGGTGGTGTGGCTCGGCACGCGTCAGCCGCCCCGCGGCCTGCTGCAGCTGGCTAATATGTTACGGGCGCAGGCGGCGCGCAGCGGCTGCTATCAGAGCCCGCGCCCGTTCCATCCGCATATTACTCTGCTGCGCGATGCCGCCAGTGCCGTGGCGATCCCGCCGCCGGGGTTTCGCTGGTCAGTGCCGGTGAGCGGATTTTCGCTATATCAGTCACATTTCGCCCGGGGACGCACCCGCTACGTCCAGCTGGAGCACTGGTCGCTTACCGAATAAGGAAACTGGCATGCTATTTTCACCCCCGCTACAGCCCGCCCGCCTGATTAAGCGCTACAAGCGTTTTCTGGCGGACGTCATCACCCCGTCGGGCGAAGCGCTGACCCTGCACTGCCCGAACACCGGCGCGATGACCGGCTGCGCCGTGCCGGGCGATACCGTGTGGTACTCCACCTCAGAGAGCAAGACGCGAAAATATCCCCACACCTGGGAGATCACCGAGACTGCCGGCGGGGATTTTATCTGCGTCAATACCCTGCGGGCCAACACGCTGGCTAAAGAAGCTATCGCCGAAGGTCAAATTTCAGAACTTGCTGGTTATAGTCAGCTAAGAAGTGAAGTTAAATACGGCGCCGAACGCAGCCGGATCGACGTGATGCTGCAGGCGCAAGGGCGACCTGACTGCTATATTGAAGTGAAATCAGTGACGTTAGCAGAGAAAGATCAGGGCTATTTTCCCGATGCGGTTACCGCTCGTGGTCAAAAGCATCTGCGCGAGCTGATGAGCGTGGCGGCCGATGGCGATCGCGCCGTACTGCTGTTTGCGGTGCTTCACTCCGCCATTACCCGTTTTGCACCCGCGCGCCATATCGATCCTGTGTACGCGCAGTTATTAAAAGAAGCATACGACAAGGGCGTAGAGGTGCTGGCCTATAAAGCGGCGCTCTCTGCAGAGAGGATAACGCTGAAGGAACCGCTGGATATCGTGCTATAAACAGCGGGCTGTTCGGGTAACAATTGAACGGTTCGCGTGCGCAAATACGCCGTTCCTCACAGGGTTGTCAAGTGTAACGTTTAGATAATTGCTATCCGGAAAAGCATCTGCTATTTATAGCGGCCTGATTTTTTCCCCCACACGGGGATCGATAGTGCGTGTTAAGGAGAAGCAACATGCAAGAAGGGCAAATCCGTAAAACATCGTCCCTGAGTATTCTCGCCATCGCTGGGGTGGAGCCGTATCAAGAGAAGCCAGGCGAAGAGTATATGAACGACGCCCAGCTGGCGCACTTCAGGCGTATTCTTGAAGCGTGGCGTAACCAACTCAGGGATGAAGTGGATCGTACAGTCAGCCATATGCAGGATGAAGCTGCCAACTTCCCGGATCCGGTAGACAGAGCCGCCCAGGAAGAAGAGTTCAGCCTGGAACTGCGTAACCGCGATCGTGAACGCAAGCTTATTAAAAAGATCGAAAAAACGCTGAAGAAGGTCGAAGACGAAGATTTCGGCTACTGCGAATCCTGCGGCGTCGAGATCGGCATTCGCCGTCTGGAAGCTCGTCCGACAGCCGATCTGTGCATCGACTGCAAAACGCTGGCGGAAATTCGCGAAAAACAGATGGCTGGCTAATTTTTTAGCAAGCATTCACTTTTCACAGGCGGGAGCACTCTCCCGCCTTATTTATTTTTAGATTATGGAAAACAGTGACTATATCGGGCGCTTCGCGCCTTCTCCCTCCGGCGAGCTGCACTTCGGTTCGCTGATTGCGGCGCTCGGCAGCTATCTGCAGGCCCGCGCGCGCCGCGGCCGCTGGCTGGTGCGCATTGAAGATATCGATCCTCCCCGTGAAGTTCCCGGTGCCGCCGACGCGATTCTGCGCCAGCTGGAACATTACGGCCTGCGCTGGGACGGCGAGGTCATGTGGCAGTCCCGTCGCCACGATGCCTATCGCGAGCGGCTGGCGTGGCTGAAAGCGCAGGGCCTGTGCTACTACTGCACCTGCACCCGGGCGCGCATACAGAGCGTTGGCGGCACGTATGACGGACATTGCCGCGATCTGCAGCTCGGCCCGGAAAACGCCGCCCTGCGCCTGCGCCAGACCCGCCCGGTACTCGGCTTTCACGATCGCCTGCGCGGTGACATCACTACCGACGAGAAGCTGGCCCGGGAAGACTTTATCATCCACCGTCGGGACGGCCTGTTCGCCTACAACCTGGCGGTCGTGGTGGATGACCACAGCCAGGGCGTAACAGAGATCGTGCGCGGCGCCGATCTTATCGAGCCTACCGTGCGCCAGATTTCACTCTATCAGCACTTCGGCTGGCAGCCGCCGGACTATATTCACCTGCCTCTGGCGCTCAACGCCGACGGCAATAAACTGTCGAAACAGAATCACGCCCCGGCGCTTCCCACCGGCGATCCGCGCCCGGAAATCGTTCGTGCCCTGCGCTTTCTGAATCAGGCAGTTGCCGAAGAGTGGCAGGATTTGACGCTGGATGCGCTACTTGAACACGCGGTGGCTGGCTGGACGCTTGTAAATCCGCCATTCTCAAACGGCTCGCGCTGAGCTATGATTAGCCGCTATTTTTTTGTCTCTAATCCGACGACTGATACGATAACCGAGGTGCAACATTTTTACCCGAGTCGCTAATTTTTGCCGCAAGGTGCTAACCCGTGATGAAAACGGGGCTGAAACCGTCGATGAAAAACCTGAAATGACGGTCATTCCGCGTGAGCAGCACGCTATTTCCCGCAAAGATATCAGTGAAAATGCGCTCAAGGTTCTCTACCGCCTGAATAAAGCGGGCTACGAGGCGTATCTCGTTGGCGGCGGCGTGCGCGATCTGCTGCTGGGCAAAAAGCCGAAAGATTTTGACGTGACCACCAGCGCCACGCCGGAGCAGGTGCGCAAGCTGTTTCGCAACTGCCGCCTGATTGGCCGCCGCTTCCGCCTGGCCCACGTGATGTTCGGTCCGGAAATCATTGAAGTCGCCACCTTCCGCGGACACCACGACGGTTCGCCTGCGGATCGCGCCACCTCCCAGCGCGGCCAGAACGGTATGCTGCTGCGCGATAACATCTTCGGCTCCATTGAAGAAGACGCCCAGCGCCGCGACTTCACCATCAACAGCCTTTACTACAGCGTGGCCGACTTTACGGTACGCGACTACGTCGGCGGCATGCGCGATCTGCAGCAGGGCGTGATTCGCCTGATTGGCGATCCGGAAACCCGCTATCGTGAAGATCCGGTGCGCATGCTGCGCGCCGTGCGCTTTGCGGCCAAGCTGAACATGCGCATCAGCCCGGACAGCGCCGAGCCGATCCCGCGTCTGGCCACTCTGATTAACGACGTACCGCCGGCGCGCCTGTTTGAAGAATCCCTGAAGCTGCTACAGGCCGGCTACGGCTATGAGACCTGGAAGCTGCTGTGCGAATATAGCCTGATCCAGCCGCTGTTCCCGACCATCACCCGCTATTTCACCGAAAGCGGCGATAGTCCGATGGAGCGCATTATCGATCAGGTGCTGCGCAATACCGATAACCGCATTCACAACGACATGCGCGTGAATCCGGCTTTCCTGTTTGCCGCCCTGTTCTGGTATCCGCAGCTGGAAACGGCCCAGCGGATTGCGCAGGAGAGCGGCCTGGCCTACCTCGACGCCTTTGCGTTGGCCATGAACGACGTGCTGGACGAAGCCTGCAAGTCGCTGGCTATTCCGAAGCGCATTACCACGCTTATCCGTGATATCTGGCAGCTACAGCTGCGGATGTCGCGCCGCCAGGGCAAGCGCGCCTGGAAGCTGATGGAGCATCCGAAATTCCGCGCCGCCTACGATCTGATGGCGCTGCGTGCCGAAGTGGAAAACAACAGCGAACTGCAGCGTCTTACCCAGTGGTGGGGCGAGTTTCAGGTTGCGGCGCCGCCGGCGCAGAAAGATATGCTCAACGGCCTGGACGACGAACCTGCCGCCCGCCGCCGCCATCGCCGCCCGCGCAAGCGCACTCCGCGTCGCGAAGGCAGCGCGTGAACAGGGTCTATATCGCCATTGGCAGCAATCTGGCTTCGCCGCTCGATCAGGTGAACGCCGCGATTGCCGCACTCGGCGATATTCCTCAAAGCCGCACGGCTGCCGTTTCATCGTTTTACCGCACCCCGCCGCTGGGGCCGCAGGACCAGCCCGATTATCTCAACGCCGCGCTGGCGCTGGACACCGATCTTGAGCCTGAAGCGCTGCTTGACCACACCCAGCGTATCGAGCTGCAGCAGGGACGGGTTCGTAAGGCAGAGCGCTGGGGCCCGCGCACGCTGGATCTCGATATGATGCTGTTTGGCGATCGGATTATCGACACGCCGCGCCTGACGGTGCCCCATTACGACATGCACAACCGCGGCTTTATGCTCTGGCCGCTGGCGGAGATCGCCCCCTATTTGCGCTTTCCTGACGGAACCACTCTGCGCGAGCGGCTGGACATTCTTGCCTGCGCAAAACCCCACCGCTGGTAGTCCTTAAAACCGTTGCCCCGGGCATTACGCCTGATACAATGCCGCAGGTTCCAACTTTGGCTATCAGGAATTCCGATGAAACCCACCACGATTTCCCTTCTGCAAAAGTGCAAACAGGAAAAAACGCGCTTCGCCACCATCACTGCCTATGACTTCAGCTTTGCGAAGCTGTTTGCCGACGCGGGCATCAGCGTAATGCTGATTGGCGATTCGCTGGGCATGACGGTTCAGGGGCACGACTCTACGCTGCCGGTGACCGTTGAGGATATTGCCTACCACACCCGCGCGGTGCGCCGCGGTGCGCCAAACGCGCTGCTGCTCGCCGACCTGCCGTTTATGGCTTACGCAACGCCGGAGCAGGCGTTTGATAACGCCGCTGTAGTGATGCGCGCCGGTGCCAACATGGTGAAAATTGAAGGCGGTGCGTGGCTGGTGGAGACGGTCAAAATGCTGACCGAGCGGGCGGTGCCGGTTTGCGGCCATCTGGGCCTGACGCCGCAGTCGGTCAACGTCTTCGGGGGCTACAAGGTTCAGGGACGCGGCGACGCGGCCCAGGTACTGTTTGACGATGCCCTGGCGCTTGAAGCCGCCGGCGCCCAGCTGCTGGTGCTGGAGTGCGTTCCGGTTGAGCTCGCCCGGCGGATCACCGAGGCGCTGCGTATTCCGGTTATCGGCATCGGCGCCGGCAATGTCACCGACGGACAGATCCTGGTGATGCACGACGCCTTCGGCATTACCGGCGGCCACATTCCAAAATTTGCTAAAAACTTCCTCGTCGGAGCGAACGACATGCGCGCTGCGGTACAGCAGTATATTGCCGAAGTAGAGTCCGGGGCCTATCCGGGCGAAGAACACAGTTTCCATTAAGGAGTTTGTTGTGTTGATAATCGAAACCCTGCCGCTGCTGCGCCAGCATATCCGCCGCCTGCATTCAGAAGGCAAGCGCATCGCGCTGGTGCCGACAATGGGTAACCTGCACGACGGGCATATGAAGCTGGTGGACGAAGCCCGCGCCCGCGCTGATGTTGTAGTAGTAAGCGTGTTCGTGAATCCGATGCAGTTCGATCGCCCGGACGACCTTGCCCGCTATCCGCGCACCCTGCAGGAAGACAGCGAAAAGCTAAACAAACGCAAAGTCGAGCTGGTGTTCGCCCCGGCCCCGGCGGATATCTATCCGCAGGGTACCGACGGCCAGACGTTCGTGGACGTGCCGGGCCTGTCAACCATGCTGGAAGGTGCCAGCCGCCCGGGCCACTTCCGCGGCGTCTCCACCATCGTCAGCAAGCTGTTCAATATGGTGCAGCCGGACGTTGCCTGCTTCGGCGAGAAAGATTTCCAGCAGCTGGCGCTGATCCGCAAGATGGCGGCCGATATGAGCTACGATATTGAGATTGTCGGCGTACCTATCGTGCGGGCGAAAGATGGCCTGGCGCTCAGCTCCCGCAACGGCTACCTGACCGCCGACCAGCGTAAAATTGCCCCCGGCCTGCATAAGGTAATGACCGGCATGGCCGCGAAGCTGCAAAACGGCGAGCGCGCGCTGGAGGAGATTATTGCTCTCGCCGCGCAGGAGCTGAACGATAAAGGCTTTCGCGCTGACGATATTCAGATCCGCGACGCCGACAACCTGCTTGAGCTGACGGACAGCAGCCCGCGGGCGGTGATTCTGATGGCGGCATGGCTCGGCCAGGCGCGCCTCATTGATAATAAAGTGTTGGAATTAGCGCCGCAGGATTAGGCTAACACCGGGCAGGATGCTGATTGTATACGCCCGGCGGCGAGCGTCAGCCGGGTTAACGAAGGCCGGAGCTTCCGGTATGACACCTGAACGATAAAGGTAACGTTATGATTCGCACTATGCTGCAGGGCAAACTCCACCGCGTTAAAGTCACCCAGGCGGACCTGCATTATGAAGGCTCCTGCGCCATCGACCAGGACTTCCTCGACGCGGCGGGCATCCTCGAAAACGAAGCGATTGATATCTGGAACGTCAGCAACGGCAAGCGTTTCTCCACTTACGCCATCGCCGCCGAGCGCGGTTCGCGGATTATCTCCGTTAACGGCGCCGCGGCCCACTGCGCCGCCGTCGGCGACATTGTGATTATCGCAAGCTTCGTCACCATGCCGGATGAAGAAGCGCGGGCGTGGCGGCCAAAAGTGGCCTATTTCGAAGGGGATAACGAAATGAAACGCACCGCCAAAGCCATCCCGGTGCAGGTAGCCTGACAATCTCTCATCGCGGCTGGCTTCCGGCCAGCCGCTCTCCCTCCCCAGCCCACAAATAGCCTAGCTGGAATAAAGGTCGTGAAGTAAAACGAACGGCGGGTTTTTCTGCTGCTGGTGCCAGAGGCTGCTTACGCCCTCTTCGCCCAGCGCCATCACCGCATCGCGAAATGCGGCACTGTCGAGGGTGGTACGCAGGGGAAGCATCTTTTCCAGTAACGAATAGCTGATGCCTGAGATAACTTCGCAGCTGGGGTGTTTATGGCTCATTAGCGCGGCGGTGCGGTAAGGCGCTTCGCCAGATTTGTCGGTGAGGAAGATAACGCCGTCGCCGGAATCAGTCTGATGCAGCGCGTCACACATCATGCGGCTGAGCATGTTGCTGCTCAGGCCCTGCCAAAAGTTAATAGCCCGGCACTGGGTCTGCGGCCCAAACTGCTTTTCCAGACGATCCAACAACTCTTGCGCGCTGTCGTTATGACAGGCAATAACCCAACCCAACATTGCATGGCTCCTCAACGGGCAAACAGTGTAGCCAGTTGGGGAGCCGCGCGAGGTGCGTTCGATCAAACTTACCTCTCCCGGGGTAGGGAGAGGTTGCCGGCTAGCTGCGCAGACCGCGTCCGCGCTGAATGAGTGACCAGCAAAACAGGTAGAAGACGGCGATAAAAATAACCAGCACGCCGACGGTAGTGACCAGCGGGACATCGGTAATACCGAGGAAACCAAAGCGGAAGCCGCTGATCATATAGACGATAGGATTCAGATGCGACAGCGCCTGCCAGACCGGCGGCAGCAGGGTCAGCGAGTAAAATACCCCACCGAGATAGGTCAGCGGCGTCAGCACGAAGGTTGGGATCAGGCTGATATCGTCGAAGGTTTTGGCAAAGACCGCGTTGAGCAGCCCGGCAAGGGAAAACAGAATCGACGTCAGCAGCAGCGTTAAAGCGACAAACAGCCACGAATGGACCTGAAACGGCACGAAAAACAGCGATACCGCAGTGACCAGAATCCCAACGCACAGGCCGCGCGCCACGCCGCCGCCCACATAGCCGGCGATGATAACGTGAGTCGGCACCGGCGCCACCAGCAGCTCTTCAATGTTGCGCTGGAACTTGGCGCTGAAAAACGAAGCGGCCACGTTTGCGTAGGAGTTGGTAATCACCGACATCATGATCAGGCCCGGAACGATAAACTGCATATAGCTGAAACCGTGCATCTCGCCGATGCGCGATCCGATCAGGTTACCAAAGATAATAAAGTAAAGGGTCATGGTGATGACCGGCGGCACCAGCGTCTGGATCCAGATACGCATAAAGCGGTGGATCTCTTTGGCCCAGATACTCTTTAACGCCACCCAATACAGCTGCATCATGCCTGCTCTCCTGACTTAGTGTGAACCAGCGTGACGAACAGCTCTTCCAGTCGATTGGCCTTGTTACGCATACTTAAAACCTGCACGCCCTGATCGCTCAGCTGCGTAAATACATTGTTAATGCCCTGCTCGCGCAGCACTTCCACTTCCAGCGTGGCGGTATCCACCAGCCGGTACTGGTAGCCCTGAAGGGTCGGCAGCGCGCCATTTGGCGCCAGATCGAGGATAAAGGTCTCCGACTTCAGCTTCGACAGCAGATTTTTCATCGACGTGTTTTCCACCAGCGCGCCGTGCTGAATAATGCCGATATTGCGGCACAGCATCTCCGCCTCTTCCAGATAGTGGGTAGTGAGAATAATGGTGGTGCCGCTGTTATTGAGATCTTTCAGGAAGGTCCACATGGAGCGGCGCAGTTCGATATCAACCCCGGCAGTCGGCTCATCGAGAATAAGCAGCTTCGGCTCATGCATTAGCGCCCGGGCAATCATCAGCCGGCGCTTCATACCGCCGGATAGCATCCGCGCACGTTCGTTACGTTTCCCCCACAGATCGAGCTGGTTCAGGTATTTTTCACTGCGCTCAATCGCTTCTTTACGCTCAACGCCGTAATAGCCGGCCTGATTGACCACTATTTGCTGCACGGTTTCAAACGGGTTGAAGTTGAACTCCTGCGGGACCAGCCCGAGCTGGCGCTTGGCGTTAACCACGTCCTTATCCAGGCTGTAGCCGAAGACGTTAACCTCGCCGGAGGTTTTGTTGACCAGCGAGCTGACAATACCGATGGTGGTTGATTTACCCGCGCCATTTGGCCCGAGGAGCGCATAGAAGTCGCCGGCTTCGACCTGGAGGTCGATTCCGCGCAGCGCCTGAACGCCGCCGGGGTAGGTTTTTTTCAGATTTTTCAGTTCTAATGCAATGGTCATTCCAGTTCTCTTTTTAGGGTCTTGCGTCGCTGTATGGTTTTCAACAGGGCCAAGTTGACCTATATTAGCGCAACGAAATTGTTCGGTTACAGGTTGTTAACTTCCATGAAAGATATAGATACACTCATCAGCAACAACGCACTATGGTCAAAGATGCTGGTGGAAGAGGATCCCGGTTTTTTCGCAAAACTGGCGCAGGCGCAGAAACCGCGCTTTCTATGGATTGGATGTTCTGATAGCCGCGTTCCTGCTGAACGCCTCACCGGCCTTGAGCCTGGCGAACTTTTTGTTCACCGCAACGTAGCCAATCTGGTTATTCACACCGACCTCAACTGCCTCTCAGTCGTCCAGTATGCTGTCGACGTCCTTGAAGTTGAGCATATCATCATCTGCGGCCACTACGGCTGCGGCGGCGTGCAGGCGGCGGTTGAAAACCCGGAGCTGGGTCTGATTAACAACTGGCTGCTGCACATCCGCGACATCTGGTTCAAACACAGCTCGCTGCTGGGCGAAATGCCTGAAGAGCGTCGTCTGGATACGCTGTGCGAGCTGAACGTCATGGAGCAGGTGTATAACCTGGGCCACTCAACGATTATGCAGTCCGCCTGGAAACGCGGCCAGAAGGTCACTCTTCACGGCTGGGCCTACGGCATTCATGACGGCCTGCTGCGCGATCTCGACGTGACCGCCACCACCCGCGAAAGCCTGGAACAGCACTACCGCAAAGGGATCTCAAACCTGCGCCTGAAACACGCCAATCATAAATAATAAAATCCCGATAGCCGCTGGCTATCGGGCATCTCTTCCGGCATTCGCCGCGCTTACGCTTCCTGCATCACCACTTTGCCAACGTACGGCAGATGGCGATAGTGCTGAGCATAGTCAATCCCGTAGCCCACTACGAACTCATCCGGAATCGAGAAACCAACAAACTCAACCGGCACTTCAACTTCGCGACGGCTCGGCTTATCAAGCAGGGTACAAATCGCCAGCGACTTCGGCTCGCGCAGGCGCAGGATCTCGCGCACGCGGGAAAGCGTATTGCCGGAGTCGATAATGTCTTCGACGATCAGCACGTCTTTGCCGCGAATATCTTCGTCCAGATCCTTGAGGATTTTTACATCGCGGGTGGTGGACATACCGCTGCCGTAGCTGGAGGCCGTCATAAAGTCCACTTCGTGCGCGACCTGCACTTCCCGGCACAGATCCGCCATAAACATAAATGAACCGCGCAGCAGGCCAACCAGCACCATTTCGCTGCCGCTGTCCCGATAGCGTTCGCTGATCTCGCGCCCCAGTTCAGCAATGCGGGCTTTAATCTCCGCTTCGGGGATCATCACTTCAACAGTATGCTTCTTCATTACAATATCTCACTGATTTTAATCAGTTAAATCCACAAATCACCCTGTATTTTCGCAGATTGAACGAAAGCACAAGCGGCCATAAAGGCGGCGAGTATAGCGCATTGACGACCAGAGTTAAAAAAGTGTCGCCTGGCGGCCAGCCGCTCCGCCGCAGCACTGTCATTATCCTGCCATAACGCACCGTTATGCTTTCGCCACTTTTAACGAAACCTCAGGGGAAAAAATGCATCCTACGCTAAAAACCATGCTTTTCGCCGCACCGATGCTGGTGGGCGCGCAGGCGTTCGCCGCCGACCGCACGCTGTGCGAGCCGCAAACGTATGAAATGGCGCTGCGCTATCAGCAGCAGTCGGCAGAAATCATGGCACTGCAGCTGCAAACCTATCGCTTTGCCACTGAGCGCTTTAAGGAGAAAGTGAAAACGTTGCCCGCGCCGGAAAAAGCCGCGGTGGTGCTGGATCTTGATGAAACCGTGATTGATAACACGCCGCTGCTGATGCACGACGTTAAAAACTGTCACGACTATACCGCCTGGGATACCTGGAGCGGCTGGGAGAAAAGCGGAAAGCCGGCCCTTATTCCCGGCGCGAAGGCTTTTCTGGAGGAGGTCGACCGCCAGCATGTGGCGATTTATTACGTCTCCGACCGCACCCAGGCCAACAAGCAGGCGACGCTGAATACGCTAAAGTCGCTGGGCCTGCCGCAAGTTTCAGACGCGAGCGTGCTGCTTGATACCGACTCGAAGGAGGTACGCCGCCAGAGCATCCTGAAAACCCACCGCATCATTATGCTGTTTGGCGACAGCCTGCCGGACTTCGCCGCCCAGTTTAAAAACAAAGAATCCACCCAGTCCCAGCGCAAGCGGGTCAGCGCCAGCGCCGAACACTTTGGCGACGACTGGATGGTACTGCCCAATGCCGCCTACGGCGCATGGTCGAAAGCGCCTCTCAATGGCGAATAGCCCCCTCTTCACAGAATCTCCCTTCAGCTGTTGTTGTGGCCAGGTCAGGTACGGGCGCACCGCGCCCGTCGAAAACATTTAACTGAAAAGCAACATTTGTGACAACGATCGCAATATACAAAACTATACTTAGTGATTACAAAAATCTAACCACTAACAGGGACTCATTTATGGCTGAAACATTTCCACGGCGCCCCGGGCTTCTGGTGAAGCTTACCGCACTTTTCGCGGCGCTTAGCGGGCTCTATCTGCTTATCGGCGGAGCGTGGCTCGTCGCAGTGGGCGGCTCCTGGTATTACCCGATTGCCGGGCTGGCACTGCTCGGCGTGACAATTAAATTGTGGTACGGCAAACGCTCGGCGCTGTGGCTTTACGCGCTGATCCTGCTGGTCACCATGATTTGGGGCGTCTGGGAAGTTGGCTTTGATTTCTGGGCACTTACCCCGCGCGCCGACGTGCTGGTGGTATTTGGCATCTGGCTGATCCTGCCATTCGTCTGGCGCCGCCTGGCCCTGCCCTCCTCCGGTGCAGTTGGTGCGCTGGTGGTGGCGCTGCTGATAAGCGGCGGTATCCTGACCTGGGCCGGCTTTAACGATCCGCAGGAAATTAACGGCACCCTGAGCGCTGATGCCTCGCCCGCGACGCCGATTTCTCAGGTTGCCGACGGCGACTGGCCCGCTTACGGCCGCAATCAGGAAGGCCAGCGCTGGTCTCCGCTCAAGCAGATCAACGCCGATAACGTTCACAACCTGAAAGAAGCCTGGGTTTTCCGCACCGGCGATCTGAAGCAGAAAAACGATCCGGGTGAAATCACCAACGAAGTGACGCCCATTAAAGTGGGCGATACGCTGTATCTGTGCACCGCCCACCAGCGCCTTTTCGCACTCGATGCAGCGACGGGTAAAGAGAAATGGCACTTCGATCCGCAGTTGAACAGCAATCCAACGTTCCAGCACGTCACCTGCCGCGGGGTGTCCTATCACGAAGCCAAAGCCGACAGCGCTCCCGCTGACGCGGTGGCCGACTGCCCGCGCCGCATCCTGCTGCCGGTAAACGACGGTCGCCTGTTCGCAGTGAATGCCGACAGCGGCAAGCTGTGCGAAACCTTCGCCAATAAAGGCGTACTCAATCTGCAGGCAAACCAGCCGGTAACCACGCCGGGAATGTATGAACCCACTTCGCCGCCGATCGTCACCGATAAAACGATTGTGATTGCCGGTGCCGTGACCGATAACTTCTCCACCCGTGAAGCCTCCGGCGTTATTCGCGGATTCGACGTAAACACCGGCAAGCTGCTGTGGGCCTTCGATCCGGGTGCCAAAGACCCGAACGCCATTCCTGATGATCAGCACAGCTTCACCACTAACTCGCCGAACTCCTGGGCGCCGTCGGCCTACGACGCGAAGCTGGATCTGGTTTATCTGCCAATGGGCGTCACCACGCCGGATATCTGGGGCGGCAACCGCACGCCGGAACAGGAACGCTACGCCAGCTCGCTACTGGCGCTGAATGCCACCACCGGCAAGCTGGTGTGGCACTATCAGACCGTACATCACGACCTGTGGGATATGGATCTGCCTTCCCAGCCGACGCTGGCGGACGTTACCGTTGACGGCAAAACCGTCCCGGTTATCTACGTGCCGGCGAAAACCGGTAACCTGTTCGTACTGGATCGCCGCAACGGCCAGCCGGTGGTACCCGCACCGGAGAAACCCGTGCCGCAGGGCGCGGCAAAAGGCGATCGCCTGAGCCCGACGCAGCCGTTCTCCGATCTCAGCTTCCGTCCTAAGCAGAATCTCTCGGGCGCGGACATGTGGGGCGCCACGATGTTTGACCAGCTGATGTGCCGGGTTATTTTCCACAAGCTGCGCTACGAAGGGATTTTCACCCCGCCGTCCGAGCAGGGTACGCTGGTGTTCCCGGGTAACCTGGGAATGTTCGAGTGGGGCGGGATCTCGGTCGATCCTGACCGCCAGGTCGCCGTGGCGAACCCAATGGCGCTGCCGTTCGTCTCCCGCCTGATCCCGCGCGGTCCGGGCAACCCGATGGAGCCGCCGAAAGATGCCAAAGGTTCCGGTACCGAGAGCGGCATCCAGCCGCAGTACGGCGTGCCTTACGGCGTTACGCTCAATCCGTTCCTGTCGCCAATCGGCCTGCCGTGCAAACAGCCGGCCTGGGGCTATATTTCCGCGCTGGATCTGAAAACCAACAAGATTGCGTGGAAGAAGCGTATCGGTACCCCTACGGACAACCTCGGCTTCCCGCTGCCGTTCAAGCTGCCGTTTAATATGGGCATGCCGATGCTGGGCGGACCGATGTCTACCGCCGGCAACGTGCTGTTTATCGGCGCCACCGCCGATAACTACCTGCGCGCTTACAATATGAGTAACGGCAAGCGCCTGTGGGAAGGCCGCCTGCCTGCAGGCGGACAGGCCACGCCGATGACCTACGAGGTGAATGGCAAGCAGTACGTTGTCATTTCAGCGGGCGGTCACGGCTCGTTTGGTACCAAAATGGGCGACTACATTGTTGCCTACGCCCTGCCGGACGACGCTAAGTAATTAGCCCTTTTTCCCGCCGCTTTCGGGCGGCGGGAAAAGATTTAATCCTGCCGTATCTCCCCTCCATTTATGTCTTTCTTTTTCCCTTTGTTCCTTTTTATTTCCGTGACTGTTACATTATTGTTATCGATAATAATTATCATTATATTGTTTATTCTCATTTCTATTTAATATGGACGAGAATCAATAACACAATGAAAAATATCTATAAATATTCCGTAATCGCTTCATTGATTACGTGCAGCACAGGGATCCCTTTTGCCTTGGCAGAAGACACATCAGCAACCACCGCTCAGCAGGAGACCGACAGTTCAGCAGCAAAAAAAACCAGCAAGCGCGATACCACAGAAGCAGAGAAAGAGAGTAATGAAGAAAAGATGGTCGTCACCGCGCGCCAGCAAACCTTGCAGCAGCCCGGCGTATCGATTATTGACAGCGAAGCTATCAAAAAACGGCCCATCCACCGCGACGTATCGGAAATTATCCGCACCATGCCCGGCGTAAATCTCACCGGCAACTCGACCAGCGGCCAGCGCGGAAACGATCGGCAGATTGATATCCGCGGGATGGGGCCGGAAAACACCCTGATTCTGGTCGACGGCATGCCGGTAAGCAGTAAAAACTCGGTGCGCTACGGCTGGCGGGGCGAACGCGACTCCCGCGGCGACAGCAACTGGGTGCCGCCCGAAATGATTGACCGCATCGAAGTGATCCGCGGCCCGGCAGCGGCGATGTACGGCAACGGCGCGATGGGCGGGGTCGTTAACATTATCACCAAGCAGCCGACCAAAACGTGGCACGGTACCTTTAACACCTACCTCGACGCGCCGGAGCACAAAAAAGAGGGGGCGACAAAGCGCTACAACGCCAGCCTGTTCGGCGGCCTGACGGATACGCTCAGCATGAAGCTCTACGGTAACTGGAGTAAAACCCAGGCCGACGCCCGCGATATTAACGAAGGCCACGAATCGCTGCGCACTGGCAGAAACGCCGGTCAGTATCCCGGCGGCCGCGAAGGGGTGCTGAATAAGAATATTAACGGCTCTCTGCGCTGGGAATTTATGCCGATGCAGGCCCTGGAGCTGGAGGGCGGCTTTAGCCGCCAGGGGAACCGCTACGCGGGCGATACCCAAAACAACAATACCAATGCGCTGGTTGAGAGCAAGTACGGCCGCGAGACCAATATTATTTATCGCCAGACTCTGGCCCTGAAATATACCGGCGCCTGGGATAACGGCATTACCACCAGCAACTATCTGCAGTTCGAAAAAACCCGCAACCACCGCATCAATGAAGGCCTTGCGGGCGGCGTCGAGGGGATGTTCGACTCTCCCGGCTTCTCGACTATCACCCTGAATGACACGAACGCCCACACTGAAGTTAATATTCCGTTTAACCAGTGGGTAAGTCAGACGCTGACGATGGGCGCGGACTACAGTCATCAGGCGATGAAAGATCCCACGTCCAACAGCTTTAACGCCTCCGCAAACCCGATTCCTGGCCTGCCCTCCACGGGACGCAGCGAATACAGCTCAACGGACATCTACGGTATTTACAGCGAGGATAATATCGATTTGACCGACAGCACCCGCCTGACGCCGGGCGTGCGCTTCAACCATCAGGACAAAACCGGCAGCAACGTCAGCCCGTCGCTGAACCTTTCTCAGGGGCTCGGGGAGGACTTTACGCTGAAAATGGGGATTGCCCGGGCGTGGAAGGCGCCAAATCTGTATCAGACTAACCCCAACTATCTGCTGTACAGCAACGGCAACGGCTGTCCGGACAGGAACCGCTGCTATTTGCAGGGCAGTAAGGATCTGGATCCGGAAACCAGCGTCAATAAAGAGATCGGCATTGAATATAAGCACGATGATGTTCAGGCCGGCCTGACCTATTACCGCAACGATTACCACAACAAAATCGAGGCCAGCACGACCCCCGCCTATCCGCTTAATCGCAACACCAACGTTTACAACTGGGAAAACGTGAAAAAAGCGGTAGTTCAGGGGCTTGAAGGTTCGTTCAACTTCCCGATTGGCGATAGAGTGACGATGAACAACAACCTCACCTATATGATCGAGAACAAGAACAAGAAAACCCACGATTATCTGTCCATTATTCCCAAATATACGCTCAACTCGACGCTGGACTGGCAGGCAACCGACAAGCTGGCGCTGCAGAGCACCCTGACCTGGTACGGCAAGCAGAAGCCTAAAAAGTACGACAGCGATGGGCAAAGGGCTACCGGCAGCGAAAAATGGCAGGTCTCGCCTTACAGCATCGTGGGCCTGAGCGGCATCTACACCCTCACCAAAGCCATTGACGTTACCGCCGGGGTAGACAACGTGTTCGACAAGCGCCACTTCCGCCGGGGCAACGCGGTGACCGCGGGTACCGGCGCCAATATCTCATACGGCGCCGGGGCGCAGACTTATAACGAGTCTGGCCGCATCTACTACATGGAGGTGGGCGTCCACTTCTGATAAACCGCGCGGCGGTAAGTCTCTTCCGCCGCGCAGCCGTCTTTCACTCCAACATGGGCGAACTGCAATGCGTTTTCTTTCACATCACCGGCAGCGGACTCTGCCGCGGGCAACGGCCTTTTTTCTGGCGCTTCTCTTTACCGGTCTGGCGCACGCCAGGCCGAACATGACGCCGCTCGGACCGAATATCGCCGATAAGGGCTCCGCGCTCTACCACTTCACCATTAACACCTTCGACTCCGCCGACGGCCAGCGCCACTACAAAGTCTGGACCGCCGTACCGAATAAAAAGCCGCCCGCCGCCGGGTATCCCGTTCTGTGGACGCTGGACGGCAACGCGGTGATGAATCATCTTTCGGACAAGCTGCTGAGCGAGCTTTCCGCCGGGACGCCGCCGGTTATCGTCGCGGTGGGCTACCAAACCAATCTGCCCTTTGATGTTTACGCCCGGGCCTGGGACTATACGCCGCCGGTAGCGGGCGGTGACAGTATGACGGTGCACGGCAGAAAAGGCGGCGGCGACGCGGCGTTTCAGGCGCTGATTGAAAACACCCTCGCGCCGGTGGCTGAAAAAGGCATTCCGCTGAATACAGCCCACCGCGCCATCTGGGGACACTCGCTGGGAGGCATTTTCGCCCTCGATACTTACTACCGCTCGCCCTTTTTCAGCCGGATATACGCCACCAGCCCGTCGCTGAGTCAGAACTATATTAGCCTGGTAACCCGGCTGAAGACGGCTGACGCCGGCCGCCTGTCAGGAAAGCAGCTGCTGGTGATTGAAGGGAGCTGGCCCGCCAGCCGGAACCCGCAGGTGCCGGAGCCGGCAAGTATTGAGGGGATCCGCAGCGTGCTGGCCGGGCTGAGCGCCCGCGGCCTTCCTGCCCGGCTGGTGCAGTACCCTACGCTATCTCACGGCGAGATGTTTTCCGTTGGCCTGGAGCTGGCGCTGCGGGATGTCGCCGGGGTAAGTACCGCTGCCGGGGGCGAAAAATAAGCGCGTTCGTATGGCGGCTGAACGCCGCCATACGGGAGATTCGCCCGCGCTATACGGTAAAGCCGAGCATCATCCCGGTGTCTTCGTGCTCCAGCAGGTGGCAGTGGGCCATGTACATTTGCTCCTTCGCCGCGGGATGATCGAATTTCACCAGCACTTCGCTGACGCCGCCCTCCACGCGCACCGTATCCTTCCAGCCGGCGCGGTGCGCCGCGGGCGGCGTACCATTTTCTGACAGAATGCGGAACTGGGTACCGTGAATATGGAACGGGTGCAGCATCATGTCGCCCTCTCCGGAAATCAGCCAGCGCTCGTGCTGAGCGCGGGCGGCCGCAAACATCGGTGCATCCATGTTAAACGCTCTGCCGTTAATGGTATTGGCATTGTAGAAGTCGAATCCGCCGGCGCCGTGATGCATTTGTCCCATTGCGCTGTGGCTTTGCATGTTCATGCTGCTATTGCCGTGCATGTTCATACCCTCGTGGCCCTGCATGTTCATGCCGCCGTGGCCGTGCATCTCCATCCCGCCCATTGCCTGTTGACCATATTTTTTCATCAGCGCCTGCATGCCCATCATATCGAGCATCGGGTCCATCGCCAGCTGCAGCCGGCGCTGGGTCAGCTCCTCCAGCGGCGGCAGCGCGGGAATAGTGGCCAGCGTATCCGGCAGTTTCCCTGAAGCCTGGATCACCAGCGGCTGAACGCGCAGTACCGGCACCGGAGCGTCAAAGGGCGCAATGGACATGCCCATCTGGCTTACCGGCAACGTCACAATATCAAAGGGCCTGCCGTCGCGTGTGTCGACCAGCACCTCAAAACGTTCGCCCATCAGCATCGGCAGTTCGTTTAGCTTGACCGGCTCGGCCAGCAGGCCGCCGTCGCTGGCAATGACGTACAGCGGGCGGTTGTCGCTGGCGGCAATATTCAGCGAGCGGGCGTTGCAGCCGTTGAGCAGGCGCAGGCGCAGCCAGCCGCGCGGCGTGGCATGCTCGGGATACAGGGCACCGTTAGTCAGCAGCGTATCGCCAAACCAGCCGACGGCGGCGGTCATCACGTCCAGCTGATAATCGATCTGCCCACCGGCGGTAAAGCGCTTGTCCTGAATAATCACCGGCACGTCGTCAATGCCCCACTGCTTCGGCAGCAGGAGCTTGCGCAGGGCGAGATCTTCGATCAGCACCAGTCCCGCCAGCCCCATGGCGACCTGATGACCGGTTTTACCGTGCTGGTGCGGGTGTAGCCAGCAGGTCGCCGCCCGCTGGGTCGGGGTGAAACTGACCGTGCGGCTGGCGCCGGGCTTAATCACGCCCTGCGGGCCGCCGTCCACCTCACCAGGCACTTCCAGCCCGTGCCAGTGGACGGTGGTTGCTTCGGTAAGGTGATTATTGATTTGAACGGTAACCGCTTTCCCCTGCTGCAGGCGCAGCGCGGGCCCGAGCAGGCTACCGTTGTAGCCCCAGGTTGTCGCCCGGTTATCGCCAAACGTGGTGGTTCCGCTGCGGATATCCAGCACCAGATGACTGTTGGCGTCCGGCAGCATCTCCGGCGGAATAGGGAGCGGAGGACGGCTCGCTGCCAGCGCACGCTGGCTCCAAAGCGGCAGGGCGCTGGTAATGCCGAGCGCAGTAGCCAGCTTGATAAATTCACGACGTTGCATGTTCACATCCTTAGATCTGTGATGACGTTTTGAGCTTAGCCCCTGCCCTTAGCGGAAGGTCAAGTAAAAGCGCGCCAGAAAGGTCTGCGCAAGCATTTGAAGTATGCTAATGTTGAGTTTCGTGCGTTCAACGGTAAAAGAAATGAAAACGTTTTTCAGAACTGTGCTGTTCGGTGCACTGTTCGCATTTTCCGCCAGCAGCTTTGCGCTGAGCGAGTCCGAGGCTGAGGATATGGCCGATTTGACGGCAGTATTTGTATTTCTGAAAAACGACTGCGGCTACCAGAATCTCCCCAATCAGCAGATCCGCCGCGCGCTGATCTTCTTTGCCCAGCAGAACCAGTGGGATCTCAGTAATTACGAGGCTTTCAATATGAAGGCGCTCGGCGAAGACAGCTACCGCGATCTTAGCGGCATCCGCATTCCCACCCCTAAAAAATGCAAGGCGCTCGCCCGCGACTCCCTGAGCCTGCTCGCCTACGTTAAGTAAAATAACCGCCGCCTCCTGCTGAGATAATGACCGTGCATCCACGGTCGTTGTTAGCTATCATGTTGCGCCCGTTTTGTAAGGGTGTTAACAGAGGAGGTATCAGCCCATGACCGATAACAAGGTGTGGCACGAAACGCTGCACAACCAGTTTGGTCAGTATTTTTCCGTGGATAACGTTCTGTACCACGAAAAAACCGATCATCAGGATCTGATCATCTTTGAAAACGCCGCCTTTGGCCGCGTGATGGCTCTCGACGGCGTGGTGCAGACCACCGAGCGCGACGAATTTATCTACCACGAAATGCTCACTCACGTGCCGCTGCTGGCGCACGGTCAGGCGAAGCACGTGCTGATCGTCGGCGGCGGCGATGGCGCAATGCTGCGTGAAGTCAGCCGCCACGCCGGCGTTGAAAGCATTACGATGGTTGAGATTGATGCGGGCGTGGTCTCCTTTTGCCGCCAGTACCTGCCCAACCACAGCGCCGGTAGCTTCGACGATCCGCGCTTCACGCTGGTGATTGACGACGGCGTCAATTTTGTTAACCAGACCGCGCAAACCTTCGACGTGATCATCTCCGACTGCACCGATCCTGTCGGCCCCGGTGAAAGCCTGTTCACCTCCGCATTTTACGAAGGCTGCAAGCGCTGCCTCAACCCCGGCGGGATCTTCGTCGCCCAGAACGGCGTCTGCTTCCTGCAGCAGGATGAAGCCATCGACAGCCATCGCAAGCTCGGCAACTACTTCGGCGACGTCAGCTTCTACCAGGCGGCGATCCCAACCTACTACGGCGGCATCATGACCTTCGCCTGGGCCACGGATAACCCCGCCCTGCGCCACCTGTCTGCGGAGATTATTCAGGCCCGCTTTCACCGCAGCGGCCTGCGCTGTCGTTACTACAACGCGGCCATCCACGCGGCGGCCTTTGCCCTTCCACAGTATCTGCAGGACGCGCTGTCCAACTAAGGAGGTGAGCCAAATTGAAAAAACTGAAGCTGCACGGCTTTAATAATCTGACCAAAAGCCTGAGTTTTTGTATTTACGATATCTGCTACGCCAAAACCGCCGAGGAGCGGGACGGCTACATCGCCTATATCGACGAACTCTATAACGCCAATCGCCTGACGGAAATCTTGTCAGAGACCTGCTCCATCATCGGTGCAAACATCCTTAATATTGCCCGCCAGGACTACGAGCCGCAGGGTGCCAGCGTCACCATTCTGGTGAGCGAAGAGCCGGTCGATCCTAAACTGGTGGATCCCACCGAGCACCCCGGCCCGCTGCCGGAGGCGGTGGTCGCCCATCTCGATAAGAGCCATATCTGCGTGCATACCTACCCGGAAAGCCACCCGGAAGGCGGGCTCTGCACCTTTCGCGCCGATATCGAAGTTTCAACCTGCGGCGTTATCTCTCCGCTCAACGCGCTGAACTATCTGATCCACCAGCTGGAATCGGATATCGTCACTATCGACTACCGGGTGCGCGGCTTCACCCGCGATCTGAACGGCGTGAAGCACTTCATTGATCACGAAATTAACTCGATTCAAAACTTTATGTCCGACGACATGAAGTCGCTGTACGACATGATGGATGTGAACGTCTATCAGGAGAATCTCTTCCATACCAAAATGCTGCTGAAAGAGTTCGATCTGCAGCACTATATGTTCCACACCCGGCCGGAAGATCTCAGCGAAGAAGAGCGCGGGATCATTACCGATCTGCTGTGGAAAGAGATGCGCGAGATTTATTACGGGCGAAATATCCCGGTGATGTAGCGGTAGTGAATAACGACACCTGCGGGTGTCGTTTTTATTTCAACCCGGATAGATAACAATGGCGCACGCGGCACCATTGCAGGAATACTTATCGGTTTGCGCCGAGCGGAATTTCGGGATCCGGCTCGTGGGTCATTCTGTTGCGCAGATCGCGGCGAATAATTTCAATCGACCAGAACCACACCAGGTGCCCTATTATTTCAGAGACGTTTTCATACCACGGCAGCGTAAACAGCGGCGGCGTCAGGCCCATCAGCGGGAATGAAATCATATGCACAAACAGCTGCGCCAGCGCGCCCGCCAGTAAGCCCTGCCAGAGTTTGATTTTCGGAAAGACTTCGGCAACGACGCAATAGCCCACCGCAAAAACAATCGAAAAGATAATATGCGTCACGCCGACCCAGTTAAACACGTGCCCGGCGAAGGTATAAACCGCGGCGTTAGGATCGGCCATCCCGATCCAGTCGCGCAGAAAAATATAGGGCGGATTAAGAAAGTTTCGCGAGCAGTCGATGTGCTCCGCGGCACGGATCAGCGACTCCGGCCCGCAGGCGCTGGTAAACATATCCACCGGGCTGCGCGGCGGGAGTGGCACTTCAGCGCCCCATTTAACAAACGCAGAAACAATCCCTGCAATGAGGCCAATAAAAGCGGCCAGGCCGTAGCGCCTGCGCACAGGCGGCGTCATTTCAAATAAATTCATAAACATCCCTCTTAAAGTTTAAGAATACCCCTTGAGAGGTAACTTTATCTTTTCGTTTCAGAGATGTAAAAACGTTAAAGAACCGTAAAGATGCGTTGGCGCAAGGATACAGCGCGGTTAATCTATTGACGTGCGCCAAATCACACTTTATAGGCCACCGGTTTTATGGCTCAACACGGCTCAGCGCTCCGCCAGAAAACGCCGGTAGCCGGCCACCACCGCCAGAAAATCCTCTACGCCGCACAAGGAGAGGCTCTCCTCGTCGTAATAGCTCATCCCCTCTTCCATTTCGTCGCCGGTGAAATCGAGCTGGTTGGCGCGGATCATGATCTCTTCGCCGTCCATCCACAGGGTGTACTCATGGCCTACCCGCTGCCAGGCGCGTTCGGTACCCTTAAGGTCTGCAGCGGCCTGCTCAACCTCATCCAGCAGCGCAAGATTGTCTTTCACTTCTTCGTTAAACCAGTGGCCGACGGCCTCGTGATCCATTGACATGCGCACTTTTACCACGCCGGTGACGTCGCGCAAAAACTCGTATTCCATGATGCTTTCCTCAACAAAACGAGGGTTAATTATCGCAGCTGGCGGGGAGAAAAAAAGCGGCGGGCAAAATAAAACCCTCTCCCGGGCGGGAGAGGGTTTCAGGGGCAGAGATTATACCGCGGTCTGGAAGATAACGCCGTCGGCTTTCTCGGTGTATTCAGAAAGCTTATCGAAGTTCAGATAGCGATAGGTGTCCGCCGCGGTTTCGTCCACTTTGGAGGTGTAGGTCAGATACTCTTCCGGCGTCGGCAGCTTGCCGAGCAGGGCAGCAACCGCCGCCAGCTCAGCAGAAGCCAGGTAGACGTTGGCGCCGTTGCCGAGGCGGTTCGGGAAGTTACGGGTTGAGGTGGAAACCACCGTCGCGCCGTCGGCGACCCGCGCCTGGTTGCCCATGCACAGCGAGCAGCCCGGGATCTCGACCCGCGCGCCGCTCTTGCCAAAGATGCTGTAGTAGCCCTCTTCGGTGAGCTGCGCGGCGTCCATTTTGGTCGGCGGTGCAACCCACAGGCGGGTCGGCAGCTGGCCTTTGTAGCTGTCCAGCAGCTTGCCCGCCGCGCGGAAGTGGCCGATGTTGGTCATGCAGGAACCGATAAAGACTTCGTCGATTTTATTGCCCTGCACGTCAGAGAGCAGGCGCGCATCGTCCGGATCGTTCGGCGCGCACAGGATAGGCTCTTTGATGTCCGCCAGATCGATATCGATCACCGCTGCATATTCTGCATCGGCATCGCCTTCCAGCAGCTGCGGATCCGCCAGCCATTTCTCCATGCCTTCAACGCGGCGCTCGAGGGTGCGGCGATCGCCGTAACCTTCTGCGATCATCCACTTCAGCAGCACGATGTTGGAGTTGAGGTACTCGATAATCGGCGCCTGATCCAGCTTGATGGTGCAGCCCGCGGCTGAACGCTCGGCGGAAGCATCGGACAGTTCGAAAGCCTGTTCGACTTTAAGATCCGGCAGGCCTTCAATTTCCAGGATGCGGCCGGAGAAGATGTTTTTCTTACCCTTCTTCTCAACGGTCAGCAGGCCCTGCTTGATGGCGTACAGCGGGATAGCGTGCACCAGATCGCGCAGGGTGATCCCCGGCTGCATTTTGCCCTTAAAGCGCACCAGCACCGATTCCGGCATGTCCAGCGGCATGACGCCGGTGGCGGCGGCAAAGGCCACCAGCCCGGAGCCCGCCGGGAAGGAGATACCAATCGGGAAGCGGGTATGAGAATCGCCGCCGGTACCGACGGTGTCCGGCAGCAGCATGCGGTTCAGCCAGCTGTGGATAATGCCGTCGCCCGGACGCAGGGAGACGCCGCCGCGGTTCATGATAAAGTCCGGCAGCGTGTGGTGGGTGGTGACGTCAACCGGCTTCGGATAGGCCGCTGTGTGGCAGAAAGACTGCATCACCAGATCCGACGAGAAGCCCAGACAGGCCAGATCTTTCAGCTCGTCGCGGGTCATCGGGCCGGTGGTATCCTGAGAGCCCACGGAGGTCATTTTCGGCTCGCAATAGGCGCCGGGACGAATGCCCTGCACGCCGCAGGCGCGGCCAACCATCTTCTGCGCCAGCGAGAAGCCGCGGCTGCTTTCGGCCACGTCTTTTGCTTTACGGAACACGTCGCTGTGCGGCAGGCCGAGCGCTTCGCGCGCTTTGGTGGTCAGCCCGCGGCCGATGATCAGCGGAATACGGCCGCCGGCGCGCACTTCATCGATCAGCACATCGGTTTTCAGCTCAAAACTTGCCAGCAGATCGCCGGTTTCGTGATTGCGCACTTCGCCTTTGAACGGATAGATATCAATGACGTCGCCCATATTCATATCGGACACGTCAACTTCAATCGGCAGGGCGCCCGCATCTTCCATGGTGTTGAAGAAGATAGGCGCGATTTTACCGCCGAGCACCACGCCGCCGCCGCGCTTGTTCGGCACGTGCGGGATGTCGTCGCCCATAAACCACAGTACCGAGTTGGTCGCGGATTTACGGGAGGAACCGGTACCGACAACGTCGCCGACGTAGGCCAGCGGAAAACCTTTCGCCTGCAGGTCTTCAATTTGTTTGATCGGGCCTACGGAGCCGGGCTGATCGGGAATAATGCCTTCGCGGGCGTTCTTCAGCATTGCCAGCGCGTGCAGCGGGATGTCGGGACGCGACCACGCATCTGGTGCCGGAGAGAGATCGTCGGTGTTGGTTTCACCGGTGACTTTAAAGACGGTAACGGTAATTTTCTCGGCCAGCGGATCGCGGCTCTGGAACCATTCGGCATCGGCCCAGGACTGCATCACCTGCTTCGCGTAGGCGTTGCCCGCTTTTGCTTTCTCTTCAACATCGTAGAAGCTGTCAAACATCAACAGAGTGTGGGACAGCGCTTTGGCGGCAATCGGTGCCAGCGCGTCGCTGTCCAGCGCATCAATCAGCGGATGAATGTTGTAGCCGCCCTGCATGGTACCGAGCAGTTCGATGGCTTTTTCAGGAGTAACCAGAGGGGAGGTGGCTTCGCCTTTGGCGACAGCGGCCAGGAATCCGGCTTTAACGTAGGCGGCTTCATCGACGCCCGGGGGTACGCGGTTAATTAACAGATCTAACAGGAATTCTTCTTCGCCCGCGGGCGGATTTTTTAGCAGCTCAACGAGCCCGGACATTTGGGTTGCATCTAAAGGTTTGGGCACAATCCCTTCGGCGGCACGTTCAGCTACGTGCTTACGGTATTCTTCTAGCACGACGGTTCTCCTCGCTCTCATTGTCATACGCGGCCGGCGTTTTTCACTTCACGCTCCTGTGAGACAGCAGTTAGTAGGGGTAAATGCCCGATACCGCGAACGGCAGGATAGCAGGTATTTGGCGCAGTGTTAATCCGTTTACAAAAAAGCAACATTAAAAACACGCTGAATCGTTAAGGTCAAAATAAATAAGGCATAAAATCGATTTTTACGCTCAATAATTTTTTACATCTCGTCTCAATACGCATTCGTTATCAGCGTTCGGGAAAGGCAGGCCGCCCGGGCCTGCTCCATCATCTCAACGCACTTCTATCGCTCCACCATCGCGAACTCCCCCGGATTGTAGCGCTCGCCGTGGACGTTCTGCGGGCTGAACAGGGTATCCAGCGTGGCAAGATCCGCAGGTCGCAGCGCGATATTCACCGCGCCGCAGTTTTGCTCCAGGTGGGCGATTTTGCTGGCGCCCGGGATGGGCACGATAAACTCGCCTTTGGCCAGCACCCATGCCAGCGCCAGCTGGGCCGCTGTGGCGCGATAATCCTCTGCCATTATGGTCAGCTGATTGACCAGCCGCTGGTTGTGCGCCTGCGCATCCCGCTGAAAACGCGGCAGCGTGCGGCGAAAATCGTCCTCGGCCAGCGTATCCGCCGCCGGGAATTTACCGGTGAGAAAGCCGCGCCCCAGCGGGCTGTAGGGCACGAAGCCGATATTCAGCTCGCGGCAGGTAGCCAGCAGCGCCTGCTCGGGTTCGCGGCTCCACAGAGAGTATTCATTTTGCAGCGCCGAAATGGGATGTACCGACTGCGCCCGACGCAGGGTGGCGGAAGAGACTTCGGACAGGCCGAGATATTTCACCTTACCTTCGCGGACCAGATCTGCCATCACGCCGACCACATCTTCAACCGGCACCGCCGGATCGGGCCGATGCTGATACAGCAGCTCAATGGTTTCAACGCCGAGGCGAGTCAGCGAGCCTTCAACCGCCCGGCGAATGTGGGCCGGATCGCTGTTCGCACCGGTCATCCGCGCCCTGCCCTCGCCCTCTTCAGCAATACGGAAGCCGAACTTGGTGGCAACTTTGATATCCGGGCGGCCCTTAATGGCTTTCGCCAGCAGCATTTCGTTAGTGTAGGGCCCGTAAACCTCCGCGGTGTCGAGAAAGTTAATCCCCAGTTCAAACGCGCGCGCCAGGGTATTCAGCGCCTGCTTCTCATCGTTTTGCCCGTAGCCAAAACTCATTCCCATGCAGCCCAGCCCGAGCGCTGAAACCTGTAATGCCTGATTGCCTAATTGACGCTGTTGCATTGTTTTCGTCCTCATCGCTTGTCGATATTTATGTTATAAACCTCAATAATGGCGTGAACAATTGCGCTATTTTCGCCACTTTATTGAGTAAAAATCACTAATGAGTAAATACCGGGCATCGCTGCAGGAACTGGAAATGTTTGCCGCCATTGCGCAGCATCTGAGCTTCCGCAAGGCCGCGGCGGAGCGCAATGTGTCACCTTCAGCGCTAAGTCACGCGATGCGCCACTTTGAAGAACGCCTCGGCGTGCGCCTGCTGCAGCGCACGACTCGCAAAGTCGCGCTGACGGAGGCGGGAGAGCGCTTTCTGGAGCGTATTCAGCCCGCGCTGGCGGACCTTACCCGCGCCGTGGACGTGCTGAACGACTGGCGCAGCGATCCGCGCGGCGTGCTGCGCATCAGCATGCCCCGCTCGGCGGAAGCGCTCTGTTTTGAACCGCTGATCCTGCCGTTTCTCCAGCGCTATCCCGACATTACGCTGGAAATTGACAGCAACGATGCGCTGGTAGATATCATCGCCGCAGGGTTTGACGCTGGCGTGCGCTACGGCAGCGTGCTGGCGCAGGATATGGTGGCCGTGCCCTTCGGCCAGCCGATGCGCACGCTGGCGGTAGCCTCACCGGCGTTTATCGCCCGATACGGTGCGCCGGAAGTCCCGCAGGATCTGCTGCACTTTCCCTGCATCGAGCGCCGCTTTCCCAGCGGCCGCCGCTACCGCTGGGAGTTCTGGCAGGGAGAGGTTCGTCAGGAGGTAGCAGTAGAAGGAACGCTGGTGCTGGACAATAACGAGCGGATTTTGCAGGCGGCGCGCGCCGGCGTTGGCATCGCGTTTCTACACCAGCCCGCGGTGGCAGCGTCACTTGAAAAAGGGGAACTGGTGGAGATGCTGGCGGACTATACGCAAACCCGGGAAGGGTTCTGGCTCTACTATCCCGGCAGGAAATACCTTTCGACGCCAATGCGCCACTTTATCGACTGGATAAAAGAAAAATCCGGAAGCGCGTGAGCACTTCCGGATTCAGTGAAAGCGCGGAGCGAGAGCGGCTCCGCTAAAGATTATTTCTTCTTCGCTTTCGGGTTCGGCAGATCGGTGATGCTGCCTTCATAAATCTCCGCCGCCAGACCCACGGATTCGTGCAGGGTCGGGTGAGCGTGAATGGTCAGCGCGATGTCTTCTGCGTCGCAGCCCATTTCGATAGCCAGGCCGATTTCACCCAGCAGCTCGCCGCCGTTGGTGCCGACAATCGCCCCGCCAATAACGCGGTGGGATTCTTTGTCGAAAATCAGTTTGGTCATGCCGTCCGCGCAGTCAGAGGCGATGGCACGGCCGGAGGCTGCCCACGGGAAGGTGGCAGTTTCGTAGCTGATGCCTTTTTCTTTCGCTTCTTTCTCGGTCAGGCCTACCCACGCCACTTCCGGTTCGGTATAGGCAATAGACGGGATCACTTTCGGATCGAAGTAGTGTTTCTTACCGGCGATAACTTCGGCGGCAACGTGGCCTTCATGCACGCCTTTGTGCGCCAGCATCGGCTGACCGACGATATCGCCAATGGCGAAGATGTGCGGCACGTTGGTGCGCAGCTGCTTGTCGACGCGAATGAAGCCGCGATCGTCCACTTCCACGCCCGCTTTACCGGCATCAAGGTTTTTACCGTTCGGCACGCGGCCGATGGCAACCAGCACCGCGTCATAGCGCTGTGCTTCGGCCGGGGCTTTTTTACCTTCCATGGAAACGTAGATACCGTCTTCTTTTGCTTCAACGGCGGTCACTTTGGTTTCCAGCATCAGGTTAAACTGCTTGCTGATGCGCTTGGTGAAGACTTTAACCACGTCTTTGTCGGCAGCCGGAATAACCTGGTCGAACATCTCAACCACATCGATCTCTGAACCCAGCGCGTGATAGACGGTGCCCATTTCCAGACCGATGATGCCGCCGCCCATAACCAGCAGGCGCTTCGGTACAGTTTTCAGTTCCAGCGCATCGGTGGAGTCCCACACGCGCGGATCTTCATGCGGAATAAACGGCAGCTGAATCGGACGGGAACCCGCCGCGATGATGGCGTTGTCGAAGTTGATGACGGTTTTGCCGTTCTCGCCTTCCACTTCCAGGGTGTTTGCCCCGGTGAATTTACCCAGACCGTTAACCACTTTGACCTTGCGGCCTTTCGCCATACCGGCCAGGCCGCCGGTCAGCTGGGTGATTACTTTCTCTTTCCAGGTGCGAATTTTGTCGATATCGGTTTTCGGCTCACCAAAAACGATGCCGTGCTCGGCCAGCGCTTTCGCTTCTTCGATAACTTTTGCAACGTGCAGCAGCGCTTTAGAAGGGATACAGCCGACGTTCAGACATACACCGCCGAGGGTGCTGTAGCGTTCTACGATGACGGTTTCCAGACCTAAATCAGCGCAACGGAAGGCGGCGGAGTAACCTGCCGGACCTGCCCCAAGTACGACGACCTGAGTTTTGATTTCAGTACTCATCATGACCTCTGTAATTTATTTCCGGTGATCCCTGGTCTTGTAACGCCCATTGCCACCGGGACGTTCTATCCGCTCGTATTTTACAAAATTGTTAACAATTTTGAAACAACAAACGGCTCCCGAATTCTCGCTTTCGCCCAATAACCTCAAAACTACCGTGAGATT
The DNA here is from genome assembly GCF_913775985.1 of uncultured Pluralibacter sp. Lineage (GTDB taxonomy): Bacteria > Pseudomonadota > Gammaproteobacteria > Enterobacterales > Enterobacteriaceae > Pluralibacter. The sequence continues at coordinate 512,077 of NZ_CAJYMB010000147.1, read as the reverse complement.
ATCAGAAAAAAGCCGGCCGCTGGGCCGGCTTTTTGGCTTACATCACCAGGCGGCGAATGTCGCTCAGCATGTTGTTGATGATGGTAATGAAGCGGGCACCATCAGCACCGTCGATCACGCGGTGGTCGAAGGAGAGAGAGATCGGCATCATCAGGCGAGGCACGAACTCTTTACCGTTCCACACCGGCTCCATCGCCGACTTAGAAACGCCGAGGATAGCCACTTCCGGCGCGTTAACGATCGGCGCGAAGTGGGTGGTTCCCAGGCCGCCGATGCTGGAGATGGTGAAGCATCCGCCCTGCATTTCACCGGCAGTCAGCTTACCGTCGCGCGCTTTTTTGGAGATAGTGGTCAGCTCGCGGGACAGCTCGGTCACGCTCTTCTTGTTCACGTCTTTAAAGACTGGAACCACCAGGCCGTTCGGAGTATCAACCGCCACGCCGATGTTGATGTATTTCTTTAACGTCAGGCGCTGGGCATCTTCCGACAGGGAGCTGTTGAAGCGCGGCATCTGCTCAAGGGCAGCGGCAACGGCTTTCATGATAAACACCACCGGGGTGTACTTCACGTCCAGCTTGCGCTTCTCGGCTTCGGCGTTCTGCTGCTTGCGGAATGCTTCCAGATCTGTGATATCGGTTTTGTCGAAGTGGGTTACGTGCGGGATCATCACCCAGTTGCGGCTCAGGTTGGCACCAGAGATTTTCTGGATACGGCCCAGCTCCACTTCTTCCACTTCGCCAAACTTGCTGAAGTCCACTTTCGGCCACGGCAGCATGCCCGGCAGACCACCGCCGGAGGCAGCAGGTGCGGCTTCCGCACGCTTAACGGCATCTTTAACATACGCCTGAACGTCTTCGCGCAGGATGCGGCCTTTACGACCGGTGCCCTTCACTTTCGCCAGGTTAACGCCGAACTCGCGCGCCAGGCGGCGGATCAGCGGGGTCGCGTGCACGTAGGCGTCGTTTTCAGCAAACTCAGATTTGCCTTCCGCTTTCGCCGCCGGTGCCGCAGCCGGTTTTTCAGCTTTCGCCGCCGGTGCAGCCGCTTCCTGTTTAGCCGGCGCGGCGGCAGGCGCGGCGCCTTCCACTTCGAAGACCATGATCAGGGAGCCGGTGGAGACTTTGTCGCCAACGTTCACTTTCAGCTCTTTGACCGTACCGGCGAACGGCGCAGGCACTTCCATTGAGGCCTTGTCGCCTTCAACGGTGATCAGCGACTGCTCGGCGGTGACTTTGTCACCCACCTTCACCAGCACTTCGGTCACTTCAACTTCATCGCCGCCGATATCCGGGACGTTAACTTCTTTTGAACCGGAAGCCGCCGGTGCAGCAGTAGCCGGCGCAGCTTCCGCTTTCGCCGGAGCCGCAGCGCCTTCTGCGCCCGCCACTTCAAAGACCATAATCAGCGAGCCGGTAGAGACTTTATCGCCGGTGTTCACTTTGATCTCTTTGACGGTGCCCGCAAACGGTGCCGGCACTTCCATTGAGGCTTTGTCGCCTTCAACGGTGATCAGCGACTGTTCGGCTTCAACTTTGTCGCCCACTTTGACCAGGATCTCGGTGACTTCAACTTCGTCGCCGCCGATGTCCGGAACGTGAACGTCTTTCGCTGCTGCAGCGGCTGGCGCGGCTGCCGGTGCGGCTTCTTTCTTCTCTTCTGCCTTAGCAGGCGCTGCGTCAGCAGCACCTTCGGCGGAATCGAAAATCATGATCAGCTTGCCGGTTTCCACTTTGTCGCCGACGGAGACTTTGATCTCTTTAACGACGCCAGCCTGCGGAGACGGGACTTCCATCGAGGCTTTGTCGCCTTCGACAGTGATCAGCGACTGCTCGGCTTCAACCTTGTCGCCAACTTTGACCAGGATCTCGGTGACTTCAACTTCGTCCGCGCCGATGTCCGGTACATTGATTTCGATAGCCATTCTTCTTTTACCTCTTACGCCAGACGCGGGTTAACTTTATCTGCATCGATATTGAATTTAGTAATTGCCTGCGCAACTACGTTCTTATCGATTTCGCCACGTTTAGCCAGTTCGCCCAGGGCTGCAACCACCACGTAGGACGCGTCCACTTCGAAGTGGTGACGCAGGTTCTCGCGGCTGTCGGAGCGGCCAAAGCCGTCGGTGCCCAGAACGCGGTAGTCGTCTGCCGGAACATAGGTGCGAACCTGTTCAGCGAACAGTTTCATGTAGTCGGTGGAAGCCACCGCTGGCGCGTCGTTCATCACCTGAGCGATGTAAGGCACGCGCGGCGTTTCCAGCGGGTGCAGCATATTCCAGCGCTCGCAGTCCTGGCCATCGCGGGCCAGCTCGGTGAAGGAGGTGACGCTGTAGACATCGGAGCCCACGCCGTACTCTTTGGACAGGATCTCGGCCGCTTCGCGAACGTGGCGCAGAATCGAGCCGGAGCCCAGCAGCTGCACTTTGCCTTTGCTACCTTCGAGAGTGTCGAGTTTGTAGATACCTTTACGGATACCTTCCTCGGCGCCCTGCGGCATTGCCGGCATGTGATAGTTTTCGTTCAGGGTCGTGATGTAGTAGTACACGTTCTCCTGCGCTTCGCCGTACATGCGTACCAGGCCGTCATGCATGATGACCGCTACTTCGTAGGCGTATGCCGGATCGTAGGAGATGCAGTTCGGGATAGTCAGCGACTGAATGTGGCTGTGGCCATCTTCGTGCTGCAGACCTTCGCCGTTCAGCGTCGTACGACCGGAAGTACCGCCAATCAGGAAGCCGCGCGCCTGCTGATCGCCAGCCGCCCAGCACAGATCGCCGATACGCTGGAAGCCGAACATCGAGTAGTAGATGTAGAACGGGATCATCGGCAGGTTGTTGGTGCTGTAAGAGGTCGCAGCAGCCAGCCAGGACGCGCCTGCGCCCAGCTCGTTGATCCCTTCCTGCAGAATCTGGCCTTTCTCGTCTTCTTTGTAGTAAGCAACCTGCTCGCGGTCCTGCGGGGTGTACTGCTGGCCGTTCGGGCTGTAAATACCAATCTGGCGGAACAGACCTTCCATACCGAAAGTACGGGCTTCATCGGCGATGATCGGCACGAGGCGATCTTTGATCGACTTGTTCTTCAGCATCACGTTCAGGGCGCGAACGAAAGCGATAGTGGTGGAGATCTCTTTGTTCTGCTCTTCCAGCAGCGGGCTGAAGTCTTCCAGCGTCGGCAGCTCAAGCATCTCGCTGAAGTGAGTCTGGCGGCTCGGCAGGTAACCGTTCAGCTTCTCGCGCTGGCCGTGCAGGTATTTGTACTCTTCGGAATCTTTATCGAAGGTGATGTACGGCAGTTTTTCCAGCTCTTCATCTTTCACCGGCACGCTGAAGCGATCGCGGACGTAGCGAACGCCGTCCATGTTCATTTTCTTCACCTGGTGAGCAATGTTTTTACCTTCGGCGCTATCGCCCATGCCGTAGCCCTTGATGGTGTGGGCCAGGATAACGGTCGCTTTACCTTTGGTTTCCTGCGCTTTTTTCAGTGCAGCGTAGACTTTCTTCGGATCGTGGCCGCCGCGGTTCAGGGCCCAAATCTGATCGTCACTCCAGTCGGCAACCAGCGCGGCAGTTTCCGGATATTTACCGAAGAAGTGCTCGCGCACGTAGGCGCCGTCTTTGGATTTGAAGGTCTGGTAGTCGCCGTCAACGGTTTCGTTCATCAGCTGAATCAGCTTGCCGCTGGTGTCTTTGCGCAGCAGCTCGTCCCAGCGTCCGCCCCACATGACTTTAATCACGTTCCAGCCGGCGCCGCTGAAGATACCTTCCAGCTCGTTGATGATCTTACCGTTACCGGTGACCGGGCCGTCCAGGCGCTGCAGGTTACAGTTGATGATGAAGCACAGGTTGTCCAGCTTCTCACGGGCGGCGATGGTGATCGCGCCTTTAGATTCCGGCTCGTCCATTTCACCGTCGCCGAGGAAGGCATAAACGGTCTGCTTAGAAGTGTCTTTCAGGCCGCGATGTTCCAGATACTTCAGGAACTTCGCCTGATAGATAGCGCCGATCGGGCCCAGGCCCATAGAGACGGTCGGGAACTGCCAGAATTCCGGCATCAGTTTCGGGTGCGGGTAAGAGGACAGACCGTTACCGTGCACTTCCTGACGGAAGTTGTTCATCTGATCTTCGGTCAGGCGGCCTTCGAGGAACGCACGCGCGTAGACGCCCGGAGAGATGTGCCCCTGGAAGTACACCAGATCGCCACCGTCGGTTTCAGTACGGGCGCGGAAGAAGTGGTTAAAGCACACTTCGTAGATGGTCGCGGAAGACTGGAAGGAAGCCATGTGGCCGCCCAGCTCAAGATCTTTCTTGGACGCGCGCAGAACTGCCATGATGGCGTTCCAGCGGATAGCGGAACGAATGCGGCGCTCCAGGTCCAGGTTGCCCGGATATTCCGGCTCGTCTTCAACGGCAATGGTATTAATGTAGTTACTTGCCCCGGCACCAGCGGCTACCTGCACGCCGCCTTTGCGGGCCTCAGACAGCAGCTGATCAATCAGGTACTGAGCGCGCTCAACACCTTCTTCACGGATGACCGATTCGATCGCCTGTAGCCAGTCGCGAGTTTCGATCGGATCCACGTCATTCTGTAGACGTTCTGACATGGGGGTATTCCTTATCTATCTAATCGTTGATATTGGTCTGGAACCTGTCCCATTGGGCTCTCGGCGAAAGCGCAATAAGACAGGTTCTGCGTTAGTTGTCGCGCTCTAAAATATGGCGCTAAAGAGCTAGTCCTTTCGTTGCTGTATGCGGCGGAGGGAGCGCGCTCTGCGGCTATGCTCCCGGCTGCGGTCCAGCAAGATTTCCTCGATGAAAGCCAGATGCCGATGCGACGCTTCACGCGCCTGCTCCGGCTCTCCGGCCATTATCGCCTCGAATACACGAGTGCGATGGCTGCTGACCAGCGGCAGCATTTCCCGCCGGGCATACAGTAATTCAAAGTTCTGCCGCACGTTCTGGGCCAGCATGGGCTCCATACAGCGTAGCAAATGCAGCAAAACGACATTATGGGCCGCTTCGGTGACGGCAATTTGATAAGTGAGAACGGCGCTGGATTCAGCGTCGAGATCGCCGGACTGCTGCGCGACTTCAATCGCCCGATGCAGTTCGCCAATGCGCAGGCGATCCTCATCCGTACCGCGAAGCGCCGCGTAATAGGCAGCAATGCCTTCCAGCGCGTGGCGGGTTTCCAGGAGATCAAATTGAGATTCAGGGTGTTCGGAGAGCAGCTCAACCAGCGGGTCGCTGAAGCTCTGCCACAGGCTACTCTGGACAAAGGTGCCGCCGCCCTGACGACGAAGCAGAAGTCCTTTTCCTTCGAGACGCTGAATGGCCTCGCGCAGGGAGGGACGGGAAACATCGAACTGTTTAGCCAGCTCGCGTTCAGGTGGCAGTTTTTCACCGGGGCGCAGGGTGCCCTCGAGAATTAAAAACTCCAGCTGCTGCTCAATCGCGTCGGAGAGTTTTGGTTGGCGGATTTTGCTGTAAGCCATGGTTCCCTGTTTCAAGCCGCTTGCCCGGAGTCAATTGGTCTTACCAATTCACGATTCGTGACGCTAAAGTAACAAAGTATTCACCTTGTGTCCATACAGGTTTTGATTGAAATCAGGAAACACGTGGTTTTTTAACAAACGAAAAGAATATACGTTTCATTGCTGTAACTTTAACCAAATGTAAAATTTACCCACAAAGTGGCAGAATTAACCTTTATGAAACGAAACTGGTTTCCGACTACGCAGATTTGAGCGCCAAAATCAGGCCAATTTTCAGAAAGTTATGGAAACAGCCCCGCAACAAACTACCCACAAAAAGGGAGCCTTCATTTACAAGTGCCGTAATTTTACGCACTTCGTCATCTTCCCCTCATAAAGCAGGTGCATTCGCTGCGGCTTACCACTATTCTGCAAACTTCGGAAGAGTTAATGCGAATTTAAGAATAATCATTCCGTAAAATATAATGTACAGAACATGGCAGTTCATAATGACACGCGCCTAACCAAGGCGTAGAAAAAACAATCACTCACGAGGTTACGATGGAAGGTCAACAGCACGGTGAACAGCTGAAACGCGGCCTTAAAAACCGCCACATTCAGCTTATTGCGCTGGGTGGAGCAATCGGAACGGGGCTGTTTCTGGGCAGCGCCTCCGTCATTCAGTCAACGGGCCCGGGGATTATTCTTGGCTACGCCATTGCCGGATTTATTGCATTTCTGATCATGCGCCAGCTGGGCGAAATGGTGGTTGATGAGCCGGTTGCCGGCTCATTCAGCCACTTTGCCTATAAATACTGGGGCAACTTTGCCGGATTCGTCTCCGGCTGGAACTACTGGGCGCTGTACGTGCTGGTGGCGATGGCGGAACTGACCGCCGTCGGGAAATATATCCAGTTCTGGTATCCGGAGATCCCCACCTGGATCTCCGCCGCGGTCTTCTTTATTGCCATCAACGCCGTTAACCTGACCAACGTGAAAGTGTTTGGCGAGCTGGAGTTCTGGTTTGCCATCATCAAAGTGTTTGCAGTAGTGGCGATGATCGTCTTCGGTGCCTGGCTGCTGTTCGGCGGCCACGGCGGTCCGCAGGCCACCGTGCGCAACCTGTGGGAACAGGGCGGATTTCTGCCGCACGGCATTAACGGGCTGGTAATGATGATGGCGATTATTATGTTCTCCTTCGGCGGGCTTGAGCTGGTGGGGATCACCGCCGCAGAAGCCGCAGAGCCGGAAAAGAGCATTCCAAAAGCCACTAACCAGGTCATCTACCGTATCCTGATTTTCTATATTGGCTCGCTGGCTATTCTGCTGTCGCTGCTGCCGTGGACCCGCGTTACCGCGGATACCAGCCCGTTCGTGCTTATTTTCCACGAGCTGGGGGACACCTTTGTAGCAAATGCCCTGAACGTCGTGGTGCTGACTGCCGCGCTATCGGTCTACAACAGCTGCGTTTATTGCAACAGCCGCATGCTGTTCGGCCTGGCCCAGCAGGGCAACGCGCCAAAGGCGCTGCAAAAGCTCGACCGCCGCGGCGTGCCGGTAAACACCATTATCGTCTCGGCGATTTTTACCGCTATCGGCGTCCTGATTAACTACCTGGCCCCGGAGTCGGCATTCAGCCTGCTGATGGCGCTGGTGGTTTCAGCCCTGGTCATCAACTGGGCAATGATCAGCATTTCGCACATTCTTTTCCGCCGGGCCAAGCAGCGCCAGGGTGAGAAAACCCGCTTCCCTGCCCTGCTCTATCCGCTGGGGAATATTCTGTGCCTGCTCACCGTCGTGGCCGTGCTGACCATCATGCTGATCACCCCGGGGATGGAGATTTCTGTTTACCTGATCCCGGTATGGCTGGTTGTGCTGGGTCTGGGCTATCTGTTCAAACAAAAAGCCGCTAAAACGGTTAACGCGTAATCGCTCTTCCGCACCGTGCCCGGCCGGGCACGGTGCGTTTTCCCGTCTCAAACAGGCCATTACTATTGCTGTTTACCCCGGTGATTAGCGCCTCTCGAAAAATCCGCTCAGATTATCCACATCCAGTTGCCGAAAATTCGCGCACAGCGGGCTGTTATCTGCTTCACACTTTCCTTTTCATAGCCATTTTATCCATATCCACAAGGCGATCCTGCAACGCTTTTTTCCTCATTTCAGCAAATACTCAGTGCAGATATCCTTTTATGGAGCAGTGACAATGGAAAATGCAAAGCTGTCGGTAAGAGAGAAGATCGGCTACGCCATGGGCGACGCCGGTTGTAACATTATCTTCGGCGCCATCATGCTGTTTGTTAACTATTTTTACACGGATGTATTTGGCCTCACGCCAGCCCTGGTGGGCATTTTGCTGCTCTCGGTGCGGGTGATCGACGCCGTCACCGACCCGATTATGGGTGCGCTGGCGGACCGCACGCGCAGCAAATACGGCCGCTTTCGCCCGTGGCTGTTGTGGATAGCCTTTCCCTACGCGCTGTTCAGCGTGTTGATGTTTACCACGCCGGACTGGGGCTACAGCAGCAAAGTTGTCTATGCCTTCGTCACCTACTTTTTACTCTCCGTGACCTACACGGCAATCAATATTCCCTACTGCTCGTTAGGCAGCGTCATTACCAACGATCCCCAGGAGCGCGTCGCCTGCCAGTCGTGGCGGTTCGTGCTGGTGGGCATCGCCACGCTGCTGCTCTCCCTCACCCTGCTGCCGATGGTGGAGTGGTTCGGCGGCGGCGACAAAGCCAGGGGCTATCAGCTGGCGATGGTGGTGCTGGCCTTTATCGGCATGTGCATGTTCCTGTTTTGCTTTGCCAACGTGCGCGAGCGCGTGCGTCCGGCGGTGCAGACCAACGATGAACTGAAGCGAGATTTAAAAGACGTCTGGAAAAACGATCAGTGGGTGCACATTCTGCTGCTGACGCTGAGCAACGTCTGCCCGGGCTTCATCCGCATGGCCGCCACCATGTACTACGTCACCTGGGTGATGCAGCAGAGCACGCACTTCGCGACCTTGTTTATCAGCCTCGGCGTTGTCGGGATGATGATTGGCAGCATGCTGGCGAAAGTGCTGACCGATCGCTGGTGCAAGCTGCAGGTCTTCTTCTGGACCAACATCGCCCTGGCGCTGTTCTCCTGCGCGTTCTATTTCTTCGATCCGATGGCGACGATGACCGTTACAGCACTCTACTTTCTACTCAACATCCTGCATCAGATCCCCTCCCCGCTGCACTGGTCGCTGATGGCCGACGTCGACGACTACGGCGAGTGGAAAACCGGCAAGCGCATTACCGGCATCAGCTTCTCCGGCAACCTGTTTTTCCTGAAAGTCGGGCTGGCGGTGGCGGGCGCGATGGTGGGCTTTCTGCTCTCGTGGTACGGCTACGATGCCGGAGCCAAAACCCAGAGCGCCAGCGCTATCAACGGCATTGTCCTGCTGTTCAGCATCATCCCCGGCATCGGCTACCTGATCACCGCCGGCGTGGTGCGCCTGCTGAAAGTCGACAGAGCCATGATGAAAAGAATTCAGGCAGATCTTGAAAAGCGCCGGCAGAACTATCGCGAATTAAATGAACTTCACAACGCCGGCGAACCGGTAAGGAAAGCACCGTGAAAGAGTGGCCCAACCCCTTTATAGAGCAGCGCGCGGACCCCTTTATTCTGCACCACGAAGATAACTACTACTTTATTGCCTCGGTGCCCGAGTACGACCGTCTGGAGATCCGCCGTGCGCCCACGCTGGACGCGCTGCCGGAAGCCCGGCCTGTGGTGGTCTGGCGCAAACCGGACGCGGGCCCGATGAGCGAACTTATCTGGGCACCAGAGCTGCATTTTATCGACGGCCAGTGGATTATCTGGTTTGCCGCGGCATCCACCCGCGAACTCGACGCGCTGGGCATGTTCCAGCACCGGATGTTCGCGCTGGTGTGCGACGATGCCGATCCATTGAGCGGTAAGTGGCAGGAAAAAGGGCAGATAAAAACGCCGTTTGATACCTTCGCCCTCGACGCCACTACCTTCCACCATCAGGGCAAACAGTGGTATCTGTGGGCGCAGAAGGCGCCGGATATTGCCGGGAACTCAAACCTCTATCTCGCAGAGCTGGAAAATCCGTGGACGCTCAAAGGCGAGCCGGTCATGCTCAGCAAGCCGGAATTTGACTGGGAATGCCGGGGCTTTCTGGTTAACGAAGGCCCGGCGGTGCTTAAACACGGCAGCCGCCTGTTCGTCAGCTACTCGGCCAGCGCAACCGATGAAAACTACTGCATGGGGCTGCTGTGGATTGACGCCGACGCGGATCCGCTCGACGCCAGCAACTGGCATAAATCGTTGCAGCCGGTATTCACCACCAGCGTTGAAAATCGCCAGTTCGGCCCCGGACATAACAGCTTTACCGTAACGCCCGAGGGGGACGATGTGCTGGTCTACCACGCGCGCAACTACACCGAAATTGAGGGCGATCCGCTGTACGATCCCAATCGCCATACGCGCCTCAAGCGCGTCTTCTGGGGCGAGGACGGGATGCCGGACTTCGGCATTCCGCCGGCGGATAACCGATAATCCGCAGCCGCTCTGGTCTGGAGACCGGAGCGGCTCCCGGACCAGAGACTCGCCTGTACGAACAGCGGCATTATCTGCTGTATTCTGTAAATGCCGTTTATCAGCAGTATCAGACCAGCGCGCCGTAAATGGTCAGCAGCGCCATAATCACGACGACCACGTAAGAGGCTTTTTTCGCCATGGATACCGCCGCTTTCGGCGTTTCAACTTTATCAACATGCGGCTCGCGGGCCAGCGAGAACTGCGCCAGCTGCGTCAGCACCTGATATTGCGAGGTATGGCGATCGCCGAGAGAAGCAAACCACGCCGGCAGCGCTTTCTCGCCGTGTCCGATCAGGGCATACACTACGCCTACCAGCCGCACCGGGATCCAGTCAACAACGTGCAAAATGGCGTCGATACCCGACTGCTGGCGATGGCGCGGCGTTTGATAGCGCGCAAGCCAGCTTTGCCAGGCACGTAAAAAGGCATAGCCCACCAGCAGCACCGGGCCGTAATAGCCGCCGACCACAAACCAGAACAGCGGCGCAAGATAGAAGCGGAAGTTTATCCACAGCAGAGCATTTTGCAGCTCCTGCAAAAACTCGCGCTCGTCGCAGTCCGGCGAGACGCCGTGGATAAGCGTCAGCTCGCTGGCCATTGTCTTGCGGGCGTGCGCGTCGTTTTGCGAAGCGGCCTTGAGGTAAGCGTGATAGTGGAGGCGGGACTTGCCGGCCCCGATACAGAGCGCGCCTACCAGCACCCACGCGATAAGCAGCGGGACGTTAAACAGCAGCCCGGTCAGCACGCGCTCAATAAGATACGTCACCAGCATGGCGATGAGCGTCATCAAAATAGTCATTGAGAAGGCGTAGTGCTTCACCCGGCGAAACAGCACCTCCAGGCGGTGATCGAGCTGCCAGTGCTCTCCCAGCTTAAAAAGACGCTCGGCGAACATCACCAGCAGCGTTGTAAACAGCGTCATGTCATCTCCTTGTCTGACGAAGGGGTTAGCAGGGCGCGAAAGCGGGCCCAGTCAAAGGCCGGGCCCGGATCGGTTTTACGTACCGGCGCGATATCGCTGTGGCCCACCATGTTATTGGCAATGGCTGGATAGCGAGTGGCAAGCAGCCGGGTCAACGCGGCCAGCTGCCGGTACTGAATATTGGTATACGCCAGCACGTCCGTGCCCTCGAGCTCAATGCCAATCGAAAAATCGTTGCACTTCTCTCGTCCATCATAGCAGGAGACGCCCGCGTGCCAGGCGCGCCTGTCGAACGGAACATATTGCACGATTTCGCCGTCGCGTCGAATAAGACAATGCGCTGAAACGCGCAGGTGAACAATTTCAGCAAAAAAAGGATGGGCATCGGGATCGAGTGTCCCGGTGAACAGCGCATCTATCCAGGGTCCACCAAACTCGCCTGGCGGCAGGGAAATATTGTGGACCACCAGCAGCGAAGGTGCTTCATCGCCGGGGCGGCTATCATGATGCGGCGAAGGCACGCGGCGGGCGCTGTCCAGCCAGCCACCTTGTAACTGCATGCGCTGTCTCCTTAATGTATGGTGCTGAAAACCGGTTCAATGTAGCATGATTAATACGCCTCATTCCTCATCATTTGGAGTTTTATCATGCCGCCTCGCCGCTACAATCCGCAAAGCCGCCGTGACGCGCTGCTGGAGCGAATCAACATTGATATTCCTGCCGATGTCGCCCACGCGCTTCGCGAAGATCTCGGTGGAGAAGTGAATGCCGATAACGACATTACCGCGCAGCTGCTGCCGGCGGAGACCCGCTCCCACGCGGTGGTGATAACCCGTGAAGATGGCGTGTTCTGCGGCAAGCGCTGGGTGGAAGAAGTCTTTATTCAGCTGGCCGGCGACGACGTCACTATCGAGTGGCACGTAAAAGACGGGGATACCATTAGCACAAACCAGCCGCTGTTTGAGCTGCAGGGGCCATCACGCGTGCTGCTCACTGGCGAGCGTACCGCCCTGAACTTTGTCCAGATGCTCTCAGGGGTGGCGAGCGAAGTCCGCCGCTACGTGGATCTGCTCGCGGGCACCAACACCCAGCTGCTGGATACCCGTAAAACGCTGCCCGGCCTGCGCACCGCATTAAAATACGCGGTGCTTTGCGGCGGCGGTGAAAATCACCGCCTCGGCCTTTCTGACGCGTTTTTAATTAAAGAAAACCACATTATCGCCGCAGGATCGGTGCGCAACGCTATTGAGAAAGCCTTCTGGCTGCATCCCGACGTGCCGGTAGAGGTTGAAGTGGAGAGTCTTGAAGAGCTGGGAGAAGCCCTGAAAGCGGGTGCCGACATTGTGATGCTGGATAACTTTGATACCGACGGTATGCGCGCCGCCGTCAAGATGACCGCCGGGCAAGCGCGGCTTGAAGTCTCCGGCAACGTGACCTTCGATACCATTCGCGAGTTCGCACAGACCGGGGTGGATTTTATCTCTGTCGGGGCACTTACCAAGCACGTTCGCGCCCTGGATCTGTCGATGCGCTTTAAATAATTTAACGTCTGCGAAGAGGATTTCGCGCCTCTTCGCAGCCTTCTGCAATCACGCTGTAATCTACTAAATAAGCCTGAATCCTCCTTCCCGTTTTACTTTTTGCCCTTCGCCATTCTTGCCGCGTCCTGACACAGTTCCTGCACCAACCAAGGAGGAACCATGAACAGAGAACGGGGCTTTACCCTTATTGAGCTGATGGTGGTGATTGGCATCATCGCCATTCTTAGCGCCATCGGCATTCCCGCCTACCAGAACTACCTGCGCAAAGCAGCGATGACTGACATGCTGCAAACGTTTATGCCCTACCGCACGGCGGTGGAGCTCTGCGCCCTCGAGCACGGCGGCATCGACGCCTGCGATGCGGGCAGCAGCGGAATACCCGCCGCTGCAACCAGCCGCTACGTTTCAACGATGTCGGTCGCCAAGGGCATCGTCACCCTGACCGGTCAGGCAAGCCTGAACGGCCTGACGGTAACCCTGACGCCCGGCTGGAGCAGCGCGGACGGCGTGACCGGCTGGCAGCGCCAGTGCGCGGTAAGCGACGGCGGCGGCGCGCTGAAACAAACCTGCGAGGAAGTCTTCCGCTTTGAGCCTTCCCGAGGGTAGCACCATGAATTACGAACAGCTGGAAGCCCTTTGCCATCGCCATCAGGCCGCGCTGCTGAGCAGTGACGATCAAAAGCTAACAATTGCCGTGGTGGGTAATCCGCCGGCTCCACTAATGGAGGCGCTTCGCTTTGCCACGCAAAAGCAGATCGACATTGAGTGCTGGGAAACCGGGCGCATGGAGCAGCACCAGCGCAGGCTTCAGGACGCGCAGCACGCTGCCGCCGCGGATGAGAGCGGCAGCGCAGTGGCCATGCTTGACCAGATTTTTAGCCAGGCGCTGGCCCTGCGCGCATCCGACATCCATATTGAACCCTCCGCGGAGGCGCTGCACATCCGTCTGCGGATCGACGGAGTGCTGCATCCGCGCCCGGTGCTGCGGCCTTCACTCTGCGCGCCGCTGGTGGCGAGACTTAAAGTACTCGGCGGTCTCGATATCGCCGAGCGGCGGCTGCCGCAGGACGGACAGTTCAGCATTGAAATCCAAGGTAGCCCCCTCTCGTTTCGCATCGCGACGCTGCCCTGCCGCGGCGGGGAGAAGGTGGTGCTGCGGGTCATGCAGCAGGTCGATCAATCCCTGGATATCGGCAAACTCGGCATGCTGCCCGCGCAGCTGGCAGCATTTCGCCAGACGCTGGCCCAGCCTCAGGGGCTGATTCTGGTCACCGGGCCGACCGGTAGCGGCAAAACCGTCTCGCTGTACAGCGCCCTGCAGGCGCTCAACCGGCCGGAGGTCAACATCTGCAGCGTGGAAGATCCGGTTGAGCTTCCGCTCGCGGGCATTAACCAGACGCAGATCAACGTCCGGGCCGGCCTGACGTTTCAGAGCGTACTGCGGGCACTGCTGCGCCAGGATCCGGATATCGTGATGGTCGGCGAAATTCGCGATGCCGAAACCGCAGAGATTGCCATCAAGGCCGCGCAGACCGGACACCTGGTGCTCTCGACACTGCACACTAACTCCACCAGCGAAACCCTGGTGCGCCTGCAGCAGATGGGCGTCGCCCGCTGGATGATCTCTTCCGCGCTGCAGACGGTGGTGGCTCAGAGGCTGGTGCGCCGCCTGTGTCCCTGGTGCCAGCAGCAGCACGGCGAACACGAAGCGCTGCCGCAATCCTGCTGGCCCCGCCCGCTTCCCCGCTGGCGCGCCCCGGGATGCGAACGCTGCTACGGTGGCTATCACGGGCGCATTGCGCTCTTTGAAGTACTGACCGTGAGCGCGCCGATCCGCCAGGCCATTATCAGCGGTGCTTCGCCGGAGAATCTCGACGCCGTGGCCAGGCAGGCCGGCATGACCACGCTGTTTGAGCACGGCTGCGAGGCAGTTGAACACGGGCTGACAACCTTTGAGGAGCTGCTGCGGGTGCTGGGGCTGCCGGGGGATGAATAAGCCGTTATTGAATGATAAACCCGCGCCGCGGCAGCTGTGGCGCTGGCGCGGTGTATCTCCCCAGGGCCAGGCCAGCGGCGGTTCCCTGTGGGCTGAAAACAGAGCGGCAGCCCTTGTTGCGCTGCAGCGGCACAGCGTGGTGCCGCTTTCCGTCACCCGCTGTCGGGTAAAAAAATCCCTGTGGCGCAGCCAGTACAGCGGAGAGCTGGTGCAGCAGCTGGCTACCTTGCTGCAGGCCGGCCTGACGCTGTCCGACGGGCTGTCACTGCTTGCCGGGCAGCACGCCCATCCTCAGTGGCAGGCGCTGCTTACCGGGCTTTCCGCGCAGCTGGCTCAGGGCCAGGCTCTTTCCCAGGCGCTCAGAGCCTGGCCGGACGTCTTCCCGCCGCTCTTCCCGGCGATGATTCAGGCGGGAGAGATAACCGGTAAGCTGGACGTCTGCTGTCAGCATCTCGCCCGCCAGCAGGAGGCCGATCGGCTGCTGGCGCAGAAGGTTAAAAAGGCCCTGCGCTATCCGCTGATCGTGCTGATGCTGGCGCTGCTGGTAGTCATCGGAATGTGCGGGTTTGTACTGCCGGAATTTGCCGCCATCTACCGCACGTTTAATGCGCCGCTGCCGTTGCTGACCCGCGGTGTGATGGCACTCTCCGCGCTTGTCCAGCATGGGCTGCCGCTGATTATCGCCGGCATCGCTTTGCCAGTACTTCTAAGCCCGCTGCTGCGTCGGCATCCGCGCTGGCAGATCGCTAAGGCGCGAATTGGACTGTCGCTGCCGATTATCTCTTCCCTGATGCGCGGCCAAAAGCTGAGCCAGATTTATACCATCCTGGCACTTACTCAAAGCGCCGGGATCCCCTTCCTGCAGGGACTTACCAGCGTCGAGCAAACCCTGACCTGTCCGTGGTGGCGCGCGTTAATCCAGCAGATAACTGTCGCTGTTACCCAGGGCCGCCCTATCTGGCAGGCACTGGATGAAAGCCCCGTGTTCACGCCGCTGTGCAGGCAGCTTATCCGCACCGGAGAGGCTTCGGGCGCGCTGGACAGAATGCTGGAAAATCTTGCGGCGTACCATACGCAGCACACGCATCAGCAGGCGGACGATCTGGCGTCGCTGCTTGAGCCGGTTATGCTGCTGGTGACAGGGGGCATTATCGGGACGCTGGTGGTGGCAATGTATCTGCCTGTTTTCGGACTGGGGGATGCGCTGGGCGGGGCGTAGAAGCTGGCGCAGGGCTGCGCCAGCCGGATCGCATTACAGGCTGTTGAACACGCGGTTCTCCTGCTCCTGCACGCGGATGAAGGTCGTGCGCTTAGTCAGCTCTTTCAGCCGCGCGGCGCCAACGTAGGTGCAGGCGGAGCGAAGGCCGCCGAGAATATCCCGGGCGGTAAACTCAACCGGACCGCGCAGAGGCAGCTTAACGGTCTTGCCCTCGGCTGCGCGATATTTTGCCACGCCGCCGACGTGGCGGTTCATCGCCGACTCGGAGCTCATGCCGTAGAACAGCATAAACTTCTCGCCGTTCTCTTCGACAACGGTACCACCGCTCTCTTCGTGGCCGGCCAGCATGCCGCCGAGCATCACGAAGTCTGCGCCGCCGCCGAAGGCTTTTGCCACGTCGCCCGGCGTGGTACAGCCGCCATCGCTGACAATCTGTCCACCAAGGCCGTGGGCCGCATCGGCGCACTCAATGACGGCAGAAAGCTGCGGGTAGCCAACACCGGTTTTAACGCGGGTGGTGCACACTGAGCCCGGACCAATGCCCACTTTGACAATGTCGGCCCCGGCGAGGATCAGCTCTTCGCACATTTCGCCGGTCACCACGTTGCCCGCGCAGATGGTTTTATTCGGCCAGGCTTCGCGCGCTTTTGCGACAAACTGCACAAAGTGCTCAGAATAGCCGTTTGCTACGTCAATGCAGATAAAGTTCAGCGCCGGGTTATCGCGCAGGATCTGCTGGGTCTTTTCGAAATCCGCGTCGGAGGTGCCGGTAGAAACCATAACGTGCTTCACAACGTCGGCAGCAGAATCAGTGACAAAAGCGCTCCACTCTTGCGGGGAGTAATGCTTATGCACGGCGGTCAGGATGCCGAACTGCGCCAGCGCTGTCGCCATCGCAAAGGTGCCCACGGTATCCATGTTGGCTGCGATTACAGGTACGCCAGACCATTTCAGGCCAGAATGTTTAAAGGTGTATTCGCGTTCCAGTTCAACTTCGGAACGGCTTTTGAGGGTAGAGCGCTTGGGGCGGATAAGGACGTCTTTGAAACCGAGCTTCAGATCTTCTTCAATACGCATGTGCGGATTCCTGGGGTTAGAGGCAAAACAAGTGTAGGCACAACTCCAGTGACGTTATCATACGCAGTAATCATCCTTGCGCAAGACTGCGATTCTGCCTTTTTTTGCGCTACAATCCTAAAAATTTACCTGATTAAGAGCCGCGTTAACATTGGCTTGCCGAAAGGCGACTCAGTATCAGTTAACTCTATGATTACATTGTCACTTCAGGATATATCATGGCTTACACCGTAGCGTTGACTGGCGGCATCGGCAGCGGAAAGAGCACGGTCGCTGATGCCTTTGCCGGCTTAAACGTTAACGTTATTGATGCCGATATCATCGCCCGACAGGTTGTCGAGCCGGGCACGCCAGGGCTGGAAGCCATTGTCGAACGCTATGGCACAGCAATACTGCTTGCTGACGGCAGCCTCGACCGGCGCCAGCTCAGAGAGCGCATCTTCTCGCAGCCGGCGGAAAAAGCGTGGCTGAATGCCCTTCTGCATCCGCAGATCCAGCAGGAAACCCGGCGCCAGATGCGCCTGGCAACGTCGTCCTACGTGCTGTGGGTAGTGCCGCTGCTGGTTGAAAATCAGCTCTGGAAGAAAGCCGACAGAGTGCTGGTTGTTGATGTATCAACCGCCACTCAGCTGTCGCGAACCATTGCCCGGGACGGCGTTAGCAAGACCCATGCAGAGAATATTCTGGCAGCCCAGGCTTCCCGCGAAGCGCGGCTGGCCGTCGCCGATGATATTATCGATAACAATGGCTCCCCCGATAAGCTTGCCGGGGATGTTGCCCGCCTGCACCAGCACTATCTGATGCTGGCCGCGCAGGCAGATTCACAGGAAAAACCGTAATGCATACCCACGTTCTTTTTGAACATCCGCTGAATGAAAAAATGCGCACCTGGCTGCGCATTGAGTTTCTGGTTCAGCAGCTGCACTGCAATTTGCCGGTGCGGGATTACGCCAGCGCCCTGCATTTCTTTCGTAATATCGGGGATCTGCTGGACGTTTTTGAACGCGGCGAAGTGCGAACCGAACTGCTTAAAGAGCTGGAGCGCCAGCAGCGCAAGCTGAATCAGTGGGATGACGTGCCGGGCGTCGATCGCGACCGGATTGAGGCCCTGCGCCAGCAGCTGAAAAGTAGCGGCAGCGTGCTGATTTCCGCGCCGCGCATCGGCCAGCTGCTGCGCGAAGACAGGCTTATAGCGCTTGTGCGCCAGCGGCTGAGTATTCCCGGCGGCTGCTGCAGCTTTGACTTACCAACGCTGCACATCTGGCTCCATTCACCGCAGGCCCAGCGCGATACGCAGGTGGAGCGCTGGCTGGAGAGCCTGCAGCCGCTGACGCAGGCGATGGATCTGGTGCTCGATCTTATCCGCCACTCGGCGGCGTTTCGCAAGCAGACCAGCCTGAACGGCTTCTTTCAGGACAACGGCGACGATGCCGATCTGCTGCGCCTGCAGCTGACACTGGAAGAGCAGCTCTACCCGCAAATTTCCGGCCACAAAAGCCGGTTCGCGATTCGCTTCCTGCCGCTGGATAGCGAAAATGGCACTATTCCTGAACGTCTGGATTTCGAACTGGCCTGTTGCTGAGGAGGCACCATGAGCGACGTTACTACTGTAAACTGCCCTACCTGCGGTAAACCGGTTATCTGGGGCGAGCAAAGCCCCTTCCGGCCCTTTTGCAGCAAGCGCTGCCAGCTGATCGATCTCGGCGAGTGGGCGGCGGAAGAGAAGCGTATCCCGAGCCGGAGCGATCTCTCAGAAAGCGATAGCTGGAGCGAAGAGCAAGACTAAACGTTCATCACCGGCGGAACTTTCTGCCGGCGCGAGTGCGCGGTTACTGCTCCTGCTTGAGTTTAGCGATGACGGGAGCGTTCGCCGGCGGGAAATCGTCGGCATTCAGCTCGCTCGGGGCGATCCATTTCCCGGGCTGTCCCTCTTTGCCGAACGGCTCGCCCTGCCAGCTGTCTACCAGCCAGAACCACAGCGTGAGATGCCGGTCCGGGAACTGGTATTCCAGCTGTTCATAAAGGAATGCCGACTCCGGCAGGATCCCCACTTCTTCAAACAGTTCGCGGGCAAGGGCCATCTCCGGAGATTCCCCCTCTTCAATTTTTCCGCCGGGAAACTCCCACATATTTGCCATGTGCCCGTCGGCCGCGCGGCGGGTGATGAAGACTTCACCGGCGGCGTTGCGAATAATTCCGGTCGATATTTTTAATACTTTCATTGAGTGACTTCCATAAAAAAAGCGCTGTTGCCAGCGCCTTATCGTTAATAGTTTGCTTTTAGCTCAGGCGGCCGTGGCACTGCTTGTACTTTTTACCGGAACCGCACGGGCACGGATCGTTGCGGCCAATTTTGCGCTCGCCGCTCTGGGAGGCCAGCGCTTCCGCCGCCTCGGTTTCATCGTCCTGATGGCTGAGCTGCTGCATCTGGGCCAGACGTTCAGCCTCCTGGCGACGCTGCTCTTCCATCTCTTCTACTTCTTCCGGCATGCGGACCTGCACTTTGCTCAGGGTGCTGACCACTTCATACTTCAGCGACTCAAGCATAGCGGCAAACATAGAGAAGGATTCGCGCTTGTATTCCTGTTTCGGATCTTTCTGCGCGTAGCCGCGCAGGTGGATGCCCTGACGCAGATAGTCCATCGCAGCCAGGTGCTCTTTCCACAGGGAGTCCAGCGTTTGCAGCATGACGCCTTTCTCGAAGTGGCGCATCATTTCAACGCCAACCACTTCTTCTTTGTTTTTGTAAACCTCAACGGCATTCTGCAGGATACGCTCGCGCAGCGTCTCTTCATGCAGATCCGGTTCCTTGTCCAGCCATTCTGCAATCGGCATCTCAAGATCGAAGTCATTCTTCAGACGCTCTTGCAGGCCCTGCACGTCCCACATCTCTTCCAGAGACTGCGGCGGAATGTAGTTATCGATGGTCGCTTTAAAGACGTCTTCACGAATGCTGGAGATAGTTTCGCTTACGTCGGAAACGTCCAGCAGTTCATTACGCTGGCTGTAGATAGCGCGGCGCTGATCGTTGGCAACATCGTCGTACTCCAGCAGCTGCTTACGAATGTCAAAGTTGCGGCTTTCCACTTTGCGCTGGGCGTTAGCAATCGCTTTGGTAACCCACGGATGCTCGATAGCCTCGCCGGGTTTCATGCCCAGCTTACGCATCATGCCGGATACACGATCCGAGGCAAAAATGCGCATCAGGGCATCTTCCATCGACAGGTAGAAGCGGGATGAACCGGCATCGCCCTGACGACCAGAACGGCCGCGCAGCTGGTTATCGATACGGCGCGACTCGTGACGTTCGGTACCGACGATGTGCAGGCCGCCTGCCGCCAGCACGGCGTCGTGACGCACCTGCCAGTCGGCTTTGATTTTGGCAATCTGTTCTTCTGTCGGATTTTCCAGCTGCGCCACTTCAGCCTGCCAGCTGCCGCCGAGCATGATGTCGGTACCGCGACCAGCCATGTTGGTGGCAATGGTTACGGTAGACGGATAGCCGGCCTGGGCCACGATATCCGCTTCGCTGGCGTGGAACTTGGCGTTCAGCACGTTATGTTTCACGCCGGCTTTGGTCAGCTCGTGGGACACCACCTCGGATTTTTCAATGGAGATAGTCCCCACCAGCACCGGCTGGCCGTTAGCGGTACGCTCGCGGATATCTTCAATGATTGCCTGAATTTTCTCAGCTTCGGTCATGTAGACCAGATCGGGCATATCCTTACGGATCATCGGGCGGTTAGTCGGCACGACGACGGTATCCAGCTTATAAATGGAGCTGAATTCAAATGCTTCGGTATCTGCCGTACCGGTCATCCCGGCCAGTTTTTCATACAGGCGGAAGTAGTTCTGGAAAGTGATCGAGGCCAGAGTCTGGTTTTCGTTCTGAATATCGACGCCTTCTTTTGCCTCTACCGCCTGATGCAGACCATCTGACCAGCGGCGGCCCTGCATCGTACGGCCGGTGTGTTCGTCGACGATGATGACTTCGCCATCTTTAACGATGTAGTCAACGTCACGGGTAAACAGCACGTGGGCGCGCAGGGCAGCGGTGACATGATGCATCAGCATAATGTTGGTCGGGGAGTAGAGAGATTCGCCCTCTTCCATAATCCCTTCGCGCACCAGCAGCTCTTCCACCAGCACCAGGCCGCGCTCGGTCAGGTTAACCTGACGCGATTTTTCATCCACCGAGAAGTGACCTTCGCCCTGGAAGGTATCAGAGTCCTCTTTTTCCTGGCGAACCAGGTGCGGAATGATTTTGTTGACCTGCTGGTACATCTCGGAGCTGTCTTCTGCCGGGCCAGAGATGATCAGCGGCGTACGGGCTTCATCAATGAGGATGGAGTCAACCTCATCCACCAGCGCGTAGTGCAGCTTGCGCTGAACGCGCTCTTCCGGGCTGAACGCCATGTTGTCGCGCAGGTAGTCGAAACCGTATTCGTTGTTGGTGCCGTAGGTGATATCCGCGGCATAAGCTTCACGCTTGGCCGGTGCCGGCAGGCCAGACATGTTGATGCCCACGCTCATGCCGAGGAATTCGAATAAAGGACGGTTATTTTCGGCGTCGCGCTGCGCCAGATAGTCGTTGACGGTAACCACGTGAACGCCTTTACCGGACAGGGCATTAAGGTAGGCCGGCAGCGTTGCCGTCAGGGTTTTACCTTCACCGGTGCGCATTTCCGCAATGCAGCGATCGTTAAGCACCATCCCGCCGAGAAGCTGGACGTCGAAGTGGCGCATGCCGAACACGCGTTTGCTGGCCTCGCGCACTACGGCGAAGGCTTCCGGGATCAGGCTATCCACGGTTTCGCCTTTCTCCAGGCGAGCGCGGAACTCCTGCGTTTTCGCTTTAAGTTCGTCGTCGGAAAGCTTTTCCAGCTCCGGTTCCATGGCGTTAATCTGGACAACCGCTTTGCGCATGCGGCGCAGCGTACGATCGTTACGGCTACCAAAAACTTTAGTTAACAATTTAGTAAGCATAATAAAATCTCAAACACTCCGTTCAACGGAGCCTTAGTTATTAGTTGAAGTGATATTTTTATTAACTAAAGCGCTGAGGCCCGGCGCGAATGCCCTGAACCTGACTCACCCAGGCACTGATGCTGAAGCCTGCACGTTCAACGTCCAGAGTACGCTGCACTGCAGTTCGTACGATGGCCGGAGGCTGACTTTCGCGCATCAGCAAATCGCTGAGGGTGTCCAGCAGAGCAAGATGATGGATTTCCAGAGGGGAGCTGGCTTCCGCTACGGGCAGTGCCTGCGGCGCCATAGCGAAGGAAAGGTGGCGAATGACGGTTCGGATGGCGTGCTGGTGCCAGTAATCAACCGTAAAGGTCGGGCGTCGGCTGCTTTCGAGCAGCGCCAGCTGCGAGAACCGCGCCCCCGGAGCAGCGTGGTGATTGCTGCTTGTGGCCCTTGCTGGTGAAACAGACTCTGTGCCGCTCGCTATTGCGGGCAGGCCAAAACCAGCCGCGACCATCCCCAGCAGGAGATGCGGCCAGAAGTAGCGTCTGCCAAACTGTCGCCAGCGCGTCAGTATTCCGCTCACGTCGAGGGTCACCTTGTGTGAATTAGCCAATCCGTAAATTTTCGCGCCCCGATAGTACCACTAATGGCACATGCCAGCAGCAGGAATGACGTGGTTAAGAGGGGAAATACGCTCAGTAATTCAGCGATCGCGCTGGATAATGTTAAAAAAGTTAAGAGCAGGAGAGAAAAGAGAAGCAGGGACAGAAATAAAAAACGACTGGCTTCCTGACGGAGAGAGTGCCAGGTTACCAGTCGAATTTATGACGCGTTCAGGCTCAGGCAAGAACGGTTTTAGGTGCTTTGAACGCCAGCGGAACTTCTGCTTCGTCTTCGAAGGTCACGAACTCCCACGCTTCCTGTTTAGCCAGGACAGCCTGCAGCAGTTTGTTGTTTAACGCGTGACCCGATTTGTACGCCGTAAATGCGCCGATGATGTTGTGACCGCACATGAACAGGTCACCGATCGCATCAAGCATTTTGTGACGGACAAATTCATCTTCGAAGCGCAGACCGTCTTCGTTCAGAACGCGATAATCGTCAACAACGATGGCACAATCGAAGCTGCCGCCCAGCGCTAATCCGCGGGACTGCAAATATTCGATATCGCGCATGAAACCGAAGGTACGCGCCCGGCTAATCTGACGCATAAAGGCGTCTGCCGAGAAGTTCAGCTGATAGCGCTGGTTACCTGCATCAATGGCCGGATGGTTAAAGTCGATGGTGAAATCCAGCGAAAAACCATTGAACGGCTTGAATTCAGCCCACTTATCGCCATCTTCAACGCGAACGGTTTCTTTAATGCGTACAAACTTTTTGGCACTGCTCAGCTCTTCAATACCAGCATCAAGCAGCAGGTATACGAAAGGCGCGGCGCTGCCGTCCATAATGGGGATTTCCGGCGCGTTGACTTCTACAACGATGTTGTCGATGCCAAGACCTGCCAGCGCGGCATTAAGATGCTCTACGGTGGAGATCCGTACGTCATGCTCGTTAACCAGGCAAGTACAGAGCATTGTATCACGCACAGATTTGGCATCTGCCGGGAAATCAACCGGTGGATTCAAGTCGGTGCGACGATAGATGACCCCGGTGTTTGCCGGCGCAGGGCGCAGCGTCAGGGTGACTTTCTTGCCGGTATGTAAACCGACACCAGTCGCCTGAACGATACGTTTAAGAGTCCTTTGTTTGATCATCGTATAATCTCGCCAATTACCTACCTAACCCGATTGTACTATACAACCGGCGCGCCAGTGTAGCACAAAGAGCGTCGAATACCCAATTTACGGGTTATTCTTAATCAGCCTGCTTGCGCAAGAACGCTGGAATATCCAGATAATCCGGCTCTTTAGTGGTGGTAGACGGATTGTCATTGACCACTTTAGCCGCAGGTTTCTGTTCCTGAGTCAGCGGCGCCATACCGTGCTGCTGATAGCGATCCATCACCGGCTGCTGCTTGTTAGTCACCAGCGTGATTTCAGGACGCTTATCCATACCAATACCGGTCGCAACGACAGTAACGCGCAGTTCGTCGTTCATGTCCGGATCAAGAGAAGTACCGATAACCACGGTGGCGTTATCCGATGCGAATGCGCGGATGGTGTTACCGACGGTTTCGAACTCATCCAGACGCAGGTCGAAGCCCGCGGTGATGTTGACCAGCACGCCGCGCGCGCCGGAAAGATCGATATCTTCCAGCAGCGGAGAAGAGATAGCCATTTCAGCCGCTTCTTCCGCGCGATCTTCACCGCTTGCCAGGCCGGAGCCCATCATGGCGTAGCCCATTTCGGACATTACGGTGCGCACGTCAGCAAAGTCGACGTTCATCAGGCCCGGACGCGTAATCAGCTCGGCGATACCCTGCACCGCGCCTTTCAGCACGTCGTTAGCCGCGCCAAACGCGTCCAGCAGAGAGATACCGCGGCCAAGCACTTTCAGCAGCTTGTCGTTCGGGATAGTGATCAGCGAGTCAACGTGCTTGGACAGTTCTGCAATACCCTGCTCCGCAAACGCCATGCGCTTTTTGCCTTCAAAGTTGAAGGGCTTAGTGACCACGGCAACGGTCAGGATACCTAAATCTTTAGCAACTTCAGCGACAACGGGAGCTGCACCAGTGCCGGTACCGCCGCCCATGCCGGCTGCGATAAACACCATGTCGGCGCCTTCGAGGGCAGCACGCAGGGATTCACGATCCTCATCCGCCGCGTTGCGGCCCACTTCCGGATTCGCGCCTGCGCCCAGACCTTTAGTGATGCCGTTACCAATCTGGATAGTCTGACCCACGGCGGTTTTACGCAATGCCTGAGCATCAGTGTTCACTGCAAAAAACTCAACACCTTCGATGCGTTCACGCACCATGTGTTCGACGGCGTTACCGCCGCCCCCACCGACGCCGATGACTTTAATCACCGCGTCGTTGGTTAATTCCATTGGTTCAAACATAGTTTCTCTCCGTTTTGTGCCTGTCGCCTGAGAGCGCTAATTTTCTGCGCTCTCTTTTAAAATTAAAACTCTTTTCGCAGCCAGGTGTTGATTCGCTTGATCCACGAGCTCACTGCGACACGTTTTTCCACTTCTGCTTCACCACTCAGATGCGACTCTTTTCCGTAGTGCAGCAGACCCACCGCCGTTGAGTAGTACGGCTCCTGGGCATAATCCGTTAAACCGGTAATATTCAGCGGTGCGCCGATGCGCACCTGGGTATGGAACACGCGCTGGGCGCAGGCCGCGAGGCCCTCAATTTGCGCCGCGCCGCCGGTCAGAACAATCCCTGCGGCCAGATGGTGTTTGACACCCTGCTGGCGCAGCTGTTCCTGCAGCTGCAAAATCTCTTCGTTTACCAGGTTGAGCAGCTCGGTGTAGCGCGGCTCAATCACTTCTGCCAGCGTCTGACGCTGCAGGCTACGCGGCGGACGACCGCCCACGCTCGGAACTTCCACACTTTCGTCTTTGCCGACGATTGAACCCAACGCACAGCCGTGGCGAACTTTAATCGCCTCGGCATCACTCGGTGGGGTGCCAAAAGCGTAAGCGATATCGCTGGTCACGACATTCCCCGCGTAGGGGATAACTTTCGTGTGGCGCAGTGCGCCGCCGGTATAGACCGCGATATCCATAGTACCACCGCCGACGTCGACGACACAGACGCCCAGCTCACGTTCATCTTCCGTCAGTACCGAATAGCTGGATGCCAGTCCGGCAAAGATCAGCTGGTCCACTTTCAGCCCGCAGCGCTCAACCGCTTTAACGATATTTTTCGCCATATCGTTATGGCAGGTAATCAGATGAACCTTAGCCTGCATGCGAACGCCCGACAGACCTACAGGGTTCTTGATCCCTTCCTGGTAGTCAATGGCATACTCCTGCGGAATAACGTGCAGAACGCGATGCTCGTCACGAACGCGAACGGATTTTGCCGTATGCACCACGTTCTCAACATCTTCCTGCGTCACTTCCTCTTCCGAGATAGGCACCATCCCGATTTCATTCTGACAGCTAATATGCTTGCCCGAAAGCGCCAGGTAGACAGAAGAGATCTGGCAGTCCGCCATCAGCTCCGCCTGATCGATAGCGCGCTGGACGCACTTCACGACCGACTCAAGATCGTTAACACCGCCTTTATCCATGCCCCGGGACGGGCAGCTCCCCACGCCGATAATGTTGACCATTCCGTCGGGCAGAACTTCCCCTACCAAAGCGGCTACCTTCGCGGTACCAATTTCCAGCCCTACTACCAGTTTTCTGTCCGTCGCTTTGATCATTGTTGCTCTGCCTGTGCCTGATTCGTTTGTTGATGAGTTTCCTCTACCGGAGCCGGCTCCCAGCCTACCGCGGCGCCTGAGTCATAACGCAAATCAACATAGCTAATCCGCTTGTTCTCGGACTGCGCCTGCTGTTGTAGAACCGGATAGAGTTCTAAAAAGCGCTCAAGCCTTTTCATCGTGTCGCCGCGGCCCAAATTTAACTTGATATCGTTACTCAGCGTCAGTTGCCAGGAGCGGCGCGCGGTCATTGCCGCCTCTTTCAACGTAAATCTATCTTTCGCCAGCACCTGCCCCATGTCGCGATAGCCTTGCAGCACTTCACTCTGGCTGCCCTCGGGCCCATACAACATAGGCAGCTTCTGCTTGCTGCTGCGATTCGCCGGTACGCTGAATGCGTTGCCGTCGGCATCAACCATATGCTGGTCATTCCATCGCGCTATGGGCACATATTCAACCAGATGAATCTTCAATTCGTCCGGCCACTGCTTGCGAACGCTCGCCTGCTTGATCCACGGCAGGCGTTCGATTTGACTCTGGATGATATTAACGTCCTGAGTCATAAAAGTGCCGGGCGAGCCCAAAGCCAGAATAGCCTGCCGCACATCGTCATTGCGCGTGTAGTGCCGGTCACCCGTTAGCACCAGTCGTGACAGCGGCAGCCGCTGCGCATCTTCCATCCAGCCCAGCACCACCCAGCCGCTGGCAAAGATAGTACAGAGCACCGCCAGCAGGAAAATAATCCCCGCCAGCCGGGTTCCGTTGTTTCGCCGTGAGGAAGCAACCTCTTCTTCTTCACGGTTACGCGCGTTCAGCGCTGCCTGCGACATATCACCCCGCCAGGTCCAAAATGCGTACTACCAACTGCGGGAAACTGATCCCCGCCTGGCGCGCGGCCATGGGTACCAGACTGTGGCTGGTCATCCCCGGAGAGGTATTTGCCTCCAGCAGATAAAATTGACCATCACTGTCCTGCATAACGTCGATACGTCCCCAGCCAGAACAGCCCAGGTTTTCCCACGCTTTTTGTGCTAAAACGCGCATTTGCGCTTCCTGAGCCGGATCTTCACTACCTGGACAAAAATACTGCGTCTCATCAGAGAGATACTTAGCCTCATAATCATAGAAGACTCCGGCGGGTTGGATACGAATTGACGGTAAAATTTCTTCACCGACCACCGCAATCGTATATTCGGGCCCGCTGAGCCATTTTTCGATTAAAACTTCATCATCGTGCTGAAAAGCAAGCGCCAGCGCATCGTTGAGCGCGCAGATTTCGCTGACTTTCGACATCCCCACGCTGGAACCTTCCCGGCTGGGTTTAATAATGACCGGCAGTCCCAGCGCGGCAATGCTCTGCTGCTGCTCATCGCTCAGCCCGGCGGCAAACTGGCGGCGGGTCACGGCGACCCAGGGCGCGACGGGTAATCCCGCGCCCTGCCACAGCAGCTTGCTGCGCTGTTTATCCATCGAAATAGCAGAGGCCATTACGCCGCTGCCGGTGTAGGGAATATCGAGCAGCTCCAGCAATCCCTGCAACGTGCCGTCCTCGCCGCCGCGACCGTGCAGGGCGATAAAGACCTTTTCAAAGCCCAGCGCTTTCAGCTGAGTCACGTCCTGCTCGCGCGGATCGAATGCGGCAGCGGCAATGCCGGACTCCCGCAGCGCGGCCAGGACGGCAGCCCCGGAATTAAGGGAGACCTCACGCTCTGCAGAGGTGCCGCCAAGCAGCACCGCAACATTATCAGGCATGATTTTCCTCCTGCGGGCGCAGTTTGCCTTCCGCCAGCGCGCGGGCGATTTTGCCCACGTTGCCCGCACCCTGCACCAGAATCAGATCGTTACCGGTCAGCACTGGCGCGAGCATAGCGGCAACCTGATTCGTATCGGAAACCAGAATCGGATCCACCTTGCCGCGCCCGCGAATAGTGCGGCACAGCGAGCGGCTGTCCGCGCCCGGAATCGGCGCTTCGCCAGCCGGATATACGTCCAGCATCAGCAGGCTATCAACCTGGGTCAGCACGTTGGCGAAATCGTCATACAGATCCCGCGTGCGGGTATAGCGGTGCGGCTGAAACAGCATCACCAGATTTTTATCCGGCCAGCCCGCGCGGGCGGCTTTGATAGTGGCGTCGACTTCGGTCGGATGATGGCCGTAATCGTCCACCAGCATGGCACTGCCGCTTTTGCCGTTAACTTCAGCCAGGGGAAACTCGCCGAGGAAGTCAAAGCGACGCCCGGTTCCCTGGAAGCTTGCCAGCGCGCGCAGGATAGCGTCGTCGTCAATGCCCTCTTCCGTGGCAACCGCAACCGAGGCGGCAGCGTTAAGGGCGTTGTGTCGGCCCGGCGCGTTAAGAGTGACGGCCAGCGGGGCTTTGTCCTGACGGATAAGCGTAAAGTGGCCCTGCGCGCCTATCTGGCGATACTCTTCTACCCGAACGTCAGCGTCTTCGCTAAAGCCATAGGTGGTTATCTGACGACCTACGCGAGGTAAAAGCTCGCGAATAACCGGATCGTCGACGCACATCACCGCACGTCCATAAAACGGCAGATTGTGCAGAAAATTAATAAACGTCTGCTTTAAGTTTTCGAAGTCGCCCTGGTAGGTATCCATGTGGTCAGCTTCGATATTGGTCACGATGGCGACCATCGGCTGCAGATGCAGGAAAGACGCGTCGCTTTCATCGGCTTCGGCGATCAGATAGCGGCTGTGTCCCAGACGGGCATGCACGCCGGCGGCTTTTACCAGGCCACCGTTAACAAACGTCGGATCGAGGCCCGCTTCTGCATAAATGCTGGAGACCATCGCCGTGGTAGTGGTTTTGCCGTGGGTGCCGGCCACCGCAATGCCGTGGCGAAAACGCATCAGCTCCGCGAGCATTTCTGCGCGGCGGATCACCGGAATACGCGCTTCGTGGGCAGCGACAATCTCCGGATTATCCGCAGAGATAGCGCTGGAAACGACCACCACGCTGGCATCGCTGACGTTTTCCGGGCGATGGTTAAAGTAGATAGTGGCACCCAGCGCCGACAGCTGCTGAGTCACCGGATTCGGCGCCAGATCCGAACCGCTAATTTGATACCCTTCGTTAGCCAACACTTCGGCAATACCGCCCATGCCGGCACCGCCGATGCCGACAAAGTGAATGTGCCGGACGCGACGCATCTCGGGCACAATGGAACGCAGTTTCGCCAGTTGTTGTGTATTCATTCTTTAAACGCCATCGACTACTTCAAAATTCGCGCAGCGCAAAAGGCGCTGCGATGATTATGCCTGTGCTGCCAGGCTTACTTCATTTGCAACCCGATCGGTCGCATCGGTGATGGCGGCGGCACGCGCGCGCTCGGCCATCTCCAGCAATGTATTTCTGTCCCAGCCCGCAAGGGTGCTGGCAACGGCTTCTGCAGTGAACTGCGGCTGCTCAAAAATTTTGGCCGCGCCCGCTTTCTCAAGCGGCAGCGCGTTCCAGTACTGCTGCCGGTCTTTATGCTGAAACGGCACAAAGATGGCCGGCAGGCCGGCAGCGGCGATTTCGCTCACGGTCAGCGCGCCGGAGCGGCAAACCACAACATCAGCCCACGCGTAGGCGGCAGCCATATCATCAATAAACTCAGTCACCCGATGCTGCGGCTGACCGGCATCGGCATACGCCTGTTCTACGGTCTGCTGCGCGCCTTTGCCGCACTGATGCCAGATAGTGACGGCATCCCCGAGCTTCGCAGCCACCTGCGGCAGCGTCTGATTCAGGACGCGGGCGCCCTGGGAACCGCCGATCACCAGCACGCGGACAGGACCGGTGCGCCCGGTGAGGCGCTGGCGCGGCAGCGGCAGGGCCAGTACGTCAACCCGCACCGGATTACCCACAACCTCCGCTTCGGGAAACGCCCCCGGAAACGCCTGCAGCACCGTTTTGGCAATTTTCGCCAGCCACTTATTGGTCAATCCGGCAATGCCGTTCTGCTCGTGCAGTACCACCGGGATCCCCAGCGACCAGGCCGCCAGTCCGCCGGGACCAGAAACATAACCGCCCATTCCCAGTACCGCGTCCGGCTTAAAGCGCTTCATGATGGCCCGCGCCTGACGCCAGGCGTTGAAAATCCGCACTGGCGCCAGCAGCTGGGCTTTGAGCCCTTTGCCGCGCAGGCCGGAAATGCGAATAAAGTCGATATCGATACCGTGTTTCGGCACCAGATCGGCCTCCATGCGATCCGCGGTTCCGAGCCAGCGTACCTGCCAGCCCTGATCCATCAGATGGTGCGCAACGGCCAGCCCCGGGAATACATGTCCCCCGGTACCGCCCGCCATCACCATCAACCGCTTTTCCTGACCGCTCATCGCACACCCCGCGTAAACGCCTGGGCCTTCTCCAGGCGCGTTTCATAATCAATTCTTAACAGTAACATAATGGCCGTCGACATAATCAGCAGGCTGGAACCGCCGTAGCTGATAAGCGGCAGCGTCAGACCTTTGGTCGGCAGCATACCTGCCGCTGCGCCGACGTTAACCAGCGCCTGAAAGCTGAACCAGATGCCGATAGAGCAGGCTAAAAACCCGGAGAAACGCTGGTCAATTTCCAGCGCCTTGCGGCCAATGGACATGGCGCGGAAAGCGACGAAGAATACCATTAAAAGCGCCAGCACCACACCGATATAGCCCAGCTCCTCGCCGATGATGGCGAAGATAAAGTCGGTGTGTGCTTCCGGTAAATACTCCAGTTTCTGCACCGAGTTGCCGAGCCCCTGCCCCCACATTTCGCCGCGGCCAAACGCCATCAGCGACTGGGTCAGCTGGTAGCCGCTGCCGAAGGGATCTTCCCACGGATTCCAGAAGGAGGTTACGCGGCGAATACGGTAAGGCTCAGCGAGGATCAACAGCACCACCGCCGAAATCCCCATACCGATAATGGCGATGAACTGCCAGAGCTTCGCGCCCGCGAGAAACAGCATCGCCAGCGTAGTAACGAACAGCACCACCACCGTACCGAGATCGGGCTGGGCCAGCAGCAAAATCGCCAGTACGAAAATCACGCCCATCGGCTTGAGGAAGCCGCGCAGGTTATTGCGCACCTCGTCCCCTTTGCGCACCAGATAGTTGGCGATGTAGCAGAACAGCGACAGCTTGGTAAACTCCGCCGGCTGAATACGCAGCGGCCCCAGCGCAATCCAGCGCGAGGCACCGTTTACCGAGCTTCCCACCACCAGCACGATCAGCAGCATGACGATCGAGGCAATAAGCATTGCGGCGCTGTAGCGCTGCCAAAAGTTCATCGGCAGGCGCAGGGTTATCATCGCCAGACAAAATGCCAGCACGATGTACAGTCCATCACGCTTGGCAAACAGGAAGGGATCGCTTGCCAGACGCTGGCCGACCGGCATGGAGGCCGAGGTCACCATAATAAAACCGATCGCCGCGAGACCAAACGTCAGCCACAGCAGCGTACGGTCGTACATTACCAGGCTGTCGCTGTCCTTCGGACGCGATGCCATCACCCAGCCTTTTAGCGCCGAAAACAGCCAGACCAGGATCCCCGATCCCGGCAGATGCGGCAGCCGCAGGCGAGGGAGAGACAGACGCATCAGCCTAACTCCTTAGCCAGCCGGGCGAAGATATCGCCGCGCTGCTCGAAATTTTTAAACTGGTCGAGGCTGGCACAGGCCGGCGAGAGCAGAACCATATCGCCGGATTTCAGCTGCGGCGCGATGAGGCGCATGGCTTCCTCCATCGTTTCCGTACGGGTGGACACTTCCGGGCGCAGCGCCATTAGCGCATCGCCATCGCGGCCAAAGCACCACAGGCGAACATTGTCACCGGTCAGATGCGCGCCCAGCGGCGAAAAATCGGCGGACTTGCCGTCGCCGCCCAGCAGCAGGTGCAGCGTGCCGTCAACCTGCAGGCCGTTAAGGGCCGCTTCGGTGCTGCCGACATTCGTTGCTTTTGAGTCGTTGATCCAGCGCACGCCGTTGTGTTCAAGAACCAGCTGGAAGCGGTGCGCCAGCCCGGTAAAGGTGGTCAGCGCTTTCAGGCTACTGGCGCGGGGCAGGCCCGCGGCATCCGCCAGCGCCAGCGCCGCCAGCGCGTTGCTGTAGTTGTGCAGCCCGCTAAGCGTCATCTCTTTCACATTAAGCACTTTTTCGCCCTTCACCCGCAGCCAGGTTTCCCCCTGCTGGCGGTTCAGGTGATAGTCGCCAATGTTGACGCCGAAACTTACGCAGCGCTCATCTGCGCCGCGTATCGGCATCGTGAGCGCATCGTCGGCGTTCACCACGCAGGTGCGCGCGTTTTCATAGACCCGCAGCTTGGCGGCGCGGTACTGCTGCAGGCCAAACGGATAGCGGTCCATGTGATCTTCCGTCACGTTGAGGATGGTCGCCGCCACCGCCTGCAGGCTTGATGTTGTTTCCAGCTGGAAGCTGGAGAGTTCAAGCACGTACAGCTCGCGGGAGACGTCCAGCAGCATCAACGCCGGCAGGCCAATATTTCCGCCCACGCCGACATTTACGCCTGCCGCTTTTGCCATCTCGCCCACCAGCGTAGTGACGGTGCTTTTTCCGTTGGAGCCGGTAATAGCGATGACGGGTGCCTGGGCCTCACGGCAGAACAGCTCGATGTCGCCAACGATCTCGACGCCGGCGTCCACCGCCGCGCTGAGAGAAGGATGCGCCAGCGCGATACCAGGGCTTGCCACAATCAGATCCGCGGCCAGCAGCCAGTCTTCGTTAAGGCCGCCCACGTGGCGCTCGACGACTTCAGGCAGCTTGTCGAGGCCCGACGGCGCGCTGCGGGTGTCCATCACCCGGGGCGTCACGCCGCGCGCGAGGAAGAAATCCACGCAGGAGAGCCCGGTCATGCCCAGACCGATAATGACGACTTTTTTGCCCTGATAATCCGCCATGATTAACGTACCTTCAGCGTTGCCAGGCCAATCAGCACCAGCATCAGCGAAATAATCCAGAAGCGCACGATAACGCGCGGCTCCGGCCAGCCTTTCAATTCATAGTGATGGTGAATCGGCGCCATGCGGAAAATGCGCTGCCCGCGCAGTTTAAAGGAGCCGACCTGCAAAATAACCGACAGGGTTTCCACCACGAAGACGCCGCCCATAATGACCAGCAGAAATTCCTGACGCAGCAGCACGGCGATAATGCCGAGCGCGCCGCCCAGCGCCAGCGATCCGACGTCACCCATGAAGACCTGCGCCGGATAGGTGTTAAACCACAAGAATCCCAGCCCGGCACCGACAATCGCGGTGCAGACAATCACCAGCTCGCCGGCATGGCGCAGGTAAGGGATATGCAGATAGTTGGCGAAGTTCATGTTGCCGGTGGCCCAGGCCACTAGCGCAAAGCCGCCCGCCACGAAAACGGTCGGCATGATCGCCAGGCCGTCCAGCCCGTCGGTGAGGTTCACCGCGTTACCGGTGCCGACCACCACGAAGTAGGCCAGCAGTACGTAGAACAGGCCCAGCTGTGGCATCACGTCTTTGAAGAACGGCACCACTAGCTGGGTGGCCGGGGTATCTTTCCCGGCGAGATACAGCGCAAACGCCACGCCCAGCGCGATTACCGACATCCAGAAGTACTTCCAGCGGGCGATCAGGCCTTTGGTATCTTTACGCACCACTTTGCGGTAGTCATCGACAAAACCGATAATGCCGTAGCCCACCAGCACCGTCAGAACGCACCAGACGTAAGGGTTAGATGGATAGGCCCACAGCAGTACGGAAACAACAATCGCGGTCAGGATCATGATCCCGCCCATGGTCGGCGTGCCGCGCTTGCTGAAGTGCGACTCGGGACCGTCGTTACGAACTACCTGACCAAAAGAGAGTTTTTGCAGGCGGGCAATCATGCGCGGGCCCATCCATAAAGAGATGAACAGCGCAGTCAGCAGGCTGACGATGGCGCGAAACGTCAGGTAGGAAAAGACGTTAAAGCCGGAATAATATTTGACCAAATGCTCGGCCAGCCAAACTAACATGACCCGTTCTCCTGTAAAGCGCGAACCACCTCTTCCATAGCCGCGCTACGTGAACCTTTCACCAAAATAGTGACAATGTGCTGCGCTTCGATAAGCGCTTTTAAATGTGCAATCGCGGAGGCTTTGTCGGCAAAATGCACGCCGACGCCGCTGGCGTCGCTGATGTTTTTACTGAGGGTGCCGACGCTGATAACGCAGTCCAGACCGGCAGCTTCCGCCGCCTCACCGACCTGCCGGTGGCAGGCCGCACTCTCATCGCCGAGCTCTGCCATATCCCCAACCACCAGAATGCGGTAGCCCGGCATCTCAGAGAGCACCTGCACCGCGGCGGTCATGGAGCCGACGTTGGCGTTGTAGGAGTCGTCCAGCAGCAGCTTGTTTTCCGCCAGCGGGATCGGGAACAGGCGTCCGGGAACGGCTTTCAGCCCGGCCAACCCTGCTTTAACTGCCTGCAGGCTGGCGCCTACCGCGGTGGCGAGTGCCGCTGCGGCAAGTGCGTTGGCGATATTGTGGCGGCCGGGCAGCGGCAGCAGAACATCTACGCTACCGACCGGCGTCCTGAGAGTAAACGCGGTGCCCCGGCTGGTGATGCTAATGTTTTCCGCGGTGAAATCGCTGTCGTCGTCGTTTGGCGAAAAGCGCCACACGGTGCGGTCGCCAATGGCGCGCTGCCAGTTCAGCCAGTCGTTATTGTCGGCGTTGAGGATAGCGATGCCGTGCTCGGCCAGACCGGTGAAGATTTCGCCTTTCGCTTTCGCAACCCCTTCCAGAGAGCCAAAGCCTTCGAGATGCGCCGCCGCCAGGTTATTGACCAGCGCGGCTTCCGGGCGGGTCAGGCTGACGGTCCAGGCGATTTCGCCCTGGTGATTTGCGCCAAGCTCGATAACCGCATATTCATGCTCCGGCGTCAGGCGCAGCAGGGTCATCGGAACCCCGATATCGTTATTCAGATTTCCTGCGGTATAAAGCGTGTTACCGCACTGGCCCAGAATGGAGGCGGTCATCTCTTTAACTGAGGTTTTACCGGACGATCCGGTAAGGGCCACTACCCGGGCGGGCACCTGCTGGCGAACCCAGGCCGCCAGTTCACTAAACGCCAGGCGAGTGTCCTGAACCACAATTTGCGGCAGGTCGCACTCCAGCAGGCGGTTGACCAGCAGCGCACCGGCGCCGGCCTGCTTCGCCTGCTCCGCAAAATCGTGGGCGTCGAAACGTTCGCCTTTCAGGGCCACGAACAGGCAGCCCGCCGTGATTTTTCGCGTATCGGTGGTGACCACATCAATAGTCACGCTGGCGCCGTGAAGCTCGCCGTTGAGCACGGCGGCCAGCTGGGTAAGGGTTATGCTAATCATGCCAGTAACCCCAGCAGCCGCGCGGCCGTTACGCGATCGGAGTAATCAAGGCGGCGGTTGCCGACGATTTGATAATCTTCGTGGCCTTTACCGGCCAGCAGCACCACATCGTCAGGACGGGCCTGCATAATGGCGGCGGTCACCGCTTCTGCGCGCCCCTCCATTACCTTCGCCCGACCGGCGTCCAGCATGCCCGCCAGAATGTCGTCGATAATGGCGCGCGGCTCTTCCGTACGCGGATTGTCGTCAGTCACCACGGCAATGTCGGCGAACTGTTCGGCGATAGCGCCCATCAGCGGGCGTTTACCCTTATCGCGATCGCCGCCGCAGCCAAAGACGCACCACAGCTTGCCGGCGCAGTGCAGGCGTGCGGCCTCCAGCGCTTTTTCCAGCGCGTCCGGCGTGTGGGCATAATCCACCACGACCGTCGGTTTCCCCGGCGCGCTAAATACTTCCATCCGGCCGCAGACCGGCTGCAGGCGGGAGGCGGTGCTCAGCAGGCCATCCAGCGGATACCCCAGCGCCAGCAGGGCTGCCAGCGCCAGCAGCAGGTTGCTGACGTTGAATTCGCCCATCAGGCGGCTTTCGATTTCGCCCGTTCCCCAGCTGGAGTCAAAGGCGATGGTCGCCCCGCTGTCGTGGTAGCTCACCGCGGTTGCTTTGAGCCAGCGTCCGTGACAGTTGGGATCAATATTGTTTGCTATCGAAACGGCAACCGCATCCGGCAGTTTTGCCAGCCAGCGGCGGCCCACTTCGTCGTCGGCATTGATAATGGCCTGACCGCAGTCGTGGGTGGAGTACAGCATCCACTTCGCGGCTTCGTAGTGCTCCATATCGCCGTGATAGTCGAGATGGTCCCGGCTGAGGTTAGTAAATACCGAGGCGGCAAATTTCAGCGCCGCAACCCGGTGCTGCACCAGGCCGTGAGAGGAGACTTCCATCGCGGCAAAGGTCGCGCCCTGCGCGTGAAGACCGGAGAGGACGTGCTGAACGTCCACCGCAGAGCCGGTGGTATTTTCTGTCGGGCTCACTTTGCCCAGCAGGCCGTTACCCACGGTGCCCATTACCGCGCTGGTTTCACCCAGCAGCTGCGCCCACTGCGCCAGCAGCTGCGCGGTGGTGGTTTTCCCGTTGGTTCCGGTCACGCCCACCAGCTTCAGCTGTTCGGACGGCTCGTGGTAAAAGCGTCCCGCCAGCGCGGAGAGACGCTCATTTAACTGACTGAGATAGATAACCGGCACGCCGTGCACTTCACGGATTTCACCGTCGCTCGCGTTATCTTTTGCTTCAGCAATGACAGCAGCCACACCTTGCGCAATCGCCTGCGGGATATAACGACGCCCGTCCGCCTGATGACCTACAACCGCGACAAAAAGATCCCCCGCAGCCGCAACCCGGCTGTCGAGCGTCATCTCTCTGAGCGTTCGCTCCGGTGCACCCGGCACCCACGGAGCAAGTAGGTCGCGCAAATTACGATCTGCCACCTGTACCCTCGCCTTGATTTGTCACTAATTCGTTTCTGTCGCCCGTTGCCAGCGCATCCGGTTCAATGTTCATGGTGCGCAGAACGCCGCCCATGATGGCACCAAATACCGGCGCGGAAACGGCACCGCCGTAGTACTTACCGGCCTGCGGATCGTTAATCACCACCACCAGCGCAAAACGCGGCTGGCTGGCTGGCGCAACGCCCGCGGTATAAGCAATGTATTTGTTGATGTAGCGGCCGTCCGGCCCCACTTTTTTCGCCGTACCGGTTTTAATGGCGATACGATAGCCTTTGATCGCCGCCTTCACGCCGCCGCCGCCGGGCAGCGCCACGCTTTCCATCATGTGGACGACGGTGCGAACAATGGACTCCGGAAAGATACGCTGTCCGGGAACCGGGGGATCAACTTTGGTTATTGACAGCGGACGGTACATGCCGTAGCTGCCAATGGTTGCGTAGACACGCGCTAACTGTAACGGCGTTACCATTAGCCCGTAGCCGAAAGAGAAGGTGGCCCTCTCTATGTCAGACCACCGTTGTTTTTGAGGATATAAGCCACTGCGTTCTCCGACCAACCCCAAATTGGTCGCTTTTCCCAGTCCAAAACGTGAGTAAGTATCTACTAACGCTGAGGAGGGCATCGCTAACGCCAGTTTGGAAACACCGACGTTACTCGACTTCTGTAATACCCCGGTCAGGCTCAGTTCGCTGTAACGCCCGACATCTTTAACTTCGTGACCGTTAATTCGATAGGGAACCGTATTCAGAACCGAGTTTTCGTTAACGATGCCGCGCTGCAGCGCCGTCATAACGACCATCGGTTTTACCGTGGAGCCCGGCTCAAAAACGTCGGTGATGGTGCGGTTACGCATCACGTCTTTCGGGGTTCCACTCAGGTTGTTCGGGTTGTAGGAGGGGCTGTTTGCCATCGCCAGCACTTCGCCGGTGCTCACGTCGACCAGCACCGCGCTGCCGGATTCGGCCTTGTTAAAAGCCACCGCGTTATTAAGCTCGCGATAGACCAGCGCCTGCAGGCGCTCGTCGATACTCAGCGCAAGGTTATGCGCCGCCTGGCTGTCGGTGGACGAGATATCTTCAATGACGCGGCCGTAGCGGTCTTTACGCACGATACGCTCGCCGGGCTGGCCGGTGAGCCACTTATCAAAGCTCTTCTCAACGCCTTCGATGCCCTGGCTATCGACGTTGGTAAATCCGATGAGCTGCGAGGTGACTTCCCCGGAGGGATAGTAGCGGCGGGACTCTTCCCGCAGGTGAATGCC
Organism: uncultured Pluralibacter sp.; assembly: GCF_913775985.1. Taxonomy (GTDB): domain Bacteria; phylum Pseudomonadota; class Gammaproteobacteria; order Enterobacterales; family Enterobacteriaceae; genus Pluralibacter. The sequence continues at coordinate 473,865 of NZ_CAJYMB010000147.1, read as the reverse complement.
CGGCAGCTTGAGCTTTTTGATGTAATCCGCCATGTCGGGATTCACCTGGCGGGCCAGATAGATAAAGCGCCCGCGCGGATTGGCATTCACGCGGGAGGCGAGCTGATCCAGCGGCATATTGAGCGCGTCGGCCAGCGCCTTCCAGCGGTTGTCGATACTGATGCCGCCAGCGTCGTGCAGCTCTTTAGGATCTGCCCATATCGCTTTTACCGGCACGCTAACCGCCAGCGGACGGCCGGAGCGATCGGTTATCATGCCGCGGGAGGTTGACACTTCCTGTACGCGGAGAGAGCGCATATCGCCCTGGCGCACCAGCATGTCCGGGCTAATTATCTGTAGCCAGGCCACGCGGCCCAGCAGGAAGGTCATCGCCAGTAAAATGCAGCCGCAAAGCAACGCAAAACGCCAACCGATAAAGTTGGCATGCTCTTCCTGGCGTTTTGTCTTGTGCGTCTTTGCCGCTGCTTTCATGCGCTGCGATAATCCTTATTTTTGGACAACGATATTTTCCTGCGAAGGATCGACATGCTGCATCTGCAATTTTTCCGTTGCAATCCGCTCCACCCGGCTGTGATCGCCGAGGGCATTCTCTTCAAGGATCAGGTTGCGCCACTCGATATCCAGCGCGTCCCGTTCCAGCACCAGCTGTTCGCGTTGGGCCGTTAATAAACGCGTGTGGTGCGCCGTGGTAACCACCGTAATCGCGGTCAAAATGATGCAAATGAACAGGCAGAGTGGCAGCTTCCCGAACCGCAAAAGATCGTCGCCGATCACGCCAGGCAAGGCATGGCGCTCGCTGCTTCCTAACGATCCTTTTACTTTGCTTAGGGCCTCCGACACTCTGCCGATCATGCGTTCGTCCTCTCTGCAATACGCAGAACTGAACTACGGGCACGTGGATTTTCAGCCACTTCTTGTTCACCCGGCATCAACTTGCCTAGTGCTCTTAGCTCACGGCCGCCCAGTTTACTGAGCTGCGCTTCGGTCATCGGGAGTCCGGCCGGAACCTGCGGACCGCGGCTTTGCTCGCGCATAAAGCGCTTCACAATGCGGTCTTCCAGCGAGTGGAAACTGATAATCGAGAGCCGCCCGCCCGGGGCCAGCACGCTGAGCGAGCTTTTTAGCGCCTGCTCTATTTCCTCAAGTTCACTGTTTACCCAGATGCGCACCGCCTGGAACGTGCGGGTCGCAGGATGTTTGAATTTGTCTTTCACCGGCGTCGCTGCGGCGACAACCTCGGCCAGCTCCTTCGTGCGGGTCATCGGCTGCTCGCGGTTGCGCTCGACAATGGCGCGGGCGATGCGTTTAGAGAAGCGCTCCTCGCCAAAGGTTTTAATCACCCAGGCAATGTCGGCTTCTTCTGCATGCAGCAGCCATTCGGCGGCAGACTGGCCGCGGGTCGGATCCATGCGCATATCGAGCGGGCCGTCGCGCATAAAAGAGAAGCCACGCTCCGCATCGTCAAGCTGCGGTGAAGAAACACCGAGATCGAGCAAAATGCCGTCGATTTTACCTGTCAGGTTGCGTTCGCCGACATAGTCAGCCAGCGCCGAAAAAGGACCGTGTACGATTGAAAATCGCCGATCGTTGATGGTATTTGCCACCTCGATTGCCGCAGGATCGCGATCGATAGCGATAAGCTGCCCCTGCTCGCCAAGCTGCGAGAGGATCAGGCGCGAGTGGCCGCCGCGGCCAAAAGTGCCGTCGATATAGATACCGTCAGGACGAATGTTCAGGCCGTTAACGGCCTCGTCGAGTAGTACGGTTGTATGTTTAAAGTTTTCCATCATCTTATAATGACAAATCCTGCAACCGCTCCGTCAGCGCTGTGGAGGCGGATTGCTCTGCGTCGATATCTTCCCTGACCCGTTGATACCAGGTCTCCTCATCCCACAGCTCAAACTTGTTGAACTGTCCGACCAGCATCACTTCTTTAGTCAGTCCGGCGTGTTGCCGTAAAACCGGCGCAATTAGCAAACGACCGGCGTTGTCCATTTGACACTCGCTGGCATGTCCCAAAAGCAGACGCTGAACGCGCCGTTCCGCCGGGTTCATGCTCGACAGTCGTGACAATTTTTGCTCGATGATTTCCCACTCGGGAAGCGGGTAAAGCAGCAGGCACGGGTGATGGATGTCAATGGTACAGACCAGTTGACCGGCAGCGTCCTCGATCAGCGGATCCCGGTATCGGGTCGGCACCGCAAGGCGCCCTTTGCTGTCGAGATTGACTAACGTTGCTCCACGGAACATGCCAGCCTCACCCCTTTTCTCCACTTTGCCCCACAAATTCCCACCGAGGGAGTTTACGGAGCGGAGGAAAAGCTTGTCAAGCCAGCGCTGACGCTAAGCGAGTTATAAAAACCCTAAATAGCGCTCGATATACGCCGTGATTAATTTGCATCCCGCACGTGAAGAAAATTAACGTTATGAATACGTGTAAGAAAAAAACAAACAGCTTCTTAACGATTTTCAGCCACTACAAAATCACTAAAGTAAAATATAAAGTGTCGATTTGCGACGTGGGCGGCATTTTAGGACATTCTTCACGGCGTTAACAGTACTAACGCAAACTGTTTCCGGCCTGCGGCGGGCATTGGGTGGTAAGCAAATGTGAAGGGTAAAATGAGGTGGTGGTTAATTGGCCGGAATAGCGCAGACGTGTAACAAAAATACACAGCTGAAACGTTAATTTACTTTTTATTAACCGCCAGCGCTAACATTAATCAGACCTGCTCTCTTAATGTCGGACAATTCCAGCCGGCATTTCAGGAATAGTCCCAATCATTATTAAGGTCTTATAAGACAATTCGGCACGCCGGATATTATTCGGCGCGCCCGTTTGTGCATTTCTATCGGCGATTGAGGCTACCGCGGCGGTAGAGATTGCGGCGAATGCGGCTTAATCCCGGCTTCGGCTTCTTCGGCTCGTCGAGGCTTGCCAGCACGATTTCCAGCACTCGCTCGGCCACATCGCGGTGGCGCTGCGCCACGGCCAGTACCGGGCAGGGCAGAAAATCGAGCAGCTCGTTATCGCCGAAGGTGGCGATGGCCAGCTCCGTCGGCAGCTTGCCTTCGCGGCGCAGGGTAACGTCCATTACCCCCTGCAGCAGCGCAAATGAGGTGGTGAACAGCGCCTGCGGCATAGGATGGGTTTCCAGCCAGCGCTCAAACAGCTGGGCGGCTACCTCCCGCTCGTAGCTGTTGGCATACAGATAATGCACGTCGCGCGGGTCGTCCCGCCACGCGCTGCGGAATCCCTGCTCGCGCAGGAAGCTCACCGACAGCTCGGGCAGCGCGCCGAGATAAAGCACGGTTTCCGCCGGGAAAGTGCGCAGCTCTGCGGCCAGGGCTTCCGCATCCTCCTGATCGGCGCCCACCACGCTGGTGAAGTGCTCGCGATCCAGCGCGCGATCCAGCGCCACAATGGGGAAGGAGTCATTGGCCCAGCGCTGGTAAAAAGGATGCTCCGGCGGCAGCGAGGTTGAAACGATGATCGCATCCACCTGGCGCTGGAGAAGATGCTCAATGCAGCGCATCTCGTTGTCAGGCTGGTCTTCAGAGCAGGCAATCAGCAGCTGATAGCCGCGCTGGCGCGCCTGGCGCTCAAGGTAGTTGGCAATGCGGGTGTAGCTGGTGTTTTCCAGATCGGGGATCACCAGGCCAATGGAGCGCGTGCGTCCGGCACGCAAGCCGGCGGCAACGGCGTTGGGATGATAGTTGTGCTCGCGTACTACAGCCATGACCTTCTCAACGGTTTTATCGCTGACGCGGTACTGCCTGGCTTTACCGTTAATCACATAGCTCGCCGTGGTTCGCGAGACGCCGGCGAGCCGGGCGATTTCATCCAGTTTCACAAATGCCCCTTGCTTAAAATGTCCAATCCATAACCATTTTCGTGTTGCGGGATAACGCCCTAACATCTAAACGCAGTTTATTCAGTGCAGCAACCGGTTTTATTTACAATTCCTCGCGATTTCGCAAAAAAAGCCCGACGCTTGCGGTCGGGCTGGATGGCATTGAACGCTTGCTCGCATCATCAGCGCATAATTTTGTCGCCGCGGGATAGGCCTACTACGCCAGAGCGCGCGACTTCAACAACGCGGGCCACATCGCGCAGCGATGCGAGAAAAGCATCAAGCTTGTCGCTGGTTCCGACAAGCTGCACGGTGTAGAGAGAAGGCGTAACGTCGATTATCTGCCCGCGGAAAATCTCCGCGTTGCGCTTGACCTCTTCCCGGCCGTAGCCGCTGGCCTGCACCTTCACCAGCATGATCTCACGCTCAACGTGCGCGCCCTGCCCAAGCTCGCTGACCCGCAGCACGTCCACCAGCTTGTGCAGCTGCTTCTCGATCTGCTCAATCACTTTTTCATCACCCACCGTCTGGATGGTCATCCGCGAAAGTGTCGGATCGTCGGTAGGCGCCACGGTCAGGCTTTCAATATTGTAACCACGCTGGGCAAAGAGGCCGATGACCCGCGACAGCGCACCCGATTCATTTTCCAGTAAAACTGATAATATCCGGCGCATAATCAGGTCCTCTCCGTTTTGCTCAGCCACATTTCATCCATTCCACCGCCGCGAATATGCATCGGGTAGACGTGCTCGCTGCCGTCAACAATCACATCCACGAAGACCAGCCGGTTATTGCGCACATGCTCAAGCGCCTGCGTGAGTCCGCTTTCCAGCTCGGACGGCTGGTGAATGCGGATCCCGACATGGCCATAGGCTTCTGCCAGCTTCACAAAATCGGGCAGGGACTTCATGTAAGAATGCGAATGGCGGCCGGAATAGATCATGTCCTGCCACTGCTTCACCATCCCGAGATAGCCGTTGTTGAGGTTCAGCACCAGCACCGGCAGATCGTACTGGAGAGCGGTGGATAGCTCCTGAATATTCATCTGAATGCTGCCATCGCCGGTGACGCAAATGACGGTCGCTTCGGGATGGGCCATTTTCACCCCCAGAGCGGCGGGCAGGCCAAAGCCCATCGTTCCCAGCCCGCCTGAGTTTATCCAGCGGCGCGGCTTGTCAAACGGATAGTAGAGCGCGGCAAACATCTGGTGCTGTCCGACGTCGGAAGTCACGTAGGCATCGCCCTGAGTAAGGCGCCAGATAGCCTGGATGGCGGCCTGGGGTTTAATTTTGTCGCTGGCGGTGTCGTAGTTCAGACAGTGCCGCCCGCGCCATTGCTCAATCTGCTGCCACCAGTCGCGGATGCTGTCCAGCGGCTGGCCGCCCGGCTCCTGGCCCAGCAGCTCGAGCATTTGCATCAGCACCTGCTTCGCATCGCCGACAATAGGTACATCGGCGGCCACAGTTTTGGAAATAGAGGTAGGATCGATGTCGATGTGCAGTACGGTGGCGTTCGGACAGTATTTTGCCAGGTTGTTGGTCGTGCGATCGTCAAAACGCACGCCGACGGCAAAAATGACGTCCGAGTTATGCATGGTCATATTGGCTTCGTAAGTACCGTGCATGCCCAACATACCGAGCGCCTGCCGGTGAGAAGCCGGGAACGCGCCCAGTCCCATCAGGGATGAAGCAACCGGAATATTGAGTTTTTCGGCAATCTCACGCAGCTCGCTCTCGCACCCGGCATTGATAGCCCCGCCGCCGACATAAATCACCGGCCTGTGCGCGGTAACCAGGGTTTGCAGCGCGCGCTTAATCTGCCCCTTGTGGCCGGATGTAGTTGGATTATAAGAGCGCATGCTGACCGACTCAGGCCAGACGTAGGGCAGCTTCTTCGCCGGATTAAGAATATCCTTAGGTAAATCGACTACTACCGGACCTGGACGCCCGCTGGCCGCCAGCCAGAAGGCTTTTTTCAGCACGCCCGGAATATCCTCCGTCTGCTTCACCAGAAAGCTGTGCTTCACCACCGGGCGGGAGATCCCCACCATGTCGCACTCCTGGAAAGCGTCATAGCCGATAAGGGACGTGGCCACCTGCCCGGAGAGCACCACCATAGGAATAGAGTCCATATAGGCCGTGGCAATACCGGTAATCGCATTGGTAGCGCCTGGCCCCGAGGTGACTAGCACCACGCCCACTTCGCCGGTCGCGCGCGACAGGCCGTCCGCCATATGCACCGCCGCCTGCTCATGGCGAACCAGAATATGATCGATACCGCCGACAGTGTGCAAAGCATCATAAATATCGAGGACCGCGCCTCCGGGATAGCCAAATACCTGCTTAACGCCCTGGTCGATCAGCGATCGCACCACCATCTCGGCGCCAGATAACATCTCCATGCTTTGCCTCCAGGCTTGGGTTAATGACAACGGAACTCATTTTCACATCGTCATGTCGCGGAGCCGCTGATGCTCCGCTAATTGTAAATTGCAGCATTTACTTAACATAACCGCTCGCTCACGGGCAGGCAATCGGGCCCGGAGCGGCCTGGAGGAAGCTAAACGGAATAAAAGGACCCCTGTCATGCATTATTTGGTGAAATCGTTTATAGAGAGAGAGCTATCCCTCAATAAATGTCATAGAAAGGGCTTTGCGCAGCGGATAATCCATTTTTTCGCCCCGGGAACCCGGAGCGCTCAGCAGCATTTAGTGAAAAATATTGTATAAATCAGAAAAGGCAATATAAACCAAAGCACAGACCGCATTAAAGTCGCCCCTGAATTAGCGGCCGCAAACGGAATGAACGACTTCTTTCATCCACTGGTGCCCCTTATTATGCCCGGCGGGCGCGTACCAGGACAGATAACAGGTTCGGCTATTTAACTTCATCGGCAGCGGTAAAATTTTAATAGGTAAGTTACTGGCGCATGACTCCGCCAGCCAGCGCGGGGCAATCGCCACCAGCTCGGTCTGGGAAACAATATTAAGGGCGCTGGTCAGTGCCATGCCCTGATAGGCGATCGCCGCCTGCTTTTCCGCCGTGTCATACCACGGCAGGCTAAAAGAGGCGTAGCGCTCCAGTGAAACTACCGCGTGCGCTTCGCGAAAAATATCGCTCTCTCTTAACGGGCCTTTCAGACGCGGATGGCTGGCATTGTGCACTAACACCATCTCATCGCGAAATAAAGGGATGGATGAAAAATCAGGCTGCGGGAACTCTTCATAGCCAATAATAAAATCCAGGGACTGATAGCGAAGCTGATGTTCCGTGGTCTTATTTAAGCATGACTTAAATATCATAGTAATATTTGGCGCAATACGATTGACATAATTAAAGATCGGCGACGTCAGGCGATTATCCAGCGGGCTGCAGATGCAAAGATTAAACACTCTGTCGCTACTGGCGGGATCGAAATCGGCCCCCGGAAGTTCATTTTGCACCAGCTGCAGTGCCTGTCTGACCGCGCTGAAAAGCTGAACGGCCCGGGGCGTCGGCATGATCCCGCGGCCATAGCGCACGAACAGTTCATCATCAAACACCACCTTTAGCCGCGACACCGCATTGCTGACCGCTGGCTGAGACATTTTGAGCATCCGCGCGGCGCGGGTGATATTCCGCTCCTGCATAACCGCATCAAATACGGTGAGCAGGTTTAAATCTACGGCCCGCAGCTGCAAAGGCGAATGGGACGCGGCGGCGGCGGTGATTTGTTTAACATCATTGTTAACAATCATATGTGACTCCACTGTCAATGAGATATCCCTATTTAATTCCAGCCCTGACACAGGGAATGCGAACTCAATATTCATTACTAAACAAATCAATATTAAGCACTACTAAATATCGCTGGCGAACGCGTGGTCGAACCACGATTAAAATTCAGACATATTTTATACAGTCGGCGCAAAAAATATATACCCGTCATAGTCTACCTATAATCCAGACCAATAACCAACAGTACTTTATTAACTGAATGCGTTAATCGTAATAGTTATTTACTCCGCTCCCATCCACACCAAGAATAATCTTACACATAAAGAAACCGCATATTCACTCAACCAATAAAACACAGAAGAATTATCACTATTAGCTCTACTCCTTTTCCATTATTGCGAAAGGCGCATAAGAAAAATCTCTAAAAGTGCGAACTTCTCTTTTCTACACCCGGCGACAGAAAAGTGAATTACAACGCGGCACCGCCCTTCTCCAGCAGATCTTACTTAGCAAAATAGATAAACCTCCCCGGCCTTATCCAATGACCCGGGAGAAAAAGTTGACATTGGGATGCGTATCCAGTACCACTAAAAGCATATTGAATTTAACGGGCATTAAACATCATGATTCGTTCTACCCACTTCAACGGTCTACTACTACTAAACGCTGTCACTGTGCGCGGTAGACTGGTGGGTAACGCTCAACGTTAAGTTAGCCCTCAGAAACAAAAACCCGCGCCACGGCGCGGGTTTTTTTATGCTCGTTGCAAGGCGCCCAAGACCAAAAAGGATCAGGACCATGAGCCAACAAGTCATTATTTTTGATACTACATTACGTGATGGTGAGCAGGCTTTGCAGGCCAGTCTGAGCGTTAAAGAGAAGCTGCAGATAGCGCTGGCGCTGGAGCGTATGGGCGTTGACGTCATGGAAGTCGGTTTTCCGGTCTCCTCACCGGGCGATTTTGAGTCCGTACAGAACATTGCCCGCACCATCAAAAACAGCCGGGTTTGCGCCCTGGCACGCTGCGTTGAAAAAGATATCGACGTTGCCGCCGAGTCGCTGAAAGTGGCAGAAGCCTTCCGCATTCACACCTTTATCGCCACCTCGCCGATGCATATCGCCACCAAGCTGCGCAGCACGCTGGATGAGGTCATCGAACGCGCCGTTTATATGGTAAAACGCGCCCGCAACTATACCGATGATGTGGAGTTCTCCTGCGAAGATGCGGGCCGCACGCCGATTGCGGACTTAGCGCGCGTGGTGGAAGCTGCGATTAACGCTGGTGCCACGACCGTCAACATCCCGGACACCGTCGGCTACACCATGCCGTTTGAGTACGCCAATATCATCCGCGGCCTGTACGAGCGCGTGCCGAACATCGACAAGGCGATTATCTCCGTACACACCCACGATGACTTAGGCCTGGCGGTAGGCAACGCCCTGGAAGCAGTCAACGCCGGCGCGCGCCAGGTTGAAGGCGCAATGAACGGTATCGGCGAACGCGCCGGCAACTGCTCGCTGGAAGAAGTCATCATGGCTATCAAGGTGCGCAAAGATATTCTGAACGTCCAGACCCGCATCAACCACAGCGAAATCTGGCGCACCTGTCAGACCGTCAGCCAGATCTGCAATATGCCGATCCCGGCCAACAAAGCCATTGTCGGCACCGGCGCCTTCGCCCACTCCTCCGGTATTCACCAGGACGGCGTGCTGAAAAACCGCGAAAACTACGAAATCATGACGCCGGAATCCATTGGACTGAACCAGGTTCAGCTGAACCTGACCTCCCGCTCCGGCCGCGCAGCGGTTAAACACCGCATGGAAGAGATGGGCTACAAGGACAGCGAGTACAACATGGATCACCTGTACGACGCGTTCCTGAAGCTGGCGGACAAAAAAGGTCAGGTTTTCGATTACGACCTGGAAGCGCTGGCGTTCATTAATAAGCAGCAGGAAGAGCCGGAGCACTTCCGCCTGGATTACCTGAGCGTACAGTCGGGCACCAACGATACCGCCACCGCGTCCGTCAAGCTGGCCTGCGGAGATGAAATCAAGTCCGAAGCTGCCAACGGCAACGGCTCCGTCGATGCGGTGTATCAGGCTATCAGCCGCATTACCGCTTACGACATCGACCTGGTGAAATACAGCCTCGGCGCCAAAGGCCACGGCAAAGACGCGCTGGGCCAGGTGGATATTATCGTTAACTACAACGGTCGCCGCTTCCACGGCGTCGGCCTGGCTACCGATATTGTTGAATCTTCCGCTAAAGCCATGGTTCACGTGCTGAACAACATCTGGCGCGCGGGTGAAGTAGAAAAAGAGTTGCAGCGCAAAGCGCAGAATAAAGAGAACAATAAGGAAACCGTGTAATGTCGAAGAATTACCATATTGCCGTGTTGCCGGGCGACGGAATTGGTCCGGAAGTGATGGCACAGGCGTTGAAAGTCCTGGAAGCAGTTCGTGCGCGTTTTGGCATGACCATTACCACCAGCCGCTATGACGTAGGCGGCGCCGCCATCGACAATCACGGCACCCCGCTGCCGCAGGCAACGTTAGAAGGCTGCGAGCAGGCCGATGCGGTGCTGTTTGGCTCGGTGGGCGGCCCGAAATGGGAGCACCTGCCGCCGGCAGAGCAGCCAGAGCGCGGCGCGCTGCTGCCGCTGCGCAAGCACTTCAAACTGTTCTCTAACCTGCGCCCGGCCAGGCTCTATCAGGGGCTGGAAGCCTTCTGTCCGCTGCGCGCCGATATTGCCGCCCGCGGCTTCGACATCCTCTGCGTGCGCGAACTGACCGGCGGTATCTACTTCGGCCAGCCGAAGGGCCGCGAAGGCAGCGGCCAGCATGAAAAAGCTTTTGATACCGAGGTTTACCACCGTTTTGAAATCGAGCGTATTGCCCGCATCGCGTTCGAATCCGCGCGCAAGCGCCGCCGCAAGGTAACCTCTATCGACAAAGCGAACGTGCTGCAGTCCTCCATTCTGTGGCGCGAAATCGTCAACGAGATTGCCAAAGACTATCCGGATGTCGAGCTGGCGCACATGTACATCGACAATGCCACCATGCAGTTGATTAAAGATCCGTCCCAGTTTGATGTGCTGCTGTGCTCCAACCTGTTCGGCGACATCCTTTCGGACGAGTGCGCGATGATTACCGGCTCCATGGGGATGCTGCCTTCCGCCAGCCTCAACGAGCAGGGTTTCGGCCTGTACGAGCCCGCCGGCGGTTCCGCTCCGGATATCGCAGGCAAAAATATTGCTAACCCGGTAGCGCAGATCCTCTCTCTGGCCCTGCTGCTGCGCTTTAGCCTCGACGCAGATGAAGCCGCCTCGGCTATCGAACGCGCGGTGAATAAAGCATTAGAAGACGGCGTGCGTACCGGGGATTTAGCCCAGGGCGGCGCGGCAGTCAGTACCGATGAAATGGGCGACGTTATTGCCCGCAGTATTGCGCAAGGGGTGTGATCATGGCGAAGACCTTATACGAAAAATTGTTTGATGCGCACGTGGTGCACGAAGCCCCGAATGAAACGCCACTGCTGTACATCGATCGCCACCTGGTGCACGAAGTCACCTCGCCGCAGGCGTTTGACGGCCTGCGGGCGCACAACCGCCCGGTGCGCCAGCCGGGTAAAACCTTCGCCACCATGGATCACAACGTATCAACCCAGACTAAAGACATTAACGCGTCCGGGGAGATGGCCCGCATTCAGATGCAGGAGCTGATCAAGAACTGCAAGGCATTCGGCGTCGAGCTGTACGATCTGAATCATCCCTATCAGGGGATCGTCCACGTGATGGGCCCGGAGCAGGGCATCACGCTGCCGGGAATGACCATCGTCTGCGGCGACTCCCACACCGCCACCCACGGCGCGTTCGGCGCGCTGGCGTTTGGTATCGGCACCTCCGAAGTCGAGCACGTTCTGGCGACCCAGACCCTGAAGCAGGGCCGCGCCCGCACCATGAAAATTGAGGTGAAGGGCACCGCCGCGCCGGGCATTACCGCGAAAGACATCGTACTGGCGATCATTGGGAAAACCGGCAGCGCCGGCGGCACCGGCCACGTGGTAGAGTTTTGCGGCGACGCCATTCGCGCGCTGAGCATGGAAGGCCGCATGACCCTGTGCAACATGGCCATTGAGATGGGCGCCAAAGCCGGTCTGGTAGCGCCGGACGAAACCACGTTCAACTATGTCAAAGGCCGCCTGCACGCGCCAAAAGACAAAGATTATGACGACGCGGTCGCCTACTGGAAAACCCTGCACACCGACGAAGGCGCTATCTTCGATACAGTCGTGACCCTGCAGGCGGAAGAGATTGCTCCGCAGGTGACCTGGGGCACCAACCCGGGCCAGGTTATCTCTGTAAACGACAGCATTCCCGATCCCACCTCGTTTAGCGATCCGGTGGAGCGCGCCAGCGCCGAGAAAGCGCTGGCCTATATGGGCCTGCAGCCCGGCGTGCCGCTGACCGACGTGGCTATCGACAAAGTGTTTATCGGCTCCTGCACCAACTCGCGCATTGAAGACCTGCGCGCGGCAGCAAAAATTGCCAAAGGGCGCCGGGTCGCGCCGGGGGTTCAGGCGCTGGTGGTGCCCGGCTCCGGCCCGGTGAAAGCGCAGGCGGAAGCAGAAGGTCTGGATAAGATCTTTATTGAAGCCGGTTTCGAATGGCGCCTGCCCGGCTGCTCCATGTGCCTGGCGATGAACAACGACCGCCTGAATCCGGGCGAGCGCTGTGCCTCCACCAGCAACCGCAACTTTGAAGGCCGCCAGGGCCGCGGCGGACGCACTCATCTGGTCAGCCCGGCAATGGCCGCCGCCGCCGCCGTTACTGGCCGCTTCGCCGACATTCGTGGATTAAAATAAGGAAACCGTCATGGCAGAGAAATTTACCCAGCATACGGGCCTGGTGGTCCCTCTGGACGCGGCGAACGTGGATACCGACGCCATTATCCCGAAGCAGTTTTTGCAGAAAGTAACCCGCACCGGCTTTGGCGTGCACCTGTTTAACGACTGGCGCTATCTCGACGATCGCGGCGAGCAGCCGAATCCTGACTTTGTCCTGAACTTTCCCGAGTATAAAGGCGCGTCGATTCTGCTGGCGCGGGAGAACTTCGGCTGCGGCTCTTCCCGCGAGCACGCGCCCTGGGCGCTGACCGACTACGGCTTCAGGGCAGTTATCGCCCCGAGCTTTGCCGATATCTTCTACGGCAACAGCTTCAATAACCAGCTGCTGCCGGTCACCCTGAGCGATGAGCAGATCGATGAGCTGTTCACCCTGGTCAAAGCCAATCCGGGAATGACGCTGGAAGTGGATCTGGAAGCGGAAGTGGTGAAAGCCGGAGACAAAACCTACGGGTTTAAAATTGACGCCTTCCGCCGCCACTGCATGCTCAACGGGCTGGACAGCATCGGCCTGACCCTGCAGCATGAAGCGGCAATCTCGGCCTACGAGAACAAACAGCCGGCCTTTATGGGCTAGCCTACTCCGCCGGGCGAGCCCTTCGCCCGGCCTCTTTTATACGTCGCGCACTCTGGCGGTCAGCCCGAGCGCCAGCAGCGAAATAGCCGCAATGACCCAGTAGACGCTGGCGTGCCCAAAGCTTTGCGACAGCGCCCCCTGCAGCACGCCCGCCAGAATCACGCCGGTCGAAATACTGTTGGTAAATAGCGTGGTCGCCGCGCCGGCCCTGCCCGGCATCAGATCCTGAAACCACAGCATGCCAATCCCGGCAACAATCCCGATAAACACGGCGTTAAATAGCTGCAGCACCAGCAGCGCCTCGCGGGAGTGAAACAGGATCAGTCCGGCGTAGAACAGCACGCCCGCACAGACCGCCGTCACCATCATACGGCGCTTGCCGATGCGCTTCACGTAATAGCCCGCGAGGATCATCGCCGGGATCTCCAGCCCGGCAGCCGTCCCCATCAGCAGTCCGGCAAGGGTGTCGGGAAGCCCGAGATCGCTGCCGATCCACAGCGGCATATCAATGATGTACATGGTGTTGCAGGTCCACATCAGGGTGGAAGCGGCAAACAGCATTCGCACGTTGGCATCGTGCCAGCCCCCGGTTTGCAGCAGTGCCGCCTCCGGCGAAGGCGCTACCCGCGGCACCGACGGCAGCGCAAAAAAGATCAGCAGCAGGCTCAGCAGAAAAATACCCGCCGCGATGGAGAACATCACGGTGAAGCCATAATGGAGCGCCAGCGTAAAGGCCAGCGGCGGCCCGATGACCCACGCCAGCGAGAGCTGGGCGCGCATAATCGAGCTGAACATAACCACTTCCCGCGCCGAGCTGTCGGCATACTCGCGTGCCAGCGCGAACAGCTGCGGCATAGCGGTATTCGCCAGCGAGGCCAGCAGCACGCCGCAGGTGATGAGCGTCAGGTAGTGGCGATTGAAGGCAAACAGCAGCGCATTGGCTACCGCCATCAGGCAGCAAAAGAGGATCAGCCGCCGGCGATCGCCCCGGCTGTCGGAGCGTTTCGCCAGCGCAAAGCTAATGGCAATCCCGGCCACGGCGTTGACGGTATAAAACAGGCCGACCCAGAAAGGCGCGGCGTTAACCTCTCTGCTGAGAAACAGGCTCAGGGTCGGCATCTGCAGCGCACCGGCAACGCCCACCATAAACGCCACCAGCATAAAAGCGGCGTACACGCCGTTGAGGCGGCGCCCCATTGTTATCAGCCAGTGCATCATTGATCCTTATGTTCTTTCGGGGCCAGACAGGTTACGCGGATCCAGCCCGCCTGCCGCTAGCGTAATTGCAGATGATATTGAAAAACCATAAAAAAACGCCAGCAGAGAATACCTGCTGGCGAAAACTCAGTCACACATGATAAGGCCGGTCTAGCGCGATTCAGAAACCTGCCCGTTGACGTCCCACTGCATCAAATCATTCAGCATTTTCAGCCGGTAGCCTGCAAGCAGGCGGGCCAGCCACGATGCGTCACGCGTTGCCAGAAAATAACGGCAGTAGAAGTTATAGGTTACCGGTTTCATCCTTTCGCGCCTCCTCGCTTCATCGACGGTAATTATTGTCCTAATATGGGGATTAATATATTGATGAGATTTGAGAAGGAGTTCCCCTTTTATGTCCTCTGCCCGCCTGCAACAGCAGTTCATCCGCCTCTGGCAGCGCTGCGAGGGGAAATCTCAGGAGACCACCCTCAGCGAGCTGGCTGAGCTCCTGAGCTGCTCCCGCCGCCATATGCGCACCCTGCTGCACAGCATGGAAGAGCGCGGCTGGCTCGCCTGGGAGGCGGAGGCCGGACGCGGCAAGCGCTCGCGGCTAACGTTCCTGTATACCGGGCTGGCGCTGCAGCAGCAGCGGGCGGAAGATCTGCTGGAGCAGGATCGCATCGATCAGCTGGTGCAGCTGGTGGGGGATAAAACCGCCGTGCGCCAGATGCTGATCTCCCACCTCGGGCGCAGCTTTCGCCAGGGGCGCCACATCCTGCGGGTGCTCTACTATCGCCCGATGCGCAATCTGCTGCCGGGCACCCCGCTGCGGCGCTCGGAGACGCACATCGCCCGGCAGATCTTCAGCGGCCTGACGCGCATAAATGAGGAAAACGGGGAAGCAGAAGCCGACATTGCCCACCACTGGCAGCAGCTTTCACCGCTGCACTGGCGCTTCTATATCCGGCCCGGCATCCACTTTCACCACGGGCGCGAGCTGGAAATGGACGACGTAATTCAGACTCTGTCCCGCATCCGCGCGCTGCCGCTGTATACGCACATCGCACAGATTGATTCGCCGACGTCCTGGACGCTGGACATCCACCTTTCAAGGCCCGACCGCTGGCTGCCGTGGCTGATGGGCCACATTCCGGCGATGGTGCTGCCGCGCGAGTGGCAAACCCTGCCCCATTTCGCCAGCCTGCCGGTTGGCACCGGCCCCTATGCGGTGGCGCGCAACAATGAAAACCAGCTGAAAATCCACGCCTTCGACGACTTCTTCGGCTACCGGGCGCTGATCGACGAGGTGAACGTCTGGGTGCTGCCGGAGGTCAGCGATGAGCCGAGCTGCGGCCTGACGCTGGAGGGATCGACCGAGGGTGAAAAAGCGGTGGAGAGCCGCCTCGAAGAAGGCTGCTACTATCTGCTGTTCGACGCCCGCAGCCCGAAAGGCGCCAGCGGCGAAGTGCGCCGCTGGGTCAGCCACGTGCTTTCTCCCAATAACCTGCTGTACCACGCCGATGCCAGCTATCAGGGATACTGGTTCCCGGCCTACGGCCTGCTGCCGCGCTGGCACCACGCCCGGCCTGTGCAGGCCCCAAAACCCGCGGGTCTGGAAACCCTGACCCTGACCTACTATCGCGAGCACCCCGAGCACCGCAGCATCGCGGAAATTATGCGCACGCTACTGCAGGAGCATCAGGTCACGCTGGAAATACAGGAGCTGGAGTACGCCGAATGGCACCAGGGTGATGCCCGCAGCGATCTGTGGCTCAACAGCGCCAACTTCACCCTGCCGCTGGATTTCTCCCTGTTTGCCCAGCTGTCCGAAGTGCCGCTGATCCAACACTGCATTCCCCTCGACTGGCAGGACGCGACGGCGCGCTGGCAGGCCGGCGAGCTGCCCCTCGCCGCCTGGTGCCAGCAGCTGATCGCCGATCGGGCGATTGTCCCCCTCATCCACCACTGGCTGATGATTCAGGGCCAGCGCAGCATGCGCGGGCTGCGGATGAATACCTTAGGCTGGTTTGACTTTAAATCCGCCTGGTTTGCGCCGCCGGAGCCGTAAGACTTTCTGTCGTAGGCCAAAGTCATTACAATGGCGCGTTCTCAACGGGGTGCTGATAAACATACGCGCGTTGCGCGAATGGGCTGAGAAAATACCCGTCGAACCTGATCCGGATAACGCCGGCGAAGGGATTTGAGGCTGTCTCAAAATCCTTTGCCACCCATACTCTGAGGTGCAAAGTGTTGAAAAAACTGCTGCCGCTCGTCGCGCTCGTCGCCCTGCCCGCTTTTGCTAAACCGGTACTCACCGTCTACACCTACGACTCTTTCTCCGCCGACTGGGGCCCCGGGCCCGCCGTTAAAAAGGCCTTTGAAGCCGACTGCGGCTGCGAGGTGAAATATGTGGCGCTGCAGGACGGCGTCTCGCTGCTGAACCGCCTGCGCATGGAAGGGAAAAACAGCAAGGCCGACGTGGTACTCGGGCTGGACAATAATCTGCTGCAGGCAGCGAAAGCCACCGGGCTATTTACCGCAAGCAGCGTCTCAGGTGAGGGGCTGAAAGTGCCCGGCGGCTGGCACGATGACGTTTTCGTTCCTTATGATTACGGTTATTTCGCCTTCGTCTACGACAAAAACAAGCTGAAAAACCCGCCCGCCAGCCTGAAAGAGCTGGTCGAAAGCCCGACCCGCTGGCGGGTTATCTATGAAGACCCGCGTACCAGCACCCCGGGTCTCGGCCTGCTGCTATGGATGCAGAAAGTCTACGGCGACGGCGCGCCGGACGCGTGGCAGAAGCTGGCGCAGAAAACCGTGACCGTCACCAAAGGCTGGAGCGAGGCCTACGGGCTGTTTCTTAAAGGCGAGAGCGATCTGGTCCTGAGCTATACCACCTCCCCGGCATACCACGTTATCGAAGAGAAAAAAGACAACTACGCCGCGGCCAATTTCACAGAGGGGCACTACCTGCAGGTGGAAGTTGCCGCCCGCACCGCCGCCGGCAAGCAGCCTGAACTGGCGGAGAAGTTCCTCCACTTTATGGTCAGCCCCGCCTTCCAGAAAGCCATTCCCACCGGCAACTGGATGTATCCGGTCAGCAACGTACCGCTGCCGGACGGCTTCACGCCGCCGCCCGCCGCCGCTGCCACGCTGCAGTACAGCGCTGAACAGGTGGCCGAAAACCGCCAGAACTGGATCCGCCAGTGGCAACGCGCCGTCAGCCGCTAAGTGCGGGTGCCCTGCTGCCGGGCATCGCCGTCGCCGCCCTCACGATCGTCGTGGCGCTGGCGGCGCTGGTTGCCCTGCTGCTGAACGCGCCAACCTCCGACTGGGGCGATTTTCTGCAGGATGACTACCTGTGGCACGTGGTGCGCTTCTCCTTCTGGCAGGCGCTGCTTTCCGCTCTGCTGTCGGTTATTCCGGCGATATTTCTCGCCCGGGCGCTCTACCGCCGCCGCTTTCCCGGCAGGAACATCGTGCTGCGCCTGTGCGCCATGACCCTGATCCTGCCGGTGCTGGTGGCGGTTTTCGGCATCCTTAGCGTATACGGACACCAGGGCTGGCTGGCGCAGCTGTTCACCGCCGCCGGCTGGCACTGGACCTTCTCGCCCTACGGCCTGCAGGGGATCCTGCTGGCACACCTGTTTTTCAATCTGCCAATGGCGACGCGGCTGCTGCTGCAGGCCCTGGAGCAGATCCCCGCCGAGCAGCGCCAGCTGGCGGCCCAGCTCGGGATGCGCGGCGCGGCCTTCTTCCGCTTTGTGGAGTGGCCGTGGATGCGCCGCCAGCTTCCGGCCATCGCCGCGCTGATATTTATGCTGTGCTTCGCCAGCTTTGCTACAGTGCTGGCGCTCGGCGGCGGGCCGCAGGCTACCACCATCGAACTGGCGATCTACCAGGCCCTGAGCTTCGATTACGATCCCGGCCGCGCGGCAATGCTGGCGCTGGTGCAGATGATCTGCTGCCTCGGGCTGATGCTCATCAGCCAGCGGCTGACCCGAAGCCTGGCGCCGGGAAGTGCCCAGCGCGCGCGCTGGCGGGATCCCGACGATCGCCTGCGCAGCCGGGTGAGCGACGCGGTGCTGATCGTGCTGATGCTGGTCCTGCTGCTGCCGCCGCTGCTGGCGGTGGTGACCGGCGGGCTGAACCGCCACCTGCCGGAGGTGCTGGCCCAGCCGGTGCTGTGGCAGGCGGCCTGGACCTCCCTGCGCATCGCAGTTGCCGCCGGGCTGCTGAGCGTGATCCTCACGGTGATGCTGCTGTGGAGCAGCCGCGAGCTGTACGCCCGCAATCTGCCGCTGGCGGGCCAGGGCCTGGAGCTGAGCGGCATGATTATTCTGGCGATGCCGGGCATCGTGCTGGCCACTGGATTCTTCCTGTTGCTTAACGATACCGGCGGGCTGCCGGATTCCGCCGACGGCATTGTTATCTTCACCAACGCGCTGATGGCCATTCCCTACGCCCTGAAGGTGCTGGAAGCGCCAATGCGCGACGCGGCTTCCCGCTACGGCATGCTCTGCGCCTCGCTGGGTCTGCGCGGGTTAAACCGCCTGCGTATCGTCGAACTGCGCGCCCTGCGCCGCCCGCTGGCGCAGGCGCTGGCCTTCGCCTGTGTGCTCTCTATCGGAGATTTTGGCGTCGTGGCGCTGTTTGGCAACGACACTTTCCGCACGCTGCCGTTCTATCTTTACCAGCAAATCGGCGCCTACCGCAGCAGCGACGGCGCGGTTACCGCCCTGCTGCTGCTCGCCATCTGCTTCCTGTTATTTACCGTCATTGAAAAACTTCCGGGCCGCCATGCTAAAACTGAATGATGTCACCTGGCTGTACGAGCATCTGCCGATGCGCTTCTCCTTTGCTGCGGAAAAAGGCGAGCGCATCGCCGTGCTCGGCCCCAGCGGAGCGGGGAAAAGCACGCTGCTCAGCCTGATTGCCGGTTTTATTACCCCGGCCAGCGGCAGCATCACTATCGACAATCGGCCACACGGCGCAACGCCGCCCTCCCGCCGCCCGGTGTCGATGCTGTTTCAGGAAAATAACCTCTTCAGCCACTTAACGCTGCGGCAGAATATCGGGCTGGGAATGCATCCCGGACTGAAGCTGAATGACGCCCAGCGCGAGAGGCTGCAGGCCATTGCCGCGCGGATGGGCATTGGGGATTTACTGGAAAGGCTGCCAGGGGAACTGTCCGGCGGCCAGCGCCAGCGGGCGGCGCTGGCGCGCTGCCTGGTGCGGGACAAGCCGGTGCTGCTGCTGGATGAACCCTTTTCGGCGCTGGATCCGGCCCTGCGTCAGGAGATGCTGACGCTGGTGGACGACATCTGCGAAAGCGCGCAGCTGACGCT
Organism: uncultured Pluralibacter sp.; assembly: GCF_913775985.1. Classification (GTDB taxonomy): domain Bacteria; phylum Pseudomonadota; class Gammaproteobacteria; order Enterobacterales; family Enterobacteriaceae; genus Pluralibacter. The sequence continues at coordinate 454,266 of NZ_CAJYMB010000147.1, read as the reverse complement.
GCTGATGGTGTCCCACAGCGTGGAGGACGCGGCGCGCATCGCGCCGCGCTCGCTGGTGATTGCGGAAGGAAGGATTGTCTGGGACGGGGCAACGCGCGATCTGCTGAGCGGCGCCAGCAGCGCTTCGGCGCTGCTGGGCATCGCCCGCACCTAGCGGCTGACGACCTTCGCCAGTATCTCCAGATAAACAGGCATCAGGGGATGGTTGAACATCCCGTACAGCGCCGCGGCGGCCAGCACCGCCAGCAGCGGCGCGAGCCACACCAGCACCCCGCGCGGCAGATAGCGCGCCAGCGCGTCGTCGGCATCCTTTTTGCGCCACAGCCGCCAGATAAACCAGCCCGCCAGCCAGACCAGCAGCGCAGTGCCCAGCAGCAGCCACTTGAAGCTGCTGCTTCGGTCATCGGCCGGAATATCAATGGCCGCCCCGGCCAGAATTCCCGGCAGGAAGTAGACCGGCGGCCAGAACAAGCAGCCGATAAGGTTAGGCACGATAAATTTGGCGACAGGCAGATTGAGCATCCCGGCCACCATCGGGATCAGCGGCCGGGTCGGCCCGACAAAGCGCCCAACCAAAATCGTCACCATGCTGTGCTGGTGCAGGGCGTGCTCGGTTTTATCCAGCAGGGCCTTGTTTTTCTGAATAAAAGACCAGTTGTGCAGCGGCTTTTTGAAGCGCCATCCCAGCCAGAACGAAATCCAGTCCCCCAGCAGGCAGCCCACAATCCCCGCCAGCCACGCCTGCCAGAAGTTCACTTCGCCGCTGCCGATCAGCGCGCCCAGCCCGGTCATCAGCACCGCGCCCGGCAGGATCAGCCCCACCAGCGCCAGCGATTCCAGAAATGCCACCAGCCCGACCGCCAGCAGCGCGTAGGTCGCCGACTGGGTGATGAAATGTTGCAGAAATGCTTCCATAGGAGATCCGCCTGAAAAGTGAACCAGCGATTCTCCAGCCCGGCGCGGTTTACGTCAAGCCTGCGATTATCAACCCGGTTTACATATTGCTAACACCCGCGCGAAACTCGCTCGGGCTGGCGCCGGTGCATTTCTTAAAGACCCGCGAGAAATAGAGCTGATCTTCGAAGCCCACGTTGCGCCCGACGCTGGCTATCGGCATCCGGGTGGTGCTCAGCAGCAGCTTCGCCTGGCTGATGCGCTGGTCCTCCCGCCAGCTCAGTACGCTGACCCCCAGCTGCTGGCGAAACAGGTGCGACAGCCGCGAGGGCGAGAGACAGACGTGGCGGGCGACGCTGGCGATATCAAATTCGCTGTCCGCCAGCCTGTCGCTGATGTACTGGCAGGCGTCGCGCACGCGGCCGTCCAGCGGGGGATGCAGCGAGGCGTTGATCGCTTCCACGCGCCTCAGCAGCAGCTGCTCCAGCAGATTGATCGCCAGCAGTTCGGAATAGCGCCCGGTGCCCTGCCCGGCGTCAATAATCTGCGAAAACAGCTCGGCAATGCGCGGCTGGTCCTGCTCCTCGGGTCGATAAAAGCCGGTGCGGGCAAACAGGCTCGGCCAGTTCAGCCACTCCTGCCAGTAGGCGCGCGGGCGGAAATAGACCCACTTGTGGTGCCACTCCCGGGCGTCGGGATGGCGGCCGTAGTGGTGTACTTCGCCGGGGGGAAACAGCAGCATGTCGCCGGGGCGGCAGACGAACTGCTTATCGTTATTTTCAATGATCCCTTCACCGCGCACGGTCAGATTGAGGATATAACCCTTCATTCCCAGCGGGCGGTCAATAAAAAAATCGAGATAGCCGTCGGCTTCAATCGGCGTTAATCCCGCCACCAGATGGGCATTAAAGGAGTAGCCGGGTAACAGCGGATCGTTCTGGGGTTCTGCTATCGCCATGGTGCATGCTGCCTGCCAGTAAAGGAATCATTTGTCCATATTGCCAGCGGCGGGATAAAGGGTGAAATGGCCTGTGAGAATATTTGTGCGCCGTCACACTTTGCCCTTCCATAGCAATATTATCCATAAGATCAGCGCTAAACGCCTGACGCTTTTGCGCCGCAAAACCCTACTGTTTCTCCAGACCTAATATCTTCAGGAGAAACACGATGGCAATAGCAATTGGCCTCGATTTTGGCAGCGATTCGGTGCGGGCGCTGGCGGTTGAATGCGCAACCGGAGAGGAGATCGTCGCCCGGGTCGAGTGGTACCCGCGCTGGCAGGAGGGCCGCTACTGCGACGCCGCCGGGAATCGCTTTCGCCACCATCCGCTGGATTATATTGAATCAATGGAGTCCGCGCTGCGTGCAGTTGTCGACTCGCTGGGGCCGCGCCGCGACGAGGTCGTGGGTATCGGCGTGGACAGCACCGGCTCCACGCCGGCGCCCATTGACGAGCATGGCAACGTGCTGGCGCTGCGCCCGGAGTTTGCGGATAACCCCAACGCCATGTTCGTGCTGTGGAAAGATCACACCGCCGTCGAAGAAGCCGAAGCCATTACCGCTCTGTGCCACCGGTCAGGCAGCGTTGATTACTCCCGCTACATCGGCGGCATCTACTCCAGCGAATGGTTCTGGGCCAAAATCCTGCACGTGACCCGCGCCGATCGCGCGGTGGCCGAGGCGGCAAGCTCGTGGATAGAGCTTTGCGACTGGGTACCGGCACTGCTCTCCGGCACCACCCGGCCGGAGGCGATCCGCCGGGGCCGCTGCAGCGCGGGCCACAAGTCCCTGTGGCACGAAAGCTGGGGCGGACTGCCGCCGGCGGACTTCTTCGACGCTCTCGACCCGCTGATCAACCGCCATCTGCAGTATCCGCTTTTCAGCGAGACCTGGACCGCCGATGTGCCGGTAGGCACCCTGACCGCCGAGTGGGCGCACCGCCTGAATCTGCCCGAAACCGTGGTTATCGCCGGCGGCGCTTTTGACTGCCACATGGGTGCTGTCGGCGCGGGCGCCCAGCCCAACGCGCTGGTGAAAGTGATTGGCACCTCCACCTGCGACATTCTGATTGCCGATCGCGATAGCGTGGGCGAGCGTGCGGTGCAGGGGATCTGCGGCCAGGTGGACGGCAGCGTGGTGCCCGGCTTTATCGGTATGGAGGCCGGGCAGTCCGCTTTTGGCGATATCTACGCCTGGTTCAGCCGCATTCTCGGCTGGCCGCTGGCGCAGCTGGCGGCGGCGCACCCCGAACTCGGGCCGCAGATTGATGAAAGCCGCAAAGCGCTGCTGCCGAAACTGACCGAGGCCTGGGCAAAAAATCCCGATCTTGAACACCTTCCGGTGGTGCTGGACTGGTTCAACGGCCGACGCACGCCGAACGCCAACCAGCGGCTGAAGGGCGTCATCACCGACCTCAATCTGGGTACCGACGCACCGGCACTGTTTGGCGGCCTGGTGGCGGCGACCGCTTTTGGCGCCCGCGCCATTATGGAGTGCTTCACCGAACAGGGGATCCCGGTGGACAGCGTAATGGCGCTGGGCGGCATTGCCCGTAAAAACCGGCCAATCATGCAGGCCTGCTGCGACGTGCTGAACCGCCCGCTGCAGATTGTCGCCTCCGATCAGTGCTGCGCCCTCGGCGCCGCGATTTTTGCCGCGGTGGCCGCAGGCGTTCACGCCGACATCCCCGGCGCGCAGCAGAAAATGGCCAGCCGGGTTGAAAACACCCTGCAGCCGCGTCCCGCCGAGGCGCAACGTTTCGAACAGCTCTATCAGCGCTACCAGCAGTGGGCTAAAAGCGCCGAACTTCACTATCTCCCCTGCGGCACAGCAGCGGAACATCCGTCTGCCGCACAGATGGCTCTGACTCATTAAGGATACCGATATGACAATTTTCGATAATTACGACGTCTGGTTTGTGATTGGCAGCCAGCATCTGTACGGCCCGGAAACCCTGCGCCAGGTCACCGACCACGCGCAGCAGGTGGTTAACGCCATGAATGCGGAAGCGAAGCTGCCGTGCAGGCTGGTGCTGAAGCCGCTGGGCACCACGCCGGATGAGATAACCAACATCTGCCGCGATGCCAACTACGATGAAAAATGCGCCGGTCTGGTGGTGTGGCTGCACACCTTCTCCCCGGCCAAAATGTGGATCAACGGCCTGGCTATTCTCAACAAGCCGCTGCTGCAGTTCCACACCCAGTTCAATGCCGCCCTGCCCTGGGACAGCATCGACATGGACTTTATGAACCTCAACCAGACCGCGCACGGCGGCCGCGAGTTTGGCTTTATCGGCGCGCGGATGCGCCTGCAGCACAGCGTGGTCACCGGCCACTGGCAGGACAAGCACGCCCAGGAGCGCATTGGCAGCTGGATGCGTCAGGCGGTTTCTAAGCTGGACACCCGCCAGCTGAAAGTGGCCCGCTTTGGCGATAACATGCGCGAAGTGGCGGTCACCGACGGGGATAAAGTCGCAGCGCAGATCAAGTTTGGCTTCTCGGTGAATACCTGGGCCGTGGGGGATCTGGTTGAGGTGGTCAACGGCGTCAGCGCAGGCGATATCAGCGCGCTGGTGGACGAGTACGAGAGCAGCTACCGCATGGCGCCCGCCGCGCAGGTTAACGGCGAGAAGCGCCAGAATGTACTGGACGCGGCCCGCATCGAGCTTGGCATGAAGCGCTTTCTTGAAGAGGGTGGCTTCCATGCCTTTACCACGACGTTTGAAGATCTGCACGGCCTGAAACAGCTCCCCGGCCTTGCCGTGCAGCGCCTGATGCAGCAGGGCTACGGCTTTGCGGGGGAAGGCGACTGGAAAACTGCCGCTCTGCTACGCATCATGAAAGTGATGTCAACCGGTCTGCAGGGCGGCACCTCTTTTATGGAAGACTATACCTACCATTTTGAGGGCGGCAACGACATGGTGCTGGGATCCCACATGCTGGAAGTCTGCCCAAGTATCGCTACTGCGGAGAAACCGCTGCTGGACGTCCAGCATCTCGGCATCGGCGGCAAAGCCGATCCGGCCCGCCTGATCTTCGACACCCGCCCGGGCCCGGCCATTGTCGCCAGCCTTATCGATCTGGGGGATCGCTATCGCCTGCTGGTCAACACTATTGAAACCGTCCCCACGCCGCACCGCCTGCCGAAGCTGCCGGTGGCCAACGCGCTGTGGAAGGCTCATCCGGATCTCAATACCGCGTCCGAAGCGTGGATCCTGGCCGGCGGCGCGCACCACACCGTGTTCAGCCACGCGCTGACCCTGGACGATATGCGCCTGTTCGCCGAGATGCACGACATTGAACTGACGGTGATCGACCCGCAGACCCGCCTGCCGGCATTCAAGGACGGCCTGCGCTGGAACGATGTTTACTTCGGATCAAAACGCTAATTTGTTAGGTACCGGACGCGTGGATGCGTGTCCGGATTAAGGTGAGCCTATGTATCAACAATTAAAGCAGCAGGTGCTGGAGGCCAATCTCCAGCTGCCGAAGCACCATCTTGTGACCCTGACCTGGGGCAACGTCAGCGCCGTGGATCGCGATCTTGGCGTGCTGGTGATCAAACCTTCCGGCGTTGATTACGACAAAATGACCGCAGACGATATGGTGGTAGTCAGCCTGGAGACCGGCGCGGTAGTGGACGGGACGAAAAAACCGTCATCTGACACCCCGACCCACCGCCGTCTCTATCAGGCGTTTCCAACGCTGGGCGGCATCGTGCATACCCACTCGCGCCACGCCACCATCTGGGCCCAGGCCGGGCAGCCGATCCCGGCAACCGGCACCACTCACGCCGATTACTTCTACGGCCCGGTTCCCTGCACCCGCACAATGACCGATGCGGAAATCAACGGCGACTACGAGTGGGACACCGGCAGCGTGATCGTTGAAACCTTTGAAAAGAACGGCATCGATGCCGCGAGCATGCCCGGCGTGCTGGTGCATTCCCACGGCCCGTTTGCGTGGGGCAAAAATGCCGAAGACGCGGTACACAACGCGATCGTACTGGAAGAGATTGCCTATATGGGGATTTTCTGCCGCCAGCTGGCGCCAGATCTTCCCGACATGCAGCCCTCTCTGCTGGATAAACATTTCCTGCGCAAGCACGGGGCGAAAGCCTACTACGGCCAGTAACCCCTGTATAAAATCACAGCGCGCCCGCGCGGTTCAGGTTATACTTTGAGCCTGTTTACTGCTTGAGTGGCGCGCGTGATCCAGCAACGAGAAGGCTTCTTACTGACCCGGCACTGGCGGGATACCCGACAAGGCACGGAGGTGACGTTCTGGCTGGCCACCGACGACGGCCCGCTGAAAGTTACCCTGCCGCCGCAGGAATCAGTGGCCTTTATCCCCGAAGCGCAGCGCGCACAGACTGAAGCGCTGCTAAGCGACGAGCGCGACGCCCGCCTGGCCCCGCTCGCCCTGCGGGACTTCCACCGCCGGCCGGTATTTGGCCTCTACTGCCGCTCGCACCGCCAGCTGATGCGCCTTGATAAACGCCTGCGCGAGGCGGGTATTACCGTCTACGAAGCCGACGTTCGCCCGCCCGAACGCTACCTGATGGAGCGCTTTATCACCGCCCCGGTGCGGGTAGAAGGTACGGTTCAGGGCGATACGCTGATTGATACGCGTATGAAGCCCAGCCCGCACTATCGCCCGCCCCTGAAGTGGGTTTCGCTGGATATTGAAACCACCCGCCACGGCGAGCTGTACTGCATCGGGCTGGAGGGTTGCGGACAGCGCGTTGTCTACATGCTGGGGCCGGAAAACGGCGCGGCGGGAAACCTCGACTTCCGGCTGGAGTACGTTCCCGGCCGCCCGCAGCTTCTCGAAAAACTCAACGCCTGGTTTGCCGAACACGATCCGGACATCATCATCGGCTGGAACGTGGTGCAGTTTGACCTGCGGGTACTGCAAAAGCACGCCGAGCGCTACCGCATTCCGCTGGCCCTCGGACGGCAGAGCGCGGCGCTGGAGTGGCGCGAGCACGGGTTTAAGAACGGCGTTTTCTTCGCCCAGGCCGAAGGCCGCCTGATTATTGACGGTATCGAAGCCCTGAAATCCGCCTTCTGGAACTTCAGCTCTTTTTCGCTGGAGTCGGTATCCCAGGCGCTGCTGGGCGAGGGCAAGTCCATCGATAATCCCTGGGATCGAATGGACGAAATCGACCGCCGCTTTGCCGAAGACAAGCTCGCCCTCGCCACCTATAACCTGAAAGACTGCGAGCTGGTGACCCGCATTTTCCACCACACCGACATCGTGCCGTTTCTGCTCGAGCGCGCCACGGTTAACGGCCTGCCCGCCGATCGCCACGGCGGATCGGTCGCGGCCTTCAGCCACCTCTATTTTCCGCGCATGCACCGGCTGGGCTACGTCGCCCCCAACCTCGGCGACGTGCCGCCGCAGGCCAGCCCCGGCGGCTACGTGATGGACTCGCGCCCGGGGCTGTATGATTCGGTGCTGGTGCTGGATTACAAAAGCCTCTATCCGTCGATTATTCGCACCTTTCTGATCGATCCGATCGGGCTGGTGGAGGGCATGGCGCAGCCGGATTCGGCCCACAGCACCGAAGGCTTTCTCGGGGCCTGGTTCTCGCGAGAAAAACACTGCCTGCCGGGGATCGTGGATCACATCTGGCACGGCCGCGACGAGGCCAAGGCCCACAGCAATAAGCCGCTGTCCCAGGCGCTGAAGATCATCATGAATGCCTTTTACGGCGTGCTCGGCACCAGCGCCTGCCGCTTTTTCGATCCCCGGCTGGCATCGTCGATCACCATGCGCGGCCACGCGATCATGCGCCAGACCCAGGCGCTGATTGAATCCCGGGGCTACGACGTCATTTATGGCGACACAGACTCCACTTTCGTATGGCTGAAAAAGGCCCACGGCGAGGAAGACGCGGCGCGCATCGGCCGCGAGCTGGTGAGCTTTGTGAATAGCTGGTGGGCGGCGGAGCTGGCAAAAGAGGGCTTAACCAGCGCAATGGAGCTGGAGTTTGAAACCCACTTCTGCCGGTTTTTAATGCCCACTATTCGCGGCACCGACACCGGCAGCAAAAAACGCTACGCTGGTATGATCCAGCGCGGCGACGAGCAGCAGATGGTGTTTAAAGGCCTGGAAACGGTGCGCACCGACTGGACGCCGCTGGCCCAGCAGTTCCAGCAGGAGCTGTACCGGCGGATTTTTCGCAACGAGCCCTACAAGGCTTTCATCCGCGAAACTATCGACAAGCTGATGGCCGGCGAGCTGGACGATCGGCTGGTGTACCGCAAGCAGCTGCGGCGCCCGCTGGCGGAATATCAGCGCAACGTGCCGCCCCACGTGCGCGCGGCACGGCTGGCCGATGAGCATAACGCCCGGCTGGGTCGCCCCTTGCAATATCAGTCCCGGGGCAGCATTAAATATGTGTGGACCACCGGCGGCCCGGAGCCGGTCAGCTATCAGCAGTCGCCGCTGGACTATGAACACTATCTCAGTAAACAGCTTGAGCCTGTTGCTGAAGGAATACTGCCTTTTGTTAACGATGATTTTGCTACAATACTCACGGGGCAACTGGGGCTGTTTTGAGACGTGACGAATCCGACAGCATCCAGTACCATAGCGCCCTTCCAAACTCCTGGACCCAATTTTTGCTTACCGTAACTCAGACTGCGGTGCGCGATCTTTGCCTGTTATTTCAAGATATAGAGCCCAAAATCATATGCCTTTTACACTTGGTCAACGCTGGATCAGCGATACAGAAAGCGAACTGGGATTAGGGACCGTGGTAGCGCTGGACGCGCGGATGGTTACCCTCCTCTTCCCGGCTACCGGAGAAAACCGTCTGTACGCGCGCAATGACTCCCCGATCACCCGCGTGATGTTCAACCCGGGCGATACCATTACCAGTCACGAAGGCTGGCAGCTGCGCATTGATGACGTAAAAGAAGAGAATGGCTTACTGGCCTATACTGGCACGCGCCTCGACACCGAAGAAGAGGGCGTTGAACTGCGCGAAGTGCTGCTCGACAGCAAGCTGGTGTTCAGTAAACCGCAGGACCGGCTGTTCGCCGGGCAGATCGACCGCATGGACCGCTTCGCCCTGCGCTATCGCGCGCGCAAATACCAGAGCGAAGAGTACCGGATGCCCTGGAGCGGCCTGCGCGGCCAGCGCACCAGCCTTATCCCACATCAGCTGCATATCGCCCACGACGTGGGCCGCCGCCACGCGCCGCGCGTGCTGCTGGCTGACGAAGTCGGCCTGGGTAAAACCATTGAAGCCGGGATGATCCTGCACCAGCAGCTGCTGTCCGGCGCTGCCGAGCGGGTGCTGATTGTCGTCCCGGAAACCCTCCAGCACCAGTGGCTGGTGGAGATGCTGCGCCGCTTCAACCTGCGCTTTGCGCTGTTTGACGACGAGCGCTACGCCGAAGCGCAGCACGATGCGGAAAACCCGTTCGAAACTGAGCAGCTGGTGATCTGCTCGCTGGACTTCGTGCGCCGCAGCAAGCAGCGCCTGGAGCACCTGTGTGACGCGGACTGGGACATCATGGTCGTCGACGAAGCGCACCATCTGGTATGGAGCGAAGAAGCGCCGAGCCGCGAGTATCAGGCCATCGAGCAGCTTGCCGAGCGCGTGCCCGGGGTGCTGCTGCTGACCGCTACCCCAGAACAGCTGGGAATGGAGAGCCACTTCGCCCGCCTGCGCCTGCTGGATCCGAGCCGCTTCCACGACTTCGGCCAGTTCGTTGAAGAACAGCAGAACTACCGTCCGGTAGCCGACGCCGTGGCGCTGCTGCTGGGCGGCGAAAAGCTCAGCGATGCGCAGATGAACACCCTCGGCGAGCTTATCGGCGAGCAGGATATTGAAGCCCTGCTGCAGACCGCCAACAGCGATCGCGACGGCGCCCAGAGCGCTCGCCAGACGCTGATCGCCATGCTGATGGACCGCCACGGCACCAGCCGCGTGCTGTTCCGCAACACCCGCAACGGCGTGAAAGGCTTTCCACAGCGTGAGCTGCACACCATCAAGCTGCCGCTGCCGACCCAATACCAGACCGCCATTAAAGTCTCCGGCATCATGGGCGCGCGCAAAACTGCTGAAGAGCGCGCCCGGGACATGCTCTACCCGGAACAAATTTATCAGGAGTTTGAAGGCGATTCCGGCACCTGGTGGAACTTCGACCCGCGCGTCGAGTGGCTGATGGGCTACCTGACCAGCCACCGCTCGCAGAAAGTGCTGGTGATCTGCGCTAAGGCAGCCACCGCGCTGCAGCTGGAGCAGGTACTGCGCGAGCGCGAAGGCATCCGCGCGGCAGTGTTCCACGAAGGTATGTCGATTATCGAGCGCGACCGCGCCGCCGCCTGGTTTGCCGAAGAGGACACCGGCGCGCAGGTGCTGCTGTGCTCTGAAATCGGCTCCGAAGGCCGCAACTTCCAGTTCGCCAGCCAGCTGGTGATGTTCGATCTGCCGTTTAACCCGGATCTGCTGGAGCAGCGCATCGGCCGTCTGGACCGCATCGGCCAGGCCCACGACATCCAGATTCACGTTCCTTACCTAGAAAAAACCGCCCAGTCGGTGCTGGTGCGCTGGTTCCACGAAGGGCTGGACGCTTTCGAGCACACCTGCCCCACTGGCCGCGCCATCTACGACAGCGTACACGGCGAGCTGATCAACTACCTGGCCGCGCCGGAAGAGACCGCCGGTTTTGACGATCTGATCGCCCGCTGCCGCGCCCAGCATGACGCGCTTAAGGCACAGCTGGAGCAGGGCCGCGATCGGCTGCTGGAGATTCACTCCGGCGGCGGAGCCGGCGCGCTGGCGCTGGCGGAAAGTATTGAAGAGCAGGATGACGACACCGGGCTCATCAGCTTCTCCATGAACCTGTTCGATATTATCGGCATTAACCAGGACGACCGCGGCGACAACCTGATCGTGCTGACGCCGTCTGACCACATGCTGGTGCCGGATTTCCCGGGCCTGCCGGAAGACGGCTGCACGGTGACCTTCGAGCGCGATATCGCCCTCTCACGCGAGGACGCGCAGTTCCTGACCTGGGAACATCCGCTGATCCGCAACGGTCTGGATTTGATCCTCTCCGGCGATACCGGTAGCAGCACCATTTCGCTGCTGAAGAACAAAGCGCTGCCGGTAGGCACTCTGCTGCTGGAGCTGATTTACGTGGTTGAAGCCCAGGCGCCGAAACAGCTGCAGCTGCACCGCTTCCTGCCACCGACGCCGGTGCGGATGCTGGTAGATAAGAACGGCAACAACCTCGCCGGACAGGTAGAATTTGAGAGCTTCAACCGCCAGCTCAGCGCCGTCAACCGCCATACCGGCAGCAAGCTGGTGAATGCCGTTCAGCAGGACGTGCACGCCATTCTGCAACAGGGCGAGGCGCAGGTGGAGAAAGCGGCTAAAGCGCTGATTGACGCCGCCCGTCAGGAAGCCGATGAGAAGCTGAGTGCCGAGCTGGCGCGTCTGGAAGCGCTGAAAGCCGTCAACCCGAACATTCGCGATGACGAGCTTGAGGCTATCGAGAGCAACCGCCAGCTGGTGATGGAAAGCCTCGCTCAGGCCGGCTGGCGGCTGGACGCGCTGCGCCTGATCGTCGTGACGCACCAGTAAGGGATCGCCGATGATAATGCCGCCCTACCACCCGCCGCAGGATCCCTGGCTGGTTATTCTCTACCAGGATGCGCACATCATGGTGGTCAACAAGCCGAGCGGCCTGCTGTCGGTGCCGGGGCGTCTGGAGGAGCACCGGGACAGCATCATGACCCGCATCCAGCGCGACTATCCCCTGGCGGAGTCGGTACATCGCCTGGATATGGCCACCAGCGGCGTGATTGTCGTGGCGCTAACCAAAGCGGCAGAGCGCGAGCTGAAGCGCCAGTTTCGCGAACGCGAGCCGAAGAAGCAGTATCTGGCACGGGTGTGGGGCCATCCGCAAAAAGCGCAGGGGCTGATTGACCTGCCGCTGATTTGCGACTGGCCGAATCGCCCGAAGCAGAAAGTGTGCTTTGAAACTGGCAAGGCGGCGCAAACGGAGTATGAGGTGGTGGAGTACGCGGCGGACAACAGCGCCCGCGTGGTGCTAAAACCCGTTACCGGGCGCTCGCACCAGCTGCGCGTGCACATGCAGGCGCTGGGACACCCGATTCTCGGGGATCGCTTCTATGCCGATCCGCAAGCGCTGGCGATGGCGCCGCGCCTGCTGCTGCATGCCGAAACGCTAACTATCACCCATCCGGCGTTTGGCAACAGTATGACGTTTAAGGCGCCGGTGGACTTCTGACGTCACAATTCGGCGGACAGGTAACTGCGGCCTCATCAGTACGTTGATGAGGCCTTTTTATATTTCCGGCCCGGTCTGGCATCCCCAATAAAAACAGAATCTCACTTACCTTGTGTAAATGTGTCTCGCCCCGGGATAGCCTTATAACCATTCATAATTAAAGAATTATTTCTGGCATTAATTATGGAGATAATTTTGTAACTATAAAAAATTCAATCAATTAACAATAGCGCCAGTAAAAAAACAACATCTAGTATTAACAGGCAGGAATATCCGCAGTAGTGCAAGGGTGTTTAAAATTAAAAACGGTGCTAATGTCATTTTATCCGCTGGGCTTATATCACTTTGATTAAAGTTAGTTCAAAAAAAGATGAATCCTTTTATAAACCTGTGGTTATTTAATTTAACATCGACATTATGCGTTAATGATATCAAGGGGGGAAGTAACGCTGGAGGCGAACGCCGCTCAGGGACGCAGGAAGCCGTAATCTTTCAGAATATAACCACTGTACCTCTCTTATTACATCCATGTTTTTAACATAATTAGCATAATCACATACTCATGTTTTTGGCCAGGAAAACGTCTTTTAAGGGGAGATGATGAAAAAGATCCAACAGTTATTGCTTTTGGCTTCAGTGGTAACATCAACAGCGGTGCTCGCTGCCGATTATGGTCAAACACCGGGGAGCTACACTAACTACATTTTTGACCAGAGCGTAAGCGGGTTTGATTCCGTGGATTTTGCGATTACGCCGGATGCCGATCCCGGGCACGCCGCCAACGTATACTGGTCTTCACAGTTTGGCTTTGTTGGCTCATCAGCAGCTGCTTATACAGGAATGCAGAGCAATGGCGGCCCTAAGCGCACATTTTTATTCTCAGCCTGGGGAGCAACCGAGTCCAGAGTGGGCAGTGAGGGGAGCTACTGTCAGAGCTTTGAAGAGTCGGGAAGCGGCCGGACCTGCCGCATCACGCTCGACTGGAAGCAGGGGCATACGTATCAGTTCCATGTGGGATATGACCAGCACGATAACTGGTTAACCGTTAAAGTTAACGATCTCACTGATAATACCTCCTTCACGCTGGGAAGTATCAAAACGGAGGCGTCCCAAATTTCGCCGCAAAATATGGTCAACTGGACAGAGTATTTCGAGTGGAGCGATAAACGTACCGTTTGTTCAGGTCAGCCCTACAGCAAAGCAACCTTCACTCTCCCTGTCGGATATTCAAACGGCACCGGCTATACAGCGTTCACAAACTCCCACAGTTCGAATACTTGCCAGGCGTACACGAAAATTACCAGTACAGATACGGGCACTGTTCATGAAAATGGGGTAGGTAACTCTTTACGGGGAGCGATAAAAAACAGCTACCTCTGCGTTGGTGCCTGGGGGGAATTAAAAGATGGTATCGATGCAGAAACGGATCTCTGTAATTCATCAGAAAAGCAGGGCTGGGTTCGCCCCAAAAATGATTTGTCGCTCGAGGCCGCCTATAACCAATGTCTGGCAGCCGACAGCAGCAGTAATAAGGTAAAAATCAGATCGTGTGAGCATACTAATCCCAATTTCCAGTGGGATATTAAAGGGACTGAAATACGTAAGGCGCAAACCTCGCTGTGCCTGACCAGTAATGGTACAGGGCAGACGCTGACGTTAACATCCTGCGACGGTAGCCTGGCGCAGGAGTGGGATACTTCAGAACTCGGCCTGGCTGATAAAAAAGCGTAATTTTTATTTAGCGGAAGAGTACTGCTGTTGCGGACTCTTATTACTGTGCGGCGCCCGGCGTAGATTGCCGGGTGTTTTATTATTTAGCAGGTTCTAAAGAGGCCGGGCATCGCCAGGGCACTAAACAGGCACGGCAATATTCTTATCTGTTTATTAAACCGTTAACGCATTCCCGAACAGGTCTTATCAATAAAACCGGGCCCTATTCACTTCACACATGGTGAGTGAACAAGGGCCCGGCCTTGAAGCTAATTTCTACTTAAAACCTTTCTGCTCTTTGATCAGCTCGTAGGCGCTCTGGATCTCCTGCGCCTTCTGCTTGGCCATCTCCATCATCTCCGGCGGCAGCCCCTTGGCGACCAGTTTATCGGGATGGTGTTCACCCATCAGCTTGCGGTAGGCGCGCTTGATGGTGGTGGCATCATCAGAAGGCTTCACCCCGAGAACGTTGCAGGCGTCTTCCAGCGTCGGTCCGCGTTGCGCCTGCTGCCAGCTGCCGCCGCCCTGGGACTGCTGCTGGTAGCTGCCGCCAAACTGCGCTCCGCCCTGAATCATGCGCAGGAACTGCTCAAACTGGGCGCGGGAGATACCGAGCTCCTCGGCGATCACAAACAGCACGTCTCTCTCATTAGGATGTAATTCGCCATCGGCAAAAGCGGCCTGAATCTGAATTTCCAGAAACATCCTAATTAAATCAGCGCGGCCAAAACAGACGCTGCGCAGCTGACGCATTTTTTCACGCAGCGGATAATTATCCGCTTTGCCGATACGAAATGCCTGCTGCGCTGCGGTGCGGGAGTTACCGTGCAGGTTCATGCGGTCCATCAATACCGATGCGACCTGGATATCGGCTTCCGTCACGCGCCCTTTCGATTTGGTGAGGTGCCCCATCACTTCGAAGGTGGTGGCAAAAAAGAGCGACTGGCGCTCCTGCTGCCCCGCGGAAAAGCTGAGCCGGCGCGTCCGTGCTGTGTCGAACATATGGCCTACGATAAGCCCAAGCAGTACGCCCCAGAAGCCGCCGCCCATCATAAACGCCACGGCGACACCAATTACTTTACCCCAATACTGCATAGACTCCCCAATCGCTCAAATGTCATGCCGCTGGCATCATATTGCGCCTTGAAAAAAGGCGAGTTTTTAAACTACGACCTGTCGGTCATAGCAGGACATAAACTATAATTTGCTTTATCATACTCGCCATTCGACGCAGTACCTAACGTCACGAATTTGAAACGACCTTATTAACACTGGCGCGTTAACGACGAGTGCGTTAGTCTCTGACCGTTTGCATGCCGCGAAGCCACAGATGACGGAACAATAAATACAACGTATGAAAAAACGTATTCCCACCCTTCTGGCCACAATGATCGCCAGTGCCCTTTACAGCCAGGCAGGCGTTGCGGCTGACCTTGCCTCACAGTGTATGCTGGGGGTACCAAGTTACAACCGTCCGCAGGTTGATGGCGATACCAACAGCCTGCCGGTAACCATTAATGCCGATCACGCCAACGGCAATTACCCTGATAACGCCGTCTTTAGCGGCAATGTAGATGTTCAGCAGGGTAACAGCCGCCTGACCGCTGATGAAGTCCAGCTGCACCAGAAACAGCCTCAGGGCCAGACCGACCCGGTGCGCACCGTCGATGCGCTCGGCAACGTGCGCTACGATGACGATCAGGTGATCCTCAAAGGGCCAAAAGCCTGGTCGAATCTTAACACCAAAGATACGAACGTCTGGAAGGGCGATTATCAGATGGTGGACCGCCAGGGCCGCGGTAAAGCAGACGTCATGAAGCAGCGCGGCGACAACCGCTACACCATTCTTGATAACGGCACATTTACCTCCTGCCTGCCCGGCTCCAATACCTGGAGCGTAGTAGGTAGCGAAGTGATTCAGGACCGGCAGGAAGAGGTTGCAGAAATCTGGAACGCGCGCTTTAAGCTCGGTTCGGTCCCTATTTTCTACAGCCCGTATTTGCAGCTGCCTATCGGCAACAAGCGCCGCTCCGGTTTCCTGATCCCCAACGCGGGCTACGGCTCTGACGATGGTTTCGAGTTTAGCCTTCCTTATTACTGGAACATCGCGCCGAACTTCGATGCCACTATTACGCCGCACTACATGTCTAAGCGCGGCAACGTCAATTGGGAAAACGAATTCCGCTACCTGACGCACGCGGGTTCCGGCGTTGTCGAATTCGACTACATGCCGTCCGACAGCCAGCACGGCGACGACAGCGGCCACCGCTGGATGACCTACTGGAACCACTCCGGGGTTGTTGACCAGGTGTGGCGCCTGAACGCCGACTACACCAAAGTCAGCGATAAAGATTACTTCGACGACTTTAGCTCGAAATACGGTAACAGTACCGACGGCTACGCCACGCAAAAATTCAGCGCCGGCTATTTTGTCGATAATTTCGATGCCAACCTGTCGGCCAGAAAGTTCCAGGTTCTTGATGACGGCAGAAACAGCTCATACTACTCGCTGCCGCAGCTGGACGTTAACTTCTATCAAAATGACGTAGGGCCTTTCGACACCCGGCTGTACGCGCAGGCGGTCAAGTTCGAGAACACCAGCTCCGATATGCCAGAAGCCACTCGTCTTCACCTTGAGCCGAGCATCAATCTGCCGCTGTCAAACCGCTGGGGCAGTATTGATACCGAAGCCAAGCTGATGTCGACCCACTACGAGCAGAAGCGGATAAACGGCTATAACGACACTTACGGTACACACCTTAAGGGGTCCGTAAACCGCACCCTGCCGCAGTTTAAAATTGACGGCAAAATGGTTTTCGAACGCGACATGGACTGGTCAGAAGGCTATACCCAGACGATGGAGCCGCGCGTGCAGTACCTGTACGTGCCTTATAAAGACCAGGGCAACATCATGGAGTACGACTCCTCGCTGCTGCAGTCTGACTTCACCGGCCTGTTCCGCGACCGCTCCTACAGCGGCCTCGATCGCATCGCGTCGGCAAACCAGGTGACTACCGGCTTAACCACCCGCGTTTACGATCAAAATGCGGTTGAACGTTTTAACGCATCCATTGGTCAAATCTACTTATTCAAAAAAGCGCGTACCGGCGACGATAATTTCCACTGGGAAAACGAAGACGATACCGGCTCGGTAGTTTGGGCAGGCGACACATACTGGCGCATGACAGACCGCTGGGGCCTGCGCGGCGGCGTGCAGTACGACACCCGTCTCGACGACTTCACCACCGGCAACGGCGCGATCGAGTATCGCCGCGATGAAGACCGCATGGTGCAGCTGAAATATCGCTACGCCAGCCCGGAATACATCAAAACGACGCTGACGTCGTATTCAACTGCGCAGCAGTATAAAGATGGCATCTCGCAGGTGGGCATGACCGCCAGCTGGCCAATTGCCGATCGCTGGTCGGTGGTAGGCGCTTATTATTACGACACGAAGATGAGCAAAACCGCGAACCAGATGCTGGGCGTGCAGTACAGCTCCTGCTGCTTCGCGATTGGTATTGGCTACGAACGTAAAATTAACGACTGGGACAACAACAAACTCGAGTCGAAGTATGACAACAAAATTGGCTTCAACATCGAGCTTCGCGGCCTGAGCTCTAACTACGGCCTTGGCACCCAGAAAATGCTGCGCTCGAACATTCTGCCTTACCAAAGCGCGCTGTAAGGTCCGGGGTACAACGAAATCCGCATTGCGGTTAGTTAATTGAAATGGAAAGAGTATGAAGAACTGGAAAACGCTGCTTCTCGGTATCGCTATGGCTGCGAACGTCAGCTACGCTGCACCGCAGGTTGTCGATAAAGTCGCCGCCGTGGTCAACAACGGTGTCGTACTGGAAAGCGACGTCGATGGGATGATGCAATCCGTTAAGAGCAGCGCGGGCCAGTCCGGCCAGCAGCTGCCCGACGACGCGACTCTGCGCCATCAGATTCTGGATAAGCTGATCATGGATCAGATTATTCTGCAGATGGGGCAGAAAATGGGCGTCACGGTCTCCGATGATCAGCTCGACGATGCCATTGCCAACATCGCCAAGCAGAACAACATGACCCTCGATCAGATGCGCAGCCGCATCGCTTACGACGGCATGAACTACAACAGCTACCGCAAGCAGATCCGCCAGGAGATGCTTATCTCCGAAGTGCGCAACAACGAAGTGCGCCGCCGCATCAGCGTGCTGCCGCAGGAAGTTGATGCCCTGGCGAAGCAGATTGGCAATCAGAACGATGCCAGCACCGAGCTGAACCTGAGCCACATCCTGATCCCGCTGCCGGAAAACCCGACCGCAGATCAGGTTAGCGAAGCCGAAAGCACCGCCCGCTCGATTATCGATCAGGCCCGCAACGGCACCGACTTTGGCAAGCTGGCAATTACCTACTCCGCAGACCAGCAGGCGCTGAAAGGCGGCCAGATGGGCTGGGGCCGCATTCAGGAACTGCCATCAATCTTTGCGCAGGCGCTGACTACGGCGAAAAAAGGTGACGTGATTGGCCCAATCCGCTCCGGCGTTGGTTTCCACATTATTAAGGTAAACGACCTGCGCGGTCAGTCGCAGAGTATCGCGGTTACCGAAGTTCACGCTCGCCACATTCTGCTGAAGCCGTCGCCGATCATGACCGATGACCAGGCGCGCGCCAAGCTGGAGCAGGTTGCAGCCGATATTAAGAGCGGCAAAACCACCTTTGATAAAGCGGCGAAAGAACTGTCTCAGGATCCGGGCTCTGCAAACCAGGGCGGCGATCTGGGCTGGGGAACCCCGGATATGTACGATCCGGCTTTCCGCGACGCGCTGCTGAAGCTGAGCAAAGGCCAGATGAGCGGCCCGGTTCACTCTTCTTTCGGCTGGCACCTGATTCAGCTGATGGACACGCGTAAAGTTGACCGCACCGACGCCGCGCAGAAAGATCGCGCCTACCGCATGCTGATGAACCGCAAATTTGCGGAAGAAGCGGCGACCTGGATGCAGGAACAGCGCGCCAGCGCTTACGTAAAAATCCTGAGTAACTAATGATCAAACCGTTTCGTGTAGTCATCACTCCCGGCGAACCCGCCGGGATTGGTCCCGACCTGGTGGTCCAGCTGGCACAGCAGGACTGGCCCGCCGAACTGGTCGTCTGCGCAGACGGCACGCTTCTAAAAAACCGGGCAGCAATGCTCGGTTTGCCGTTAACCCTCCTGAACTACGATCCCGATGAACCGCCCCTGCCACAGCGCGCGGGCACGCTGACCCTGCTGCCGGTGGCGCTGAATACGCCCGAGGAGCCCGGCAGGCTCAACGTACTGAATGCCCCTTACGTCGTTGAAACCCTGGCCCGCGCCTGCGACGGTGCAGCCGGCGGCGAGTTTGCCGCCCTGATAACCGGCCCGGTGCAGAAAAGCATTATCAACGATGCCGGCATCCCCTTCACCGGACACACCGAGTTCTTCGAGGAGCGCACCGGCTCCGCAAAAGTGGTCATGATGCTGGCAACCGAGGAGCTGCGGGTCGCGCTGGCAACCACCCACCTTCCCCTGAAGGCCGTGAGCGAGGCGATTACCCCTGCCCTGCTGCACGAGGTAATCGGCATCCTGCATCACGACCTGCAAACTAAATTCGGCATTGCGCAGCCCCGCGTGCTGGTGTGTGGCCTCAATCCGCATGCCGGTGAAGGCGGCCACATGGGCATGGAAGAGATAGAGACGATTATTCCGGTGCTGGACGCCTTACGCGCGCAGGGGATGAATCTCACCGGCCCGCTGCCTGCAGACACGCTGTTTCAGCCTAAATACCTCAAGGATGCCGACGCAGTGCTCGC
Source organism: uncultured Pluralibacter sp. (assembly GCF_913775985.1). Lineage (GTDB taxonomy): Bacteria > Pseudomonadota > Gammaproteobacteria > Enterobacterales > Enterobacteriaceae > Pluralibacter. Next base: position 434,570 of record NZ_CAJYMB010000147.1, on the reverse strand, counting down.
GATGTACCACGATCAGGGCCTGCCCGTGCTAAAATACCAGGGCTTTGGTCGCGCGGTAAATATCACCCTCGGCTTGCCCTTTATCCGCACGTCCGTTGACCACGGCACCGCTCTCGAACTGGCGGGCCGCGGCGAAGCGAACGTCGGCAGTTTTATTACGGCGCTTAATCTCGCCATCAAAATGATCGCTAACTCTCAATGAATAATCGAGTCCATCAGGGCCACCTCGCCCGTAAACGCTTCGGGCAAAACTTTCTCAACGATCAATTTGTGATCGACAGCATCGTTTCTGCAATTAACCCACAGAAAGGCCAGGCGATGGTCGAAATCGGTCCGGGCCTTGCCGCCCTCACCGAGCCAGTCGGCGAACGCCTTGACGAAATGACCGTCATTGAGCTGGACCGCGATCTGGCCGCCCGCCTGAAAACCCATCCGTTTCTCGGGCCGAAGCTGACTATTTATCAGCAAGATGCGATGACCATGGATTTTGGCGCGCTCTCCAGAGAAATTGGCCAGCCGCTGCGCGTGTTCGGCAACCTGCCCTACAACATCTCTACCCCGCTGATGTTTCATCTGTTTAGCTATACTGATGCCATTGCCGACATGCACTTTATGCTGCAAAAAGAGGTGGTCAATCGCCTGGTTGCAGGGCCGAACAGTAAGGCGTATGGTCGATTAAGCGTCATGGCGCAGTATTACTGCCAGGTTATCCCGGTGCTCGAAGTGCCGCCGACGGCATTTACGCCGCCGCCCAAAGTTGACTCTGCCGTGGTTCGCCTGGTGCCCCACGCGGTAATGCCGCATGAGGTGAAAGATCTTCGGGTGCTGAGCCGTATCACCACCGAAGCCTTTAACCAGCGCCGCAAGACTATCCGCAACAGCCTCGGTAACGTGTTTACCGTTGACGTGCTGACGGAGCTGGGCATCGACCCGGGCCTGCGGGCAGAAAACATCTCCGTGGCGCAATACTGCCAGCTGGCAAACTGGATTTCTGAGCATGCTTCCCCGAAGGAGAGCTAAATCATGATTAATGCGCCCCGCGTGTGTGTTCAGGTGCAGAGCGTCTATATTGAGGCGCAGTCCGCACCGGATGAAGAGCGTTACGTTTTTTCGTATACCGTAACCATCCGCAATCTTGGACGACATCCTGTTCAGCTGCTGGGACGCTACTGGCTTATCACTAACGGCAACGGCCGCGAAACGGAAGTTCAGGGTGAAGGCGTAGTCGGCGTTCAGCCGCACATTGAGCCCGGCAACGAATATCAGTACACCAGCGGCGCAGTGCTGGAAACGCCGCTGGGCACCATGCAGGGCCATTACGACATGATTGATGCTGACGGCAACCCGTTCAGCATTGATATCCCCGTTTTCCGTCTGGCTGTGCCAGCACTAATTCACTGATCTCATGGCTACTTACCTTATTGGCGATATCCACGGCTGCTACGACGAGCTGATCGCGCTGCTCGAACAGGTGCATTTCACCCCCGGCGAGGACTGCCTGTGGCTGACCGGCGATCTGGTCGCCCGGGGCCCGGCCTCTCTTGAAGTTTTGCGCTACGTAAAATCGCTGGGCGACAGCGCGCGCATCGTGCTGGGAAATCACGATCTTCACCTGCTGGCCGTATTTGCCGGCATCAGCCGTAATAAGCCCAAAGACCGGCTTACGCCGCTGCTTGAGGCTCCTGACGCGGACGAGCTGCTCAACTGGCTGCGCCGCCAGCCGCTGCTGCAGGTAGATGAAGAGAAAAAGCTGGTGATGGCCCACGCCGGCATTACGCCACAGTGGGATTTGCCTACCGCCGAGCGCTGCGCCCGCGACGTGGAAGCCGTGCTGCGCAGCGACTCCTATCCATTCTTCCTCGACGCCATGTACGGCGATCTGCCCAACCACTGGTCAGAAGAGCTCTCCGGCCTCGCCCGCCTGCGCTTTATCTCTAACGCCTTTACCCGCATGCGCTACTGCTTCCCTAACGGACAGCTGGATATGTACAGCAAAGAGCCGCCGGAAGACGCGCCTGCGCCGCTGAAGCCGTGGTTTTTAATTCCCGGCCCGGTATCGAAAGCATACAGCATTGCGTTTGGCCACTGGGCATCGCTGGAAGGTAAAGGCGCGCCGGAAGGCATCTACGCGCTGGATACCGGCTGCTGCTGGGGCGGCAATCTTACCTGCCTGCGCTGGGAAGACAAAGCCTACTTCGTGCAGCCCTCGAACCGTCAGCTGGATTTAGGGGAAGAAGAGGAAGCCGCGGCGTCCTGACCGCGGTTTTCCCGGCAGCGCGCCGCGCGGCCGGGATAGTACTAGCGCCGTTCCAGAATTTCGAAGCAGTAGCTGTGCGAGTTGGACTCGTCGGCGTCGTGAAACTCGCTGAAAGTAGATTCCCACTGATCGGGATCGTAATCCGGAAAATGGGTATCGCCCTCCACTTCCGCATCAATGTGCGTCAGATACAGGCGCTGAGCCTTCGGCAGAAACTGCTCGTAGACGCGCCCCCCGCCAATCACCATCACCTCTTCCGCATCGCCGCAGGCGGCAATCGCTTCGTCAACGGAGCTGACCCACTGCACGCGATCGTCGCTGCCCGGCTGGCGGCTAATCACGATATTTTTACGTCCCGGCAGCGGACGCCCGATGGATTCCCAGGTCAGGCGCCCCATAATTACCGGCTTGTTTAGGGTGTTGCGTTTAAACCAGGCGAGGTCGGCAGGCAGATCCCAGGGCATGGCATTCTCCATACCAATTACGCGATCGACCGCGAGTGCCGCAATCAAACTGATCATTGAAAGTATCCCGGATAACAATTGGCCGCCGCAGCACATCAACTCATTCGGGTTGGACTGACGCAGCGGCAGAAACAGGCCTGCGGCGCACGCGGCGCCCAGGATTACGAAGGCCGCCATAAAGGCGGCCTGAATGATGACGTGTATATACGGAAAGGATAATCTCTCGTCAACTCCCGGATGCGTAAAGAAAACGAAAAAATATTACCCCGCCGCTAAGTTCCGGTTATGCAGACGGTTTTGTTTCCGGCTCGTCAGCAAGATTTCCGCTGTGCACGCCCTCTTCCGTACCCTGCCAGCCGTGCTCGCGAACCACCGAAAGCTTGCTGCGGTCTTCGTTAATGATGCCGGTCAGCATGGCGCTGGTGCGTTTGATCGCCGCAGCAAACGAAGCTTCATCGTTTTCGGACGCATCTACCATGTCCTCCACCATCCTGACGTTGAAGTGGCGGAACATATCGGCCCGCTCGCGCGCCTCGTAGGCGCCCAGCCCCAGCGTCTCCAGCGCCATGCGGCCCGACTTGAGCGCGCCCTCGAAGGTTTCACGTTCAGCCGCTTTCACCCCGGCGTGCCGCAGCTGAATGTAGTGCTCGACATCGCGGGCGCGGGCGATAATCTCGAGGTTCGGGAAGTGTTCTTTAGCCGCCTCGGTCAGCTCAAGGCTGACTTTCGGATCGTCAATGGCGTTGATCAGCACTTCGGCTTTCGCCGCACCGGCGGACTCCAGCAGATCCGCGCGGGTTGCATCGCCGTAAAAGACCTTCATCTCAAATTTGCGCAGGGTATCCACGTGATCCGGATCGTGGTCGAGGATGACCATCTTGACGCCGTTGGCCAGCAGCAGGCGGCCAACAATCTGGCCGTAGCGGCCAAAACCGGCCACGATCACCCGCGGCTGCTCTTCGTCTATTTCATCGGCTTCGCGGGCCTGGCCGCTGGAGGCTTTTTCCATCCGCGACAGCAGCACCAGCAGCAGCGGCGTGGCCGCCATTGACAGCGCCACGGCCAGCGTCAGGGCTTTCGCCCAGTCGCTGTCGATGACCTTCGCCATCTGCGCCGCGCCGAACACGACAAAAGCAAACTCGCTGCCCTGACCGAGCAGGGCGGCAAACAGGCGGCGCTGCGCTTTCGGCACGCCCAGCGGGCGCGCAATCAGCCACAGCATGATGAATTTAATCACCAGGAAACCGGCCAGCAGAATCAGGATCCGCAGCGGGTGATTCACCAGCGTGCCGAAGTCCACAGACATTCCCACGCCGATAAAGAACAGTCCCAGCAGCAGCCCTTTGAAAGGCTCAATATCGCTTTCCAGCGCATGGCGGTATTCGGAGCTTGCCAGCAGCACGCCGGCCAGGAAGGCGCCCATCGCCATCGACAGTCCAACCTCTTCAAGCAGCAGGCCAAAACCGAACACCAGGAACAGCGCTACGGCGCTGAACACTTCCCGCAGCCCGGAGCGGGCCACAAAGCGCAGCACCGGACGCGTGACGTAGCGGCCCAGCAGGACAACCAGCACCAGCGCGCCCGCCACTTTCGCCGCGGAGAGCGCAAATACGGTCAGCGAGGTTGACGCGCCGCTGGCGGCCAGCAGCGGGATCATCGCCACCAGCGGAATGGCGGCGATATCCTGAAACAGCAGCACCGCGAAGGTGCTGCGCCCGATTTGGGAGGTGGTCAGGTTGCGCTCGTTCATCGCCTGCATCGCAATCGCCGTGGAGGAGAGCGCCAGCGTCATGCCGATAAGCTCGGCAATCTTCCAGTCGAGCCCCAGCAGAATGCAGAACCCGCCGATGGCCGCGCCGCAGAGCACCATCTGCAGCAGCCCACCGCCGAATACCGACACCCGCAGCTTCCACAGCCGCTTGGGATCGAGCTCCAGCCCAATAACAAAGAGCATCAGCACCACGCCGATTTCGGCAAAGTGCAAAATAGCTTCCGCATCGGTTACCAGACGCAGCCCCCAGGGCCCGATAATGCAGCCGGCAATAAGGTAGCCGAGCACGGAACCCAGCCCAAGCCGCATAGCGATTGGCACGATCAGGGCGGCGGAACCGAGATAAATTAGCGCCTGTATCAGCGTATGGCTATCCATGATGCGTCTCCTGCCATTCAATCAGTGTTTGCCGGTAGCGGCGCGCTTTTGCCATCAAAGTTTCATCGTCGCACACAAAAGTATCGTGCATCACGAAAGGCGGGAGCCACGTCATGCCGCAGTAAATTGCCGTGGACTGCAGCGGCTGAGCCAGCACGTCAAATCCGGGAAACTGCCCGATCTCGAAATGATGTTCGCTGCCGCCGGTGGTTACCGCCCAAAGCAGACTTTTGCCATGCAGCGCAGTGCCGCCGTGGCCGTAGGCCCAGCCGTGAGAGAGCACTTTGTCGATCCACAGCTTCAGCAGCGGAGGCACGCTGTACCACTGCATTGGATGCTGCCAGACGATCAGATCGGCGCGGGAAAGTGCCTCCTGCTCGGCGGCAACGTCGATATTAAAATCCGGATAGCGCTGATAAAGGGAACGCACTTCAACGCCGTCAATTTCCTTTGCCTGTTCAATCATGCGCTTGTTCGCGTGCGAGTGCTGCGAATAAGGATGAGCATAAATAATTAAAATCATAAAGGACTCTTAATGAGAGTTATTTCACATTAAGAGTATCTGATTGTAGAAAAAAACGAAAAGGAAGTCTGACCCGTGAGGGAAAGAGCCGCGGTTAACCGCGCATGCCGTAGGGATGCTTTTCACACAGCGGGCAGCGGGAGCCCTGAGCCGGCCAGCGGGAAAAAGACCGGCTGCAGTCTGTGCAGCGCGCCGGCTCAGTGGCGTGTTGCACGACTTCGGCAGGCCTTATACCAGCAGTTACCTCAATCGCCTCTGCGGGACATACTGCGGCGCAAATACCGCATCCGCTGCAGCGCGCGGGCTCAAGGCTGAACTGCTGAGGCAACTGCACCAGCGCCTGCTGTGGACAGGCCCGGGCACAGGCGCCGCACAGCAGGCAGCGCTCCGTATCGAGCTGAGGTGTAAACCGGCTAAAGGCCGGGAACGCCTGCCGCGCTTCGCCGCTGCTGCCCGCAACAGCCGCAGAGCGGCTTGCCGCCTGTCCGGCGGAAAGCAGGTGCCGCAGACCGATGTTAACCTGCGCCTCCGGCGGCGGCACTATCCGCCAGCCCGGTTCTTCGAGCGCGGCCAGTTCAATATTCAGGGTAGCCACTGCCAGCATCCACAGCGGATGCTCATCGGACAGCATTTCAACCCCGCGAATGTGATACTGCGCGTGCCAGATCAGCAGCTCGCTAACCTCGGGCGGCAGTGGAGAAAAAGGGGCCACCAGCAGGCCGGAACGATAGTGGCGCAGCGGCGGCGGGATATTCACCAGCGCCTGGGTGGGGCAGACATACAGGCAGCGCCCGCAGCGCAGGCAGCGCTCGTCGTCAATATCAGCGCCGGACGCGCTCTCAGTTATCGCGTCGCAGGGACAGGCATCCATGCAGGCCCGGCAGTCCGCACGCGGGTATAGCCGATGGACGCAGGCCTCGCCCACCGCCGGCGGCGGTGGGGAGTCTGACAGAGAAAAACGCCGCATTAACGGATGCTGAAGAAGGTAAAGCGCAGCAGCACTTCCGCCAGCAGTAGCAGCGCGCCGCCTGCTATCAGCCAGCCGCGCCGGGCTTTAAAGCCGCCGCAGGCAAACAGCAGCGCGCCCGCAACCGACAGGCACCAGCCGGTCAGGCGCAACGAGGCGCTGGCGCTGAAAGCCGCCAGCGGCTGGTGCGGGAACGTCAGCGCATCGCTCATAGCGGCCTCGTTCAGCCACGCCATCAGGGAAGGCTGCGCCAGCAGGCGCACCGCAACTGCGGTGATGGCGATAACCGGCCCCCACGTCAACAAAGAGGCCTTTTTAATCGCCTCCGCAGGCAGCAGCGCAACGCCCAGCACCGGCCCCACAATGGCCACCGATCCAAAGAACATAATGGCGGTGTTCACATGCATCCACGTCACCACGGACGTGTGCATGTAAATAGCCCCCATGCAGTAGACATCGATAAGCCCGGCCAGCAGCGCCAGCGGAACCAGCCCGCGCCACAGCCCGGCCTTGAACAGCCCCAGCAGCAGGCCAAATCCCGCACAGCCGAGAAACAGGCTGGCAAAAACGATCTCCCGGCTGAGCCAGGAGCTGCTGACGTGGCGCAGCGCGTTAAAAGCGTTGAGCGGATAGCCCAGGTGGAATACCGACGCCAGAAGTCCCAGCCCTCCCATGATGCAAATTACCCACAGCGTCTGCATCACGTTTTGCGTCGTCAGCACCCGGCGGTTAAAACGCCGCCTGTCGGCGCACAGCGCAAATGTCAGCATCAGCGTTAGCCCGACGCTGCCCTGAAGCAGCAGGGTAAATATAAGCAGCGGCCACTCATGCATGATGCTTCTCCTCTTTTTCGGCGCCCTGATGCGGGGTTATCACCAGGCTAGGATGGGTAATCGCCGAATCGGGTAATCCCTTGACGTCACACAGCGTTCCATACTTCGCGCGCAGCTCGTCCACCGGACCAAACTTAATTGCGCCCAGCGGGCAGGTTGCGACACAGATGGGCTGTTCACCCCGAGCCTGTAAATCCACGCAGAAATCGCACTTCGACATCTGCCCGGTGCGCTCGTCGAGCTGGGGCGCACCGTAGGGGCACGACCACGCGCAGTAGCCGCAGCCCACGCATTTGTCGGTGTTGACCCTGACAATGCCGTCGCCGGGGCGCTTGTGCATCGCGGTGGTCGGGCAATTTTTAGTACAAATCGGATCCGCACAGTGGTTACAGGAGATAGAGAGCGTGTAGGCAAACACGTTGTTCTTCACGCCGCCCTGCCCGGTGGCGACAAACCCGCCGCCGGTCACTTCGTACACCCGGCGAAAGCGCTGGCCGACCTCAAGGTTATTTTTATCCTTACAGGCCACCTGGCAGGCTTTGCACCCGGAACAGCGGGAGGAGTCGATATAAAAACCGAGCTGCTTATCGCTGACCGGCGCATATTCTTTAAACTGACTCATGCTTCACTACCTCCACCAGCATGGTTTGATGAGAATTCCCTTTCGCCAGCGCCGTAATTCTTGCAGAACTGAGCACGTTGGCGCAGCCGCCGCGATCGATACCCTGCTCGTCCGGCTGCCACCAGGCCCCCGCCTGCATGGCGACGACGCCCGGCATAATGCGCGGCGTCACCTCCGCCGGGATAACGCTGATGCCGCGATCGTTATGGATGCGCACGCTGTCGCCCTGGCGAATGCCGCGCTTTTGCGCGTCGTCAGGATTAATCCACAGCTTCTGAGTCTGCACTTCCTGCAGCCACGGGTTGGCGTACTGGGTGGAGTTGGCGCGATTTTTTCCTTTCCAGGTGATCAGCTGCAGCGGATATTTCTGCACCAGCGGATCTTCCGGGCCTTCGTGGGCCGGCACGTAGTGCGACAGCGCCGGGATCTCCGGGTGCTGCATGTCGTAAAGCCGCTTTGAGAAAATTTCGATTTTTCCGGATGGCGTGGGGAAAGGATGATTATCGGGATCGCGAATGTTGTCCTCAAAAGCCACCAGCGGAGCGCTTTTGAACAGATGACGGCGCGTAACCTGCAGTTCGGCAAAGGTCGGCAGATTCTCGCCCGGCATGGCTTTGCGGCTGTTTTCCCAGATATGCTCAACCCACTGCTTTTCATCACGGCCTTCGCTGAACGCCGCCTCAACGCCGAGCTTGGCGGCCACCTCGCGCTGCCACTCATAATCGCTGCGCCGCTCAAATTCCGGCTCGATCAGCTTCTCAGAAAGGATCAGGTAGCTTCCGGTACCCCAGCTCTCGCCAATATTCCAGCGCTCCATAAAGCTGGTTTCAGGCAGCAGCACATCGGCGTACTTCGCGCTGGGACTCATGTACAGATCGCTGACCACGATAAATTCAATTTTGCTCTCGTCTTCCAGCACCTTCACGGCCTGGTGAACGTCCGGGTTCTGGTTTGCCAGGTAGTTTCCCGCCAGTGAAAACAAAATGCGGATATTGCTTTTGAGCTTATCGGCACCGACCAGGCCATCTTCCGGGGTAACTTTGCTGGCGTCGTCCGCCGCCTGCACCCAGTTCATGATTGAGATCTTCTCTTTCACCGGGTTCTCCAGCGTCTCAACGCCGGTGGTGAACTTGCGGTTGCCGCATCCGCCGTAGCCGGCGGCCCAGCCGCCCTTCACGCCGACGTTGCCGGTGATGGTCGCCAGCAGCGTCGATCCGCGGGCGGTGCGCTCGCCGCAGTTGTGGCGCTGCGGCCCCCAGCCCTGGATCAGCGCTGCCGGTTTGGTGGTGGCGTAATCCCGCGCCAGCTGGCGGATCGTCTGGGCCGGAACGTGGGTGATTTTTTCCGCCCACTCCGGCGTTTTAACGATGCCGTCTTTTTTGCCCATCAGCCAGGCGACCAGCGACTCATTCTCCGCCACGCCCGCGGGCATGCTGCTTTCGTCAAAGCCCAGCGTGTAGCGATCGATAAACGCTTTATCGTGCAGATTTTCGCTGATGATCACATACATCATCGCATCCATCAGCGCGTTATCGGTGGTGGGCAGCAGTGGGATCCACTCATCGGCCAGCGAGGAGACGGTATCGGAGTAGCGCGGATCCACCACGATAAAGCGCGTGCCGTTCTGCTTCATCTGCTGAAAATAGTGGTTAGTGTGGCCAAAAATGGTTTCGGTTGGGTTGTGTCCCCAGAGGATCACCAGCGGCGTGTCTTTCAGGGTATCCAGCGAACTGCCGCTGGCGGCAACGCCGTAGGTGTAGGGTGTGGCGGCAGCGGTATTGCCGAGGCTGACGGAGTGGTAATAGGGCAGATAGCCGCCGGTCAGGTTCAGCAGCCGCTTCATCATGCCGTCGCCGGAGAACGCGCCGCCGCTGGTGGCGGTATTGTTATGCATGAAGCGGGATTCAGGGCCGTATTTCGCCGTGATGCGCTTGAGGTTGTCGGCAATCAACGTCGTGGCTTCGTCCCAGCTGATGCGCTCGAACTTGCCTTCCCCGCGCTTGCCCACGCGCTTCATTGGGTATTTCAGGCGATCGGGATGATAGACGAACTTGCGGTAGCCTCGCCCGCGCACGCAGGCGCGCATGATAGGCATATCGGGATCCAGCGCATCATCAGGACGGGTGGTGATACGTGTCACTACGCCCCCGGCGACGTGGGCCCGGATATCGCATTTACCGCCGCAGTCAAAGGTGCTGCAGGTCGCCACGACGCGTTCCGCCGGCAGCGGCTGCACCGCAGGGGCAGACTGCGCACTATCGGCAGCGCGGCTGGCTTTTATTGATGAAAAAGGCAGGGTTAGCAGTAAAGATCCTGCTTTTAAGGCATTACGCCTTGAAAGGGGAAACGCAGTTCCGTTTTTCTCTTTTTTGGGGTCTTCCATAATTGCTCTCCAGTAAGAAGAGCGCGATTGTTACCTACCCCTAAATAATTACATTTGATATGCGTCAAAGAGCGTTGCAACAGAGTTGCCGGATGCAGCGGCCGAGGCCGCTGCAGAGAGCATTTAGTTATCCAGCTCGCTCATGGATTTAACCTGGTTACGGTTAATCTGCTCGGTTTTGCCGGTTTCGGCATTTTCATAAGAGACCAGCCCGGTATCATTATCTACTTCCGGCTTGCCGTCAGTGACAATGGTTTTGCCGTCGCTGGTTTTCACCGCCTGATTAGAGGAACAGCCCACAACGGTAAACAGTGCGGCAGCGGCAAAAATAGTGCTGGTCAGAAGTTTATTACGCATTGTTATCTCCCTGCTTAACAGTAAAAAATTTTTGTTTGAGCGTTAAGCGTAGGCTAATACGCCAGGGAGGGATTAAAAAGCAGAAGACTCTGAAGGAGATAGAAGAAAGCCCGGCGGCGATTCACCGCCGGGCCGGGGGCTTATTTGCCGATGCGGGCGTGCATTTCCTGCACGGAGATAACCTGCTCGGTTGCATCCGCATTGAGCGCCATCGCGGTGGCGAAGCCGCCGTTCAGCGTGGTGTCGTAGTGCACCTTGTACTGCAGGGCACTGCGGCGGATCACCCGGGAGTCCTCAATAGCCTGGCGGCCCGCGGTGGTGTTGATGATGTAGGTGTACTCGCCATTCTTGATGCGGTCCTGAATGTGCGGGCGGCCTTCATGCACCTTGTTCACCAGACGCGGGTTAATGCCGGCTTCGCCGAGCACCACCGCCGTGCCGTGGGTAGCGTCCAGCTCAAAGCCCTGCTTGAGCAGCTTAGCCGCCAGATCCACCACCCGCTCTTTATCGCCTTCGCGCACCGACAGCAGCGCGCGACCCGATTTTTTCATGGTTGAGCTGCTGCCGAGCTGTGCTTTGGCAAACGCTTCGGCAAAAGTGCGGCCCACGCCCATCACTTCCCCGGTAGAGCGCATTTCCGGCCCCAGCAGTGGATCAACGCCCGGGAATTTGTTGAAGGGCAGCACCACTTCTTTGACCGAGTAGTACGGCGGGATAATCTCTTCGGTCACGCCCTGCTGCGCCAGCGTCTGGCCTGCCATCACGCGCGCCGCCACTTTCGCCAGCGGCACGCCGGTGGCTTTGGAAACGAACGGCACGGTACGCGCGGCGCGCGGGTTAACTTCTATCAGGTAAACTTCGTTATCTTTCACCGCGAACTGGACGTTCATCAGGCCGCGCACCTGCAGCTCGAAGGCCAGCTTCTGCACCTGCTGGCGCATCACGTCCTGGATCTCCTGGCTCAGGGTATAAGCCGGCAGCGAACACGCCGAGTCGCCAGAGTGAACCCCTGCCTGCTCGATATGCTCCATAATGCCGCCAATCACCACTCTTTCGCCGTCGCAGATGGCGTCAACGTCCACCTCAACCGCGTCGTCAAGGAAGCGATCCAGCAGCACCGGCGCGTCGTTGGAGACGCTGACCGCGGTCTGGAAGTAGCGGCGAAGGTCGATTTCGTCATAGACGATTTCCATCGCCCGGCCGCCCAGCACGTAGGAGGGGCGCACCACCAGCGGATAGCCAATCTCTTTAGCCTTCTCAACCGCCTGCTCAATGGCGGTGACGGTGGCGTTGGCCGGCTGCTTGAGCTTGAGGCGGTCCACCGCCTGCTGGAAGCGCTCGCGGTCTTCGGCGCGGTCAATGGCGTCCGGGCTGGTGCCGATAACCGGCACACCGGCGGCTTCCAGAGCGCGGGCAAGCTTCAGCGGCGTCTGGCCGCCGTACTGCACGATAACGCCCTTCGGCTTCTCAATGCGCACGATTTCCAGCACGTCTTCCAGCGTCACCGGCTCAAAGTACAGGCGGTCGGACGTATCGTAGTCGGTGGAGACAGTTTCCGGGTTGCAGTTGACCATAATGGTCTCGTAACCGTCTTCGCGCAGCGCCAGCGAGGCGTGAACGCAGCAGTAGTCGAACTCAATCCCCTGGCCGATGCGGTTCGGGCCACCGCCGAGCACCATGATTTTGTCGCGGTCAACGGACGGATTGGCCTCGCACTCGTCTTCATAGGTGGAGTACATGTAGGCGGTATCGGTAGCAAACTCCGCCGCGCAGGTATCCACGCGCTTGTAGACCGGATGCAGGTCGTACTGGTCGCGCAGCTTGCGGATCTCCGCTTCGCGCACGCCCGCCAGCTTCGCCAGACGCGCGTCGGCAAAGCCTTTGCGCTTCAGCTGGCGCAGGAAGTCGGCATTAAGGCCGTTAATGCCCACCTCGGCCACTTTTTCTTCCAGGCGCACCAGCTCTTCAATCTGCACCAGGAACCAGCGGTCGACGTTGGTCAGGTTGAACACGCCGTCGACCGACAACCCCGCGCGGAACGCATCGGCGATGTACCAGATACGCTCTGCGCCCGCGTCTTTCAGCTCGCGGCGAATTTTGGTCAGCGCTTCCGGATCGTCGAGGCTCACTTTTGGATCAAAGCCGGTGGCACCCACTTCCAGACCGCGCAGCGCTTTTTGCAGCGATTCCTGCTGGGTGCGGCCAATCGCCATCACTTCACCCACGGATTTCATCTGGGTGGTCAGGCGGTCGTTGGCGCCCACGAATTTTTCGAAGTTAAAGCGCGGGATTTTAGTGACGACGTAGTCGATAGACGGCTCAAAAGAGGCCGGGGTGCGGCCGCCGGTGATGTCGTTCATCAGCTCGTCGAGGGTATAACCTACCGCCAGCTTGGCCGCGACTTTAGCAATCGGGAAGCCGGTCGCTTTAGAGGCCAGTGCGGAAGAGCGGGAGACGCGCGGGTTCATCTCGATAACGATCAGGCGTCCGGTTTTCGGGTTCACCGAGAACTGCACGTTAGAGCCGCCGGTTTCGACGCCGATTTCACGCAGTACCGCCATCGAGGCGTTACGCATGATTTGATACTCTTTGTCGGTCAGGGTCTGGGCCGGAGCCACGGTAATGGAGTCGCCGGTGTGAATGCCCATCGCGTCGAAGTTTTCAATAGAGCAGACGATGATGCAGTTGTCGTTCTTATCGCGAACCACTTCCATCTCGTACTCTTTCCAGCCGATCAGCGATTCGTCAATCAGCAGCTCGTTGGTCGGGGAAAGGTCCAGACCGCGCTCGCAAATCTCTTCAAACTCTTCGCGGTTGTAGGCGATACCGCCGCCGGTGCCACCCATGGTAAAGGAGGGGCGAATAATGCACGGGAAGCCGACGTCGGCTGCTACCGCCAGCGCCTCTTCCATGGTGTGCGCGATGCCGGAGCGGGCGGTGTCGAGACCGATTTTCTTCATCGCCACGTCAAAGCGGCGGCGATCTTCGGCTTTATCAATGGCATCGGCAGTTGCGCCAATCATAGTAACGCCGAACTCTTCCAGTACGCCCTGACGCTCCAGCTCCAGCGCGCAGTTCAGCGCCGTCTGTCCGCCCATGGTTGGCAGCACCGCGTCCGGGCGCTCTTTTTCAATGATTTTACGCACTACTTCCCAGTGGATCGGCTCAATATAGGTCGCATCAGCCATTTCCGGGTCGGTCATGATGGTGGCCGGGTTTGAGTTCACCAGGATGACGCGGTAGCCCTCCTCGCGCAGGGCTTTACAGGCCTGAGCGCCGGAGTAGTCAAATTCGCAGGCCTGGCCGATAACGATCGGGCCAGCACCGAGGATCAGGATGCTTTTTATGTCTGTACGTTTTGGCATAGCTTCTTTCTCCGGAGAACCTGTTTATTCCTGAGCGCAGCAGGGCATAAACAGGTTCTGATTATTTAGCGGTCTTACGGTACAGCTCAATAAGTTCGATAAAATGGTCAAACAGCGGCGCGGCGTCGTGCGGACCCGGGCTTGCTTCCGGGTGGCCCTGGAAGCTAAAGGCCGGCTTGTCGGTGCGGTGAATGCCTTGCAGCGTGCCGTCGAATAGCGACTTGTGGGTTACGCGCAGGTTCGCCGGCATCGACGCCTCATCAACCGCAAAACCGTGGTTCTGGGCGGTGATCATCACCACGTTATTGTCGATATCTTTAACCGGATGGTTGCCGCCGTGGTGGCCAAACTTCATCTTCACAGTTTTCGCGCCGCTGGCCAGCGCCAGCAGCTGGTGGCCGAGGCAAATGCCGAATACCGGAATATCGGTTTCGAGGAAAGACTGAATCGCGCTAATGGCGTAATCGCAGGGTGCCGGATCGCCGGGGCCGTTGGAGAGGAAAATGCCGTCCGGATTCATCTTCAGCACGTCTTCCGCCGGGGTCTTCGCCGGAACCACCGTCAGGCGGCAGCCGCGATCCACCAGCATGCGCAGAATGTTGCGCTTGGCGCCGTAATCGTAGGCCACCACGTGGAATGGCAGCTGGTCTTCTTTAGTCGCTTCCGGCAGCTCGCCTTCCAGCGTCCAGCTTCCCTGGGTCCAGCTGTATCGCTCTGCGGTGGTGACTTCTTTTGCCAGATCCATACCGTTCAGGCCCGGAAAGGCTTTGGCCTTTTCCAGCGCCAGCGCGGCATCCGGATTATCACCGGCGATAATGCAGCCGTTTTGCGCGCCTTTCTCGCGCAGCAGGCGCGTCAGCTTGCGGGTATCAATGTCGGCAATTGCCACGATGTTATGGCGCTTGAGATAGGTGGAGAGGTCTTCGGTTGAGCGGTAGTTGCTGGCAATCAGCGGCAGGTCACGAATAACCAGACCCTGTGCGTGTACCTGAGAAGACTCTTCATCGGCGGCGTTGGTGCCGACATTACCAATATGGGGATAGGTGAGAGTGACGATTTGGCGGGAGTAGGAGGGATCGGTGAGAATTTCTTGATAACCGGTCATTGAGGTATTGAAAACGACTTCCCCAACCGCCGTGCCCGTAGCCCCGATGGCCCGACCGTGAAACTGGGTTCCGTCTTCCAGAACCAAAAGCGCTGACTTAATCAAAACATCCTCCAGAGAATATTCACTCGGTTTATTTGCATATTAATTCACTTCTATGACATGAATCAATGCAAATCTGCTGCCCGCGAATTTTCGGCAAACGGCGGCATTCTGGAGATCTGCCAGCTAAAAGTCAACGTAAAGCGGGGGTTTTTACTATTATTATAGGCAACTAACAGTTCAAGACACCAATAGAGCGTAAAAACACATTTTAAATGGCGATGGTAAACGCTTGCGCTGCCTCAAAAGTGAAAATCAAGTCCTCATTGCCGGAAAAAGTAGACCAGATGGTCAAAATTCACATTATCGCAACGCAATTACGCTATAAAAAACATGTTAACAAGGACTTAAGCATAAAAATAAACTAAAAGGAATAAAATTAAAGGGCAATAAATTATTGCCCTTTGCAATCAATACAATAACGACTGCCACAACCACATCACGAAGCGTTAAAGTTGCTATAAACTATGAAGATCGAGCACATCTTTCATATCAAAAAGACCATTATTTTTTGATTTTAACCATAGTGCGGATTTTACTGCGCCATTGGCAAACGTCATGCGGCTGGAGGCTTTGTGGGTAATTTCAACGCGCTCGCCGATATCTGCAAACATGGCGGTATGCTCGCCCACGATGTCGCCGGCGCGGACGGTGGCAAAGCCGATAGTGCCGGGCACGCGCTCGCCGGTGTGCCCTTCCCTGCTGTAGACCGCACACTCGCTGAGATCTTTATCCAGCGCACCGGCAATGGCCTCGCCCATCGCCAGCGCGGTGCCCGACGGCGCATCCACTTTGTGCCGGTGGTGCGCTTCAATAATCTCAATGTCGGTATAGTCGCCCATTACCTTCGCGGCTTTCTCCAGCAGCCGCAGCATGACGTTAACGCCGACGCTAAAGTTGGCCGCGAAGACGATGGCGATGTCTTCCGCTGCGTTACGAATAGCCTGCTTACCCGCATCGTCAAAGCCGGTGGTGCCAATCACCATGCCTTTGCCGTGCGCGCGGCAGAACGCCAGGTGGTTCAGCGTTCCTTCCGGGCGGGTAAAATCAATAAAGATGTCGAAGTCATCTTTGATTGCCTCAAGACTGCTCTGCACCGTAACACCGGTGGCCGGAATACCGGCCAGCTCGCCGGCGTCGACGCCAACCAGCGACGATCCTTCACGTTCCAGCGCCGCGCCCAGCACCACGCCGTCAAGCTGCGCGGCAGCCTGAATTAGCTGGCGCCCCATACGTCCGCCCGCGCCCGCAATGGCGACGCGGATGTGTCCATCTTGCATATCTATTCTCTTGGTTAAAATAGTGTTAATCGAATTCAGAGTAACCAGCACCGGCGGTGCCCGCTACTCCAATGCGTTCATAATTAGAATTTACTGTTACACCGGCAGTAATATCAGTAAAAGGCATAGGCGATTAGCGAAAACCGCATGATTCCCGAATCACCAGCGCCGGCGGTAAGATAATGCGCTTGGGCGGCTCATCATTACCCTGAATTCTGCTATACAGCAGCTCTCCTGCTTTACGGCCTATCTCTTTTGCCGCAACCGAAATGGTGGTTAGCCCCGGCTGTACCAGTGCAGCCTCCGTTATGTCATCAAAGCCAACCAGGGAAAAATCCCGCCCCACGTCGCGATCCATTTTACGCAGAGCCTGCATCACACCGAGTGCAACAACATCTTGATAGCATACAGCAGCAGTTATCTGCGGAAAGGCGCTAAAAAGGGCCTCCGCCACGCGCGCACCATCGCTTTGTGAAGCCTGACAGGTCACGAGCCAGCGCGAGTCCGGGGAAATCCCGTGCTCAAGCAGTTTGCTGGTAAAGCCGCCAATTCGCTGCGCCCGGGTTCCCGAGCTCTGGCTGCCGCCGATAAACGCAATATTGTGGTGCCCCAGCTTGAGTAAATGAGCCGTTGCCATCTGCGTACCGAGGAAGTTGTCCGTCCCTACAAAATCGAAATCAGGGTCGCTGAGCGGGCGCACAACCATGATTGCGGGAATTTTGCGCCGCTTTAGACTTTCAAAAAAAGCCTGAGGCGTTTTGCGTGCCGCGCAGAGCACCATGCCGCAGGCGCTATTACGCATCAGGGAATCGAGAAATTTCTGCTGCCGCTCTTCCGACTCCTCGCTGTTGGCCAGAAACAGCAGCAGATCGTGGCGCTCCATTTCATGGCTTAGCCCGGCAGTCATCTCGCTGTAAAAGGGGTTCGTAATATCATGCAGCAGAAGGCCAACCTGATTACTGCTTCGGTTACGCAGATTAGCTGCAGTCTGGTTATAGACATAACCCGAGTCATCGAGCGCTTTAAGAACTCTTTCCCGGGTTGCCTGAGATATTCGTCCGCGATTTCGCAGGACCATGGAAACTGTTGCGGTTGATACACCCGCACGTTCAGCCACCTGCGCCAGAGTTACTGTAGTCATCATCCCTCCTCATTTCGTTTTTAGATTAATCGAATAACCTTCAATTTGCACATTTCCCTGTGAGGAACTTCACAGTCTCCCATCAAAACGCCCTATTTCACTCTGTTTTGTCAGGTTAATCGCGTTAACCAAGCTGATACACATCGGTTAATCGATTAAGCTAAAAATAACAACATGGAGAAAGAAAATGACAACAACTTCCTATGACAAATTCCCTGTAATTTCTGTAAAGGGGTATAACCATCAGGCTTTTTGTGGCTGGGACGCCACCTTTTCAGCCCTCACCAGCAAGGTTACCGGAGCAGCAAAGACAGTACTGACTATCGACTGCTATCCGGGCGTGCGGCTGGCAGAACTTGAACAATATCTTCTGAGTCAGTTTAAGCCAGCGCTGTTAATAAATGCTGAAAGCGCGCGACGCAATGAAGAAGCCATCCACACTATGCTTGCACGTAACCTGACTGACGATCGGGTATTTGGCGTACTCTCATGCCACCAGCTGCACGAGTTTTTTAATGCCGAAAAACTGGACGCATTGCGTCAGCAAGTTACCGATATTCCTGAAGGATTGGTGATTATTTATGGATCCGGTGCAGCCCTCGTTCATCCCGGTGACGTACTGGTTTATGCCGATATGCCCCGTTGGGAGATTCAGCAGCGAATGCGTCAGGGAGAGCTCGGCAACTGGGGCGTGAACAACCAACAGGAAGATATCCTGCGCCGCTATAAACGTGCTTTTTTCATTGAATGGCGGGTTTTCGATCGCCATAAAACGCCGCTCCTCGCACGCTGTGACTTCCTGCTGGACACGACTTTGGCCCATGCGCCATCCATGATTAGCGGTTCAGCGCTACGTGCCGGGCTAGAACAAGCGGCTCAGCGCCCCTTCCGCGTGGTCCCATTCTTCGACCCCGGCGTCTGGGGTGGCCAATGGATGAAAGAAAAATTCGATCTCGATCCCACAAAACCAAACTACGCATGGTGTTTCGACTGCGTGCCCGAGGAAAACAGCCTGCTGATGCGGTTTGGCGATGTGCGGGTCGAGATCCCCTCTCTGGATCTGGTGCTTTTACACCCTCGCGAACTGTTGGGGGAAAAGGTGCATGCTCGCTTTGGCTCAGAATTCCCTATCCGCTTTGACTTCCTGGATACCATCGGAGGGCAAAACCTGAGCTTTCAGGTCCACCCTTTGACCGACTATATCCAGCAGCAGTTCGGTATGCACTACACCCAGGATGAGAGCTACTACATCCTTGATGCCGAACCGGATGCGGTGGTGTATCTAGGCACAAAAACAGGTACCGAGCCTCAGGCCATGCTTGACGATCTTCGCCAGGCCGCGCGCGGCGAAAAGGCATTTGATGATGCCCGCTTTGTTAACCAGATCCCGGCCCGCAAGCACGATCACTTTTTGATCCCCGCCGGTACGGTGCACTGCTCCGGGAGCGGCACGATGGTGCTGGAGATTAGCGCAACCCCCTACATTTTCACCTTCAAGCTGTGGGACTGGGAACGTCTCGGCCTCGATGGCCAGCCTCGTCCGGTGCATCTCGATCACGGAGAACAGGTTATCGACTGGCAAAGAGATACGCAGTGGGTTCACCAGCATTTGGTCAACCACATTGAGCCCGTGGATGAAGGTGAAGGCTGGCGGGAAGAGCGTACCGGTCTGCACGAGCGGGAGTTTATCGAAACTCGCCGACACTGGTTTACCGCACCAGTGACTCACCACACAGGAGGCGGCGTTAACGTGTTGAACCTGGTTGAGGGCGCGGAGGCCCGGGTCGAAAGCCCTACCGGCTCGTTTGAACCTTTTGTTGTCCACTATGCGGAAACTTTCATTATTCCAGCTGCCGTTGGCGAATATCGAATTACGCCGTGGGGCAAAGGCGTTGGTCAGCAACTGGCTACCGTGAAAGCCTGGGTAAGGGGATAAGCGATGATCAACATTATTGTGGCCTCTCACGGACCAATGGCAAAAGCCATGCTGGAAAGCGCCGTCATGGTCTACGGCGCGCTACCCCACTGCTGTGCGGTGACGCTGACGGGAGAAACTGGTATCGAAGGTTTCAAACGCGACTTTGCACAGGCGCTGGAAGCGGCATCAAAGGATGCAGACGGCGTTCTGGTGCTCTGCGACATGCAAAGCGGTACGCCGTGGAACGTGGCCTGCCAGTATGCCTTTAACCCGAAAACGGCACCGGCAGTAGCAGTACTCGGCGGCGTCAATCTGCCGATGCTGCTGCAAACCGACGATATTCACGATTTAACTGACATAAAAGAAGCGGCCTCGCAGCTGCTGGCGCTTACGCAGCCTACGTTAGTCCACGCCACACCCGTCGTTACGACAGAATCAGACGATTTTTAAGGAGCCCGTTATGAGCATTTCATTTGTACGTATTGACGATCGCGTCATTCATGGCCAGCTCGTTACGCGCTGGGCAAAAGAGCTTCCCTGCGATGGTATCGTGGCGATAGACGATGCTGTTGCTGCCGACCCACTACTCTCCTCGGTAATGAAAGGCGCGGTTTCAGATACCAAAGTGTGGCTATTCAGCACCCGCACGGCCATTGAAAAATTACCAAAGGTGATTGCCAGTGAAAAACGCTACTTCATCATCGGCAAATCGCCCGTCACTCTCCAGCTACTTGAACAGGCCGGTATCAGTCTTGAAAACAGCAACGGGAAAATTAATGTCGGTCCGATGAGCGCTCGCGCAAATACCACCACGATTGGTCCTAACCAGTCCGTGACTGCAGAAGAGCGAGAAGCCTTTGACTGGCTGAGCGCGCAGGGCCACCAGATTGAATTCAGACTGGTGCCGGATTCCAGCAGCTACAGCTGGCTGGATGCGCGTCAGAAAATAAAATAAGGAACGGGCGATGATTATTGAAGCAACAGTCATTGGCATACTCTGCTATCTGGGCGCGCTCGGCACGCCCTGGCTGCTGGGAATCAGCGGAGGCTGGTATCTGATTACCCGGCCGCTGGTCTCGGGCATGCTGGTAGGACTCGTGTTGGGAGATATCAAAACCGGGATCATGATAGGCGTCGCGGTTCAGGCTGTGTATATCGCAATGGTGACCCCCGGCGGCTCCATGCCTGCCGACCTGAATTTCGTGGCCTGGCCGGCCATCGCGCTGGGCATCCTTTCAGGTAAAGGGCCGGAGGTTGCGGTTGCACTGGCGGCCACTATCGGTATTGCAGGTACGATTCTGTTCAATATCCTGCTGGTGCTGAACTCATTCTGGAACCACCGAGCCGATAATGCTCTGGAGCGCGGCGACGAGCGCGGTATTTATCTTAACAGCGCAGTCTGGCCGCAGGTCACCAGCTTCCTGCTGCGCTTTATCCCAACCTTTATTGCCGTCTACTTTGGCGCCCAGTACATTAGCGGTTTTATGGACAGCCTGCCGAAAGTGGTTCTCTCCACCATGAATGTGCTGGGCGGTATTCTCCCGGCAGTGGGCATCGCGATTCTGCTAAAGCAGATAATCAAAGATTACACCATGCTGATCTACTTCCTGGTGGGCTTCGTATGCATTGTGTTCCTCAAGCTCAACATGGTCGCTCTGGTGATCGTTGGCGCCCTGCTGTCGCTCATTCACTATAACTACAAGCCGGAAGCGCCGCAGACGAGAACGTCAGCGACAGTGGCTGACGATGAGGATGAATTCTGATGGAAGAGCGTAAATTAACCCGTAAAGATCTGCGCCGCTGCTGGCGAGCATGGATGATGCACAATTTATCCTCAATGAGCTTCGAACGGCTGGAGTCGTTCGGGTTCTGCCTGAGTATGCTACCGGTCGCTAAAAAACTGTATCCGGATGCTGACCAGCGCAAAGAAATGCTGCGCCGCCACGCTTCCTTTTACAATACGGAACCGCAGATTGGCGCCATCGTTAACGGTATGACGCTCGGTCTGGAAGAGAAGAAAGCCAACGGCGAACCCATTGATGGCGAAACAATCAACACGTTGAAAGTCGGCCTGATGGGCCCGATTGCGGGCATCGGCGACTCAATGATCCCCGGAATGCTTATCCCTATACTGCTGAGTATCGGGATGGCGCTTGCTGCCGGCGGCAACATCTTAGGGCCTCTGTTTTACTGTATCGCCTGGCTGGCTATTATCCTTCCCGGAACGTGGTTTCTGTTTCTCAAAGGCTATCAGATGGGGTCGGGTTCGGTTGAGATGCTGGTCAGCAGCAAATCAACCCGCCTGCGTGAGGCTCTGTCGCTGCTGGGTGTCTTTGTTATGGGAGGCGTCGCGGCCAGCTACGTAAAACTGGACACCGGGCTGGAGTTTATAACCAAAGATGGCGTCAATATTCATGTCCAGCAGATGCTGGATGGGATATTCCCACAGCTTCTACCATTGCTGGTGGTGCTTGGGACCTGGTATCTGATGGCAAAACGCGGTGTTTCACCGGTAAAAGCGATGGTTTTACTGTTGGTGCTGGCTGCCGCAGGCGTTTCCAGCGGCCTGTTTACAGGCTAATGCACTCGCCGGGGCCGTCTGGCCCCGGTTTCTTAAGGCTGAAAGTTTTGCCACTGCTTCGCGACTTTGTCAGGCCGGGAGATAAACTGAAGTCTTTCAGGGTCGGTAATGAACTGGCTGTAAATCGGTGCTGCAGTAATCCCGAACTCAGCATACTCACGCGCTCTGATAACCTGCAACCGCCCTGGCGCATAGTGTTTGTTATGCAGCCAGATGACCTGCCCATCCTGCATCAAGGGATACCACGCCAGTCCCTTGTGCGCCCGAACTTTCTCATACTCAAAACCATATTCCCGATCGCACCATGCGGCGAATGTTAGCGGCACCAGCGGATCGGCAGAGATCGTGGCATGTCCCCAGCCAGGGGGGACCAGGACTTTATCTCCTGGAGCGGCCACTACCGCAAAGCAGCGTCCCGGATCGTTATCTACCCGCTCCTGCATGTAAATAATCGCCTTTCCCTGCCAGATCTCATACAGTTCCGGCGGCGACCAGCCGCTGTGCTGACTGATGCGGTGAATATGTCCCTGGCTGCGAATAGGCTCTTCTCCCAGCTGCCCGGCGGCATAAGTGACCACCCCAAACAGTAGCATCCTTTTTTGCAGCTCTTCGCGATCCTGAATACGAGCGACGTCCATCGCGATGGCATACACTTCCCCAGGTCCGTGACAGTGCGGATCTCGCAGCGAAGATCGAATCTGATCGAGATAGCGTATTTCCGGCATGGGTCCTGTGACGTCCTCGCCGTAGCAAAAACCCAACGGCGCGTGGTTAATAGCCATATCGAGCCCATAGTCAGTCATAGCGGATCACCTTGACCTGGTGGTCGATCTCCTTCACCCGCAGAGAAAATCCCTGACCGAGCGCCGCATAGTCGTGCCCGGCAATCGCGGGCCACACGGCCAACGCGGACAAGATATCGGCACCGGTATTGATTAAGCGATGTGCGGTGAAACCGGGAATGATATGCACTGACCCTGGAGATACCGTCTCCAGCGTAGCGCCACCCTCTTCATTTTGCAGCAGCAAAAGCCCCTTGCCGCGCAGACCAAAATAGACTTCCCCCTGCTCTCTGCGGGCATGATAGTGGCCGCGGGTCATGAAGAATTCATCTCCCACTTTTCCCGGATTCAGGTGCGTGACGCCGGTAAAAAGCGCGCCTTCAGCCGCTGAAGTGTCCAGCACCTCAACAGTATAAATGACCTGTTTTGGGTCCATATTCTGCCACGCGGCACCGTCTGCAAATATTTCAGCAAGATCGGCAGTAGTGGTAGACTTGCGTAAAAGCGGATGATGTGTAAACGCGCCCGTCAGCCAGTCAACAAGCGACGGCTGTTTAAAGAAAGGATCCATAATTTTGTCTCCGCCCGAGGAGAACAACAGGAAGAGATTAGCAGATTAATCGATTAATCCGCTAATCTCGGGCTCGCTATGCGCTGCAGATCACACAATATTACGGCGCCAGCGCCAGCACTTCCGCCACCCAGCCGCGAAAACCTTCCACGTCCAGATCCAGCGCCACCTGCACGTTGGCGGGCTGCTCGTAGCGACCATCGATATCCACCACCGTCGTGCCCGCAGTCCAGCGCCCTTCGGTTTCTACCGCCACAAAGCATGGTTTCAGGGTAAACAGCTCCGGGCGTGCCAGCCAGGCAATGGCACACAGATCGTGCATCCGTAGCCCGGTGCTCATGCTGCCGCTGCGGTAGTGGCTAAACAGTGCATGGAGCATTTTACCGGTGCGGTTTAGCCCGGGCAGCGAGGCAAGAAACTCGGGGGCAAGCACCGCTTTATTGGTGACATCAAGCCCGCACATCACGATCTCCAGTCCGCTGGCGAATACCCGCGCGGCGGCTTCAGGATCGATGGCGATATTAAATTCGCCGGTAGGGGTAAAATTGCCCCGTCCGGCCGAGCCGCCCATAATCACCAGCCGGCGAATTTTCTCCCGGCAGGCGGGATACTGAATCAGCAGCAGGGCGATATTGGTCAGCGGGCCGATAGCCACCAGCGTTACCGGCTCCGGTGCGTTAATCAGCGCATCCCTTATCGCCAGCAGGGCCGGTTTATCCAGCGTCTGGCGCCGGTGCTCGACGAAAGGATAACCTTCCATGCCGGACTCGCCGTGAACGTAGGCGGCATCGCGCGCGGGGCGCAGCAGCGGCGTACTCGCGCCCTGAGCAACGGGCACGTCGGCCTGCCAGAAGTGCAGCAGCTGCAGAGCGTTGCGGGTGGTTTTCTCCACCGACACATTGCCGGCGACGGTGGTGATAAGCTGCAGATCCAGCGCCGGGGAGAAGAGCGCTGCGGCAATCGCGGCGGCATCGTCAATGCCCGGATCGGTATCCAGGATAATCGGTAGCGGCATAGTTCCTCCTTAAAAAGCCTGAGATTCCATCCTAAAGCGGGGATTTAATGGTGACCAGCGGCTTTTCACGACGCCCGGTTATAGTGCCGCGTTTAGCCTGGGGAAATGGCGAAAAGAACGGAAATGGACGCGGTAAAAAAAATGCCGGTCAGAGGCGACCGGCACAACAGAGATTATTCGACTTCGCGGATATCGAGGCGCAGCTCTTTCGGCACTTCGAAAACAATATTTTCTTCGCGGCCTTCCAGCGGAATAGCCTCGCCGCCGCCCAGCGCCTGCAGGCGCTTAATAACGTTCTGCACCAGAATATCCGGCGCGGAGGCACCGGCGGTAACGCCGACGCAGGCGGCATTCTCGACCCACTCGGGCTGAATGTCGCTGGCATCGTCAATCAGAAACGCCGCTTTGCCCATGCGCTGGGCTAGCTCCGCCAGCCGGTTAGAGTTCGAGGAATTCTTCGATCCTACAACCAGCACCGCATCGGCGCGCTGAGCAAGATCGCGTACCGCTTCCTGCCGGTTGGTGGTGGCGTAGCAGATATCATCTTTGCGCGGCCCGACGATTTTCGGGAAGCGCTGGCGCAGGGCGTCGATAACATCGGAAGTGTCATCCACCGACAGCGTGGTCTGCGTCATAAACGACAGCCGCTCTTCGTTTTTGACCTGCAGTTTCCAGACGTCTTCCGGGGACTCCACGAGATACATGCCCCCTTTCGGGTTGCTGTACTGGCCCATGGTGCCTTCCACTTCCGGGTGGCCCGCGTGGCCAATCAGAATCGACTCTTCACCCCGGCGGCTGGCGCGCGCCACTTCCATATGCACTTTGGTAACCAGCGGGCAGGTGGCATCAAAGACGGTGAGATCGCGGCCTTTGGCTTCGTTGCGCACCGCCTGTGAAACGCCGTGGGCGGAAAAGATCAGGATCGCGCCGTCGGGCACTTCAGCAAGCTGTTCAATAAAGATGGCACCGAGCTTGCGCAGGGTATCCACCACATAGCGGTTATGGACCACTTCGTGGCGAACGTAGATAGGCGCGCCGAAAATCTGCAGCGCGTTTTCAACAATGCTGATAGCGCGGTCTACACCGGCGCAGAAGCCGCGCGGGTTAGCCAACAGGATCTGCATTTCAGGCCTCCAGTACCGGATCGACTTCCAGCACTTCAATATCAAAGTGGACCGTCTGCCCGGCCAGCGGGTGGTTAAAATCAACGGTGATCGAGTCGCCGTTAATTTCGCGGATGACGCCCGGCATTTCGCTGCCGTCCATCGCGGTAAACAGCATAATAGCGCCAATTTCTGGCTCGCCGGCATCCATAAACTCGCGGCGTGAGAAATACTGCACCAGATCCGGGCTGGTCGTACCGAACGCCGCATCGGGTTCGAGGGCGAACGCCTTCTTATCTCCCGCTTTCAGACCGAGCAGCTGTTGCTCAAGGCCTTCCGACAGGGAGGTATCGCCGAGGCGAAACAGGGCCGGCTTACCGTTGTTGCGGGTAGACTCGGCGGTAGAACCATCATCAAGCTTGAGCGAGAAGTGGACCAGCACCGCGCTGTTGCTCTGTACAGATTTAGACATGCAGGTTAGCTCTAAAATTTTACGCTACCTGCCCGCCGGCCGGAGCCGGACACGCAGATAGCGCGATTATCGTAGGCCGGGCTCGCGACATGTGCGGCCCGGCCATGTGGCTTACGCCTGTTTTTTCACTGCGGCTTTCGGCAGAAAGCCTTCGAGCACCACCAGCGCCGCACCGATGCAGATTGCGGTATCGGCGAGGTTGAAGGTGGCGAAGTGCCAGTTGCCGACGTAGAAGTCAATCATATCGACCACGAAGCCGTGCCACAGCCTGTCAAACAGGTTGCCCAGCGCGCCGCCTACGATCAGCGCATAGGCGATATTGTTCAGCTTCTGCGTCGCCTTCGAGCGGTACATCAGCGCCGTCAGAATGACGCAGATGCCGATAGCGATGCCGGCAAAAAACCAGCGCTGCCAGCCGCCGCTGTCCGCCAGGAAGCTGAAAGCCGCGCCGTAGTTACGGGCGTAGTGCAGATTGAGCGACGGAAACAGCGACACGGTATCCCCCAGCATAAAATGCTGGAGGATCAGGTATTTGCTGCCGAGGTCAACAATCAGCACCACTACAACCAGCCACAGCCAGCGCAGGCCGCTTTGAGAAAGAGAGTGGCTCATCAGGCGAACTTACGTTTTTCGCCGTCACCGGCGACGTTGCTGACACAGCGGACGCAAATATCTGCGTGACCCGCCACCTGGCCGATATCGGTGGTGTAGTGCCAGCAGCGCGGGCACTTCTCACCAACGGCTTTCTGCAGAGCAATTTTCAGCCCTTTCAGCAGTTCGCTCTGCTGCGCGTCGCCTGCGGCATCGCCGTAGTCCGCCACTGCGGCGGCAGAGGTCAGCAACACAAAGCGCAGCTCGTCACCGAGCGCCGTCAGCTTCGCGGCCAGCTCTGGCTCGGCGTACAGCGTTACCGCTGCTTCCAGCGAGCCGCCGAGTTTCTTGTCAGCGCGCGCCTGCTCAATCACCTTGTTCACTTCGCCGCGCACTTTCAGCAGATCGCTCCAGAAAGCGTCGTTCATGGCTTCCGTTTCTGCCAGCCCGAACAGGCCGGTGTACCATTCGCCGGTAAAGACGTACTTCTCGCGATCGCCCGGCAGGTAGCCCCAGATTTCGTCGGCGGTAAAGGACATGATCGGCGCCATCCAGCGCACCAGCGCTTCCGCGATGTGGTACAGCGCGGTCTGGCAGCTGCGGCGGGCAATGCTGTCCGCTTTAGCGGTGTACTGACGATCCTTGATGATATCGAGATAGAAAGAGCCCATTTCGATCGAGCAGAAGCGCATCAGGCGCTGTACGACTTCGTGGAAATCGTAAGACTCGTAGGCCTTCAGGATATCTTCCTGCGCGGTTTTGGCGCAGCCCACCGCCCAGCGATCCAGCACCACCATCTCTTCCGGCTTGACCATATCGGTTTCAGGATTGAAGCCGTTCAGGTTCGCCAGCAGGAAGCGCGCAGTATTGCGGATGCGGCGGTAGCTGTCGGCGGCGCGCTTGAGGATCTCGTCGGAGACCGCCATTTCGCCGGTATAGTCGGTAGAAGCCACCCACAGGCGCAGGATATCGGCGCCCAGCTTGTTCATCACGTCCTGCGGCGACACGGTGTTGCCGATGGATTTGGACATCTTGCGGCCCTGACCGTCCACGGTGAAGCCGTGGGTCAGCACCTGACGGTAAGGCGCCTTGCCTTTCATCGCCGTGGAGATCATCAGGGAGGACATAAACCAGCCGCGGTGCTGGTCAGAACCTTCCAGGTACATGTCCGCCGCGTGGCCGGCAAATTCCGGGCGCACGTCAACTACCGACGCGTGCGTCGATCCCGAGTCGAACCAGACGTCCAGCGTATCCGGCACCTTCTCATACACGTCAGCGTCGTCGCCCATGATGTCGCGCGGGTCGAGATCCCACCACGCCTGGATGCCGTCCACTTCAACGCGCCTGGCTACTTCTTCCATCAGCTCCAGGGTGCGCGGATGCAGCTCGTGCGTCTCTTTATGCACGAACAGCGACATCGGCACGCCCCAGGTGCGCTGGCGGGAGATACACCAGTCCGGGCGGTTAGCGACCATCGACTCAATGCGCGCCTGGCCCCAGTCCGGGATCCACTGCACGCTTTTGATTTCAGACAGCGACTGCGTGCGCAGGCCCTTCTGATCCATGCTGATAAACCACTGCGGCGTGGCGCGGAAGATGATCGGCGTTTTGTGGCGCCAGCAGCACGGATAGCTGTGAACCAGCTTCTCCAGATGCAGCAGCGCGCCGCTTTGGCGCAGGATATCTACGATGATGTCGTTGGCTTTGAATACGTTGATGCCGTCCAGCGCCGGGTACGTGCCGGGCACGTAAGCGCCGTCCGGACCAACCGGATTCGCGATTTCCAGACCGTATTTCAGACTGATGGTGTAGTCGTCCGGGCCGTGGCCGCCGGCGGTATGAACCGCGCCGGTACCGGCATCGAGCGTCACGTGATCGCCAAGGATCGCCGGAACGTCAAAATCGAGGAACGGATGCTTAAAGCGCATCAGCTCCAGCGCGTCGCCTTTCACTTCGCCCAGGATACGGTAGTCGGCCACGCCGATACGTTTGGTCACGCTCTCTACCAGATCTTTAGCGAGGATCAGCGCCTGGCCTTCAACCTGTACCAGCGCGTAGTCAAATTCCGGCGACAGCGAGATAGCGCGGTTCGCCGGCAGGGTCCACGGGGTGGTGGTCCAGATAACCAGAGAAATCGGGCCGCTGACCGAGGTTATGCCGAATTTGGCTTTCACTGCATCCTGATCGACCGCCTGGAAGGCTACGTCGATGGAAGGAGACGTTTTGTCGTAGTACTCCACTTCCGCTTCCGCAAGCGCCGAGCGGCAGTCGATGCACCAGTGCACCGGCTTGGCGCCTTTATGCAGGTGGCCATTGCCGATGATTTTACCCAGCGCGCGAATGATGTTGGCTTCGGTGTTGAAGTCCATGGTCAGGTAAGGACGCGACCAGTCGCCGAGCACGCCCAGGCGGATAAAGTCTTTGCGCTGCCCGTCAACCTGGGCGGCGGCATATTCGCGGCACTTGGCGCGGAATTCGGCGGCGGTGAACTTCTCGCCCGGCTTGCCGTACTCCTGCTCCACTTTTAGCTCGATAGGCAGACCGTGACAGTCCCAGCCCGGGACGTACGGGGAGTCGTAACCCGACAGGCCTTTGGACTTTATAATAATGTCTTTCAGAATCTTGTTTACAGAGTGACCAATATGAATGCTGCCATTCGCATAGGGAGGGCCGTCATGCAGAATGAAGGTTTTTTTGCCTTTTTTCGCCGCGCGGATGACGCCGTACAGGTCATCATCAGTCCAGCGGGCCAGCATTCCCGGCTCGCGCTTGGCGAGATCGCCGCGCATCGGGAACCCTGTTTCCGGCAAATTCAGGGTTGATTTATAGTCACTCATCAGATTCTCGTTTCCGTATTTATAACGTTGGCATTACGCCGGGTTTGACAGGCCGAGATAGTCGCGGGCCGTTAATTCATCGCGAGCGATTTGCGCTTTAAGCTCATCAAGTGAGGCAAATCGCTGCTCGTTGCGTATTTTTTTACGCAGTATCACATCTATATGGCGACCGTAGAGGTCCATTACAACGTCCAGCAGGTGGACTTCCAGCTGCTGGCGCACGCCGGACACCGTGGGGCGCGTGCCGATGTTGGCAACGCCGGGCAGCAGCTTATCGCCGAGCCCGGCCACTTCCACGGCATACACGCCTTTCACCGGGGAGACCTGGCGGCGC
Source organism: uncultured Pluralibacter sp. (assembly GCF_913775985.1). Taxonomy (GTDB): domain Bacteria; phylum Pseudomonadota; class Gammaproteobacteria; order Enterobacterales; family Enterobacteriaceae; genus Pluralibacter. The sequence goes on along the minus strand of NZ_CAJYMB010000147.1, from coordinate 404,818 downwards.
AGCGGCAAGTTCGCCGTTGGAAACCCAATAGTGCGCCCCAGCTCATCGCCGTGAACCACGCGTCCTGAAATGATAAAAGGATGGCCGAGCAGGGTTTCCGCCAGTGCCAGATCGTCGCTGGCCAGTGCCTGACGCACCGCCGTGCTGCTGATACGCAGACCGCCTTCGCAGAAGGTGTGGGTGCTGGTGACATCAAAGCCAAATTCAGCGCCCGCCTTCTGTAATAGCAAGAAATCCCCTTCGCGACCAGCGCCAAAGCGGAAGTCGTCGCCAACCGCAAGGAACTGCACGCCCAGGCGCTTGACCAGCAGATCGCTGATAAACTCCTGCGCGGTGAGGGCGGCGAAACGGCGGTCAAAACGGATGACCAGCACATAGTCCACGCCGCTTTCGCGCAGATAGCGAACCTTTTCACGCAGGCGCGTCAGGCGCGCAGGCGCGTGGTCCATCGCGAACATCTCCAGCGGCTGCGGCTCAAAAATCATCACTACTACCGGCAGTCCACGCTCGCGCCCTTCAACCTGCAAGCGCTGGAGTAATGCCTGATGCCCGCGATGCACGCCATCAAAGTTGCCAATGGTCAGCACGCATCCGCGCGGGATTCGATCAAAGTTGTATATGCCGCGTATCAGCTTCATGTCTGGCTCAAAACAGTGAAAATCGTCAAAGTATACCTTGTACAGGATGCTTCGTTAACCGACGATTGTAATTCAATCGGCAAAGATGCAAGGATTTCATTCATCTCAGTGCAAACGCCATGAAAAACCCCGAACCGCTACGATTTTTTATGGCGGAAAAGCTGTATTCGACGCATACAAGCTGTTAGAATCTTGCGCCATCAATACGTAACCAAGCGTTGTCACATTAACGGCGCTTATTTGCACAAATCCATTGACAAAAGAAGGCTAAGAGGGCATATTCCTCGGCCTTTGAATTGTCCATATAGATCATATTTGGGAGTTGGACCTTGGCTAATATCAAATCAGCTAAGAAGCGCGCCGTTCAGTCTGAAAAGGCTCGCAAACACAACGCTAGCCGCCGTTCTATGATGCGTACTTTCGTTAAGAAAGTATACGCAGCCATCGAAGCTGGCGACAAAGCTGCTGCGCTGAAAGCATTTAACGAAATGCAACCGATCGTGGATCGTCAGGCTGCTAAAGGCCTGATCCATAAAAACAAAGCTGCACGTCATAAAGCAAACCTGACTGCACAGATCAGCAAACTGGCTTAATCGCCGCTTCGTTGACGCTTTGTGAAAAACCCGCTTAACGCGGGTTTTTTTATGCCTGTTATTTGGCGGGTGTAAACAGCGCGCTGTAATCGCGATTGCAGATACGCTGCACCGCCGGGTGCTGGATCATGCGTCCGGCAAAGATAGCGTGGTACTCCTCCATCACGTTATCAATCCTGCCTATCTCCACGATATTGTCATCGATGTAAAGATCCTGCGCATACAGCGTCGGCGCCACAAAAATAGCATTGTGCGAGGCGCCAAATGCCTTCATCAGCGCGGCATCGTCAAACTCGCCGAGAATTTCAATATTCAGATTCTGTGAATTGATCCAGTTGAGCAGCTTGCGGCCGAGCATCGAGCGACGACCGGGGATCAGCAGGCGCCGCTCTTCGAGACAGGCGGGAAAAGGCCGGGCCGGCGGCGGATTGAGGCACCAGAAGCTCACCCCGCACTCGCCAATTTTTACCGAGAACAGCCCCTCCTGCTGGGTGGAGTCCACCGGACAGTCGGAGATAATCATGTCGAGCTTGTGCTGGCTCAGCTGCTCCAGCAGCATCTCGTGGGTTGACTCAAAGCAGCGCAGGTGGATTTGCTCATCTTCGACCACCGCCGCATCCAGCACGCCGCTCACCAGCCGCTTGGAAAGCGCATCCGCCACGCCGACGTCAAACAGCAGGTTCGACTCTTTGCGATAGTTGATGGTATCCAGCATCTCCTGGCTGAGCGTGAACATTTTATCGGCGTAGCGAAACGCCAGCTCGCCGAGCTCAGTAGGCTCCAGCCCCCGGCCCTTGCGCTTGAAGAGCTTGCCCTGCAGCCGCTCCTCCAGCGCCTTAATCTGGCCGGTGATGGTTTGCGGCGTCAGGTAGAGCGCGTCCGCGGCGCCGACAATCGAGCCTTCCCGATAGACCTGCCAGAAGTAATAGAGATGGTTGTAGTTAATATGCGACATGGTATTCCTCCGTGAATATTGAGCAAAATAGCCGCCCGAGGGCGGCTATTGATAACGTCATGCGTGTTTTGCCGACCCACTTCCCCGCAGGCGCAGCAGGCAGTAACCGCACACAGCGGCGATACACGATCCCAGCAATATGCCGAGCTTGGCCCAGTTAACCAGCTCCGGATCCACCTCGTCGAAGGCGAGGTTAGTGATGAAAACGGACATCGTAAAGCCTATCCCGCACAGCACGCTGACGGCCATTATCTGCCTCAGAGAGGTATTGTGCGGCAGCTGCGCCAGCCCGGTGCGCAGCGACAGCCAGCAAAACAGGCTAATCCCCAGCGGCTTGCCCAGCACCAGGCCGGCCATAATGCCCAGCGGCAGCAGAGAGAATAGCCCCTGCGCCGTGACGCCCTGCAGCGAGACGCCGGCATTCGCAAACGCAAACAGCGGCAAAATGAGGTAGGTCACCCAGGGATGAAGTACGTGGATCAGCTGCTTCGCCGGGGATTTCCCGTCACCCTCTCTTAAAGGAATAAAGAAGCCCACAATGACGCCCGCCAGCGTCGCATGTACGCCGGACTTCAGGACCGCAACCCAGAGTACAACTCCGACCAGAATATAGACACCGGTGCGCCGCACGTTAAGGAAGTTGAGCAGCGCAAGCACGGCAATAGCCGCGGCGGCAATCCCCAGCGACACCATCGACAGCTCAGTGGTGTAGAACAGAGCGATAATAATAATCGCGCCCAGATCGTCGATAATCGCCAGCGCCATCAGAAATATTTTCAGCGCCGCGGGGACGCGGTTGCCGAGGAGCGCCAGCACCCCGAGGGCAAAAGCAATATCGGTAGCCGCCGGGATCGCCCAGCCGTGGCTCACTACCGGATCGTGGTGGTTAAAGGCCAGATAGATAAGCGCCGGCACGACCATCCCGCCCAGGGCGGCAATCATCGGGAAAACCGCCCGCTGGCGGGTGGAGAGGGAACCCAGCAGCAGCTCGCGCTTTACCTCAAGGCCTATCATCAGGAAGAACACCGCCATCAGGGCATCGTTAATCCACAGCAGCATGTCCTTGTGGATCTCAAGCGGGCCAAAGGTTAGCTGAACGGGCATTGTCAGGAAGGATTGATAGGCGGCGCCGGTGCTGCTGAGGTTAGCCATTATCATCGCCAGCGCGGCGGCAATAATCAGGATAACGCCGCCCGAGGCCTCACTACTTAGAAAGCGTTGCAGGTGTTTCACTTTTTTTCTCTTTTCGCATTGTCAGGGGATAAGCCAGTGTAACTGCGCTTAAAGCTCGGCAAAAACAGATTATCACTGCATTAATACTCGGTTAGAACGAAACATAGCGCAAATAAAAAGGCCCGAACAGTGTTCGGGCCAGCAGGCGGGAAATTAGCGAGTCAGATCGTCAAAGAATTTTTTCACGCCGTCGAAGAAGCTTTTGGACCGCGGGCTGTTGTGCTCGCCCGTTGGGCCGCCGAAGCTCTCCTGAAGGTCTTTAAGCAGCTGCTTCTGCTTATCGTTGAGGCCAACCGGTGTTTCGACCACCACGCGGCAAAGCAGGTCGCCCTGCGCCCCGCCGCGTACGGACTTCACGCCGCGACCGCGCATGCGGAACAGTTTGCCGGTCTGGGTTTCGCCGGGCACTTTGAGATTTACGCGTCCGTCCAGCGTCGGAACTTCAATTTCGCCGCCGAGGGCCGCCATCGCAAAGTTAATCGGCACTTCGCAGTACAGGTTGTTGCCTTCGCGCTCGAAAATCGGGTGCTGCTTAACCTGCACCTGAACGTACAGATCCCCTGCCGGAGCGCCCTGCTCGCCGGCTTCGCCTTCGCCGCTGAGGCGGATGCGGTCACCGGTATCCACGCCGGCCGGAATTTTCACCGACAGGGTTTTGGTTTTCTCTACGCGACCGTGGCCGTGGCACTTGCTGCACGGATCTTTGATGATGGTGCCGCGGCCCTGGCAGGTTGGGCAGGTCTGCTGCACGGCAAAGAAGCCCTGGCGCATCTGCACCTGGCCCTGACCGTGACAGGTAGGACAGGTCTGCGGCTTGGAGCCCGCTTTTGCACCGCTGCCGTGGCAGACGTCGCACTCTTCAAGGGTCGGAATGCGGATCTCTTTGGTGACGCCGCGAACGGCCTCTTCCAGCGTCAGCTCCATGTTATAACGCAGATCTGCACCGCGAGAGGCGCGCTGGCGACCGCGGCCACCGCCGAAAATGTCGCCGAAAACGTCACCAAAGATATCGCTAAAGTCCGCACCGCCGCCGCCGAAGCCACCGCCGCCAAAGCCGCCACCGCCCTGCTCGAAGGCAGCGTGGCCGTACTGATCGTAGGCCGCACGTTTCTGGGAGTCGGTCAGGATCTCGTAAGCTTCCTTAACCTCTTTAAATTGCGTTTCAGCTTCTTTATTACCCTGATTGCGGTCCGGGTGATACTTCATCGCCAGGCGCTTATAGGCCTTTTTGATTTCACGCTCTTCCGCTGTTTTGGAAACGCCTAAAACCTCGTAATAGTCTCTTTTCGCCATCTTTTTAGATTGCCCTTAACATGCGAGCACGGGCGTGGAGTAAACTCCGACGCCCGTGCCAGTTAATTACCCTGCATCAGGGCGATTATTTTTTGTCTTTAACTTCTTCGAACTCGGCATCGACAACATCGTCATCTTTCGCGTTGTTCGCGGAAGCGTCAGCGCCGTCAGTCTGCTGCTGAGCGTGCTGCTGCTGTGCGATTTCCATCAGCTTCTGGGAAACCTGCGCCAGTGCCTGCATTTTCGCTTCGATATCCGCTTTGTCTTCGCCTTTCAGGGAAGTTTCCAGCGCGGTCAGCGCGGATTCAATTGCGGTTTTATCATCAGCCGGCAGCTTGTCGCCAGCTTCTTCAACCTGCTTGCGGGTGCTGTGCAGCAGGTGGTCGCCCTGGTTGCGGGTCTGAACCAGCTCTTCGAACTTGCGGTCAGATTCAGCGTTAGCTTCTGCTTCGCTAACCATTTTCTGAATCTCTTCCTCGTTCAGGCCAGAAGAGGCTTTGATGGTGATCTTCTGCTCTTTACCGCTGTTTTTGTCTTTCGCGGAAACGTGCAGGATACCGTCGGCGTCAATATCGAAGGTAACTTCGATCTGCGGCATGCCGCGCGGCGCTGCGTTAATACCATCCAGGTTGAACTGACCCAGAGATTTGTTATCAGACGCGCGTTTACGTTCACCCTGCAGCACGTGGATGGTTACCGCAGACTGGTTATCTTCCGCAGTAGAGAACACCTGGCTGTGCTTGGTCGGGATGGTGGTGTTTTTGTTGATAAGCGCCGTCATTACGCCGCCCATGGTTTCGATACCCAGAGACAGCGGGGTAACGTCGAGCAGCAGAACGTCTTTAACTTCACCGGTCAGCACGCCGCCCTGAACCGCAGCACCAATCGCTACTGCTTCGTCCGGGTTAACGTCTTTACGCGGCTCTTTGCCAAAGAACTCGGCAACTTTCTTCTGCACCATCGGCATACGAGTCTGGCCACCAACGAGGATCACGTCGTTGACTTCAGAAACAGACAGGCCGGCATCCTGCAGCGCAACTTTCAGCGGCTCGATAGAACGGTTTACCAGGTCTTCGACCAGGGATTCCAGTTTCGCACGGGTCACTTTGATGTTCATGTGTTTCGGACCGGTCGCATCTGCAGTGATGTACGGCAGGTTAACGTCAGTCTGCTGCGCGGAAGAAAGCTCGATTTTAGCTTTTTCAGCGGCTTCTTTCAGGCGCTGCATGGCCAGCGGATCGTTACGCAGGTCAATGCCCTGATCTTTCTTGAACTCGTCAACGAGGTAGTTGATCAGGCGAGTATCGAAGTCTTCACCACCAAGGTGGGTATCACCGTTGGTTGCCAGTACTTCAAAGGTTTTTTCGCCGTCAACTTCGTCGATTTCGATAATGGAAATATCGAAAGTACCACCGCCCAGATCGTAAACCGCGATAGTGCGGTTACCCATCTCTTTGTCCAGGCCGTAGGCCAGCGCAGCAGCAGTCGGTTCGTTGATGATACGTTTTACTTCCAGACCCGCGATACGGCCGGCATCTTTGGTTGCCTGACGCTGCGCATCGTTAAAGTAGGCCGGAACGGTGATAACAGCTTCGGTTACCGGCTCACCCAAGTAATCTTCCGCGGTTTTCTTCATTTTTTTCAGTACTTCGGCAGAAACCTGCGGCGGTGCAGTTTTGACGCCTTTAACATCAACCCAGGCATCGCCGTTATCAGCGCCAACGATTTTGTACGGCATGATAGCCACATCGCGCTGCACTTCTTCGTCCTGGAAGCGGCGGCCAATCAGGCGCTTGATCGCAAACAGGGTGTTCTGCGGGTTTGTCACTGCCTGACGTTTAGCCGGCTGACCAACCAAAGTTTCACCGTCCTGGGTGTAAGCAATAATTGAAGGCGTGGTGCGATCGCCCTCGGCATTCTCCAGCACTTTCGCGGTGGTGCCATCCATGATCGCTACACAAGAGTTGGTTGTACCCAGGTCGATACCAATAATTTTACCCATCTAAACGTCTCCACTAAAAATTCGGTCATCGTGTGGTTGTGAATCTGTAAGTAGGGGCTAAACGCGAGGTTTCAAGCACCCTGAATTGCTTTTTTTCAGGTTCACTCACTGTGTGTTGCTTACAAGATGGGGTCGCAACCTCCTTCATCAAGGGGGAGTACGAAAAATATTTTATTTTCACCCCTGTCAGATCATAGACGGCCGACAGCCGCCTGATTATTATGCCGCGCCCTGCGAGAGAGTATTGGCGCTGGGATTCACCATTTAACTGAATTTTATGATTTTTTTGAGGAATTATGGGCAACACTAAGTTGGCTAATCCGGCTCCGCTGGGACTGATGGGTTTTGGCATGACCACCGTTTTGCTGAATCTGCATAACGCGGGACTTTTCCCCATGGACGGCATCATCCTGGCGATGGGCATCTTTTATGGCGGTATCGCGCAGATCTTCGCAGGTCTGCTGGAATATAAGAAAGGAAATACTTTCGGCCTGACCGCCTTTACCTCTTACGGCGCATTCTGGCTGACGCTGGTCGCCATTCTGCTAATGCCGAAAATGGGCCTGACCGAGGCACCTGACAGCCACTTCCTCGGCGCGTATCTCGGCCTGTGGGGCGTGTTCACCCTGTTTATGTTCTTTGGCACCCTGACCGGCGCGCGGATGCTGCAGTTCGTTTTCCTGAGCCTGACCGTGCTGTTTGCGCTGCTGGCAATCGGCCACCTGACCGATAACGAAAGCATCGTTGTCGTTGCCGGCTGGATTGGCATTGTCTGCGGCGCCAGCGCTATCTATCTGGCGATGGGCGAAGTGCTGAACGAGCAGTTTGGTCGCACCGTGCTGCCGATTGGCGAGAAACACTAAGTAAAAATCCGCGCCGGGCAAAACCTCGCCCGGCGCGCTTTTACTCCCCTGCCCGCTCAGCATATGGCGCTCTATCCCGCGCCGTGCGCATCCAGCATCCCAGCCCAAGACCCATAATTGACAGCGCCAGCACGTACCACGCCGGCGCCAGCGGCGACGCGGCCATCAACATCGTTACCGCGACGGGGGTCAGCCCGCCGAAAATCGCGTACGAAACGTTGTAGGAAAATGAGATACCGGTAAAGCGCACTTCAGGCGGAAAGGCGTTAACCATCACGTAAGGCACGGCGCCGACCACGCCCACGCACAGCCCCACCAGCCCGTACAGGATAAAAAGATATTCGGAGCCGAGGCCGGCACAGTGATAGAAGGCCCAGCTTGATACTGCCAGCAGCAGGCTGCCGACAATAAACGTGCGGCTGGCACCGTATTTATCCGCCGACAGGCCCGCCAGCAGGCAGCCGCAGCAGAGCATAATCGTCGCCGCGCTGTTGGCCAGCAGCGTCAGCGCCGGCGCGTAGCGGTAATGTTTTTGCAGCCACATCGGCGACATCAGGATCACCACCACCACGCCGGCAGACAATAGCCAGGTCAGCAGCATTGACATCACGACCGCCCCGCGGTGGTGCATCACCACTGATTTCACCGGCAGCTCTTTCGCCAGCGCCCGGCGCTGCTGCATCTCTACAAAGACCGGCGTTTCCCGCAGCCAGCGGCGCAGGTACATAGCCAGCAGGCCGAACGCGCCGCCGAGCACGAAGGGGATCCGCCAGCCGCCGTCGTGAATTGCCTGCTGCGACAGTCCGGTATTGATCAGGGTTGCCACTACCGAACCGAGTAAGATCCCCACTGTCAGCCCGGCGGTCAGCGTACCGCAGGCGATACCCGTCCGCCGCGCCGGCACGTGCTCCGCCACAAACACCCACGCGCCGGGCACCTCGCCGCCGATCGCCGCCCCTTGCAGCACGCGCATCAACAGCAGCAGCAGCGGGGCAATAATTCCCATTGAGGCGTAGGTGGGCAGCAGACCAATCAGCAGGGTCGGCACCGCCATCAGCAGGATGCTGAGGCTGAACATCTTTTTGCGCCCGACCAGATCGCCAAAGTGGGCCATGACGATGCCGCCAAGCGGGCGCGCCAGATAGCCGGCGGCAAAAATACCGAAGGTCTGCACCTGGCGCAGCCATTCTGGAATGTCCGGCGGGAAGAAGAGCTCACCGACAACAGCGGCGAAGAACACGAAAATGATGAAGTCGTAAAACTCCAGCGCGCCGCCCAGTGCGGCGAGAGTCAGGGTTTTGTAATCCTGTCGATTGAGCAGTCGGGCGTGGGGCTGAACAGACATAGCGGGCCTTGTTAGGTTTAGTTTACGGCATCGTAAATAAAAAATGACTATACCGTAAATGCCCGCCTCGTAAAGAGCGGCGTCAGCCGTGGCCGCCGCGTTTTTTTATTATCCGGCAGTTAAATCCCGGCGCGCGCTTTTGGGGCGAAACGCCGCCACAACCTGCGGGCTGATCTCAACGTACGGGCCGTCGAGGAGCTGGATGCAGTAGGGAATGCTGGCGAAAATGCCGTGAACCTGCACGCTACCTTCGGCGTCCTTCACGCCCTCCAGCGTTTCCTGAATGGATTTCGGCTGTCCGGGCAGATTGAGGATCAGCGCCTGCTTGCGAATAACGCCGACCTGGCGGGAAAGGATCGCGGTGGGCACAAAATGCAGGCTAATCTGGCGCATCTGCTCGCCGAAGCCGGGCATCTCGCGATCGGCAATCGCCAGCGTCGCATCCGGGGTGACGTCGCGCCGGGCCGGGCCGGTGCCGCCAGTGGTCAGTACCAGGTGGCAGCTCATCTCGTCCACCAGCTCACACAGCGTCTGTTCGATAATCGGCTGTTCATCCGGGATAAGGCGCGTTTCAAGCTCGAAAGGGGTGGTCAGCGCGCCGGCAAGCCAGGCTTCAAGCGCCGGAATGCCTTTGTCCTGATAAACGCCGCTGGAGGCGCGGTCAGAAATTGATACCAGGCCAATGCGAAGAGTGTTCATATCTATTCCGTTCAAAATGACAGTTAGGCGGAATGATACACGCAGAGAGGAAAGGGAAACAAATCGCAGAGAAGAAGCGTGACCGGGAGTCCGGCCACGCGAGAGGAATTACAGCAGATCGCCGATCATTTTTTCCAGTTTGCCCTGGTCTACGGCAAACTTGCGGATACCTTCGGCCAGTTTATCAACGGCCATCGGATCCTGGTTGTGCTCCCACAGGAACTGAGATTCGGTGATGCGGGCCGGACGCGCTTTCACTTCGCCAGTGAACTTCAGCTTGCGCTCGATGGCGCCGTCGGCTTCGGCCAGTTCTTTCAGCAGCGGCGGCGCGATGGTCAGACGGTCGCAGCCTGCCAGCTCAAGGATTTCGCCCACGTTGCGGAAGCTTGCGCCCATCACCACGGTTTCATAACCGTGCTCTTTGTAGTAGCTGTAGATTTCAGATACGGATACCACGCCCGGATCTTCTGATGCGGAGAACTCTTTCTTATCGCCGTTCGCTTTGTGCCAGTCGAGGATGCGGCCAACAAACGGAGAGATCAGGAACACGCCCGCTTCGGCACAGGCGCGCGCCTGGGCGAAGGAGAACAGCAGGGTCAGGTTACAGTTGATGCCTTCTTTTTCCAGCTGCTCGGCGGCGCGGATGCCCTGCCAGGTGGAAGCCAGCTTGATCAGAATGCGGTCGTTGCTGATGCCTGCTTCGTTGTACAGCTTAATGATGCGTTTCGCTTTAGCGATAGAAGCGTCGGTGTCGTAGGACAGACGAGCATTCACTTCGGTAGAGATGCGGCCCGGGATCAGCTTGAGGATCTCCAGACCAATGTTCACTGCCAGTTTATCCGTTGCATCAACGATCTGCTGCTCGCGATCGCTGCTCTGGCCTTTCGCCCACGCAATCGCTTCGTCAATCAGCTTGCGGTATTCCGGGATCTGCGCGGCGTTGAGGATCAGGGAGGGGTTGGTGGTCGCATCCTGAGGCTGATAAAGCTTCATTGCTGCGATGTCTCCGGTGTCGGCCACTACGGTGGTGTACTGACGCAGTGAGGTCAATTTATCCGTCATGATAGGTGTCTCATATTAAGTAGCTGTTAGTGGTATGTAACCGGTCTGCAGTCGATAATATCACGCCCCGATAGCAGCGCAACCGTGGACGGATCAAGAGAGCAGTCTATGATAAACTCTCGTCCTCTTCGCCCTACCTGGTAAGGGATCTCGTCAAATGGTAGCGCTTCCACGCTGCGCGGCATTTATGGAAAGGACATTTCATGCCTGAGTTTTTATCCTTCGTCAGCGATATCCTCTGGGGCTCGATAATGATTTACCTGCTTATCGGCACCGGCCTGTGGTTTACCTGGCGCACCGGATATGTTCAGTTTCGCTACCTTCGCCACTTCGGCAAAAGTTTAAAGAAGAGCCTGACGCCGCAGCCCGGCGGCCTTACGTCGTTCCAGGCCCTGTGCACCAGCCTCGCGGCGCGGCTCGGCAGCGGCAATCTGGCCGGCGTAGCGCTGGCTATCACCGCGGGCGGCCCGGGGGCGGTGTTCTGGATGTGGGTCTCGGCAATTATCGGCATGGCCAGCAGCTTCGCCGAGTGCTCGCTGGCGCAGCTTTATAAAGAACGCGACGCCAGCGGTCAGTTTCGCGGCGGCCCGGCGTGGTATATGGCCCGCGGCCTGAGCATGCGCTGGATGGGCGGCCTCTTTTCCATATTCCTGCTGCTGGCCTACGGACTTATCTTCAATACCGTACAGTCAAATTCCGTCGCCAACGCGATGCGCTTTGCATTTGATATTCCCGAATATTTAACCGGTATCGCCCTGGCGGTGCTGACGCTTTTCGCCATTGTTAAAGGGCTGAAAGGCGTGGCAAAAATCACCCAGTTTATGGTACCGGTGATGGGCATCCTGTGGCTGGGCGCCAGCCTTCTCATCTGTCTGTGGCACATCACGGATATGCCGGGCGTGCTGGAAACCATCGTGCGCAGCGCCTTCGGCTGGCAGGAGGCGGCGGCCGGCGCGGTGGGCTACAGCATCAGCCAGGCGCTGACCAACGGCTTTATGCGCGGGATGTTCTCTAACGAAGCCGGAATGGGATCCACCCCTAACGCCGCCGCAACCGCCGCATCGTGGCCGCCGCATCCGGCAGCGCAGGGCATCGTGCAGATGATTGGCGTGGTGGTGGATACGCTGATTGTCTGCAGCGCCACGGCGATGATTCTGCTGCTCGCCGGGCCGGAAACAGAAGCGACCACGCTGGACGGCATTCAGCTGGTGCAAAAAGCGATGATGTCTTTCGCCAGCAGCTGGGGAGCGCAGTTCGTGGCGGGGATCGTGATGCTCTTCGCCTATAGCTCAATCATCGTTAATTACATCTATGCAGAAAATAATCTGGTGTATCTGCACAGGTATACCGCAAAGCATATTCGCCTGCTGCGCATCGGGGCGGTGCTGATGGTGATCGCCGGTACCCAGCTGAGCCTGCCGCTGGTCTGGCAGATGGCGGACATTATCATGGCGCTGATGGCGCTCACCAACCTGACGGCGATCCTGCTGCTGTCGCCGGTGGTGCGCATCATCGCCAGCGACTATTTGCGCCAGCGCAAGCTCGGCATCAGACCGGTTTTCGATCCCGCGCGCTATCCGGAAATTGAACAGCAGCTGGCCCCCGGGAGCTGGGACAATGTGCCGCGCCAATAGCTGCTATCGATCGCTTTCCGGCCATTTTTTGATACAGTCGTGAAAAACACTGCCAAGGAAGAAACATGCTGATTTTGATTTCACCTGCAAAGACGCTGGACTACCAGAGCGATCTGGCGACCGCGCGCTACACCCAGCCGCAGCTGCTGAAGTACTCAGAGCAGCTGATCGCCGAAGCCCGCAAACTCTCCGCGCCGCAGATTGGCAAGCTGATGAGCATCAGCGATAAGCTTGCCGACCTGAATGCCACCCGCTTTCACGACTGGAACCCGAAATTCACGCCGGACAACGCGCGCCAGGCGATTCTGGCGTTCAAAGGCGATGTCTACACCGGCCTGCAGGCCGAGACCTTCACCGAAGCACAGTTTGATTTCGCCCAGCAGCACCTGCGCATTCTCTCCGGCCTGTACGGCGTGCTGCGCCCGCTGGATTTGATGCAGCCCTACCGCCTGGAAATGGGCATCCGCCTGGAAAATCCTGAAGGCAAGGATCTGTACCACTTCTGGGGCGATACCATTACCGACACCCTGAATAAAGCGCTGAAGGCGCAAGGCGATGACGTGGTTATCAACCTTGCCTCCGACGAATACTTCAAGTCGGTGAGGCCAAAGACGCTGAAAGGCACCCTGGTAAAACCGGTATTTCTCGACGAGAAGAACGGCAAGTTCAAAGTGATTAGCTTCTACGCCAAGAAGGCGCGCGGGCTGATGAGCCGCTATATCATTGAGAACCAGCTTGCGGACGTGGAGCAGCTTAAGCAGTTTGACAGCGAGGGGTATTTCTTTGACGAGGCCGCGTCCGGCAGCGGCGAGCTGGTGTTTAAACGCCACGAGCAGCGTTAATTCTCCGGGCGCCGGCGCCCGGAGAGGGTAAACCTTACGCTTTTTCCATCATCAGCCTGCGCAGAGCGGCAAAGTCCGCCGGCAGGCTGTGCGACAGCAGCGGCAGATCCGCGCGATCGGCCAGCGGCTGGGGCAGCGGCAGCGTCTTGCCGAGAATCGCCTCCACGCTCTCCTTAAATTTCGCCGGATGGGCCGTGCCTAAAAACAGGCCGTACTCGCCCTGCTTCAGCTGGTCGCGCAGCGCGCGCCAGGCCACCGCCGCGTGCGGCTCGGACGTGTAGCCAATCTCTTCCAGCTCGCGCATCGCCGCTTTAGTCGTTTCATCATCTACAGCAGCGTAGCCGAGATCCCCCAGCCGCCAGGTCTTGCGGCGGAACAGCTCTTCCACCCGCGGCCAGTTGTTCGGCTGGCTGACGTCCATGGCATTAGACAGGGTTGCCTGCGTCGCCTTCGGCTTCCACTCCCCTTCCTGCAGGAAGCGCGGGACGGTGTCGTTAACGTTAGTCGCCGCGATAAAACGCTTCACCGGCAGGCCCAGCGACTTCGCCAGCAGTCCGGCAGTGAGATCGCCAAAGTTGCCGCTCGGCACCGAGATAACCAGCTGGTTGCGGGCTTCCTGCGGCAGCTGCGCTACAGCTTCAAAGTAGTAGCAGATCTGCGCCAGCAGGCGGCTGATATTGATGGAGTTCGCCGAGTTGAGGCCCAGCGCCTGCTTAAGCTCTTCGTCATCAAACGCCTGCTTCACCAGCGCCTGACAGGCGTCAAAATCGCCGTCGATGGCGACAGTTTCAATGTTGCCGCCGAGGGTGCAGAACAGCTTCTCCTGCAGCGGGCTGATTTTGCCCTGCGGATAGAGGATAACCACCCGCACGTTTTTCAGGCCGTAAAAGGCGTGCGCCACGGCGGCACCGGTGTCGCCGGAGGTGGCGGTCAGGATCGTCACCGGCTTGTCGCCGCTGATGTGGGTCAGCATCTGGGCCATAAAGCGGCCGCCGAAGTCCTTAAACGCCAGCGTCGGGCCGTGGAACAGCTCCAGGCAGCCGACATCCGGCTGAACCTCTTTTACCGGTGCCGGAAAAGCGAAGGCGCTGCGCACCCGCGCTTCCAGCTCGCCCTGCGGGATTTCATCGCCGATAAACGCCGACAGAATGCGGGCGCTGCGCGGGACAAAATCCTGCGCCAGCAGTTCGTCCACTTCCGTCAGGCTGAAGGAGGGAAGATCTCGCGGAAAGAACAGTCCCTGATTTTTACCCAGCCCCTGGGTGACGGCCTGCGCGAAGCTGACCTGCTCGTTATGATCTTTTAAGTTGTACAGTTTCATTGGTTATCCCACTACGCGTGCGCCCGCCGTGTCCAGCCGGCAAATATGAACGAAGCCTTCCTGATTTTGCAGATAGTGTTTTTCGAGCCAGTCTGCCACTCGTTGCGCCGTTTGCGGATTGTCGCACAGGGCGAACATCGTCGGCCCGGAACCGGAAATACCGCTGGCCAGCGCGCCTATTTCGGCCACGCCCTGGCGCGCCTGGGCAAAGCCGGGCAGCAGGCGCGCGCGGTACGGCTCGGCAATCACGTCTTTCATCAGTTTAGCCGCCAGCGCCGGCTGGCGGCTGTAGCAGGCGTGAATAAAGCCGGCCAGGTGGCGGCCGTGCGCAATGCAGTCCTGGCGGCGGTACTGCGCCGGCAGAATCGCCCTTGCCTCAGCGGTGGAGACTTTAATGCCCGGATAGGCCAGCACCCACAGCCACTCGTCAAACGCCGGAACGGACTGGCTGATAATCTCGTTTTCCTCAATCATCAGCTGGATGCCGCCCAGATAGCACGGCGCAACGTTGTCATAGTGCACGCTGCCGGAGATGCGTCCTTCCAGCTCGCCCATCAGCGCCAGCATTTTGCTTTCATTGAGCGGCCTGCCGCAGAACTCGTTCATCGCTACCAGCCCGGCCACCACCGAGCAGGCACTAGAGCCGAGCCCGGAGCCAATCGGCATATTCTTTTCCAGCGTCATCGCCACCGGTACTTTTTTGCCAATCTCCTGGCAAAAGCGCTCCCAGCACTGCCAGACGATATTTTCCTGCGGGTTGGTCGGCAGCTTGCTGGCGAAGCGCCCGACGTTGTTAAGGCTGAAGCTGTCGGCGGCCACCACTTCCACATTATCGCCGAGCAGCGTGCCGTCTACCGGCGTTACCGCCGCACCCAGCACGTCGAAGCCGACGCTCATATTGGCGCTGGAGGCCGGGGCATAAATTTTGACCATCTTAAACTCCTAACTTCCATGACAGGGTGCGCAGCAGATCGGCAAACACGCCGGCGGCGGTAACGTCGTTACCGGCGCCGTAGCCGCGCAGCACCAGCGGCAGCGGCTGGTAATAGTGGCTGTAGAAGGCCAGCGCGTTTTCGCCGTTCTTCACTTTATACAGCGGATCGTTGCCGTCCACCTCGGCAATTCTCACCCGGCACACGCCGTCTTCTTCAATGCTGCCGACATAGCGCAGCACCTTACCTTCGTCCCGGGCGCGGGCCACGCGATCGGAAAACTCGGCATCCAGCTGCGGCAGGCGGGCCATAAAGCTGTCGGCATCGCCGCTGTCGTCGAAGTGGCCGGGGAGTACCGACTCTACCACCACATCATCCAGCTCCAGCTGGCGGCCGGTTTCGCGGGCGAGGATCAGCAGCTTGCGCGCCACGTCCATGCCGGAGAGATCGTCCCGGGGATCGGGTTCGGTGTAGCCCATCTCGCGCGCGGTGCGGGTGGCTTCTGAAAGGCTCATGCCCTCGTCCAGCTTGCCGAAAATAAAGGAGAGCGAGCCCGAGAGAATGCCGGAGAAACGCTGCAGCTCGTCGCCGGCGTTAAGCAGGTTTTGCAGGTTCTCGATCACCGGCAGCCCGGCACCGACGTTTGTATCGTAGAGGAACTTGCGGCGGGAGCCGGCAGCGGCCTGGCGCAGCTCGTGGTAGTAATCCATCGACGAGGTGTTCGCCTTTTTGTTCGGCGTCACCACGTGAAAACCTTCGCGCAGGAAGTCGGCGTACTGGTCGGCAACTGCCTGGCTGGAGGTGCAGTCCACAATCACCGGATTGAGCAGGTGATACTCTTTCACCAGCCGGGTCAGACGCTCCAGGTTGAACGGCTCTTTAGCTTCTGCCATCGCCCCCTGCCAGTTCTCCAGATCGAGCCCGTGCACGTTGGTCAGCAGCGCCCGGGAGTTGGCGATGCCGCACACCCGCAGGTCGATATGTTTATTTTTCAGCCAGCCGCGCTGGCGCTTGAGCTGCTCCAGCAGCGCGCCGCCGACGCCGCCGACGCCGATCACGAACACTTCGATAATCTGATCGGTATTGAACAACATCTGATGAACGACGCGCACGCCGGTAGTGACGTCGTCATTGTTGACCACCGCCGAGATAGAACGCTCTGACGAACCCTGAGCAATGGCGACGATATTGATGTTCGCGCGGGCCAGGGCCGCAAAGAATTTCGCGGAGATGCCGCGCAGGGTGCGCATCCCGTCGCCGACCACGGAGATAATAGCCAGCCGCTCCATTATCGCCAGCGGCTCAAGCAGCCCCTCTTTCAGCTCCAGATAGAACTCATCTTCCATCGCCCGCTTCGCCCGGGCGCAGTCGCTCTGCGGCACACAGAAGCTGATGCTGTATTCCGAGGAGGACTGGGTTATCAGCACCACCGAAATTCCGGCGCGGGACATGGTAGCGAAAACCCGGGCCGCCATGCCGACCATGCCTTTCATGCCCGGGCCGGAGACGTTGAACATCGCCATATTATTGAGGTTCGAGATGCCCTTCACCGGCAGGGCATCATCGTTGCTGCTGGCACCGATCAAAGTGCCCGGCGCCTGCGGATTGCCGGTGTTTTTAATCAGGCAGGGGATCTGGAACTGGGCGATAGGCGCGATTGTGCGCGGGTGCAGCACTTTAGCACCGAAATAGGAGAGCTCCATCGCCTCCTGGTAAGACATTGACTTCAGCAGGCGCGCGTCGGGCACCTGGCGCGGATCGCAGGTATAGACGCCGTCAACATCGGTCCAGATCTCGCAGCAGTCGGCGCGCAGGCACGCAGCCAGTACCGCGGCGGAGTAGTCGGAGCCGTTGCGCCCCAGCACCACCAGCTCACCTTTGTCGTTACCGGCAGTAAAGCCGGCCATCAGCACCATGTGATCGGCCGGGATGCGGCTGGCGGCGATACGGCGGGTGGATTCAGCGATATCGACGGTGGATTCAAGGTAGTGGCCGACGGCGAGCAGTTTTTCTACCGGATTAATCACGCTGACGCCGTGGCCGCGGGCCTCCAGCAGGCCGGCCATGATCGCAATGGAGAGCTTTTCGCCGCGGCAGATAAATGCCGCGTTGACGGCGTCCGGGCACTGTCCCAGCAGGCTGATACCGTGCAGCACATGTTTAATCTGGGCAAACTCCTCCCCGACGGTGGCCTTCAGGCGATCGAGAGGAAATCCCGGCTGGGCATCGGCGAGTCCCTGTAGCAGTTCGGCAAAAATACGTTCGGCATCGCTGATATTGGCTAGCGCATCCTGGCCGCCGATGGTTTTTTCAATCATCGCCACCAGGTGATTGGTGATTTTGGCCGGGGCAGAGAGTACGGTCGCTACCTGCCCCTGCCTGGCGTTGCTTTCCAGAATATCGGCAACCCGCAGAAAACGTTCTGCATTTGCCACTGATGTACCGCCGAACTTCAAGACTCGCATGGTAATACCCCTTGATCTTTGGTCGAAAAAAAAGCCCGCACTGTCAGGTGCGGGCTTTTTTCTTTGTTTCTGTACGCGTTAGCCCGCACCGTTACCTGTGGTAATGATGATTGTGGTAATGGTGGTGGTCAGGCGGATGCGAATCATGGATGTTGTGTGCTCTGTAATTTATTGTCTGTCGTCTGCCTATATTGGTTAAAGGATTAGGCTGTTTAAGTCAATGAATTTCGAATTTGGTCACATTTCAGACGCATTCCCGTCTGCGCCTGAAATCCTCGCGGCCACAACCGAATAAACCAATTTTCCGGCCTGCATGCAGCGCATAAAACCATACATAAAACTTATAACAGTCTTTTAGTCGGCAAGTTTTTTTTCGATATCGTGGAGCAGCCGGTGCAGCATCGCGGTATCCCGCTGCTCCAGCAGGCCGATGCGCTGCTGGAGCCAGTCGGCCAGCTTGCTATCGTCAGCAGCCCCAACATTTTCAAGCAGCACCGCGGCGCGCTGCCTCAGCGCCTGCAGCTGATTTTCATCACTGCGGGTAATGGATTGCGCCATTTTTAGCCGCAGGGACGAAAGCTGATAGCAGTACACCATCACCGCCTGACCGAGGTTCAGCGAAGGATAATCCGCCGCCAGAGGCGCGCCGCTGAGCACGTCCGCCAGCGCCAGCTCCTCGTTAGTCAGGCCGGAATCCTCCCGGCCAAAAACCAGCGCGGCGTGGCTTATCCATTCGGCCTTTTCTTCCAGCATCGGCAGAAGCTCCTGCGGCGTCGCGTAATAGTGAAAGCGCGCACGGGAGCGCGCGGTCGTCGCCACGGTAAAATCAACATCGTGAAGCGCTTCTTCAAGCGTCTGAAAACAGGTGACATTCTCCAGAATGTCGCCCGAACCGTGCGCTACCCATCCCGCCGCGGGCTCCAGGTGCGCCAGGCTGTCCACGATGCGCATCTCGGTAAAACCCATGGTTTTCATCGCCCGCGCGGCGGCGCCGACGTTTTCAGCTCTTGCTGGTGAAACCAGTACAATTGATAACCGCATTTTCTCATTTTATCCTTTCGCAATCGTGAAAATGGCCAAACATTTTACGCATCGCGAATTTACTTTTATGCAACAAAAGCTAATGCAATTGCCACACTTAACATATAAGATTTACTGAACTATCAATAGCCAGTCAGTACCTGGAGAATGTTAACAGAACATGCATATCCCTATGTAAAAGAAGGGTAATGCGAATACGATGACTTCCCATCTTTTGGGTTCAGCATATTTATCAGTTCCAGTTAGCAACCATCCGTAATGTTGAATATTTGTGACAAAGGCTATCATTCAGATACGGACATTTCACAAAACTGTTAACGTGCTACAATTTAACTTGATATATGTCAACGAAGCGTAGTTTTATTGAGTGTCCGCTGTCTCTTAGCCTGTTATGTCGCTGTTAAAATGGTTAGGATAACAGCCGTTTTTGACACTGTCGGGTTCAGAGGGAAAGTGCCCACGACCAAGCTAATGATGTTGTTGACGTTGATGGAAAGTGCATCAAGAACGCAATTACGTACTTTAGTCATGTAATGCCGGGCATGTTAATTTACGACATGCATCAGGCGGGTTAGGGACTTTTGTACTTCCTGTTTCGATTTAGTTGGCAATTTAGGTAGCAAACATGCAGACCCCGCACATTCTTATCGTTGAAGACGAGTTGGTAACACGCAACACGTTAAAAAGTATTTTTGAAGCTGAAGGCTATGATGTGTTCGAAGCCACCGACGGCGCGGAAATGCATCAAATCCTTTCCGAGCATGATATCAATCTCGTGATTATGGATATCAACCTGCCAGGGAAAAATGGCCTTCTGCTAGCCCGCGAACTGCGCGAGCAAGCTAACGTAGCACTGATGTTCCTGACCGGCCGCGACAACGAAGTGGATAAAATCCTCGGTCTGGAAATCGGCGCAGATGACTATATCACCAAACCGTTTAACCCGCGTGAGCTGACTATCCGCGCGCGTAACCTGCTCTCCCGCACCATGAATCTGGGCAGCGTGAGCGAAGAGCGTCGCACCGTTGAGAGCTACAAGTTCAACGGCTGGGAGCTGGATATCAACAGCCGTTCGCTGGTTAGCCCGAACGGCGAGCAGTATAAACTGCCGCGCAGCGAGTTTCGCGCCATGCTGCACTTCTGTGAAAACCCGGGCAAGATCCAGTCCCGCGCAGAGCTGCTGAAGAAAATGACAGGCCGCGAGCTTAAGCCGCACGACCGCACCGTTGACGTGACTATCCGCCGCATTCGTAAGCATTTCGAATCCACGCCGGACACGCCTGAGATCATTGCCACTATTCACGGTGAAGGCTACCGTTTCTGCGGCGATCTCGAAGAGTAAATTTGTTCACCCCATAAAAAAACGGCGCATCGCGCCGTTTTTTTATGCCTGCAACATGCAGCGGTAAACCTGCCTGGGTGTTATTTAGACCACGGCATAATCGGCACCGCGCTGAGCGCGTTTTTCGGCGAGCCGTTGACGACTTTGTCCGAATAGGTCAGATAAACCAGCGCATTGCGTTTGGCGTCGTAAAAGCGCACCACCTGCAGCTTTTTGAACACCAGAGAGGTGCGTTTCTGGAAAACCACTTCCCCCTGCGCCTTGCCGCTTTTGACTTTTTCGCTTAATTCAACAGGCCCCACCTGCTGGCAGGAGATAGCCGCATCGGAAGTGTCTTCCGCCAGACCCAGCCCACCTTTGATACCGCCAGTCTTAGCGCGACTAATGTAACAGGTCACATTTTGTACATCCGGATCGTCGAACGCTTCAACCACAATCTTGTGATCCGGGCCAAAGACTTTAAAAACGGTATCCACAGA
Source organism: uncultured Pluralibacter sp. (assembly GCF_913775985.1). Taxonomy (GTDB): domain Bacteria; phylum Pseudomonadota; class Gammaproteobacteria; order Enterobacterales; family Enterobacteriaceae; genus Pluralibacter. The sequence continues at coordinate 384,079 of NZ_CAJYMB010000147.1, read as the reverse complement.
GCCAATCTGCTCCGCGCTGGCGACACCGCTGCCTGCCAGCATCAGCAGCGCACACGAAATTAATTTCTTGTATTTCATATTGTTACCATGTTTGAAAATGATTTCGGATTATTCCTTACGATACGTGCAGAATATGTATATAGATCACTCATTTATAAACTTAATCATTGTTGGTCATTAAAATTGACTATTTTGGACAAAAAAAACCCTCAATGCGCCAACATCAAAAAATGCTATTATCCGCTACCCTACTAAGAGGCACCCGCACACGCGTATATGGATGAGGATATTATATGGATCAGGCTGGCATAATTCGCGATCTTCTGAGCTGGATCGAAGATCATCTCGATCAGCCTTTGTCACTGGATAATGTTGCCGCGAAGGCCGGCTACTCCAAGTGGCATCTGCAGCGAATGTTTAAGGACGTTACAGGTCATGCGATCGGTGCCTATATCCGCGCGCGCCGTCTGTCAAAGTCAGCGGTAGCGCTACGCCTTACGGCCCGCCCCATTCTCGATATCGCTCTGCAATATCGTTTTGACTCCCAGCAAACCTTCACCCGCGCCTTTAAAAAACAGTTTACCGCAACGCCTGCGCTGTATCGTCGGGCGCCAGACTGGAACTCTTTCGGCATGCGCCCGCCGCTGCGCCTTGGCGAATTCAAAATGCCGAAGCATGAGTTTGTCACCCTGCCGGACATGCATCTGATGGGGATCACCCAGAGCTACACCTGCAAGCTGGAAGAGATTTCCGCTTATCGCCAGCAGATGCGGGCCCAGTTCTGGCGTGAATTTCTCGGCAATGCGCCCTCTTTACCGGCAGAGATGTACGGCCTGCACGAACCGCGCCCGAGCCACGATAAAGATGACGAGCAGGAGATCTTCTTCACCACCGCCCTCACTGCGGAAATGATGAATGGCTACGTGCAGCACGCGCAGCCGATCGCGGTAGACGGCGGCGATTATGTGATGTTCAGCTATGAAGGCCTCACCAGCGGGCTGCAGGAGTTTATCCTGACCGTTTACGGTACCTGCATGCCGATGCTGGGCCTCATCCGCCGCAAGGGCAAGGATATTGAGCGCTTCTATCCGCAGCAGGAGACCCGCGTCAGTGAAGGATCGCTCAAGCTGCGCTGCGACTATATGATCCCGGTTCGCCGCTAGCGCTGAATCTCATCCAGAGCAGGGGCGTCCAGATGTGAGACATCCCCTGCCGTCTCCACCACCCAGCCTGGCGCCAGCCACGGGCTCTGCTGATAATCCACTCGCGAAATTGAACAGTTGCGTAGCCGCAGGCGGCGTTCGGCGTAGGCCGGCAGCCCGAGGATAGTGCTGACCAGACAACCCAGCGCAATACCGTGGCTCACCAGCAGCGGGCGGCTGCCTTCCGGCAATTCGAGGCAGTCGTGCAGCGCGGCGCGCACGCGATCCCCCAGCTCCTGCATCGACTCCCCTTCGGGGATGCGCCCATCCGGCGTGCCGTCAACCAGCCGGCGGCGCCAGCCTTCTTCTTCCGGCGTCAGGGAGTCCACCAGCCGCCGCTCCAGCACGCCCATATCAAGCTCGCGCAGGCGCGGATCGAGAATGACGTCGCAGCCGCAGGCTGCGGCAATGTAGCCCGCGGTCTGGCGGGTGCGCCCGAGATCGCTGGCGATAATATGCGTGATGCCCAGCGCGCGAACGCGCTCGCCGACCTGCTGAGCCTGACGCTCGCCCTGTTCAGTCAGCGGGCTGTCGGACTGCCCCTGGATGCGTCGTTCAGCGTTCCACAGCGTTTCGCCGTGGCGAACTAGGTATACCTGTAACATGCTCATTATCCGTTATACTGCGGTGATTATTTTTTGCCGTAAGGGTTCTGATTATGCATCAGATTGTCTCAGCTACCAGCAATCCCGCCAAAATTCAGGCGATTCTGCAGGCTTTCAGCCAGATCTTCGGCGAAGGATCCTGCCATATTGACGCCATTTCCGTCGAGAGCGGCGTGCCGGAACAGCCGTTCGGCAGCGACGAAACCCGGGCCGGGGCGCGCAACCGCATCGCCAACGCCCGCAGGCTTCGCCCGGACGCCGATTTTTGGGTGGCGATTGAAGCTGGCATCGACGACGGCAGCACTTTCAGCTGGGTCGCGATTGAAAGCCGCGAACAGCGCGCCGAGGCCCGCTCGGCGACGCTGCCCCTGCCGGAGGTGATCCTGGAGAAGGTGCGCGCCGGCGAGGCGCTGGGGCCGGTGATGTCGCGCTATAGCGGCATTGACAACATCGGAACAAAAGAGGGGGCCATTGGCATCTTCACCAATGGCGCGCTGACCCGCACCAGCGTTTATCACCAGGCGGTGCTGCTGGCGCTGAGTCCGTTTCACAACCCGATCTACCGCTGAGTTTCCCGCAGGGCCTGCTCCAGCCACTGGCGCAGTTCCGGCGGCGCAGACTTCAGGCTGTTGGATCCCCGGGTAATCGTAGCAATCCCCGCACCGAGGGTGTTTTTCAGCTCGCGCTGGCTCAGCTCTCCCCGCAGCAGCTCCTCAATAATGCGCACCCGGGTGCCCAGCGCCTCGCGCTCGTCGGGCGTCATCATCAGGTTTAGCAGAGGCAGCTGGTGATCGGCCTCATAGGCCTGGCGCAGCAGCTCCACAAAGCGGAGCCACTCTTCGTTGCGCTGCTCGGCAACCTCGGCTGAATAGGGGGATTGTTGGGTCATGTTATGCCACCGTGTTGGGGCGGATGGCGCGGGCCATCCGCCGGATGTACTCTTTAGCGAGTACAAGCATAGCATACTCCCGAAGGATCAGTAACGCTGCTGCCACTCGGCGTCAGTCAGCACGTTCGGTTTTTCTCCCATGAAGTAGCGATAGTACGCGTCATAAGCCAGCACGTTCTTTACGTAGCCGCGGGTTTCCGCGAAGGGAATACTCTCCACGAAAGCGACGGCGCCAATGCGCCCGGCGCTGTTCCTCTGCCAGGTGCGCACCCGGCCCGGCCCGGCGTTATACGCCGCGGAAGCATAGAGGCGGTTATTACCAAACTGCTGCGACACATACTGCAGATAGCGAGTGCCGATGCTGATATTGGTGTCGGGATCGAGCAGCTGGCTCTGGCTGTTATAGCCCGGGAGATTAAACATCTTCACCGTGTGGGTAGCCGTGCCGGGCATGATCTGCATCAGCCCGGACGCGCCTGCCGGAGAGCGGGCCTTGGGATTCCACGCGCTCTCCTGGCGGGCAATCGCCATCGCGTAGCTCTGGCTGATGTCTGCCTCGCCGGTGTAGCGGGCAAACAGATTTTTGTACGCCAGCGGGAAGCGCTCCTGCAGGTTGTCCCACAGCTTGCCGGCAATGGTCGCCTGCACGCTGAGATCCCACCAGTCGCGATCGTAGGCATATTTTGCCAGTTGCCCCTGCTCGGCGCGGCTGCGGCCGCTCACCAGGCTGGTCCACTCCCCGCGAGCGGTGTTGTCCTGGTTCCAGTACATCAGCTCCTGCACCCGCGCCATCTGCGGGCCGCTAATCAGATCGGACGGCGCAGAACCCTCCACTGTATCAACGCGGATTGGATACGCCTCCCCCAGCCGCTGGGCGGCGACCATCGGATAGAATCCGCGCGCCTGCATTAACTGGCGAAGGATGGCTTTCCCCTCGTCTTCCCGGCCGCTGTCCATCAGCAAATCCGCCTGCCAGTAGCGCCATTCATCCTTCTCTTTCGCCTCCATCGGCAGGCGCGCCAGCCAGGTATTGAGCCCGCGCCGGTCGCCGGCGCCGAGCGCCATGCGGATCCGCCGCTCCACCAGTGCGGTCGAACCGGAACGCATAATCGCGTCGTCGCGCCAGCGCGCCTGCTCGTCGGTCACCTCCGCGCCCATCAGCTGCCAGACCACGATATCGCGCAGCGCCTGAGTTTGTTCTTCATTGAGCTGCTGGGCCCGGGCCAGCATCGGGATCAGCGCCCGGGCGTTCTCCACGTCCTGACGCGCCACGCGGCTGAAGGCGATCGCCGCCATCTGGCGGGTAAAATCGGTGGCGCCGGTATTCTGCGCAAACGTCAGCACGCCTGCGGGATTGGCGGCCAGGCTCAGCACCTGCCCGGAAATCGTCTGATAGTCAGCGGGCATCTGCCCCGCCAGCGCGTTCACCAGTCGGATATTGCCGGCTTTCATCGCCAGCCGGATACGCTCGAGGTACGCCAGCGGATCCTGCTCACCGGACGCGCGCCAGGCGCCAAACAACTTATCGCAGGCGGATGGCCGGTTAGCGCCGGTTAGCCACAGGTCTTTCGCCCCCGCCCAGGCCGCCTGAGTATCGCCCGCCTGATATTTGGCGTAGTAGTAATTACACTGGGCCTGCGCCGTGCCCGGCTTTTGCGGACTAAACGCAAGCAGACCCGGCCAGTCTTCGCGACGGGCGAGCTCATTTACAAAGCGATTTTGCAGCGTTCGCGTGGACGGTAGCGTCGGATTGTCGCGAACAAAAGCAGCGACTGCCTCAGCAGGCTCGCTGCTCAAATCGCTGGTCAGCTCGCGGTATTGTAGATAGGGATAGAGCGGATAGGCTTTCAGGGTCGGCATCAGCTGGCTGACAACGTCCATCTGATTGCTATCCCACGCCTGTTTAATCTGCGCGTAGCGGCTACGCTGTTCGTCCAGCGAATCGGCGACAGCCGCGCTGCTTACCGTAAACAGACAGACGGCGGCAGCCAGATAACGCCACGTCGCGGGGGTTGCTTTTTCCACAAGCGCTCCTTTAATAAAGTACATCAGTGCAGCATCATGCCGCGGTTGAAAGCGGGCTGTGCTAACGCCCCTGCTGAAGGAGGAAGGTTAGCGCAACACGCGCGGAGTCATGCTATCAGACAACCTAAATTGCGCGTCGTTGCCCGGTTTTTCGTCTTTCTTACGCCGCCGTCGCCTGGCTGGGATTCGGATGTGAAAAAGGCTACACTTCGTCTTTGACAACCTATCCGCACAATAAAAGAGGCGAAGTCCAACGTGGCTCAATTCGTTTATACCATGCATCGCGTCGGCAAAGTGGTCCCGCCGAAGCGTCATATTCTGAAAAATATTTCTCTTAGCTTCTTTCCTGGCGCCAAAATTGGCGTGCTCGGCCTCAACGGCGCCGGTAAATCTACTCTGCTAAAAATCATGGCCGGTATCGATACCGATATCGAAGGTGAAGCGCGTCCGCAGGCCGGCATCAAAATTGGCTACCTGCCGCAGGAGCCGAAGCTTAACCCGGAGCACACCGTGCGCGAGTCCGTTGAAGAGGCGGTGGCGGAAGTGGTTAACGCTCTGAAAGGGCTCGACGAAGTGTACGCGCTGTACGCCGAGCCGGACGCGGACTTCGACAAGCTCGCCGCCCAGCAGGGGAAATATGAAGAGATTATCCAGGCGCACGACGGCCACAACCTGAACGTGCAGCTGGAGCGCGCCGCCGATGCGCTGCGCCTGCCGGACTGGGACGCGAAAATCGCTAATCTCTCCGGGGGCGAACGCCGCCGCGTAGCGCTGTGCCGCCTGCTGCTGGAAAAGCCGGACATGCTGCTGCTCGACGAACCGACCAACCATCTGGACGCCGAGTCCGTTGCCTGGCTGGAACGCTTCCTGCACGACTTCGAAGGCACCGTGGTGGCAATTACCCACGACCGCTACTTCCTCGACAACGTCGCCGGCTGGATCCTGGAGCTGGACCGCGGCGAGGGCATTCCGTGGGAAGGCAACTACTCCTCCTGGCTGGAGCAGAAAGACCAGCGCCTGGCGCAGGAAGCCTCTGCGGAAGCGGCACGCCGCAAGTCCATTGAGAAAGAGCTGGAGTGGGTCCGTCAGGGCGCGAAAGGCCGCCAGTCCAAGGGCAAAGCCCGCCTGGCGCGTTTCGAAGAACTTAACAGCACCGAATATCAGAAGCGTAACGAAACCAACGAACTGTTTATTCCACCGGGACCGCGTCTCGGGGATAAAGTGGTGGAAGTGCAGAACCTGCGCAAATCCTACGGCGATCGCCTGCTGATCGACGACCTGAGCTTCTCGGTGCCGAAAGGCGCAATCGTCGGCATTATCGGCCCTAACGGTGCCGGTAAATCCACCCTGTTCCGCATGATGTCAGGGCAGGAACAGCCGGACAGCGGCACAATCACCCTTGGTGATACTGTGAAGCTGGCCTCCGTCGATCAGTTCCGCGACGCGATGGACAACAGCAAAACCGTGTGGGAAGAAGTCTCCGGCGGGCTGGATATCATGAAAATCGGCAACACCGAGATGCCGAGCCGCGCCTACGTGGGCCGCTTCAACTTCAAAGGCACCGATCAGGGCAAGCGCGTCGGGGAACTCTCCGGCGGCGAGCGCGGTCGTCTGCACCTGGCGAAGCTGCTGCAGGTCGGCGGCAACATGCTGCTGCTCGATGAACCGACCAACGACCTGGATATCGAAACCCTGCGCGCGCTGGAAAACGCCCTGCTGGAGTTCCCGGGCTGCGCGATGGTTATCTCGCACGACCGCTGGTTCCTGGACCGTATCGCTACCCACATCCTCGACTATCAGGACGAAGGGAAAGTGGAGTTCTTCGAAGGTAACTTTACCGAATACGAAGAGTACAAAAAGCGCACGCTGGGCGCCGACGCGCTGGAGCCAAAGCGCATCAAGTACAAGCGTATCGCCAAGTAAAGCCACTGCAATGCCTCCCGTTCGGGAGGCATTTTATTCTTCTGCATATCCTGAATAAAAAACAAGATGCCTCGCTAATAGTGAAATCACTCCTTTTCCTGCTGAATGATAAAATGTCCGAATCCTGACCTGTAGATAATAAACGTCTCGCGTATAATCTGTCTCGCCGCAGTAATAAACTGCATCTAATAATCAAGGAGTGATTATGCATAATAATGAACAAATTATTAGTTATTTGCAGGCTAATAATATACTTGCATTAAAGCTGGATCGCGCTCTGGCCGGCATCGGAAAAACCGTCTCAACTCAGATTGACACTATCGGTGCAGGAGCAACCCGTGGGCTTTATTACACTTCATGCCTGACTGAGGAATATAAAGATGTATGTCGCAAGCAACGAAACGAAGACATTCGATTTGCTAAAGGAATCTATCATCTTTTGCAAAATGGAAATATTACATATGAAATGCTACGAATCTATTTTGAGGAAGTTTTCAGAAATAAAACAAGTGAACAATTAGAACACATAAAAAAAATGCTTATGGCGGTAAATATTCATATTGCCGCGAGCTCACTAACTAATATTGGTTTTGCTTTAGCAACGGCATCATACGTTGCTATTGGCACGAACCTCAGTCTTGAGATTAGTGCCCTGGCAGGTAAATGGGCTACCAGGGGTATCGCATCTGTTGGTTTTTACGGTGTTGTACAGAAAGCTGCAGATTGCGCATATCGCCTTCAGATTACATATCCTGCTTACTATTCCGCACTATATTCCCACGAGCTGGAAATGATGTATTTCCTTATTGCACCATTATTTGAGCGTGCAGCTGCGCATAAGGCTCCATGGGCATCGGAGAGTGAACTTGCCAATATCATTACCAGGATGATTCAATAATGATGATGACCCCAATCCGGCGATTTTTGAGGAGAGTATTTCGGTCGTTATTTTCAATGTACGGCCCTGCACTCCTCACCGTATTATTTGCAGTTTTTTTCTTTCAGCTGTTCCCGGAAGGGCCGCTGTGGGCAGTACCGCTATTTCTTATCTTTTTACTGGTTATATTTCATCGTTACGTTAAATGGTAATACCCACACCCACCTGAAACACATTTATCCCCGTCATACTTGCAGGCAGCCTGAAGTAAGACGGAGATAAAACCCGCCTCAGTGATTCTCCCCCATCATCTCCTTCACCAGCTCCACGCAGCGCAGGAAACGGCCGTCGTAGTCGGACTCTAAAACGTGCACAAACTCGACGTTGTTCTTGTGCAGCATCTCCACCAGCATTCCCTGAAACTCTTTGCGGTCTACCGAGCTGCCGAGGCTGCGCAGGCCGTCCGCCACCCAGGGCGTGTTGTTCTCCAGCAGGATCACCAGGTCAAAGCGGTATTCGTCCACCAGTGCCTGTACAAACGGGTGCTCGCGGCCCTCGTATTTTTTGCAAAATGCCTGAGTAGTCACAAAATCGGTGTCGATAAACGCCACTTTATTAGCGTATTTCACCGCAAAATCAATGTATTGTGCCTGGCCGAGGGCGATTTTGTCATAGTCAGAGTACTGCAGCGCCATTTCATCCCCGCCAAGGTGCGAGAAGACATAGTCCCGGCCGTACTCCCAGGCGCTGGTGGTATTGAAAATATTGGCAAGCTTGTTAACCAGAGTTGATTTCCCGCTGGATTCGCCGCCGAGAATCGCCACCGTGCGCACGAAGAAAGGCTTCACCTCCGTCGGAATATAGTCCCAGTAGCGGAACGGGTTTTCGCGGATCTGCGCCCCGCTAATGCTCATAAAAGTCCGTTTGGGATCGATAAGCACCGTCTCGATACCGAGATGTTCCAGGTACTGCGGCGCGTCCGCCTCTTCAGAGGTATAAATCCAGTCAGCCTCAATGCCCTTCTCTTCCATCAGCGCCTTGACGCCGTTGCTCCAGACGTCCCAGCCGTGCGGGTACGGCTCCATCCCCTCTTCATTAAAGGCGTGAATGCGGATGTTCTTCTGGTACTTAAAGGTCTGCAGCAGCCAGCGCAGGCGATCCGATACCGTCGGCTGCTGGGACATAGCGCTGTCCTCAAACAGCGCCCGGTCGCGCTTGTCGTCGTAGCCCATAATGATATGCAGCTCGTCCACCTGGCTGCAGGCGCGCTGAATGAGATAGATGTGCCCGGTATGCAGCGGGTAGAACTTGCCGAACACCACGCCAACGCTCTTTTCCCGGCGTGGAAATTCGAGGCCGAGAAAGCGGTGCAGCGACTCCAGCTTCTGGGCGCTGGGACTTTTAATTTTCGCGTTCAGCAGCTGACTCAAATACCCTTTGGTCATTCCGCTGGCGTCGGCCACCTGCTGCAGCGTACATCCCTTTTGGCGAATCGCGGTTTTGATATAGTCGAAAGATGACAAAGACGCCTCCTGCTGATGGTTCTGCCCGACCGCGCCCGCGGCGGCCGGGTCTTAAATACAGCGACTTACCGATTATAAGTCGTCAAAGACGTTAAGCGCATCCGTCAGTTTTTTAACCCCGAAGACCTGCATCCCCTCGGGCGGTTTTTTCGGCACGTTGGCGGCGGGGACAATAGCCCGGCGAAAGCCGTGCTTCGCTGCTTCGGAGATACGTTCCTGACCGCTCGGCACCGGGCGGATCTCGCCGGAAAGGCCTACCTCGCCGAACACCACCAGATCCTGGGGCAGCGGACGATCCCGCAGGCTGGAGACCATCGCCAGCATCAGCGCCAGATCGGCGCTGGTTTCGGTGACTTTGACGCCGCCCACGACGTTCACGAACACATCCTGATCCGCCATCTGCAGCCCGCCGTGGCGGTGCAGCACCGCCAGCAGGATCGCCAGCCGGTTCTGCTCCAGCCCCACCGCCACGCGGCGCGGGTTGGACATCATCGACTGATCCACCAGCGCCTGGATCTCGACCAGCAGCGGGCGGGTACCTTCCCAGACCACCATCACCGAGCTGCCGGAAGTGACCTCATCGCCACGGCTGAGAAAGATAGCCGACGGATTGCTCACTTCCCGCAGTCCCTGCTCGGTCATGGCAAATACCCCAAGCTCGTTCACCGCGCCAAAACGGTTTTTATGGCTGCGCAGGGTGCGAAAACGCGAGTCGGCATCACCGTCCAGCAGCACCGAGCAGTCAATGCAGTGCTCCAGCACTTTCGGCCCCGCCAGCGAGCCGTCTTTCGTCACGTGGCCGACCATGACGATGGCGACGCCGCGGGTCTTGGCAAAGCGGGTCAGATAGGCGGCCGTTTCCCTCACCTGCGCCACGCTGCCCGGCGAGGACTGGATATCCGCCATGTGCATCACCTGGATAGAGTCGATAACCATCAGCTTCGGCTCCTCCTCCCCGGCGATGTGGCAAATTTGCTCGATGCTGGTTTCCGACAGCATATTCAGGTTGCCGGTGGGCAGCCCCAGGCGATGGGCGCGCATCGCCACCTGCTGGAGCGACTCCTCGCCGGTGACGTACAGGGTCTTCATCTGCTCGGCCAGCTTGCACAGCGTCTGCAGCAGCAGCGTGGATTTCCCGGCGCCGGGGTTACCGCCAATGAGAATGGCGCTGCCCGGCACGACGCCGCCGCCCAGCACACGATCGAACTCTTTAAAGCCGGTTGAGAAACGCGGCAGCTCTTCGAGGCTAATCTCGGAGAGCTTTTGCACTTTTGAGACGCCAGCGCTGCCGGCGTAGCCGCTCAGGCGCTCGTTGCGCGCCACGGTTGGCGATGCGGCGATGCGCATCTCGGTGATGGTGTTCCAGGCATGGCAGGCGCTGCACTGCCCCTGCCAGCGCGGGTAGTCCGCGCCGCATTCATTACAGACAAATGCGCGTTTTGCTGCTTTCGCCACGGTTTACTCCTGATTAAGACTCCCTGACAGAATACAAAATACGCCCATCAGGTCGGCGTGACGGATAGTGACCTCCGTCTGCTCATTTACTTTTGGCTTAGCATGATAGGCGATGCCCAGCCCGGCCGCCTTGATCATCGGCAGATCGTTAGCGCCGTCGCCGATAGCAACCGTCTGGACGGCGGGGATGTCATACTCTTCCGCCAGCCGCCGCAGGGTCATCGCCTTGTATTTGGCATCAACAATATCGCCGGTCACGTGGCCGGTCAGCCTGCCGTCGCGAATTTCAAGCTCGTTAGCCACTGCCGCCGTAAGGCGCAGCCTGTCCCGCAGATAGTCTGCGAAGAAGGTAAAGCCGCCGGAGGCGATAGCCACTTTCCAGCCGAGGGTTTCCAGCTTCAGCACCAGCTGTACCAGGCCCGGCATCAGCGGCAGCGTATCGCGCACCTGGCGCAGAATATCAGCATCGGCCCCTTCGAGGGTACCGACGCGCTGGCGCAGGCTGGCGGTAAAGTCCAGCTCGCCGCGCATCGCGCGCTCGGTAACTTCCGCCACCAGCTCGCCGGTCCCCGCCAGTTTCGCGATTTCATCAATGCACTCGATCTGGATAGCCGTCGAGTCCATATCCATCACCAGCAGGCCCGGCGTGCGCAGGTGCGGCACTTTGCCGAGCGGCGCCACATCGAGCCCGGCGGCGTGCGCCAGCCGCGTTGCGCGCGTCGTCAGTGAGCCCGCAAGGCGGATCACCTGATAATCCTCCACACACCAGGAGGCCACAATCACCATCGCCGCGCCCAGCCGATTCTGGTAGTCGGTCAGGCGCTGCTTATTCAGCTGGCGGCCGTACAGCAGCCAGCCGCTGCGCCCGGCGTGGTAATCCAGCGGCATCACTTCATCACCGCTAAGGGAGAGCGGCAGTCCAGGCCACATAGAGACATCGTCGGGCAGGTCGCACCAGGTCAGACTGTTTGGCATTACGGCTCCAGAAATGCAGATTCACGGCAGGAAAATAACGCATGAGGCTACCTTGTCGCCAGCGCTTCTGGCAACAGTAAACTGCAAAATGTTCGGCCCGCGCCGCAGGCTTGCATCAGGCGTCAATCGCCCGTCCTGCTTACGCTTTAAGGATCAATCGATTACGCGCAGCGGCATAAAAGAGGCTGCAGTTGCCAGCAGAAAACGGCTTTGAGGGGGGGATGCGCGTGCTCTCGTACCTTTACCTACAGCAGCACGTGCTCAATGCTATTGTATTATTTTCACATTGGTTACTTCTCTGTCGGCGTATTTAGTCCATTCTTTTCTTATTTTCTCTGCCAAACCAATCAAATAATCCATATTATTTTTATTTTTTTCATCTATATCATTAAGAATAAATGTTTTGCTTACGTCTATGTGCGAGTTTGGATAAAAGTTAGGTATTAATACATCAATGCAGTATATCCCATTTGATTCCAATAAGATAAAATCACCTTGCCGACTTACTATTTTTTTGGCTTCAATCATAAACATCTCCTGTTAAATAGTCACAAACCTTATAATCAATACCTTTTTCAAGATTTTTTTGTCGATATTACAGCTTCGAAATCACCATTTGATAATTTCTCACCGGGTAGCCACAAAGGTTCTGTGTCTCTTGCTCCAAATTCCTTTCCTGTTGGAATTCCAGGGCTGTAACGTGTCATCGGCTCCAGCCGAGGCGCGGGAAATGACAAGGGGAAATTCATTTACGCCGGTATTACTTAGGGTGAATAGGTTCATTATGTGGTTCCGGAAGGCGTCCGAAACCGTCACGCAGTAGTTTTGGGGAGTGTAGTCAGGCATCATATATTCCCGCTGTTTCTAAGTCCGTTTCAGCATAGCAGAGAAAATATACAGATAAAAGGTACCTAATATTCCCAGGACCGTATATCTGCGAAGGGAATAGGAATTACAACAACAGGCCCTTCTTTTTTCTAATTTTCAGACATCGTAGTTTTATGCAGTTTATGCGAACCATTACACAAATAAACATGCAAACAAAAACCGAGTTGCAATATCAAACTTAAAGAGAACAGTAGAACACAGCTTATGAACAAACTAACTAAAACAATCGATTAACGTTACGTCATTACACTATTCAATAACCAGCGCAGCACCCAAAGTCTTTTTCCATCCATTCTTAACAGAATTATTGACATGTTTTAGTTAACCCAATAAGTTAGGTTCTTCGCATAATACCGACATTGTAATAACGGCGCAGCGGCCAGGGCGATGGTTTTACTTAAACACCACGACCAATTTCGCCTCTCGCAGAACTGCACTTTTAATGGATTAATGAAAATACCGTACCGAATATGGATATTATCGGCACTACCCGAAAATACGCGTTTTATTTAGCGGCATGGTTAACTGCGCTGCTGCCCGCATTGAGCCTTAGCGGCTGCGACAGCGCACTGCCGGAAGTTTATCAGGGCTACGCCGAGGGCGATTTTGTTTATATCGCCCCGGAAACCGCCGGCAGGCTTGTCGCCCTGGAGGTCAAAAAAGGCGAGCAGGTGGAGGCGGGTCAGGCGCTGGCGCGCCTCGATAGCGACAGCCAGCACAGGCAGGTGGCGGTTGAAGAGAGCCATCTGCAGGCGGAGCTGGCCACGCTGGCGGATTTACGCAAAGGCCAGCGCAGGCCGGAGCTTAACAGCGCCGATGCGCGCATCGCTCAGGCGCGGCAGGACGCGAAAATAGCGGCGTCAAAGCTGGAGCGCTATAAAAAAATCCGCGCGCGGGACTACCTCTCCGAGTTTGAACTTCAGCAGGCGCAGGCCGAAAGCCGGCAAAAGCAGGCGCGGGTCAGCGAGCTTATCTCCCAGCGGGAAAGCAGTGCCCTCCCCTCCCGCCAGGACCAGATCCTCGCCCAGCAGGCGCGGGTTGACGCCGCCCGGGAAGCGCTGGAGCAGCGCCAGATTGATCTCAACAAGCGCACGCTTGTTGCGGCGGCACCCGCCGTGGTCTATGACGTTATCTCCCACCCGGGCGAAGTGATTACCCCCGGGCAGCCCGTGCTCTCTCTTCTGCCGCAGGACGCGCTTAAAATCCGCTTTTTTGTTCCCGCGCGCCGGCTCAACAGCGTCGCCGTCGGGCAGAAAGTCAGTCTTCTGCCCGACGGACTCAGCGCGCCGCTGGCGGCAGAGGTTAACTTTATCTCACCGAAAGCCGAATACGCGCCGCCGGTTATTTACAGCCGGCAGCAGCGCGAGCGGCTGATGTTTATGGTGGAAGCGGTGCCGCTGGTCCCCTCCCCGGCGCTTAAGCCCGGCCTGCCCGTGGAGGTAAAGCTGTGATGGATTACGCGATTGCGCTGGAGCGGGTGAGTAAATCCTTCGGCAAGCGGCAGGTAGTAAGGGACCTCAGCCTCAACGTTCGCCGCGGGAAAATCACCGGCTTCCTGGGCCCAAACGGCAGCGGCAAAACCACCTCAATGCGGATAATGGGCGGGCTGCTGAAGCCCGATAGCGGCGGCGGTTCCTGCTTTGGCTACAATATCCGCAGCCAGCGCGGCCGCATCAAGCCGCTGGTCGGCTTTATGACCCAGAAGTTCTCGCTGTGGGAACCCCTGACGGTGCGGGAAAATCTGCTGTTTCTCGCCCGGCTGCACGCCATTGCCGACCCGCAGCGGCGGGTGTCGCAGCTGCTTGAGGCATTCAGCCTGACCGGCTTTGCCGACGCGCTCGCCGCCCACCTCTCCGGCGGCTGGCAGCAGCGCGTCTCGCTGGCGGCCTGCATGCTGCACAGCCCGCAGCTCATCTTGCTGGATGAACCCACCGCCGGGGTCGATCCGCACGCCCGGCGCGAGTTCTGGCGCGTGCTGCACGCGCTCGCACAGCAGGGCATCACGATTCTGGTCAGCACCCACTTCATGGACGAGGCGGAGCGCTGCCATGAACTGGCGTGGATCGCCGGCGGCAGCCTGTTGGCCTCCGGCACGGCAGATACCATTATTGCGGCGCAGGGACTTGCCACCTGGGCTATTCGCGGCCCGGCGCTGAGCGACATTGAATATCGCCTGAGCCTGAGTCAGAGCGTGGAGCAGACCAGCATTTACAGCAACACCCTGTACATTACCTGCCCGCAGAGCAGCCCGGTTGAAAGCCTGCTGGGCGGGCTGCCGCGCAGCTACCGCATTGAGAAAGCCGCCACCTCGCTGGAGGATGCCTTTGCCCACCTGATGAAAAAGGGTCCGCTGCCGTGAAGGGATTAAAACAGCGCTGCGGGCGGGTTCTGGCCATGATGATGAAGGAATTTCTGGAAATTCGCCGGGACAGGCTGGCGATTATCATGCTGTTCGCCGTGCCGGTGATAAACCTCTGCGTGCTGGGCCTGTCGGTTAATACCGATCCCCGGCACGTGAGAAGCGCGCTGATTGACTACGATCGCTCCTCCCTGAGCCGAACGCTCATCGCCGGAATGACCCACACCGGCTATTTCGATCTGCTGCCGCTGGCGGCGGAAAAAGAGGCCGACCGGCTTTTTCGCCAGGGCAAGGTGCAGATTGTGGTGATTATTCCCGCCGGATTCGCCCGGGATCTGCTGGGGCAAAAAAGGCCGCAACTGCTGGTGCAGACCGACGCAACCGATCCGCTCGCTACCGCCAACGCAGTCCAGGCGCTGGCGGCGCTGCTGGACACGGTATTTGAGCGTGACATGGAAAGCCTGCCGCCCAACGCCAGCAGTAGCCGCCAGCCGCTTGCCGGACTGATAGTGCACAAGTGCTTCAACCCTGAAAACGTGGCCCGCTTTAACCTGGTGCCCGGCCTGGCTGGCGTGATTTTGAGTATCGTCACGATCCTGATGTCGAGTCTTTCGATTCTGCGCGAGCGCGAAACAGGTTCGCTAGTGCATATCCGCAGCTCGCCCATCTCTCCCGGGGAGTTTATCCTGGGGAAGACCCTGCCCTACTTTCTGCTCGGCGCGCTGCTGGCGCTGCTGTTGCTGCTGATTGCCCACTACAGTATGGCGGTGCCGCTGGAGGGCTGCTGGCTGTCGCTGCTGGCGCTGTTCGGCGTTTTCCTGATCCTGAGCCTCGCCACCGGCGTTATTTTTTCGACTCTCGCCCGCAGCCAGCTGCAGGCAATGCAGCTGGCCTCGTTTTATTTTCTGCTCTCCACCATGCTGTCGGGCTTTATGACGCCGTATATCGGCATGCCCGCGTGGTCGCAAATGCTGGGCTCCCTGCTGCCGCTCACCTATTTTTTACGCCTGTCGCGCGGGATCGCGCTCAAAGGCTACGGGCTGGTGGATATGACACCGGACGCTATCGCCCTGCTGGTGCTGGCGCTGGTTGTTTCCGCCCTCGCGTATCTCCTCTTCCGGCGTTCACTGCGGGCCTGACCCGCCATTTTGTACCGCCAGTACAGAGATGGTACTCTTGCTGCCACACGCGGCGGGCGGCCTCTGCCCGCTGAAATACCGCTTCTGATGCCTGCTGCGCTCACCCTGAAAGGAACGCTATGCTTCGCGCAAAACTAAAATTTCGGCTGCACCGGGCGGCAATCGTCCTGATCTGTCTCGCCCTGCTGGTGGCGCTGATGCAGGGCGCTTCGTGGTTCAGCCAGAACGCCCAGCGCCAGCGTAACCCGCAGATGCAAGAGATGGGGCGCATGCTGGCGCAGCAGATTGCGCTCAACCTTACGCCGCTGATGCGCTCTGAAGCGCCCGACGAAAAGCGCATCACTCAGCTGCTGACCCGGATCACTACCAACAGCCGGGTGCTCGACGCCAGCGTGTACGACGAGCAGGGCTACCTGGTGGGCCACGCGGGAGAGAGCGTCAAAGTCCGCGACCGGCTGGCGCTGGACGGTAAAAAAGCGGGCGGCTACTTCAACCAGCAGATAGTCGAACCCATTGCCGGAAAAAACGAGCCGCTCGGCTACCTGCGCCTGACACTGGACACCCACACGCTGCCCACCGAGGCAAAGCAGGTGGATAACACCACCAATATTTTGCGCCTGATGCTGCTGCTGTCGCTGGCCATCGGCGTCGTGCTGACGCGCACGCTGCTGCAGGGGAAACGCACCCGCTGGCAGCAGTCCCCGTACCTGCTCACCGCCAGTAAAGCGGTGCAGGAAGAGGACGACAGCGATAAAAAAACACTCTGACCTCCACAGAAAGGACATCTGCCATGACTACCCTGCGCCTGCTTATCTCTGACTCTTACGATCCGTGGTTTAACCTGGCGGTGGAGGAGTGCATCTTTCGCCAGATGCCCGCCACCCAGCGGGTGCTGTTTCTGTGGCGCAACGCGGACACGGTGGTGATTGGCCGGGCGCAGAATCCGTGGAAGGAGTGCAACACCCGGCGCATGGAGGAAGATAACGTGCGCCTCGCCCGGCGCAGCAGCGGCGGCGGCGCGGTATTTCACGATTTGGGCAACACCTGCTTCACGTTTATGGCCGGCAAGCCCGAGTATGACAAAACCATCTCCACCGCCATCGTCCTCGCCGCCCTGAAGACGCTGGGCGTCAGCGCGGAAGCCTCCGGGCGCAACGATCTGGTGGTCAGCACCCCGGAAGGAGATCGCAAGATTTCCGGCTCCGCCTACCGCGAAACTCCGGATCGAGGATTTCACCACGGCACGCTGCTGCTGAACGCCGACCTGAGCCGGCTTGCCAACTACCTTAATCCGGACCAAAAGAAGCTGCAGGCGAAAGGGATTGCCTCCGTGCGCGGCCGCGTCGCTAATCTCACCGAACTGCTGCCGGGCATCACCCACGCGCAAATCTGCGAAGCGGTGACCGATGCCTTTTTCACCCACTACGGCGAGCGAGTGGACGCGGAGGTTATCTCCCCGGATCGCGCGCCGGACCTGCCTAACTTTGCGGATACCTTCGCCCGTCAGAGCAGCTGGGCGTGGAATTTCGGCCAGGCCCCGGCCTTCACCCACCAGCTGGACGAGCGCTTTCGCTGGGGCGGCGTAGAGCTGCATTTTGACGTGGAGAAAGGGGTAATTACCCGGGCGCAGGCATTTACCGACAGCCTCAATCCTGCCCCGCTGGAGGCGCTGGCCGCGCGGCTTGAAGGCTGCGAGTACCGCGCCGACGCGCTGGAAGAGGTCTGTAAAACCCTGACTGCCGACTATCCGCAGCAGGAAGCCGAGCTGCGGGAGCTGGCGGCGTGGATAGCGCAGGCGGTGCGCTAGGAAGGATAGCGGCTGCGAAAGCCGCTACAGCCGGGCGCATCGCGCGCCCGGCTTACTCATCAATCAGGCTTTATCGCCCAGCAGCACCGACTCCAGCGCGATTTTAATCATGTCGTTGAAGGTGGTCTGACGATCGGCAGAGGAGACCTGCTCGTGGGTGCGGATATGATCCGACACGGTGCAGATCGTCAGCGCCTTCGCGCCAAACTCGGCGGCCACGCCGTAGATGCCTGCCGCTTCCATCTCAATGCCCAGAATGCCGTACTTCTCCATCACGTCGAACATCTGCGGATCCGGCGTATAGAACAGATCGGCGGAGAAGATGTTGCCCACGCGGGCGTCGATGCCCAGCGCTTTCGCAGCATCAACAGCGTCGCGCACCATGTCGAAATCCGCAATGGCGGCGAAGTCGTGATCTTTAAAACGCATGCGGTTAACTTTAGAGTCGGTGCAGGCGCCCATACCGATCACCACGTCGCGCAGCTTAACGTCCGGACGTACCGCGCCGCAGGAGCCCACGCGGATGATTTTCTTCACGCCGAAATCAGTGATCAGCTCTTTGGTGTAAATCGAGCAGGATGGAATGCCCATACCGTGCCCCATCACCGAAATTTTGCGGCCCTTGTAGGTGCCGGTATAGCCCAGCATGCCGCGCACGTTGTTCACTTCGCGCACGTCGTCAAAAAAGGTTTCCGCAATGTGCTTCGCGCGCAGCGGATCGCCCGGCATCAGCACAACGTCTGCGAAATCGCCCATCTCAGCGTTAATGTGGGGAGTTGCCATTGTTATTTCCTTTACATTCAAATCAAAAAAGGGCGGGCATCGCCCGCCGCAATATCAAAACATCGGTTTGCCGTAGTCCATCGGCGAGGTGCCGAAGTATTCCGCCAGCGTCTGGCCAATGTCCGCGAAGGTTTCCCGATGGCCCAGCGAGCCCGGTTTCACCTTCGGCCCGTAAACCAGCACCGGAATATGCTCGCGGGTGTGATCAGTGCCGGTCCAGGTCGGATCGCAGCCGTGGTCAGCGGTGAGGATCAGAATGTCATCTTCACCCACCAGCGCCATCAGCTCCGGCAGGCGGCGGTCGAACAGCTCCAGCCCGGCGGCGTAGCCCGCCACGTCGCGGCGATGGCCCCAGGAGGAGTCAAAATCCACGAAGTTGGTAAAGACGATGGTGTCGTCCCCTGCCGCTTTCATCTCCGCAAGCGTGGCGTCAAACAGCGCGTCCAGTCCGGTGGCTTTAACCTTTTTGGTGATCCCACAGTTGGCGTAGATATCCGCGATTTTGCCGACGGAAACCACCTGGCCGTTCTTCTCATCCACCAGCTTTTGCAGCACCGTCGGTGCCGGCGGCTCAACCGCCAGATCGTGACGGTTGCCGGTACGCTGGAAGTTGCCTGCCCTGTCGCCGACAAACGGACGGGCGATCACCCGGCCAATGTTGTAGCCGCCTTCAGTTAGCTCTTCGCGGGCGATTTCGCACAGCTCGTACAGCTTATCGAGGCCGAAAGTCTCTTCGTGGCAGGCGATCTGGAACACCGAGTCCGCCGAGGTATAGAAAATCGGCTTGCCGGTTTTCATGTGCTCCTCGCCCAGCTCGTCGAGGATGACGGTGCCGGAGGAGTGGCAGTTGCCGAGATAGCCCGGCAGATTAGCGCGGGCCACCAGCTTATCCAGCAGCGCCTGCGGGAAGCTGTTGCTGTGCTCCGGGAAGTAACCCCAGTCAAACAGCACCGGCACCCCGGCAATTTCCCAGTGGCCGGACGGCGTGTCTTTGCCAGAGGAGAGCTCGTGCGCCCAGGCGTAGGCGCCGATAATCTCCGCGCTGCCGTCCATTCCTGCCGGAATGCTGCCGGTGGAGCCTTCGTGGGCCTTTGCCAGCCCGAGGCGGGTCAGATTCGGCAGGTTGAGCGGGCCCTGACGCCCCGTATTGGCGTCACCGCGGGCGCAGGCCTCGGCAATGTGGCCAAGCGTGTCAGCGCCGACGTCGCCGAAGCGATCCGCGTCTTCCGTGGCGCCGATCCCGAAGGAGTCGAGCACCATAATAAATGCACGTTTCATAGATTCTCCGTACTTCTTGCGCTGCAAAAAAGCGATCAGATCAGTATACCCTAAATCATCGGGGCTCAGGGAAGGATTCCCCGCGGTGCCTGGGCGCTACTTCGTGATGCGGCGATAAACCGTCGGCGTCGCTTCCGGGGCCCGATCGTCGAGTTTAATAGCTGCCTTCACCGCCCTGGCGGCATCCTGCCAGCTGGCCTCATCCCGGGCGTGGATCACCGCCAGCGGACGCTGTCCGTCGACGCTGTCACCGAGCCGGGTCATGTCGGTGAAGCCGACGCTGTAGTCGATAGCGTCAGAGGCCTGGCGCCGGCCCCCGCCCATGCCAACCACCGCCATGCCCAGCGCGCGGGTGTCCATCGCGGCCACAAAACCTTCAGTATCGGCATATACCGCCTTGCTGAGCATCGCCGTCGGCAGGTATTTGTCGACATTTTCCACGAAGTCCGCCGGCCCTTTCTGCGCGGCGACCATCCGGCCAAAGACCTCTGCCGCTTTGCCGTTGTCCAGCACCGCCTGCAGCTTCGTTCGCGCCTCGGCGTCGTCTTTCGCGAGGCCACCCGAGAGCAGCATCTCAACGCACAGCGCCATGGTCACGTCCAGCAGGCGCGGGTTGCGGTATTCACCGGTGAGGAAGCGCACCGCTTCGCGCACTTCCACCGCATTGCCGGCGCTGGAGGCCAGCACCTGATTCATGTCGGTCAGCAGCGCGGTCGTGCGCACGCCCGCGCCGTTGGCAACGCTGACGATGGCTTCCGCCAGCGCGCCGGAAAGTTCATAGGTTGGCATAAAGGCGCCGCTGCCGACTTTGACGTCCATCACCAGCGCGTCCAGCCCTTCCGCCAGCTTTTTGGCGAGGATCGAGGCGGTGATCAGCGGGATCGAGTCTACGGTGGCGGTAATATCGCGGGTGGCGTAAAAGCGCTTGTCTGCCGGCGCCAGCGAGCTGGTCTGGCCAATAATGGCGACGCCGACGTCGCTGATGATGTCGCGAAAGCGCGCATCGTCAGGAAAAATATCAAATCCCGGAATCGCTTCGAGCTTGTCGAGGGTGCCACCGGTGTGCCCCAGGCCGCGTCCGGAAATCATCGGCACGTAGCCGCCGCAGGCGGCGACCATCGGCCCCAGCATCAGGGAGGTGACATCCCCCACGCCGCCGGTGGAATGTTTATCAACAACCGGGCCGTTGAGGTGCAGGCTTTTCCAGTCGAGCACCGTACCGGAGTCCCGCATCGCCATGGTCAGCGATACCCGCTCCTCGAAGGCCATATCGTGAAAGAAAATGGTCATCGCCAGGGCCGCAATCTGCCCTTCCGATACGGTGTTATCGCGCACTCCATTAATGAAGAAGCGGATCTCTTCATCGCTGAGCACGCCACCATCGCGTTTTTTACGAATAATTTCTTGAGCGAGAAACACGGGTCCTCCGTTATTTCAGACCGGACGCGGCGCCATTTGCCGCCGCGTGAGAGAAAGGAAATTAGTAGCTGCTGCCGCTTTTGCCGTCGCCGTGGCCGAGCGCTTTCAGCAGGCTTGCCAGCAGGCTGGAGGCGCCGAAGCGGTAGTGGCGGGCATCGGCCCAGTCGGCGCCGAACAGATCATCGGCGATGGCCAGATACTGCTGCGCATCTTCCGCGCTGCGCACGCCGCCCGCGGGCTTAAAGCCAACGGTTTTCTGCACGCCCATGTCGCGAATAACTTCCAGCATGATGCGCGCGCTTTCCGGTGTGGCGTTGACCGGCACTTTACCGGTGGAGGTTTTAATGAAGTCTGCCCCGGCGCGGATGGCGATTTCAGACGCCTTGCGGATCAGCGCTTCTTCTTTCAGCTCGCCGGTTTCGATAATCACTTTCAGAAGTACGTCCGCCGCGGCGCACGCTTCTTTGCAGGCTTTCACCAGATCGTGTCCCACCTGCTCGTTACCGGCGATCAGCGCGCGGTACGGGAATACCACGTCCACTTCATCGGCACCGTAAGCGATGGCGGCTTTGGTTTCTGCCAGCGCGATGTCGATGTCGTCATTACCGTGCGGGAAGTTGGTCACCGTGGCGATGCGAACGTCCGGCGTGCCCTGGGCGTTAAGGGTTTTGCGGGCGACGGGAATAAAGCGCGGATAGATGCAGACGGCGGCGGTGTTGCCCACCGGGGTTTTCGCCTGATGGCACAGGGCAATCACTTTTTCATCGGTGTCGTCATCATTGAGAGTGGTCAAGTCCATCAGCTTGAGGGCGCGCAGGCTGCTTGCGGTTAAGTCGGTCATGTTATCTCCGGATATCGTGAAACAGGTGCTGGACGGCTATGTGATTATTTTAACAGCGCGCGATAGATTCACGTCGATCCCCATCACAGTTGATGAAAACAAGCTGCAAATAGCCATCCTGAAAATGCGACATTCGTCACTCTTGTCGGCACAAAAAATGCAGAAAAGCGGGAAAAATAGCCGCTACGGGAATGTTGCGATTATAACATTCAGCGGCATTAAATTTGCACACTCTTTTAGCAGAGCTTCAGAGACAGGTAGTGAGATGCAGCGCGGGCGGGCGCTGCGGCAGGATCGGGAAATGAAAAAATTATAACATTCAGGCTGCGTGTGGGTCCGGCAGGGAAAAGATCTGCCGGGTAGTAGCCAGCAGCGCATCGGCAATCTCATCCGCCGCTTCCGGGCGCAGCTCGCACAGGGTTTCAAATACCTGCGCCGCCCGCTCCGGCCTGTTTGGCTGCCCCTGGAAGCCGTTGAGCGGCATGTCCGGGGCGTCGGTTTCCAGCAGCAGCGCCGACAGCGGCAGCCGGGCCATCACCTCGCGGGTTTTGCTGGCGCGCGGATAGGTAATGGTGCCGCCAACGCCAATCTTATAGCCGAGCGCCACGAAGCGCTCCGCCTGCTGGAGGCTGCCGGCAAAACCGTGCACCACGCCGGTTCGCGGCAGGGCGTGGCGGCGCAGGTGCATAGCCAGCTTGTCGTGGGTGCGGCGGGAGTGGAGGATCACCGGCAGATCGTAGCGTTTCGCCAGCGCCAGCTGCGCGTCGAGGATCGCCTCCTGGCGGTCAAACTGCGGATCGTCACGATACAAATCGAGGCCGATCTCGCCGATGGCGATCAGCTTTGCCGGACGGCGGGCCAGCAGGTTTTCAAGCTGCTGCAGGCTGTCATCGCCGTGGCGCTCGATAATAATTGGATGCAGGCCCAGCGCGGCGTACAGCGGGGAATAGCGCTCGGCCAGCGCCAGCACGGCCGCAAAGCGCTCCGCCTCGGTGGAGGGCACAATAATGCGCTCCACGCCCGCCCGCGCGGCGCGATCGAGGCTGGCCTGCGCATCGTCAACGAAGGGCGGAAAATCAAAGTGGCAGTGGGTGTCGACAAAGCGGAAGCTCACGCCAGATCCTCGCTGTCCAGTCGCGAATCGTTCGCCCGCGGCGCGGGGACGATGACGGCACCGCGCGGATCGTTGGCGACTGCGGCAGGCGGCACCATAATGGCAGCAGCGACGACCGGCGAGCCGGCCGCGGGAGAGGCAGCGCCACCCGCGGCAGAGGTTCCGGCGGCAGCATCATGAGACGCCGATGCCGCAGAAACGGCGGCCGCGGTAGAGGCGGCAAGCGGAGAAATAGATGTCGCGAGGCGCGGCCGAAAGCGGCGCAGCGGCGGCGTGGCTGCCAGAATTTTGCCAACGGTGGCGAGGAAGTAGCGGCCGCACTGGCGTCCGAGATTGTAATCGTCGAGCAGCGCGGGCAGGCGGCTGCCGAGCGCCATGCTTTTCAGCGGCTTCGGCGGATAAATTTCCAGAATGCGCAAGTTGCCCGGCGGTTTTTCAATAAACGACTGGATCGCGCGATAGGTTTTTTCGTGATGCTGCACGAGGTTAACGAAAGGCTGCAGGCTGCTCTCCCCGAGCCAGCGCTCCATCCGCTTGAACCACTGCGGGGTGTAGTACATCTGCGAGGGCACGGTGCGGATCACCACCAGGGTTTTGGCCCCGCGTTTTACCGCTTCCTGTACCGGGATCGCATCGCTCACGCCGCCGTCGAGCCAGTTAACGCCGTCCATCAGCACGCCGCTGCGGTAAAAGCCGGGGATCGCGCTGGAGGCGCGGATCTGATCCAGCCAGGTCTCTTTAGTCGGCGAGAAGTAAGCCGGCGAATAGTCATCCGCCCGGGAGGCGCACATCAGGAAACTTTTGCCGCCGTCAAAACGGCGTGCGCCGATGTCCATCGCCAGCGGCATCTTGCTGCTGGTGGCTTCGGTCAACCAGTCGAGATCGATAAGATTGCCGCCGCGCACGAAGCGCATCGGATCGAAAAAGTCGCGCGAGGTAGTGTAGCGCGTGATCACTTTGCGGGCGTAACCCGGCTGGTTGCAGACATAGGCCGACAGGTTTTGCGCCCCGGCAGAAGTGCCTAAATAGAGATCGAACGGATCGAAGCGGGCGCGCATAAATTCATCCAGCACGCCGGCGGTAAAAATCCCGCGCTGCCCCCCGCCTTCGCAAACTAGCGCAATTTTTCCCGGTTGAAATGGCGTAACTGAAAGTGGCGATATGTCGCCAAGGGTAATCGGAATCCGCTGTCCCACGCTGCCCGCCCGCTGATTTTTAATTTTGATTTCAACCATAGCGCAATTCATCCGTGGCTTAAATGAATAAAGCCAGCCCGAAGGCTGGCTTTATGTTACAAGCAATATCGTCCGCTATGGACGGCGGCGGCCGGTAAACAGGCTCACCAGGAACAGGATAATACCGACAACGAAGACGATTTTAGCTGCCCATGCCGCAGTGCCCGCCAGTCCGCCGAAACCCAGCGCGGCTGCGATCAGTGCGATAACCAGAAAAATAATGCCCCAACGAAACATACGATTCTCCTTACCATAATGAATGTCGGCTATTATGAGGATTATTTATGCCATCAAAATGCCAGACGTCTTTCCCGGACAACATCGCCGGGGGCTGGTTTTCCAACCTGTTTATTTCACTTTAATATCGTTTTTAACGCTCTTAACACCGTCGACTGCTTTAGCAATGCTTTCCGCGCGCTCGCTCTGGGCCGCAGACTCTACGTTACCGGAGAGCTGCACCACGCCATCGGTGGTTTCCACTTTGATGTGGCGGGACGGCACAACATCGTCGGCCAGCAGCTTAGCTTTCACTTCGCTGGTGGTGGCGGTATCACCGGCATAGCCTTTCATAGACTGTGATTTGCTGTCGCGAACGTGCAGTTTGTCGCTGACAGAAGTTACTCCCTCAACGCTTTTAGCCACTTTAACTGCCTCTTCCGCCTGCGCCTGGCTGGTCACGAAGCCGCTCAGAGTAACCACTTTCTTGTTTGTTTTAACGGAGATGTCGGTGCTCTTAATAGAGTCATGATCGACCAGCGCCGCTTTCACCTTCGCGGTGATGCTGCTGTCATCCATGAAGTTGCCGACTTTATTCATTGAGCTGTCAATTTTGTCGCCAGCTTTATCCATGGTTGAGGATTCAGCCATCGCGGAACCACTTACCAGCGCGGTACCCAGCATGACGGCCAGCAGGGTTTTGGAAATTTTCTGTGTTGTCATCATCATTGACTCCTAATGTCGTGCTCTAAATCTGAGCTCAGGCGATCTTCATGATCGCATTGCTGTAGGGCAGGTGAGTAATATCACCGCTGATTCTCAGTTATAAATATCGGTAGTGACGAACTCAGCAGGCCAATAAACCAGACAATGCGCATTGAACAGCGTAACTGACCTGCGAGTGCGTCGTTACATTGTTAAATATAGACAACAATTTTCATTGTGCCTGAGCAGGCGCGCAAAAAGTGGTCAATAACGTCTAAAATGCGGGGATTTAAGAACTTTCTGTAAGGAAATCAAACGCCGGGAAGAGACGGTGCGCGGCCCGTGCCGCGCACCGGGGGAAGGATTAGTGCTCGCGAGTTTTACGGAACTGCACGTCCGGATAGCGCTCCTGCGTGAGGTTCAGGTTAACCATCGTCGGGGCGATGTAGGTCAGGTTATCGCCGCCGTCCAGCGCCAGCTGTACTTCGTTCTTGCGCTTGAACTCTTCGAATTTCTTCACGTCCGCGCACTCCACCCAGCGGGCGGTCGCGACGTTAACGGATTCGTAGATGGCTTCCACGTTGTACTCGCTTTTCAGGCGCGCCACCACCACGTCAAACTGCAGCACGCCTACCGCGCCGACAATCAGATCGTTGTTGGCAATCGGGCGGAACACCTGCACCGCGCCCTCTTCCGACAGCTGAACCAGCCCTTTCAGCAGCTGCTTCTGCTTGAGCGGATCCCGCAGGCGGATGCGGCGAAACAGCTCCGGCGCGAAGTTCGGAATACCGGTGAACTTCATCATCTCGCCCTGGGTAAAGGTATCACCAATCTGAATGGTGCCGTGGTTGTGCAGGCCGATAATATCGCCGGGGAAAGCCTCTTCCACGTGGGCGCGATCGCCGGCCATAAAGGTCAGCGCATCGGAGATAACCACGTCTTTATTGATTCGCACCTGGCGCAGCTTCATGCCCTTCTCATATTTGCCGGACACCACGCGCATAAACGCTACGCGGTCGCGGTGTTTCGGGTCCATGTTGGCCTGAATCTTAAACACGAAGCCGGAGAACTTCTCTTCTTTAGCTTCCACTTCGCGGGTATCGGTTTTGCGCGGCATCGGTGCCGGCGCCCAGGCCACCAGGCCATCGAGCATGTGGTCAACGCCGAAGTTACCCAGCGCGGTACCGAAGAATACCGGGGTAATTTCACCGCTCAGGAACAGCTCTTCGTCAAACTCGTTAGACGCGCCCTGTACCAGCTCCAGCTCGTCGCGCAGCTGCTGGGCCAGCTCCTCGCCAACGGCGGCATCGAGATCCGGGTTATTCAGCCCTTTAACGATGCGCACGTCCTGAATGGTGTGGCCCTGACCGGTCTGATAGAGGTAGGTTTCATCTTTATAGAGGTGGTAAACCCCTTTGAACAGCTTGCCGCAGCCTATAGGCCAGGTGATAGGTGCACAGGCGATTTTCAGCTCGCGCTCGACTTCGTCCAGCACTTCCATCGGATCGCGGATATCGCGGTCGAGCTTGTTCATAAAGGTCAGGATCGGCGTGTCGCGCAGGCGGGTAACTTCCATCAGCTTGCGGGTACGATCCTCTACGCCTTTCGCGGCGTCGATGACCATCAGGCAGCAGTCCACCGCGGTCAGGGTGCGGTAGGTATCTTCCGAGAAGTCCTCGTGCCCCGGGGTGTCCAGCAGGTTGACCAGGCAATCGTGATAGGGAAACTGCATCACCGAGGTAGTAATGGAGATACCGCGCTGTTTTTCCATCTCCATCCAGTCCGATTTGGCGTGCTGGCTGGAGCCGCGGCCTTTAACGGTACCGGCGGTCTGGATAGCCTGTCCGAACAGCAGCACCTTTTCGGTGATGGTCGTTTTACCGGCATCCGGGTGAGAAATAATGGCAAAAGTGCGGCGCTTGGCCACCTCCTGCAAATAGGGAGACAACGTCATAGTCAATTCTTCTTCAATTCGGCGCGGCCAGGCGGCCACGAGGGTGGAATACGAAAATGCGGCTATTTTACCCGCCGGGCGGGGACAGGCAATCAATGTTTACACAGGCGTAGCTCCAGGTCGGCCAGCGAGGTGACGGTCCACGTCGGGTTGATGCCTTCGGGCAGGGTTTGCTGATGCGCGTTAAGCCAGCAGGTGGCCAGCCCGGCATTGATGCCGCCGAGCACGTCCGAGGAGGCGTTATCACCCACCATCATCACCCGGCCGCGATCGGGATTGCCCGCCTGCTGCAGCGCGTAGTCGAAAATGCGCCGGTCCGGCTTCGCCACGCCCACCTCTTCGGAGATAACCAGCAAATCAAAATGATCGCTCAGCCCGGTGCGCTCGAGGCGGCGCTGCTGCAGGGCGGTAAAACCGTTGGTGATGATGCCCATTTTTACCCTGCCGTGCAGCGCGTTAAGCAGCGAGACGCCGCCCGGCAGCGGGGTGCAGATCTCCGCCATGGCGCTGATGAACGCGCTGTTCAGCTCGCCGGGTTCGACATTGAGGCGCGATGCCCAGCCCTCAAAGCGCTGGTGCTGAAGCTGGAGCGACGAAATGGCGCCATTTTGATAATCCACCCACAGCGGCTGGTTTACCGCCTGGTAGCGGCGGAAGTCGTCGTCGCTAAAAGTGACGCCGTAGTCGAAAAACATCCGCTGCAGGCCGCTGAAAGAATCGAAGGTGAACAGCGTCTCGTCGGCGTCAAAGAAAATCCAGTCCCAGTTGTTCATCACAGGCCCTTGTCTTACATGCTCAGCGGCAGCGCCATCACAATGGCGTCTTCATGACCGTCGGCAGTTGGATAATAGTTGCGGCGCACGGTGGCCTCGTTAAATCCCAGGCTCTCATACAGCGCGATGGCCGCCGCATTGGAGGCGCGAACTTCCAGCCACAGCGTCGCTACGCCGCGCTTCTCCACCGCATCAATCACCGCTTCCAGCAGTTCGCGCCCGAGGCCGCGCCGCTGGTGCGCCGGATCGACGGCAATGTTAAACAGCGTGGCTTCATCAAGCACAATTTGCGTAATGGCGAACGCTGCCATCTCGCCGTCCACCGCGAGCTGCAAATTAAGGTAGCGCTCCCCCTGGTTGCTGGCGAACGTTTTCTCGCTCCAGGGAAAGGCGTGGGCGCGGGTTTCAATCTGAAAGGCGCGCGCTAAATCAGTCGTGCTGAGGGTAGAAATCGTGTTCATGAGCGCAGATCTGCTGCCAGAGCGCGGCGCGGGCCGCGGGGCTGGTTTGAAGTTGTTCAAAGTCTGGCGTGGCAACCTGCGCCCCTTCCAGCGCCACCGGTTCAGCCTCGCCGAGGCGCCAGCTGTTGCAGCGGCCGCCCTCGGGCAGCATCGCCACGCGGTCGGGCGTCAGCTGCAGCACCTGATCCGGCGAGACGGCCAGCGCCCGCAGCACGTCGCTGACCAGCGGATCGGTCAGCGGCGGCAGCGCCCGGGCCACCATCACCAGACGAATGTGTTCAGGCAGCGAGATAGCGATTTCGCCCTGCAGCGCCGAGGGGCGGCGCAAAGACCACTGGGTAATGCCCAGCTGCTGCAATTGCCAGTCTCGTCGGGATATCATCGCGGTTTTCTCCTGTCTGTCAGGCGCGGAAATATAGCAAATTCGTCGAACTTGCGCCAACAAACCACTATAATCGCCGCCGACCTATATTGAGGATGTATTCTATGTCTGCGTTGACCCCGGCAAGTGAAGTCTTGCTGCGCCACAGTGATGATTTCGAACCGCGCCGTATTTTGTTTGCCGGCGATTTGCAGGATGACCTGCCCGCACGTCTGGAGACGGCCGCCAGCCGCGCCCACACCCAGCAGTATCACCACTGGCAGGTGCTGAGCCGCCAGATGGGCGACAGCGTCCGCTTCAGCCTGACCGCCGACGCCAGCGATGTTGCCGACTGCGATACGCTGATCTACTACTGGCCGAAGAACAAACCGGAAGCCCTGTACCAGCTGACCAATATTCTCTCTCTGATGCCGGTAGGCAGCGAGATTTTCGTGGTGGGCGAAAACCGCAGCGGCGTGCGCAGCGCCGAGCAGATGCTGGCGGATCTCGCGCCGCTGACCAAAGTGGACAGCGCCCGCCGCTGCGGCCTGTACCACGGTCGCCTGGAGAAGAACCCGCAATTTAACGCCGAAGCTTACTGGCATCAGTACGATCTCGACGGCCTGACCATCAAAACCCTGCCGGGCGTCTTTAGCCGCGACGGGCTGGACGTGGGCAGCCAGCTGCTGCTCTCGACGTTCACGCCGCACACCAAAGGAAAAGTGCTGGACGTCGGCTGCGGCGCGGGCGTGCTCTCCGCAGTGCTCGCCAGCCACTCGCCCAAAGTGCGCCTGAGCCTGTGCGACGTGGGCGCCTCGGCGGTGGAAGCCAGCCGCGCGACCCTGGCGGCAAACGATCTTGAAGGTGAGGTATTTGCCAGCAACGTCTTCTCCGACGTCAACGGCCGCTTTGACATGATTATCTCCAACCCGCCGTTCCACGACGGGATGCAGACCAGCCTTGAAGCCGCCCAGCAGTTAATACGCGGCGCGGTCAAGCACCTGAACAGCGGCGGCGAGCTACGGATTGTCGCTAACGCTTTCCTGCCCTATCCGCAGGTGCTGGACGAAACCTTCGGCTTTCATGAAGTGCTGGCTCAAACCGGCCGCTTTAAGGTGTACCGCACGGTGATGACTCGCCAGGCGAAAAAGTAGTTCTCCCCCGCAAACGCCCGCCAGCCGGGCGTTTTCTTTTGCCCATTTTTCCAGCATTCGATCGGTTACCCGCAATTAACTGTTGACGAAAGTCCGAAAACCACTAGAATGCGCCTCCGTGGTAGCGATTCTTTTCTTAAGAATCGATGGTATGCGAAGGTGGCGGAATTGGTAGACGCGCTAGCTTCAGGTGTTAGTGTCCTTACGGACGTGGGGGTTCAAGTCCCCCCCCTCGCACCATAAACCACGCAGATATTGCTCGCATCGGGCGAAGGTGGCGGAATTGGTAGACGCGCTAGCTTCAGGTGTTAGTGTCCTTACGGACGTGGGGGTTCAAGTCCCCCCCCTCGCACCAAGTGAGGCAATATCAGTAAGAAAATCTGTGCGAAGGTGGCGGAATTGGTAGACGCGCTAGCTTCAGGTGTTAGTGTTCTTACGGACGTGGGGGTTCAAGTCCCCCCCCTCGCACCAGCTTTCTTACTTCCCTCTGTAATATCCCGCGTTATCCCAACAGCCTTAAATTCATCGCAATAAGCTCCGCACCGCCAACCAGCGCCAGCGCCGACGGCAGCAGTACAAAATGCCTTAGCTGACGATGCCAAATCATCACGCAGCTCAGCAGCATCCCGCATACCACGATCCCGCGCCACATATCCATCGACAGGCCGGTAAATCCCAGCAGGCCCAGTAATAGTCCGGGGATAAGCGCGCCCCATCCACTGCCTAACGTCCGCTGCAACATATCGCTATCCTCAATGGCACTAATGAGAATTAGTATCATATGATAATTTTTATCATTTAAATAGCGAGTAACGGTAGGGGTATTGCGACGTGCCGCTGTGGAGGTGCCGGTCCGGCAGCAAGTGCCTTTTCTCCGGAAAAATAAACACGTTAACTAAAGTAATTAAATATATTTGCCGATTAGGTTGACAGAATATTCTGAATAAAAAAATTTATCGACAACTAATTTCTTTATTTTGTGGAAATCTCTAACTCAGGGTCTAGAGTTAGAAATGCGTTTTATAACCCGTAACAAAATAAAGGAAATAATATTATGATTAACAAACATGACATCAAGGATCATACTCAGGTTGTAGCCAGCTGCGGCAGCCACGTTGGCGTTGTCGACCATCTTGACGGCGACCGCATCAAGCTTGCCAAAAGCGATCCGGAATCCGGTGGCACCCACCACTATATTCCGCTGGAGTGGGTTGATAAGGTCGATGACAATAAAGTTATTCTGACCAAAAATAAAGAAGAAGTATTCTCTCAGTGGCAGTCAGCTTAATATTTATCTGAAAGATAAATAGCCTCTCCCCCTGAGGAATTAAACCCGAAATAATTCACGCTGCATGACTGCGGTAACTGATACAGACTTCGTGAACTTGCAGCAGGCAGGCAGCATGTTAGTCCAGGCACAGCCAGCGCACATGCGGCGTGAAGCGTATCGGGTTAATCCCCTACTATTTTGTGCTGACTTAAGGCAGCAAGAGAGTGAATAAGCCCAGCCATCACGAAGTTTGACGGGTATTTTATTAATCTACTGACAGCAGGTATTTCTATGGACAACTCATCAGCATCGCAGGACCCGCGTGACAAATATCCCCAGCCGCCGTTTCCCGAACAGCCGCAGCCCGCGCCAGGCCTGGCCAGCAGCATGAAGCCGCTGCCGGATCACGGCGAGACCAGCTACCGCGGCCACGGTCGCCTGCAGGGTAAACGCGCGCTGATCACCGGCGGTGATTCCGGCATTGGCCGCGCGGCGGCGATAGCCTTTGCCCGCGAAGGCGCGGATGTCGCCATCAGCTACCTGGCTGCAGAAGAAGAAGATGCAACGGCAGTTATTGAACTTATTCGCCGGGAAGGCCGTAACGCCGTGGCGCTGCCGGGC
The DNA here is from genome assembly GCF_913775985.1 of uncultured Pluralibacter sp. GTDB lineage: Bacteria > Pseudomonadota > Gammaproteobacteria > Enterobacterales > Enterobacteriaceae > Pluralibacter. The sequence goes on along the minus strand of NZ_CAJYMB010000147.1, from coordinate 352,227 downwards.
GATATTACCGATGAAGCTTTCTGCGCCAACCTGGTTTCCGATGCCGTAGCACAGCTGGGCGGGCTGGATATTGTTGTTAACAACGCCGGACGCCAGCAGTACTGCGAATCTATTCTCGACCTCAGCACCGCCGATTTTGACGCCACCTTTAAAACCAACGTCTACGCGATGTTCTGGATAACCAAAGCGGCGCTGCCGCACCTGGCCCCCGGGGCGTCTATTATTAATACCACGTCGGTGCAGGCGTACGATCCGAGCGACATTTTGCTCGACTACGCGCAGACCAAAGCCTGCATCGTGGCCTTCACCAAATCGCTCGCCAAGCAGCTGGGGCCGAAAGGCATCCGGGTGAACGGCGTCGCGCCAGGCCCGTTCTGGACGCCGCTGCAGCCGTCCGGCGGCCAGCCGCAGAGCAAGGTAAAATCTTTCGCCGAGTCCTCGCCGCTGGGGCGCCCCGGGCAGCCTGCGGAGATTGCACCGCTGTATGTCCTGCTCGCCTCTGACGAAGCGAGTTACTGCTCCGGGCAGATATGGTGCTCGGACGGAGGCACCGGCACGCTGTAATGCCATACTTTGATCATTAAATATTTTAAAGCACAAAGATTCGTCTTTGTGCTTTGCTGTTATCTGGGGAAAACCAATGGACTTTATGAGCTGGACCGCGGTGGCGGGCGCGCTGCTGCTGCTGTTTTCACTTAGCCTGGGATGGATTAACCGCACGCTAGTGCCGCTGTTTGGCCTTTATCTGCTGGTCGGAATTGGCCTCGGGCCGTGGGTGCTGGATCTGGTACAAATCGACATCATCAAATACAGCACCATCATCGCCCACTGTACCGAGATAGCGATGGCCGCCTCGCTGTTTATGACCGGGCTGAAAATACGCCTGCCGTTCAGCGCCAACGGCTGGAAAAAAGGCCTGATGCTGGCGGGTCCGGCAATGATCCTCACCGTGCTCGGCGTCATGGTCGCCAGCCACTATCTGCTCGGCATGAGCTGGCCGCTGGCGCTGGCGATGGGCGCTATCGTCGCGCCAACCGATCCGGTGCTGGCGAGCCTCATCGCCATCAGCGATTCCCGCGACAGCGACAGCCTGCGGCTTTCGCTCTCTACCGAAGCCGGGCTCAACGACGGCACCGCCCTGCCGCTGCTGGCGCTGGCGCTGCTCTTGTTCAAGGCCGACGGCAGCCTGTCGTTCAGTGAAATCGGCCACTGGTTCAGTATCGAAGTGCTGTGGTCTCTGGCCGCAGGGATTGCCATTGGCTTTATCATGGGTCGCGGCCTCGGGCTTATCACCACCCACTTTCGCTACACCCAGCGCGAGTTCTCTCCCAGCGACTTCGTGGCGCTCGGGCTTATCAGCCTGAGTTTCTCCGTGGCAATGATGCTCGGCGCCTCCGGGTTTCTGGCCGCATTTGCCGCCGGCGTCGGCCTGCGCAGCGCCGAGCTGAAGATCCAGCACCGCTTCCCGGACGAGCGCCAGGAGGAGGACGGCATTTCGATTCCGGCGGAAGTGGTAGTCAACCCGCACCAGCGCCACGGCTTTCAGGAAGCGAACCGGGTTGAGTCCGTGGGGCTGGTGGTGGGCGATGCACTGACCTTTGGCGATATCGTGGAGCGTATTTTTGCCGCCGCCATTATTATCGTTCTCGGCATTACCATCGCCCAGCACTGGCAACCGGCTGGCCTGATCATCGCCGCGGTACTGTTTTTCGCCATTCGCCCGGCGGCGGTGTGGCTGACCACCAGCCGGTGCAGCACCTCGCGCTACCAGCGGCTGATGATCGGCTGGCTGGGCATCCGCGGTATCGGCAGTCTTAACTATATCGCCTGGGCGTGGACCCACGGCATGCGCGGCGAAGAGGTCTCTTTTATGCTCGACTGCGCCCTGACCCTGGTGGTCGCCAGCGTGCTTATCCACGGTATTTCCGTTACGCCGCTGATGTCCCTGCGCAAGAAATATCAGGATTAGCGCACCAATCGCGCTATCAGCCATTGCCAATGACCCTGCGCGAAGCTAGGATTATGAATCATTATCATTTAGATTCACGGTCCTCGCTTCGCTATGAATGTTCGCGCCCTCTCCTCCGCTGAAAATATCATCTGGCGTACGCCGCTCTCTCCCGAGCCGGCGCCGCTGGCGGCTATTGTTCGGGAGAGTATTGCCGAACAGCGCCCGGCGCTGCTGGATATTGTCCGCGTTGGCGAGGTTGCGCCTGCGGAGGCCATGTCCCTCAACGCATGGCAGGCAGCACCGCAGCTTCAGTCCCTGCTGAACACCTATGCGGATCATATCTACCGCAGCGAACCGGACCTCACCCGGGAAAACAAGCCCCTGCTCTCCCTGTGGGCGCAGTGGTATTTCGGCCTGCAGATACCGCCGCTGCTGCTGGCCCTGCTGACGGTCAACACCGGCTTTAGCCTCAGTCCACGGCACTGCCGCGCCGAATTTCACGAAACCGGCCGGGTGGCGCGCTTCTGGAACGACATTGTGCCGGACCCCGCAATAACCCGGCTGTCGCCGGTTGAGCGGGTAGAGCGGCTGATTAGTGAGACGCTGGCGCCGGCAGTGGCCGCGCTGGAAGAGACTGGCGAAATTCACGGCAAGCTTATCTGGAGCAACACCGGATATCTGATTAACTGGTGCCTGGGAGATATGAAGCCGCTGCTCGGGGACGCGCTGGCGAATGAACTGCGCCAGCACCTGTTCTTCTCCCGCAACTTCACCGACGGCCGGGAAAACCCGCTCTGGCGCAGCGTTATCCTGCGCGACGGCGCGCTGGCCCGCCGCACCTGCTGCCAGCGCTACCGCCTGCCCGGCGTGCAGCAGTGCGGCGACTGCACTCTGAAATAGCCGGGCAGCCCGCCGGGCGTGAAAAATCCTACACCGCCTGCTCGCTCTCCAGCGCCGCGCGTTCCGCTTCCTGCGCCTCCTGCTCCAGCAGCTGCTTTTCGTACACCTTAAAGAACGGGAAGTAGATAATCGCCGACACGCAGGCCAGCAGCAGCACCAGCACCACCGCGCGGAAGTCCCAGCCCAGCGCCCACGCGGCACCCACCGGCGCCGGCGCGGTCCAGGGCACCACCGAAATCACCCGACCAATCAAATCGAGCTTCATCGCCGCCCAGGCAAGGGTGGCATTAACCATCGGCGCGACGAGGAACGGAATAAAGAACACCGGGTTCATGACGATGGGCGTGCCGAAAATCACCGGCTCGTTGATATTAAACAGGCTCGGCACCACGCCGAGGCGGCCAATGGAGCGCAGATGCGCCGAGCGGCTGCGCAGATAGCAGAACACCAGCCCCATGGTGGCGCCCGAGCCGCCGATCACAATAAAGAAGGTCCAGAACGCTTCCATAAAAATGTGCGGCAGCGGCGCGCCCTGGGCCAGCGCGGTCTGGTTGAGGCCGAGGTTGGTCAGCCAGAACATCTGCAGCATCCCGGAGATAATCGCCGCGCCGTGAATACCGGCGAACCACAGCAGGTGGCCGATCAGCACCGCCAGCAGGATCGCGGGCAGCGAATCTGCCGCCGACACCAGCGGCTTGAACAGCGCCATAATCGCCTGCGGAATAAGCATCCCAAACTGGTTCTGGATGAGGAGGCTGAGGGGATAGAGCGTCAGCACCACCACCAGCACCGGGATCAGCAGGTCGAAGGAGTTTTTGATCATCGGCGGCACCTGCTCCGGCAGGCGGATGCCGATATTGCGCAGCTTCAGAAAGCGCATCATCTCAACGCAGTACAGCGCCACCAGGATCGCGGTAAAGATGCCGGTGCCGCCAAGGCTGTCTACCGGCAGCGCGCTGGCGGTTTTCGGCGCCGCCACCAGCAGGAAGGCCATGATCGACAGCATCGCGCACATAAAGGGATCGAGCTGGGCGCTTTTTTCGTAATGCTTGCCGAGGTTGTAGGCAATCGCCGCACAGATGTAGATCGACATGATCCCCATCGTCATGTCGAACGGCGTCAGGATGCGGCCCTCATACTGTTTGGCTAAATCCAGCCACGCCCGGGCAAATCCCACGGTGGTATCGGCGGAGAAAGGCGGGTAGGCAAAGACCAGCAGGAACGAGCCAACAATCATAAACGGCATAGCGGAGATGAAACCGTCGCGGATGGCCATAACGTGACGCTGGGCGGAAATGCGCCCGGCTATCGGGCTTACATAGTTTTCTACAAAACGAAAGATCAGGGCAAACGCGGCGTGATTACCTGACATAGCAGCTCTCCTGCGGGAAGCGGTTTATGGACAACGCTTATTATTGTGGTGACAGCACGTGTGACGCTTTCAGTATTAATCGCGCTAAACGCTATCTGCAACCGGTTACTGTAACCGGTTGCAGTGATTGTGAAGAGGATCGAAAAACCAGTTGATAAGAGCGCGCGTTATGCCCTGTTTACCCTAAATCTCATGAGTCAGGTGCAGAACGTCATCACGCGCCTACTGGCCGATGAGATAAGGGTAAACCACCGCAGACAGCACCGGGCAGCATGAAGTACGACAGGCATATTTACAGCGCAGCCCGCTTGTGACACATTGCTTCCGCTTATCTCAGGAGACCACCATGAGCTTAGAATCCGTGCGGCAATTTTTCTCTGACCGCGCTCCCGATATCGAAATACTCGAAATGCAGCAAAGTACCGCCACCGTCGCCCAGGCCGCCGCCGTCCACAACGTCGAGCCCGGCCAGATTGCCAAAACCCTGTCCCTGAAGGTGAAAGACGCGGTGATCCTGGTGGTCGCCAAAGGCGATGCCCGGCTGGATAACAAAAAGTTGAAATCCACCTTCGGCGCCAAGGCGCGGATGCTCAGCACCGATGAAGTGATCACCTGGACCGGTCATCCGGTGGGCGGCGTCTGCCCCTTCGGGCTGGAAAATCCGCTGGCGGTTTACTGCGATATCTCCCTGCAGCAGTATCAGGAAGTGCTTCCCGCCGCCGGTGCCACCTACAGCGCGGTGCGTATTTCACCGCAAAGGCTGGCGGAACTCACCGAGGCGCGCTGGATAGACGTCTGCCAGTAAGACGACAGGTCACGCCGGCGAAGCGGTGCGCTTTCTGAAATTACGCGGCGACTCGCCGCTGTAGCGCCGAAAAAAGCGCGCGAAGTAGGTGGCGTCGCTAAACCCGAGAAAATCAGAGATCTGCGTGATGGTCATGCTGGTGTGCTGAAGGCTGCGGCTGGCCTCCAGCATCAGACGCCGGTGCAGCACTCCCAGGGCGCTGCAGCCGTGCAGCTCCCGGCACAGGACGTTAAGGTGGGTTACCGACATCCCCACCCGGCGGGCATATTCGGCCAGCGGCAGGTGCTCGCGGTAGTGGCTTTCAATCAGTCGTGCAAACTGGCGCATCACCCCGCGCCGACGCACGGCAAGCGGAGGAAGCGGCGTGCCGTCGCGCGTCTGCCGGTTAAGCCACACCAGCAGCGCAGCAAGCATCGCATGCAGCATCATCTCCCGGGCCTCCAGCTCCTGCTGGTACTCGCTCATGAGCGTAGCAAACAGGGCATCAATATCCGCAGCGGAAGCGCTCACCCTCAGGCATCGCGGGTGGTTAAGCACGTCCAGCAGCTGGCCGAACTGCGCTTCAAAACGGCCCAGCAGCGGCAGCGATAGCGACAGCACGTACCCCTGCGCGCCGGGGGAGAAGCGAAAGCCGTGCACGCACAGGGCGGGAACGATCTGCAGACAGGCACCGCTATAGACTACCGTTTCCCCCTCCACCACAATCTCCGCTTCACCCTTTTGCAGGTAGAGTATCTGCACCAGTTCCGCATGCTGATGTACGCGTATGTGCCACGCGTGCAGGCTGCTGCGCTGCCAGATTGATTCGCAGTGCAGCAGCTCCGGCGTGGGGCCACCGGCCGCTTCGCCATACAACGTAAATGTCGGCACGTTACTGCTTCGGGGCATCGCTTCTCCTTTTTGTGGGTTGAGCTTCAGGCCACCGTTTCGAAAGGTAGCCCAACATAGTTCTCGGCAATGGTGGTTAGCCCGGCCTGGGAACCGAGGTAGTAGCGGCGGTCCGCCTCCTGCATCTTTTTGTCAAACGGCGTGCTGTCGCTGAAGTCGTGCAGCAGGTGCGTCATAAACGCGCTAAAGCGCTCCCCCTTCCAGACGCGGTCAAGCGCATAGGCCGAGTAGCGGGACAGCAGATCGCTGCGCCCCTGATGGTAATAGGCGCATAAAATACGCCACAGGTAGTTCACGTCGGACGCCGCTAAATTTAATCCCTTCGCGCCGGTCGGCGGCACGATGTGCGCAGCATCGCCCACCAGAAAAAGCCGTCCGTACTGCATTGGCTCCACCACGTAGCTGCGCAGCGGCGCGATACTTTTTTCCAGTGAGTGACCCGTTACTAACCTGGCCGCCAGATCGGACGGAAGACGACGCTTTAGCTCCTGCCAGAAGCGCTCATCGGGCCACATATCCACCTGCTCACTGAGAGGCACCTGCAGGTAGTAGCGGCTTCTGGTTAGTGAGCGCTGACTACATAATGCAAAGCCTCTGGCATGATGGGCGTAGATCAGCTCGTTATTGACCGGTGGCGTATCGGCCAGCAGCCCCAGCCAGCCGAAAGGCCAGAGGCGCTCGTATTCGCGCCGCGTTGCGGCAGGAATAGTTTGACGCGATACGCCGTGGAAACCGTCGCAGCCGGCAATAAAATCACACTCGATCCGGCAGCGCTCGCCGTGCTCCTCATAGGTGACGCAGGGCCGATCGGATTTGGTATCGTGCAGCTCCACGCGCCCGGCACCGTAGACTGTCCGGGCCCCGCAGCGCTGCCTGGCAGCCATCAAGTCCCGCGTAACCTCGGTCTGGCCGTATACCGTGACGCATTTCCCTCCCGTGAGCTGTTCAAGCGCCACCGGGATCCGCCGCGCGTCGAACAGAAACTCAACGCCGTGATGCACCAGCCCTTCGGCATCGATGCGTTCGCCGATCCCCGCCTGGCGCAGCAGCTCGACCGTCCCGCTTTCAAGGATCCCGGCGCGGATCCGCCCCAGCACGTATTCCGGCGTCTGGCGCTCAATTATCACATTAGGGATACCGGCATTGTGCAGCAGCTGCCCCAGCAGCAGGCCCGACGGCCCGGCTCCAATAATCACGACGCGTGTTTTCACTATAGCGATCTCCGGATGGTTAATTATTTGTTTTATTTTTGTATCAAAAAAGTGTGTTCAGGCATTTTTGATAACCCGCCCCCAAAAAAGAAGGGCTTAAAGGGCGTAAAACGTGCACTTTTCGACTATTTACAAGAAGTGTGGCGTAGGTCAAAATCTGCTCAACACGGCATTCATGCCCGCCAGAAAGGAATCACATGGAACAACGAAGGGTTACGCGACTGTGCATCCAGTGCGCGCTGATGCTGCTGCAGCACGGTGCCGAGAGCGCGCTGGTAGATGAGCTCTCCAGCCGGCTGGGCCGGGCGCTGGGGATGGACAGCGTGGAGAGCGCGATCTCCTCCAATGCGATTGTGCTGACCACGCTGCACAACGGCGCATGCATCACCTCCACCCGCAAGAATCACGATCGCGGCATTAACATGCACGTTGTTATCAAAGTTCAGCAGATTGTCATTATGGCTGAGCACCGGCTGCTGGATGCCGCAGACGTTGAGAAGCACCTGAACCGCATTCACCCGCTACGTTATCCGCGCTGGATGGTGGTGATCATGGTTGGCCTCTCCTGCGCCTGCTTCTGCCTGCTCAACGGCGGCGGCTGGGACGGCGCGCTGGTGACGCTCTGCGCCAGCACCGTCGCCATGTTCATTCGCCAGTTACTGACCCACCAGGGCATGCATCCGCAGATCAACTTCTGCATCACCGCGTTTGTGGCTACCACCGTCTCCGGGCTAATGCTGCGGATGCCGCAGTTCGTGGAAACCTCATCAATTGCGATGGCCGCCAGCGTGCTGCTGCTGGTGCCGGGCTTTCCACTGATTAACGCGGTGGCGGATATGTTCAAAGGCCACATCAATACCGGACTGGCGCGCTGGGCTATCGCCAGCATGCTGACGCTGGCCACCTGCATCGGCGTAGTGCTGGCGATGACGCTGTGGGGGCTGCGCGGATGGGCGTAACGGAATTTTTACTGCTGCTGGCGCAGGACATGCTGCTTTCCGCCGTGCCGGCGGTGGGTTTTGCGATGGTGTTTAACGTGCCCGCCAAAGCGCTGCCCTGGTGCGCGCTGCTGGGCGCTATCGGCCACGGCAGCCGGATGGTGCTGATGCACGCCGGGCTCAGCGTCGAGTGGGCGACCTTTCTGGCATCCGTGCTGGTGGGCTGTATCGGCATTCAGTGGTCGCGCTGGTATCTGGCGCATCCGAAAATTTTCACCGTCGCCGCCGTGATCCCCATGTTCCCCGGCATCTCGGCCTATACGGCGATGATCTCGGCGGTGCAGATGAGCCACGTGGGCTACAGCGAAGCGCTGATGGAAACGCTGATCGGCAACTTCCTCAAGGCCACATCCATCGTGGGCGCGCTGTCCATCGGGCTGTCGCTGCCGGGGCTGTGGCTGTACCGCAAGCGTCCGCGGGTCTGATGTTTCCCGCGGGTCTGTGCTACTATCCGCCTATGTTTGACCACTCCTGAATTTGCGCTATGTCTTCCAGAATCCTGACCGCAAGCGTCATCGGCGTTGATGCCTTTTTGCACGATCCCGCCGGGACGCTGGCTAAAACTGAAAACGGCACCGTGGCGGTGTTTGCCAACAACGCCCCGGCGTTTTACGCCATCGCGCCGCAGCGGCTGGCGCAGCTGCTTGAACTCGAAGCCAGCCTCGCCCGCCCCGGCAGCGACGTCACGCTGGACGGCGAGCTGTTTAACGATCCCGCTCCGGCGCCCCTGGCGGTGCCGATGGGCAAGTTTGCCATGTACGACGGCTGGCAGCCGGACGCCGACTTCCAGCGGATGGCGGCTCTGTGGGGCATCGCCCTTACCCAGCCCGCTACGCCGGAAGAGCTGGCGGCGTTTGTCGCCTACTGGCAGGCCGAGGGCAAAGTGTTCCACCACGTGCAGTGGCAGCAGAAGCTGGCCCGCAGCCTGCAAATGGGCCGGGCGGCAAATAACGGCCAGCCGAAGCGCGATCTGAATACGCTCTCCGAGCCAGACAATCACATTCCACCCGGTTTCCGAGGTTAACGATGAAAAACGTTGGCGATTTAATGCAGCGTCTGCAAAAGATGATGCCGAAGCACGTCGAACCGGCGTTCAAAACCGGCGAAGAGCTGCTGGCGTGGCAGAAGGCGCAGGGCGAGCTGCGCTCGGCGGCGCTGGCGCGCGAGAACCGCGCCATGAAAATGCAGCGCACCTTTAATCGCTCCGGCATCCGCCCGCTGCACCAGAACTGCTCGTTTGATAACTACCGCGTCGAGTGCGACGGGCAGATGAACGCGCTGTCGAAAGCGCGGCAGTACGTTGACGAGTTCGACGGCAACATCGCCAGCTTTATCTTCTCCGGCAAGCCCGGCACCGGCAAAAACCATCTTGCCGCCGCCATCTGCAACGAGCTGCTGCTGCGCGGCAAATCGGTGCTGATCATTACCGTTGCCGACATTATGTCTGCCATGAAGGATACCTTCAGCAACCGGGAGGTCAGCGAAGAGCAGCTGCTGAACGATTTAAGCAACGTCGATCTGCTGGTGATTGACGAAATCGGCGTCCAGACCGAATCCCGCTACGAGAAAGTGATCATCAACCAGATTGTCGATCGCCGCTCGTCGTCCAAGCGCCCTACCGGGATGCTGACCAACAGCAATATGGATGAAATGAACAAGCTGCTGGGCGAGCGGGTGATGGATCGCATGCGGCTGGGCAACAGCCTGTGGGTCATTTTCAACTGGGGCAGCTACCGCAGCCGGGTCACCGGAAAAGAGTATTAGGAACAATCCTAATGGATGGCGTCGTATACTTGCGTTCTTAACGCTGAAAGGAGCTCAATATATGAAACCTGCTAAACGTCTTCTCTGCGCCGCTGTTGCAAGCTGCGCGCTGCTCTCCACCGGGGCAATGGCCTCTTCCCTGACCGACACCCTCTCCAGCGCGGCAAACCAGCTCGGCAGCCAGAGCACCACTCAGCAGGGCGGCACTTCGCTCTCGTCCCTGACCAGCCTGCTCACCGGCAGCGGCAAGGCGCTGAGCGCCGACAACATGAACAACGCCGCCGGCATTCTGCAGTACTGCGCGAAGCAGAAACTGACTAACGCTACCGACGCGCAGAACGTAAAAGACAAAGTGCTGGATAAGCTGGGCCTCGGCAGCACCGAGAAGCAGCAGCAGGACACCGACTACACCAACGGCATTCAGGGCCTGCTGAACGCCCAGAACGGCCAGCAGCTTAACCTGAGCACCCTCGGCAACACCGAGCTTGGCAAAAAAGTGAAAGCGAAAGCCTGCGACCTGGTGCTGAAGCAGGGCGCGAAATTTATCTCCTGATCCCCTGCCCGCCTCCGCTCGCGCCCGGCGCGGGCGGCCTAATCTCCCGCCGCAACTCAGCCAAATCTGAACCCCTCCATTTTTTGATGACGATACAATTGCAGCACTATTGCGCAACCATTAAAGTGTAATGTCGAAAAATAAGTGACCCAGCCAGCGGATGGCTGGCATGACTGAGGGTGTGCCGTGTCCGAGCTTGTTTCCATTGCTCTTTTTCTTGCTTCCGTATGCGTATACGCGCGCAAAGCAGGTCGAAATACCTGGTGGTTTATCGCCACTCTGGCGGTGCTCGGCCTGTTTGTGGTGCTGAACCTGACGCTTTACGCCAGCGACTACTTTACCGGCGACGGCATCAACGACGCGGTACTCTACACCCTGACCAACAGCCTGACCGGCGCGGGCTTCGGTAAATATATCCTGCCCGCCGCGGGGCTGATTCTGGCGCTGGCGGCTATTTTCGGCGGCCTCGGCTGGGTGCTGCGCCGCCGCCGCCATCATCCCCATCATTTTGGCTACAGCCTGCTGGCGCTGTGCCTGGCACTGGCCTCGGTGGACGCCAGCCCGGCGTTTCGTCAGCTGACGGAACTGGTCAAATCCCAGGCCCGGGACGGCGATCCGGACTTTGCGTCATATTACAAAGAGCCGGCGAAAACCATTCCCCATCCCCGGCTGAACCTGGTGTACATCTACGGCGAGAGCCTGGAGCGCACCTACTTTAACAACGACGCGTTTCCAAACCTGGCACCGGAGCTGAACCAGCTTAAAAGCGAAAGCATCGACTTCAGCCACACCATGCAGCTGCCGGGCACCGATTACACCATCGCCGGGATGGTTGCCTCCCAGTGCGGTATCCCGCTGTTCGCCCCGTTTGAGGGTAACGCCTCAGCGTCGGTTTCCAGCTTCTTTCCGCAGAACGTCTGTCTCGGGGATATCCTGAAAAATTCCGGCTATCAGAACTACTTCGTGCAGGGCGCCAACCTGCGCTTTGCCGGCAAAGACGTGTTTTTGAAATCCCACGGATTCGATCACCTGTACGGCTCAGAAGAACTGAAAACCACCGTAGCCGATCCCGCCTACCGCAACGACTGGGGCTTTTACGACGACACCGTGCTCGACGAAGTGTGGAAAAAATTCGAGACGCTGTCGCAGTCCGGCCAGCGCTTTTCGCTGTTTACCCTGACCGTGGATACCCATCACCCGGACGGCTTTGTGTCCCGCACCTGCCAGCGCAAAAAGTATGAAATTGACGGCAAGGTGAACCAGTCTTTCAGCGCCGTGAGCTGCAGTCAGGAGCACGTTGCCGCCCTGATTGAGAAGATCAAAGCGTCGCCGTACTTTAAAAACACGGTGATTGTGGTGTCATCGGATCATCTGGCGATGAAGAACACCGCCTGGGACTACCTCAACAAGCAGGATCGCAATAACCTGTTCATGATTATTCGCGGCGACCAGCCGCAGCAGGAAGTGGTGGGCGTCAAGCGCAGCTCGCTGGACAACGGCGCGACAGTGCTGGATATTCTCGGCGGCGATAATTATCTCGGCCTCGGGCGCAGCAGCCTGTCCGGGCAGTCGCTGGCGGAAGAGTTCCTCAATATGAAAGAGAAGGTGCTGGCCTGGAAGCCGGACATTATCCGCCTGTGGAACTTCCCGAAATCCATTAAGGACTACACCATCGACGGCCAGAAGAACATGATCGCCTTCTCCGGTTCCCACTTCCGCCTGCCGCTGCTGCTGCGGGTTTCCGACAACCGCGTGGAGCCGCTGCCGGAGAGCGAATACTCGGCCCCGCTGCGCTTCCAGCTGGCGGCCTTTGCCCCGCGCGATAACTTTATGTGGATTGACCGCTGCTACAAAATGGGCCAGCTGTGGTCGCCCGAGCAGGCGCTCTCCACCGACTGGTGCGTCGCCTCCGGCCAGCTCGGCGGCGAGCAGAAAGTGGAGCACGTAGATAAACCCCAGTGGAAAGGCAAAGCCGCGTTCCGGGATACGGTGATTGATACCACCCGCTATCAGGGCAACGTCGATTCACTGAAAATCGCCGACAACGACATCCGCTACAAAGCCGACAGCTTTATCTTTAACGTGGCGGGCGCGCCGGATGCGGTGAAGCAGTTCAGCGGCATCTCGCGCCCGGAACTCTGGGGCCGCTGGTCCAACGCCCAGCTCGGCGACGCGGTGAAGATAGAATATAACGCCCCGCTGCCGGAAAAATTCAACCTGATCATCACCGCCAAAGCCTTCGGCCCCAACGCCGATCGGCCCATCCCGGTGCGGGTCGGCAACAGCGAACAGACGCTGACGCTGGGCAACGAACCGAGCACCACCACCCTGCACTTCGAAAACCCGACCCGCAGCCGCCTGCTGACCATCGTGCCGCCGGACCCGCAGTCCACCAACGAAGGCAATATTCTCGGCCACGCGCCGCGCCGCCTGGGGATTGGGATGGTGGAGATTAAGATTGTTGATACTGAAGGGTAAGGCCGCACGACCAGCCTGTCAGTTATTGTGTGTCGATGCTATCGAGTTCGGCGATCGCCGAACTCGAGGGTAAGGTGAGTCAGCAGCGCTGATAGTAATCGTGGTGTATTTTGTTTAGATGTCGTTTTATATCGTTTAGTGAATTTGAGCATATTAATACATAGTCCTCTTATGCGAACCACTCATTCACAGTAAATTCATCCGTGCCTTTTGTTGTAATAAAATTTTTTATTTATCGCTGTACTTAGAATAAACTTCCTCGTCTTTGTTTACTCCGCACCCAAATATCGGTGCAGACTGGCAGCGCCGTGGTCAGCAAAAGCGGGTGGTAACACCGGGACAGAATAAAAAACATTATCTCGCCGGAGCGCTTCACGCCGGTACTGCCCGGGTCAGTTATGTGGACAGCCGCAGTAAAAGTTCCGCGCTGTTTATCAGTCTGCTGAAACACCTGAAAGCCACATACCGGCGGCCAAAAACCATCACGCTGATCGTGGATAACTATATTATCCATAAGAGCCGGGAAACGCAGCGCTGGCTGAAAATGAATCCGAAATTTACGATGATATATCAGCCGGTGTATTCGCTGTGGATCAATCATATTGAACGGTTATGGCTGGCATTACATGAAACTGTAACCCGTAATTATCAGTGCCGCACAATGTGGCATTTACTGAACAAAGTTCGCCACTTTATGAAAACGATCGGTCCGTTCCCGGGAGGAAAGCACGGGTTGGCAAAAGTGTAGCGGTATTGAGCTCACTTATTTAGTGATTTCGAATAATGGCATTCAGGACAGGCTAAAAAAATTTCTCTGCACCAACGTGACGACTAATTACTGCATAAAATTTCTCGTACTTCCTGTTAATGTCTATCTGGGAACATAATCGGTCATAGACTGCGTTGTTGGTGTATAAGTCACATTAAGTTTTCCTGTGTATTTCCCAGGGGTTTTTGAAGAAAGCTTGGATGCCGGGATGCTGAACGTAAGTGGTGCAGGTACACATTGCACCAGCCCGGAGATCCCTGGAAGTTTTACCGTTCTTGTTTTTACCATCCCCTCGTTGGCACTGACGCCAGTCCAGACGATCTCCAGACCGTTAGTAATAGGCTGAAGCTGGCCGGTTTTAGGATTAACCACCGAAAGACTGTAGTCAAGCCGACTGGCCGGGTCCGATTCCCCCCCCGGTCGATAAATAGAAAATAAGCCAGCTTCACGTCCCTGAGAAGTCTTTCCCTCATCCCTGAAGAGCATGCTTATCTGGCTTGAGGCCGAATTATTTCCATCATATAAACACATATCTACTGTTTTCCTCGCGCTTGCCGTCGCGGAAGATGTGCCATTATTATTAATCTTAAGTCCTAAATCTATAACAGGATTCTGCCCGCTATAATTCGAGAAATATATCTGCTGTGTACCATAATCGGTAACTTTAAGCGTTATATCAGCAGTCCATTGTGTAATTGAATATCCTGGACATCCTATATTTACATCGTATCTTTCATGACAGTTATTACTCCATTGCGTCATATTCATAATAAGTTTCGCTTTCCATGCCTGATTTCCAGGGGTTAACTTTGAAAGCTCGGCACGAGATATGCTTGCAGACATTAAAAGTGGGCGGCCACTATCATTACCAACAGCATTCCATAAGCTGATATTTTGATATGGTGGAGTTCGTTTAATTCCTTCTAATGTCAAATCAATTGTTTTCCCTGTACCTTGTTGAGTGAAGCGTAACACCAGACTGCCTGCCATCAGGGGGCCTTCTTTGCCATTTCCCCAGTAGGGGTTAGTAGGACAGGCTCCTGTAGCCGTATCGGTACGTGACCGACATACTAGCGTATTATTTCTGTTATAATTAATCATTCCGGAGTTTGCTCCTTGTGATGGGTCAGACTGTCCACCCAATATATTATCAAATACTTTTACAGAGGATGGTAATGAATCTCTATCCATTGTAATATCCAGAGTGATGTTATGAGCTGTCGGTGTTACTACAGCACCGAGCGAAGGCATACTAAATATCATTGAGATACTAGGCATACTTGCAACCAAAAATAATTTTAATATGGATATTGAATTCATTTCTTCTCTTCTTATTTTCATGTACTTCAATGTGTCTCACAGCGTATTCTAATCATTCATTGCAGTCGGTTTTATCTGGCGTCCGGAAGTTGCAGTCATCAGCTCAATCTGCTTTTGCTCCCTCTCCGGAATATTTGCCAGAACAGTGTTGTGGCATTGCGTTGTTCCAACGTAACGAATTACATCCCTGATAACCTTAACCCTCATCATGCACTGCCAATAGGTGTTCCCCTTCATAAGATACAGGGCCTTAATATTCTCTGTTGTTTCAAGCGTGAAGTTTCCTCTCCCCAACGGACTCCAGGACATGACATTCAGGGGAACTGCCCCTTCAAGCGGTCTGTGTTGTTCATCCAGCAACTGACCCAGCCAGGTGTAACGTGTCTCGACATTTACTTTCCGGCTGAAGACTTTACCTGGAGGCATAAAGATTTTTCGGATCCCGGTACCTTTGCTGATTTCGCTGCCAGTTCCTCCTGAAGAAGTCAGTGACTCCGTCACGTCAGATGTGGTTTCCCGGTAGCCCGGCACTGTGAAAAGCGCCCTGCTGTTACCCTGCACGTCGCTCCTGCCGCCACTGTCAACCGAGACACTGATCATTGACTTCTCAGACTCATCTGCCTGTGTGACGTCAACAGTGACAGCTGATGAGGGAGTGCCATCTCCCCAGCGCCCCGGAATAACACCCTGACGGTCAATGATTACTGATGAGCTGTAATTACCGCTGCTGCTCAGCAGATGAGTACTCCCCGCACGCTGGCGGACATCACTGACTGCCAGGGAGCCGGTACCATACTGCCCCCCCGCCCGCCCATAAACTGAGGACGTGATGGTGTCAGTATTCACTCCATCCAGAGAGAAACCCACCTCGTTTTCTCCACTATCGTCGCCGTACTGACTGTAGGCGGCGTTATATCCAAGCTGATTTTCGCCGCGCCTGCTGCTCTGCCAGGAAGTACCGGCTGAAACTGTACGTTGCTTTCCTCCTGACTCATGCCGGCTCCCTGAGAGGGACAGACTGGCAAAGAAGCCCCTATCGTTGTTGATGGCGTTGCTTTCATGTCTCATAAAGGCGTTTATGCCGGTGTTGATGTTGATACCATTGACATTAAATGTACGGGTAACACCGGCCTGCCAGGTGCGACTCTGGGTGCGTGTCTGGTAAATTTTTTCCCATGGCAAACCTGTCCTGCTGAGATCATCATCATCGTTAAGATCCTGTCGGTAGACATAGCGGCCCTGGTGACTGTTTTGAGCGTAACTCAATGTGCCGTACCAGTTACTCAGGGGAACAGAAAGCATCACATTTGTGCTCTTGTAACACCCGCTAATGCTGTAACGATGGGCATTCTGGCTGTTGCAGCCGTCAGCCGTCAGCGCACTGCGATAGAAACTCAGTGAGAAACCATCGTTGTAGTTAATCTGTTGTATATTTCCCCTGGACCCCTCGTTTCCGTAGAGATAGCTGGCCCGTGAGGTCATTAGGCCATCTATCCACCCAGAATCGAATCCATGCGACCAATCAATGGCACCTTCCCAGTAGCGGGCCGTACTGAAGAAAGCCGTGCCCATGGTCAGTGCGGTGTTATGCCAGGCGGGCAATCTGATCCCTGCCTGAATTACCCGCTTCTCCGTCTCTGTATCCTGAACATTCTTTCTGTCCGGTGTTCCTGCCTGGATAAACCACTGCAGAGTGTTGAGCCCAGACCCTCCCAGCCCTGTAAAGGGTAGCGTTTCCGTTCTGACCAGCTGGTTATCTTCATATACACGCAGTGTCAGCGTATAACTCCCCGTCGGAAACGCGCGCGAGTCCAGCTCCTGCGCTCCTGCTTTCAGGTAAAATGAAGCCAGTAGTTGCTCACCGCGATAAGCGTCCACCCGGGCATCACGGGATAGAAACACACTGACAGGCGTACCCCGGGAAATCCTGCTCGAATCCACCCAGGCAAGAGTCGACCCCATCCGTACACCGCGCATTTTCTCCAGCGGTAACTGGCTCAGATTTATATTTCCGCCTGCATTACTGAAAATATCCCTCGCATCCATAATGCCTGCCTGAAGATAGTTTTTTTTCAGGAAATCCTGTCGGTAATACCCGTTATTAATTATCGCACTCTGTATACTTTCCGCACCGTACCGCTGTCCCTGCCAGTTCCAGTCAAGGTTAAGGTAACCGCTATCCGTAATACCCAGCGAACCATTTCCCTGAATGGAAGCTGACTGATAATTCCTGTCAGCCACGAAGTTAATATTTTGCTGATGTATTAACGCATTGTGGGTATCAGCACTGGTTGCATAGAAAATATCCTTCTGTTTTTTTTCAGGCAGATACCGACTACCGAGAAACAGAATGACTCTGGCATTGTTTTCGTCATAGATGATGTTGATGGTATCTGTAGTCAGGAAATCACACCCGGGCGCATTACCACTGGAGCTGCACGCAAGGTTACCGTTACGGCTAAACTGCCTTCCAAGCTCGCGGTGCAGTAATTCCCGCAGAGCGGGTGCATCCGGATATATTTTATTAATGACCGCAGCCAGTGCTTCGGGATTCATGAACTGGACGCTTTCAAGATCCACTCGGCTCTGGAAAACCCCCAATGAGTGCCCATAGAGAGTGACGTCCGTCAGAATGATTTGTCCCTGAGCAAGCTCCTCAAAACCCGGGGGTACACGTTGTTCTGCCTTACTGGCAGACACGCCTAAATAACCAATTGAAAAAATGGCCAGAGAGGTAAAGATTGTTTTCATCCATGCTATTCCGTCAAAAGGACAGGGCAAGGAGCCCTGTCACTTTATTTCAGTCCTTTAACCGCCTGTTCCGCCGGTAGCCTGAGTTACCACAAGGCTGACAATACCGGTATATCGCCCGGAAGCAGCAATGGCACCCGGAGTGGCCTGTGCGATTACCAGTGGCATAGTTGATGAGCCGTTAGCGACTCCACTTGGGAACGTACTTGCATAAGGCAGGCTTACGGCTGTTGTGGACAGTTTTGTTCCGTTAACTGATATGCTCAGCGGAATAGCATTGCCACCATTCGCATCAGTCAACGAAGGGGTATTTGCCAGGCTGACATTCAGGGCTCTATCTTCAGTATTTGACCAGAACTTGATATTTTCTTTATGGGCAGCAAGTCCTTTACCTGGCAAATACTGCATGGTAAGAGCGGATGGCAGAGGAGAGCCATCAGCCAGCGTTACATCAACACTGGAATCAATGTCTGCAGTAACGGTAATATCTTTTTGTACAGCCAGAGTACTGAATGCGGTAAACAGAATGCTTGTTGCCGCGAGTAATTTAACTTGATATTTCATTTTTCCTTCCTTTTATGATATTCCCTCTGATGGGAATGGGTTAATTTGCCTTCTTGACAGGCAAAGGGATTTCTTCCATTTTATTTGAAAGCCAGTTAACGTACCGGACTCGGTACGACAGCCCTGATGAAAAAGTTACTCCAGGAATACTTATTGCTGTATCCGGATAAATCGTTATTGCTGTTTTTTTCCACTTGCACTTACCATCCTGTCCGCACGTTCCCAATTCTTTTACAGGAATCCTAATCGTGCCATTATTCTCAACCATACCGTTCCTCATATTAAATCTTAGGCTCGGAACAACATGCTCTGGCGCAACATGTATTAATGCTCCCCATACAACGTTTACGCCGATGCTGGCGGCATTTTTACTATCCCCACTTTTTATGTCCTGAGTAATAAAATTATCTTCATTAACACTTTCAAAGTAGGCGCGCCAGGTCGTTTCTTTTTCCTGTGGAATAACGGACACAAGCCGGACTATCCTTTCACTCCCCGATGAAAGCGCTACTTTTTGAGGTGTAATAACTAGCGCTGTTGAATCAGCATCATCAATAGCGGTTTCATACTCCTGTTTAGTACCAGGATCATGTACCTGCTTGAGACTGACTCTGATAAACTGCACGCTGTCATCCTGAGAAATCAGTTTGATTTGGGATGAGCCATTTTCGCCAATAGAAACCTCCATCGGATATACATACATTGCAGCAAGTAAATGTTTGCAGTAAAAAAACGAAAAGACAAACAACTTCAACATGAGAAGGTTTTTTTTAGGGTTGCTTATATACATAATTGCCAAACTGACTTAATCCAAAGGTTTAACCACGAACATTAAATGAACAAAGTAATGTATTACCACCATCTATCTATTGGGATTTCATGTAATTACGCTTCCCTCAGAAAGCTAAGAAAAGAACCCTGGTGGATGAGTGCCTAGAGTATGGGAAAGGAGATGGATTACATAATTAAATTAAATAATATAACCTTATTTAATCTTATTTTTATACAATTCCATTTAAAATCAAAGAGTTGAGTTACGTTAAGAGCATTCTTGATGAATTATCTGTAAGATCATCAATTTAAAAATCTCAAATCTTTCGGCAAGCAAACTGTGGGATTGGGGATGTTGAAACCATATATCCATTACTACCATTTCTTTTAATGATGATGTCCTGCGTTTTGCCTTCCTCACTGAGATAGCCATATACATAACGAGCAGACAAATCATCCGGGATGTTATCGGATGGATACAGATTAACTTTCGTCGTGTGTAAGCTAAATAAGTTTGTATCTGATACGGTATAAGTGAATCCAGCATTTCTTCTTATTGAGTACAGATTATCAAGGTCGCCGGATAGTGAAATTAATCCTTTTCCGCCGCTGAGGTCCATTATAAGGCCGGCATTCATTACGTGTTTCTGGACCTTATCTTTATCCGAATAAAAAACATAAGATAACTGGGAGTAGCAGTGAATGTTATCAAACTCATTCATCTCCCTGAAACTATGCCAACCGGTAGCGGCCAGAATGGATAAGAAGCAAGACAAAAAAATTTTTTTCATCACAGGCTTCCATTCATAAAAATATACTGCGAGGCACATTGTGTTTTTTTATTTAGAATATCACCAGCACAATAAATTAGTGATACTCGTGGGATATCCTGCATTGCGGTAAAGTAAACATTTTCAGAACGATGGCAGCTCCTGCCAAATTTTGCTATAGTGCGCGAGATCGATAACCATGATTGAGTTGTCCTTTTTTCGTTATAAAATACATTACAGCCATTGATTTTTCCGTTCATAGTATAATGTTCCATTTCGCTTTTATTAGTAAAAAAAACATTAATTATCCAGAGGGTAATAAAAAAAATGAGGATGGGCATTAAGAAATTAAATACCTTTACCGGAGCAAGAAAAACCTCTCTGAATAATGAATGTTCTTTGATTTTTATCCCCGGCAGTTCGGTACGGACTCCCTCATCAACCGTGAGATGCTGAGTGGGATGCTGTTGACCATTGCTTACATCTGGAAAGTTATTTTCATGATACGGCTCCAGCTGAATAAATGAAGAAACAGTAAGGCCGCGACGGGGAATAGTGACAATAGCTTCATCAATATCCATCTGCCGAAAGGCTTTTCGGATCAATGAAATGTTTTGATAATAGGTATTCTGATTTATTGGTAGCCCGTACTCCTCCCAAACCTTAGAGAATAGCTCTTTTTGTTCGGTAATTTCATTTCCGTTGTTGAGTATTATTGCCAGGCAATTATTGGCCGGAGTTACCAGAGTGGTTGATATTTTAGTCTCTGTGTTAAATAATGTTGCCGTATTTTTGTTATATATGATTTTTTTATTGATTAAGATTATGTCACTCATGAGTGGTAACCTCTTGCTTAGAATAATATAAAAATTCATAAGATTATATATTAACCAGTTGAGGTTGCATATAAAAATTACCGGGATTGCTGTTCGCCCTGGCAGTACTGATAAAGGGGGTACAGAGATATAAAAGCCACTGACTCTTGCTCTATTATTTTTTATAACAGAGGTTGTGCCTTATCCTGTATCCGTTTAATCCAGACCTGCGTAAGTATACCTGATGCACTCATCAGCACTTGCGCCGCTTAATCCAGGGCTTGCCCCGGTGGACTCGGGTTGTTGTCAAAGCGTTGATGCGCTTCTGCAATGGCGAGCCGATTGTCGCTTGCCTAATTCACAATAGAAACCTCCATCGGTATACATACATTGCAGCAAGTCAGTGCTTGCAGTAAAAAACGAAAAGACAAATAACTTCAACATGATAAGGTTTTTTGGGGTTGCTTATATACATATTCACTATTTCCAGGCTGATTTAATCTGATGGTTTAATCGCGAACATTAAATGTACAAAGCAATGCATTACCACCATCGATCCATTGGGATTTCATGTGATTACGCTTTCCTCAGCAAGTGAAGAAAAGAACCCTGGTGGATGAGCACTTAGAGTATTGGTAAGGAGAGGGATTACACAATTAAATTAAATAACATAACCTCATTTAATCTTATTTTTATAAAACCACCATTTAAATCAATTTGATACCTACAATCCCGATCACTGTCGATGCGGTGTCTGTAAGAGCATCACTTTAAACACCTTAAAGCTTTCGACAAACGAACTGTGGGATTGGGGAGGTTGAAATCATATATCCATTACTACCGTTGCTTTTAATGATGATGTCCTGCATTTTGCCTTCCTCACTGAGATAGCCATATACATAACGAGCAGACAAATCATCCGGGATGTTATCGGATGGATACAGGTTAACTTTTGTCGTGTGTAAGCTAAATAAGTTTTTATCTGATACGGTATAAGTGAACTCAGCATTTCTTCTGATTGAGTACAGATTATCAAGGTTGCCGGATAGTGAAATTATGCCTTTTGCGCCGCTGAGGTTCATTATAAGTCCGGCATTCATTACGTGTTTCTGGACCTTATCTTTATCAG
Organism: uncultured Pluralibacter sp.; assembly: GCF_913775985.1. Classification (GTDB taxonomy): domain Bacteria; phylum Pseudomonadota; class Gammaproteobacteria; order Enterobacterales; family Enterobacteriaceae; genus Pluralibacter. Next base: position 330,418 of record NZ_CAJYMB010000147.1, on the reverse strand, counting down.
AATAAAAAACATAAGATAACTGGGAGTAGCAGTGAATGTTATCAAACTCATTCATTTCCCTGAAACTATACCAACCGATAGCGGCCAGAATGGATAAGAAGCAAGACAAAAAAATCTTTTTCATCACAGGATTCTATTCATAAAAATATACAGCCGATAGCCAGCTTAACGACTGGTTCGATGCACATCTGCAGTATCGCGAGCCATCCGGGCTGTTCAGCAGGGCGGCGGCCTGATTTGTCATACCACCCACAGCAACCACATCCAGCACTATCTACCCACATAAGCGGCCCGGCATACGCCGGGCCAGCCCCTTAAAACGTTTCCCAGTTATCGCCGCCGTCGGCCATCGCCGGTTTGCGCGCCGGTACAGGTACGACAGCTGCGCTAACCGGCGCCGGACGCGGTGTGGCCTGCGCCGCCTGCTGAATGCGGAACACCGCCACCGCCTGGGTCAGGCGGCTCGCCTGCTCTTCCAGCGCGCCGGCCGCAGCTGCCGATTCTTCCACCAGCGAGGCGTTCTGCTGGGTGACGCGATCCATCTCCGCGACTGCCAGCCCCACCTGATCGATACCGCGGCTCTGTTCGTCCGAGGCCGAGGCGATTTCACCCATAATGTCGGTTACCCGGGTGACGGCGTTAACGATTTCCGCCATCGTCTCGCCTGCCCCTTCCACCAGCGCGGAACCGACGCCCACGCGGTTTACCGAGTCCTCAATCAGGCTCTTGATCTCTCTCGCCGCCTGGGCGCTGCGCTGGGCCAGATTGCGCACTTCTCCCGCCACCACCGCAAAGCCGCGGCCCTGCTCGCCGGCGCGCGCCGCTTCCACTGCGGCGTTGAGCGCCAGAATGTTGGTCTGGAAGGCAATGCCGTCGATCACGCTGATAATGTCGGCGATTTTCTGCGAGCTGGTAGTGATGTCGCGCATGGTCTGCACTACGTTATCCACCACTTTGCCACCCCGCTGCGCGGTTTCAGAGGCGTTGAGAGCCAGATTGCTGGCCTGGCGGGCGTTTTCGGCATTTTGTTTAACCGTCGCGGTGAGCTGCTCCATGCTGGCCGCCGTCTCTTCCAGGGAGGCCGCCTGTTGTTCGGTGCGCGAGGAGAGGTCGTTATTGCCCATCGCGATTTCGCTGGCGCCGCTGTAAATCGCCTCCGCGCCGCCGCGCACTTCGCCAACCGTGCGGGCCAGCTCGCCCTGCATGTGGCGCAGCGAGTCCGCCAGCTGGCCCATCTCGTTGCTGCCGTGAATGCCAATCGGCGTCACCAGGTCGCCACCGGCGATATGGTTGATGCTCTCCATCAGGCGGTGCAGCGGGCGGATCACTGCCTGGCGGATGCCCATCCAGACCAGCAAAATAATCGCCAGCACCGCAATCAGCACGCCGCCGATAACCCAGATTGCCTGGCGATAGGAGCTGCGGTTGTCTTCCACCGCCTGCTCGTACAGCGCGTCGTTTTGCTGGAAATAGCTGACATAGGCTTTCTCAAATCCGTCCTGATAGCTCTGGGTCGGCTGATCAAAGAAGTCGTTGATCTTACCGGCCTTGAGCAGCGTGATGAGCTCCGCCAGCGCGCCGTGGTAAATGTCGTAGCTGCGCTTGATCTCCAGCGCCGAGCCCTCGCTCTGGCGCGGGTCCCGCGGCTGGGCCTGATAGTCGGCCCAGCGCTTTTCTGCTTCCTGCAATGACGCGCCGGCGTTTTGCATCAGCTCGGCCACCGTCGGGCCGCTGCCGATATTATTCTGATCCATCATGTAGCGGATCCCGGCCCGGTTCAGGGTGTTGCGGGTTTGTAGCAGCGCCACCCAGCTGCCGTTCAGCGTGGACTGCTGCTGGCGAATGGTTCTTTGAACGTTGAAGTTTTCTTTGTCATTTTTCAGGGCCTGGAAAAACAGGCCCCCGGAGGCGACCTGAAGCAGGCCAAACAGCACTAAGACCAGCACGAGGCCGGTGACGATTTTGATACGAGTAAGCATGTCGTTTCATTCCTGTGAGCAGATACAGGTATGTCGGCCCGGCGGGGAAAAACTTTACCTCTTTCGACATTGCCGGGCGCCAGGAGACGTTACGTGACAGAGATCACAATTAACTCGCTGTTTTTGAGGAAGAAAACCGCTTAGCCGCTGAAAAAACCGCTCGCGCCGCTATACAACCGCTCGGCCATTTTCCGCCCTTCTCCCGCGCGCGCGTCTGGCAGGATAGGCGCAGCATCGCGCGAAGACCCTGCCCCGGCAGGATCTTCAGCAACATCCCTTTAATCTCTCTTCCCAGGTTTTCACTATGGATATGAAAAAACTAACCCGGCACCTTCCCTGGGCCGCACTTGGCATCCTCGGTGCCATCTGCCTGGCGGTGGTGGCCCTGCGCCGCGGCGAGCACGTCAGCGCCCTGTGGATCGTCGTCGCCTCGGTGTCGGTGTATCTGGTGGCGTACCGCTACTACAGCCTGTACATCGCCCAGAAGGTGATGAAGCTCGATCCTACCCGCGCAACGCCTGCGGTGATCAATAACGACGGGCTGAACTACGTTCCCACCAACCGCTACGTGCTGTTCGGCCACCATTTTGCCGCCATCGCCGGGGCAGGCCCGCTGGTCGGGCCGGTGCTGGCCGCACAGATGGGTTATCTGCCGGGCACGCTGTGGCTGCTGGCGGGCGTGGTGCTCGCAGGCGCGGTGCAGGACTTTATGGTGCTGTTTATCTCCTCGCGCCGTAACGGATCGTCCCTTGGCGAGATGATCAAAGAGGAGATGGGCCGGGTGCCGGGCTCTATCGCCCTGTTCGGCTGCTTCCTGATCATGATTATTATTCTGGCGGTGCTGGCCCTGATCGTGGTGAAAGCGCTAGCGGAAAGCCCGTGGGGCGTCTTTACCGTCTGCTCCACCGTGCCGATTGCCCTGTTTATGGGCATCTACATGCGCTTTATCCGCCCGGGCCGCGTCGGGGAAGTGTCGGTTATCGGTATCGTGCTGCTGGTGGCGGCCATCTACTACGGCGGCGTTATCGCCCACGACCCGTACTGGGGCCCGGCGCTGACCTTTAAAGACACTACCATCACCTTTACCCTTATCGGCTACGCGTTTATCTCCGCCCTGCTGCCGGTGTGGCTGATTCTGGCCCCGCGCGACTATCTGGCGACCTTCCTGAAAATCGGCGTGATCGTCGGGCTGGCCATCGGCATCGTGATCCTCAACCCGGATCTGAAAATGCCGGCGATGACTCAGTACATCGACGGTACCGGCCCGCTGTGGAAAGGCGCGCTTTTCCCGTTCCTGTTTATCACCATCGCCTGCGGCGCGGTCTCCGGCTTCCACGCGCTGATCGCTTCCGGCACCACGCCGAAGCTGCTGGCAAATGAGAGCGACGCCCGCTTTATCGGCTACGGCGCGATGCTGATGGAGTCCTTCGTGGCCATTATGGCGCTGGTAGCGGCCTCAATCATCGAGCCGGGCCTCTACTTTGCGATGAACACCCCGCCTGCGGGCCTCGGGATCACCATGCCGAACCTGCACGAAATGGGCGGCGAGAACGCGGCGTTGATTATGGCGCAGCTGAAGGACGTCAGCGCCCACGCGGCGGCCACGGTCAGCAGCTGGGGCTTTGTGATCTCTCCCGAGCAGATCATGCAGACCGCGAAAGACATCGGTGAGCCGTCGGTGCTCAACCGCGCGGGCGGCGCGCCGACCCTGGCGGTGGGGATCGCTCACGTGTTCCATAAAGTGCTGCCGTGGGCCGACATGGGCTTCTGGTACCACTTCGGGATCCTGTTCGAAGCGCTGTTTATCCTGACCGCGCTGGACGCGGGTACCCGCGCCGGCCGCTTTATGCTGCAGGATCTGCTGGGCAACTTTATTCCGTTCCTGAAGAAAACCGACTCGCTGGTAGCGGGCGTGCTGGGCACCGCGGGCTGCGTCGGCCTGTGGGGCTACCTGCTGTATCAGGGCGTGGTTGACCCGCTCGGCGGCGTGAAGAGCCTGTGGCCGCTGTTCGGCATCTCTAACCAGATGCTGGCCGCCGTCGCGCTGGTGCTCGGCACCGTGGTACTGGTGAAGATGAAGCGCACCAAATACATCTGGGTCACCGTACTGCCTGCCGCATGGCTACTGCTGTGCACCTCCTGGGCGCTGGGGCTGAAGCTGTTCAGCACCAACCCGCAGATGGAAGGCTTCTTCTTTATGGCCAACCAGTACAAAGAGAAGATTGCGGCCGGTGGCGAACTGACCGCCCAGCAGATAGCCAACATGAACCATATCGTGGTGAACAACTACACCAACGCGGGTCTCAGCATCCTGTTCCTGGTGGTGGTCTACAGCATCATCTTCTACGGCATTAAGACCTGGCTGAAGGTGCGCAATACAGAGCAGCGCACCGATAAAGAGACGCCTTACGTCCCGGTACCGGAAGGCGGCGTGAAGACCTCTTCGCACCACTGATCTGACGCGCCTGCTCCGTGATGGGATGCAGGTCACAAAAAACAGTGCCCGGCGCCGTATGCTGCCGGGCATTTCTGTTTCTGGCGGCGCCGTAGTCTGGTAACGTCAACCCAGGCGGCATGCGCTGCTGTTGTTAAGGAGACCTACATGACCCCGATTGCAGTCACCCTACTCACCGGCTTTCTCGGCGCGGGTAAAACCACTCTGCTGCGCCACATCCTCGACGCGCAGCACGGCCTGAAGATTGCCGTGATTGAAAATGAGTTTGGTGAAGTGTCCATTGATAGCCAGCTGGTTGGCGATCGCGCCACCCAGATAAAAACCCTGACCAACGGCTGCATCTGCTGCAGCCGCTCCAACGAGCTGGAGGACGCACTGCTGGATCTGCTCGACGGGCTGGACAGCGGCGCTCTGGCCTTTGACCGGCTGATTATTGAATGCACAGGCATGGCCGATCCCGGTCCTATCGTGCAGACGTTTTTTTCCCACGAGATTATCTGCGAGCGCTACCTGCTGGACGGCGTGGTGGCGCTGGTGGACGCGGTACACGCCGATGCGCAGATGGATAAATACACTCTCGCCCAGTCCCAGGTCGGCTACGCTGACCGCATCCTGCTGACCAAAACCGACGTCGCTGGCGACAGCGAAGCGCTGCGCGAACGGCTGGCGCGCATCAACGCCCGGGCCCCGGTGTACACCGTGACCCACGGCGATATCGACCTGAGCCTGCTGTTCAACACCGGCGGCTTTATGCTCGAAGAGCAGGTGGTGCAGCCGAAGCCCCGCTTCCACTTTATGGCCAGCGCGCAAAATGACATCACCTCGATCGTGGTCAACCTCGACTATCCGGTGGACATTAGCGCGGTATCGCGGGTGATGGAAAACCTGCTGCTGGACTACTCCGAGCAGCTGCTGCGCTATAAGGGAATGCTGTGGATCGAGGGCGAGCCGAACCGGCTGCTGTTTCAGGGCGTGCAGCGCCTGTACAGCGCCGACTGGGACCGGCCCTGGGGCGACGAGACGCCGCACAGCGTGATGGTGTTCATCGGCGTGGCGCTGCCGGAAGACGAGATTCGGGCGGCGTTTGCGGGGTTAAAAAAAACTGAATAACGCCAACTTCCCTGGTCAAAAGGGACACCCTATTGATTCATGCAACGGTGCCCCTTGATACAGCCCCCTCAAAACAAAAGGCATCTTCGCGGGAATGACGCCATTATATTGCCCTCTAAGCGCTTATTATCGTTAAGGGAACAACGTGAAAAATTTCAAAGTTATCACCCCGCTTTTTCCCACCTATGCTCAGGTCAGCGTCATGATAAAAGCGGTTTCAGGCCATTCGCTGAAAGCTGTACGCAGTATGATCAACGCCATTCAGGAACAGACCGGTACACCGCAGAACCCGGTGGACTGGTCGGAACCTGACCACTGGATTAACGAACGCCTGCGCGGTGAAGATGCAGAAATCGCGCAGAAAATCTGGCAAACCGACAATCATGTTCTTAATCCGCGCCACAGCTACGGCTGTTATCTGTTTCTTAACAATCCACTGTTTGAGTTGATGGAAACGACAGATAGCGGCATCTGGACGGCTACCGCTCGCGGACAGCAATTTCTCAACGGTGATGAAAAGGTGTTACGCCTGCTCGACGATCGTGAAGGATTGTTGCAGCTACTGGAGCTGCTGGCAGGTCGTGAGATGGCCAAACGCGCCGATCTACTGCCGGAATGGCGGGCATTTTTACATCAGTCTTCAACATTTTCTGCCGACGGATCGGTAAAAAGCACACTCTATGCTCGCCTGTATAACCTGATCGATCGTCAGCTGGCGACGCGCGAAGGCATGAGCTACCAGATTACCGACGCGGGCCGCCAGTGGCTTAGCAAAGCCCTGCCCGCGCGCAAAGCCGATCCGCGCAAAGCGCTGCTGGAGGCAGTCAAACGCTACAACGACCAGCAAAAAGAGCTGCTGCGCGAACAAATCAGCACCATGAATCCCTATAAGTTTGAGCATCTGGTGGGCCAGCTGCTGGAAGCAATGGGCTACGAGCAGGTGGAAGTCACTAAAGCCTCCGGCGATAAAGGCGTGGATGTGGTGGGCCGGGTGCAGGTGGGCATCACTACCATTACCGAGGTGGTGCAGGTCAAAAGGATGCAGAGCAGCGTTACCCGCCCGCTGATTGATCAGCTGCGCGGTGCCCTCCCGTACCACAAAGCCATTCGCGGCACCTTAATTACTACCGGTAAATTTGCCACCAGCTGCGCCGACGCGGCGCTGTTCCCTGGCGCAGCCCCGATCACGCTTATCGACGGCGAGCGGCTGGTGGAGCTGCTGATTGAGAATAACGTCGGTATTCGCCGCAGCAACGCAGTCGAGCTGCTGGATGTGGATCTGGATCTGTTTGACGAGCCGGGGATGGATTGAAGGGCGAAATCAGCTCTTATAATCGCTACAATAGCGCCAAATTTTTCTGAATCGAGTGAGTCATGGCCAAAGCACCCGCCAAAAAAACCAAATCCAAGAAAGGGTTTGAAGAGACCTTATGGGATACCGCCAATCAGCTTCGCGGCAGCGTTGAATCCTCTGAATATAAACACGTGGTTTTAAGCCTGGTATTCCTGAAGTTTATCAGCGATAAGTTTGAAGCCCGCCGCCAGAAGATGAAAGACGAAGGCCAGGGCGATTTCCTCGAAATGGAAGTCTTCTATCAACAAGACAACATCTTCTACCTGCCGGAAGCGGCGCGCTGGTCGTTCATCAAGCAGCACGCCAAGCAGGATGATATTGCCGTACGCATTGATACCGCGCTCTCCACCATTGAGAAGCGCAACCCGACGCTGAAAGGCGCGCTGCCGGACAACTACTTCAGCCGTCAGAATCTGGAAACCAAGAAGCTGGCGTCGCTGATCGATACCATCGATAACATTGAAACGCTGGCCCATGAAACCGACGTGGAAGCGCTGTCGAAAGAAGACCTTGTCGGTCGGGTGTACGAATACTTTCTCGGCAAGTTTGCCGCCACCGAAGGTAAAGGCGGCGGCGAGTTCTATACGCCAAAATGCGTGGTGACGCTGCTGAGCGAAATGCTCGAACCGTTCCAGGGCAAAATTTATGACCCGTGCTGCGGCTCGGCGGGGATGTTTGTCCAGTCGGTGAAGTTTGTTGAAAGCCATCAGGGGAAAAGCCGCGATATCGCCCTGTACGGTCAGGAGCTGACGGCCACCACCTACAAGCTGGCGAAGATGAACCTTGCCATTCGCGGCCTCTCCGCCAACCTTGGCGAGCGCCCGGCGGACACCTTCTTCAGCGACCAGCACCCGGACCTGAAAGCCGACTATATCCTGGCGAACCCACCGTTTAACCTGAAAGACTGGCGCAACGATGCCGAACTGACCAAAGACCCGCGCTTTGCTGGCTACCGCACGCCGCCAACCGGCAACGCCAACTACGGCTGGATCCTGCATATGCTCTCCAAGCTGTCGGCCAACGGCACCGCCGGTTTTGTGCTGGCGAACGGCTCAATGAGCTCCAACACCAGCGGCGAAGGCGAGATCCGCGCGCAGATGATCGAAAACGATCTGATCGACTGCATGATCGCCCTGCCCGGCCAGTTGTTCTACACCACGCAGATCCCGGTGTGCCTGTGGTTCATGACCAAGTCGAAGGCAGCCGAACCGGCCAAAGGCTACCGCAACCGCCAGGGCGAAACGCTGTTTATCGACGCGCGTAATCTCGGCACCATGATGAACCGCACCACCAAAGAGCTGACTTCGGACGATATCGCCACCATCGCCGACACTTACCACGCCTGGCGCAGCACGCCGCAAGAGCTGGCCGAGCGCGTGAAGCGCGGCGACAGCAGGCTGGCGCAGTACGACGATCGGGCCGGGTTCTGCAAAGTTGCAACCATTGCAGAGATGAAAGCTAACGACTACGTGCTGACGCCGGGCCGCTACGTCGGCGCCGCCGAGCAGGAAGACGACGGCGTGGCGTTTGAAACCAAAATGCGTGAATTGTCGCAGACGTTGTTTGCGCAGATGAAGCAGGCGGAAGAGCTGGATAATGCAATTCGCCAGAATTTGGAGGCGCTGGGTTATGGGGAGTAAGTGGATAAAATATCGTCTAGGTGATATAGCAACTTTTTCTTATGGTAAAATGCCAAAAAAAGAACTTATTGGCTTAGGTAAATATGTCGTTTTTTCCGGGTATAAATATACTGATAACTACCCGGAGAAAAACCTATCAGTTGGCGATTTAATTGTTGTCGCTCGAGGAGTCGGCGGAACTGGTGATGTAAAAATAGCAAATCAAGATTGCTATTTAACAAATTTATCCATTAAGATAGATTTGGATGATAAAATAATAAGAAAAGAATATTTTTATTATCAATTTAAACAAAATACATTACGTTATCTTGATAGCGGTTCTGCTCAAAGTCAAATAACCATAAATGATCTATCGAATATTGAAATAGTAGCACCTTTGCCAGAAGTGCAAGACTCAATAATAGAAAAATTAAGAAATCTCGATAAAAAAATAGTAATAAATACATCCATAAACCAAACCCTAGAACAAATGTCCCAAACCCTGTTCAAATCCTGGTTTGTGGATTTCGACCCGGTGATTGATAACGCGCTGGATGCGGGAAACCCAATCCCGGAAGCACTGCAATCTCGTGCCGAACTGCGTCAAAAAGTACGCAATAGTGCAGATTTCAAACCACTTCCAGCAGATATTCGTGCACTGTTCCCGGCTGAATTTAAAGAAATGGAGTTGGGCTGGGTACCGAAAGGTTGGATAACAACATCTTTTAACGATTTGATAGAACTAATTGGTGGTGGCACACCTAAAACTTCTGTAGAAGAGTACTGGAATGGAGATATTCCGTGGTTCTCTGTCGTCGATGCACCTGATGAATCCGACGTATACGTATTAACTACAGAAAAAAACATTACTACTGAAGGGCTCAATAATTCCTCAGCAAAGTTATTAAAAAAAGGAACAACAATAATCAGCGCCAGAGGAACTGTAGGGAAATGCGCTATGGTTGCTGTACCGATGGCAATGAATCAGTCATGCTATGGTGTTATCGGTAAAAATAATATTTCTGATGAATACGTTTACTTCCAATTAAAAAATGCAGTCCAGACTCTTCAACAAATGGGACACGGCTCAGTTTTCAACACAATAACAAGAGATACATTCAAGAATATTAAAGTTCCTTTTTGCAATGAAGAATTAACAAATATTTATTCTTTGCTTGTTAAAAATTATTTTTCAAAAATACTGAATAATAATTATCAAAAGATTGCATTAACCAACCTCCGCGACACCCTGCTCCCCAAACTCATCTCCGGCGAGCTGTCACTGGAGGATCTGCCAAACTTAGTCAACCAAACCGAACCCGCATAACGCATCTTGCCCCTGTCAAACCAGGGGCTTTCTGGTAAGGTTTATCTTATTACAGGAACCCTTACCAGAAACTCAGCCAGGGCCGGAGCGGGATATGCACCTCTCATTCAGTGAAGCGAAGTTAGAACAGGCGATAATTGAGCTATTACAAGAGCAGGGCTATCAGCACCTGATCGGCGATAATATGCCGCGTTCGAGTTTTGAGCAGGTGATTATCGAAGAGGATCTTCGCCATTATCTCGCAGCCCGCTACCAGGCCGACGGCATCACTGAAGAAGAGCTCCAGCGGCTGATCAAGCAGTTCACCACCCTGCCCGCCTCCGATCTCTATGAAAGTAATAAAACCTTCTGCACCTGGCTGGCCAACGGCTTCCTGTTTAAACGCGACGATCGCCAGCAGAAAGATCTCTATATCGAACTGCTCGATACCCGCCACCTGCCCGCCGCGCTGCGTGAACTGTTTGACAGCGAAGAAATACCGCTGCAGCGGGCTGCGGAAACACCGGCAGGCTACTCTATCCCGCCGCTAAACCGGATGAAAATTGTCAATCAGCTGACCATTACCGGCAAAGAAAACCAGCCGCGCATTCCGGATGCCATCCTGTATATCAACGGCCTGCCGCTGGTGGTATTTGAGTTTAAAAGCGCGGTGCGCGAGCAGGAAGCCAATATTGGCGATGCGTATAAGCAGCTCTGCACCCGCTACCGCCGCGATATTCCGCAGCTGTTTGTCTATAACGCGCTGTGCATTATCAGCGATGGCGTCAATAACCGCATGGGCAATCTGTTTGCGCCGTACGAATATTTCTACTCCTGGCGCAAAATCACCGGTAATGAAAATCGCGAGCAGGACGGCATCCCTTCCCTGCACTCAATGATTCAGGGACTGTTCCATCCGATCCGGCTGCTGGACGTGATTAAAAACTTTATCTGCTTCCCGGATAAAGCCAAACACGAAGTGAAAATCTGCTGCCGCTACCCGCAGTATTATGCAGCGCGCAAGCTGTATTACAGCATTGAACGGGCGCGTAAACCTGTCGGCGACGGCAAGGGCGGCACCTACTTTGGCGCGACTGGCTGCGGCAAGAGCTACACCATGCAGTTCTTAACCCGCCTGCTGATGAAAAGCGTCGAATTCGCCAGCCCGACCATCGTGCTGATCACCGATCGCACCGACCTGGACGATCAGCTCTCAGCGCAGATGTGCAATGCCAAAAACTATATCGGCGATGAAACCGTAGTACCCGTTACCAGCCGCGAGGATCTGCGGGAAAAACTGGCCGGTCGCAACAGCGGCGGTGTCTTCCTGACCACTATCCATAAGTTTACCGAAGACACCGAACTGCTTTCCGGGCGCGGCAATATCATCTGTATTTCCGACGAAGCACACCGCAGCCAGGTCAACCTCGATCAGAAAGTGATCGTTGATAAACAAAACGGCAAGGTGCGCAAAACTTACGGTTTCGCCAAATATCTGCACGACTCGCTGCCTCAGGCCACCTACGTGGGTTTTACCGGCACCCCTATCGACGCCACGATGGAAGTCTTTGGCAACATCGTCGACAGCTACACCATGACCGAATCCGTGCAGGATGAGATCACGGTACGCATCGTCTACGAAGGCCGCGCCGCGAAGGTCATCCTCGATGCAGGTAAGCTGGAAGAAGTGGAAAAGTACTACGCTGAGTGCGCTGACGCCGGCACCAACGAGTGGCAAATCGACGAGAGCAAAAAAGCCAGTGCAACGATGAACGCTATTCTTGGCGATGAGGATCGCCTGGAGGCGCTGGCAGAAGACTTCGCAAAGCACTATGAAGACCGCGTGGAAGAAGGCTCAACGGTGAAAGGCAAAGCGATGTTTGTCTGCGCCAGCCGGGAGATAGCATGGGATTTCTATCGTCAGCTGAAAGACTTCCGTCCGGCATGGTTTGAAGTGAAACAGGTCCCGGATGGCGTCGAGCTGACCGAGCAGGAGCAGAAAGAGCTGCCGCCGTCCGAAATGGTGAAGATGGTGATGACGCGCGGTAAGGACGATGACGACAAACTATACGAACTGCTGGGCAGTAAAGAGTACCGTAAAGAGCTGGATAAACAGTTCAAAAACGCAAAATCAAATTTCAAAATCGCCATCGTGGTGGATATGTGGCTGACCGGTTTTGACGTGCCGGAGCTGGACACCATCTATATCGACAAGCCGCTGCAAAAGCATAACCTGATCCAGACCATCTCCCGCGTTAATCGCAAGCTGGAAGGCAAAAGCAAAGGGCTGGTTGTCGACTATATCGGCATTAAGCGCCAGATGAACCAAGCGCTGGCGATGTATTCGCGCATTGATGCCACCAACTTTGAAGATATTCAGCAGTCGGTGATTGAAGTGAAAAACCACCTCGAACTGCTGGCGCAGGTGTTCCACGATTTCGATAGCCGCCCCTATTTCAGCGGCGAGCCGCAGGCGCAGCTGGCCTGCCTGAACTTTGCAGCAGAATTCGTCATGCGCACTCAGAAAACAGAGCGCCGCTTTATGGGGCTGGTGAAGCGTCTGAAAGCGGCGTATGACGTTTGCTGCGGCAGCGAGGCGCTGTCGCAGGCCGAGCGCGACCATATCCATTTTTATATTGCTGTGCGCTCTATTGTCTTCAAGCTGACCAAAGGCGATGCGCCGGACGTCACGCAGATGAACGCCCGCGTGCGCGAGATGATCGCCGAGGCGCTGAAAGCCGACGGCGTGGAAGAGCTATTTTTCCTCGGCGACAAGAAAGCGGAGTCGATCGATATTTTTGATGACGACTATCTGGCGCGCATTAATAAGATCAAACTGCCGGCGACAAAAATCCAGCTGCTGCAAAAGCTGCTGGAAAAAGCCATCAGCGACTTTAAAAAGGTCAACCAGTTACAGGGGATTAACTTCACCCGTCGTTTCCAGTCCATTATGGATAAATATAACGAGCGCCGGGAGGATGACGTCCTCAACGGCGAGGAGTTCGATCATTTCAGCCAAGAGATGACCGATATTATCTACGATATCAAAACTGAAATGGGTACCTGGGCAGAGATGGGAATCGATATAGAAGAGAAAGCCTTTTACGACATTCTGGCGCATATGCGCGATAAGTATCAGTTCACCTATGAAGATGACAAGATGCTGGCGCTGGCGAAAGAGATGAAGGCGGTAGTCGATAACACGTCGAAGTATCCGGACTGGAGCAAGCGCGATGATATCAAGGCGAAGCTGAAGGTGGAGCTGATCCTGCTGCTGCATAAACACAAGTTCCCGCCGGTAGCCAATGATGATGTTTACATGGGTGTGCTGGCACAGGCGGAGAATTTCAAACAAAACCATATCAATACCCTGCATTAAGCAGGGCTTACCCGGTAACGTTCCGGCTACCGGGTAGCTTCCGCAATTCAGTACTGTTGTACAGATATAAAATGTGACACATCTCACGCTTGCAGTCAGAAAGTGCCCTTGTTAAGGTGGCGCCGATTTATTTCTGATAACAAGGCATTACCGTGAAAAAACGCAATCTTCTGCTTGTTGCCCTGCTGACCGTCACTTCCGGCTCCGCCATGGCAATGGGTTTTACCGTTGAGCAAAGCAAAAACTTCTCTAACTTCGATCTGGAGATGGGTAAATCCTCCTCCGGCATCTATCTCGAAAGCAGCTGGCTCAAAAATACCGACGACGGCACCCAGACCGGCGGCGTGGGCGCGGGCTACAACCTGGGCCTGGGTCCGCTGATGGTCAACGTAGGGGCGAAAGCGCTCTATCTGGGACCGAAAAAAGGCGATAACGGCGTCGCGTTCCCGGTTGGCGGCGGCGTGAGCTACGCGCTGACCGACAGCATCAACCTGTTCGGCGAAGGCTACACCGCGGCGGAAGGCATGAACAACAGCGTGAAAAACTACGTTGAAGCTAACGGCGGCGTAAGCTGGACTCCGTTCACTCCGCTGACGCTGAAAGCCGGCTACCGCCACGTCAGCGTTGACGGCAAAAACGGTCGTCCGAACCACACTCTGATCGACGGCGCCTACGTGGGCGGCGGCATTACGTTCTGATTGCCTGAGCGCGCCGCCGGTTAACAGCCCCGGCGGCGCAGGCTTACGCATCAGAAATCGTAGTAAATGCTGAGCCAGGTAGTGTCGTCTTCGTGGTCGGTGCTGGCGGCCAGCGTGCGTTCCAGATAGAACGAGAAGCCGTAAGCAATCTGCGTGTACATCCCGAGATAAACGTGGTTAGCGTGATAATCCTCGTCGCCCTTCAGGCGCAGGGTATCCGCGCCAACATAAGGCTGGATAGAGTGCAGCAGCGGTTTGTTAATCTGGAAGGTGTAGCCCGCGAAACTTTCCAGACCGTAGCCGTCCCCGGAGAAGTAGCGGTTAACGGTGGCGGTGCGGGTGGTCGGCACATAGTGCTTATACCAGGTCGCGGTGCCCACCAGATACCAGTTGTCCGGCTGCCAGGTGACGGCCGCGCCGGAATACTGCTGGGTGTAGCCTTTGCTGTCGCCAACGCTGTTTTTGATGGTGGCCTTGGTCTGGTTCCACGCCGCGCTGACGGTTAAGTCTTTCTGCAGCTGGTAATCCGCGCCGATCCCGCCCCCGTGATTGCGGCGATAGTACATGTCATCGCCCATCCACTTCTCATCCTCAGGCAGCAGATAGTCCGCATACAGCGTCAGATCGCCAAAGGTGTTGGTGTACTTGAGGGTGTTCTTCGGACGCTCGCCGCCGTCGTAATCGCCACCGACGCCGATCCAGTTGGCGCTGGCGTGGCCATCGTTATCCCAGACGTCGCTTTTCACCCCGATCGCATCGTAGTAGGCGCCGTACTGGTGGCCGTAGGTCAGCGTCCCGTAGCGGTCGTCTTTAATACCGCCGTACAGCTGGCGCTGGATATCCTTCGGGCTGTCGTGATCGTAGTGGCTGTCCATGCCCAGCACGTGCGCAATGTCCACGCCCCATTCGTAGTAGCCCACCACCGACGTGTGCGGCGTCAGCGAATAGTCGGAGGTGAAGCGAAAACGGGTTCCGCCGTCGTGGCCGTTTTTGTCATAGCCAGGCTCCGGGCCGTTGTTCCAGATAAATTCGGGACGGATGCTGCCGCCAACCTGAAGGCTCAGCGGATCCAGCAGCCAGTTATTGAAACTGTTTTTATCCAGTACGGTAATTTCAGCCCGCGCGGGAAGCGAAAGTGCTGCGACTATTGCGGCACTCAATAATACCGGGCCTGAAGTGAGTTTTAGACGGCGCAAAATAGACTCCAGATTAGGTACCCTAAATAATTCGCGCTGCTCGCTGGCGGCAAGTGAGTAAATCCTGAGATGCTTACTGGCGGAAGTATGCATCCGCAGCCAATACGCAAACAGCGTGAAGTATGAGGGTATAAAAAAAATTAATAAATTCGTGACGAGTATAACAGAATAAAATAATAACCTGCACTTATCCTGTAGGCCTTATTCAATACAAAAAGCATCACTGCAGCAGGTTATCGCGATTGAAAATCGTAATTAACCACGGGTATTACCTCCAGTTTATTCCTTTTAAAATAAGCAAGTTACGCCACTTCTGCGGAGCAATCCGCGCTTAATCATCTCATTTAATTGCAGATTGCAAGAAAGTATTAAGATAACTCTTCTTAGCGTTTATTTAGCGCATTTATAACATGATGTAAAAACAATGATAGCCGCAAAGGTTGTCAGGCGATTTCCCCGCTATTTATTAAAGGAAATGATTCAACAGGTTATTGAAGTGGCGAAAGTGCCGGTAAATGGGAAATGTTAAATTTATCTTTTTTAACCCTCGGGGCCGTGTGTAATATCCCCTGTTATGTAAACCCCGGCAGTGAGAGGAAACCAATGTCGAAAACGGAGCGTTCAGAGGTGAAAAAGCGCACAAAAAGGCTCCTGCCGCGGGATATTTGCCAGCATTTTATCCGACAGCCAGCTGCTGCTGGGATTCGGGTCCGCCGCGCTCAATCCTAAAAACGCGCTGTTTTATTTGTCGTTAATGACTGCCCTGCTTGGGCCAGGCGTTACTCTACTTCAGCAGACGGCCTGCGGCGCGTGGATGGTAGCGGCGGTTCTGATGTGGGATCTGGCGGTTGCGGCGCTGCTGGGGTATTCGCGGGTGCAGCGGACGCTAAATCAGTATCTGTTCGTCGTTGAGCGCTTAGCGGGTGCTGTACTGATTGCGTTTGGGGTGGGGATCATGGTGCATATGCTGATTTGAAGTGCCCCTCCGCAGACGCGAAGGGGCCGTGCGGGAGTGGATTAGCTTTTAACCACTACCAGCTTCTGGTTCACAAACTCTTTAATGCCTAAATCAGAGAGTTCGCGGCCGTAGCCTGAACGCTTCACGCCGCCGAACGGCAGTTCCGCCGCAGTATCGGTGAGCCAGTTGATGTAGACCATACCGGTTTCGATACGCGAGGCCATCTTCTTCGCACGATCGATATTCTGGCTGAATACCGCCCCGCCCAGACCGTAGTGGGAATCGTTGGCGAGCTTGACCGCCGCGTCGTCATCTTTCACCACGTAGATTTGCGCTACCGGGCCGAAAAACTCTTCGAAGTAAGCCGGGTTTTCGCGGGAGATATTGGTCAGGATCGTCGGCTCAAAGAAGCTGCCCTCGCCCTGCACCGGCTTGCCGCCGAGCTTCAGGGTCGCGCCATTTTTAACGGCCTCGTTCACCTGTTTAGTCAGAGTTTCCTGCGCCTCTTTAGAGGACAGCGGCCCCAGCTCGGTGCTTTCGTCCAGCTGATCGCCAATCTTCACCGCTTTGAAAGCCTGGGTGAACTTGTCGAGGAAGGCGTCGGCCACTTTTTCGTGCAGGATGAAGCGCTTCGCGGCGGTGCAGACCTGGCCCGCGTTATTCAGGCGCGCCTGAACGCCGATTTTCACCGCTTTCTCCAGATCGGCATCGTCGAGCACCACGAACACGTCGTTACCGCCCAGCTCGAGGGTCGATTTCTTAAGGTACTTGGCCGCCTGTGAGGCCACCGCGCTCCCGGCTTTTTCCGAACCGGTCAGCGCCGCACCCTGCACGCGATCGTCGGCGATAATCTCCGCCACCTGATCCGAAGAGATAAACAGGTTCGTCCACGCGCCTTCCGGCGCGCCTGCTTCGCGCACCAGGTGCTCAAATACCTCGGCGCAGTGCGGCACGATGCTGGCATGTTTGACCAGCACCGGGTTACCGGCGGCCAGGTTCGGGGCCAGAACGCGCATCAGCTGATAATACGGGAAGTTCCACGGCTCAACCGCCATCAGCACGCCGATAGGATGGTGCTCAACCCACGCATCGCCAAGCTCGGTTTTGTAGGGAACCGGCTTGAGAAATTCTTTCGCGTTGTCCGCGTAGTAGCGGGCAATCTGCGCACATAGCTTCACTTCGCCGCGGCTCTGCTCAATAAGCTTGCCCATCTCCTCGCTGGCAATTTTGGCCAGCTCCTCAACGCGGCCGTCAATCAGGTCTGCAAGCCGGTGCAGCACGGGCAGGCGCTGATCGATATCGCCCTTCGCCCAGTCGGATTTATACAGGGCGTGCGCTTTTTTCAGCGCGGCTTCCACGTCCGCCGCCGAGTGATTGGTGTACTCTTTGATGAGTTTATTTGTCGCGGGGTTCACTGTCTGGTAGGCCATCTGGTGTCTCCTTTCCTCTGGTTACAATCTAAATGCAGTCAAAAATATGACGTAGACCATTAAGGGTAGTTGATAGCGCCGGGGAGGGTGGGATTTACGGACGGTTCTGAGAGGTCAAAGTGTAATAATTATTTTACCCTGCACCAATCGGGTACTGAAGGTTATAAGTTTGAATTTATCAAGACCATAACCTTTATAACAATGCGCCAATCATTCGACATAATTCAATTATTTAAGTTTATCAGTATGAAAACTATAGAAAAAGAGAAATAGCTTTCCTCCTATAATAACCATTCTATTAACAGGCTTTACTAATAATTATTTTTAGTGTTTTCAGTTTCCGAATAGTTTATAATTTTATTACTGTAATCAATGGAGTGTTATTACATGACCCCTTTACTAATCTACTCTACTCAAAATGGATTTAATGACAGCAGTTCAGATGATATGAGATATGGAGATCTGACTGACTCCTGTCTGCAAAATCACTTCAATCTTCGAGACGTTTCTACCGTAGTCAATCCATATTCTATGGAGCTCTTGCCAGCATTCAGCCATCCTCATAATCGTTTCTATTATCCAACGACTGGAAAAAGAATTAGTAAGCATGAATGCATTAAACTAATGTTTGATGATTTGAGAAGATTAACGCTTCCATTTTCTTTTTGGGGTCCAAACACTGATATTATAAAGCAGATGATCACACACCTCCAAACCGCACAGGGTCGTAGCTTTAGCAATGTGTCACTTAATTCTGCTTTCAACCACCAAATTATTTCTGACAATTCCCCTAATAGTTCATTAAAACGTATTAAAGAAATTTTAGATAAAAACATTGATTATGAAAAAAAATATTTACCTATAGAAGCCTTACCTCAGATAACGCTTAATATTAAAGGTGGCATCCTCCCAAAATTCACAAGAGCTGAGGATAATTTCAATGGATTAGGTCTTGCTGTACATGATATGTATAGTATGGAGATTACCATAGATGAAATTGATATTAATCAAAGTGAATATAGATGTCTGATTCGATATAAAGCCCAGGATCATTTTGGTCTAGACCAAAATGATATTAAGGATTGGAAATTTCAACAATTTTATTTTTTCAAAACTTGGTTTGTTTTACAAAGATCGCAGAACTATGGCTTTAAGCCTTTCTTTACTAACATTGAAACATATATAAAAATAAAAGGAAAAAGAAATGCGTAAATATACTTCATGGATATTCATATTGATTATACTATCAACTATTAGCTATATAAATATAATTAGAAAACCAGAAATCATATTTGTAAGTAAAGAACTGAATTTTAATAACATCATTATTAAACACTTTCCTCTAACGCAGCATGGGAAAATTGCCTGGTGGAAGAACAACCGGGAGAAGCTGAAAAATAAATTTAATATCCCTGTTATGGCCAGTAACGGAGACTGGTACGTAGACATCTGGAACTATGGTAATGGATTTAAGAAACTGCCTAAAGGGGACGTGAGGATCTTTAACGCTGACACCCAAGATATGATGTGTTTTGATAAAGATAAATGCATCGATAAAGAACTCCTTATGCGCGTCGAAAATAATCGCCGCGGCGGCATAATCATCAGTATTGGCGACAATAAAATCGATGAAAAGTAACCCCATCGAATGATACCGCGCCATCCACAAGCAAAATGCTGGATGCGCTGTTTCTCTTTACAGATACGTCCGCCGTCTTAAACCGTTTTAACGCGGCGTCATTATTTAAGCCCGCCATTCACATTTTCCGTCGCCCAGATGATCCCACAAATGGCCGGAAATCGCCCCTTAAGCGCGCCGTTATCGCCGGTAGGCGGCAGGAATTTCACCTCGTAATAAGAGCAGGCTTTAGTGCTGCAGATAAGCAGATACCAGCGGTCATTATTTTATCATTCTCAATCCAGAGACCTCTCTGGAATCAAGGTAACCCGCGCTGAAAATCATCCTTCGCCTTTGCACTCCCGCCCCTTCCCGCTCTATGCTAGTCAGATGAATAAATTAGCTGAACTCAAGCGGGCCAAGCTGCTGGCGCTCTCTCTGCTGCTGGCGGCGGCCGCGGTATTTATTACCACTCTGTTTCTGCCACCCGCGCGCTGGGTCAGCGCGCTAAAGGCGATTTCCGAAGCCGCGATGGTCGGCGCGCTGGCGGACTGGTTTGCGGTAGTGGCACTGTTTCGCCGGGTGCCGCTGCCCTTTATCGCCCGTCATACGGCGATCATCCCGCGCAATAAAGACCGGATCGGCGACAATCTCGCGCAGTTCGTGCAGGAAAAGTTTCTCGATACCCAGTCGCTGATTGGGCTGATTCAGAAATACGAACCTGCTCTGTTAATAGGCCGCTGGCTCAGCCAGCCGGACAACTCGCGGCGCGTCGGCCAGTATCTGCTGCAGCTGATGGGCGGCTTTCTGGCCTTTACCGACGACGCGCGCATCCAGGGGCTGCTTAAGCGCGCGGTACATAAAGCGCTGGATAAGGTCGATCTGACCGGCACCAGCGCGCTGATCCTCGACAGCATGACCAAAAACCAGCGCCACCAGCGTCTGCTGGACGCCGCTATCGAACAGCTTATCGCCCTGTTGAATAAGGAGAGCAGCCGGGCATTCATCAGCCGGCAGATTATTCACTGGCTGGAGAAAGAGCATCCGCTGAAGGCAAAAGTACTGCCGAAAGCCTGGCTCGGAGAGCACAGCGCCGAACTGGTGGCTGATGCGGTCAATACCCTGCTGGATGACGTCAGCCGCGACAGCGGCCACCAGCTGCGCCAGGGCTTTGACCGGGCGGTGCAGCGGCTTATTAATAACCTGAAAACCGATCCGGAGATGGCCGTGCGGGCCGAAGGCATTAAGCGCTGGCTTAAAGACGACGAAGCGTTTAACGGCTACCTCGGGCAGATGTGGTCAGATTTGCGCGGCTGGCTCAAAGCGGATATGGCAAGCCCTGACTCGCGCATCGCGCAGCACATCAGCGACGCCGGGCTATGGCTTGGCGAAACGCTGATGGCTGATGAGGCGCTGCGCAACTCGCTGAACGAGCACCTGGAGCAGGCCGCCCGCCGCGCGGCGCCAGACTTTGCCACCTTCCTTACCCGCCACATCAGCGACACGGTAAAGAGCTGGGACGCCAGAGATATGTCGCGGCAAATTGAGCTCAATATCGGTAAAGATCTGCAGTTCATCCGCATTAACGGCACGCTGGTGGGCGGCAGCATCGGGCTGGTATTGTGGCTGCTGTCGCAGCTTCCCGCCCTGCTGGGCTGGGCGCAGTAAACAAGGAGAAACCATGCAAGAGATTACCCTGACGCAGGAACAGCGCGAGCTGCTGCGCCGCAGGCTGGAAACCTACTGCGAGGCAAACTTTGATATTGAACTGGGGCAGTTTGACGCGGAGTTCTTTATTGATTTTATTATCGCGCAGCTCGGCCCGGTATTTTTTAACGCCGGTATTGATGAGGCGATCCGCACGCATCTGGCGTACAGCGACCGTATTCAGGAAGAGATGGATTTAAGGAAGATTTACTAAAGGAGTCCGGCGGCAGTCTGACGACTGCCGCCGGTCCCTGGTGGTGGCACATCAAAATATAACAGGTGAATTATTATCTACTTATAACTACTGCATAGCTTCAGGATTTACAGCAACTGCATTACTTCAGGGTTTCTGGTAGCGTGTCATGGTCATCGATCCGGGCACAATACTGTCCATGAACGTCTTCGCTGCGGGCACGCTTTCAAAGCTGTTCATCGACGCCTGCGCATCCGCTATGCTTTTCCAGTGCACAATCACCAGCCAACTTCCGGCTTTCCCGGCCGCTGATTCTCTGGAGATAAATCCCGGCTGCCGGGAGACGTGCTGCTCTTCAACAGCGTGGTCAATTTTCTGAAACTCGGCATCGGAGATCCCGGGTTTAATTTTAAGGGTCACGACTTCAATTACCGGATTCGGTGTCCCGGCACTCCACGCGGAAAAAGCGGCGAGGGAAATAGCGGCGGCAAAGGCACAGCGTTTCAATATGTTCATCGTATATTCCGCAAATTCAGTGACGTGGGAATAGTAGTCCGACCAGATGAAAAATGAGACTGAAATAATTTGAGAGAGTTGTTCAAAAACGTAGAATGTTATTCCATAACAGTCAATTCTCAGCGCATAAATTTCCGCGCCCGGCCTGGCTTCCGGCGGCCTGTCTCGAACAATGAAGACATAGATAGGTGTAATACTTAAACGACAGCATTCACGGAGGTATCTGTTTGTTTAGCGGTTTTATGCTTTTGACGCTGCCGCGATGTCAGTAATTAACATCACGGCAGCGGGCAACACCGGCCTGGTCGGGGCCTATTTCCCACCCTGCGCCGGATCGGTCACGACAAACCGCGTCGGCTCAAACAGGTTAAGGATCTTGTGTACCAGAAATACCACCGTCAGGGTGATCAGCAGCGAAATAGTCACGGAGCTGATGCGGTAGAGATCGCTGAACACCAGGTCCTGCTCGGGGTGCATATTCTGGCCAAACATAATGCCGATAGTGGTGATGCTGGCAAAGCCCACGCCGGCGCCCACTTTCTCCATGACGTGCAGCCGGGCGCTGAACGCCAGCCCCAGGCCAATAAGCGGCATCATCAGCACCATATGCCGGCTGTGATCGTAGAGGATTATCTGCACCACCAGGATGTACAGGCACGATAGCCCTACGCCCACCACGCGCCACAGGGAGCTGAGCACCGATCCGCGATAGCTCATCGGGAACAGCACCAGAATGCTGGCCATCTGCGCCGACAGCGAGTCGCTCAAATCACACATCTGAAAGACCACGAAGTTGAGGGTCGCCACCGAGCCGGCAAGCAGATATTCGTGGCGAATGCGCGCCGCGTTTTTTTCAATACGCGGCGGCGGCTGGCGCGGCTCGGCGTCCGGTATCAGGTAATGCAGCAGCGCGCTGAGCGCCACCGCCAGCACGCAGGCCTCCATATTGGAAAACAGCAGCGTGTGCCAGCTGTTGGTCGGGTAGCTCATGAAATTGAGCATCGTGCTCTGGCACACCACGCCCATTGAGCCAAATAAAAATAGCGGGCCCTTGCTCATAAAGCGAAAGCGCGTTGCGTACAGAACGAATACCGCCATGGTCATAATCACCGGCCAGCGCGACAGATAGCCGGCAATAACGATCATTTCAACGCAGTTCACCGCCGCGCTGGCAATAAACTGGCGGGCGACGTGGGCGTTGAACACCGGCACCAGCGACAGCAGCATCACCGGATAGACGACGTAAAAAACGCCGTACTGCACGTTATAAAATGTCGAGATACTCAGCGCGATGGTGCCGGCCAGCGAGATGCGTATCGTCTGGCGAAAGTCGTTGGCCGAAAAAACGATATTGTCGTGGGGCGTAAATACCCGCGCCAGCGTGTTGATCGACCCCATACGCTTAGTAGACATAGTGGAACAGGCTAATCAGGTGGATTTGCAGCCCGGCGCAGAAGCTGGCCAGCGGCCCTTCGCGGTTGTAGAGCTGCACCGTGGCGCGCGCGCCGGTGGGCAGCTGTATGTCCAGCGGCTCGTCGAGGATCACGTGAATGCGCATGCGCTGGGCGTCGCGCACCCAGCGGTTGGAGGTTTCCGGCTGCGACAGCTGGCCGTTAACTGCTTCCTGACCAGCCAGCACACCGGCGTCGCGGCTGGCGACGCGGGCGGGAAAGACCTTGCCCGGCAGGGCGTCAAACACTACCGCCGCTTCGGTGCCCGGCCGGGTGTGGCGCAGGCTCTTCTCGCGGAAGTCGGCCACGATATCATCACGCTCGCTCACCAGCGCCAGCACTGCGGTACCGGCGGAGGCGTAGATACCGGCATTGAGCTGCAGGTTGCTGACGGTGCCGTCGGTCTCCGCGCGGATCTGCGTCCAGCCGAGATCGAGCTGCGCCTGCTCCAGCGCGTTCTGATACTTCTGGATCGTCACGTTGCGGCCTTCATCGCGCTCGCCGCGCTGGATCTGCAGGTTGCGGATCGTCGACTGCAGCTGGCTGATGGACTGCTCGCTGCTCTGCCAGGCGGTACGCACCCGGTCCAGATCCTGCTGCGACACGTACTGGGTTTTGCCCAGGCTCTGGTAGCGGTTAAAGGTGCGGCGATCGTTGCTGGAACTGATTTCAGCCGTCCGCAGATTGGCCTGCTGGGCGGCAATCTGCGCGTCCAGTTGCTGGTTGCTGAGGCGAGCCTGTTCGAGGGCGATTTTCGCGGCATCCACCCGATTAATAAACGGCGTCGGATCCAGCTCATAGAGCAGATCGCCTTTCTTGACCGTGCTGTTATTGTGCACGTAAACGTGAGAGACATAGCCCGAAACCCGCGATGAGACTGGCGTTACGCTACGCATCACCGTGGCATCCGGCGTAAGCGGGATCCAGATATCAGCGACGATAAACCAGCCGAACATCAGCAGGAAAATGGCAATACTAACCCGCACCCAGCGGGCGAACTTCTGTTCAGGCGTCATCATGGTAAAAGTCTTTTATTTTTCTTTGCGAAAATTTCGCATGTTGCAGGCGAGCTGGTTAAGCGTATTACTAAAAACATTCATATCTTCAACGGGAATATTGTGCGTTATGCGCTGCTGTGTCTCTTCAATAACTGTAGTCAGTTTTTTCAACAATTCGTGCCCTTTCGGCGTTAATTTCAACAGCCGACAGCGCTTGTCGTACGGCGATATCGTACGCAGCAGGTACTCTTGCTTTTCGAGCTGGGTGAGAATGCGCATTAGCGGCGGGAGTTCGATGCCGTGTACTTCGGCAAGTTCGCTCACGGAGACGTTATCACCCAGCTGAGAGAGCTGCAGCAGCACGGTCCATGTTGACTGAGTCAGTCCGGTATCGGTAATGGTGCTATCAACGATAGCGCGCCACTGACGCACCAGCATCGCCATGCGCATTCCCAGCGCACGGCGATTAAAGAGTTCTTCTTCGGTCATTGCGATCCCCTCGTACAGGACGAGGAGCAAGATAATACTTATCATGGTAACTATCAAGAAACGAATTTTATATTTTACATTTCTCGTCGACTATGCGTGGCAAATCGGCCGTTTTTCGGCGCTCTCTTTGTATCCGCTTAGCCCTGTACCACCTCCCCCGCCGCCGGCTCATCCATCGCAATATAAATCGCTTCGCCGAGCTGCTGCATTATCCGGCGGTTCTGCTCACTGGTGGGCAGGGCGCAGTTGATGCGCAGGCAATTGCGGTATTTTCCGGCGGCGGAAAACAGCGATCCCGGCGCCACCTGAATATTGAGCCGGCGCAGCTGGAGCGCCACGCACACCATGTCCACCTGCTCGGGAAGCTCTATCCACAGCATGTAGCCGCCCTGGGGCCGGGTAAGGCATATGCCGCAGGGGAAATACTGGCGAACCCAGCAGGTGTAGGTTTCCATATTGGCCTGATAGATCTGCCGCATCCGGCGCAGATGCCGGTGGTAGTGGCCCTCGCGCACAAAGGCCGCCACCGCCAGCTGGGTGGCGGGCACGTTGGTAGCGCTGGCGGCGTATTTCATGTGCAGCACCCGATCGCGGTAGCGTCCGGGCGCCACCCAGCCGACGCGCAGGCCGGGCGCGACGGTTTTGGTAAACGAGCTGCACAGCAGTACGCGGCCGTCGATATCGAACGAATGAATGGTGCGCGGGCGCGGATAGTCGTTTGCCAGCTCGCCGTAAATGTCATCTTCAAACAGGGCGATGTCGTAGCGCTGGGCCAGGGCCAGCACCTGGCGCTTGCGGGCCTCGGGCATGATAAACCCCAGCGGATTGTTGCAGTTGGGAACCAGAATAACGCCTTTGACTGGCCACTGCTCCAGCGCCAGTTCGAGGGCTTCCACGCTGATACCGCTCTGCGGATCGGTGGGAATTTCGATGGCTTTGATATTGAAGCCGCGCAGCAGCTGCATGGTGCCGTAATAGCAGGGGGATTCCACCGCCACAATATCGCCAGGCTCGCAGACTGCCAGCAGCGCAATCGACAGGGCAGCGTGGCAGCCGCTGGTGATCACAATATCCTCCGCCGTTACCGCCGAACCGCCGTCCAGCATCAGGCGGGCTATCTGCTCGCGCAGCTCGCGGCGGCCCTGCAGGGAGTCATAGCTAAGAATGTCCTGCGGGCAGTGCTGAATAACCCGGCTCATCTCCCGCCACAGCGGCTTCAGGCTCGGCTGATCCACATCCGGCGCGCCGCCGCCGAACGGGATAATGGTTTTATCGTGGCGCGCGTCGAGCAGCGTCCGCACCTGCTCCCACTGGGTGACGTCCACCGGGCGCTGGACCGGGCGGGTCATGGCGGGCACCGGCGGCTGGGCGTGGCGCGGTGCAATAAAGTAGCCCGACCGGGGACGGGGCACGATCAGCTGCAGGGTTTCCAGCTGCTGGTAGGCCTGCTGGACGGTGCTGATGCTGACGCCGTGCTCCTGGCTCAGGGCGCGCACCGAGGGCAGCTTCTCTCCCGGACGATAGAGGCCCTGCTCAATACGCTCGGCGATCAGATTAGCCAGGTGCTGATATCGGGTCATTCTGTATCTCTTATTTATACTGTTCCGGGACAAAAACCGGTACAGATGGCGCATAAAATTGCGGTTCAGTCTCTTTTCTACGCCATCTGTATGTTAAAAAAAAGTATATTTTGAATCTGTATTGCCAGCACCCCGCCGGGCGAAGATAGCGCTACAGGCTAACGAGGAGGCAGGCAATGGAATTTGACGCAAACAGAGCAAAAAGACCGTTTCATTTTTATGTGCAGGTAGGGCGCTGGCTGGCGCAAGAGTGGCGGGCCTACAAAACCCGGCAGATGCTGCGCAGGCTGGATGACGATCAGCTGAGAGATATCGGGCTGCGCCGCTCCGACTGTGAATAACAGAGCAAATAAAAAAACGCCTGTATCACTTGCCGGCCCTGGAGAGAGAAGGTCAGCCGATACAGGCGCTGCAACATGTCGTTGCCACACCCCGATTATATTGCCCGATGTATTACCAGTAGCTGTTCCAGGTGGATACCGCTCGGGTCAGCGCCTCCATCAGATAGTAATCGCCCCACGCGCAGCACTCGTCCACGCCGACATTGCCCTTGAAGTGATATACCGAGTGCTCCAGCAGGCCTTCGCCCGCTTTGTGGGTTTTATTGAGATAGCCGTCGAGCATCTTTTCAATGGTGCGCAGAGCGACCGCTTCGTAGGTTTCGCGGTCCGGGTGAGTAACCGGCAGCTGCTTCACCAGCTCCAGCAGGGCGCAGGCCAGAATGGCGCTGGCGGAGCTGTCGCGTTCGCTGCGCGGATCGGTCAGGGCCAGATCCCAGTAGCAGATGAGATCTTCCGGCAGGCGGTTGATGAAGTAGTTGGCCAGCGTCTGACTGAGCTCAAGCAGCCGCGCGTCGCCGGTATATAAATAGTTGAGCAGAAAACCGTAGACGCCCCACGCCTGGCCGCGCGACCAGCAGGAGTCGTCGGAGAAGCCCTGGTGGGTATTGCCAAAGCGCGCCTCGCCGGTGTTCACATCCATAAAGTAGGTATGGAAGGTCGATCCGTCCTGGCGCACGATATAGCGCCGGGCCTGCTCGATGTGGCTTTCGGCGGCGCGGGCGTAGCGATTGTCGCCGCCGATCAGCGAAGCCTGATACAGCAGCGGCAGATTCATGTTGCAGTCGATAATCATCCGCCCCTGCTGCTCGGGGTTATCCAGCGCGCCCCAGGCCTGAATGATCCCGCACTTCTCGTGGTAGCGTTCCATCAGTACTTCCGCCGCCTGCAGGGCGATATACTTCGCTTCCCGATTGCCGGTCAGCTTGTTCGCGGCGATGCAGGAGAGGCTGTAGAGAAAGCCGAGATCGTGGTGGTCGGTGTGGTCGCGGGTGGCGATGCGCTCGCCAAAGGATCGCACGTGCGCCTCGGCCAGCTCCCGGTAGGCCTGCTTACCGCTCCACTCCCAGGCCAGCCACAGCTGGCCGGTCCAGAAGCTGGTGGTCCACTCCTGATTATCAATCACCGGATAAACGCCTTCTTTGCAGGCGGCATCCGGGAAGCGCAGGCCGAAGTAGCCGCTGTTGCGGTCCACCGCCGCCAGAATACCCGGCATCGCGTCGCGGATCTTTTGGCTAATGGCCAGCCGCTCGCCGTCGCGCAGGCGCTGCGGGGCAATCATTTCTTTATTAATTGTCTCAGACATCGGTTTTCTCACTTCTGTACTTTAGTGAACGGCTTGCTGGCCGCGGCGGGGAATGGCCGCCGCCTGCTTATGCTGCCTGCAGGTTGATAAGGTAAGGGTGGAGATGCCGGTGAAGACCAGCGCCACCAGGCCCATAATCAGATAGGTGTGGCCAAAGCCGATGGTCTGGTAGCCGTAGCCCGCCGGCGGGGCGATAACCACCGAACCGACGTACACCATCGCCTGATAGCCCAGCAGATACATGGTGGCATTCACGCGCTTGTCGAAATGCTCGGCGATATATTTGAAAACGGAGACCAGAATCAGGGCGATTTCGATGCCGTACAGCGGTTTCACCAGGCAGATAATCAGCGGATCGGTGGTCAGGCCCGAAATAATCAGCCGCAGGCTAATCACCAGTCCGGTGAGGATCATGCCCTGCTTGGCGCCGATGCGGTTAATAATCGCCGGGACCAGCATCATGCCGAAAAATTCCGCGGCAGACTGTACGGTACTCATATAGCCGAACATGGCGTTACCTTCGGCTTTAGTGCTGAAGAAGGTGACGAAATAACGCGAGAACTGCTGTTCGGCAATAAACATCATCCACGCCACGCCGGCAATATACAGGGAAAAGGTCCAGAATTTTTTATTACGGAACAGGGCAAAGACGTCGCTAATAACGATTTTCTCTTTCGACAACACGTTATTATCTTCTTTGCCAAACTGATCGACCTTCAGGGTTAATAATACTCCCAGCATGCACAGCGCCGACACGCTGCTGATGGCGAAGTTAATTTTCGGCGACATATTATAGAGGTAGCCCGAGAACGAGGACGCGGTAGCCCAGCCCAGCGCCGCCCACATGCGGATGCGGCCAAACTCCATCTGATACAGGCGGCTAAAGCGGTCGATGTAGGACTCCTCCGCCGCCACCCCGGCATACCAGCCGAGGCTGAAGAACAGCGCGCCGACAATCATTCCGGAGATAAAATGCGTCTCCAGCAGCGGCAAATAAACCCAGATATAAAACGGTGCCATCAGCGCGGAGATAATACAGACAAAATAGAGCAGATGTTTTTTCATGCCTATTTTATCCATAATATATCCGTAAACCGGCTTAATAATAACGGCGAAGATACCGTTAACCGCAAATACGGTGCCAATCTCCACGCCATTCAGTCCAGCTTTATCGCCGAGCCAGATGGCATACAGGCCAAAACTGGCGGCCCAGGTAAAGGTAAACAGGAAGACAAATAAACTGAGCTTAATATACGCCGACCTTGTCGACTGTACAGGGTTTGTCATTTTTATCTCCACGCGCACGCGAGTGCGTCATTTATTTTATCTGTAGGGTTTTATTATTAATATTGAGCACCTGATTTACGCTATCGAATGACACCCCTGGTGAAGGCGGCAACGCAGGCGACGGCACGGCGCGGACAAAACAGCCCAGCCAGTGCGTACCCGGTTGAAGCGTGGTGCTCAGGCAGGGGATTTCCCCCGGTGATGCATACAAAATATTGCTGTTCGGCGGTACGGTGACGCTGAGCGGCAGCCGCTGGGCCAGCAGATCGTCAATCTGGCAGACGCCGGATGTAGTGCTTAACGTCATGCCGTGCTCGCCCTGAACGATACGCAAATCGCGGTGGCGGTTGACGGCAAATCCTCCTTCTACGCAGTCGAGTAAACGCGGGGTTTCAACCCGGTGAATACGCACGTGGCCCTGCTCGTGAGCAATCAGCCAGGTGGTGACAACGACATCCTGCCAGGGACGCCAGACGCTGCGGATGCAGGTACCCTGCATCTCCACCGACTCGCACTCCCGCCGCCCGCGCCAGTAACCGTCCTGCTCGCTGAACATCAGCGCGGAATCGCAGGCCACGTGGTTCAGGCCGTAGATGCCCCGCTCAACCGTAAAGCCGAAGTGGCTGGAGTAGGCAAATTTGCAGTATTTAGCGTCAAAATTGACGAAATTATTCCGGTCATACTGCCCGGACATCACCATCCAGACGTGCTGGCCCTGCGGGTCGCGCACGATAACCTGTCCGGCTTCAGCAATGGGATGCACGAGGTCCAGAGCGGGCAGCGGCGCGGCCTCGCACTGCCAGAATTCGCTCTCCGCGGGCAGGGCCAGCACCAGCATCGCCTTGCAGGCCCAGTAGGGCGAACCCGGCGCGTTGTAGTCTTCGGTCATCACCAGATTTGGATAGGTGTAGCCGAGAGAAAACAGCCCGTCGCGGCCAATAAATGGCTGCTCCAGCCACCAGTCGATATGGCGTAAAATAAGCCCTTTGAGCACCGGCAGGCTGAAAACGTCCAGCCCGGTAAAGGCGGCGGCGCTCCAGAATGCCACCTGCACAAAGCGGTAGATAAGGCTGCGGCCAAAAGGCACGGCGCTGCCGTCCGCGGTGAAATAGTAAACGTAGTCATGGGCAAACTGGCGCGCGCGCTGGCGATAGCAGAGTGCCCGCTCGGGATCGATATCCTGCATAAAGTGGCTGTACAGCAGGCTGTAAAAGTGAAACGCGCTGGAGATGTAATAGTCCCGCGGTTTGCCGGCGCCATCGCTGTACCAGCCGTTGCCCAGCCAGAAAGCTTCCAGCGCGTTAAGATGCTGGTCAATCACCGCCATGTCGTAGCGGCAGCCGGCGCACTTCAGGCCCATCTGCACCAGCACCGGAAAGAAGTGCCAGTTGTTATCCGGCATCGCCACATCCGTGCTCTGGTTGAGCCAGCGCTCAAGATTGCGCTGCTCGTCAGCGGACAGGGCGCCCCACACGCCGCTGTCCGGGAGAGCCAGCACCAGCCCGAAGGCGGCCATCTCAACCAGGCGCTGATCGTTGTCACCCAGGTCACCCCAGTAATCCGGCGATGCCGGATCGGTGCCGCGGCGAATACCGTCCACAAAGGTATCGCGCAGATGCTCGCCCCGGCCGCCGTTCAGCAGCGGCACCAGCACCCACAGCAGGCGAATAAAGCCTTCCATCCCCGCCACGTCCTGCGGATACGTCGCTGACGTTTCTCCGGCATTAAGACGCGTGTTGTTGCGGGTAAACCACGGCAGCGCGTCGGCTATCCACTGCTCTGCGGTCTGGCAATATTCATCTCTGCTACGCATTCTGAAACCCCGTTTCAATTCTTGTTTCGGTTATATGATAGGTAAGTAACAGGTAACATAAATGTGACAATCATCGTATTTCTACGTAGCGAACGTAATCATGAACAACATTTGCGGCCAAACTGCGGCTAAAATTTCATTTCGATGATAAAAACTTAAGTTTATTCACATTGCGAGCATTGCCATGAGCAACAGAGCCCCGCAGGCGGCAGACAAGAATTACCTCGAGTACATCAACCTGAATGACAAGTCGATTTACTTCAACCGCATGAAAAATATGCCTGCTAACTACTATCACTGGCACCAGTGCGTGGAGATCCTCTCCATTTCTCAGGGCGTCGGCATTGCTCTGATGGAGAATCAGCAGTACACCGTGAAACCCGGGCGGCTGTTTATTTTCCCACCGGGAAAAATCCACAAAGTATTCGTCGAGCAGGACGCGCGTAATGTTTATCACCGCACCACGCTGCACTTTAACCGCACGGTGATCGATCAGTATCTGCGGGATTTTCCGCGCCAGCAGATGCTGCTGCGCCAGCTGTGCGCCCACGGTGAAAAGGCGCGGGTGTTTGATGTCAGCGACGAACAGCCGGTGATTGAAGCGCTGCTCGCGCGCTTTGAAACCCTGAGTAAAAGCGACTCGTTTAACATCAGCGACAGCGCCTTTTTGATTATGCAGCTGCTGAGCCTGCTGCCCCACGAAGAGGTCGAGCGCGGGCACAACACCTTCTCCGCCAGCGTGATCCGCTGGATAGAAAGTCATTTCCACCAGCGCTGCACGCTGGAAGATATCGCCGCGGAAATGGGCTGCTCCCGCGGCCACGCCTCCCGCCGCTTCCACGCCGAGACCGGCGGCACCATTCAGGAATACCTGATGATGCGCCGCATCCGCCAGGCCTGCGATCTGCTGCTGCACAGCGCCGACTCCGTACGCGAGATAGCAGAACAGGTCGGTTTTCCGGAGTACGCCTGGTTTATCACCAGCTTTCGTAAAAACATGGGCAAGACGCCTCTCCAGTATCGAAAAGCGTACGCGCCCTCCGGCGGGCGGGCGTCAATCCCCTAGAGAAATGTGCCAGCCCCTGCCCCGCGCCGCGAGTCAGATATCCTCCAGATCGACACCCCGGGTCTTCGGCCCGAAAATCCCGATGGTTAGCATCACGATCAGCATGCTCGCCACGATAAAGGCGATAACCCCGCCGGTGCCGCCGTACTGCAGAATAAAGCCGATAATAATGCTGCTGAACACCGTCGACAGGCGGCTAAAGGAGTAGCAGAACCCCACTGCCCTGGCGCGAATGTAGGTGGGAAAGACCTCCGACTGATACGAGTGGTAGCTGTAGGTCAGCCAGGCGTTGGACCAGGTGATGAAGAAACCGCAGACGATTAGCCACGCCGGGCTACTCTGGAGAGCAAACAGCGAGCCGAACACCACCGTGGTCAGGCAGGCCAGCACAATCTGCCATTTGTTCTCCATCCGGTCGGCGTAGCGGCTGCACAGCAGCGCCCCCAGCGGGTAAGCCAGGGTAATAAAGAAGGCGTACAGCAGGCTGTGGGTGACGGAAGCGCCCTGGCCGGAAAGCAGCGCGGGCAGCCAGTTGCCGAAACCAAAAAAGCCGATGGCCTGAAAGATATTCATCACCATCATAGTAGCCGTGCGCCCGCGGTAGCGCGGCGACCAGATATCCCGGAAGCTGCCGCGTACCGGCCCTGCGGCCTCCGGCGCGGCGCGCGGCGGAAAATCCTCCCCGTCAACGACGCCGCAGCGCGTCTCCATATCGCGCATCACCCGCCGCGCCTCGCCAAAGCGCCGCTGCTGGAGCAGCCAGCGCGCCGACTCCGGCAGCCGCTTGCGGATGACCCACACCAGCACCGAGGCCAGCGCGCCGATAATCACCACGTATCGCCAGCCGCTGAGGCCGAATATCGTCTGCGGCACCAGCCACCACGACATCAGCGCCACGGCGGGCACGGAGAGAAACTGGATAAAAAAGGCGAAGGCGAAGGCGCGGGTGCGCAGCGGCGCCGGCACCCACTCGGTGAGATAGGTGTCGATGGTCACCAGCTCAACGCCGAGGCCAATTCCCACCATCATACGCATGAAGATCACCCATTCCGCCTGCTGCTGGCAGGCCATCAGCAGCGAAAACAGGCCGTACCACAGCAGGGCGTACATAAAGGTGGCGCGCCGCCCGATGCGATCGGCCCAGGGGCTGAGCAGGCTGGCGCCGATGAACAAGCCAAGAAAAGTCGCCGCGGCAAACGCGGCGCTGTCGGCAATACCGAACGCTCCCTGTCCGCCGGCGTGAAAAATGCCGTCGGCGGCCAGCCCGCCGCTGATGTACCCGGTCTGGAAGAGATCGTAGAGTTCAAAGAAACCGCCGAGCGACAGCAGGATAATGAATTTCCATAGCCCGGCGGATGCGGGCAGCGCGTCTATGCGCGCCGCCAGATCCTGCTGATAAAAAGGTTGTTGGTTATCCGGTTCGTCGCGCCCGGTTGTCACGCACTCGGCCATTGCAGTCCCCTGTCTTTTATTTTTTTCGCATGCCTGTCTGGATTATTCAGGGTATCGCCGTAAACGGGTGTTTTAAAATAGTTAATTCCCCCTCCGCGCGAGGATTTAAAACATAATAAAAGTTTAGGTTTTTAGCTTCGCCAGGCATATTCAAATTTACTGATTCATTTCACCATTATTAATGAGAAATACTGACATGGAGAATCATCAGCGCAAAAAAGCCGCCGCCAATAAACCGCAGCCTCAAAAAGGGTTACTATTTACAAGAGGGATTTTAGTAAACAAGAGAGGAGGAGATAATAATAAAACGTGTACGCAGAAGGGGAGGATAAATAATGCGGGAATCCTTTCCCGCCGGGCAGTATTACTTGCTTTTCTTCGCTTCTTCCTGAGCGCGGGTGTAGCTCTGAATCAGGTTAGAATAAGGTGCGATGTGTGGGCCAAGGATACCGGCAAAGCCCTGGATATCGTTACGCCAGTCGCGCTGCAGCTCGCCTGCGGCAGCAAACCAGGTCAGGATCTGACCGCCTGCGGCCTGGATACGATCCAGCGCAGTTTCACGGGAAATTGCATCGAAGGTAGCAGAAGCATCGGCGATAACGAACACGTCATAGCCTTCAGCCAGCGCGGACAGCGACGGGAACGCTACGCAGACTTCGGTGACCACGCCAGCGATGATCAGCTGCTTTTTACCCGTGGCTTTAACCGCGTTAACAAAGTCTTCGTTGTCCCAGGCGTTGATCTGGCCAGGACGGGCGATGTACGGTGCATCCGGGAAACGCTCTACCAGCTCCGGCACGATCGGGCCGTTCGGGCCGTCTTCGAAGCTGGTGGTCAGGATAACCGGCAGGTTAAAGAATTTTGCCAGATCGGCCAGGCCAATAACGCGGTTGCGCAGCTGGTCCGGGTTAAAATCGCGGGTCATGTTGAGCAGGCCAGACTGGTGGTCAACAAACAGGACAGCGGCGTCGTCTTTATCAAGGCGTACATAAGGCTTGGACATTATTAAAACTCCTCTGGTTAAAATCTGTTAGGCAACTGTTTATATAAACAGTGAATAAGTTCATCTGCGTTTAAAAAAACAGCCCATACCCCTGCAACCTTAGCGGATTAAAAAAATATTCTCCACGTAATTGCTATGGGTATAGACAATGACTTTCAATTTGTCAAATTATGAAACGAATAAACACAACACTGTGTTTTTTCATTTATGGCAACGATTTTTATTACCAAATGATAGTAAACAACCTTAACCTACAATTAAAAGAAATAAAAGCGCGCTACGCTTATTTGATTTCAGTTTTTGTAATGTTTTGTAGTTACTGATTATTAAGAGGAATTATTATGACGCTATGAAAAGGCTAATCTTTAGCATGCGATATAAAGTGAGAAGATTAACAGCAGTGAACTATTAACCCTAAAAAATAATGGAAATAAAGAAGGGGATATAGCGGGGCCAATGAGAATACTCTCTTTTAGCCCCGGAGGAATTCTTATTTACGATGCCAGTAGGCCTGAGAACGCACCAGGTGCGGGTTGATGTCACCGGTGACAAAATTATCGGTAAGCGACTTCACGACCGCCCCTTCGCCCGTCACCCAGATAAAATAGTCTTCTGCCGGCACGGTCACGGCCTGCAGCGCGGCGGCGATGGCGCTTTCATCGTGGCCGATAATCCACTCGATCTCAAATCCGCTGTCCGCCAGGTAATCCTGCCACGCGGCGTCAGCCACGGTAACAATGGCTTTCACCTTCGGCAGAACCGCCTGCTGGCGCAGGCTTTCCAGACGGCGGCGCAGCGCAGGCATACCGGATTCATCGCAGACGTACAGCTGCCAGCTGTAATCTTCCGGCACCACCAGCGAGCCGCGCGGGCCGGCAACGGTAAGCGTATCCCCGGCTTTCGCCTGCATCGCCCACTCGCTGGCCACGCCGCCGTCGTGAATAAAGAAGTCATAGGCCAGCTCGTGCCGCGCGTTATCGTACAGCGGAGTGTAATCACGGGTGGCCGGACGCGGGCCGTCGGCCCAGATAATGCCTTCATCGGTGACGGTCGGCGGGACGAAAGTGGTGCCGGGGGCGGGGAAAAAGAGCTTGGTATGGTCGTCAAAACCCTGGGAGATAAATCCCTCCAGCGCTTCACCGCCCAGCACCACCCGCTGGAACGCCGCGCCAATGCGCTCCACGCGCAGCACCGTCAGCTTGCGAAAGTGCAGCTCGTTACGCACGCGCTGGGGATATTTGTTTTTTTGCTGAGTCGTCATCGCGCCTACCTCGTCTAAGAAAAAGATATATCTAAATTGATGCGAATGATAATGATTGCTAAACAAGAAGAAAGCAAGCGCTTTTTGATATAGTCTTTACTGCCCGCACGTTGTGAATATATTCTTTATAATCATGTCATTAATTCGTATTCTGGCTATGCTATTGCTAATTTTTCATATTTAGATATAAGTTAGATATATCTTTATTAAGGGTTTTACCATGAATCAGCCTGAACAACCTGTGGATCGGCACGGCCTCCGCCGCCAGCGCTTTTTTGGCCACGGCGAGCTGCGCCTGGTGCTGCTGGACATCCTCTCCCGCAGCGACAGCCACGGCTACGAATTGATCAAAGAAGTGGAGTGCCTGACTCAGGGCGGTTATACCCCCAGTCCCGGCGTCATCTATCCAACGCTCGATCAGCTTCAGGCCCAGGGCCTGGTCACCGTGGCGGACGCAGAAAGCGGGCGCAGAATGATTGCCATTACCGAGGCGGGCCGCCGGGCGCTCGCCGCCCAGCAGCAGCCGCTGGGTGAAATCCAGCGGCGCCTGCAGGCAAGAAGCCTCGGCCACGCCCTGCGTAAAGATCCGCAGATGAAGCGGGCGCTGGAAAATTTTAAAGCGGTGCTGGATCTGAAGATCAACCAGCAGCCGATTGATGATGCCCAGCTGAAAAAAATCATCGCCGTTATCGACAGTGCGGCGATGGAAATTTCGCAGCTCCCCTGAATCCTCCGCTATATTCTGCTGCTGCCCCAAAATGGGGCATTTGCGCACCATGGCAGGGCAAGCCGTTCAAAATAGTGAACGTTTTAAGTAGTCGCTTCAGGAGTAAACTCGCAGCAGAATGTTCTCAAAATGATAAAATACTGTAACAACGTCGTTCCTCCTGGCGTTTATCTTGATTTTATCCCCCCTCTTCTCTCTGGCGTAAACCCTGCAATACTTAAATCAGTATCATGTGATACGCGATGCCAGGAGAATATTTTGAACAGGTTACCTTCCAGCGCCTCGGCCTTAGCCTGCAGCGCACACGCACTGAATCTCATCGAAAAGCGCACGCTCGACCATGAGGAAATGAAAGCTCTCAACCAGGAGGTCAGAGAATACTTTAAAGAGCACGTCAATCCGGGCTTTCTTGAGTATCGCAAGTCTGTAACCGCCGGCGGGGATTACGGAGCCGTAGAATGGCAGGCAGGCGGTTTAAATACCCTTGTCGACACCCAGGGGCAGGAGTTCCTCGACTGCCTGGGTGGCTTTGGCATCTTTAACGTGGGGCACCGTAATCCAGTTGTCGTATCCGCCGTACAGAATCAGCTCATGAAACAGCCGCTGCACAGCCAGGAGATGCTCGATCCCCTGCGTGCCATGCTGGCAAAAACCCTCGCCGCCCTGACGCCGGGCAAGCTGAAGTACAGCTTCTTCTGCAACAGCGGCACCGAATCGGTCGAGGCGGCGATTAAGCTGGCCAAAGCCTACCAGTCGCCGCGCGGCAAATTTACCTTTATCGCCACCAGCGGCGCTTTCCACGGTAAATCCCTCGGCGCGCTATCGGCCACCGCGAAATCGACCTTCCGCAAGCCGTTTATGCCGCTGCTGCCGGGCTTCCGCCACGTGCCTTTCGGCGATATCAGCGCCATGCGCAGCGCCTTGAGCGAGTGCAAAAAGACCGGTGACGACGTGGCGGCGGTGATCCTGGAGCCTATCCAGGGCGAAGGTGGAGTGATTCTGCCGCCGGTCGGCTACCTGCCCGCCGTGCGCAAGCTGTGCGACGAGTTCGGCGCCCTGCTGATCCTCGACGAAGTGCAGACCGGCATGGGCCGCACCGGCAAAATGTTTGCCTGCGAGCACGAGAACGTCCAGCCGGACATTCTGTGCCTGGCGAAAGCCCTCGGCGGCGGCGTGATGCCGATTGGCGCGACGGTGGCGACGGAAGAGGTGTTCTCGGTGCTGTTCGACAAC
Source organism: uncultured Pluralibacter sp. (assembly GCF_913775985.1). GTDB lineage: Bacteria > Pseudomonadota > Gammaproteobacteria > Enterobacterales > Enterobacteriaceae > Pluralibacter. Next base: position 292,896 of record NZ_CAJYMB010000147.1, on the reverse strand, counting down.
CCGTTCCTGCACACCACCACCTTCGGCGGCAACCCGCTGGCCTGCGCCGCGGCGCTGGCGACCATCAACGTCCTGCTGGAAGAGAACCTGCCCGCCCAGGCGGCGCAGAAAGGGGAGATGCTGCTGGACGGCTTCCGCGAGATGGCGCGTGAATACCCGGATCTTATCCAGGAAGCGCGCGGCAAGGGGATGCTGATGGCCATTGAGTTTGTCGATAACGAAATTGGCTACACCTTCGCCAGCGAGATGTTCCGCCAGCGGGTGCTGGTGGCAGGCACGCTTAACAACGCCAAAACCATCCGCGTTGAGCCTCCGCTAACCCTCACCGTTGAGCAGTGCGAGCAGGTACTGACAGCGGCGCGCGAAGCGCTGGTTGCGCTGCGGGTGACCGCGGAGCAGGCCTGAAGATAGTCACTATTAAGCCCGGTGCGCGTTTAACGTCACCGGGCTTTTTTTTATTTATTCACCAAGGAAAACAGTATGATTTCCCCCCTCTTTCAGGGGCTCAGCGCCTTCCCGCTGACGCCCCTTCGCGACAGTCGCATTGACGAACCGGCGCTGGCGAAGCTGCTGGCCAGGATAGTGGACGCAGAGGTCGATACCCTCAGCGTGCTCGGCTCAACGGGAAGCTATCCCTACCTGGCGCTCGACCAGCGGGCGCGAGTCGCCGAACTGGCGGTAGCGCAGGCGGGAAAAATTCCGGTGATGGTAGGCATCGGCGCTCTGCGGCTGGACGATATTCTGCGCGCGGCCGACGATGCCCAGCGCGCCGGGGTCAGCGCGGTGCTGCTGGCTCCGGTGAGCTACCAGCCGCTCACCGACGTCGAGGTTTATCGCCTGTACGCGCGGGTGAGTGAATCCCTGTCGGTGCCGCTGTGCGTCTATGAAAACGTCGGAGGAACCCGCTTTACCTTCAGCGACGATCTGCTGGCCGCCGTCGCCCGGCTGCCCGGCGTCGGCTCGGTGAAGCTGAACCGGCTTCCGGCCGCGGCGGCGGACAAAGCGGCGCTGGCAACCGCGCTGCGCGCCCGGCTGCCGCCGCACGTCTCTCTCGGCGTCAGCGGCGACAGGCAGGCACCTTCCGCGCTCTGCGCCGGCTTTGACGTCTGGTATTCGGTCCTCGCGGGACTTTTTCCACGCACCTGCGTGGATATTCTCCGCGCCGCGCGCCGGGGCGACGCCGACAGCAACGAGCGGCTGGCGCCGCTGTGGGATCTGTTTAACGCCCGCGGCAGCCTGCGGGTAGTGGCCGCGGCGGCAGAAATGCTCGGCCACGTCGCCGCCCCGGCGCTGCCCTTTCCGCTGCAGAGCATTAGCGGCGAAGAGCGCCGCGCGCTGGAGGAGTTTCTGGCCACCGGCGCGCTGGAATAGCCTGCCGGGAGGATGCGGGCGCCCATTCGCATCCTCAATCTTTGACTCCCATCACATTCACCGCACTGCCCTTTTCCCTTTTTCGCCGCCGGCGCTAAATTAAACTCATCCGACCACATAACAATTATTTTACATTCCGGAAGAGATGATTATGAGCTACCCGTCGCTGTTCGCCCCGCTGGATTTAGGTTTCACCACGCTGAAAAACCGCGTGCTGATGGGCTCGATGCACACCGGGCTGGAGGAGCATCCGGACGGTAGCGAGCGGCTGGCGGCGTTTTACGCCGAGCGCGCCCGCAACGGGGTGTCGCTGATCGTCACCGGCGGAATTGCGCCGACCCCCTCCGGCGTCACCATGAAGGGCGGCGCGGTACTCAACGATCCCGCACAGGTGGCCCACCACCGCCCGGTCACCGACGCGGTACACGAGGCCGGAGGCAAAATCGCGCTGCAGATCCTGCACACCGGGCGCTACAGCTACCAGCCGCATCCGGTGGCCCCCTCTGCGATTCAGGCACCGATTAACCGCTTTGCCCCCCACGCCCTGAGCCACGACGAGATCCTCCAGCTGATTGAAGATTTCGCACGCTGCGCCCGACTGGCGCAGGAAGCGGGCTACGACGGCGTGGAAGTGATGGGCTCCGAAGGCTATCTGATCAACGAATTTCTCGCCGCCCGCACCAACCAGCGCGACGACGACTGGGGCGGAGACTGGCCGCGGCGGATGCGCTTTGCGGTCGAGGTGGTGCGCGCCGTGCGCCGGCGGGTAGGCGAGCGCTTTATTATTATCTACCGCCTGTCGATGCTCGATTTAGTGGAGGGCGGCGGCGAGTTCGATCAGGTGGTTGAGCTGGCCCGGGCGGTGGAAGCCGCAGGCGCAACGCTGATCAATACCGGTATCGGCTGGCACGAGGCGCGCATTCCGACCATTGCCACGCCGGTACCGCGCGGAGCGTTTAGCTGGGTAACCCGCAAGCTGAAAGGCAAAGTCTCGCTGCCGCTGATCACCACCAACCGCATTAACGATCCGCAGGTGGCCGACGCGATCCTGGCCCGCGGCGATGCGGATATGGTGTCGATGGCGCGGCCGTTCCTCGCCGATCCCGAGCTGCTGACCAAAGCGCGGGAAGGCCGCGCGGATGAGATCAACACCTGCATCGGCTGCAACCAGGCCTGCCTGGATCAGATCTTCGCCGGTGAAGTCACCTCCTGCCTGGTCAATCCCCGCGCCTGTCACGAAACCACGATGCCGGTGCTGCCCGCGGTACAGAAAAAGAATCTGGCGGTGGTGGGTGCAGGGCCGGCGGGGCTGGCATTCGCTATTAACGCCGCCACGCGCGGGCACCGGGTAACGCTGTTTGACGCGGCCGGGGAAACCGGCGGCCAGTTTAATATCGCCAAGCAGATCCCCGGCAAAGAAGAGTTTTACGAAACCCTGCGCTACTTCCGGCGCAAAGTGGATCTGCTCGGCATCACCCTGCGACTTAACCAGCAGGTGGCCGCCGGGGATCTGCAGGATTTTGACGAAACGATCCTCGCCACCGGGATCCTGCCCCGCAGGCCGGCGATCGCGGGGATCGATCATCCGAAGGTGCTGACCTACCTCGACGTACTGCGGGACAAAAAGCCGGTGGGTTCGCGGGTGGCCATTATCGGCTGCGGCGGCATCGGCTTTGATACCGCGATGTACCTGAGCCAGAGCGGAGAGGCCACCAGCCAGGATATTGCCGCCTTTTGCGTCGAGTGGGGGATAGATACCGGCCTGGCCCAGAGCGGCGGCCTGCGTCCGGAAGGAGCGCATCAGCCCGCCAGCCCGCGTCAGATAGTGATGCTACAGCGCAAAGCCAGCAAGCCCGGCGAAGGGCTGGGCAAAACCACCGGCTGGATCCACCGTACCACCCTGCTCAAGCGCGGGGTGAAGATGATCCCGTCGGTGAGCTATCAGAAGATTGACGACGCGGGCCTGCACGTGCTGATCGACGGCGAGCCGCAGCTGCTGGCGGTGGACAACGTTATTCTCTGCGCCGGGCAGGAGTCGCGCCGCGAGCTGGCGGAGCCGCTGCGCGCGGCGGGCAAACCGGTGCACCTGATCGGCGGCTGCGATGTGGCTACTGAGCTGGACGCCCGCCGGGCTATCGGCCAGGGCACCCGGCTGGCGCTGGAGATTTAGCGCCCCAACGCCCCGCAGGCGCGAAAAGTGCGGCTGGCCGCGCGGGGCCAGGATCAGCAGCGCAAACGTTTTCTATTGTGCAAATAATCACTTGATCCCCGCGTCGGGCTGCGTATAATGCCCGTCGATTTGCCGGGAGGAAGTATGGTCAACTGTGTACGACACGCTGTCTTACCGCGTCTGAAAACAGACGCCGGCCTGCCGTTTTCCTTTCCGCTGCATTCCCAAATTCTTAAGCCCCTTTTTGAAGGGGCTTTTTTTTTGCCCGGCGTCAGGAGATAAACATGGCGAATCCGCTGTATCACAAACACATCATCTCAATAAACGATCTCAGCCGCGAAGACCTGGAACTGGTGCTGGCCACCGCCGCGAAGCTAAAGGCCACGCCGCAACCCGAACTGCTCAGGCACAAGGTGATTGCCAGCTGCTTCTTTGAGGCCTCGACCCGCACCCGCCTGTCGTTTGAAACCTCGATGCACCGCCTGGGCGCCAGCGTCGTGGGCTTTTCCGACAGCGCCAACACCTCGCTGGGTAAAAAAGGCGAAACCCTGGCGGATACCATCTCGGTGATCGGCACTTATGTGGACGCTATCGTGATGCGCCACCCGCAGGAGGGCGCCGCGCGGCTGGCGACGGAATTTTCCGGCGGCATTCCGGTGCTCAACGCCGGAGACGGCTCCAACCAGCACCCGACCCAGACGCTGCTGGATCTGTTTACCATCCGCGAAACCCAGGGCCGGCTGGAGAATCTTAACGTGGCGATGGTGGGCGACCTGAAGTACGGCCGCACCGTCCACTCCCTGACTCAGGCGCTGGCGAAGTTTAACGGCAACCGCTTCTACTTTATCGCCCCCGACGCGCTGGCGATGCCGCAGTACATTCTCGATATGCTGGATGAAAAAGGCATCGCCTGGAGCGTGCACAGCGCCTTCGAGGAGGTCATGGCCGAGGTGGATATTCTGTACATGACCCGGGTGCAGAAAGAGCGCCTCGATCCGTCCGAGTATGCCAACGTCAAAGCGCAGTTCGTGCTGCGCGCGGCAGACCTGGCCGGGGCGCGCGATAACATGAAAGTACTGCACCCGCTGCCGCGCATTGATGAAATCACCACCGATGTTGATAAGACGCCGCACGCCTGGTACTTCCAGCAGGCCGGCAACGGCATTTTTGCTCGCCAGGCGCTGCTGGCGCTGGTGCTGAACAGCGATTTGGATCTGTAAGGGGAAACGTATGACTCAGGATAACAAGCTGCAGGTTGAAGCCATCAAGCGCGGCACCGTGATCGACCACATTCCGGCCCAGGTGGGCTTTAAGCTGCTGACCCTGTTCAAGCTGACCGAAACCGACCAGCGGATCACCATCGGCCTGAACCTGCCCTCCGGCGAGATGGGACGCAAAGATCTGATCAAGATCGAAAACACCTTTTTGACCGACGAGCAGGTTAACCAGCTGTCGCTGTACGCGCCGCAGGCGACGGTCAACCGCATCGACAATTATGAAGTGGTGGGTAAATCCCGCCCGGCGCTGCCGGATCGCATCGACGGCGTGCTGGTGTGCCCGAACAGCAACTGCATCAGCCACGCCGAGCCGGTGGCCTCGAGCTTTAGCGTGAAGAAGCGCGAGCAGGATATCGTGCTGAAGTGCAAATACTGCGAGAAAGCGTTTTCCCATTTCGTGGTACTGGCCAACTAATTAGGTTGGTAACCCCTGCCCGGCTCCCTATAATGGCCGGGTACCTTATGCCCGTCATACTTCAGGCTGCCTGCGCGTAAACTGCGTCAAGTGACTGGAATTATTGCGGGTATCAAAGCCATCCACTGTCACCAAGGAGAAAATAATGAGCAAAAGTATTGCGACAGAAAAAGCACCGGCAGCCATTGGCCCTTACGTTCAGGGCGTCGACCTCGGCAGCATGATCATCACCTCCGGCCAGATCCCGGTCGATCCGAAAACCGGCACCGTGGCCGACGACATCGCCGCCCAGGCGCGCCAGTCGCTGGAAAACGTGCAGGCGATCGTTGAAGCCGCGGGCCTGAAAGTGGGCGATATCGTAAAAACCACCGTTTTCGTGAAAGATCTCAATGATTTCGCCACCGTTAACGCTACTTACGAAGCGTTTTTCACCGAGCACAAGGCCAGCTTCCCGGCGCGCTCCTGCGTCGAAGTGGCCCGCCTGCCGAAAGACGTGAAGATTGAAATTGAAGCGATTGCCGTGCGTCGCTGATTGAAGCCTGACATCACGCAATGAGCCTCTTGATTACCCTCGCGTAATCAAGAGGCTTTTTTAATCCTCTCTCTTACCGGCCTCCCTTAATTCGTAGCATTCCCTTCTGTTGAATAAAACGCCAAAAACAGCTACATTTCTTTTTGTACGGATATTCACCGTACATCTGATAACAATCCCAGCAGGATAATCCTGCTGAAGGAAAAGAAAATGTCTGCACTGAAAAAGCAACGCATCGACCTCAGGTTGACTGAAGATGATAAAAATATCATTGAAGAGGCTGCTGCTATGTCCAATCAGACGGTGACTCAATTCCTGGTTTCCAGCGCCTGTGAACACGCCGCGCAGGTTATCGAGCAGCACCGCCGTTTGGTCTTAAATGAAGAGTCCTGGAATCAGGTGATGGATGCTATCAGCAATCCACCCCCCCCCAATGAAAGAATCAAGCGCGCAGCGGAACGCCTTAAAAAAATGGAGTAATTCATGCCTGATTACGGGATAGAAACCTACTCTGATGATAAAGAGTACGATTTTTCAGGTTTTGACTGCGGAGAAGGATCTCTGAATGTCTTTCTGCAAGATCACCTTATTCGCCAGCATCGCAGCCGTATTTTACGCGCCTACATGCTTATTAACCGGGATACGAGACCGCGTATCATGGGATTCTACACCCTCTCAGGTAGCAGCTTTGAGAAAGCGGCGCTTCCCTCAAACAGCCAAAAACGCCATATTCCCTACGTTAACGTTCCGAGCGTTACGCTCGGAAGGCTGGCAGTAGATAAAACGCTGCAGGGACAGGCATGGGGGAGCACGCTTGTCGCGCATGCCATGACAGTGGTGTACCAGGCTTCGCAAGCCGTGGGGATCCACGGCCTTTTTGTTGATGCCCTAAACGAAAATGCGCAGCAGTTTTACCGCAAGCTGGGCTTTATCCCGCTGGTGCGAGAAAACGCGCGCTCGCTTTTTTACCCGACAAAGTCGATGGAAAAGCTATTTCGGCCATAACACTAGATCGGCACCGATCTGTTGTTACGGCTTCTTCCATCACTCAATCCGCGTCGCCCGCAGCAGCTTCTCCAGCGGATAGACCGCCGCTATTGCCATTTCATCCTGAATTTTCGCCGCCTCGTCGAGCTGGGTCTGAATGGACGCGTACTCTTTATCGTCCAGCGTGCCCTGGCGCGCCACGATATCGGTGAGTCTCAGCCCCAGCGCGGCGAGCTTGTCCACCTGCAGCACCACCGGCTTCACAGCCGCCAGCTGATAGCTGGCGTCGGTGAGGGCCAGCACGTCGGCGGTGTTGTTCTGCCAGCGGGTAAAGACGTGGCGCAGGCTGTCGGCGCTGGCGTTGTCTTCCGGGTCGCTGATCAGGTTATCCGCCCACAGATCGAGATTGCGCAGGGTGGCGCTCTCCGGCGGCAGCGCGTCGGCGAGCCGGTTCAGCGGCTCGAATTGCGTGTAGTTGCCCGCCTGAAACTTCAGATGCTGGCGGGTGTAGTAGTGCGCCGGCTCCAGCGCCTGGGCGAGGATCGCCAGCGGCAGGGTATCTGCGCCATTGGCGAGCCGGGTGAACTGCACCTGCTGCTCGGCGTGCTGGCGCAGGCCGACGGAGACCGTTGACCAGCCGTCAATAGCCTGCAGCCGCTGGTACATGTTGTCGGTATCGTTGACGTCCTGCGCCGACCACAGCCGCTCCGCTACCGCAAACGCCCGCGGCCAGAGGCGAATATCCAGCACCGGCGCCACCACGTTTTCCGCCCACAGCGCCGCCTCGCCGCCGAGCAGGTTCTTCTGCTGCTGCGCGTCGAGCGTAACCGGTGGAATGCCGTTGGGCACCGCGTCAAGGCTGCTGCCGGTGATGGGATAGCGCACGTTGCCCAGCAGGAAATAGCCGCTGAGGCGATCGTCGTGAATGCTCACCACCGGCCGGGTTTCCCCCATCCAGGTATCGACGGTAAAGGTTACCTGGTCCGGGGTCAGCCACTCGATATCCTGCACCGCCCGGCGGGATTTGCCGTTGAAGTCAATAAAGCCGCGCCACTCGTCCTTGCCCTTCACCAGGGTAAAGCTGCCCTCGACCGGGCTGCCCTTCAGGCGCGGCATGGAGAACGACCAGCTCTGGGCGCTGTCGGCATCGCTTATCTTGTCCACGCCGTCCAGCCCCTGGGGGATGATTTCGTTGCGGTAGTGGTAGCGGGTGTACTGAGGCTGGTCGAGGTAGAAACCGGTGGAGAGAATGCCCCGATAGCCGTTTTTCGCTACTTCGCCCAGCGCGTCCTGCCCCTGCCAGGACTGGATCAGGATGCTTTTCGGCAGGTCGGGATGGTAGATCTCATCCCAGCCCACCATCTGGCGATGATGTTTTTCGAGGATAGTTTCCAGCCGGCGGTTGAAGTACGCCTGCAGCGCATGGCTGTCCGCCAGCCGGTGCTCGCGCATAAAGCGCTGAATATCCGGGTTACTTTTCCACTGGCTGTCGTCCACCTCGTCGCCGCCGATGTGCAGATACGGATCCGGGAAGATCGCCACCAGCTCGCTCACCATCGCCTCGGCAAAGACGTAGGTCGCCTCTTTGGTGGGATCGAGCACCGGCTTGAGCACGCCCCAGCGGCGCTCCATTTTGTACGGTCCGGGGGCGCTCATCAGCTCCGGATAGGCCACCGCAATCGCCGACGCGTGGCCCGGCATGTCAATTTCCGGCACCACCCGAATGCCGCGATCGGCGGCGTAGCGCACGATCTCTTTCATCTGCGCCGGAGTGTAAAACTGCCCGTCGCTCGCCAGCTGCTGCAGCTTAGGATAGCGGACAGAGGCAAAACGCCAGCCCTGGTCGTCGGTCAGGTGCCAGTGCAGCACGTTGAGCTTGGCCGCCGCCATGCCGTCGAGCTGGCGCTTAATGTCTTCAACCGGCAGGAAGTGGCGGGCAGAATCGAGCAGCAGCCCGCGCCAGGGAAAGCGCGGGCTGTCATTGATGGTGAGATACGGAATGGCGGTGTTGCTCGGGCCGTTCTGGATAAGCTGCAGCAGGGTTTCGATGCCGTGCAGCGCGCCGAAGCGGGTATTGGCGGCGATGCGCGCCCCGCTTTCGTCTACCGTCAGCCGGTAGCTTTCGTCGCTGTCCGGGCGCGGCAGCGGCGACATTTTTTTAGCGATGGTGATGCTGATAACAGGGGCATCAGCCGGGCCGCTCTGGGGCACCATTTCCCAGCCGGTCTGGCGGGCGATGCGGCTGCGCAGCCTCGCCGCCGCATCGCCGAGATCGTCGCCGGTAATATTGATGGTCAGCTGATGGTTGAGGATCAGCATTCCCTGCGCCGCCGGGCGCTCGACCTGCTGAGGCCAGGGCATCAGGGGCAGATCGCCGGCGGGCGCGGCTGCCGCGATGCCGCTAAACAGAATTGAGGTCGCCAGCAGGCTGACGCGCGCGGTATTGAACATGCGGGTTCCTTAGTGAAAGACGGGCCAAAAAAAAGCAAACCACTGAGGTATCACGCGGGATCGCAAGGGTCAATAGCGAGGCCGGTTTAACCTCGCTTCTGTTGCACTTTCAGCTACTGCCAGCCGTAGCGGCGGCTGTAAAAGCCCTTCACCAGCTGGGTCAGCGTCATGTAGCCCGCAAGGATCGCCACCAGCCACGGGAAGTAGGCCAGGGGCAGCGCCTGCAGCGACAGGTACGACGCCAGCGGCGAGAAGGGCAGCGCGATCCCCGCCGTCATCACCACCAGGGTCATCACCATCAGCGGCCACGCGGCTCGGCTCTGGATGAACGGAATGCGGCGGGTGCGGATCATGTGCACAATCAGCGTCTGCGACAGCAGGCCCACCACGAACCAGCCGGACTGGAACAGAGTCTGGTGCTCCGGCGTATTGGCGTGGAATACGAACCACATCAGGCAGAAGGTCAGAATGTCGAAGATCGAACTGATCGGACCGAAAAAGAGCATGAATCTGCCGAGATCGGCCGGGTTCCAGCGCTGGGGTTTGCGGATCTGCTCCTCGTCAACGTTATCAAACGGGATCGCCACCTGGGAGACATCGTACATCAGGTTCTGGATCAGCAGATGCAGCGGCAGCATCGGCAAAAACGGCAGGAAGGCGCTGGCCACCAGCACGCTAAAGACGTTGCCGAAGTTGGAGCTGGCGGTCATCTTGATGTACTTGAGCATATTGGCAAAGGTGCGGCGCCCTTCGATCACCCCCGCTTCCAGCACCATCAGGCTCTTCTCCAGCAGAATGATGTCCGCCGCTTCCCGGGCAATGTCCACCGCGCCGTCCACCGAGATACCGATATCCGCCGCGCGCAGCGCCGGGGCGTCGTTGATGCCGTCGCCCATAAAGCCCACCACGTGCCCTTCCCGCTTCAGCAGGGTGACGATGCGCTCTTTATGCATCGGCGTCAGGCGGGCAAACAGGGTGGTGCGCTTCGCCAGCGCCGCCAGCGCGTCATCGCTCAGGGCGTCCACCTGGCTGCCTACCACCGCATCGCCCGCGTCCAGGCCGACGTCCCGGCACACTTTCGCCGCCACCAGCTCGCTGTCGCCGGTGAGAATTTTCACCGTGATGCCGCTGGCCTTCAGCGCCTTCAGCGCCGGCGCGGTAGTTTCTTTCGGCGGATCGAGGAAGGCGATGTAGCCCTCCAGAATCAGATCCGATTCATCAATGCGCTGGTAGTCTCCCTCGCGGGCGGGCAGCACTTTGGTGGCGACCGCCACCACCCGCAGCCCCTGGCGGTTGAGGGTATCGGTCACCCGGCCGATGCGGCGCAGCATCGCGTCGTCCAGCGGGATAATCTCACCTTTAAAACTCACCCGGGTACAGACGCTGAGGATCTCCTGCAGCGCGCCCTTGCAGATAAGCTGGTGCTGGCCCGCTTCTTCGGCGACCACCACCGACATCCGGCGGCGCTCGAAATCAAAGGGGATCTCGTCGATTTTCTGCCAGCGGGCGGAGAGCGTCCGCGCCGCGGCTTCGTCCACCCCTTCCAGCACGGCGGTATCCAGCAGGTTTTTCAATCCGGTCTGGTAGTGGCTGTTAAGCCAGGCGCAGTGCAGCACCCGCTCGCTGGTTCTGCCGGAGATATCGGTGTGGTTTTCCAGCACGATTTTATCCCGGGTCAGGGTGCCGGTTTTATCGGTGCACAGGATGTCCATCGCGCCGAAGTTCTGAATGGCGTCGAGATGTTTGACGATCACTTTCTGCTTCGACAGCTTCACCGCCCCGCGCGCCAGGGTCGAGGTGACGATCATCGGCAGCATCTCCGGGGTCAGCCCCACCGCCACCGACAGCGCAAATAGCGCCGCTTCCCACCAGTCGCCCTTGGTGTAGCCGTTGATCAGCAGCACAATCGGGGTCATCACCAGCATAAAGCGGATCAGCAGCATGCTGACGCGGCTGATGCCTTTCTGAAAGGCGTTCGGCTCGGTCTGCTGCTCGCTGACGCGACCCGCCAGCTGGCCGAACCAGGTCTCACCGGCGGTGGCGAAGACCACCGCCTGGGCGGTGCCGCTCACCACGCTGGTGCCCATAAAGCACAGGGTATCGCACTCGAGCGGGTTGCTCTGCTGCGGATCGCGGCTGCGGGCGATCTTCTCCACCGGCAGCGACTCTCCGGTGAGCGAGGCCTGGGCGACAAACAGATCCCGGGCCTGGAGAACGCGAAGATCCGCCGGGATCATGTCTCCCGCCGAGAGCTTAACGATGTCGCCGCGCACCAGCCGATCGAGCGGGATCTCCTGCCAGCGGCTTTCGCCCTTGTCGTTGACGGTGCGCAGCACGGTGGCGGTGTTGCTGACCATCGCTTTCAGGGCGTCCGCCGCGCGGGTGGATCGCGCCTCCTGAATGAAATTGAGCAGCGTGGCAATCGCCACCATCAGGGCGATCACGCCCGCGGCAAACAGATCTTCCGTGGCGTAGGAGATGATCCCCAGCACGGTAAGCAGCAGGTTGAACGGATTGCGGTAGCAGCGCCACAGGTGCGCCCACCAGGGCGCCGGCTTCTGGGCCGGAATGATGTTTTCGCCGTGCGCTGCGCGGCTGGCTTCCACCTGCTGCGGCGTCAGCCCTTCGGGATGGCTGTCGAGGGCGCGCCAGATCTCGTGTTCATCAACGGCGGCGATGTTCAGGCAGCGCTGGCTCAGGCTGTCCGGCATCGGCACGCTGGCCAGGGTTTTGCCGTCCGGCAGCGGATCGCGGCTGGTGAGGCGGTGCGGCAGGCGGCGGGCGAGCTGCGCGAGCAGCTGCCGGGTGATAGTTTTCAGCATAAAAAGTCCCTCTGCGCTCGCCGTTCGGCGATCGCGGGTTACGTTCAGGCGCGGCGGGGCCGCGTCTGAAAGACGTGATAAAACAGGGACATCGGGAAAGAACGACGTCGCTGCCTTACGGTTTATCCGGCAAGGCAGCGCGGGGCAGGCTTACCGGAAAATGATGTTGCTCCATCGGTGATGGGGGGTGGGATCGGGATCCATAGCGCCTCCGGTAAGTGAGAAAACATTGGCTATATCGGTACGGTTGTTCAGGCCGCGGGCGGCCGGGCAATAAGCATCAGCCTGCGGCTCAAACTATTCAGGGAACAGCCAGAGTACGGAAAAATCATAACGCTACGTTATTAAACAGCAGCTATACCGCCACAAAACTGAGACAACTTTTTGCCGAAGGGACGCAGGTTGAGTAGGATGACGTTCACTTTTTCTTTTCGCATTTACCCCGGGAACAGAGATGACCAACCGCCTGACCATCAAAGATATCGCCCGCCTGAGCGGCGTCGGCAAATCCACTGTCTCCCGGGTGCTGAATAACGAAAGCGGCGTCAGCCAGCGCACCCGCGAGCGGGTTGAAGCGGTGATGAACCAGCACGGCTTCTCCCCCTCCCGATCCGCCCGGGCGATGCGCGGCCAGAGCGATAAAGTGGTGGCGATTATCGTTACCCGACTCGACTCGCTGTCGGAAAACCTCGCCGTGCAGACCATGCTGCCCGCCTTTTACGCCGAGGGCTACGACCCGATCATGATGGAGAGCCAGTTCTCGGCGGAAAAAGTGGAGGAGCACCTCGGGATGCTGCGCCGGCGCAATATCGACGGCGTAGTGCTGTTCGGCTTTAGCAGTATCAGCGTTGATATGCTGCATCCCTGGCGCGAAACCCTGGTGATGCTGGCCCGGGACGCGGACGGATTCGCCTCGGTGTGCTACGACGATGACGGCGCCATCACGATGCTGATGCAGCGTCTGCTGGATAAAGGCCACCGCCATATCAGCTTTCTCGGCGCGCCGCACTGCGATGAAACCACCGGCCGCCGCCGCCACGAAGCCTATCTGCGCTTTTGCCGCCAGCACCGCCTGACGCCGCTCTCTGCGCTGCCCGGCCTGACCATGAAACAGGGCTATGAAGCCGCCGCCGGGGTGCTGGCGGCGGACACGACCGCCCTGCTGTGCGCCACCGATACCCTGGCGCTGGGAGCCAGCAAATACCTGCAGGAACAGCGCATCGACACGCTGCAGCTGGCGAGCGTCGGCTGCACGCCGCTGATGACCTTTCTCCACCCGGAAATCGTTACCGTCGATCCCGGCTACGGCGAGGCCGGACGACAGGCGGCGCAGCAGCTTATCGAGCAGATCAACGGCCGGGCAGAGCCGCGCCAAATCATCATTCCCGCCACCCTGCTGTAGCCCTTCCCGACAAATAATTGTGATCTTTCCCGGATTTCGGGAACGTTCCCGTTTTCGCTTTTCAGGAAAGCGGATAGATTGCCTGCAGGTTATTTCACGCATCTCCCCACAGTCATGAGGCTTCATGATGAGCAAAGTAAATCAACAGGATATTGACAGGCTGGTGGCGCTGGTGGGCGGTCGCGGCAACATCGCCACCGTCAGCCACTGCATTACCCGGCTGCGCTTCGTGCTTAACGATCCGGCGAAGGCCGATCCGAAAGGCATCGACGGCCTGCCGATGGTTAAAGGCTGCTTCACCAACGCCGGGCAGTTTCAGGTGGTGATCGGCACCGACGTCGGCGACTGGTATCAGGCGCTGCTGAAAACCACCGGCCAGGCCTCCGCCGACAAAGAGCAGGCGAAGCTCGCCGCGCGCCAGAACATGAAGTGGCACGAGCGGATGATCTCGCACTTCGCGGAGATCTTCTTCCCGCTGCTGCCGGCGCTGATCAGCGGCGGCCTGATCCTCGGCTTTCGCAACGTGATCGGCGACGTGCCGATGAGCAATGGCCAGACCCTGGCGCAGATGCATCCGGGGATGAAAACCCTGTACGACTTCCTGTGGCTGATTGGCGAGGCAATCTTCTTCTATCTGCCGGTGGGCATCTGCTGGTCGGCGGTGAAAAAGATGGGCGGCACGCCGATCCTCGGCATCGTGCTGGGAATTACTCTGGTGTCGCCGCAGCTGATGAACGCCTACGAGCTGGGAAGCAAAATCCCCGAGGTGTGGAACTTCGGTCTGTTCGCCATTGAGAAGGTGGGCTATCAGGCGCAGGTGATCCCGGCCCTGCTGGCGGGGCTGGCGCTGGGCATCATTGAGACGCGTCTCAAGCGCATCGTACCGGACTACCTCTATCTGGTGGTGGTGCCGGTGTGCTCCCTGATCCTCGCGGTGTTCCTCGCCCACGCGGTTATCGGCCCGTTTGGCCGGATGATTGGCGACGGCGTGGCTTTCGCGGTGCGCCACCTGATGACCGGCAGCTTCGCGCCGGTGGGCGCGGCGCTGTTTGGCTTCCTGTACGCGCCGCTGGTGATCACCGGCGTGCACCAGACCACGCTGGCGGTTGATATGCAGATGATCCAGAGCATGGGCGGCACCCCGGTGTGGCCGCTAATTGCGCTCTCCAACATCGCGCAGGCCTCGGCGGTAGTGGGGATCATTATCTGCAGCCGCAAGAAGAACGAGCGCGAGATTTCGGTCCCGGCGGCGATTTCAGCCTTCCTCGGCGTCACCGAACCGGCAATGTACGGCATCAACCTCAAGTACCGCTTTCCGATGCTGTGCGCGATGGTGGGTTCCGGCCTCGGCGGGCTGCTGTGCGGACTCAGCGGCGTGATGGCCAACGGCATCGGCGTCGGCGGCCTGCCGGGGATCCTCTCTATTCAGCCGACCTTCTGGCAGGTGTACGCCACCGCCATGGCTATCTGCGTGGTGGTGCCGGTGGTGCTCACCAGCGCGGTCTACCAGCGCAAATACCGCCAGGGCACGCTGCAAATCGTTTAAACCTTTTCGGGGCGCGCCCGCGCCCCGCCGCTTTTTTGACAGGAACGTCTTATGCACAACCTCCCCCACTGGTGGCAAAACGGCACTATCTACCAGATTTACCCGAAGAGCTTTCAGGACACCACCGGCAGCGGCACCGGCGATCTGCCCGGTATCATCCGGCGGCTGGACTATCTGCACACCCTGGGCGTGGACGCCATCTGGCTGACGCCGTTTTACGTCTCGCCGCAGGTGGACAACGGCTACGACGTAGCGAACTACACCGCCATCGATCCGGCCTACGGCACCCTCGATGATTTCGACCAGCTGGTGGCCGAAGCCAAAGCCCGCGGCATCCGCATTATTCTCGATATGGTGTTTAACCACACCTCGACCCAGCATCCGTGGTTTCGCGAGTCCCTCAGCCCGGACAGCCCGTACCGCCGCTTCTACTTCTGGCGCGACGGCAAATCCGGCGCGCTGCCGAACAACTGGCGCTCGAAGTTCGGCGGCAGCGCCTGGCAGTGGCACGCGGAGAGCGAGCAGTACTATCTGCACCTGTTTGCCCCGGAGCAGGCGGATCTCAACTGGGAAGAGCCGGCGGTGCGGGATGAGCTGAAAAAGGTGTGCGCGTTCTGGGCGGATCGCGGGGTGGACGGGCTGCGGCTCGACGTGGTGAACCTGATCGCTAAAGATCCCGATTTTCCCTCGGATCCCGACGGCGACGGGCGCCGGTTCTACACCGACGGCGCGCGGGCCCACGACTTTCTGCAGGAGATGAGCCGGGAGGTGTTCACCCCGCGCGGGCTGATGACCGTGGGGGAGATGTCCTCCACCACCCTTGAGCACTGCCGCCGGTACGCCGCGCTGGACGGCCGCGCGCTGTCGATGACCTTTAACTTTCACCATCTGAAGGTGGACTATCCCGGCGGCGAGAAGTGGACCCTGGCGCGGCCGGACTTCGTGGCGCTTAAGGCGCTGTTCTGCCGCTGGCAGCAGGGGATGCACAACGCGGCTTGGAACGCGCTGTTCTGGTGTAACCACGATCAGCCGCGCATCGTCTCACGCTTCGGCGACGAAGGAGAATACCGGGTGGCCTCCGCCAAAATGCTGGCGATGGTGCTGCACGGCATGCAGGGCACGCCCTACATCTATCAGGGCGAAGAGATCGGCATGACCAACCCGCACTTCACCGCCATCGCCGACTACCGGGACGTGGAGAGCCACAACATGTACGGCGAGCTGCGCGAGCAGGGGCGCGATGCCGACGAACTGCTGGCTATTCTCGCCAGCAAGTCCCGGGACAACGGCCGCACGCCGATGCAGTGGAACGCGCAGCCCCACGGCGGCTTCACCGACGGCACGCCGTGGATAAGCGCCTGCCGCAACTACCCAACGGTGAACGCCGAGGCGGCGCTGGCGGATCCCGATTCGGTATTTCACACCTACCGGGCGCTGATCGCCCTGCGCAAGGCCGAGCCGCTGCTGACCTGGGGCGACTATCAGGATCTGCTGCCCGGGCACCCGGCGCTGTGGTGCTACCGCCGCGCGTGGCGCGGGCAGACGCTGCTGGTGGTGGCGAACCTCAGCCGCGAACCGCAGGCGTGGACCCCGGAGGACGCAGCCGGCGGGTGGACGCGGGTTATCAGCAACTATGACGATGTCGGAGAGCAGCCTCGCGCCGCGACGCTGCGGCCTTTCGAGGCGACGTGGTGGATACGGAAATAGGTGGCTGGCCCGCAGGGGCAAACCCCTTCGGGCACCGCACTCGCGGCCACATCCCCGCGCCTCCGGCTGCCACACTGATTGTTCTGTAGCAAACATTCAGCCTGCACACAGCGATAAAGGGAAGCGCCATGATTACGTTATGCAAAGCCTGCGGCACGTCTTATAACATCACCGATGCGCCGCCGGCCCATTGCCCTATATGTGGCGATGAGCGCCAGTACGTGCCCGCCAGCGGGCAGGCGTGGGTTAATGTTGACGCCCTGCACGCGTCGCACACTAATACGTGGCGGCAGCACGACGACGCCCTGTTCAGCCTGTGCACCGTCCCCGAATTTGCCATCGGCCAGCGCGCGTTTCTTCTGCGCACGCCCGAGGGCAACATTCTATGGGACTGTATCGCCAACCTCGACGACGCCACCAAAACAATTATCGACGCCCTCGGCGGAATCAAGGCCATCGCAATATCTCACCCGCACTTCTACACTACCATGCAGGACTGGGCGGAGATCTTCGACGCACCGATTTACCTGCACGCCAGCGATCGCGAGTGGGTCATGCGCGACAGTCCGCGCATCGTCTTCTGGGAAGGCGATTCCCTGGAGCTAACCCGTGACGTCCACGTCCTGCGCCTCGGCGGCCATTTCCCCGGCGGCTGCGTGCTGCACTGGGCCCGCGACGGGGGAATCGTGCTGTCCGGCGATATCGTGCAGGTCACCGCCGGCGCCAAAGCCGTCTCCTTTATGTGGAGCTACCCCAACCTGCTGCCGCTGCCTGCCGCGACGGTCAGCGATATTGTCCGCCGCCTGGGCGCGGTGGAATTTAAGCAGCTGTACGGGGCGTTTGAAGGCGGGGATATTCTGGAGAATGCGGATGAGATTGTGAGGGAGTCGGGGGAGAGGTATGTGGTTTGTTTGGGGTAGAGAGAAAAAGCAGATATTATACTAGAGACTGGATATAAATAGGTTGGAATATTAATACCTCTCAATCTTTTTTATAATAAGTGGGTGACGTTAACTCCTTATATATTTATATCGATAGATTCCCTCTCCCCCTCCCCCTATGGAAGAGGGGATGTTGCATTAACTACTTAACAGTTCATCCAACTTTAATTTTATATCTTTTATTAATGAATTACCTTTAGCAAGCTTATCCCCGCCACCTAAAGAGAAATAACGTTCTGAAGTAAAATTAAAGGCAGCCTCAATTTTATCATCAGTAATTTGTTGAGGAGTTATATTCTCAAGAAAACGAAATCCAGGGAATTTATTTTTTGTAATAATTACAGCAACTACAAACGCTAAATAAAATCGGAGGTTGTTTTTATCACTAACTGATAGATCTGTCTTCGTTTTTATATACAATTCAGACTTTTTACCTATTAAAGCAGCGATGTAATAAGCGTTAATGTGGTTATTTGTATTGTATAATTTTTCATAAGAAAAATCATCTTCCAGTAATGTAGATGGCCGAGCTCTCGCGGTATCAGGCTTATGCATGGTGATTGCCATAAGACATTGAGCTAAAAAAGGCAACCCAATAATATCTGTAGATTTTTTACCTTCATTTTTGTAATAGTTTTTCCTTCGATCATAATAAAACCCTCTGGGTTTAAAATAATCTTCAATGTCTCTATGAATTGAATCAGTTGCTCGCAGTGACGTCTTTGGTATTGGTGTTTGGCTGTTTGTAGCTCTAATAATCTTGTCACGACTAACCTCATTATCTGGGACAATCACCCGTACCAATAGGCTTCTATTAGAAACCCTTAATTCTTGATTGCTTTTTCTTTTGTTTTGAAAAAACAAATATATTTCGTTAGAGGTTTGCAAACCATTAACAATTTCAGGATCATGTATGACAAGCTCTTTTCCGCCAGGAGCTGAAACATCAGTGGCAAGAATTGTGACACCATTATTAAGCCACCAAAAGTCCTCTTTTGAAGTATCATCTTCTAAGGTCATCTTTATTTCTTGATTTACTGATGTTTTCCCTTGATAGTCTCGAACATTTGACTCAAATATGTATTTAATAATCTGCCCAGAGCTATCAGTAATAAAATCAAAATAATCACTTAGTTTTACAAGCGATATGAAAACTTTTCCTTGAGAGGATAAAGGGTTTTCTTGTAATTTAAGATTAAATACTGTACTATCTCTTTTTCTATATATTTCAACTAAGTTTGTTGCAGTTATAAAAGTGAATTCTACAGTCGAATCAGTTAATATTGTCGAGATTGACGACTTCAATTCATTAGATTGTTGAATTACATTCTTATGAATATCCACTCCTTTTGATACATAGAAGTACTTTATTTTTAAATTAGGTTTTTTTGTTATCAAGCTTAAATAAATACTACGAAACAGCTCAAATTTCTCCAAAACTTTACTATTGTATCTGCCGATATAACTAGCTGAATCAAACTCTAAATCCAATAAATTAGAACTAACCTTTAATAATTTGGTAATAGGATCCTCACCGAAAGACCTTTCATTTTTGCTTTGAATGATCACTAATTCTATATCGGCATTTTTCTTATACTTATCAACTATATTTTCATCCCCAAAAATCAAATCACCATTAACAAATACATATAGGGAATCAATGCCACCGTCTAGAGTTCTTCCACATAATCCATCTTCAATCTGATCGTAACTTAATTCATACTCTCTTAAAACTTGCGAAGCAGAAAAAAACTCAAAAAAATCATCTTCCCTTGAATAGTTTAGATTAGACTCATGTTCTTGTTTTATTATTTGTTCAACCAAAACCTGATCATTTTTAGACATATGAAATTACTCTCCTGCACACATTATCTGACATGTTACATTATGAGTATTATTCATTCAATACTTTGGTTGTTCAAAACATTATTCGTGTTCATTAATAACTACGGCTGACACAAATTCATTTTTTGCTCTAAAGTCTCTCATCATGCCACAACACAGAAAAACAACTAACTTTATATTAAGATAGGCATTCATCTTATATTAGATTCACCATCCAACCATTTTGTAAACCAAAAAAAAGCCCCCGCACCCGCGGAGGCAATTCATGTCCGATAAAAATATCACCGCCTTCAGCTCAGCAGCCGGGAACCCTACAGTCCCCAGCCCCTGCCCCTCCGGCGGCGCAAAACTTAGTTAAACACCATACCACCGTCGATCAGCAGGGACTGGCCGGTCATGTAGTCGGAGTCCGGGCTGGCGAGGTAGGAGACGCAGGCTGCCACGTCTTCCGGCTCGGACAGGCGGCCGAGGGTGATTTTTTTAGCGAACTGCTCGGTGCCGTAGCCCAGCGGTTTGCCGGCGGCTTCGGAGACCTGGCGATCGATTTCGTCCCACATTGGGGTTTTAACGATCCCCGGGCAGTAGGCGTTCACGGTGATACCCAGCGGCGCCAGATCGCGGGCGGCGGTCTGGGTCAGGCCGCGCACGGCGAATTTGCTGGAGCTGTACACCGCCAGTTCCGGGTTGCCGGTGTGGCCCGCCTGGGAGCAGGCGTTGATGATTTTGCCGCCGTGACCGGCTTTCTTGAAGGCGTCCATTGCGGCCTGAATGCCCCAGATAACACCCTTCACGTTGATGTTGTAGACCTTATCGACGATTTCCGGGGTGATCGATTCGATCGGGGTGGACGGCGCAACGCCGGCGTTGTTGACGATGACGTTGAAATCGCCAAACGCGGCGCGGGTTTTTTCCACCGCGGCGAACACCTGGTCACGGTCGGAGACATCAACTTTAATCGCCAGCGCCTTGCCGCCGTTGCTGTTGATTTCCTGCGCCACCTGCTCGGCGGTATTGATGTTGTAATCGGCGATGGCGACTGCAAAACCGTCTTTTACCAGACGCAGCGCAATAGCTTTACCGATACCCTGACCGGAGCCCGTGACGAGTGCTACTTTTTGCATATCCGTATCCTTTCGTTGATTCAAAGTAATTGGCTGAGATGGAGCTGGCCCATCAGCAGCGGGTTATCGCTGTAATCTACCGGTATCGCCACTACGGCGGGACCGTCTACATCCATTGCTGCACGCAAAGTCGGTTCCAGCGCATCCGCGCTTTCAACGGCGAACCCTTTCGCACCGAAGGCTTCCGCATAGACTTTAAAGTCCACGGGGCCAAACTCGACGCCGGACAGCCGCTGGTATTTTTTCTCTTCCTGAATCGCCACCATATTATAGGCGTTGTCCACCCAGACGATGTGAAGGACGTTGGCTTTCAGCCTTACCGCGGTTTCAAGCTCCATGCTCGACTGCAGGAAGCCGCCGTCGCCGGAGACGGAAACCACTTTGCGGCCCGGGTTCACCAGCCACGCGCCGATCGCCCACGGCAGGGCGACACCCATGGTCTGCTGGCCATTGGAGATCATCACCTGGCGGGCGCGGAAGCTGTACAGGTAGCGGGCGATCCAGATGTGGAAGCTGCCCATATCCACCGTCAGCGTCACGTCGCTGTTGACGATATCCTGCATGGCGCGAACGATGCGCAGCGGGTGCAGCGCAAACTGGTTGAGCTGCGCGCCGCGGCGGCTCAGCAGCTCGCGCTGGTGCTGGCGGTCCACCAGGATCTCAGAGGCGCGGGCGCTCAGCTCCAGCTGGGAGCTGATGCGGGCGGTCAGTTTTTTCAGGGTGCTGGCGATGTCACCCACCAGCTCGGTATCCGGCTGGTAGTTGCGCTCTTCGTAAGCCGGCAGCACGTCAATGTGTACCAGGGTCGCGTCGCCGGTGTTCCACATCGCCGGTTCGTATTCTACCGGGCTGTAGCCGATACAGATGATCAGGTCGGCCAGATGCAGCAGCCGATCCCCGGCCTGATTGTTGAACAGGCCCACGCGGCCGGCGAAGCGGGTGAAGTGCTCCTGGTGTACGGCACCGGCGGCCTGATAGGTGCTGGTGACCGGAATACGGCTTTTTTCCAGCAGCTGGTGCAGGGCGGTGCTGTTCTGCTGCTGGCTGGCCATCAGGCCCAGCAGGATCACCGGATTTTTCGCTTTATCGATCATCTTAGCGACTTGTTCAATCGCTTCGTCCGGCGCGGCGCCCATCTGCACCGAGGCGGACGGCGGCAGCACCTCGCCAATAACCGGCTGATCGACGATATCCTGCGGCAGGCTGACGAAGGCGCTGCCCGGACGGCCCTGCTCGGCGGCGCGGAAGGCGTTGGAGAGGACTTCGGACAGCGCATCCGGGGAGTTTACTTCCACCGCGTATTTAGTCACCGGGCTGAACATGGAAACCGTGTCCATGCTCTGGTGCACCTGCTTGGCGCGGTCGGCGCGTTTAACCTGCCCACCGAGGGCAACCACCGGATCGCCTTCGCTGTGGGCGGTGGCCATCCCGGTCACCAGGTTAGAGCAGCCCGGCCCGGAGGTGACTAACGCCACCCCGGCTTTACCGGTGATGCGCCCTACCGCGGCTGCCATAAAGGCGGCGTTGGCTTCGTGGCGCACCGGTACCAGCTGGATTGATGAATCCAGCAGCGAATCAAATACTTTATCGATTTTGGCGCCCGGAATACCGAACACGTGTTTCACGCCCTGGGCTTCCAGCTGGGCAACCACCAGATCGGCACCGTGCTGCCACTCTTTTACGCGACGTTCTTTGTTTTTCATGATGCTTCTCCTGTTAGCTCTCAACCGAGCGGATAGCCGCATCGAGATCGTCAGGATGCAGGTTGGCGTTCAGAAAGGCCTTGTCGGCCGGGAAATCGATAGTCAGCTTGTGGATCTCACCGAAGGTCAGCACCCCGCGCTCGAGCTGATAGTCGAGCAGGTGGCCGCCGCCCTGGCGGTCGTCGGTAATGAAGTGTTCGTGATAGCCGGCGACGTTGAGGCCCTGCATGTGCTGCGGGGTGCGGAAACCGACCAGCACGCCGTCGCGCTGGTTAAAGCGGAATATTGGCTGATCGTCGAGCACGTCGGTCATGGCGCGGTACGGCGGCGTCTGGCGCGGCACCGTGCGGGTGTGGGCGTGGCGGAACAGGCCGTCGATGCGCAGGGCACAGAAGACGTTATCGGACGGGATCTGCTCATCAATGATGGCGTGCAGCGCCTCGCGGCTCATCGGCTCGTCAATTTTTACCCGGTACTGGGGAACAAACTGGGTGACCACCGCGAAAGGGGTTTTCTGATCCGGGCTGACCACCCGGGCGCTGCCGTCGGAGCGCAGCTGGTGGATCTCGTCGCTGAAGGCGATCATCTCGCCGTCCAGGCCGTTAAAGGTGCCGAGTCCGAAATTTCCGTGGGTAAACAGCTCCGCGATGGTGGTGCTGCCTTCATACACGCCGCTGAGCAGAGCGCTCATTAGCGACGTCTGGTAGATGACGCTCTCGGGATGCTGTGCTGAAAATCCGCTCAGCGTTTCGACGAGGCTCTGTTCGCAGGTACATTCTGATGAATGCTTCATTATTGACTTCCTCGTTAAACAAAAATAGGAAAGATTCAATAAATGTTGACGCGATCCAGCTCACAGTTCCAATATATAGTCCATGTAGGTTTGAGACGTTTTATATATGGAACATCGTTATCTACGCTATTTCGTCGCCGTTGCCCGTACCGGTAACTTCACCCGCGCCGCCGAAGAGCTGAAAATTTCGCAGCCGCCGCTGAGCCAGCAGATCCAGCGGCTGGAGAGAGAGGTGGGCACCCCGCTGCTGCGCCGCCTCTCCCGCGGCGTGGAGTTAACAGAGGCCGGGGAAGCCTTCTACGTGGATGCCTGCCAGATCCTCGCCCTCACCGACGCAGCAATGGAAAAGGTCAAGGGCATCGCCCGGGGCATTAACGGCAGCCTGTCGATGGGGATCGCCAGCTCCGACGCCTTCCACCCCAACATATTCGCCACCATTCGCCAGTTTCAGCTGACCCATCCCGGAGTGACCATTCACCAGGTGGAAGCCAACATGGCGGCGCTGATGGCCGCTCTGAACGAGGCGGAGCTGGATATGGCCTTCATCCGCCTGCCCTGCGAGAACAGCAAAGTGTTTAACCTGCGGATCGTGGATCAGGAGCCGATGGTTATCGCCCTCAACCGCGCGCATCCGCTGGCTGGCGAAGACGCCCTGCGCCTGGAGCAGCTGCGGGACGTGCCGCTGGTGCTGTTCCCCCAGGCCATTGCGCCGGGGATTTACGAGCTTATCTACAATAGCTGCCTGCGGGCGGGGATCGACATGAGCCAGATCTACGAGTCGTCGCAGATCTCCTCTTCGCTGAATATGGTGAATGCCGGTTTCGGCTTCGCGCTGGTGCCGAAATCAATGATGTGTATTTCCCATCCGGAGGTAACCTGGCATCCCATCGCCGGCCCGGCGGTGACTACCGATATCGCCATTGCCTGGCGGCGTTTTGAGCGCTCGCGCACGGTAAAAGGCTTCCTCGACGAGTACGAGAAGTCGGCGGCGCGGAAAAAATAGCGTCTTTTTTCACCGCTTAGCGCGACCCAAAAATTCCTGCCAATCTGA
The DNA here is from genome assembly GCF_913775985.1 of uncultured Pluralibacter sp. GTDB lineage: Bacteria > Pseudomonadota > Gammaproteobacteria > Enterobacterales > Enterobacteriaceae > Pluralibacter. Next base: position 268,762 of record NZ_CAJYMB010000147.1, on the reverse strand, counting down.
ACGGCCCGCCTTGCGGGCCGTCACCGTTTTACTTTGTCCTGCATCAAAAAAATCGCAAACATCTTTAATGCAAATCACTACATATAGAACTTAAAATGCACTCCGGCCCTACATATTGTATTAATCACCTGTTATCGCCGCGTTGTGTTCTCGCGCGACAGATAACATTTTGTGGATAAAAAGGGCCGGGACCCGAGGAAGTGACTGGGCAATAAGCCAAATCCTTTTGCCGGTTCGCCTTCACCCTTTGTGGATAACCTGTTTTTTACTATATGGAGCGATCATGACACCGCATGTTGTGAAACGAGACGGCTGCAAAGCCCCTTTCAACTCGGCACGCATTCAGGAAGCAATCCTGCGCGCGGCCCAGGCAGCGGGAGTCGATGACGCAGCGTACTGCGCCACCGTCGCAGAGACCGTCAGTCAGCAGATGCAGGGTCGCGAGCGGGTCGATATCAACGACATCCAGACCGCGGTTGAAAACCAGCTGATGTCCGGGCCGCACAAGCAGCTGGCCCGCGCCTACATTGAGTACCGCCACGACCGCGACGTGCAGCGCGAGAAGCGCGGTCGCCTGAACCAGGAGATCCGCGGCCTGGTGGAGCAGACCAACCCGGCGCTGCTCAATGAAAACGCCAACAAAGACAGCAAAGTTATCCCGACCCAGCGCGATCTGCTGGCGGGTATTGTCGCCAAGCACTACGCCCGCCAGCACCTGCTGCCCTACGACGTGGTGCAGGCCCACGAGCGCGGCGAGATCCACTATCACGATCTCGACTACTCGCCGTTCTTCCCGATGTTCAACTGCATGCTGATCGACCTGAAAGGCATGCTGACCCAGGGCTTTAAGATGGGCAACGCGGAGATTGAGCCGCCGAAGTCTATCTCTACCGCCACGGCGGTCACCGCGCAGATCATCGCCCAAGTGGCGAGCCACATCTACGGCGGCACCACCATTAACCGCATTGACGAAGTGCTGGCGCCGTTTGTCACTGCCAGCTTCAACAAGCATCGCCGCACCGCGGAAGAGTGGCAGATCCCGGACGCCGAAGGCTACGCCCGCTCGCGCACCGAAAAAGAGTGCTACGACGCGTTCCAGTCCCTGGAGTACGAAGTTAACACCCTGCACACCGCCAACGGCCAGACGCCATTCGTCACCTTCGGTTTTGGTCTGGGGACCTCCTGGGAATCGCGCTTAATTCAGCAGTCGATCCTGCGCAACCGCATCGCCGGGCTGGGGAAAAACCGCAAAACTGCCGTATTCCCGAAACTGGTGTTCGCCATCCGCGACGGGCTGAACCACAAGCCGGGAGACGCCAACTACGACATCAAGCAGCTGGCGCTGGAGTGCGCGAGCAAGCGCATGTACCCGGATATCCTCAACTACGACAAAGTGGTTGAAGTCACCGGATCGTTTAAAACGCCGATGGGCTGCCGCAGCTTCCTCGGCGTGTGGGAAAACGAAGACGGCGAGCAGGTCCACGACGGACGCAACAACCTTGGGGTGATCAGCCTCAACCTGCCGCGCATCGCCCTGGAAGCGGGCGGCGACGAAGCCGCGTTCTGGACGCTGCTTGACGAGCGCCTGCTGCTGGCGCGCAAAGCGTTGATGACCCGCATCGCCCGTCTTGAAGGGGTTAAAGCCCGGGTGGCACCTATCCTCTATATGGAAGGGGCCTGCGGCGTGCGCCTGAACGCCGACGACGACGTGGCGGAGATCTTCAAGAACGGTCGCGCGTCCATTTCGCTGGGCTATATTGGCATCCACGAAACCATCAACGCGCTGTTCGGCAACCAGCACATCTACGATAGCGAAGCCCTGCGCGAGAAGGGCGTGGCTATCGTCCAGCGCCTGCGCGACGCGGTTGACCAGTGGAAAGAGGAAACCGGCTACGGCTTCAGCCTGTACAGCACCCCGAGCGAGAACCTGTGCGACCGCTTCTGCCGCCTCGACACCGCCCGCTTCGGCCTGGTGGACGGCGTCACCGATAAGGGTTACTACACCAACAGCTTCCACCTCGACGTGGAGAAGAAGGTCAACCCGTACGACAAAATCGACTTCGAAGCGGCCTATCCGCCTATCGCCAGCGGCGGCTTCATCTGCTACGGCGAATACCCGAACATCCAGCACAACCTGAAAGCGCTGGAAGACGTGTGGGACTACAGCTATCAGCACGTGCCGTACTACGGCACCAACACGCCGATTGACGAGTGCTACGAGTGCGGCTTCACCGGCGAGTTCGAGTGCACCAGCAAAGGGTTCACCTGCCCGAAATGCGGCAACCACGACGCCGCCCGCGTATCGGTCACCCGCCGCGTGTGCGGCTACCTCGGCAGCCCGGACGCGCGCCCGTTCAATGCCGGCAAGCAGGAAGAAGTGAAGCGCCGGGTTAAGCATCTGGGGAATGGGCAGATCGGTTGATGCGCTATCACCAATATTATCCGGTCGACATCGTCAACGGCCCCGGCACCCGCTGCACCCTGTTCGTCTCGGGGTGCGTTCACGAATGCCCCGGCTGCTACAACAAAAGCACCTGGCGGCTGAACTCCGGCCAGCCGTTTACCCCGGAAATGGAAGCGCGGATTATTGCCGACCTGAATGATACCCGCATCCGCCGCCAGGGCATCTCGCTGTCCGGCGGCGATCCGCTGCATCCGGCCAACGTGCCGGATATTCTGCGGCTGGTACAGCGTATCCGCGCCGAGTGCCCGGGGAAGGATATCTGGGTATGGACCGGCTACCGCCTCGACGAGCTTGACGCGGCGCAGATGGCGGTGGTGGATTTGATTAACGTGCTGGTGGACGGGAAGTTTGTGCAGGACCTGAAAGACCCGGCGCTGATCTGGCGCGGGAGCGAGAATCAGGTGGTGCACCGGCTGCGGTAGGATGAAGTTGATAGGGGCGACCGGGAGGGATGAGGTGGTCGCCTAATGATAAAGATCTTACTAAGCCTAAGCCCCTCAAAACCGGCTCACGCACTCCATCGCCACGTCCTTAAATTCGGCGAAGTCGCGGCACGTGCAGAGCCTTGCCATCGCCCGCTCGCGCAGGAAGGTGACGAAAATGTCGTAAATCGCCATCGCCTCTTCGTATTCACTTTTGCTGATCGCCAGCAGGAAAATAACGTGGGCGGTTTCGTCTCCCCAGCGGATGCCCTGCGGGGCCAGCACGGTGTACACCACGGTTTTTTTCGCCAGCAGCCCGAGGGCGTGCGGCAGCGCGATGCCGTCGCCGAGCATGGTACTGACAATAGCCTCACGCTCGGTGACCGATTCAACGAACTCCGCATCCACAAACCCTTCATCCCGCAGCTGCTGGCACAGCTCGCTGAACAGCGTCTCCTGATCCATCGACGTGTCGATAATGCGGAAGTGGCGGGCATCGAAATATTTGTCCAGCATCCACGGCCGGGTGCGGTCCACCAGCACCAGCTTGCCGATCTGCTCCAGCTGATAGTCGGTGGGAAACGGCGACATCACCACCACCGGCTTGTTCTTCTCGGCGATGCGGGCGGTGGAAATAACAAAGTCTTCGCTGATGCTGTCGCGGCTCTCGTAGTCGCGCAGGGTCACGGTGCCGACAATCTCCAGCCGCGGATATTTACGCTGCAGCACCGCCTCAATCATGCGCACCATCGCGTTGCCGGCGTCGCATACCACCAGCACCTGCGGCTGGCGCTGGTAGCCGATGTTGTAGTGGCGCTCCAGCCCCACGCCGATATGCAGCACCAGAAAGCCGATTTCGTTCTCGCTGATGGTCCAGGGCGTGTATTTGCTCCAGCCGGAGACCGCCGCCAGAGTCATATCCCAGGCCATCGGATAGTGCTGCTTGATGTTATCCAGCAGCGGATTGGGGATCATTATCTGGTAGCGCACCCGGGTGATCATGGTTTTGATGTGGGTGAGCAGGTCGGCGTGCAGCTGCGCGTCGTTGAGCAGGTTGTAGTTATAGTGGGTGTTGATGTACTGCAGGATGTAGTTAACCAGCGCCTCGTCATCATCGGCGTTGATCTGGCTGGGGGCTATCTCCTGCACCCGGCGGGCGGCGATATGCACCTGCAGCCAGTTCTCTTCCGAGGCGGCGAGGGTTTTGCCGGAGAGCTGCTGGATCGCCGCAGCAATGTCGCGGGCGGCGCTGCGCACCTCTTCGGAAACATCATCGGCGGTAAACTCCGACAGCGGGAATCCTTCGCTGATGCGGCGCACGGCCACCGCGCAGTACAGGCGTACGAACAGCTCGCCTTCATCGGTCAGGCGGATGCGCCAGCGGGCAAGGGCCTGGTGCAGCACCGCGGCCAGCTGCTCGGGAACGCCGGGATTGAGCGCCTCCTCGGTCAGCAGCGGATTGGCGCTGTCCTGCTGGGCCAGCTGCCAGAGCAGATCGGTCAGACAGGCGCGGATCGCCTTTTCGCTGCCGAACAGCTTTACACCGTGGCGCGGCCGGGTTTCCAGCGTCAGCTGATAGCGGGCGAGGTACTCGCGCACCTCCGCCATATCGCCCTGAATCGTCGCCCGGCTGACGAACCACTCGTCGGCCAGATCTTCAAGCTTAAGGGAGAACGCCGAGGTGAGAAAACGCACCAGCAGATAGTGCACCCGCTCGGCGCCGGTGCGGGGAATGCGCAGGGCGCCGGGCCGGGCGGCCTGCACCGCCTGATAGCGTTCAGGATCGTCGATCCGCAGCTGGTAGCCGCTGCCGCGGGTCAGCACCAGCTGCGCACCGCGCTCGGCCAGCAGCGCGTTGAGTGCGGTGATATCGGCCCGAACGGTGCGCGTGGAGACGGATAACCGCTGCGCCAGCTCGTCCTGCGGCAGGGTTTCGTTTTGCAGCATTTCAAAAAGCTGCGCCAGGCGTTGGTTCGGGAATCGCACTCAAATCTCCTTCAATCTTAAGGTGTCGTCGACATCACCATCTGCGACGGGCTGCCGACGGCAACGTAGCCCGGCTCGAAAGTCAGGCGGCCGCTGCCGGGCGCAACGCGAAAGCGGGTAATATTATCGCTGCGCTGGTTCATCACATATAGCCACTCGCCGCGCTTATCAAGCGCCAGAGAGCGGGGATAGTCACCGCGGGTCCACACATCGTCCTGATGATGCAGCTCGCCGCTGGCGGACACGGTAAAGTGAGCGATGCTGTTATGCAAACGGTTCGCGACATAAAGCTGCGTGCCGTCGCTGCTCAGGGCCAGACCAGCGGCAAAGCTGGTGCCTTTGTAGCCTTCCGGCAGCACCGAAACGGTTTTGCCTTCGGTTAGCGTGCCCTTCTGTGCGTCCAGCGCGTAGTAAGTCAGGGTGGACGCCTCTTCGTTCACCAGCCACAGCCCGTCGCCCTTCGGCGTAAACACAAAGTGGCGCGGCCCGGCCCCTTTTGACGAGGCGGCGATAAACGGCGGATCGTTGGGGGTAAGCCTGCCGCTGGCCGCGTCAAAGCGGTATTGATAGATCCTGTCCAGACCGAGATCGGTTGAAAAGACAAACTTGCCCTGCGGATCGGCGGCGATCATGTGCGCGTGCGGGCCGTTGTGATCGCTGGCGGCAAAGCTGCCCTCGGCGGCAGCTTCCGGCTTCGCAGCGCCCGCGGGGCCGCTGTCCTGATGAACATCCGAAGCCTCGGCGAGACTGCCGTCCTCTTTCACCGGCAGCACGGCAACGCTGCCGCTGACGTAGTTCGCCACCAGCAGGTGGCGGCCGCTGGGTGTCAGCGCCAGCCAGACCGGCCCGGCACCGCCGGAAGCAACCTGATTCAGCTCGGTCAGCGCGCCGTCCGCGCCAATCCTCAGCGCCTGCACTACGCCCTGGGCCGCCTCGCTGGCGACGTACAGGGTTTTGCCGTCGTGCGCCACCGCCAGCTGGGCGGTGTTCGGCAGCTGGCTGACCAGCGTCCTGTCGCGCAGCTCGCCAGTGCGGGCATCAACGGTAAAGCGGTAAACCCCTTCGCCGTTCGGATTGTAGGTGCCAACCCAGGCGTACTGGGCCTGGGCGGCGGCGGAGAGTAAAGAGAGTGAAGCGATAAGCAGGTGGCGTGCGGACAGCATGAGAACTCCCGGGGGGTAAGTGAAATGCTCTCCGCGGGGGAGAGCATTGATGGCAGGGTTAGCCTACCAGTTTTTTGGTCATCTCCAGCAGAGTACGAACATCTTCCGGACGGGTATTGCCGCTGGCCTTGTCGATAATCGAGCTGTAAATGTGCGGGATAACCTTTTTCACTCCGGCATCCAGCGCGATTTTCAGGATTTCGCTGTAGTTTTCCAGATCGATACCGCCGGTCGGCTCCAGCCAGAAGTCGTTGCGGGCGCAGGCTTCCGCCACCGCTTTGTACTCGTCAATGTGCTTGAGGCCGCCCATCGGGAAATATTTGATGGAGCTGCAGCCCATATCTTTCAGCAGGGCAATGGCGGTGTCGACAGGCACGATGCCGTCCGGCGCCTGGCTGCTGAGCGGGCCGGTGGAGATTTTTACCATGCCCGGCGTGCCGGTAGGGGAAACCAGACCGTTGACCACCGTCTCATTCTGCCCCAGCAGCGCGCGGCTGGCGCCGACGCCGGTAAAAACCTGGTTAACGTGCTGCGGCTGCACTTCGGCGGAAATCTGGCTGACCATCGCCGACTGGTTCGGATCGCCGGCCCCGAGGCCTACGGAGAGCGCATTATCAATCAGCTTCGCGTATTCGCGCATGTCGGCAACCGCCGCCGGGACGTCCGGGTAGTTTTTGGAGAGCACGCCCACCAGCACATGACCTTCCGCCGCGGCATAAACATCGCTGGCGTTGGATTTCGAACCCGCCAGCACGTTCAGGCAGACGCGGTCGCGGTAAAAGTTAGGGGTCAGTTTCATGCGTGTTTCTCCTTGTTCAGCACGTCGGCAATGCGTTTTGCCACAATCTCAAGCTGCTGCGCGTTCACGCTGCGCACGTCGGCTTCTATAATGCCTTCGTTGGCTTTGTAGCCGCGGAAGTAGATGGCGTATTCGCCTTTTTTCAGCTCGGCCACCAGATCGCCAGTGGCGATACGGGTGACGGCTTCATCAAACTTGATCTCCGCCCGGGCGATATCGCGGCCCGCAGCATCCCATACCACCCGAGCGGTAACGCCGTTCAGGCCGTTGAGCGCGTCAATAAACGGCGTCATCTTCGCCACCATCTGCGCCCCGCTCTCTTTCTCCGCGGTCATGTAGTGTTCGATGGCGCAGGTCAGGCCGAGAATGCCCTCTTTGCCCACCTTCATGGCGCGGCCAATACCGTTGGACTGGCGCTTCACCCACTCAACGTACTGCGTTTTGCCGATCACCAGGCCGCTGGTTGGCCCTTCAATGGCTTTCGCGCCGCTGTAGATAACCAGATCCGCGCCGGCGCGGTAGTAGCACTGCAGATCTTCTTCCGCCGCGGCGTCGACGATCAGCGGCAGGTGGTGCGCGCGGGCAACCTCTGCGGCCTGGGCCACGCTGAGCATGCTCTTCTGCACGCAGTGGTGGGATTTGATGTACATGATCGCGGCGGTGCGCGGCGTAATGGCCGCCGCCAGCTGCGCGGCTGAACACTCGTTAGCGTAACCTGCTTCCACCATCCTGCCGCCGCCCAGCGCAATCATGGTGCTGACCGGCGCGCCGAAGTTGACGTTGTGGCCGCGCGGCAGGACGATTTCGTTGTTCTCAACCGGGGTGACGTGCAGGTTTTCCAGCAGCCAGTCGCTGTCTTTTACCAGTACCGCTGCGACAGACTGGGCAATCCCCGCGGAGGCGCAGGAAACGACAGTCGCGCCCTCAACGTCCAGCAGCTTCGCGATGTACTCCCCGGTTTTGTTCACCAGGTCTTTCATCTCGAAGTAGTGGTTCATGCCGTCCATCGCCGCCTGCACCACTTCCGGGCGCGGTGTTGAAACGCCGAGAATGGTCATGCGCCCGGAAGCGTTAATCACCTGTTTTAAATTGTACTTCTCATAAATCGAAGGCATGTTCTGCGCTCCCCTGTTCGGTCATGTAGCCCTTGCCCGCGCGGATCGCCGCTAGCGGCACCAGATCCTGTTCCGCATGCAGGACATCTTTTTCGGCATCCACCAGCTCCAGCGGCCGGCGTTTTAAGGTGAAAATAGTCAAATCGGCATCAAAGCCCACCGTCAGCTGGCCTTTCTGCTTGAGGCGCACCGCGTCGGCGGCGTGGGCCGTCACGCAAGCAATCACCTGCGGCAGGGTCATGCCCAGCGCCAGGAATTTCGCCATCACCCGCGCCAGAGAGTAGACCGGCCCGTCGATGCGGTTGCGGCAGTAGATATCCGAGCTGATGGTGTTCGGCAGGATGCCCATGCCGATCGCTGTCTTCGCCACCGCAAAGCTGAGGCTGGCGGAGCCGTGCCCCACGTCTAGCTTCACGCCGCGCTTGAGCGCATCGGCAACGGAAGCCCGCAGCGCGCCCGCAGGCGTCAGAATGCGGTTCGGCTTGCCGTTATAGCAGTGGGTGATGATGTCGCCGGAGGTAAGCAGTTCGGCAATCTCGTCGAGGTTCGGCGGGTTGTTGCCGATGTGCACCATCAGCGGCAAGTCGCCATTGGCCTTCTGAAACTGCTTCGCTTTTTCCAGCGGCGTAATGCCGTTGTCGCCCACCACGCTGCTGCTCATGCGCGCCTTCAGGCCGACGATAAAGTCCGGATGGCGCTTCACGGCGGCGCTAAAGGCATCGGCGTCGATGTTGTCCATGTTCGCCAGCTCGTTCTGGGCAATCAGTCCGACCCGGGAAATATTCAGCAGGGCGTACACGTCGGTGGCGCACTGGCGGGTCAGCTCATAGAAGGTGTCTACGTCATCCGCGCCGGTGCTGCCCGCGTCGATAACGGTGGTCACGCCGGTGGCGATGCCCACGCTGTCCGGCTCGTCGTGGTAAATCGGCGATTTCGGATAGCAGTGAACGTGCAGGTCAATCCAGCCGGCGCTGACGTAGCATTTGCCGTCGAGGGAGACGACGTTCGCCGCCTCCGCGTTAATCTCACCCAGCGCGGCAATTTTGCCGTCTTTGATGGCGATATCCGTTACCGTATCGTCAACCAGGCGCGCGCCTTTTAGCAGTAAATCAAACATCGCGTTCTCCTTGCTGGCTTACAGCGCCACCGGGAAGATGGAGCCGAGGATCATCGCGCCGAGGATTGCCCCGCCGGTGATCGGCTTCTGCCAGATGTAAAAAATGAGCGCGCCGACCAGAGAGCCAATGCCGATTGGAATGGAGGCAGTCATGGCGCTGAGGATAATCAACGGGCCGAGGAAGCGGCCAGAGGTGTTGCCCGCGCCCATCATCACGTCAGCACCGTAGGTGGAGTTGCTCTGATTGATGGTGAATTTACGCGCCAGAATGATGATGTAGCCAATCGCCAGGCCGAGGATCAGGCCAGTGGCCAGCGATGCGGCAAAGTTCGCCACCGGGAACACGAAGCCCGCGCCCAGCAGCAGCGCCGGAACCCCGAGGCCGATACCGGTTTGGATCGCCCCGCCGATATCCAGAATCCCCACCAGCGAGCCTTCGATGATGCGGGCAAACAGGAAGCTTGCGCCAAATGCCGCTACCGCGCCGTATACGCCGGTATCAATCCCGGACTTCAGCATCGCCACGAAGGCCACTTCGTTAAATGCGCCGATACCGTACAGGTAGTACATGTGCGTCCCGGCAAACACGCCGGAAGAGAGCAGACCGACAAAGATCGGGAATGACCAGTCCGCGTACCAAAAACCTTTATTCTGTTCCATCCGTTATCCCCTTATTTGCCGCTCAGCGCGTTGTGCAGCAGATCCAGCCAGTTCGGCACCGTCATGTGGAAGGATTCGATCATCTTCATGTCGAAACCGCGGAAGAAGGCGCTCATCACAAACAGGACGACAATGGCCCCCATCATCACTTTGGTGACGCGGTTCCAGCCCGCCTCTTCAACGCCTTTGCCGATCAGGATGCCCAGCACCAGGCCCGGTACGGCGTTGCCCATGATCAGCTGCGCAGCGCCGCCGAAAATGGTTGCCCAGAAGCCCGATTTTTTACCGGCGTCGATTGCCGCCAGCCAGAAAATCACCGGCATGATGATGTTCACCAGCAGGTTTGCCGCCGGGACCAGCACTTTAACCGCGGTCACCTGAAGGGCCGCCGGCACCGCGGAGGCGGTGGAGTTGAGGAATGCCACGACGACCATGCCGATGATGCCGCAGGCAATGGCCATCTTCTTCGGATCGTGCAGGGTTTCGGCGAGGTTGCGATTTTTCATCATCAGTGCCGCCGCGCCCCAGTTCGGGATGATGCGGTGGTCAACGTCCTGGGTGAAGGCACCCGCCGCAACGGAAGACGCCCAGGCGTTAAAGAAGAATCCAAGACCAAAGGAGAAATGTGACGCCGGGTCGCCCTCGCAGGAGTTCAGCTCGCCCAACGTACGAAAAGCACCCATCCCTTGCGTGGTGGGTGCATGAAACATGCGTGCAGCGCCGGCGCCCACACCGACGCCAACCAGGCCGCCAATAATGAGCGATTTAATAAGTATAATCAGGAACATGACTCTGCCCTTTCTAATGGTTATTGATGCGTAACGAAGTCCACTTCATCAAGATTCAGTGCCGTCACGTTGACGGTGACGTCCAGCTCGACGCTGAACGTGCGTCGCTCGCGGCGCAGGAAGATGAACAGAAAGGCTTCTTTCCGCACCGCGACCTGCGCCTGAACCACCTCCACGTCCTGTGGCTCAATACGCAGCAGGATGCACGGTGAGGCTTTCATCACCGCTGCCTGGACCTGGCTCAGGGCATCGGCAAAGGCGCGTGCTTTGTCCTCGCCTTTGCCCTTTACCCTCACCGTGGTGGTGAATTGTTGTTTCATGCTTATGCGCCGTACTTCTTCTGCCACGCCTGAACCAGACGCTCGCCCAGCTCTTCTTTGTCCATAAAGCCGAAGCCCAGCACGTTAGCGCCTTCGTTGATGGCGGTAACGCCTTCTTCAACGGAGCGCATGCCGTATTTAGCTTTGTAGCCGTGTTTCGTCTGGGCGGTGATAGCACCCGCGCCGCCGCTGCCGCAGAAGGAGATGCCGAAGGTGGCGTTTTCCGCTTTCATCGCGTCGCCAAGCTTCATGTCCGCAGCCATGCCCGGTACAACCACCGCGCGGCCGCCCGCTTTCTCAACGCCTGCTGCGACTTTCTGGCCTTTGCCCAGGCGATCGCCAATCACTACGGTAATCTGTGTCATGTTCTGCTCCTTAAATGTTTTCTTTCGCGACTTCGAAGTGCACCGACAGCAGCCAGGCTTCTTCGTCCGGCAGGTTGCCAAACTGGGCAACAACTGCCCGGGCAAGCGCCATTGATTCGGGGGAAATTTCGTCAAACAGGCTGGCTTCCACTTCCGGCAGCGGTTCACCGGTGATTGACCGGTGCGCCATGGCGCGGACGTGCGAGGTCAGCATTTGCTGCTGGACGGCGTTCGGGATGATGCCGTGCTCTTTCAGCAGGCTGTACACCTGACCCAGCATGCGTTCGGCAAGCGCTTCGGTCTGGCTCCCTGCGTCGGTAATGACTGCTCCGTTATTCACTCTTGTAGCCCCATTGATTGCGTCTGGAATAACAGTAACGGTGCGGGACAGGTGTTTGTAGCGAGTTGTTTTCCACTTCAAAGTGGAAAGGCGGGCGGGTGAAGTGATCTATCCCACAAAATTGCCGTGGTTAAGCATAAAGGGCTGGTTTTTCGTGATGAATATCACGGTTTATGGCGGAAACTGGCGCCGATCCGCGCGTTCTGGATGGCGGGTTTAATGGCAAAAGTGTGAGCTGCATAAGTTTTCGCGATGGCAGGACTTCGTGATTGAGGACCGGCGCGGACAAACGTGATGCCGATCAACAGAAAATGTCGGCTGCAACACCCTCTCCGGCATGCGCTATATCCATTATCAAAAATTTAAACTCCCGGTCACAATTTGAACGCAATCAGTTTGCTTTAGCCTGCGTCTTCTAATAGTTTTCTGTAACGATACACTAAACCGTTACAGAAAGATCTTTCCTTACCCGGCATCCGGCGGTCAGGGTGCATAAAGGGTAAAACAATAAAAAATCACCAAGGATCATTCGATGAAAACTTCTCCTACCCTACGCAAGCTTTTCACAGTATCTCTGATGAGCGCCTCGCTGCTGGCAGCCAGCGCGGTGGTCAATCTGACTCAGGCCGCGCTGAACCTGCGCGTTTACTCTTCGCTTCCCGCGGATCAAACTTCCGCGCACTACGTCTGGTTTAAGCGTTTCCAGGAAAATCTGGAAAAGAACGAAAAAACGAAGGGTCAGATCAAACTGAACTACTTCGCCAACGGGATGCTGGGGAAAGAGGCCGACGCCACCCAGCAGGTGCGCATTGGCGCGATCAATATGATGATCTCCGGCACCTCAATCTGGGCCACGCTGGTGCCGCAAATCGGCGTGCTCGATCTCGGCTATCTGTTTGACAATTATCAGCAGGTGGGCAAAGCGCTGGACGGTAAAACCGGCGAAACCCTCTCCGGGCTGATGGAATCAAAAGCCAACATCAGGGTGCTTGGCTACGGCTACAGTCTGGGCTCACGCAATATCTACACCAAAAAGCCCATTGAAAAACCAGAAGATCTTAAAAACCTGAAAATACGGGTATTACCGGTGCCGAACTTCATCGCCACCATCAACCATATGGGTGCCGTTGCCATCCCAATGCCGGGCGGTGAGGTCTATTCTGCGCTGCAGATGGGCGTTATCGATGGCGTGGAGCATGATGCGGCCACCGTCTACTCCAGCAAATATTACGAGATAGTCAAAAACGCGACGCTGACGCGGCATATCTACAACCCGATCATGATCGCCATGAATAAGAGCAGCTTCGAGCGGATCCCCGAAGCGCTGCGCCCGGACGTGCTGGCGGCAGCCAAAGAGGCTACCGACTACGAGCGCCAGCAGGCGCACGCGATGGAGGAGCAGGCCATCAAGGATCTGCAGGCGCACGGCGTGACCTTCCGCGAAACCGACAGGGACTACTTCCGCCAGCAGACCCATCCGGTGTGGGACGCCTTCCTGAAGCAGTATCCGGACATGAAGCCGCTGGTGGAGGAGATTACCGCCTCTGACAGCACGGCAGAGAAAGCGCAATAAGCCATTCAGGCGCGCCGCTGACCCGGCGCGCCGCGTATTGAGATGAGGTGTACTATGGCTGAAACATCGATGGCGAGACGCAATGACGATCTTCCGGTTGCCTTTCTGAGCCGCCTGAGCCACGGATTGACCACGCTGACCTCCTGGGCCGGCGCGCTGGTGCTGTTCATTAACGTGCTGGTGGTCTTTATGTCGGTTATCTGGCGCTACGCGCTGCATTCGCCGATCCACTGGGCCGAAGAGGTTGCCCGCGCGCTGATGATCGCGCTGGTATTTTTCGGCGTTGCCACCTGCACCGGGCGCGGCGGCCACATTGGCGTCGATCTGTTCCTGCGCTTTCTTCCCGACAGCGTTCGCCCCTACGTGGTGCACGCCAGCCGCTGGGTGCTGTTTCTGGTGTCGGTTGGGCTGGTGGTCTCCAGCTACGATCTGGTGCAGGCCGCCCGGGTGCAAACTACCGAAACCGGCCTGCCGCAGATTATCTACGTGATCCCGGTACTGATCGGCTCGGTGGTGATGATGATCGCCGCTCTCGAGCACGCCCTGCGCGCCAGCTGGCGAACGATCCTGATAAGCGCGGTCGGCATTGCCGGGCTGGCGCTGCTGGGCTACCTGAAACTTTCGCTGATGGACGATCCGTCCAGCGCGGCGGCGGGCCTGATGCTGGCCTGCTTCGTCATCGGCATTCTGGCGGGCGTGCCTATCGCCTTTACGCTGGGGATGTCGGCGATGGTGTTCTTCATCTGCGATCCGTCCCTGCCGTTCGTCTTCTTTTCCCAGCAGGTGGCGGCGGGGGTTGACCACTTCGTGCTGCTGGCGATCCCGTTCTTTTTACTGGCGGGCGCGGCGATGGAGATCAACGGCATGTCCACCCGGCTGGTGGAACTTATCGTGCGCGGCATGGGGCGCTTTCGCGGCGGCCTGAACATGACCACCGTGCTGTCGATGGCCTTCTTCTCCGGCATTTCCGGCTCCAAGCTGGCGGACGTGGCCGCCGTGGGCGGCGTGCTGATGCCCGCCGTACGCCGCGCCAAACAGGATAGCGAAGAGGCCGCCGGGGTGTTTGCCGCTTCTGCGGTAATGGCCGAAACCATTCCGCCCTGCGTTAACCTGATCGTGATGGGCTTCGTGGCCAATATCTCCATCGGCGCGCTGTTTATTGCCGGTCTGGTGCCCGCCATCTGCCTGCTGATCCTGCTACTGATTGCCGCCAACCGCTTCGGCGGGCGGATTAACATCAGCGAAGCCTATCCGGTGATGCGTCCCAAGCTGCAGCTCTATCTGGGCGCGGCGGTGGGGCTGGTGATGATCTTTATGATTGGCCGCGGCGTGATGATGGGGATTGCTACCTCCACCGAGATCTCCGCGTTCGCGGTGGTCTACGCCATCGTCGTCGGGCGCCTGGCGTTTGGCGAGCTGACCCTGAAAGCCACGGTGCGGATGTTCATTAACGTGGCGTCGCTGTCCGGCGTGCTGCTGTTCATCGTCGCCTGCGCCACCAGCCTCTCCTACGCCCTGACCATCCAGATGATCCCGCAGCAGATTGCCGAACTGCTGGTGGGGATCGGCCAGCAGCACGGCGCATGGCTGTTTATGCTGCTGACTATCGTCATTCTCTGCGTGTTTGGCGCGGTGCTGGAAGGCGCGCCGGCGCTGATCATTTTCGCCCCGATTCTGGTGCCGATCGCCACTCAGCTGGGCTTCAACCCGCTGCACTTCGGCATCGTGATGATTCTGGCGATGGGCTTCGGGCTGTTCTCGCCGCCGATTGGGCTGGGTCTGTATACCACCTGCACCATCTGCGGCGTTGAGATGAAGCATGTGATCCGCCCGATGGCGAAATATCTGGCGGTGGTGTTTGTCGGCATCATTATCGTGGCGCTGGTGCCTTTCCTGACCACCTGGCTGCCGGGGCTGGCGGGCTACTAGCGATTGCGGCGGGAGCGAGGCGCTCCCGCTGTTTTTGCAGCCGGGCGCGCCTTCTGTTTAGCGGCGCGCGCCCGCAGCGGGTATATTAACGGACAAATGAGTGAAGTTTACGACGGATAACTGCTGCCCTGACCCCGCTGGCCGGGCCCCGTCAAGATAAGGAACAGTATGGCTAATATTCGTGATGTTGCGCAGCACGCCGGCGTGTCGGTGAGCACCGTGTCCAACGTGCTGAACGGGCGCACCGATCAGATGCGCAAAGAGACGCTCAAGCGCATCGAAGACGCAATGGCCGCGCTGGGATACTCACCTAACCGCGCCGCCCAGCAGCTGAAAACAGGCCAGGCGCGGATGATCGGCCTGCTGGTGCCCTCCATCGTCAACCCGAGCTTTGCGGCGCTGGCGCGCGAGGTAGATTTAGCCGCCGGCAGCCGCCAGTTCCGGGTGCTGCTGGGCAACACCTACCGCAAAGAGAGCGAAGAGAGCGCCTTTATCGAGGATATGTTCGCCCACGGCGTGCGCGGCATCATCGTTGCCGCCAGCGACATGGAGAAACCGCATTTTCGCCAGGCGGCCCGCAAGGGCATGATCATGATTAATTACGACAGCAGAATGTCTGCCGACAGCGGCGGCGCGCTTCCCCGCTTTGACACAATTTCCATGGATAACGAGGCCGCCGGGCGGATGGCGGTGCAGCACCTGCTGGATCGCGGCTGCCGCAGCCCGGTCTTCGTTACCGAAGCCACCCCCACCGTTGGCCGCGGCTGTAAAGTTGGCGGCTTTCTCGCCGCGCTGCGCGAAGCGGGCATCGATGTGGAAGGCAGAATTATTGAAGGCAAAGCCCGCTCCGCCTACGGCGACACAGAGATGAGCGAGCTGGGCCAGGCGCTGGCCGCGCAGGTTATCGAGAGCGGCGTGCGCCCGGACAGCATTGTCGCCATCAACGACGCGCTGGCTATCGGCCTGATGGGCGGCCTGCGCCGGGCGGGCGTTGCTATCCCGCGGGATATGTCACTGGTGGGCATCGACAATATCCTGCTGGCCGGCCTGGTCACCCCGGGTTTGACCTCGGTGATGCCGCCGCTGCGCGAGATGGCAGAGCTGATGATCGACCGGCTTATCACGCGCATCGACGATCCCCGGTGCCCGCCGCAGGAGCAGCTGTTTGCACCGCAGCTTATCGTGCGCGAGTCGGTGCGTGTTCCGGAGGGCGAGAACGGCGCCAATATTTAGACACGCCAGCCGCGTCGATAACGGCTGGATATTCACGACGGCACTTTTTGCAAGTAACCAGCAAGCCGCGGCTTATTTCCGCGGCACCAGGGAGTTAACTCATGATCAAGACCGATATTATCCATCCGCCGCTGCTGCAGGCACTGGCCCAGTGCGGGCATAAATCCAATATTCTGATTGCCGACGCCAATTACGCCTGCATTAATAATGCCGCGGAAAATGCGACGCGTATTTACCTTAACTTCGCGCCGGGCACCGTAAGCAGCGTGCTGATTCTGGAAAAGCTGCTGCAGTATATTAATGTCGAGCGCGCGGTGTGCATGGCGTGGCCGGACGACTTTAACAATACCATCGCCGCAGAATACCAGGCGCTGCTGCCGGCCGGCATGGATATCGAGCAAAGAGAGCGGGCGGATTTTTACGCGCTGGCGAAGTCCCCGGACACCCATCTGGTGATTGCCTCTGGCGAAACGCGCCGCTTTGCCAATCTGCTGCTGACGGTGGCACCGGTTATCGTATAGCCCCAGAAAAAAAGCACCCGCCGCCGGCGGGTGCTTTATTATTCCGGCACGCCCTCTCCGGGCGCGCCGCGGGAATTAACGGTACTTCTTGTGATAGGCGTTGCGGGTTTTTGCCAGATCCTCAGCAGCCGCCTGCGCTTCTTTCACTTTCCCCTCATCTGCCAGCTTGATGGCGCCGTCAATCTGGCCAACCAGAATGTCGAAACCGTGGCGGAAGTCGGTCATTTCCGGACCGTTAGCGGCTTTGTCTTCCAGCTTCGGCGGCGTTTGCTTTTGCGCGTCCAGCGCCGCTGCGCGCATCTTGCCGAGCGCCTCTTTCATCTGCGCCGCATCGGTGGTTTTTTGCACCACTTTCAGGTTAGCGGCCAGGGTGTCCATATCATCGGCCAGATCTGCCAGCGCGGGCGCAGCGGCCAGCACCAGCGCTGATGCGGTCAGCATCGCCAGGAGTTTTTTATGCATTGCTCACTTCCTTCTTATTATGGATAACAAAAGGGCGCCGCGAGGGCGCCCTGCAGGATAAACCTGTTATTGGCCGGCGATTTTCATCTCCGGCAGCAGTACGGAGCCGCACTGAATATTGCTGCGGGTTTCAATATCGTCCGCCACGGTGGCGATATTGCGCCACATCTCTTTCAGGTTACCGGCGATGGTAATTTCGCTCACCGGATACTGAATTTCACCGTTTTCAACCCAGAAGCCGGACGCGCCGCGGGAATAGTCGCCGGTCACGCCGCTGACGCCCTGCCCCATCAGCTCGGTCACCAGCAGGCCGGTGCCCATCTCTTTGAGCAGCTGGGCAAAGCTCAGTCCCTGGCCGGCAATCAGCCAGTTGTGGATGCCGCCCGCGTGCCCGGTGCTTTTCAGCCCCAGCTTGCGCGCGGAGTAGTTGGTCAGCAGCCACTGGGTCAGCACGCCGTCTTTAATAATATCGCGGCGGGTAGTGGCAACGCCTTCGCTGTCAAACGGCGTAGAGGCCAGCCCCTTGAGTTTGTGCGGATGTTCTTCAATGGTCAGCCACTCGGGCAGGATCTGCTTGCCGAGGGAGTCCAGCAGGAAGGTGGACTTGCGGTATACCGAACCGCCGGCAATCGCGCCCACCAGGTGACCAAACAGCCCGGTGGCCACTTCGTTGGCGAAAATCACCGGCGCTTTCATGGTGGAGAGCTTGCGCGGCGACAGGCGCGACAGGGTGCGCTCGGCGCATTCCGCACCTACCGCTTCCGGGCTCTGCAAATCCCCCAGCGCGCGGCCGATGGTGTAGGCGTAATCGCGCTCCATATCGCCGTTCTCTTCGGCAATCACGCTGCTGGAGAGCGAGTGGCGGGTCGAGCAGTAGCTTTGCAGCATGCCGTGGCTGTTGCCGAAGACCCGAATGCCGTAATGGCTGTTAAAGCTGCCGCCTTCGGTGTTGGTAATACGCTTGTCGGCTTTCAGCGCGGCCTGCTCGGCGCGGGCCGCCATATCGATAGCTTCATCGGGAGAGACTTCCGCCGGATGAAACAGGTCAAGATCCGGCGCATCGAACGCCAGCAGATCTTTTTCCGCCACGCCCGCGTAAGGATCCGGCGAGGTGTAGCGGGCGATGTCCAGCGCCGCCTGCACGGTGCGGGCAATGGCGTCGGGGCTGAGATCGGTTGATGAGGCGCTGCCTTTGCGATTCTGGTGGTACACCGTAATGCCTAGCGCGCCGTCACTGTTGAATTCCACATTTTCCACTTCGCCATAGCGGGTGCTCACGCCAATGCCGGTGGTCTTGCTGACCGAAACTTCCGCGCCATCAGATTTGCCGGACGCCAGTTCCAGCGCGGTGGAGACGGCCTTTTCCAGTGCTTTACGCTGTTCTGCAACCTGTGTGATTACTTTCATCGCTAATGCCATAATGTAGAAAGGAGTTTGACTTGAGTCTAACAGATAACCGTTTTTCAGTGCTCGCCTTAACTGATAACATGTGTCTCTTTTTTAAGGAACCTGAAATGACAAAGCAGCCCGAAGACTGGCTCGACGACGTGCCCGGCGATGATGAAATCGACGATGAAGATGATGAAATCATCTGGGTCAGCAAAAGCGAAATTAAGCGCGATGCGGAAGAATTAAAACAGCTCGGCGCCGAACTGGTGGACCTGGGTAAAAACGCGCTGGATAAAATTCCGCTGGACGACGACCTGCGCAGCGCCATTGAACTTGCGCAGCGTATTAAGAAAGAGGGCCGCCGCCGCCAGCTGCAGCTGATCGGCAAACTGCTGCGCCAGCGCGACGTGGATCCCATTCGCCAGGCGCTGGACAAGCTGAAAAACCGCCACAACCAGCAGGTTGCCCTGTTCCACAAGCTGGAGCAGCTGCGCGATCGCCTGATTGACGAAGGTGACGACGCCGTGGCCGAGGTGCTGAAACTGTGGCCGAATGCCGACCGCCAGCAGCTGCGATCGCTGATCCGCAACGCCAAAAAAGAGAAAGACGGGAATAAGCCGCCGAAGTCGGCGCGTCAGATCTTCCAGTACCTGCGCGAACTTTCCGAAAGCGCAGAGTAATCCGTCCGCCCGGGGATTACGCCCCGGGTGCCTTTTGGTTTGCCTGTCTTCGCATCATTAAAAAAAAATCTCGCCAGCTGAATCGTTAAAGCTAAAAACACTGCACTTCACAACATCTAAGCAACACGCGCTCCTTTTTGCATAGAAAAACAACAACCGTCACCTTCACACCCCACCAGATTGCGCATTTTCTCACCCGGTGAGCCACCTCACGTTTTATCCGTCCGTTAGCCACTAGATTTTGTTGCACACAACACAACCGATTCAGCTAAAGGGACTCACCATGAAAAAAACGTTCGTTTTATCCGCGCTTGCGGTACTGATTTCCGCGCCTGTAATGGCAAAAACCTGGGTGCTGACTGACGCTGAAAGCGGCACGGATAAAGGAAACTGGCAGATTAGCAGCCAGGAGCTGAAGGCCTCCGGCGACGCGTTCAGCATTGAGCAAAAAGTCCTTCACGGCGGCAGGCAGGAAGGCAGCAAAGTCATCACGATCCGCAGCAAAAGCGGCCTTACTATCGCCCTTAGCCCCACGCGCGGCATGAACCTGCTGAAAGTGGAAGGTTTCGGCTCGCGGATGGGCTGGGATTCGCCGGTCAAAGAAGTGGTCAACCCGGCGTTCATCAATCTGGAAAGCCGCAACGGCCTCGGCTGGCTGGAAGGATTCAATGAAATGATGGTGCGCTGCGGCTACGAGTGGACCGGCCACCCGGTACGGGCCGACGGGCAGCTGTACACCCTGCACGGCAAAGCGGGAAATACGCCGGTATCGCGGGTTGAAGTCGAAGTGGCCGACGCCGCGCCTTACGAAATTCGGGTGCGCGGGCTGATCAAAGAGAGCACCTTTAAAAAGGCCGATTTGCAGACCCTGACCGAGCTGCGCTACGTGCCGGGCAGCAACAGCTTCAGCCTGCACGACGTGCTGACCAACCACGCGGACTACCCGCACGACTACCAGATTATCTACCACAGCAACTTCGGCACGCCGATTCTGGAAGACGGCGCGCGCTTCCTGGCACCGATGGCCGGCGTCAGCCCGTTTAACGATTACGCCAAAGGCGGGCTGAAAGCGTGGCAAACCTATGCCGGCCCGACCAAAGATTTCGACGAGATGGTGTTCAATATCCAGCCTCTCTCCGACAGCAATCACCAGACGCTGGCGGCGGTGGTCAACAAGGCGGGGGATAAAGGCGCGTCTATCGCCTTTAACACCGAACAGTTGCCGGTACTGACGATGTGGAAGAACACCGATACCCTCAAGCAGGGCTACGTCACCGGCATCGAACCGGGCACCAGCTACGCCTATCCGGTCACCATCGAGCGCCAGCAGAAGCGCGTGAAGCAGCTGCAACCGGGCGCCAGCACCCAGTTCGATCTGACCTATACCCTGCTGCACGACCACGCCCAGGTGGCCGAGGTGGAAAAGAAAATTGCCGCAATTCAGGGCGATAAAAAGATCGACGTCAGCGATACGCCAATTGCCAAAGAGTAATGCTGCACCGGCATGGGAGCGCCGGGCATAAAAAAACCGGCAGCCGCTAACGAGGCTGCCGGCTGTCGTTTGCAGCAGGCTATTACGCTGCCGTCACATCCTTCATCACCTGCTGGCACAGGTCATCGTTAAAGCGCTGATAGGCCCGCGCGTCCAGCGGCGCAGGGTAGCTGAGCACGATCAGATCGTGGCCCGCCACTCCTTCGTGATAGGCCGGATGCACGTGCGGCCAGGAATTAGCAACGAATCCCATCGATTCATAAAAACGCAGCCGCTTGCGGGCAATCTCGGTAGTCAGCGGATCGATTTCGAGGATGGTCACCGGCGCGCGGGTCAGGATCTGCCCCAGCAGGCGCTTGCCGTAGCCCTGCGAGCGCAGGCTGCTGTCCACCGCCAGATGCTCCACATAAAGGTAGTCGCCAAATACCCAGCAGCCGCTCAGCCCCACGAACTGCTCCCCGTCGAACCAGGCCTCCAGCGCGTAGTGCGGATTGGCGATAGCTGCGAGCTTGGCCGCCATCTGGCGCTGCTCGTGGTGGGGAAAGGCCGAAGCGTAAAGCGCATCCAGATGCTGAAACAGCGCCGACTCCACAGAGGTTATTTTTGTATGGGTTAACATAATGTCCTGCTCGTTAACGCTGGCCCGCGCCGCGGGCCAGTCTCTCAGTCAATCAAATGGGCAATATCATCGCGTTTAACGGAAGGCGTGTCTTTACGCAGGCCGCGGGTCAGCACCAGCAGCCAGGCAAAGCCAATCGCCAGCCAGATCAGCCCGACCTTCAGCGCGTCCGGCGCCAGGTTAGTCCACAGCCACACCGACATGCCCACGCCCATCAACGGCAGCAGGCCGTAGCGAAACAGGGCCGCCGCCCCGCGCTGTTTCTCGTTAATCAGAAAATGTTTGATGACGCTCAGGTTGACGAAGGTGAACGCCACCAGCGCGCCGAAGCTTATCATCGACACCACCAGATCCAGGCTCAGCTCCAGCGCCGCCAGCGAAATCAGCGCCACAAAAATAATCGCCCGGTTCGGAGTACGAAAGCGCGGATGCAGATGGTAGAAGATTTTTTTCGGCAGCACGCCCTCGCGGCCCATGGCGTAGAAAATACGCGACACGCCGGTCTGCGCAGTCATCGCCGAGGCGTACACGCCGGTGAGATAGGCAGCCATAAAGAAGTTATACATCCACTTGCCGCCCGCTTTTTCGGACACCACCAGGCTGGCGGTGTCCTGCACCGGGATCAGCGATTTCCAGTCGGGATAGATCAGGTGCGCGGCGTAGGAGACGGCGATAAAGATAACCCCCGCCAGCAACACGGTGATGATAATCGCCCGCGGCAGGGTGCGCTTCGCGTCGTCAGCCTCTTCTGCCATGGTCGCAATGGCGTCAAAGCCGAGAAAGGCCAGGCACAGCACCGCCGCGCCGGCCAGCAGCCCGCTAAAGTGGCCGCTGTTGACCAGCAGCGGGCGCATCAGCGCCTCGGGGCTGAGATCGGCGTGGCTGAACGACAGAGTGATAAACAGGACGATGAACACCAGCTGGGCGGCGATCAGGGTAAAGTTCACCGAAGTCAGCAGCCTGACGCCGATAATATTCAGGAAGCTAACGGAAATAATGGAGGCCAGCACAAATGCCGCAGCCGGGATCGCCGGAAATGCCTCGTGCAGAAAAATGCCCAGCACCAGATAGTTAAGGATCGGTAAAAACAGATAATCCAGAATCTGCGCCCAGCCCACCAGGAATCCCATTTTACCGCCGAAGCTGCGCTGCACGTACGAAAAGGCGGAGCCCGCCAGCGGCAGCGCGCGGGTCATTCGACAATAGCTCAGGGCGGTAAACAGAATCGTCACCACGGTGACGAGGTAGGCGACGGGCAGATGCCCTTCGCTGAGTACGGTAACCTGACCGTAGGTGGTAAACACCCCGAGCGGCACCATATAGGCGAGGCCAAACGCAACAAGCGCTGGTGTTTTAAGCACTCTTCGTAACTGAAGTGTTTGTGGCATTCCCGTATCATCTCCTGGCGCAGCGTGCGGCGCCGTTGTAAGCGAAAAAAAGAGGACGCACTTTTGCACAGGGGGCGTGATTTGAAAAGCAAAACGGAGGTCCTGTTCAGGCCTATACCCAAAATAATTCGAGTTGCTTGAAGGCGGCAAGTGAGTGAATCCCCGGGAGCTTACTGGAGTAAGTGACCGGGGTGAGCGAACGCAGCCAACGCGCAAGCAGCTTGAAGTATGACGGGTATCACTCCCTGTTGCGCTGCCGTCCATCCTGAAACGGTTAACGGCCCGGCCATACCTCGCGCCGGAGCCGCCTTCCCATAATTACATTACGCGCTCTGCCAGACGGTTTTACCGCCAACTACGGTGCGCAGAACCCGCGTCTGGTACAGCGTTTCCGGCGGGCGGGTGAAAATATCCTGCTCCAGCACGATAACATCCGCCAGCTTGCCCGCCTCCAGCGAGCCCACTTCACTGTCGCGGGCAATCATAAACGCCGCGTCGATAGTGGCCGAGCGCAGCACTTCAATCAGCGTCAGGTCGCGATCGTTATCCAGCCGAGGCCCGGCGGGCTGGCCGTCGGCATCCCACGCCCGGCGGGTCATCGCCACCTGCAGGTTGTACCATTCATCAAGCCGGTCAATGGGCCAGTCGCTGCCGTAGGCCACCCGCGCGCCGGCGTCCAGAAAACGCCCCTGGGGCTCCAGGTGCGGGAAGCGCGCTTCCCCGAGCATCTCCCGCTCCTCGCTTATCAGCACGCCGGGCAGCCCCGCCCACTGGTAGGAGAGCACCGCCGAGGCGTCGAGTTCGGCAAAGCGAGCGTACTGGTGCGCCGCCGCCAGCTCGTTATGCGCCAGCCCCGGGCGGAGGTCTTTATCCGGCCACGCCTTGCGCATCTTCTCCAGCGCGTCGAGAGTCATCTCAATGGCGCCGTCGCCCACGGTGTGCATGTGCGGATGAACACCCGCGCGGCCGCACTGGTCGATCAGGGATTCAAAAACGTCTTTGGTGAAGTACAGATCGCCGCACTCATCGGTGTCCTGCCAGTCCGGGCTGGCGTGAGTGCCGCGATTCTTGCGGTACGGCTGCAGCAGCGAGGCGGTCATAGTCGGCGGCTGGAGTACGCCGTCGACGAAGAACTTCACGTGGGTCAGGCCAAAGCCCGGCGCGGGCTGCCACTGCGCGTCGTTCCAGCGCTGGTTAAAGGCGACGATCTCGTCCATCGCCCGGGCCGCGTCCTGCGGGCCGTCTACGCTGTCGGGAGTAATTTCCCGCGCGCCGCACATGCGCAGCGTCAGCTCCCCGCGATCGCGCAGGGCGGCGAAGGCGATCAGCTGCTCGTCGTACACCCGGGTGTCCATCACGGTGGTAACGCCCTGCTGGTTAAGCACCTTCTGGACGTGGCGGGCGATCAGCTCGCACTGCTCCGGCGTACCGGTAGGGATGCTGTCAAAAGCGCGCATCGCGGGAGCGTCTTCCAGGATGCCGTTCAGGCGCCCGCGGGCGTCGCGGCCGATTTTACCGTCTGCCGGCACCGGCGTCTGCTCGTCGATACCCAGCATCTCCAGCGCCCGGCTGTTGGCCGCCAGCGTATGGCAATCGTTGGAGAACAGCACCACCGGGCGGCGGGTATTGAGAGTATCCAGCAGCGCGCGGCTCATGTCCGCTCCGGCGGGCACCATGCCCTGGCGCTGCCAGGCGCTCACCGACAGCCAGTCGTCGGGATCCTGCAGCGGATCGTCGTCCAGATGCTGCTGGATAATCGCCAGCGTCTGCTCAACGGTAAGCGCCGCGTAGTTAAGGTTGCAGCCGCGCAGCTGCTTGCCGCCCCAAAACGGGTGCATGTGGCTATCAATAAGGCCGGGGAGCATAACTTTCCCCTCCAGATCAATCACCTCCGTGTGTTCTCCTGCCAGCTTGAGCAGCGCGTCGCTGCTGCCGACGGCGGCGATATAACCCTGCGCAATGGCGATCGCCTCGCAAAAGCTGTCGCGCGCGTCCGCCGTGTAGATTTTACCCCCGTGATAAATCACGTCGGGATTTAAGGAGTCAGTCATCATGAATGTTGTTCCGGGGATCGTAGTGAATTCAAAAGGAATATAAAAAAGGCCAGCGCTAACTCCGCTGGCCTCGTCCCGACTGCAGGGATTACGCCTGCGCTTTGGCAGCAAGCTTATCGAGCAGCTTCTGGTGAATGCCGCCGAAGCCGCCGTTACTCATCACCAGAATATGGTCGCCCGGTTGCGCTTTTTTGACAATCATCTCCACCAGCGCGTCCACGTCGGCGCTCCAGTGGGCCGGCTGCACGCAGGCTTCCGCCACTTCGGCCACCTGCCACGGAATGTGCTGCGGCTGAAGCAGGAACACTTCATCGGCGCGGCCCAGCGCCGGGGCAAGGTCGTCCTTGCTGACGCCCATTTTCATGGTGTTAGAGCGCGGCTCCAGTACCGCCAGAATACGCGCGGTGCCGCCCACTTTTCCGCGCAGCGCCTGCAGCGTCGCCAGGATCGCGGTCGGGTGGTGGGCAAAGTCGTCATAAACAGTCACGCCGTTGGCTTCGCCGCGCAGCTCGAGGCGGCGGCGGGCGTTCACAAACGAGCCCAGCGCATCGGCAGCGTCGGCGGGCGTTACGCCCACGTGGCGCGCGGCGGCAATCGCCATCAGGCCGTTATGCATGTTGTGCTCGCCCACCAGGCCCCACTTGACCTGGCCGACTTTCGCACCGTCGAGCCACACTTCCCACTCGGCAGCGTCGGTGGTGATTTTCTTCGCCTGCCAGTGGCCCTGCTCGCCCACCAGCTCCTGCTCGCTCCAGCAGCCCATCGCCAGGGTGTGCTTGAGGTTAATATCATTTTCCGGCCAGATAATGCGGCCCTGTCCCGGGACGATGCGCACCAGGTGGTGGAACTGTTTCTGAATCGCTTTCAGATCGTCAAAAATATCCGCGTGATCGAACTCGAGATTATTGAGGATCAGGGTACGCGGGCAGTAGTGTACGAATTTGGAGCGCTTGTCGAAGAAGGCGCAGTCGTACTCGTCGGCTTCGATAACGAAGAACGGGCTGTCGCCGAGACGGGCGGAAACCTCGAAATTCCCCGGCACGCCGCCGATCACGAAGCCGGGTTTGTAACCGCACGCTTCAAGGATCCAGGTCGCCATGCCGGCGGTGGTGGTTTTACCGTGGGTTCCGGCTACCGCCACAACCCAGCGGTCGCGCAGCACGAAATCGTGCAGCCACTGCGGGCCGGACATGTACGGAATATTTTTCTCCAGCACCGCCTCAACGCACGGATTGCCGCGGGTCATGGCGTTGCCGATAATCACCAGATCGGGCTGAGGCTCAAGCTGGCTGGCGTCGTAGCCCTCAATCAGCGAGATGCCCTGCTCCTCGAGCAGCGTGCTCATCGGCGGATAGACGTTGGCGTCCGATCCGGTCACGTCGTGCCCAAGCGAACGGGCAAGCATCGCCAGACCGCCCATAAAGGTGCCACAGATTCCCAAAATATGAATGCGCATTCTTCACCGTTCCTCTTTCATCAGCGGCACATTTTACTCACATGTTTCCCGGGTGAGAAACGCATTTCCGCCAATTGTTACACTTGCTGGCGCGATTCACCTGTACGTCCCGCCGGGATAGTTTGTTAAGATTGATGGCTCAAACGGCATTACTCCATCTCAATTGCAGGGAATGTGTTATGAAAACGTTAGGTGAATTTATTGTTGAGAAGCAGCACGAGTTCTCGCACGCAACCGGTGAACTCACTGCTTTGCTGTCGGCAATAAAACTGGGCGCCAAGATCATCCACCGCGATATCAACAAGGCCGGACTGGTCGATATCCTGGGTGCCAGCGGTGTCGAGAATGTGCAGGGCGAAACCCAGCAGAAGCTGGATCTGTTCGCTAACGAAAAGCTGAAAGCCGCACTGAAGGCCCGTGATATTGTCGCCGGTATCGCCTCAGAGGAAGAAGATGACATCGTTATTTTCGACGGCTGCGAGCATGCGAAATACGTGGTGCTGATGGATCCGCTGGATGGCTCCTCCAACATCGACGTTAACGTCTCCGTCGGGACTATCTTCTCCATCTACAGCCGCGTAACGCCGGTGGGCACGCCCGTCACCGAAGAAGATTTCCTGCAGCCGGGCAACAAGCAGGTTGCCGCAGGCTACGTGGTGTACGGCTCCTCCACCATGCTGGTGTACACCACCGGCTGCGGCGTTCACGCCTTTACCTACGATCCGTCTCTGGGCGTGTTCTGCCTGAGCCAGGAGAAGATGGAGTTCCCCGAAAAGGGCAATACCTACTCCATTAACGAAGGTAACTACATCAAATTCCCCAACGGCGTGAAAAAATACCTGAAATTCTGCCAGGAAGAAGACAAGTCGACCCAGCGCCCGTACACGTCGCGCTACATCGGCTCACTGGTTGCCGACTTCCACCGCAACCTGCTCAAGGGCGGCATCTACCTCTACCCGAGCACCGCCAGCCATCCGCAAGGCAAGCTGCGCCTGCTGTACGAGTGCAACCCGATGGCGTTCCTCGCCGAGCAGGCGGGCGGTAAGGCCAGCGACGGCAAAATGCGCATTCTCGATATCGAACCGACCGCCCTGCACGAGCGCCGCCCGTTCTTTGTCGGCAACAACCACATGGTGGATGACGTTGAGCGCTTTATGCGCGAGTTCCCGGATGCCTGATGCCCGCGTCTGAAAAGACGGTGCAGTAACCACGGCTGCCGCAGCGGTTTTACACGCTGCGGCTTTTTTATTTCAGGCGGCGCCTTCCAGCGCCGCGCCGGGCTCGGGACACTCCCGCTGCCGGCTGAGGAACAGCGCGCCAAAAATCAGCAGGAAAAAGATGATGACCGAAATGGTGTAAAACACGGTTTGATATCCCGCCGCGTCAAACAGCATGCCCACCGGCAGCGACAGCACCACAATCCCCACCGAGCTGGCAATCTGAAAGCCCACCAGATAAATCGTCGACGACAGCCGGCGATCGAAGTTGGTTATCGCGTACTTAAACACCGAAATCACGCCCAGCGGAACTTCAATGGCGTGCAGCAGCTTCACCAGCGAGATAATCCACGGATCGCTGAAGATTGCGCAGGAGAGAATGCGCAGCATCATGATCATCACGCTGAGCAGCAGGCCGTTCCTCGGGCCGATGCGGTTGATAAAAAAGGGCATCATCGCCATGCTCAGCGCTTCCAGCACCACCTGAAAGGCATTGAGATAGCCGTAGATGCGTGCGCCCGTCTCGGGAGAGTCAAAAAGCCCGGCATAGAACACCGGAAACAGCTGCTGATCGTAAATGGTGTAGAAGGACCAGGTGCCGACAATAAACAGCACCAGCACCCAAAACCTGACGTCTTTAAAGACGCCGATAAAATCGGCCCTGCTCACTTTATTGCCGCTGAACTGCTGCGTGGTTCCCGCATCAACCCGAAACCGGATATTGATTAGAATAAAAAGCGCGCCGCACAGCGAGACCAGCCAGAAGTTAATGTGCGGATTAATGCTGAAGAACACTCCGGCGCACAGCGCCCCCACGGCATAGCCGAGGGAGCCCCAGGCGCGGGAGGTGCCGTATTCAAAATCGTAGGCGCGGGACATCTTCTCCATAAAGCTGTCCAGCAGCCCGTTGCCCGCCAGATAGCCCAGCCCGAAGAACACGGAACCCAGCACCAGCCCCAGCGAGAAGTGGCTTTGCAGCAGCGGTTCGTAGAGGTAAATAATGAACGGGCCGGTCAGCACCAGAATGGCGCACATCCCCCAAATCAACTGCTTGTTGAGCCCGAGCCGGTCCTGCACCACGCCGTAGACCACCATAAACAGCATGCTGGTGAACTGGTTCACTGAATAGAGCGTTCCCAGCTCGGCGCCGGTGAGCCCCAGATCCCGCTTCAGCCAGATGGCGTACAGCGACCACCACAGCGACCACGAAATAAAAAACAGAAACGAGTAGCCGGACGCGAACCGGTAGTAGGGGTTTCGAAATGGAATTGTCATCGTCATACGTCATCCTCGACGCTGAGTGATTATCTAAGCGGGCCTGGCCGGCCCGCCGGTCTGACTAACAGAAACGCGCCAGCGCCTCCCTGCGGGGCAGCGCGGTCATCGCCCCCCGGGCGGTTACCGCCAGCGCGCCGCAGGCCTGGGCTTGCGCAACCAGCGGCGCCAGCGCCGCGTCGCTGTCCGGAAAGCCCCGCTCCGCGAGGCCGGCCAGCAGACCGGCAACGAACGCATCTCCGGCGCCGGTAGTATCCACGCTCTCCACCTCGTCGGCACAGTAGCGGCGCACCGCGCCGCGCCAGCAGACGCGAACGCCCTCTTTACCTTCGGTCACCAGCAGCAGCGTCGTGCCGTACGCCGCCGCCAGCCCCTGAATTGCCGCCTCATCCTGCTCGCCGCCAGTCAGAAACAGCAGCTCCTCCACCGAGAGCTTCACCACATCCGCCAGGGTCAGTGCCCTGTGCAGGCACGCCTTAAGCAGCGCCGGGTCCTGCCAGAGATCTTCACGAATATTCGGATCGACGCTGACAAAGCCGCCCGCCCGCTTTACGGCGTTCATCGCCGCAAATGCCGCCGATCGGGACGGCTCCGCCGAAAGCGCAATGGAGCACAGGTGCAGCCACTCGCCGGGCCCGAATGCGGGCAAATCAGCAGCCTGTAAAAACAGATCGGCGCCCGGCCTGACCATAAAGGTGAAGGTGCGCTCGCCCGCGTCATTCAGCGCCACCAGCACCGTCGACGTGCGGCGGAAGCCGTCCAGCGTCATGTAGCGCACGTCTACCCGCTCGCGCGCCAGCGTGCGCATCATCATCTGGCCAAACGGATCGTCGCCGACCCGGCCAATAAAGGCGCTGTTTCCGCCCAGCCGGGCGACGCCCACGGCGACGTTAGCCGGCGCGCCGCCGGGACACGGCATCAGCAGCTCCCCGCCGGACTCCGCCGGGATAAGATCCACCACTGCATCGCCCAGTACCCACACTTTGGCTGTCATTGTGTTCCCTCTCCGTAATCTGATTGCTCATTGATAAGACCTTCCCTGCGCTAAAAAAAGTCGATTTCAGGCGGTGTGCTGCGTGGATCACAAAACAGCAATGTTAACGTTAACAATTGTGATTAACATCGCAAAAAAACGCTAAAACCAGTTCCTTTATCTTAAAGTTAACGTTAACAATCGAACTTGAAAAATGAGATAACCGGCGATGGAAGGAAGTAAAAATGAAGCAGCGTTTACAGCTTGCACAGGCGGGCCTGGAGAAAATGCGCGCGGGGCGCGGCAGCCGCTATTATCCGCACTATCACCTGGCGCCGCCCGCCGGCTGGATGAACGATCCTAACGGGCTTATCTGGTTCAACGGGCTGTATCACGCATTTTACCAGCATCATCCCATGAGCGAACACTGGGGGCCGATGCACTGGGGGCACGCCACCAGCAAAGATATGGTGCACTGGCAGCACCAGCCCATCGCGCTGGCTCCCGGCGATGTTGAAGATCCTGACGGCTGCTTCTCCGGCAGCGCGGTGGACGATGACGGCGTGCTATCGCTGATCTACACCGGCCACGCCTGGCTGGACGGCGTGGGCAACGACGCGGCCATCCGCCAGGTGCAGTGCCTCGCCACCAGCCGCGACGGCGTACATTTCGAAAAACAGGGTGAAGTACTGGCCCCCCCCGACGGCATCATGCACTTTCGCGATCCGAAAGTCTGGCGCCAGGACGGGACCTGGTGGATGGTGGTTGGCGCCCGGGACGACCGCGACTGCGGGCAGGTTTTACTCTATCGCGGCGAGACGCTGCGCGACTGGACGTTTGAGCGGGTGCTCGCCGGGGCGAACGACGGGGAGAGCTACATGTGGGAGTGCCCCGATTTCTTCCCGCTGGGCGAGCAGCACTATCTGATGTTCTCGCCTCAGGGAATGCGCCCCTGCGGCTATGCGTTCCGCAATCTGTTTCAGAGCGGGACGATTGCCGGGCGCTGGCAGCCCGGCGGCGCGTTTATCCCCGCCGGCCCGTTTCGCGAACTGGATCACGGCCACGATTTCTATGCCCCCCAGAGCTTCAGCGCCGCCGACGGCCGGCGGATTATCATCGGCTGGATGGACATGTGGGAGTCTTCGATGCCGTCGAAAGCCGAGGGCTGGGCAGGCTGCATGACGCTGCCGCGCGAGATAACCGAGGAGAACGGCGCGCTGCGCCAGCGGCCGGTGGACGAGCTTCTTGCCTTGCGCCAGTCGTCGGCCCCGCTGCCGTCCGGCACGCTCTCGGGTGAGCAGCAGGTCGCGACGCACATAACCCGCAGCGAGCTGCTGCTGACGTGGGATACCCAGGCCAGCCGGGCCGAGCACTACGGCCTGCGGCTCGGCGACGGGCTGCGTCTGTACGTGGATAATCAGGCGCGCCGGCTGGTGCTCTGGCGGTGCTATCCGCAGGCCGGGCTGGACGGCTACCGCAGCATACCGCTGCCGCCGGGCGTGCTGCTGAGCCTGCGCATTTTCGTCGACCGGTCCTCCGTGGAGGTGTTCGTCAATGAGGGAGAGGCGGTATTGAGTAGCCGAATTTATCCTGCCGACGATAACCGCAGCCTGCACCTGTACGCCGCGCAGGATGAAGCGATGCTGTGCCGGGGGGAATTATGGACGCTGGCAGCGATTCAGGCTGACTGACGCACCAGCAGCGGGCAGTGAATACGGTGCTGCCCGCGCTTCTCGCGTCCTTCAATAATATGCAGCGCCGCCTCGCGCCCGATAACATCGTGCGGCAGCTGCACGGTGGTCAGCGGCGGCAAAAACAGATCGCCGACGCCGACCATATTGTCAAAGCCGAGCACCGCCACATCTTCAGGCACGCGCAGGCCACGGGCGAAAAGAACCTGATAGGCGACAAACGCCGCGCGATCGTTGCCGCACACCAGCACGTCAAAATCGGGCCTGCCGTTTGCCAGCCGCGGGGCAAGCAGCGCCGCGAGATCGACATAGTGCTCGTCTCCGGGCAGCATATGGTACTGCTGCACGTCGTCGAGGCTATTTCCCGCCTCGCGCCAGGCCTGCTCAAAGCCCTGCCGGCGCAGGCGCGCTGCGATAGCCCCCTCCGGCAGCCAAAAGCAGAGCGGCTTTTTATAGCCTCTGGCAATCAGGTGCTGCGTGGCCCGGTACTGGGCGTCAAAATCATCGGGGATATAGGCGGGCCGGGCGGGATCGTCGCTGGTGCAGTTGGCCAGCACGCAGTTTTCTTCCGCCAGTTCGGCAGGCAGCACCACCTGGCGCAGCCCCATGGTGGTGTAAATAATGCCGTCCGGGCGGTGGGCCAGCAGCTGGCGGGTGGCCCGCCGGGCGTCATCTTCCGAGAAAATATTAATAAGAAAGCTGTTCCAGCCAAACTCGCTGGCGGTGTGCTCAATGGCCAGCAGCATATCGACCGAGAACGGCGTGGTGGCCGTATCCTGCGCCAGTACCGCCAGGGTCGACGGGCGGGAACCCTGGGTGCGCATTTTACGCGCCGACAAGTCCGGCACGTAGTGGAGGGTTTCAATCGCCTGCATCACCCTGTCGCGAGTGGCAGAAGAGACGGCTCCCGTCTGGTTAATGACGCGGGAGACGGTCATCATCGACACCCCCGCCATCTGCGCAACATCTTTTAAAGACGCCATACCTTCCCCACTCCGTTCAGACAGCGGGCACTGTAGCAAAAGTTGCCCGGCCTGTCTTGAGCGGCCCGCGTGCGGTATCAGGAGTGAGAGGCCACCCGCGTCACCGGGGCATTTTGTCGGCGCTCCCACAGCAGCGTTAATCCGCGCTGCAGCGCAATGAAGATAAACAGCAAAATACCAATCGCGATTTTGGTCCACCACGAACTCAGGGTGCCGTCAAAATTGATGTAAGTCTGAATCAGCCCCTGAATGCCGACCCCGAACAGCGTGCCCAGTACCGTGCCTACGCCGCCGCTGAGCAGCGTACCGCCAATAACAACGGATGCGATAGCGTCCAGCTCCACGCCAACCCCCGCCAACGCGTAGCCTGCCTGGGTATAGATGGAGAACACGATCCCCGCCAGCGTCGCCAGCCCCGTAGAGAGCATATAAATACGCACGGTGGTGCTGCGGGTAGAAATCCCCATCAGCCCCGCCGACGCCGCGCTTCCACCGATTGCATATACCTGATTGCCAAAGCGCGTGCGGTGCGCCAGCAGCATACCCAACACCACCACCAGCAGCATCAGCAGTCCCATCGCGCTAAGCCGCCCTCCTCCGGGAATTGACCAGCCCATGTCCGACAGCTGCTCGTAGATGGGATGATCGATGGGGATCGATGCCTCAGAGATGAGATAGCTGACGCCGCGCAGGAAAAACATTCCGGCCAGAGTAATGATAAACGCGGGGATCTTCAGCGCATCAATGAGCAGCCCCATGAACGCGCCGAAGGCGCAGCCCATCACCAGCACCAGCGGAAATGCCAGCAGCGGCGACAATCCCCAGTCGCCGATGGCCTTCGCCAGAAAGACCCCGGTAAACGCCACCGCCGAGCCGACGGAAAGATCGATCCCGCCGGAGAGGATCGCAAAGGTCATTCCTACCGCGATAATTCCGAGAAAGGCATTATCGGTAAGGATGTTGCAAATCACCCGCGTGGAGGCGAACCCCGGAAACTGGGTCAGGCAGTACAGATAGCCGAGCACGAAGACCCCGAGAGTGATCATTAGCGGCAGATTACGTTTTAGCATGGCGGCGGCCTCGTTTTAGCAGGGCGATAAAGCGCGGGGACTGCACGACCAGCACGCAGAGTACGACAACCGCTTTCACCACCTGATTAAGTTCCGGCTGAAAGCCAGAGAGCAGTATGCCGGTATTCATCCCCTGGATAATGAGCGCGCCCACCACCGAGAGCAGCATGTTAAAGCGCCCGCCCATCAGCGATCCGCCGCCAATGACGACGGCCAGAATGGCATCCAGCTCCAGCCACAATCCGGCGTTATTAGCGTCCGCGCCGCGAATGTCCGCTGCGACCACGATCCCGGCTATCGCGGCGCAGATGCCGCTCAAGATGTAAGTCAGCATCACCACAACCCGGGTATTTACCCCGGCATTTTTAGCCGCGCGAAGATTGATCCCCGCCGCTTCAATAAACATCCCCAGCGCCGTTTTGCGAATAACCAGCCAGAAAACGACCAGCGTCAGCAGGGCAATCATCACCGGCGCCGGAAACAGCAGCAGTCGGCCGCTGCCGAGCCACGCCAGCGCCGGCGAGTCAAATGTCACGATCTGCCCGGCGGTGATAAGCTGCGCCACGCCGCGCCCGGCAACCATTAAAATCAGGGTGGCGACAAAGGGCTGAATTTTCAGCACCGCCACCAAAATGCCATTCCACAAGCCCGCCAGCGCCCCGGTTGCCAGTGCCGCCAGCAGCACCACGGGCAGCGCGTGACCTGCCACCACCATTGATGCCGCCGTTGCGCCGGAGATGGCCATCACCGCACCAACCGAAAGATCGATTCCACCGGTGGCGATCACCAGCGTCATACCGATGGCCAGCAGCGCGACCGGCGCCGCACGATTGAGAATATCGATTGGGCTTCCGAACAGCCGCCCATCCTGCAGCACCACCTGGAAGAAGTGCGGCGAGACAAGGCTGTCAATGAGCAGCACCAGCAGCAGGGCCGCTATTTGCGGTGTGCCAGTAGGCCAGCACAGCCGCCGCTTTGGCGACGCGGGAGAAACAGAACCTGACATCACGGGAAGCTCCTTATGCCGCGATCGCATTGACGATCGCCGTTACCGACAGTGCCTCAACGGAGATCTCCGCCACCTGTCGGCGATCGCGCAGAATAATGACCCGATCCGCATAGCCCACCAGTTCCTCAAGTTCGGAGGAGATAACCAGCAGCGCCAGCCCGTCGGCGCAGAGCGTCTCAATCAGGCGAATGATCTCCGCGTGTGCCCCGACGTCAATACCGCGGGTAGGCTCATCAAGGATCAGGAACTGCGGTCGGGTGAGCAGCCAGCGGGAAAGCAGCACCTTCTGCTGATTGCCGCCGGAGAGAAACTCGATGGGCTGCTCGGCGCTGGGGGTACGGATCCCCAGCTGGCGAATGAAGCGGCTGGCGATGTCATTCTGCTCCCGCCGCGATAGTGGCCGCAGCCAGCCTCGCTGGGCCTGAAGGGCGAGGATAATATTTTCCCGCACCGACGCCGCACCGATAATGCCGTCGGTTTTGCGATCTTCCGGGCAAAAGCCGATCCCGAGGCGCGAGGCCTGACGCGGAGATCGCAGGCGCTGGGGTTTGCCCTTAATTTCAGCGCTGCCGCTGTCTGCCGGTTTGATACCAAAGATAGTCTCGGCCATTTCCGTGCGTCCCGAACCCAACAGCCCCGCCAGTCCGACAATCTCTCCGGGCCGGACCTGCAGATCGAACGGGGCTATCACCCCTTTTTTGCCGTAGCCGCTGAATGCTGCCACCGGCTTATCGCTGAGCAGCGTGCGTCCGGCCCGGTGGAGCGCCTCGCTATCCAGCGCGCGGCCAAGCATCATTTTCACCAGCTCAACCTGCGGCAGCGAAGCCGCCTCCCGGCAGCCGACGAAGCCGCCGTTGCGCAATACGGTAATGCGATCGCAAACCTGATAAACCTGATCGAGAAAATGGGTGACGAAAATCAGGCTGACGCCGCGATCGCGCAGCTGGCGCATCAGGGTAAACAGCATCTCCACCTCCTGCGCGTCGAGGCTGGCGGTGGGTTCATCGAGGATCAGCACCTTCGCGGAGAGATCGATTGCGCGGCAGATGGCGACAATCTGCTGCATCGCTACCGAAAAGCGGTTCAGCGGCTGGGTAACGTCGAGGGAAAAACCGTAGGACGCCATCAGCCCCGTGGCCCGCTCGGTCATCTCCCCACGGCGGATCAGCCCAAAACGCCGGGGTTCGCGGCCAATAAACAGATTATCCGCCACCGACATGTTCGGCAGCAGATTGACCTCCTGATAAACCGTGCCGATGCCGAGCTGCTGGGCGTGGGCGGTGCTTTTTGGCGCGATGGTCTCGCCTTCCAGCCAGACCGTACCCCGGTCGGCCTGATAAACACCGGTCAGCGTCTTAATGAGGGTCGATTTCCCGGCGCCGTTCTCTCCCAGAAGCGCCATGATTTCGCCGCGCCGCAGGCTGAAATCGACATTATCCAGCGCCTTAACGCCGGGGAAACTCTTACTTAAGCCTTCCGTGCGCAGTAACTCCGGCTGTGCGGATATTGTGCTCATGATTCAGCTCCAGAAATGCGCGATCCTGAGAAAGTTACTCAGCGCGCCCTCTCCCGGCGGAAGAGGGCCGCCTGCGGGGATGTGAGGTTAGTAGCCCATGCCCTTTTTCTTATCCAGCTGCGCCTGGGCGTCGGCTGGCAGATACAGCCGGGACTCGGTGAGGGTTAACTTCGGCGGTACGGTGCCGTCTTTTTTGAATTTTTCCAGCGCATCAAAGGCCGGTCCGGCCATATCCGGCGTCAGCTCGACGTTAGCGTTGGCCTCTCCGGCCTGCATCGCTTTATAAATATCCGGCACGCCGTCGATGGAGCCGGTCAGGATGTCTTTCCCCGGCTTCAGGCCCGCCTCTTTAATTGCCTGGATAGCGCCAATGGCCATATCGTCGTTATGGGCATAGACCATACAAATATTTTTGCCGCCGTTCTCAGCCTTGATAAAGCTCTCCATCACCTCTTTACCCTTGCTGCGGGTAAAGTCGCCGGACTGGGAGCGAATAACCTTGATGTTAGGCGCACCGGCGATAGCCTCTGTGAAACCTTTCTTACGGTCGATGGCAACGCTGGCACCCACCGTCCCCTGTAGTTCCACGACGTTGCAGGGTTTGCCGTTTTCGGTTTTAACCAGCCAGTCGCCGATAAGCTTGCCTTCCAGAACGTTGTCGGCGGTCACGGTGGTCATGTACAGCGATTTATCTTTCACATCAATAGAGCGGTCGAGCAGCAGTACCGGAATATCAGCCCGCTTCGCCTCTTTGAGAACGGGCTCCCAGCCGGTGGCGACAACCGGCGCAATAAATATTGCGTCCACGCCCTGAGCGATAAACGAGCGCACGGCCTTAATTTGGTTCTCCTGCTTTTGCTGGCCGTCGGCAATTTTTAGCGTAATCCCCCGCTTTTGAGCCTCGCTTTTTGCCACGCTGGTTTCCGCGGCACGCCAGCCGGATTCCGAACCTACCTGAGAAAAACCGACCGTTAGCGGCGCGGCCAGCGCCGCAGACGACAGGGCGGCAGAGACTGCAGAGACAAGAAGTAAGCGCTTCCACATATGATGTATCCTCGCAGGGTTATTGTTATAAAAAGCGTCAACTATCGAAAACTATAGACAACGTTAATCGCAACAAACTGCGCAATATCACACTTCAGTAAAGAGCGAACCAAATTTGTAAACGCTTTCATATGGGTATTCAGCGCACGGCTGTGTTTATGGATTTTTCATCCTTCAACAGGTCTTATTTTTAGCGAGAGTAAGGGCTGCGGGTAAAAGAATTCACGACATTCAGACTCAGTTGGCTATAATGTCCGGCACTTGATTGACCTCCATTTTAAGGAATCAGACATGAGCTTACTGAACGTTCCGGCGGGCAAAGAACTGCCTGAAGACATCTACGTCGTTATCGAAATTCCGGCCAATGCCGATCCGATCAAATATGAAGTGGACAAAGACAGCGGCGCGCTGTTCGTTGACCGTTTCATGTCTACCGCGATGTTCTACCCGTGCAACTACGGCTACATCAACCACACCCTGTCCCTGGATGGCGACCCGGTTGACGTGCTGGTCCCGACTCCGTATCCGCTGGAGCCGGGCTCTGTGATCCGCTGCCGTCCGGTTGGCGTACTGAAAATGACCGACGAATCCGGTGAAGACGCCAAGCTGGTTGCGGTTCCGCACACCAAGCTGAGCAAAGAGTACGATCACATCAAAGATGTGAACGACCTGCCGGAACTGCTGAAAGCGCAGATCACCCACTTCTTTGAGCACTACAAAGATCTGGAAAAAGGCAAGTGGGTTAAAGTTGACGGCTGGGAAAACGCGGAAGCGGCCAAAGCTGAAATCATCGCCTCCTACGAGCGCGCGCAGAAGAAATAATTTTTTTTCAGCGTGAAGAGCGGCTCCCGATTCGGGGGCCGTTTTTTTTTGGCAAAAAAACGCCCCGCGAGGCGGGGCGTCAGGCGCGAGCGCGGGATCAGCTGTCGCGCTGGATCTTCTTGATGATGTTGGTGGTGGAGCAGCCATCTTCGAAGTTCAGCACCATTACCTCACCGCCGTTGGCCCACACCTCTTCACTGCCGGCAATCTGTTCGGGGCGATAGTCGCCGCCCTTGACCAGCAGATCGGGCAGGATGCCGGCAATCAGCCGCTGCGGCGTATCTTCTTCAAAAGAGACCACCCAGTCCACCGACTCCAGCGCGCCCAGTACGATCATCCGCTGATCCAGCGGGTTCACGGGCCGGGTTTCGCCTTTCAGGCGGCGGGTTGAGGCGTCGCTGTTCACCGCCACAATCAGGCGATCCCCGAGGCGTCGCGCGTTGGCCAGATAGGAGACGTGGCCGGCGTGCAGAATGTCGAACACGCCGTTGGTCATTACCACTTTCTCGCCGCGTTTGCGGGCGGCGGCAACCGCCTGCTGGAGTTCGCTTTCGCTCATCACGCCGAAGCCGGTATCGGCGCGGCCGCGCACCGCATTTTCCAGCTCAATCGGCGAGACGGTGGAGGTGCCGAGCTTGCCTACCACCACGCCCGCGGCGGCGTTAGCAAAGAAGCAAGCCTCTTCCAGCGAGTTGCCCGCGGCAAGGGTCGCTGCCAGCACGCCGATCACCGTATCGCCCGCGCCGGTGACGTCGTACACCTCCTGCGCCAGCGTCGGCATGTGCAGCGGCGGCTTGCCCGGCTGCAGCAGGGTCATCCCCTGCTCCGAGCGGGTCACCAGCAGCGCGGAGAGATCGTAGTCGGCGATAATGTTCATGCCGCGCGCCACCAGCTCCACTTCATCTTTGCATTTACCGGCCACCGCTTCGAATTCCGAGAGATTCGGGGTCAGCAGCGTCGCACCGCGGTAGCGCTCGAAGTTGGTGCCTTTCGGATCGATCAGCACCGGCACATTCGCCGCGCGGGCCAGCTGGATCATCGCCTGCACGCTTTCCAGCGCCCCTTTCGCGTAGTCAGAGAGCACCAGCGCGCCGATGTCGCCCAGCGCCTGCTGAATACGATCGTGAAGCGGCTGCGGATCGACGCCGGCAAAACCCTCTTCAAAATCGAGGCGGATCAGCTGCTGGTTGCGGGAGAGCACCCGCAGCTTGGTGATCGTCGGATGCGTCGGCACCGCCACGAAGTCGCACTGCACGTTGACCCCGGCCAGCGCGTTGTTAAGCGCCCGGGCCGCGTCGTCAACGCCGGTGAGGCCCACCAGCCGCGAACCGGCACCGAGCGCGGCGATGTTCATCGCCACGTTGGCCGCGCCGCCGGGACGCTCTTCAATGGTATCCACTTTGACCACCGGCACCGGGGCTTCCGGAGAGATACGGCTGGTCGGCCCATACCAGTAGCGGTCCAGCATCACGTCGCCGACCACCAGCACGCCCGCGCGTTCAAACTCCGGCAGCGTTACTTTCATTTCAGACTCCTGCAATATTCTTCATCGTGCGATTTGCGCGGGATGATAGCACAACTCACCGCGCCGCCAGCCACTTGTGCCAGCAGGCGCTAACCAGCTCACGTTCGGCGGCAAAAGCCTCCGGCGCCACGTGGCCGGGCGCCTCCTGCAGCGCCAGGTGGTGCAGCGCGTCGCGCAGCGTGGTGTAGGCGCGGCTCAGGGCCAGCGCCTGAGCATCGTCCATAATGTCGTTTTGCGCCAGCAGTTCCAGAATGCGCACGTTATCGGACCAGCGGGTCAGCTTCGGCTTATGGTGGGCGTAGCGCAGCACCAGGTACTGGGCAATAAACTCGATATCGGTGATGCCGCCCTCGTCCGCCTTGATATCAAAGCGCTCCCGATGCTTGCCGCCGAGGTGGGCGCGCATCTTCTCGCGCATCTCGCGCACGTCGGTTTGCAGTTTTTCAGCGTCGCGCGCGGTGGTCAGGATGTCCTTACGAATAGCATCGAACTGCGCGTGCAGCCGCGCGTCGCCGTAAACCACCCGGGCGCGCACCAGCGCCTGGTGCTCCCAGGTCCAGGCTTCGCTGCGCTGGTAGTCGGCGAACGCCTCGGCGGTGGTCACCAACATGCCGGCGGCACCGGACGGGCGCAGGCGCGCGTCCACTTCGTACAGGATGCCGGAGGAGGTGCGGGTGCTGAACAGGTGAATGATGCGCTGGACCAGCCGGATGTAGAACTGGCGGCCGTCGATTTCCCGCGGGCCGTCGGTCATCACGTCAGGGGGGCAGTCGTGCAGGAACACCAGATCCAGGTCGGAACTGTAGCCCAGCTCCCAGCCGCCGAGCTTGCCGTAGCCTATGACCGCGAAGCCCCGGCCTTCGCGCCCGGCCAGGTGGCGCGGCTGGCCGAAGCGGGCCACGGTGTGGGTCCACGCCTGCTGGACGACCGCGTCGATCATCGCTTCCGCCAGCCAGGTTAAGTGATCGCTCACTTTCATTACCGGTAGCGTGCCGGCGATGTCTGCCGCCGCCACGCGCAGCAGCTGCGCCTGCTTAAACTGGCGCAGGGCCTCCAGCTGCTGCTCCTCATCGTCTTCCGGCACGCGCAGCAGATACTGGCGCAGCTCGTCGCGGTAGGCGTCGGTGGCGGTCGGCTGATAGAGCGTGTTGGGATCGAGCAGCTCGTCCAGCAGCAGTGGATAGCGCGCCAGTTGGCTGGCAATCATCGGCGAAGCGGCGCACAGGCGGATCAGATGCTTGAGCGCGCCGGGAAACTCGCTCAGCAGCTCAAGATAGGTGGTGCGGGTGGCGATGCCGGTCAGCAGCGGCATAATGCGCGTCAGGGTCAGGGGCGCGTCGTTCCGGGGGCAGATTTCGCTCAGCAGGTGCGGCATCAGCGCGTCCAGCACCTGTCTGCCGCGCGGGCCGATGGGGCGCCGGTCCAGCTCTTTGCGGAAGTCGGCAATCTCCGCCACCACCCGCAGCCGCTCGACGTCGCTAAGGTGGGCGAGCACCGGCGTGGTGTCCTCCTCGTGCAGCGCGTCCTGCCACAACTCGCGCCACTGCTCCGACAGCTGCTCGTCCGGACTATCTTCTTCATCATCACCAATCAGAGCGTTGAAGATGCGGCGCACGGCAGCCATTTTTTCGCCCAGCCGCGCGTACAGCGCTTCCCAGTCGCCGTAGCCCATGCCCCACGCCAGCCGGGCGCGGCTGAGCGCGTCCTCCGGCAGGGTCTGGGTCTGCTCATCATTAATGCTCTGCAGCAGGTTTTCCAGGCGACGCAGGAACAGATAGGCGTCGCGCAGTATCCCGGCGTCCCCTTCCGGCAGCAGGTGCAGCGCGTCAATGGCATCCAGCGTCGGCAGCAGCGAGCGGCTCTGCAGTGCGGGCTCCCGCCCGCCGCGGATCAGCTGAAAGACCTGAACGATAAACTCAATTTCGCGAATACCGCCCGCCCCGAGCTTGATGTTGTCTCTCAGGCCGCGGCGGCGCACTTCCCGGGCGATCATCCCTTTCATGTTGCGCAGGGACTGGATCACGCTGAAGTCGATATAGCGGCGGAAGATAAACGGCCGCAGCATGGCGCGCAGCTCGTCGGCGTAGGCGCCGCCGCTGTCGCCCATCACCTTCGCTTTAACCATCGCATAGCGCTCCCAGTCGCGGCCCTGCTCCTGGTAGTAATCTTCCAGCGCGGAGAAGCTCAGCACCAGCGGGCCGCTTTCGCCAAACGGGCGCAGGCGCATATCCACCCGATAGACGAAGCCGTCCATGGTCGCCTGATCCAGCACTTTGATCAGCCGCTGTCCGAGCCGGGTGAAGAACTGGGCGTTATCCAGCTCCCGCCGCCCGCCCTGAGTGGCGCCGTGCTCCGGCCAGGCAAAAATCAGGTCGATATCCGAAGAGAAATTCAGCTCGCCGCCGCCGAGCTTGCCCATGCCGAGGATCAGCAGCGGCTGCGCCTCGCCCCGGGCGCTGGTCGGCGTGCCCCACTCCCGGCAGCAGGCGTAGTACAGCCAGTCGCGGGCGGCAACAATCAGCGTTTCGGCCAGCTCGCTCAGCTGCCGGAGGCTCTGTTCGGTGGTGACCTGCGATAGCGCCTGGGCCCAGGCAATGCGCACCATCACCCGGCGGCGAAACAGCCGCAGGGCGTGCATCAGGCTATTTTCATCGCCGACCTCCGCCAGCGTCTCGCTGAGCCACTGCGGGTAGTGCCGCCACTCGTCGGCCTGTACCGGCACCTGCTCCAGCTCCGCCAGCCACTGCGGATGGGCGATGAGGCCGCGGGTGATGAAATCGCTGAAGGCCATCGCCGCCCGCGCCTGCGCGCTGAGCCCGGCGGCGGGAAAATCGTCCGGGAGGCGGTCGGCAACCGTCTGCCAGTGCTGCTGTAGCGGGAGGGAGAGCGCGGTCATGGTATTCCTCTGTTATCGTCCGGTGACAAGAAATGCGGTGAGCATCAGCCTGGCGCGGGCCACCTGCGGATTGAAGGCGGCTTCGTCGGCGCTGGCGGCGGCATCAATAACCGCGCCAACCTGCGCCATCTGCTCGGCGGCCATTTCGTGCTTGTCGGCCAGCGCCTCGCGAATGGCGTTTACCGCTTTCACCACCTCCGCTTTGGCTTTTTTATTGCCGCGCAGCCACAGCTCTTCGTGGTACTGCCAGTGGGCCAGCGCCGCTTCCAGCCCGGCCTCGCCCGATACCAGCGGCGCGCTGTTAATCTCCCGGGGCGGATTGCCCTTCGCCAGATGATAGCCGCGGGCGGCTTTGCTCAGGCTGCCCTGGCGCAGCACGCCGGTGGCGATAAGCTCGCCCGCCAGCGCCAGCACGTCTTCGACCCGGCCCTCCAGCAGCTCCAGCTCCAGTTCGCCGATGGGCTCGCGGTGCTCGCCGGCGCGGACTTCACCGAGATCCAGCGCAATCTCAATCCGGCTCTCGCCCTCATCCACCAGCCACTTTTCGCGGTCAAAATCGGTGCTGAACAGCGGCTTGACGCGCGCGGCGAGATCCTCCGGCAGCGACCCGCCGGGCCAGACGTCGGCGGGCAGCTTCTCCAGCGCCAGCTCGGCGTTATCGAGCGCAATGTTGTACTCCGGGCGCTGGTGCAACCCGCCCACCACCCGCCCGGCGGTTTTCAGCGTCATTTCGTACTCGCCGCCGCGCCCGCG
Organism: uncultured Pluralibacter sp.; assembly: GCF_913775985.1. Lineage (GTDB taxonomy): Bacteria > Pseudomonadota > Gammaproteobacteria > Enterobacterales > Enterobacteriaceae > Pluralibacter. Next base: position 225,653 of record NZ_CAJYMB010000147.1, on the reverse strand, counting down.
GATGCGCAGGCCCATGTCGTGGCGGCGTAGCCAGCTGTCGTCGGTTTCGTAATAGATGTTGAGGAGCTGCGCGGCGGGAATGTGCCGCACGCCGGGGGTATTGAGCCGCTGGCGGAGAGTCTCCACGCCGCGCGGCGCAATGATAAACTTCAATTCGATTTCCTGTTCCATGACCGCTTTCTTATGGTTGAGTTGCCGGGATTGGGGGGTAACGTCGAACTTACGCGTAATTTCCTTGTCAGTAGAGTGTATTTCTACGCACTTTGCCATGCAATCTCCTCCTGGAGGATTCCGATTGCAGCAGAATGCCTGGCGTCGTCAGACTGATGCCTCTACTATCTCGTGCGACTTTTTCGTTCCACCCCATGACTAAAATGACGACCTGATGCTTAAATTACGCCTGATTGGACTCACTTTACTTGCACTTAGCGCTTCCACCATCGCCCACGCCGATGAAAAACGTTATGTCTCCGACGAATTAAATACCTGGGTCCGCAGCGGCCCGGGCGATAACTACCGCCTGGTCGGCACCGTCAACGCCGGAGAGGCCGTCACCCTCCTGCAAACCAATAACGACACCCAGTATGCGCAGGTGAAAGACAGCAGCGGCCGCACCGTGTGGATCCCGCTGAAGGAGCTGAGCACCAGCCCGAGCCTGAAAACCCGCGTACCGGACCTGGAAAACCAGGTTAAGACCCTGACCGACAAGCTGAACAACATCGACACTACCTGGAACCAGCGCACCGCCGACATGCAGAAAAAGGTGGCGGGCAGCGATAGCGTGATTAACGGCCTGAAAGAAGAGAACCAGAAGCTGAAAAACGAGCTTATCGTGGCCCAGAAGAAGGTGAATGCCGCGAATCTGCAGCTTGATGACAAACAGCGCACTATTATTATGCAGTGGTTCATGTACGGCGGCGGCGTGCTCGGCGCGGGCCTGATCCTCGGCCTGGTGCTGCCGCACCTGGTACCGAGCCGCAAGCGCAAAGACCGCTGGATGAACTGACGCCCGATTAGCTATCGCCGCTGCACTTCCGTATCATCGGTCAATAACCAATGCGAAGAGGAGCCTGGCGGCGTGAAGAGTTACCTGGTTGGCGGGGCAGTGCGCGATGCGCTACTGGGCCTGCCGATAAAAGATAAAGATTGGGTGGTTGTCGGCGCGACGCCGCAGCAAATGCTTGACGCGGGCTACCAGCAGGTAGGCCGCGATTTTCCCGTGTTTCTCCACCCGCAAACCCACCAGGAATACGCCCTCGCCCGCACCGAGCGGAAGTCCGGCTCCGGCTACACCGGCTTTACCTGCTACGCCGCCCCCGATGTCACCCTCGAACAGGATCTGCTGCGCCGGGATCTCACCGTTAACGCACTGGCGCAGGACGACAGCGGGCAGATTATTGACCCTTACGGCGGCGAGCAGGATTTACGCGATCGCCTGCTGCGCCACGTCTCTCCCGCTTTCAGCGAAGATCCGCTGCGGGTGCTGCGGGTTGCCCGCTTTGCCGCCCGCTACGCCCACTTAAGCTTTCGCATTGCCGATGAGACCATGGACTTGATGTGCGGGATGACCGCCGCCGGCGAGCTGGCGCACCTGACGCCAGAGCGGGTGTGGAAAGAGACGGAAAGCGCGCTCGCCACCCGCAACCCGCAGGTCTACTTTCAGACGCTGCGCGACTGCGGCGCGCTGAAGGTATTGTTCCCGGAGCTGGACGCCCTGTTTGGCGTGCCCGCCCCGGCCAAATGGCATCCGGAAATCGACACCGGCGTGCACACGCTGATGACCCTGTCGATGGCCGCCATGCTGACGCCGTCGGTCGACGTGCGTTTCGCCACCCTGTGTCACGATCTCGGCAAAGGCCTGACGCCGCCGGCGCTCTGGCCGCGCCATCACGGCCACGGCCCGGCGGGGGTCAAGCTGGTAGAAGCAATGTGCGCCCGGCTGCGCATTCCTAACGACCTGCGTGATTTAGCCAGGCTGGTCGCCGAGCATCACGACCTGATCCACACCTTCCCGATCCTCAAACCCGCCACCATCGTCAAACTGTTTGATGCTATCGACGCCTGGCGCAGGCCGCAGCGGGTGGAGCAGCTGGCGCTGACCAGCGAGGCCGACGTGCGCGGGCGCACCGGCTTTGAAGCCAAAGCCTATCCGCAGGGAAGACTGCTGCGCGAAGCGTGGGAGGTGGCGCGGAACGTGCCAACTAAGCCGGTGATTGAAGCAGGATTTAAAGGTCCCGAGGTGCGGGAGGAACTGACGCGACGGCGGGTTGCCGCCGTCGCGCAGTGGAAGGATAAACGCTGTCCGCAGGCTACATAAACACCGCGAACACCGCCGCCGCCACGATAAAACGGTAGATGGCGAAAGGAATAAAGGTGATGCGCTTGATGATATGCAGGAAGGTTTTAATCGCAATCAGCGCCACCACAAAGGCGGTAACAAAGCCCACGGCAAACATCGGAATATCGGCGGCGGTCAGGAAGCCCATGCTCTTGTAGAGATCCAGCGCCGTCGCGCCCATCATCATCGGCACCGCCAGCAGGAACGAGAACTCAGCCGCTACGTAGCGGCTGATGCCGAGCAGCATACCGCCGGCGATGGTAGAGCCCGAGCGGGAGAAACCCGGCCACAGCGCCAGACACTGGAAGCAGCCAATCAAAAACGCCTGCAGGTAGGTCATGTCGTCCAGTCCCTGGGTCTTCGGCACTTTCGGCTTGAACAGTTCGGCGGCGATCAGCAGTACGCCGCCGACGATCAGGGCATACATCACGTTTATCGGATTAAACAGCGATTTGATCGTGTCATGCAGCACCAGCCCCAGCACCACGGCGGGCGCCATCGCCAGCAGGACGTGGATCAGCGACAGGCGACCGGCGCCCACGCCTTCGTGCACCGGCGGACGGCCAAAATGAATGCCAATCAGAGAGAATAAGCGGCGCCAGAACATCACGACGACTGCCAGAATTGAACCCAGCTGAATAACCACTTCGAAGGTTTCGGCCGTTTCGCCTTCAAATCCCAGCAGATGGCCAACAATGATCATGTGTCCCGTACTGGATACAGGCAGAAACTCCGTTAATCCTTCAACAATCCCCAGAATTGCCGCAATCAGCAGCGAGTGCATATCACCCATTACATAACCCTTAAAAATAATAAAAAAAGCCGTTATAGATTCACGGCGCTTAAGACACAAATATCTATGATTTGTTTAATTAATATGACTACTTTCTCAGGCGGTGATTTTTTGTCCACGCTCGATGATCACGCCAACGTTAGCCGCGCGGGCCACCGCGCCGGGCTTGCTGACCTTGATCCGCACCCACGGCGAGTTAAAGCGGGTCAGCAGCAGCTGCGCCACCTCTTCCGCCACGCGCTCCACCAGCGCAAATTTTCCGCCCTCAATGTGCGCCACCACCGCGTCGCTGATGTCGGCGTAGCTGAGGCAGTCCTCCACCGCGTCGCTGGCGGCGGCGCGGCGGTTGTCCCAGGCCATTTCGATATCGAGCACCAGCTTCTGCTCAATGGTTTGTTCCCAGTCGTAAACACCGATGGTGGTGATTACGGAAAGCTGTTCCAAAAATACAATGTCCATCACGCCCCGCCTGCTTTTTGCCCTGGCCGGATACCACTTCCGGCAAAATATGCGTATTATCCACAGATGATGAGAATACCGATACATTTTCTAAACGGAACAGGATTATGAGTGTAATCGCGCCTGGAATGGCCATCCTCGCCTACCTTTGCGGCTCTGTCTCCAGCGCGATTCTGGTCTGTCGCCTTGCCGGATTGCCCGATCCTCGCCTGAACGGCTCCGGCAACCCCGGTGCCACCAACGTGCTGCGCCTCGGCGGCAAGGGCGCGGCGGTGGCGGTTCTGGTTTTCGATATCCTCAAAGGCATGCTGCCCACCTGGGGCGCCTGGGGCCTTGGCCTCACGCCATTCTGGATCGGGATGGTGGCGCTGGCCGCCTGCCTGGGCCATATCTGGCCGGTCTTCTTTGGCTTTCGCGGCGGCAAGGGCGTCGCCACCGCCTTCGGCGCTATCGCCCCTATCGGCTGGGATTTAACCGGCGTAATGGCGGGCACCTGGCTGCTGACGGTTTTGCTCGGCGGCTACTCTTCCCTCGGGGCGATCGTCAGCGCGCTGGTGGCACCGTTCTACGTCTGGTGGTTCAAACCCCAGTTCACCTTTCCGGTCTCCATGCTCTCGTGCCTGATCCTGCTGCGCCATCACGACAATATTCAGCGCCTGTGGCGGCGGCAGGAGCCGAAAATCTGGACGCGCCTCGGCCGCGGTAAAGCGAAGCAGGACGCTGATAAAGACCCGGAGTAGCTCAGCCTCCGGGCCACTTATTCCATTTCGCAATAAACCATAACCAACCCGCCTTTTAGACGTCTATATGTCTGTGCGATGCTCAGCGCATACATTTCTTAGCGAAGCACAACGCCATGACAGACGTTTTAACAGCCTCTTCCCCCGCGCCCGCCGCGGAAAATACCGCCGGCGACGTTCACTGGATCCGCAGCGCCGCGGATGTCTCAACGCTGGTTAACCAGAGCGACCGCCCGCGCACCAACGCGCGCATCGTTATCGGCATCGCCCTGGGCGGCATTTTCCTCGACGCCTACGATTTAGGGGCGCTGGCTTTCGGGCTGAAGGACATTACCCGCCAGTTTAGTCTGTCCCCTGCCGGTACCGGCATGGTGGCGTCGGCCATTACCTTCGGAGCCATTATCGGCGCGCTGGTCGGCGGCTACCTGACGGATAAGATTGGCCGCTACCGGGTGTTTATGGCGGATATGATCTTTTTCGTGGTCGCGGCAGTAGCCTGCGCGCTGGCCCCCAATGAGTACGTCCTCGCCGGGGCGCGGTTTGTGATGGGGCTGGGGGTCGGTATCGATCTGCCGGTGGCGATGGCGTTTCTCAGCGAGTTTGCCCGGCTGAAAGGCCCCGGAAATAAAGCCGCCAGCGTCGCCATGTGGTGCCCCACCTGGTACGCCGCCATCAGTATTTCGTATCTGCTGGTGCTGCTGTTTTATACCGTGCTGCCCGCCACCCACAGCGACTGGCTGTGGCGGATTATTCTCGGCTTCGGCGCGGTGCCGGCGCTGGTGATTATTGCCATCCGCAGCCGCTATATGAGCGAATCGCCGGTGTGGGCGGCCAACCAGGGCAACCTGCAGGAGGCGGCGGCGATTTTGCGCAAGGCCTATAACATCAATGCCCGGGTAGCGGGAGATGCGCCTGCCGCCCGGCCCGCGGGACGCACTGCGGGATGGCGCAACTACGCCACCCTGTTTCGCGGACGCTACCTGCCGCGCACCGCGCTGGCGACGCTGCTGTCGGTGGTTTCCTCCTTTGCCTATAACGCCGTGGCGTTCGGCCTGCCGGTGATTATCGCCAGCTTCTTCGTGCAGTCGATGCTGACCACCATTCTTATCTCCCTGGCGCTGAACCTGCTGTTTGCCTTTACCGGCGGGCTGCTGGCGGTGCGGCTGGTGCCCCGGCTCGGGGCGTGGAAAATGTCGCTCGCCGGCTACGCCTGCCAGCTGATCGCCCTGGTGGTGCTGGCTATCGTCGGCCGCCCGGACGGCGCCGGCGAAGGTATTATTGCCGTGGCGATGCTGGCGCTGTTCCTGTTCGGTCAGGGTTTCGGACCAGGGGCGCACACCATGACCTTTGCCTCACTGAGCTATCCCACCTCCCTGCGCGGCACCGGCGTCGGCCTTAACCAGACGCTGATGCGCAGCAGCTCGACCCTGTCGCTGTTTCTGTTCCCGCTGCTGGTGGCGGCGTTCGATACCGGGGTGTTCTGGGTGATTGCCGCCGCGCCGCTGATTGGCCTGCTGTCGCTGTTGACGATCCGTTGGGAACCATCCGGCTATGATATTGACGCTGAGGATTACCCGGCATAGCCGGCGCCCGCGTCCAGATCATTTTCCTATGACGGACTGCCCCCGGTGCCGATCAATACTCATTTCATCTGTATTTACTGATTTTCAGAGGCACAACCGTGCAGGGTACTACATCCGCCAGGGGCGGCTGGCGAGCGTCGCTGGCGCTGCACTTTCGCAACGATCTCGGGCGTACGGTGCTGGCGCGCGCCGCGCACGTCGGGCCTTTGACCGTGCAGCGCCCGTTCTATCCGGAAGGGGGCACCTGCCATCTCTATCTGCTGCATCCGCCCGGCGGTATCGTCGGCGGCGACGAGCTGGACATTACGGTGATGCTCGATCCGGGCAGCCATGCGCTGATCACCATGCCCGGCGCCAGCAAATTTTACCGCAGCGCCGGGGCCGAAGCCCGGCTCAGCCAGCACATGACGGTGGGGGAAGATGCCGCGCTGGAGTGGCTGCCTCAGGACACCATTTTCTTTCCCGGCGCCCGCGCCCGGCAGACCACCGCTTTTCATTTATCCCGCGGCTCGCGCCTGCTGGCGTGGGAGCTGTTCTGCCTCGGGCGGCCGGTGAACGGCGAGGCCTTCAGCGAAGGCGAGCTGCACAGCCGACTGGAAGTGTGGCTGGAGGATAGCCCGCTGCTGGTTGAGCGCCTGCACCTGCGCGAGGGCGATTTGAGTCCGGTTGCCGAACAGCCGTGGGTCGGCACCCTGCTGTTCTATCCCGCTGATGAGCAGATGCTGGAGGCCGTCCGCGATGCTCTGCAGCCGCTGGAAAACTTCTCCGGCGCTACCTGCACCGATAACCTGATGACCGTCCGCTTTCTGGCCGACGATAACCTTATCTGCCAAAAAGCGATGCGCAACGTCTGGCAGCTGATGCGCCCGCTGCTGCTGAACAAATCCCCCGAACCGCCCCGTATCTGGCTGACCTGAGAGAAGCGTATGGAACTGACACCCAGAGAAAAAGACAAACTGCTGCTGTTTACCGCCGCGCTGGTGGCGGAGCGCCGCCTCGCCCGCGGGGTGAAGCTGAACTACCCCGAATCCGTCGCCCTGATCAGCGCCTTTCTGATGGAAGGCGCGCGGGACGGCAAAACGGTGGCCTCATTAATGGAAGAGGGCCGCCACGTGCTGACCCGGGACCAGGTGATGGAAGGCGTGCCGGAGATGATCCCCGACATCCAGGTTGAAGCCACGTTTCCGGACGGCACCAAGCTCGTGACCGTTCATAACCCGATACTCTGAGGAGAGGGCGATGATCCCAGGAGAATACCGGCTACAGCCGGGCGCTATCGAGATTAATGCCGGCCGGGAAACCCGTACGACGATCGTTGAAAACCACGGCGATCGCCCGATCCAGGTGGGATCCCACTACCATTTTTACGAAGTGAATCCGGCGCTGAAATTCGATCGCGAAGCGAGCCGCGGCTTTCGCCTCAACATTCCCGCCGGCACCGCGGTGCGTTTCGAGCCGGGGCAAAAGCGCGAGGTGGAGCTGGTGGCCGTGGCTGGCGATCGCCGGATCTTCGGCTTTCGCGGTGACGTAATGGGCGCGCTGGAGGATAAAGCATGAGCACACTTTCGCGGCAGGCCTATGCGGACATGTTTGGCCCCACCACCGGCGACAAGGTGCGGCTGGCGGATACCGAGCTGTGGATCGAGGTCGAAGACGATCTGACCACCTACGGGGAAGAGGTGAAATTCGGCGGCGGGAAGGTTATCCGCGACGGCATGGGCCAGGGGCAGATGCTCGCGGACGACTGCGTGGATCTGGTGCTGACCAACGCGCTGATCGTCGATCACTGGGGGATCGTGAAGGCGGATATCGGCGTCAAAGACGGCAGGATCTTCGCCATCGGCAAGGCGGGCAACCCCGATATTCAGCCAGACATCACCATTCCCATCGGTGCGGCGACGGAAGTGATCGCTGGCGAAGGGCGGATCGTGACCGCCGGCGGGATCGACACCCACATTCACTGGATCTCACCGCAGCAGGCCGAAGAGGCGCTGGTGTCCGGCGTCACCACGATGGTGGGCGGCGGCACCGGCCCGGCGGCGGGCACGAACGCCACTACCTGCACGCCGGGCCCGTGGTATATCGGGCGCATGCTGCAGGCTATCGACAGCCTTCCGGTCAATATCGGCCTGCTGGGCAAGGGCAACAGCGCCAACCCCGAAGCGCTGCGCGAGCAGGTGCGGGCCGGGGTTATCGGCCTGAAAATTCACGAAGACTGGGGCGCAACCCCCGCCACCATCGACTGCGCCCTGACGGTGGCCGACGAGATGGACATTCAGGTGGCGCTGCACAGCGATACCCTGAACGAATCCGGCTTTGTGGAGGATACTCTGGCGGCCATCGGCGACCGGACTATCCACACCTTCCACACCGAAGGCGCCGGCGGCGGCCACGCGCCGGACATTATAACCGCCTGCGCGCATCCCAACATTTTGCCCTCCTCTACCAACCCGACCCTGCCCTACACGGTGAATACCGTGGACGAGCACCTCGACATGCTGATGGTCTGCCACCACCTGTCGCCTGACATCGCCGAGGACGTGGCCTTCGCCGAATCGCGCATTCGCCGGGAAACGATCGCCGCCGAAGACGTGCTGCACGACATGGGCGCGTTCTCGCTGACCTCATCGGATTCCCAGGCGATGGGCCGGGTTGGCGAAGTTATCCTCCGCACCTGGCAGGTGGCGCACCGGATGAAAGTCCAGCGCGGGCCGCTGGCGGAAGAGACCGGCGATAACGACAACTTCCGCGTGAAGCGCTTCGTCGCCAAGTACACCATTAATCCGGCGCTGACCCACGGCATCGCCCACGAAGTCGGCTCGATTGAACCGGGCAAGCTGGCGGATCTGGTGCTGTGGTATCCGGCCTTTTTCGGCGTGAAGCCAGCCTGCGTACTGAAGGGCGGGATGATCGCCACCGCGCCGATGGGCGATATCAACGGCTCTATTCCCACGCCGCAGCCGGTGCACTACCGGCCGATGTTCGCCACGCTCGGCAGCGCGCGGCATCAGTCGCGGCTGACCTTTCTGCCCCAGGCGGCGCTGGACGGCGGCGTGGCACAAAAGCTGGGACTCAAAAGCCAGATTGCGGTAGTGAAAGGCTGCCGCACGGTGAAGAAGCGCGACATGATCCACAACGATTATCAGCCGGATATTACCGTCGACGCCCAGACTTACGAGGTGCGGGTAGACGGCACGCCGATCGTCAGCGAGCCGGCAGAGGTTCTGCCGATGGCCCAGCGCTATTTTCTGTTTTAAGGAGCAACGATGCTGTATCTGACTCAACGTCTTGACCACGCCCACCGGCTCACCGCCAGCGTCACGCTGCCCATCGACGTGCGGGTAAAAAGCCGGGCCAAAGTCACCCTTAGCGACGGGCGCGAAGCCGGGCTGATGCTGCCCCGCGGCCTGCTGCTGCGCGGCGGCGATATTCTCAGCAACGACGACGGCAGCGAGTGCGTGGAAGTGATTGCCGCCGACGAGGCGGTGTCCGTGGTGCGCTGCGACGATCCGTTCCAGCTGGCAAAAGCCTGCTATCACTTGGGCAACCGCCACGTGCCGCTGCAGATCATGCCCGGCGAGCTGCGCTATCACCACGATCACGTGCTGGACGAGATGCTGCGCCTGCTCGGACTGGCGGTGGATTATGCCGATCTGCCCTTCGAGCCGGAGGCCGGTGCCTATACCAGCGAGGCGCAGGGTCACCACCACCATCATCATCACGATCACTAGCGATGGAGAGCACGCGCCAACAGCTGCGCCTGATGCAGCTCGCCAGCAGCAACCTGCCGGTGGGCGGCTACAGCTGGTCGCAGGGCCTGGAGTGGGCGGTAGAAGCGGGCTGGGTGAATACCGCTGACGCCTTCGCCCGCTGGCAGCGTCAGCAGATGGAGATGAGCTTTTTCCACGTCGATTTGCCGCTGTTTGCCCGGCTATACCGCGCCTGCGAACAGGACGACGAGGCGGCCGCCCGCCGCTGGACAGCAATGCTGCTGGCCTGCCGGGAGACCAAAGAGCTGCGCGACGAAGAGCGCAACCGCGGCGCGGCTTTTACCCGGCTGCTCGCCGACTGGTGTCCGGACGCCGCCCCCGAGTGGCGCGCGCTATTTCGCCAGAGCCAGCTGTGCGGCATGGCGTGGCTCGGCGTGCGCTGGCAGCTTCCGCTCCGGGCGCTGGCGCTGGTGCTGGGCTACAGCTGGATCGAAAGCGCGGTCATGGCGGGCGTCAAGCTGGTGCCCTTTGGCCAGCAGGCGGCGCAGCAGCTGATTATTACTTTGAGCAACCATTACGCCGACTGCGTCGATCGCGGGCTTGACTGCCCGGACGACGACATCGGCTCGGCGACGCCGCTGTCGGCTATCGCCTCGGCACGTCACGAAACGCAATATTCCCGACTGTTCCGTTCCTGAGGAGAAGGTATGGCAAATTACAAACATCCCCTGCGCGTTGGCGTGGGCGGCCCGGTGGGCTCCGGTAAAACGGCCCTGCTGGAAGCGCTGTGCAAGGCAATGCGCGACAGCTACCAGCTGGCGGTGGTCACCAACGACATCTACACCAAAGAGGATCAGCGCATCCTGACCGAAGCCGGAGCGCTGGCGCCGGAGCGTATCGTCGGCGTTGAAACCGGCGGCTGCCCGCACACCGCCATTCGCGAGGATGCCTCTATGAACCTGGCGGCAGTGGAAGCCCTCAGCGAAAAATTCGGCAACCTCGATCTGATTTTCGTCGAGAGCGGCGGCGATAACCTGAGCGCCACCTTCAGCCCGGAGCTGGCGGACTTAACGATTTACGTTATCGACGTGGCGGAAGGGGAAAAGATCCCCCGCAAGGGCGGGCCGGGGATCACCAAATCCGATTTCCTGGTGATCAACAAGACCGATCTGGCCCCGTACGTTGGCGCGTCGCTGGAAGTGATGGAGCGCGATACCAACCGCATGCGCGGCGACAAACCGTGGACCTTCAGCAATCTCAAGGCGGGCGACGGGCTGCAGACGATTATTGCGTTTCTGGAAGATAAGGGAATGCTGAAGGTGTAGCGGGGAAATACCGGGCGCGGATCGGGTGATATGTCGATAAAAACCGATTTTTTAAACATATCGCCAGAACATGTTTACCGCATCGACACGTTTTGAGGACGTGTCGATAAAATGCGATTTTTTAAACATATCGCCAGAATATGTTTACCGCATCGACATATTTTGAGGACGTGTCGATAAAATGCGATTTTTTAAACATGTCGAGGTGACATGTTTACGCTATCGACCTATTATCGGGATATGTCGATAAAAACGGTTTTTTTAAACATATGACCTGGCACCCCCATATTCCCTACAATACTTTGCCGCTGCTGCCGCCCGATCTTGAGCACGTGGAGACTCGCGCCGTGCTGAAAGCATGCATCAGCGCCCGGGCGGCGCTGGCAGAGTTAAAAACGGCTGGAGAACTGCTACCCGATCAGGGATTGCTGATCAATATCCTGCCAATGCTGGAAGCGAAGGACTCCTCGCGCATTGAGAATATTGTCACCACAAGCGATCGGCTATTTCAGTACGCCGATCGCGAGGAGGGTGCCGATCCGGCGACCAAAGAGGCGCTGCGCTACCGGACAGCGCTATACGATAGCTATCGCCATCTTGAAAACTATCCTCTCTGTACAGGTACAGCGATCCTCATCTGCACTACCCTGCGCGAAGTGCAGACTGATATCCGCAAAATGCCGGGCACTGTCCTGCGCGACCGTAACAATGAAATTGTTTACTCCCCTCCTGAAGGTGAGGAAGCGATCCGCGACCTGCTGACAAACTGGGAGCAGTTCATTCACGGTGAGGACGACATCGATCCACTGATTAAAATGGCGATTGCCCACTACCAGTTTGAATGCATCCATCCTTTTCACGACGGCAACGGCCGTACCGGGCGCATTCTCAATATCCTGTACCTGATTCAGGCTGAACTGCTCTCCCTGCCAATCCTTTATCTCTCGCGCTTTATTCTTGAACGACGGGATGATTACTACACGCTTTTGCGCAATGTAACCGCAGAGGGAGACTGGCAGTCGTGGATTCTCTTCATGCTGGAAGCCGTGGAAAATACCGCCCGCTGGACAACGGAAAAAATTGCGGTTATCCGGGCGTTAATCAGCGAAACAGCGGCATACGTCCGCGAAAAGCTGCCGAAAATCTACAGCTACGAGCTTATTCAGGCCCTCTTTGCCCAGCCCTACTGCCGGATCGACAACCTTGTTGAACGCGGCATTGCCAGACGGCAGACGGCGTCAGCCTACCTTAAGCAACTGGTGGAGATTGGCGTGCTGGAAGAGATGAGTGCAGGACGGGAGAGGCTGTATCTCAATACTCAACTCCTGCAGGAGCTGAACGGATAACCCCGGCTAGCGCAGAGCCGCCGGGGGATCCGCGGTTCAGGCCGCAGGCAGCTCCGCCAGCGGCCAGCGCGGGCGGACGGTAACGCCGAGATCGGCGCGGGCGCCCGCTTTCAGGCGCACCATGCCCGCGTAGGCAATCATCGCGCCGTTATCGGTGCAGAACTCCGGCCGGGCGTAGAACACCTCTCCACCGCGCTTGTGCATCATCTCAGCCAGCTTCGCGCGCAGGGTGCGGTTGGCGCTGACGCCGCCGGCCATCACCAGCCGTTTAAAGCCGGTCTGATCCAGCGCGCGACGGCACTTAATCATTAATGTATCCACCACCGCATCTTCAAACGCGCGGGCGATGTCGGCGCGGGTCTGGTCGTCGGTGCCGTTGTCGCGAATGGTGTTGGCGGCGAACGTTTTCAGCCCGGAGAAGCTAAAGTCGAGCCCCGGACGGTCGGTCATCGGGCGCGGGAACACGAAGCGCTTTTCAACGCCCTGCGCGGCCATTTTCGACAGCAGCGGGCCACCGGGATAGTCGAGCCCCAGCAGCTTGGCGGTTTTATCAAAGGCTTCCCCGGCAGCGTCATCAATGGACTCGCCGAGCAGAGCGTATTCGCCGATGCCGGTGACGCTAATCAGCTGGGTATGACCGCCGGAAACCAGCAGCGCCACGAAGGGATATTCGGGCGGATTATCTTCAAGCATCGGCGCCAGAAGGTGGCCTTCCATATGGTGTACCGGGATAGCAGGACGATCCCAGGCAAAGGCCAGCGAGCGACCAACGGTCGCGCCGACCAGCAGCGCGCCTACCAGGCCAGGCCCGGCGGTATAGGCGACCGCGTCGATGTCGTTCGGGGTCAGGTTTGCCTCTTTCATGGCGGCCTGAATAAGCGGCACGGTTTTACGCACGTGGTCGCGGGAAGCCAGCTCCGGCACTACGCCGCCGTAGTCGGCGTGCAGTTTCACCTGACTATACAATTGGTTGGCTAACAGCCCTTTTTCATCGTCATAAATAGCGATGCCGGTTTCATCGCAGGATGTTTCGATTCCCAGTACGCGCATGGTTCTTTTTACCTCGTTTCAATACCGCGCAGTGTAGGGCGAATGCCGGTGGATGTATACCCTGCGCGGGCACTTAGTGTATACTCTGCCCCCTTACAAAAGTCCCGTTCAAAAACGGCATTGGTGCTTTACAAAGCAGCAGCAGTTGCAGTAAAATTCCGCACCATTTTGAAATAAGCTGGCGTCGATGCCAGCGGCAAACCGAATTTATTAAGGTGAGAGTTACATGCCGGTAATTAAAGTACGTGAAAACGAGCCGTTCGACGTAGCACTGCGTCGCTTCAAGCGTTCCTGCGAAAAAGCGGGTGTTCTGGCTGAAGTTCGTCGTCGTGAGTTCTATGAAAAACCGACTACCGAACGCAAGCGCGCTAAAGCTTCTGCCGTGAAACGTCACGCGAAGAAACTGGCTCGCGAAAACGCACGCCGCACTCGTCTGTACTAATGTATTGAGCGCGATGTCGCTCAATTCAGAACGAGTTCTAGCTGTAAAGGCCGTGCTTCCGGAAGGAAAGCGCGGCTTATTTTCGTTGGTTCCCTGAGCAATTCAGCGCGTTTACTGAACAGCGACAGGGCAATGTATTGGTAACATTGCGGGGCCTATGGCTGGACGAATTCCACGTGTCTTTATCAATGACCTGCTGGCAAGAACCGACATCGTCGATTTGATCGATGCGCGCGTGAAGCTCAAAAAGCAGGGCAAGAATTATCACGCGTGTTGTCCCTTCCATAACGAAAAAACGCCCTCCTTCACCGTAAACGGTGAAAAGCAGTTTTATCACTGTTTCGGCTGTGGTGCACACGGCAACGCTATCGACTTTTTGATGAACTACGACAAGCTCGAGTTCGTGGAAACCGTCGAAGAATTGGCGGCGATGCACAATCTCGACGTGCCGTACGAAGCAGGCTCCGGTCCCACGCAGATAGAGCGCCACCAGCGGCAGAATCTCTACCAGCTTCTTGATGGCCTGAGCACGTTTTATCAGCAATCCCTGAATCAGCCCGTTGCCGAACCCGCGCGCCAGTATTTAGCGCAGCGCGGCTTAAGTAGCGAGGTGATCAGCCGCTTTGCTATTGGCTACGCCCCGCCTGGCTGGGACAACGCGCTCAAGCGCTTTGGCGCCAACCGTGAGAACCAGCAGTCGCTGACTGACGCGGGCATGCTGGTGACCAATGACAAAGGGCGCAGCTACGACCGCTTCCGCGAGCGGGTCATGTTTCCGATCCGCGATAAGCGGGGCCGGGTTATAGGTTTTGGCGGGCGCGTGCTGGGCGACGGCGTGCCGAAATACCTCAACTCCCCGGAAACCGATATTTTCCACAAAGGCCGCCAGTTGTATGGCCTTTATGAAGCCCAGCAGGATAACGCGGAACCGCAGCGTCTGCTGGTGGTTGAAGGCTATATGGATGTCGTTGCGCTGGCGCAGTACGACATTAATTATGCCGTTGCGTCGCTGGGGACATCCACGACAGCCGATCATATTCAGCTGCTGTTTCGGGTGACCAACACCGTGGTCTGCTGCTACGACGGCGACCGGGCCGGACGCGATGCCGCGTGGCGCGCGCTGGAAACGGCGCTGCCGTACATGACCGACGGGCGTCAGCTACGCTTTATGTTTCTGCCCGACGGCGAAGATCCCGATACGCTGGTGCGTAAAGAGGGCAAAGCGGCGTTTGAAGCGCGGATGGAGCAGGCACAGCCGCTCTCCACGTTTTTATTTAACAGCCTGCTGCCGAAGGTGGATTTGAGTTCCCCGGACGGCCGCGCCCAGCTCAGCACGCTGGCGCTGCCGCTGATAGGCCAGGTGCCGGGCGAGACGCTGCGCATTTATTTGCGCCAGGAACTGGGTAACAAGCTCGGCATTCTCGACGATGCCCAGCTGGAGCGCCTGATGCCAAAACAGGCAGAAAGTGGCGTTCCCCGCCCGGCTCCCCAGCTAAAACGCACAACCATGCGTATACTGATAGGGTTGCTGGTGCAAAATCCGGCGCTGGCCGCACAGGTGCCGCCGCTTGCGGGATTAGATCCTAAAAAGCTCCCGGGACTGGCATTATTTGCAGAACTGGTCAATACCTGTATATCGCAGCCTGGACTGACCACCGGCCAGCTGCTTGAGCAGTATCGCGGCACGGATAAGGCCGCAACCCTTGAAAAACTGTCCATGTGGGACGATATAGCTGATAAGGATATTGCTGAACAAACCTTCACCGACTCGCTGGATCATATGTTCGATTCGCTGCTGGAGTTAAGGTTTGCAGAATTAATAGCGCGTTCCCGTACTCAGGGGCTGACCCCGGCGGAGCGTGAAGAAGTTCGCGTGATCACCGAGTCACGCGCCAAAAAATAGCATTCAACGGCTTAAGTGCCGATTAAAACTCGGGTAGAACCCGACAGCCGCACTGAGGCGCAGCGGCAAATATACAAACAAGCCCTCGCTTTTAAAGTCGGTTGTTCTGTTCGCCGACCGACACCAATCAATGAATTAAGTGTGGATACCGTCTTATGGAGCAAAACCCGCAGTCACAGCTGAAGCTTCTTGTTACCCGTGGTAAGGAGCAAGGCTATCTGACCTATGCTGAGGTCAATGACCATCTGCCGGAAGATATCGTCGACTCCGATCAGATCGAAGACATCATCCAGATGATCAACGACATGGGCATTCAGGTGATGGAAGAGGCGCCCGACGCCGATGACCTGCTGCTTGCTGAAAACTCCAACAATACCGACGAAGATGCTGAAGAAGCAGCCGCCCAGGTATTGTCCAGTGTTGAATCTGAAATCGGACGCACAACCGACCCGGTGCGCATGTACATGCGTGAAATGGGCACCGTTGAGCTGCTGACTCGCGAAGGCGAAATTGACATCGCCAAGCGCATCGAAGACGGCATCAACCAGGTTCAGTGCTCCGTGGCCGAATACCCGGAAGCGATCACCTATCTGCTGGAGCAGTACGATCGCGTTGAAGCTGGCGACGCCCGCCTTTCCGACCTTATCACCGGCTTTGTCGATCCGAATGCCGAAGCGGACATGGCGCCGACCGCCACTCACGTTGGCTCCGAGCTCTCTCAGGAAGAGCTGGACAACGATGAAGAGGAAGAAGAGGACGACGACGACTCCAGCGATGATGACAACAGCATCGATCCGGAGCTGGCCCGCGAGAAGTTCGGCGATCTGCGCACCCAGCACGAGCTGGCGCGCGATACTATCAAGGCTAAAGGCCGCAGCCACGCCGCGTCGCAGGAAGAGATCCAGAAGCTGTCCGACGTGTTCAAGCAGTTCCGCCTGGTGCCGAAGCAGTTCGACTACCTGGTGAACAGCATGCGCGTGATGATGGATCGCGTTCGTACCCAGGAACGCATCATCATGAAGCTGTGCGTCGAGCAGTGCAAAATGCCGAAGAAAAACTTCATCACTCTGTTCACCGGCAATGAAACCAGCGAAACCTGGTTCAACGCCGCCGTGGCGATGAACAAGCCGTGGTCTGAAAAACTGAACGACGTGAAAGAAGACGTTCTGCGCGGCCTGCAGAAACTGCAGCAGATTGAAGAAGAGACCGGCCTGACCATCGAGCAGGTTAAAGACATCAACCGCCGCATGTCCATCGGTGAAGCGAAAGCCCGCCGCGCGAAGAAAGAGATGGTTGAGGCAAACCTGCGTCTGGTTATTTCTATCGCCAAGAAATACACCAACCGCGGCCTGCAGTTCCTTGACCTGATTCAGGAAGGCAACATTGGCCTGATGAAGGCGGTTGATAAGTTTGAATACCGCCGCGGCTACAAGTTCTCCACCTACGCAACCTGGTGGATCCGTCAGGCCATTACCCGCTCCATCGCGGATCAGGCGCGCACCATTCGTATTCCGGTGCACATGATTGAGACCATCAACAAGCTCAATCGTATCTCCCGCCAGATGCTGCAGGAGATGGGCCGCGAGCCGACGCCGGAAGAGCTGGCCGAGCGCATGCTGATGCCGGAAGACAAAATCCGCAAAGTGCTGAAAATTGCTAAAGAGCCGATCTCCATGGAAACGCCGATTGGCGACGATGAAGATTCGCATCTGGGTGATTTCATCGAGGATACCACCCTCGAGCTGCCGCTGGACTCTGCCACTACCGAGAGCCTGCGCGCCGCCACTCACGACGTGCTGGCCGGCCTGACCGCCCGCGAAGCGAAAGTCCTGCGTATGCGCTTCGGTATCGACATGAATACCGACCACACGCTGGAAGAAGTCGGCAAGCAGTTTGACGTTACCCGCGAGCGTATCCGTCAGATTGAAGCGAAAGCACTGCGCAAACTGCGCCATCCGAGCCGCTCGGAAGTGCTGCGCAGCTTCCTCGACGATTAATCTGCCGCATCATGAAAAAGCTCCCGTTCGGGAGCTTTTTTTTGCCTGTTTTACAGCCCCCGCGCCGCCAGCGCCTCGTCCAGCTCGCGGTAGGCCTCTACCAGCTTCTCAAGCGTCGCCCGGTTCAGGCCGCTAGGGTTCGGCAGCACCCACACCTGGGTCGCGCCGATGGTTTGCGCCTGCCTGCCCCACTTCGCCCCGCGCTGGCTGAACGCCTGCTCGTACGCCTGCTTGCCAAGTACCGCCAGCGCGGCGGGCTGATAGTCCTCTATCTTATGGATCAGCTCCCGCCCGCCGCTGCGCAGCTCCTGCAGGTTCACCTCGCTGGCCTGCACCGTCGGGCGCTCTACCAGCATGGTGATGCCGCAGCGGGTATCGAGCAGGTGCTGCTCTTCCTCGGGGCGCAGCTGCCGGTCGGTAAATCCAGCCTGATGAATCACCTTCCAGAAGCGGTTGCCGGGATGGGCAAAGTGAAAGCCGGTGTGCGCCGAGGACTTGCCCGGGTTGATGCCGCAGAACACCACCCGCAGGCCCGGTGCCAGAATATCGTTGATCATCGCATTTCCTGTCTCGCTGAATACCTGACAGAGTATAGACCCGTCGATTAAGGTATAAAGGATTGAAATTGCGTTGTTTATAAAAACAGCAACTATGCGCGGCGGGCTGGATTGAGGCGCAGAGTTACTTTATAATCCCCCACCTCAGGCCCCTTAGCTCAGTGGTTAGAGCAGGCGACTCATAATCGCTTGGTCGTTGGTTCAAACCCAACAGGGGCCACCAAATTTTATTCAATATCAAAAGGTTAAGCCACTTCAATGAAGTGGCTTTTTCTTTTTGGGGTCGGGTGTGGGCAGTAAAGTGGCAGTATTAGTAGGTTCGTTAGTCATGCTGCAATTAATGCATTTTCCGTTACTGGCAGGATGGGAATAGCCGGAGGATGGCGGCATAATGCTCCAGGCAGGCTCAGAATAACGTCTGAGTGCAAAGATGGGGTATCTCAATGAAGCGTCCGTTATCCTGGTTACTGCAATCCTACATATACCTGCTACCTCTGGTGCTTATCCTGGCAGGTGTGTACATTTTCGCCCGCTTCACACCCGATTATTTTGGTGCGCTGAGTATTATCTGGATCGTCATCGTCGTCTTTTGCTATGTAAAATATAATCGCTGGTATTAAAGCAATCCTCTTAGCAGCCGTTATGTACCCTGTGCCACCTTTATAAAGACTCCTTTCATGCCCGGTTTACAGATTCCCTGGGCTTAATTTTTCAGCACATCCATTAACAACGAAATAAAATAGGCAAGAATAATAAAACCAACAAATCCAGCTAGCTTCATCCAGCCATCAAGAATATACAAACTACCAAAAGATGCAAAAGCGCACATACAAGTTGATAACCCCTGCATTATATCAGCAAATAGAACCCTGATGATTTTAAAAAACTTAGCCAGAGAGATGGTTGCAAATTTCATTCTCAATTCCTTTGCACTGCATCGGGTGGCTATTGAAGTATATTAAATATGGCTCTAGTTCATCCTCTGCAAGAAAATAGATCATATCTAAATTCATAGTGGATACCTTATAGTAGGTTTGCGGATACTGTAACCTCATTCGCCGTGATGCCCTTGCCGATTCTTCAATCAGTCCTTGTATCATTAAAATGTTGAGAGTAAAAGCAGTGCCTAACCGTACCAATTGTTGCACTCTCCTTTTCATACGTACACGCTGAACGATAATCTCTGTAATACGCTGAACTATAAAGGTCTGAGCGCCTAAACGGCTTCCCAGCTTTGCATTAGCATAGTCCTGCTTGCCTGCGATAGCCTGCTTGCCTTGCTGATCCAGCCTTGCATAAAAATCTGTGATAACAATAGTAACCAGCTGTCTGAGAGGAGACTCACTTCGGGTCATACTTTTTAATACATGAAAAAAACGTTCGTTCTCCATCTCATTTCGTATTTTATTACGACGATCGATAACACCTGACCCATCCCACGTTCTCATTATTGAGAGATAAAGCCCCTCCGGAATTGAACTCAGGCCATCAATAATGCCTCTGGCTATCTGCTCTGCATTCATAAAATCCCTCTCATGAAATTCGTAAAGACCGAATCGTAAGCCAAAGAGAGTATGGACACTAGCTGCGACTGTTCTAATTCAGAATATCCATAGTTTTTAAATCACATTATCATTAATCATTACCATCCTTACATCATAATCTTCACGACATAGTGTCCATTTTAATAGTAGATATAATTACACGAATAAGTAACAAGTCTAATTAATATTTCGGTAAAACGCCCAATTCATTGTAAATGTGGAGATGTTGCACAATAAAATATCACTTCCGCCAAAAATAAGAACCACGACTCTGACAATAAAATACCCAAATATCCGGGCAACTGGCCACTTTTAATTAAACCTTATCCCTTCTCCCCGGCCTCCCTCTCCAGAAGCACCCGCTTGCGCTCCACGCCCCAGCGGTAGCCCGGCAGCGCGCCGTCGTTGCGCACTACCCGATGGCACGGGATCGCCACCGCCAGGATGTTGGCGGCGCATGTACCAGCAACGGCGGCAGAATTCAGTCATATCGTATTATGGTCTTCTTCAAAACTGCACCTGCTTTACGCGAGCGCATTCTCTTTCTTCAACGTTCGAATGACCGTATTAGTACTCACATTCAACACGCGCGCGGTTTTCCTGATCCCTGCGCCGCTGAGATACATCTCCATAATCTTTTCTTTTACACCCGGCTTGCGGGCTTCATAGACATAGGTGAGTTGAAATACGCGTAAACAGTCGCAGCAGCGAAATCTGTCCCGGTTGTTTGGATTATGGCCGTGGCGATAAACGTGGGCGGAATGACACTGCGGGCAATGAACGTTAACGTCAGCCATTTCTAAACCTCAAAAATTTATGCTCTTGATAAATTAACAATGTGAAGTTGTCGTTCAAAAAATAACAAATGAATGAATTAAAAAAACTTCGAACATGGTCATCTGAATAAAAATATTATTCAGATGACCATGTTCGAAGTTGACATAAGCGACAATTAAATAATATAAATCTATTCCACTACAGCAGATACATTTTAATACACGGGGTGACTTAAAAGGTTCATCATCTTTGTATTAACGTAGTGTTTATAACAGGGCTCTGCTCACGAGAGTTTATCAGCGGTTAGCTTTATATCTACTCAAAAGTCAGCTTTGTATTAAAACGCTATAACCTCTATTTTGTTAAAGATTAAATAGCTTACGGGAGTTTTCACGGCCAATTTTAATACGGTCATTATCGCTGATAGGTGCCGCATCAAACCACGGACTGATCTCGCTGGCATCTTCATAAGGCGAATCCACGGAGAACAGAATGCGATCGGAACCCACTTCCAGCATCGTATCGAGCAGCGCCTGGGAACGGAAAGTACCGCTGGTGGTCAGGTAGAAGTTTTTACGCAGATACTCGGTAACAGGAAGTTTATGGCTACCCTGCGTTTCCGGGCGCTGGTGGCGCAGGCGATGCTCAAGGCGCGGCAGGGTGAACGGCAGCGCCTCACCGAGGTGACCGAGGATAATCTGCAGATTCGGATGGCGGTCAAATAAGCCGCTCAGGATCATACGCACCGCGTGGGTGGACGTCTCAACGCCAAAGCCCCAGGCAGAGCCCAGCAGCCCGTCATAACCCTCATAGATACGGCGCTGGGTCACGAGCGGGATGCGCGGGTGCAGGTATACCGGCACGCCAAGCTCTTCCACTTTCTCCCAGAACGGCTCCACCTGCGGTTCATCCAGATACTGCGCCGTTTCTTCATTGCCTACACAGGAAAAACCGTTAATTAACGCCCCGACGAAACCGTGTTGTTTCACCGCGCGCTCCAGCTCTTTCGCCGCAGCCTGCGGATTCTGCATGGGTACGCAGGCAAAGGCGCGCAGGCGATCGGGATGTTTTGAAATTAACTGAGAAGCGCAGTAATCATTCATTTTTACCGCCATTTTCTGCGCGGCTGCCGGATCGGGAATACCTTCAATACCGGGCTGGGTTAATGACATAATATAAGTTTCAATGCCATTCTTATCCATGTCCTGAATACGCAGATCGATATTCAGAAGCCTTTCCTTCACATTTCCAAAATACTCTTTTTTGGTGAAGTCGTGGGAGCCGGCAGCATTAAAGTCAGGTGATTGATAATGCTCTTCCAGTGCGATTTTAGCTTTCATATTACTTCTCCTGTTTAGATTTATAATTGTTGGAACGCGATTAATCGCTGAGTAAATTATTAATCCTCGCCAAATAATAATTCAAGCAGCTAATGAACCCTCAGCACTGATAGCTTAAAGCAGAGTGTCTCTAATTAGTTTAAATATACTTTTGGTATAATTTTTAATGACACTTCCATAACATTCAGAATAGAAAAATTTCATACGAAATAATAATAACATCCGAATAATACCGTGTATTTTCATAAAAAGATAAATAAAGAATGGCACATGTGGTGAAGAAATTAACTGGAAAGAAGTCTGTAACCTGAACATTATTGGCGGCGCATGGAAACAGGATAAAAATCAGCTCAATGTATCGCAGAATTGGAATGAATAAGTTGACCACCCTGAATATATACCTTAAGAAACTCGGGTGACATGCCGGAGTTAGTTGCCGGGAGAATGGCACATCTGTTCTGGTGTAACCAGAGGATCGACGGACGGTGCCCCTTAAGAACGAAGCTTATGGTTAACCGTTGAGATGAAAATCATTTAAAGAAGTGATAAAGCAAGCCATTGAATATATTATATATTTTAAATGTGAAATTTCTTTCCCCTTTGAGACTGAATAAGTGAAGCATGTTTTTTTCTAATTCCGCCAAAATTAACTCCATCCCCTGAAATAAAATATTTCAACGGAGCGGCGTTTCCACGCAGCCGCTCAAAATAAATAATAAAGACCGATCGTGCCCGCCTGTCAGGCGCACTGGCAGTGCTATACGGGCCAGTTGCTCAAGTCCGTCATTACCAGTCAAATACTTACTCTTATCGGTTAATGCTCTGGACGTTTATCACCCATATCCTTTCCACACGCTCACGGCTTTTCTTTAGCCTCCCTCTCCAGAAGCACCCGCTTGCGCTCCACGCCCCAGCGGTAGCCCGACAGCGCGCCGTCGTTGCGCACGACCCGATGGCACGGGATCGCCACCGCCAGGAGGTTGGCGGCGCAGGCGCCGGCAACGGCGCGGGCGGCAGTCGGAGAGCCGATGCGGCGGGCAATCTCCGCGTAGCTCACTGTTGCGCCGGGCGGCACGTTGCGCAGGGCCTGCCAGACGCGCTGCTGAAAAGCCGTACCGCGGATGTCGAGGGGCAAATCCAGCCCGGTTTCCGGGGCTTCAATAAAGCCGACAACCTGCGCCACCCGCGCCTCAAAGTCGGCGTCGCCGCCCACCAGCTCCGCCCGGGGAAAAGTATCCTGCAGCTCGCGCAGCAGCGCGTTCGCGTCGTCTCCCAGCAGGATAGCGCAGATGCCGACGCCGCTTTGCGCCACCAGAATATCCCCCAGCGAGCAAGCGCCGAGCGCAAACCAGATCCGCGCCCCCTGCCCGCCCGCGCGCCAGGCCTTCGGCGACATGCCCAGCATCGCCGGGGAAGCCTCGTAAAATCCGCCGCTGGAGGTGAACCCGGCGTCATAAAGCGCGCCGGTCACGCTGTCGGCCTCGCCGAGTGCACCGCGCAGCCGCTGCTGGCGGCGGGCGTCGGCATAGGCTTTCGGCGTCAGGCCGGTGGCGGCCTTGAAGCTGCGGTGAAAATGGGAGGGGCTCATGCCCGCCTCGGCGGCAATCTCTGCCAGAGACGGCAGCGCGTCGCGGCTTTCAATAAACCGGCAGGCGCGGGCGATGCGGGCCGCCGGGCCGTGCTGCGCCTGCTGGCGCAGGAAGCGCTTGCTCGGGCGATATCCCCGTCGCTCCGCCTCTTCTGGCGTGGCAAAAAACTCGACGTTCTCGCGCCGGGGTAGCCGCGCCGGGCTGGAAGGCAGGCAGTAGAGCCCGGTGGTACGCACGGCATAGACGAAATGGCCGTCAGCGGCGCGGTTGCGCTCTGTCACCGCCTGCCAGCGGGCGTCGTCGGTACTCCAGAGTGGGTGGCTGCTCATGGGCGCCTCCTGTCTATGGCTGCTGCATCAATAAAGTGACGTTCAGTGTGGCGCGTTTTAGCGGCAAAAACGTCCGGGTTCTTGCTTTTTATTTCTTTAAGGCATTTTCACCGCTGTCCGCACCGTTATCAAAATGTAACAAATTGTTCTTATGCTGGCTTTAAACCTCAATCCTCCGGGTAACAATAAAAAAGGAAGCAGACATGGGCAAACCACTTAAGGCGCTGTTTAAAAGCGAACACCGCGACGATATCAGCAACCGCAGCGCCAATCCGGCTTTTTCAGAGGTGGCGGATGTGTATCTCTCCCGACGCCGCCTGCTGCAGCTCGGCGCGGCGGCGGGCGCGGGCGCCGCCTTTCCGTTTTTAGCCGGTAGCGGTGAGGCACTTGCGGCAGGCGCGCCGCGGCCCTCCCCGCTGACGAAGGCCGTCTCGCTGGGCTTCAGCAGCATTCCCGTCTCATCCGCGGACGCGGTTATCGTGCCGGAGGGCTACGTCGCGCGGCCGTTTTACCGCTGGGGCGATCCGGTCGGCCTGAAAGGCAATATGCCGATCTTCAAATTTGACGCAAGCAACACCACCGATGAACAGGCGGCGCAGGCGGGGATGCACCACGACGGCATGGCGTGGTTCAGCCTGCCCCAGGGGCAGGACAACCCCGCGCACGGCCTGCTGGCGCTCAATCACGAATACATTGATAACGGCATGCTGTTCAAGGACGGCACCGCCGGCTGGAACCTCGATAAAGCCCGAAAAGGCCAGAACGCGATGGGCGTGTCGGTGATTGAAGTGAAAAAAGCGGCCGGCGAGTGGCAGGTGGTACGCCCCTCCGCCTTCGCCCGCCGCATCACCGTCAATACGCCGATACTGTTCACCGGCCCCGCCCGCCATCAGGATCTGCTCAAAACCGCCGCCGATCCGCTGGGCGAGCGGGTGCTGGGCACCATGCAGAACTGCGCCAACGGGCGCACGCCGTGGGGCACCTACCTCACCTGCGAAGAGAACTGGTCAGATATTTTCGTGAAAAAGACCGCCCTGACGCCGCTGGAAACGCGCTACGGCATCAGCACCCGCGATGCGTCCTACCGCTGGAGCGAAGTGGACCCGCGCTTTGACGTCGATAAAACCCCCAACGAGCCTAACCGCTTCGGCTGGGTGGTGGAGATTGACCCTTACGATCCCTCCTCCACTCCGCGCAAGCACACCGCGCTCGGCCGCTTCAAGCACGAAGGCGCTGCCGTCACACTGGCGGCAGACAACCGGGTGGTGGTGTACATGGGCGATGACCAGAAGTTCGAGTACATCTACAAATTTGTCTCCACTGAAAAGTACGATCCGGACAGCCACCGGGCCAGCATGGATCTGCTGGCGTCCGGGACGCTGTACGTCGCCCGCTTCAACCAGGACGGCTCCGGCGACTGGCTGCCGCTGGTGTACGGCGAAAACGGCCTGGATAAAGCGCACGGCTTCGACAGCCAGGGCGATCTGCTGATTAAAACCCGCCTCGCTGCCGACGCGGTGGGCGCCACCAAAATGGATCGCCCGGAGTGGATCGCCGTCGATCCCCACGCCGGCGGCAGCGTCTACTGCACGCTCACCAACAACAGCGATCGCGGCAAAGAGGGTAAGGCGCCCGTCGACGCCGCCAATCCGCGCGCCAATAACCTGTTTGGGCACATTATGCACTGGCTGGAAGCGGGATCGGATCCTGCCGCCGCGCAGTTTCGCTGGGATATTCTGGTACTCGCCGGACGCACCGACGGTGACGATCCGAAAGACAAAGGCAGCATGCAGGGCGCGGCGTTCGGCAGCCCGGACGGTCTGTCATTCGATCATCGCGGGGTACTGTGGATCCAGACCGACGTCTCCTCCAGCACCATCAACCAGAAAGCCTACGCGGGGATGGGCAATAACCAGATGGTAGCGACCATCCCCGGCAGCAACGTCTACCGCCGCTTTCTCACCGGGCCACGCGGCTGCGAGATAACCGGCATCGCCTTTACGCCGGACAACCGCACGCTGTTCATCAACATCCAGCATCCGGGGGAAGGCGGAGACGACATTACCGATCCGGCCAACCCGCGCGCGGTCTCCAACTGGCCAGATGCCCGCCCGGACGGACGCCCGCGTTCGTCGACGGTGGTGATTACGAAGAGGGATGGTGGGGTGATTGGGAGTTAGGTGGCTTTTAGCGGAATAACAGGCTGGACGGCAGAAGAGAAGTTCGAGGGAGCGGAGCTGTTTGTGCGTTCGGCCTGCAGGTAACGGCCGGGCTCTTCCCGTGAGCGTTATATCGGGATGAGAGTCGCCACGCGGCATGATTTTGTGAAAATCGCGCTTTCATGTATTAAAGCTGAATGATTCCGTTTAATCGTTGAAAAAAAGCCATTAAAAAACCCGCACTCGGCGGGTTTCTTAGATTATCAGCAGCGCTTAACTGCTCAAACTTGCGTTTTCATCGCTGTTGCAAGAGCGCTGATAATGAGCGCGGCTTACAGCGGGGTAACGTTACCAGCTGCCGGGCCTTTAGCGCCATTTTCGATGGTGAAGGAAACCTGCTGGCCTTCATCAAGCGTTTTGTAGTTGTCGCTCTGGATAGCAGAGAAGTGTACGAATACATCTTTACCGCCGTCGTTAGGAGTGATAAAGCCAAAACCTTTATCAGAGTTGAACCATTTTACTAAACCAGTCATTTTGTCAGACATAGATATTTCCTTTGATTTATGAGCCACTTAGCGCGGCGATTATGGCCTGTAATTAGAGATTTACTTATTGGGCACTTAGGAAGAGGCTCATGAAGGAGGGTATCTAGTGATAACACCTGAACTGAGGACTGCTTTACTAAAACTGCTTTCATAAGGTCTGTGTTCCAAACCGATGACGCTATTAAGACACAGCAAGATGCGTTTAGCAATGAGTTTTATTTTTATTTTAAACGCTTACACGCCCGGATGGCTGTATGGCTGGGTGCTTGTGGGGCGGTATAGAGATGTGGGGTCATTGATATGGGTGGGGGAAACGGAGGTTTGTTTGTTTTAAGGATTTGGTTGTTGTATTTATGAGGGGGCTTTATACGGAGGAGACATATATTTAATTAACTTATGGGCTAACGTTTAGATCTTACAGCATGCTGTTAAATGGATTTAATTAGTGCTGTGCATAGATGATATTTTGAACATCTAATGTATCGTTAATTAGGCATTGTGGTTACTTCATCCTTTTATTTATTCATTTAATAACGGAGTGAAAATGTGACACATATTAAATATCGACCTTTTAAAAATAATTTTACCTACAGGTTAATGTGAATAGCGTTGTATGATTGCCGAGATTGGCTAAGAAACCTGTAATACGAGTGAGCCATATAACATTGCAGCACCAAAGTGATTTTGCCGCAATACGACACGCGGTAACGCCAACACCATAAACTAAACTCACAAATGGGCTAATGTGCTACGGAACGATAGAGGTAATATTAGGTGGCTAAACAAAAGATTCCAGCGGGGTTCAGGATCCTTATTGGCATACTATTATTTGCCGCTACTTATTTGTTAATTGTACCATCCGCCCCTGCAAGTAAGGCACAGGTTTCATTCTGGACATGGGCCTCGCATCTTTTTGGCGAGCAGGATGTTGAAGGATTTATTGGGATTTCGGTGTTGGTTATTTGTGGTTTAGTGACGGTGGTGGGGTATTGGGTTGTGGTAAAAGCAATACATACAACTTTAAATTAATAACTTATGACAACATATTAGAGAGCTTATTAAAATATCATATTTAGCTGATACTTTATTAAAAACTACTTACATTAACAATGTAATTAATATTATGACAATTCCTAATATATAAAAAAGTGGTATTAAAAAGGTATATTTTCCCTCAAATTACGAGTGACCTGAAGGCGGTAAGTAAATGAATTGTCAGGGGCTTACTTGAAGTGATTCACTTGGACGATCCAGAGCAGCCAACACACAAGCAGCCTGGAGTATTACGGATATATGGTTTTACAATAAGATCTAAGTTGATTACTGGTACGGAAAAAATCGCGTAAAAAGACTGTGAATTTCCCCAGCTCTTACGTAAAATATCACGTAACAAGAATTAACCCTAATTTTGTGTGGATTTAAAAATGGCTAATGTTGATGCAGACTATTGCTACTCATTCCCGGCTATACGCGGCATCCAGGCCGGTCGCCCCTTCTACATAGCCACTTGCCCTATGCGTATCATACCCAAAATTTTCAGCTTCGATGAAAATGATGTCCCGCCTGAATTACGTGCACAGCGTACATTGAATAAATCGCGCATACCCGAAATGGTTCGATACCTTCTTGAAAATCCAAAGGATTACGTATTCTCTGCGCTCACAGCATCAATCGCCGTTGATGTTCAGTTTGATGAGTTTCCTGGCACTAACAACCTGGGAACACTGTGCGTCCCTATGGATGCACAAATTCTAATCAATGATGGTCAGCATCGCCGTAAAGCGATTGAGGATGCCTTAGACGCACGCCCGGAGCTAGGCCAGGACAATATTCCAGTACTGTTTTTTGTTGATGAAGGGTTAAAACGTAGTCAGCAGATGTTTGCTGACTTAAACAAATATGCCATCCGTCCCAGCCCGTCTTTGGCATCGCTATACGATCATCGTGATGCCAATTCAAATCTGGCACGTTACCTGGCAATGTCCGTAGAACCCTTCGTCGGGATGACCGAGCTGGAAAAATCAGGCATCAGTCAGCGGTCAAATAAATTATTTACGTTAAGTAGCATCAAACAGGCCACCCGTGCGTTGTTAGGCAAAGATCCTAAAGAAAGCAATTTTGAACAATGCACGCAGATAGCAACCCGCTACTGGCAGGCTATTTTTGAGGTGATGCCGGACTGGCAGTTAGCAACGAAAAAAGAAGTTTCTCCCGTTCAGCTACGACAGGACTACGTTCACGCCCACGGCATTGGTTTGCAGGCACTTGGACAACTGGGATACACATTGCTGACAGAATACCCAGAGCAATGGCCAGATAAAATTGCTGCACTCAAAGCCTTTAACTGGCGCAGAAACAACCCAGATCTTATCAAACGAGCGATGCAACACGGCAAGCTGAGTAAAACCAGTACGGCGATTCAACTCACCTGTAATGCGTTAAAAACTGCGCTCTCAATCCCCCTCACTCCTGAAGAACAGGAGCTTGAAGCTCAAATGGTTGTCTCATGAGTAAATTAGTTCAGGCCTACGATTTGGCCGAATACGAAGATTTTATTAATCAGGAGCAGTTCGCTGGACGCCCTCTAGCCGAATATGTTGCTGAGGTTCAAAGAATTTATTGTGCGGATAAACGTCCGTGGGTAATTGGCTACAGCGGCGGAAAAGATTCTTCCGCCGTGATTACGCTGGTATATCTGGCCTTGCTCGGCCTGCCCCCAGAAATGCGTAGCAAAGACGTTTTTTTGGTGTCATCCGATACGCTGGTCGAAACGCCCGTAGTTGTGGATCTAATTAAGAAAACAATGTTGCAGATTGAGGCAGGCGCAAAGCGCAATGGCCTGCCGATCACTCAACATGCCGTGATGCCAAAAACCAATGAAACCTTCTGGGTTAACTTGCTTGGGAAAGGCTATCCGGCTCCCACCCGCAGTTTCCGCTGGTGTACCGAGCGCATGAAAATCAATCCGGTGAGCGACTTTATTAAAGATAAGGTCAGCCAGTTTGATGAAGTGATTGTTGTCCTCGGCTCACGTAGTAGCGAGAGCGCCTCCCGTGCGCAGGTTATCGCAAAGCACAAAATTGATGGCTCACGCCTGGCCCGACATACCACGCTGGCAAATGCGTTTATCTATACCCCTATTGATACCTGGGATGTAGAAGACGTCTGGAAGCTGTTGCGCGGCGCGTTCCGCTATGCTCCTGAAGATATCGACGAATGGGAAAGCCCGTGGGGTGGAAACAACCGTCCTCTGTGGACGCTGTATATGGACTCGTCCGCACAGGGTGAGTGTCCACTGGTGATCGACGAAAGTACCCCCTCTTGCGGGAATTCTCGTTTTGGCTGCTGGACCTGTACCGTAGTCACCAAAGATAAAGCGATGGAAAGTCTGATCAAAAATGGCGAAGAGTGGATGTCGCCATTGCTGAAATATCGTGATCTGCTGGCTTTTACCACCGATCCCGCGAATAAAGATACCTATCGCAACTATAAACGTCGCACTGGTAAGGTGAGCTATCAGTACGCCAAAGATGGCGAAGATCGCAGTGCAGAGCGTAAGCATGTTCCTGGCCCCTACTGGCTCAAATACCGCCAGCAGTGGTTAAAAGACTTACTGGAAATTGAGCGTGATTTAAACGCCCAGGGCCACACGATTACGTTAATTACCCAACCGGAGCTGCACGCTATCCGTCAGGAGTGGTTGAAAGATCCTAACGAGCCAGACTGGCACGACACATTGCCGGGGATTTACCGCGAGGTATATCAGCAGGATTTGAATTGGGTGGTTGACGATCAGTCGCGCTTTGATGCCAGCGATGCTGATTTGCTGGCGCAGATAACGCAAGGGTTTGACGTAGTACCTGAAATGGTAATGAAACTGATTGAGCTCGAAACCGCGATGGAAGGGTTAAGTCGTCGTCAGGGGATTTTTGACAAGCTCGGCACAATTTTGAAGCAGGACTGGGGCAGCCTGGAAGAGATCCAGCAGCAACAGGCAACGCTGCAAAAACGCAACGATCGGGATATTCATCAGGATGAGGTGGATAATCTAGAAGCTGAACTCCAGACTTTACAGCGCAGAATTATCAATGCGGGCGAATCATCTGTGCTTATCGATGAGGAAAATGAACGTGCTCATTAAGCAACTAGTCTTACATAATTTTCGCGTATTTTGCGGCACACACACCATCGATCTGGCTCCCAGAAAGCGTACGCATGATGTAAACCCTCGCCCGATTGTGCTATTTGGTGGTTTAAATGGTGCAGGTAAAACATCTATTTTGTCGGCAATTCGGCTGGCACTCTATGGGCGTTTAGCGTTTGGCTCGGCAATGCAGCAGCAAGAGTATGTTGAACAACTCGGTGCACTGGTGCACAACGGGACGTATACAGCAGAGCGTCCGGATGAGGCCGCAGTAGAACTGACCTTTACCTACAACCAAAACGGCCATGAGACTGAATTCACCGTCACCCGAAGCTGGAAGAAAGGAAAGAAAGATCGTCTCTCTTTGCAGCAGGATGGACAACCGCGTAGTGAACTCAGTTATGACCAGTGCCAGGGGTTTTTGAATGAACTAATTCCTCACGGTGTCGCCGATCTTTTCTTTTTTGATGGAGAGAAGATTGCAGAGTTAGCGGAAGATGAATCTGGCAATATTCTGCGTACAGCGGTGCGTCGCTTGTTGGGACTGGATCTGATCGCCAGACTACAAAATGACCTGATGATTTTTGTCAAACGCCAGCAAACCACCCAGTTGGGTGGCTCCCAACAACAGCAGGTTGAAGCGCTTGAGGCAAAGATTAAAACGCTTGCCGGTCAGGCAGAGAAATTGCTGGAAGAGGCCGATTTCGTCAATTCGCGGATTGAATTTTTATCCCAGGACATTATTCGCCATGAGGGATTGTTAAATGCGCAGGGCGGAGCATTTGCCCAGACCAAGGCACAGGAAAAACAGAAAGTTGAAACGCTGTTAAAAGAAAAAGAGCGTCTGGAAAAAGCGTTACGACAGGAATGCGATGGATCGTTGCCCTATGCATTAGCGCCTAATACGTTGTCGCGGTTGCTGGAAAAAATTGCCAATGAAGCGCAGATCAAGCAGGCGAAAATTTTTGAGACAGAGTTAAATCAATTTTTAACTCAACTCAAAAATGATATCGCGTTCCGTTCCAGCAGTGAGAGTAGTACCAGAGCCATTGCTACCGAAGCGATTACCAATAATTTGGACGCATATATGGCAGCCAAACCAAAAGGTGATTTGCTGTTTGATATTTCTGAACGTGAAGCCGGTATGCTCCAGCAATCCATTGAGCAGGACAGCAAAAAAGCATGGCAGCGTTTTGATATGTACCGCCATCAATTAGCGGATATTGAACAACAACTGGAGCAGGCCGCTGCCAATATTGCTCGCGCCCCGGAAGACGAGCAGTTAATGGATCTCTTTGCAGCATTACGCGATCTCGATCATAATCGTGAAAAACAGCGGCAAAAATACCGCTCACTGCTGGAAGAGGCTAAACGGACGAAACAGCAGCAACTGGACTGTGTTCGTCAGGTACAGAAAGCACATGACATCACCCGTAGCCAGCATGGTTTGAGCAGCGCATTTAAAAATGCACAAGAGACCATTAACCTGCTCGATTACTACAGCAATGTACTAACGCAGGCGCGAGTGAAAAAGTTATCTGCTAACTTTGAAATTGCCTACCACAAGCTGGCCCGTAAAGAAGATTTACAGCTTAATGCGCACATAAATCCACAGACATTTGATGTTGAACTGGTGGATGAAAAGGGGTCGGTGATTAATCGTAAGCTGCTTTCTGCGGGTGAAAAGCAGATTTATGCGATTGCCATTCTTGAGGCGCTGGCAAAAACCTCTGGGCGTGATTTCCCGGTGATTATTGATACACCGTTAGGGCGTCTGGACTCTCAGCACCGGGATAAGTTGATTAATCATTATTTCCCGGAGGCCAGCCATCAGGTTGTGCTGCTATCCACCGATACTGAAGTGGACGAGCGTTATTTTGTCGATCGACTGCGTGATGATATTTCTCATGCTTATGAGATTGTGTTTAACGCGCATACCAAATCATCTGCGCTGAAACCCGGTTATTTCTGGGAACTAACTAAGGAGGCTGTCTGATGCTCCCGAATCGAATGGTGCTTAGTCGTCTGACTGAAGACCAGCTCAAGAAGTTAAAAGGATATACTGGGATTACGCCAAATGTCGCGGCTCGGCTGGCATTTTTCCGCTCGGTGGAGAGTGAGTTTCGCTATTCGCCTGAGCGGGATAGTAAGAAGCTGGATGGCTCGCTAGTACTGGATAAAATTACGTGGCTTGGGGAAACACTGCAAGCTACAGAACTGGTGTTAAAGATGCTTTATCCACAATTGGAGCAGAAGGCGATGATTAAGGCATGGGCTGCGCATGTTGAGGATGGGATTGCTGCGTTGAGGAATTATCGGAGTTTAAAGGATTTGGTTCAAGTACTATAAAAACTCGCAAGGTCTGAGCATGTTATTTTTCATATCAGGCCTTGCGAAATATATCATCCTATTTGAGTAACCTCACATAGTCGTTATAATCTTTGTGTTCAACTAGATCAGTAAGAGGTTTCAATTTTAATCTAATCAATGATATGTTCTTCATTCGTGTTGCACCAATTCCTGATGCAGTAAAGAAAATATCAGAAAAATCAATATCCACAAGCAGTTCTAATTTTTCATCAATACCATTGAGCTCATAATCAGATGTCGACAGTAAATATTGCCTAAGAATTTCAAACTGCGTTTGAAAACCGATTGTTTTTAATAAATAGCTGTTATCCGATTGATGAATCCATAATATTTCATTGATTTTAGTAAAATATTTCCTTATTATACCTTCAATTTCATCGTCTTTATATTCAATATATAAATCTCTTAACGGCTGGGAAATCATTTTTCTTGATAGAGCACTTCGGCCATTTTTATTTTTAAAGTTAAGAAGTTCATCTCTATCCTTCTTGGGATTATTAGTTATCAATTTCATCACACCATCAACAATAGTTGATAGAGAAATTAATTTCATAGAGGAACTAGTATCATCAATGTCGGAAGGCGCCCCTAGCTTTATTTTATCTTTCAAAGGTTCACAATATTTATTTAATCTTCTAGCTATAAATACAGCTAATTTCTCTGGTGACCATTCTTTCTTATCTTCTTCTTCAACTCTAAATCCATATAAATCATATGCAAGGCTTTTATTAACATTTTTTTGATTAAAATTGATGGTAGCAAAAATATATGCCTGATATGGCGCAGGAAGATCAATAAATACAGAACATAAAAGTTCCATATTTTCACGTTCTGAATACCCAAACCCTGATAATCGATGCTGCCCATCAATTATTGTTGCTACAACATTGTTTTCCGAAGGTATAACTAAGGTATATAAATCCCCATTTTTTTCCACTCGCCATCTAATATCATAATCCTCGATCAAATTCCCGTCCTTATCAAAATTGGCACCAAGAATTATAGAATTTGGGAATGTTGACTCAACACTGTCAATATATTGGCCTATTTGTTTGCTACGTTTTAAATCCAACTCACGTTGGTTACCTTTTAAAAGCGAAAAGATACCTTCTTGAAGATCGGATTTTTTATATTCAGCTCTAGAACTAAAAGCAACTTTTGATAATAGATCCGAACGCATAGAAACTGCATAAAATGATCCAATTGGTTGCTCTATTTTAATTGCTGGAAGTCTGATTTCATTACTCATACGCTCCCCCCAAGCATCTCATTAATACCTTTTGGATCATATCTTGATGTATTAACATGGTTAAGCAGCCAAACTAACATTGTAAAAAACAAAGAGATATGTACCCAACCCATCCCCCAGAATAATGGAGTCCCATTTGTAACAACACCTTTAACATATCCGATGCACAATAATATCACACCTAGCAGAACTATTAATTTAGTTACTCCAGGAGATTTAGCATCATCATTTTTATCCATAAAAAGCCTTGCTTCTAATATTATAAACAATGTCACAAGACCAAATGTTAAAACATTCATTGGATCAAAAACTGCATTCGCGCCAGAAGCCCCTAAAAAAGGAGGAAGCCATAGCCCCATACTTCCCAAGATAAAATATGCAATAAACTCTCGCCAGAAAGAAAGAGCACACATAGCATTTATACATCTTATCCCAGTAGACTTAATGTAACTGTCACTTGATGTAATAGTATTAGAGTCATCACTCATCTAACACCTCCATAAATCATAACTAGAATCATATCAGCTCCCAAAACGCTCGATCACGCATCTTCTTAACCTGCTTATCCCCATCCACATACAGGCTAAAATGCTTCTCAAGCTGACGAATTTGCCCCATCAAAGACTCCTGCTCACCTTTATCATCGACGTTAAATACAGCCTTAATATCCGCATTCCTAATCTCAGAGACACGATGGATCACCCAAGTTAAAATATAGGAGGCATAATTATTTTCTCCGGTCTTAAAGTGAGTGATCTCCTGCGTTGATAGGATCGCACCAACACCATACTCACGGCCTTCTTTAAGGATCTTACGCAGACTGGAAAAATCCTGACGCATAAAGTTATCGGCTTCGTCCACCAGAATCATTTTAGTGAGCTGACGATAATCCCCCCGCACCACCGGTTTACCGCGCTTTTGCATCTGCGCATAAAACAGATCCAGCGTGAGCGCGACTACCAGGTTTTGCACTTCTGGCGGATAGCCAGCCAACTCAATCACAGTGACACCGTCAATCAATTCGTACAAACTGGTCATCTTCTCCGGGATGGTCTCGAATATCTTGTAACGCGCCAGTTTAGAGAGTGCTGCGTAAAGCGAATCTTCTTCAACCTTCTCCTGATCGAGGAAGCGCTGCCATACATCTTCAATCGTCGGCGCAGTCCTTGACCATGTTGTCGGATCTTCCGGCGAAATGCCTGCAGCTTCGTAGCATTCTAAGATTAGATTTTCTAATTTGAGCTGCTGCTTATGACCCAACCCATAGGCTTTTGCCATCGTTTCCGATAGCCCACCAGCGGTATGGATTGGTAGCATTGGCGTGTCACCAAACAGAGATAAGGGGTTGTAAGGCAGCTTAAATAATTTGTACTTTTTGGCCCCCGTAGCATCAAGAAAAGCCTCATCCACATAGTCTGATTTGTAGTCAAAGATCAGCAAACCAATAGGTTTACCATCAACGTTACAGGACTGATTACGCATCAACTGTGTGACCAGTGATTTAGTAAACTGGGTTTTACCGGTGCCCATCGTTCCAATAATACCGGTATTGGTATTCATGAACTTAGCGGTATTGGTTGGCTCCCAATATAACGGACTCTGACGCGTAGCATCATGACCAAACAGGATCTGTAATGGAGTATCGCTAATATCAGGAGCCGCCACCGATACAGCAGGCTGTAACGACTCAGGTTCCGAAATGGACTGTGCAACAGTCGGCGTTATGACTTCTACCACGACTTCGGGTTGTGACGGACTGGCATCACACTCTGGCTTAAGCCGGTATTTTTCAGGCACCCGGTAACGTTCCGCCAAGGGTGGTTCATCCCCTTGCGCAGCAATCAACGAAGGCAGCAGTGAATAAGGGATTTCGATCTGTAAGATATTCTCCGCTGTCTCTTTATAAGAGAGATCGAAACAGGTTGCGCTGTCCACATGCGCCACAACGAAGCCGTCCACATAGTCGGCCAACTCACCTAACTGATAATCGCCCGTTAACCACCATTCGCGTCGTTCCAGCAAGGGAGCCAGTTTGTTGCTGTCCAGCACACCGTACAGACGCAGTTTCTCAACCTGCATCAACACCTGACGAATAAAGAGAGCCCGGTACAATTGTGATGCCAGCGTTTGTGGTTCCAGAATGTCCTGCTGTAAATAACGTTTCAGCTCACGAGCCTGTTGGCCTGCATAGCTGTAATCAGGCCGCGCCCCGGTTTTAACTTCCAGCGGTAACAGATAGAGGCGGTTTTCTTTGAAACCTACAAAGAGCACATCATCAGAGATCGCGCCGTTACGATAACCCTGTAAATTTCTCGATAAATCGCTCTCTTTCATTTTCAGCCCGACATTGCCGGACACGCGGATCATTTCGGCCACCGATAACGGAATCCAGCAAATGTCGGACTGGTGCAACATAGATTGTACAAACTTGTACGCACCTATAATGCCGTGCTTCTCTTTACGCTCTCTTTCATTTGAGCGCAGCATTTTCAGCAGCCATTCGCCGTTAAAGGCATTAAATTCAGCTAGCAAATGCTGACTATCAACAGCAGGTTGCCCTGACTGGCTTCCGGTCTGGAGCAACCGCAGAAACAAGTCAACCTGCTTCGTGACGGTGACGGCATCGTAGCCCGCACAACTGGTGTACTGGTCAGAATAGTGGATAAGTACCACATCTTTCTGACTGGTGAAAAAGTCGAGAGTGACTTTTGGATCAATAATGGTGGTCCAGAGCGCGCTATTGTAGGAGTAATTAAGCAGTTGTTTAAAATTGCCGCTCACAGCCAGGCCAATCCCTTGTCCATGATACTGACTGTTGCTTTGACGTGCAGGTTGCCACAGGCAGCCAATTAGTCGGGCAAGACGCAAGGCGCAGTATGACTCAGTATCCACATCACGCAGTCCAAACGCGGTAAAGTAAGCATCCCCCTGCGTTTCGGCACCTTCCCCGGCGATCAACCCATGACACAATACTCCACTGGACGCATCTTCAATGCGGATCTGGCGGCAATCCACAGGTGCTGTATTGGTGAAAAATGCCAGATGCGCATAGCCCAGCTTGTCGCTTTCTGACGGCAGGACAAACTTGCTGAACGTTAACCGGCTACGCAGCAGGTCAATCAGCATATCGGCTTCCGCTCGCCATACGCCGCTGTTCAGGTCGAGATCGTTTTTAAGCTGCTCATAGCTACTACTTTCTGCAAAGTGATCGAACATATTGGGTAGCAAACGTTCATCGTAGCAGTTCACGTGCACTGAAATAGCGTGCTCTCTTCCTTGCTTAAAATATTCTACTAATCCCAGAAACAGTTCTTTGGCGTTCCCTTGATTAATGGCATTGATAATCAACGCACTATTTTCAGTGCTCTGGAATAACCGGGCGTAAGCGTCCGTGAACTCATTTAGTTTGTCTTTTACCAGACGTTTAACGTAGTCATGGCTGACCTGTCGCTGGGGAACCACATCAACCCAGAAGCGGTTTTCATCCACCGGCTGTAATTGCGCGTATTCATGCTCACTGTGATAAACAAACGGCATTAACCCGGAAACCATCAAGCGATCAAGAGTGATTGGCGGTAGTGCAGCAAATGATGCCGAATCGTGCTGTGCCAACTCCGCAACGATAGTTTCTGCCAGTTGTAGATGGTAGGCCAGCACCAGAGGATGCAGCGGAGAGAGGCGCTCATGGCTGTCATTGCGGCAGATCCCAAGATGCAGAAGACGTTTCTCGTGCGCTGTCAGCGCTCTGCTCAGGCCTATTTGCTGGAGTGACTGTTCAAAGGTAGTAACAATGTAGCTGACCAGTGCGCGATATTCCGCTGACCACGACACCAGACTCGGCAAGGTGTTACGACGATGATAGTAGGCAAATAACTGCTCATAAGCGTTATGGAGATCGGGGTAGCTGGCAAGAAGTTCATCCAACGCAAACTCACTATCGTCACTGCCCGTACCCAGCAGACGTTGCTCAATTAATGAGGCTTCCAATATCAACAACTGCTGGCGTACACCGACGACCTTATGTTCAGTATTATCGAGTATGATGCGCCCTTTTAGTCGGTTCCAGGTTGCATTGCCCTCTTCCTTAAACAATTTGTTAAAACGGCTTTGGTCAAAAAGCAGTGGCAGCGTTAGCCCTTCTTCTGCTCCCGGCCCCTCTATGTTAAACGACAGACGGGAATCGCCAGACACGATCGCAAACTGAACCAGGTCACTTTGATTTGCTAACGTCTCAAAATTCACCTGAGCATAATGCTGACAGTCTATGTCTTCGCTCTCGTCATCCAACGTACAGGTCAGGTTGCCAGACTCGGCAATACGCAGCGTGTTATCTTCCAGTTGCAGAGTTATTTGTTCTTTACCTGGCTCAATCCGGTAACAGTGCTGAATATCGTTCAGCCAGAATTGTCCCTGCTCGACCAACAACAGGCGAAATTTATACTCTTCAGCTGAATTATTGCGGTTGGTCAGTTCGAGACTAAAGAAGCAAGGATGCCCGTCAAAAGGCACCGATGCCATAATGCGTGAAGTCTTGCCTCCCGCCCGGCTGGTGCGCCAGAAATGCGCTTTCTTTAACTGGCGATTATGGGCAATCTTTATCTGGTTATCCTGAAGATCATTACCCTGAAAACTGAACTCCAGCTCAGCCTTTGATTGCCCTGGCTGCACCTGCACCAGCAGACTGATGTCACGTTTGCCTGCCTTACTGGCGCTTTTCGCCCGTTGCCAAACTTCGCCATTTTCGACGGTGACGTTCTCATGCACCAGTTTTTGTTCACTATTCTGTTCTTTCTCTTTCCTATAGTCGGAGAAATCGAGCTCACGCCAGTCATCTTTATCGTAAAAATGCTCCTGAATAAATTTTGTACTAAACTCAGGCAGCACATTCTCCAGCTGCCCACTGTAGCGTTCAATGCTATCTTCTATCTGGCGATATAATTTCCGGTTTTCATTCAGTCGGGTGCGTAGCTGCTTCTGGCTAAAGTTTAGTAGTTCATCATCTTTAAACAGATGAAGTTCAGAGAAATCCAGATTGCCATCATCTAGCAAGCGATACAGCGATGAGAAACCAAATACGGTCGCACCTTCATCAAGTACCGTCGCCAGTTGATCCTCCAGCAAACAGCGGGACAATTCCGAACGGTTACTATCAGTAGTAATGAGCTTTCCCAGTTGATGACTGAAAGTTTGTGGGTACCAGATAGCATCCGGTGCCGCCACGTCTTTCGTGCTGTTAATCAGGGTATCAAGCATACTGTTGTGAATAATCAACAACGCCGTTTGGGCAAAAACGCAGCTGCGCCCTGCAACTTCATCACGCAAATGAGAAATGTAGTTTTCAGTGAATGCTGGAGCCTCGGCTCCGTGCAGTACAGGAATAAGCTGAACACCATTGCAGGGGAGGCAATCAATATATTGCCCTGGCGCAATTTCCAACTGATTGCCGTCTGCCAGAGAGACGAATGCCTCCCAGAGTTTTAGGGCATTATCGGGATCGGGAGATTTGAACTGGTAGCGCTCGCCGGGCTGAATGATACCAGCTACCCATTCAATAAAGGTTTCTGCCAGATAGGTTTCATACTGTTTTACGGACATACACGGCGTCTCCACTATCACTCATTCGCTCTACATTTCCCATGCGTTCATAAAACGCCACCAACGTTTGCGCCGACTGGTTATCCAGATAAAAACCGCGCTGTTCAAAACCGCGTAGCAATTCATGCAGGCGGAGTTTTTCATTTTTCCCTACGGTAAGAT
The DNA here is from genome assembly GCF_913775985.1 of uncultured Pluralibacter sp. Taxonomy (GTDB): domain Bacteria; phylum Pseudomonadota; class Gammaproteobacteria; order Enterobacterales; family Enterobacteriaceae; genus Pluralibacter. The sequence continues at coordinate 185,607 of NZ_CAJYMB010000147.1, read as the reverse complement.
TAGTCAGTAATAGCAGACGATCCTGATTCAATACTAATACTTTTCCTGCCCGACCACGTACCTGAATGAAGTCAGTGCAAATCTGATTCTCCAGCTCATTAACATATTTACGGTTCACCGCCGCACGCTCAGTTTTTTTACCCTGAAACTGCTCTAGTGCAACAGATAATAACTGCCTAAAAGCACCTTCGAGGTCTGTAGCACGCTCACGAGCAGGGAGGTCTCGTTCTTCTCTACTAATAAACTTCTGTATGTAATCATTAATCTGATCTAATACCTGATTTGAGGTATCTGGATAATTCAAACAATCCTGATATACCTGCCAGAGAGGGCGTTTCCTTTCCCCTTTTACTTGTAACACCTCAAGCGCAGAAAGTATTGGAAATAGTTTTTCGCATTGCCCGGTGAACCATTTATATCCAAAGCGTTTAATTTTATCTCGCTCAGAACTCGCCTTTTCAGTATCCAGAATAAAAAATAGTGATTTACTTTTCGGCGCACCATCCTGCCAGTTATCAAGATTAAGAGCCAGTTGAGCGCACCAGCTAAAAGCATATAACCGTAGCGTATTGGTCAGTTCTTGTAAGAGATATTGTGGATGTCCCGCTAAAAACTCTAGATCTGACTGAAAACATTTTGCCATGTATGGAAGATAGGATTGTTCTTCGGCAAAAGGACCTTTACCAAGTAATTTTATTTTTTCATTGAGCTTATTTAACATCTCCTGCTCAATAAAGTTCAATTGCCCTTGTATAGGATAACGAAGACTAAAATCACCCATCAAATTGGCAAATAATGTACCAAGGCGCTTATCTGCAGTTGACCCTGAATTTATTTTTTCTCCTACAAACTGAGCATGGAAAAGCAAGAAAAGAGGTGAGATACGAAAAATATCTTTGCTGGAAAAATACATCCTTTCCAGCACCGACCAAAATGCAGGTTCATCAAGAAGCTCCTGCATATGTATTTTACAATCTTCACGAAATTGATCAGAATTATAGGATTCGATTTTACGTTTTAAAGCATAACTTAGGGCCAAGCCAGTAACAAATTGCCAATTAATCTCGTTGTTTTTATTACGTACTGGTAGATAACTATCCAGTTGGTTATTACCAACTTTCAACTCGGTTGCGATAGGATACATTCCACTAACCCTCCATGCCGCTAATCGTAATCATATCGTCATCCATTTTTGCACGATAAATACGCCTTCCGCCGTCATAAAACTTTATTTCATGGCTTGACTTGGCCTGTTCAGAAATTAGTTCAATAATTTCATCTAATAAGACAATGGCATTTTTATCGTATTTATTTGGACGATATCCATTATTTAGCTTTTCTAACAACTCAAACAAATTAAGCCCAATATGGATATGCGGAAGTGTAGCCCCCCCAACTTTCAAATATACATCGAAGCCAGTTGGATGAGCTGTATTTTTATTTCTAATTGACTCCCAGTCGGGCTTTATATCTACAGGCGCTGTTATTTTAATCCCACCAAACTCACCTAAAAAGAACTCTTCTTTTTGCATACTTAGCTCAGGGGCTTTACGGTTAGCATAACGCTGAATACCGGCAATAAGTTCAAAAGTATAGAAGCGATTCAATGATTTTTTTTGCTCCGATCCGGCTGTGTAATTTCTATGCAAATGCCAGATTTCCGAGTAACGTTCAAGCAACGATTCATTGAAAAATGCTAAGAATTTCTGATGATAATTGTTTCCCAAAGACTCGTGTTGTAACAGCCAGAAAAGTCGCACTAATGAGGTTGCATCCTCCGGCTTAACACACTGACGATCAAACTTAATGTGCAACGGCTCTAGCGAGAGTAAAAAATCATCAAGCTCAGGATCTACTACCCCAAGCTCATAACGTAAAATGAACTGATCAAGCTCATAAGTATGTAACCTGGCAGGATCAAAATCAGTTAATTTTTTTATAAGATCATTTTCCGTACCAGTAAAAAGATTATCGAAGAGATAATCAGAGCCCATTAAAAGATGATGTATAAAATCTAATAGCGTTCTGGTAGTTACAAACTGATCTTTCATTAGTCGAGCTTTAAAAAGCTGCGTAATCAAAATATCTTGAACTCCAGGCAGACATAGTAATTTATAATTAGCGACTTCTTTTAAACCTGGATTTAAATACTCTTCTCGTTTAAATATAAAATGAAATAAGTTGTCATCTCTATCTTCAGTTAAATTACCTAACAAATTTTCGATGAATGATGAATATTTTTTATTTTCATCAAACATAAATTTAGGATATTGTTCAAAATCAAAAAATATAAAATTTTCATACTGATAGGGACGATTTTCTTTTTGCCGAGAAGCCAAAAAGGAGTCAATACCAAGCCGGATTTGATTGTGAGCCTCATCACCTTCTCTTGCAAAATTTGCCAGCATGCCAGTGTTGATACCAATCAGAAGCGGGATTGATTGCTCATGATGATTAGCAAATAAACTATTCAGGGCTTCTATCGCTGATTGCCTGGGAGCAAAGCTATGCGTAGCGTCCATGTGGAAGCTGAATCGCCCTTGATAACGTGGATCTGACGCACAGCGAGTCAAGATTTCAGACTTACCATCCCCGCTGCTACCGCATAAAAAGATAACCTCACCAGGTTTTGCAACATCTAAGTAACGTTGTAAATCGACTTCTATTTCTTGTTTTACAAAGAGTTGTGCCTTTAACTGATCAAACTCATCCTTTTGCCGATCTGTGACGGTAGTCACAGAAAACGACGATGACTTTGCAAGAACGTTCAAAGCTTGTCGTAAAGTGATCGCACTCATGACGGCAGGGTCCCTATGACAAATAAGTTCCATTCTATATAAATGAGTAAGTTATCTCTACCTAACATTGATTATTTAATTACTTTAACGCATTAGTGTGAATCGTAGTAATAACTAACCGTTACTACTCTTAAAATGGTATTAATTTGGAAATCCTGATATTCTAAAAATCATGAAATTCAATGACACACATCAATAAAATAACTTTAGCGTGGGTATGTTGCTCACATTTTAATTGAAGCCTGACCTCCATAAACCTAGTACCTGTACTTGATATACGTAGGTCTGTATCACTAATTTTACCTGCTCTGTATTAGTGCGGACGTCATAGTTTTTTAAATGCTGTGCGCAGGGATCGCTACTAGAAATTAATTTATAGAATTAGATATAGTGATTACACTAAATAAAATAATATTATCTTAACAATTACCCTTCGCAATACTGATTATTTCCACTTTTATAGTCTCAATTTATAGTCATTTTAAACAAATAAAAAACCCATTAAAAATGATTTATGCATAAATGTATGTTGCAAAACATTAATAGATGTAAAACTTCAAGCTCCAATTAATATAAATCATTGATTTCACTTATTAGATTATTAAATGCCATAACACTAATTAAACCATAACCGTCCTTTATTTTAATCTTGCCACTTAATAGAGTCCTTCAGTTTAAATACGACCAATAGAGGTGCGCTATAAAGAAAATACGTTTCACTGAATCTCAGTTCCTGAGAGTTATTAAAGAAGTTGAAGACAGTCGACATGTAAGAATGTTTGCCGTGAGAATTGTATTTTATAAGTCAGTTACTATAAATGAAAATCTATATATGGTGACATTGCATTTCCTGATATTAAACGATTGAAAGATCTAGGATAATCACCTGATAAATAACCTGATTGCACCCAGTTTTAACATGCTCAGGTAGTTCCTTGCCGTTTTTTCCGAGCGTGTAACTATATGACGATGCTCTATCAATATCTCAAACAGTGTTCCACAACCTTACTTTTTTTAAAGAGTTGTTAGTCTGGAATACGACAGTTATCCCAACTAGCCTTTTCATTAGCGTTAAAAGTAATAGCAGCCTTAATTACCTTTTCTTTCAGATTAATACTGATACTTTTCCCTTAGTATCCCCTATCCGTCAGTACAGCTTTTGGACGCGATTTTACGCATCCATTTTTCGGATGATTGATCCTCGTCTTGAAATATGGATATACTCCTAAGGGAAATATTGACTTTCAAATTTTTTCGGGCTGAAACCACTGTGATGATGCTGCCGATTGTAATAGCATTCAATGTAATTAAATACTACCGCACACATACCTTCACGATTAATTAGACGCTCGCCGTGGATGCATACCACCTTCAGTGAGTGGAGAAAACAATCCGCACGGGTATTATCATGGCAATAGTCTTTTGCACTCATACTGCCCCGTAGATCATGCTACTTCAGCAGGGCCTGATACTCTTCAGAGCAGTATTGAGTAACGCGATCACTATGAGCTATCGCATCTGTTGACCGCCTACGCTGCCGGATGCTGCCGGATGCTGCCGGATGCTGCCGGATGCTGCCGGATGCTGCCGGATGCTGCCGGATGCTGCCGGATGCTGCCGGATGCTGCCGGATGCTGCCGGATGCTGCCGGATGCTGCGCAAATATAAGTATCACGAGGATTAAACACCAGGTACAGTGGAGTTGATTTTAAAACAGGCTGAAGTTCCCTCGGATCATTGGACGGTATAACGATGACTCTCCCACAACATACAATTTACTTTTAGGATTATAGACTATGGATAAAATATTGGATATTGTAAATGGATGGCTCACTGCAGCTGTATCAAGTGGAACACTGCAAATAAAACAAGTTCTCCTCTTCATTTTCATTGCTGGCCCATTGGCTCTTATCATCTGGAAAACTCGGGGAATAATAGGATTTATTAATGAAGTAAAAAATTCAAGATTAAATCAATTGCAGCACCTTCTGGACACCCACAAACTATCAAATAAAGTTAGCGCCTGCATTAAAGAGGATATTAAGAGAATTGTCAGCTATCGTATAACTGGAATTTCTGATGTTGCCAGTCAAAGAATAATCCTACGCCTACTATTAAAAAACAGAGAGTTAGTATCTATAGAATTCTTTAAAAAATTTAGATCTTTTTTATTAGTTGAAGATGGAACTCTTGTGTTCAAAAAAGGATTTTCTTTCTGGTTTGAGAACAGCATGTATGCTTTGTTTTCGTTGCAATTTCTCTCCATTTCAATTTTATCATTAATATTATCAACTTATAGACATGATCAAATCCCTATTTGGGGACATGTAATATTATACTCAGTTGCTGTGATTATGTTCCTATTCTTTATTTCTTTTGGGAGAATGATACCACACCCTAGAGAATTAAAATTACTAAAAAAGATATTACAGGACCAATAAAGTGCTTCACCTAACATTTTATTGATAGCTAGTAAGTCGAATATACCAGATACGCTGTATAGCTGTCGCCATTAAAATGATGACAGCTCATAAGACCTTATTGTAGCAATCCTGAAACATTTAAAAAAAGAGTATAATGGAAGCACGAGAATATATTCACATATATTTCCGCATGGCTGCATGTTGAATTATGATGGCTTTTTCCTCCTGAGAGCATTCAATCGAGTAAATTTTCTCGGCGACACTCTGCTATTTATCATTACCAATGAATACGTCACTTTATTTAGTCAGCCGGGTTTAATTTATAGTTAAAAGTGCACTGCTAATAAACATCTCAGACTTGCTCCTCTACTTGTAATATGGCCCATCCCTAAGCAAGGTTCTGATTTTCGAAATGTTCCGGGCTAAAACCACCACAGTCACTATGACGACACCTGTGCTGTAGCCACTGAGACACCAGACAATAACTGTATCTTCAGATAAGAGACAGGCTTAAATATACCTCTAGCACTGCCGATAATTTTGAGATAGTCAGGGCCCTGCCCGGGCAAGAAGCCCGTACAACCATATCAAACCAACACCTTCAAACCATGCTTCTGCACCACCGTAAGCAGTTTCAGCGACAATCCACTGGGGCGCTTTACGCCACTTTCCCATTTCTGTACCGTTGACACACTGGTGTTGAGGTAGCGGGCGAAAACGGGTTGGCTGACATTCAGCTTCTCGCGCAACGCCTTAATCTCAAGGGGTTGAAGTTCATCCACATTGTTCAGGCACGCTTTATCAAAGCTGCGCATCGTTTCCTGCGGGATAGCATCAACACTGAATAATCCAGAAGCCGCACTGTGGATGGCCTCAAATGCAGGACTTTTAAATTTACTTTTTGCGGTCATGGCAAATCTCCACCAGTTCTTGACTCTTAATCAGCACCGCGATCTTTTCATCGGAAAGAGCAGCGTAGTGCTTTGCTAACTCGCGAAATCCCGCCAGTTCGCGATTATCAATGTTTGCCATATCCTGTTTGGCATAAAGGAACGTGTAAAACCAGTGCTCCCCGCCTTTCGCCAGGATAATGGCGCGATCGCGATTCTGGTTCAGCCGTTTCTTATAAATTCCCCCGCCAAGGTCGTCAGCCTTACCTTGCATCACGGCCTCAATAGCCTGACATAATTCACTATCTTTAATCGCGTGCGATTTAGCCGCCTTACTGAACCATTTAGTTTTGAATACGCGCATCAGGCTAACATCCTGTCACCTTAACTATAGCACCTGGTGCTAGATTACTCATTTTACTCACCGAAGCAAGGTGTCTGGAGCTAACAATGTTTCAAGTACGAGTGCCCCATGAGCAACGCCTTCGGCCTGCCACAATGAAAGTTCCTTAAGGCTAATAACGGGTGCTTCCTCACCGGGCGGATTATTGGTGAAAAATGCTGTATCAGGTCTTCTTCTCAGTGCATGAGTTGCTGCAAGTAAGAGCCTGTAGATTCATGATGTTTGGAGGGTTTGTCGGAGGGAGTCGTAACGTTGATATCACTGTGAGCGGTCGGTTGATATCTTCAGAGCTGGTACCAAAATCAATCGAACCGGAAATACCATCATCGGTTGGTATATGTTCAAGGAATTGAGTAGACGTGGAGATACGAATAAAAGCCAAGTTTCTGATTAACTTACTGTTTTTAGAGACTAAAACAGGCGTTAGTAGACTCGGAAAAAGCTTTGTATGGTGCCGAAGGCCGGACTCGAACCGGCACGTATTTCTACGGTTGATTTTGAATCAACTGCGTCTACCGATTTCGCCACTCCGGCACGGAAGGGAATGTAAACGCATGGGATTATACCTGTCCCAGCCCTTCATGCAAGCTGCCGCCGCGCCGGGCGCCGCTAACCGGTTATAAAACCAGCGCTTACCTCTGCATGTGACTCCCCCTCCCCACCGACTAATCCCCCATTATCACTCCGCGCCAACAGCAACATGCCTACCTTCAACCACGCGCCTGAAAATTCAGGTATTAATTTCGCAACCCCACCAAACTTAACAAAATATTAATTAACTCATTCATTTTTACATCTTTACGTTAATGCAAAGTTTCCGCAATCGCGCCGGTTTACGGAATTTCCTCAGGCGTGAAAGTTCCAGAAAAGGCTATTTTGGTTAATTGCTGTACGCGTCACCCAGGACACCTTGACCCGTTAAATTCACCAGGAGAAACCACAATGCCGACGCTCAAACCTTTGCTGGCCAGAAACCGGAGCTGGGCGCTGCAGCAGCGCCAGCGGGATCCGGAATGCTTTGAAAAGTTAGTCAGCGGGCAGCAGCCCCACTCGCTGTGGATCGGTTGTTCGGACAGCCGCGTACCCGCCGAGGTGCTGACCGACGCCCGTCCGGGCGAGCTGTTCGTACACCGCAATATCGCCAACATGGTTGATGCCGACGACGACAGCTTTATGAGCGTTCTGCAGTACGCCCTGCACTACCTCAACGTTGAGCGGGTGGTGCTGTGCGGCCACTACGGCTGCGGCGGGGTGCTGGCGGCGCTGTCGCTGCCGGAGATGGCGCTGGCGAATGAGTCCTCGGCGCTGTCGCGGCGCATCGGCCAGCTGCGGGCGGCGCTGAAGGGGGAGATCCACAGCCTGCCGGCCGGGGATGAGAGCGCCGCGCTTAATGCGCTGGTGGAAGCGAATGTCCGCGCCCAGTTTGCGCATCTGCTGCGCTGCGGCCCGGTGCAGGCGCTGCTGGAGAGCGGCCGCGCCCTGAGCCTGCACGGCTGCGTGTACGATCTGGCCTCCGGGCACCTGACCACTCTCGTGGAATACGACGCAACTGAAGAGGCCTACCCATGAATACGCTGCGCCAGGACACCCTTGCCGGGGTGGTCGTCTTTCTTGTCGCCCTGCCGCTGTGCCTGGGCATCGCGCAGGCCAGCGGCCTGCCGCCGTTTGTCGGCCTGCTGACCGGGGTTATCGGCGGGATCGTGGTGACGGCGCTGAGTCCGTCGCGCTTTGCGGTAAGCGGCCCCGCGGCGGGGCTGGTAACTATCGTAGTGGCGGCGATTGAAACTCTGGGTTCGTTCTCCGCCTTTCTGGCGGCGCTGGTGCTGGCGGGGGTGCTGCAGCTGCTGCTCGGGGTGCTGCGGGCCGGGCGCTTTATCGCGCTGGTGCCCGCCAGCGTCATCAAAGGGATGCTGGCCGCGATCGGCATCCTGCTGATTATGCAGCAGAGCCCGGTGGCGCTCGGCACCGGCGACGAGACAGAGCTGAAGGATCTGTTTCGGGCGGAAACCACCTTCTCCGCCAGCGCGATGGCGGTGGCCGCGGGCGGCCTGCTGGTGCTGTGCCTGTGGGGCTCGCCGCTGATTAAGCGGGTGAAGAGCCTGGGCTGGATCCCCGGCCCGCTGATCGCGGTGCTGCTCGGCTGCGGCGCGACCCTGCTGCTGGCCCGCGCTGCGCCACAGGAGCTTGCCGCGCTACCGCGCATTAGCCTGCCGGAATTTGCCGGGCTCGGAGAGCTGGTGGCGGAGCTGGAAGCGCCCGCCTGGAGCGCCCTGCGCAATCCGGCGGTTTGGACGGTGGCGATTACGCTGGCGCTGGTGGCGAGCCTTGAAACTCTGCTCAGCCAGGAGGCGCTGAAGAAGATGCGCCCGCAGAATCCACCGCCGTCGCCGAACCGGGAGATGTTCGCTCAGGGCGTCGGCAACCTGCTCTCCGGCCTGCTCGGGGCGATGCCGATCACCGCGGTGATCGTGCGCAGCTCGGTGAACGTCAGCAGCGGGGCGCAAAGCAAGCTGTCGATCTTTATCCACGGCGGGCTGCTGCTGATCTGCGGCCTGTGGTTCAGCGGCCTGCTGGCGCTGATCCCGCTGGCGAGCCTCGCCGCGGTGCTGCTGTATACCGGCTACAAGCTGGCGACGCCGCGCCTGTTCATCGACCAGTTCCGCCTCGGCCCGACCCAGTACGTGCCGTTCCTGGCCACTATCGGCGGGATTATTGGCTTCGGCATGCTGGCGGGGATCGGCATCGGTATCGCGGTGCAGATGGCGTTCAGCCTGGCGTGCAGCCACCGCCACGCCCTGCAGCTGGCACGCTACGACGATCACTACGTGCTGCGCATCCAGCAAAACCTCACCTTCCTGCACAATCCGCACCTGCTGGCGCTGCTGGCGAAGATCCCGGAGAAGAGCGTGGTGTTTGTCGAGCAGGACAGCGCCGGCTATCTCGATCCGGACGTGCGGGCGGTGCTGGACGACTTTGCCGAAAGTGCGCCCCAGCGCGGGATCCGCCTCAATCAGTGGCCTGCTGAGGCCCGGTGACGGTATTTGCCGACGGCGATGCGCTACACTTGTCTTCACTGTGGTTAAAAAGGAAAACGTGATGAGCATCATCAAAAGCTACGCCGCCAAAGCAGCAGGCGGCGATCTTGAAGTGTGGGAGTACGACGCGGGCGACCTGAAGCCGGAAGATGTGGAAGTGCAGGTGGACTACTGCGGCATCTGCCACTCGGATCTGTCGATGATCGACAACGAATGGGGCATGTCGAGCTATCCGCTGGTGGCGGGCCACGAGGTGATTGGCCGGGTGGCGGCGCTGGGCGAGGCGGCGAAAGATAAGGGGCTGAAAATCGGCCAGCGCGTCGGGATCGGCTGGACGGCGCGCAGCTGCAACCACTGCGACGCCTGTATCAGCGGCAACCAGATCAACTGTCTGGAAGGCTCGCTGCCGACCATTATGAACCGCGGCGGCTTCGCCGATAAGCTGCGCGCCGACTGGCAGTGGGTGATCCCGCTGCCGGAGAGCATTGATATCGCCACCGCGGGCCCGCTGCTGTGCGGCGGCATCACGGTGTTCAAGCCGCTGCTGCTTAATACCGTAACCGCCACCAGCCGGGTCGGGGTGATCGGCATCGGCGGGCTGGGGCATATTGCCATCCAGCTGCTGCGGGCGATGGGCGCGGAAGTGACGGCGTTCAGCTCTAATCCGGCGAAAGAGCAGGAAGTGCGGGAGATGGGTGCCGATAAGGTGGTTAACAGCCGCGATCCGGAGGCGCTGAAGGCGCTGGCCGGACAGTTCGATTTGATCATCAACACCGTGGCGGTGGATCTCGACTGGCAGCCCTACTTCGAGGCGCTGGCCTACGGCGGCAACTTCCACACCGTCGGCGTGGTGATGAAGCCGCTGCAGGTTCCGGCCTTTACCCTGATCGGCGGCGATCGCCGCGTCTCGGGCTCTGCTACCGGCAACCCGTCCGAGCTGCGCACGCTGATGAAGTTTGCCGCCCGGGCGAAGGTGGCGCCGGTCACCGAGCTGTATCCAATGTCGAAAATTAACGACGCCCTGCGCCACGTACGCGAAGGCAAGGCGCGCTATCGGGTGGTGCTGAAAGCCGACTTCTGAGGCTTTTACTCACTCTGCGGCAGGCCACCCGGCCTGCCGCTATCGCGTAACACTCAGGCTTTCGCTACCGCCGCCAGCACTTCGGCCACCGCCACCGCGCCGGGATCGGTAACCCCATCCAGATTCTCTTTATTGACGTAGGACGAGCGTCCGGCACCGGCTTTGCCCATCTTCGCCGTGGCCTCCGCGCCCTGCTGCGCCGCGCTTGCCGCCGCGGCCAAATCGCCGTCGCGCAGCGCTTCAAGGGCCGGCTGCAGGGCGTCGATCAGGGTGCGATCCCCGAGATCCGCGCCGCCGTAGTGCTTCATCTGCCCCAGACCGCCCAGCAGCGCCTCGGCGATATTTTTGCCGTCGCGCAGGTTCTGGCCCGCCGCGGTAAACAGAATCGACATCAGCACGCCGCTGGAGCCGCCCATCACCGTCGCCAGCCGCTCGCCGATCAGCTGCAGCAGCTGGGCCGGGCTGTTCAGCGGCAGCGCGTTCTCTTTCAGCAGCCGGGCGATGTCCCGTGCCCCTTCGGCGAAAGTAGAGCCGGTGTCGCCGTCCCCCACTTTGGCATCCAGCGCGTTAAGGCGGTTTTCCAGCGCGATCAGGGTCACCACGGCGCTGCCGACCACCGCCCGCGTGCGGTCGTTTTCCGACGGCGTGTAATCAACGCTGTCGTGAATTTTGCTGAAGCGGGCGGTTTTCAGCGGGCCAAACGCCGCCGGCTTCTGCCAGCCGAGGGTTTCCACGTCGGCCTGCAGGGCTTTTTCAAAGGTCGGGTTCAGCACCAGCAGCGACAGGGAGAAGCCCTTCATGTCGAGGGCGCTCACCAGCGCCGCCGGGCCAATCAGCCAGCGGATATTCTCTTTCAGGGCAGAGTGCGCCAGCTCCTTGGTCAGCAGCGCCATCTCCAGGGCCGAGACGCCGCCGAGGTTGTTGATCAGCACCGCCACCGGGCGATCGCCCACTTTTGCCTTCAGCGGCTTGACCAGCATGTCGATGATGGCTTTGCTGTTCTGGGTGTCTGCCGTCGACGCGCCCGGCTCTCCGTGAATGCCGAGCCCCAGCTCGACGTGGCCGGGCTTGATGCGATTCTCGTCGTCGCTCTCTTCGCTGCCAGGCAGGCTGCAGGTGGCCATCGCCACGCCGAGGCTGTAGACGTTCTCGCAGGCCTGGCGGGCCAAAGAGAGCACCTCGCCCAACGATTTTCCCTGCTCGGCGGCGTAGCCGGCAATTTTGTGCACCAGCGCCGTGCCGGCGATGCCGCGCGGCTGCTTGTTGTCCGGCAGGGCGATGTCGTCCGCGACAATCACCATCTCCACTTTCAGCCCGTAGCGCTTGGCTTTTTCGGCGGCGAGGCCGAAGTTAAGGCGGTCGCCGGTGTAGTTTTTCACGATCAGCAGGCAGCCGCGATCGCCGGTCACGGCAACAATGGCGTTAAGCACCGCGTCAACGCTCGGGGAGGCAAACAGATCGCCGCAGACGGCGGCAGTGAGCATGCCTTTGCCGACAAACCCGGCGTGGGCCGGCTCGTGACCCGCGCCGCCGCCGGAGATCACCGCCACGCGGCTCTTATCCCAGTCGCCGCGGGCGATGATGCGAATGGCCGGATCGATATCCAGCCGTACGAGGTTAGCGTGGGGCGCGGAGAGTACGGTGCCTTCAATTGCGTCATTGACCAGCTGCTTGCGGTCGTCAAAAAAGAACCTGGACATATCCTTTCCTTATTTTATAAAAGGTCAGGCAAAGGATAGCGCCATTCGGCCGCCTGCGGGCAATTCTCAGCATTTATCCGCTTTTTTGCCGAACGCTTTGGCCTATACTCGACCCAGGATAAATGGAGGAATAACTATGAGCGCACCCCTGACCATCGCCCGGAGCGGAGATAACTCTCTTTGCCTGCTGCCCGGGATGGCTAACCGCCACGGCCTGATCACCGGCGCCACTGGCACTGGCAAAACCGTTACCCTGCAGAAAATCGCCGAATCCTTCTCCGAAATCGGCGTGCCGGTATTTATGGCCGATGTGAAAGGCGATTTGACCGGCATCGCCCAGCCGGGCGAAGCGTCCGAAAAGCTCACCGCCAGGCTGAATAAAATCGGCGTCACCGACTGGCAGCCGCACGGCAACCCAGTGGTGCTGTGGGATATCTTCGGCGAAAAGGGCCATCCGGTGCGGGCTACGGTGTCCGATCTTGGCCCGCTGCTGCTGGCGCGGCTGCTGGATCTCAACGAGATCCAGACCGGCGTGCTGAACATCATCTTCCGCATCGCCGACGATCGCGGCTTGCTGCTGCTGGACTTTAAAGATCTGCGCGCCATCACCCAGTACATCGGCGATAACGCCAAATCCTTCCAGAACCAGTACGGCAATATCAGCAGCGCCTCGGTAGGCGCTATCCAGCGCGGTCTGCTGACCCTGGAGCAGCAGGGCGCGGAGCACTTCTTCGGCGAGCCGATGCTGGATATCAAAGACTGGATGCGCACCGACGACAGCGGCAAAGGGGTTATCAATATCCTCAGCGCCGAGAAGCTCTACCAGATGCCGAAGCTGTACGCCGCCAGCCTGCTGTGGATGCTCTCCGAACTGTACGAGCAGCTGCCGGAAGCGGGCGATCTCGACAAGCCAAAGCTGGTGTTCTTCTTCGACGAGGCGCACCTGCTGTTCAGCGACGCGCCGCAGGTGCTGCTGGATAAAATCGAGCAGGTGATCCGCCTGATCCGTTCGAAGGGCGTCGGGGTCTACTTTGTCACCCAGAATCCGTCCGACATTCCGGATAAGGTGCTGGGCCAGCTCGGCAACCGGGTGCAGCACGCCCTGCGCGCCTTTACCCCGAAAGACCAGAAGGCGGTGAAAACCGCGGCGCAGACCATGCGCGCCAATCCGGCCTTTGATACTGAAGAGGCGATTCAGGCGCTGGGCACCGGCGAGGCGCTGATTTCGTTTCTCGACGAGAAAGGCAGCCCGACCGCCGTCGAGCGCGGCATGGTTATCGCGCCCTGCTCGCGGATGGGGCCGGTCACCGACGCCGAGCGCGGTGGGCTGATCAACCACTCGCCGCTGTACGGCAAGTATGAAGACGAGGTGGATCGCGAGTCGGCGTTCGAGATGCTGCAAAAAGGCATTCAGCAGACCACCGAAGCGCAGAACGCGCCGGCGGCGCAGGGCAAGGCCGGCGACGATGACGGCATTTTCGGCGGCCTGAAGGAGATCCTTTTTGGCAGCACCGGGCCGCGCGGCGGCAAGCACGACGGCGTGGTGCAGACGATGGCGAAAAGCGCCACCCGCCAGATAACCAACCAGATTATCCGCGGCGTGCTGGGCAGCCTGATGGGCGGCCGCAAACGCTGATTGCCGGACGCCGCGCCGCCGGTTCGCCGGGCGGCGCGGCGCTCTCCAGAAAAATCCAGTCCCCCTCCGTAACGCAGCCCGACCTCCCCGCGCCGCCTCCCCTATTTCGGGAAGCGCATCTGAATGATCGCCCCTTCTGTCGGCACCGTCTCCAGCTCGTCCACGTCCATCTTCACGCCTTCCGGCAGGGCCGAGGTATCGACGGTGATGCGGTTTACCCGCCACGGCGTCAGATAGCTGACCATGATATCGCCCCGGGCGTTGGTGGTGGAGCCGAACTGGTTATACAGCGGCACATCCGGCTTGTCCGGCACCTGCACCAGCGCCGCGGTGCTGCCCAGGGTTTGCCCCAGCACCATGCCGCCGCTGAACAGCAGCACGCTGCCGCTGGCGTCCGCGTGGGCGGTACGCTGGCGCCCGACGCGGTGCGAGCTGACGTTCAGCTCCCCGGCGTTGTACTGATAGCCGAGGCTGGCGGTGGTGCTGTCGCTGCCGTGCTCGGTGTGGGCGGCGGTCAGATCGTAGCGCAGGGAATTATCCTCCAGCGCCGAGCCGTAAAGGTTCATGCCGTGGGTGTTGTGCTCCCGGCTGACCAGATCCGAGCGCCAGCCGATATTGCTGATCTGCCCGCCGATACTGAACGGCACGCTGACGTTGACGCCCATCACCGACTCCGCCGGCTGGGTGCCGTAGCGGTCGTAGCTGCCGTACAGGGAGATATCGATATCCTGCCAGTTGGCACTGAGGCTCATCTCCACGCCGGTGGTGCCCGGCGTCTCGCGGCGCATCTGCATCCGCCGCCAGGAGAGGCTCAGGCTGGAGTCCTCGCTCATATTCTGGGTTAGCTCCAGCCGGGTTTCCAGCGCACGGTCGGTGACGTCATCGTCCCAGTCCAGCGCCAGCATCGCCTCCCGGCTGTTTTTCTCCTCCAGGGAGCGGAACTGGCTGCCGCGGGGATACCACAGCAGCTGGGCGTTAACGCTGGTTTCGGTCTGAAAGAAGGCTTTGGCGTGGCGCAGCCGCCAGACGCTGCCGCGAAGGCTCTGGCCCTGCTGGCGGTATTGCGCGGTGCGCACGTCCAGCGAGGCCGCGCCGAGCAGCCCTAAATTACCGCCGAGCCCCAGTACGGTGTTGACATAGTCCTCGCTCTGCTGCAGCCCGCCAAAAGTGGTGGTGCGCGGCGCAATACCCCAGGAGAGCGCCCCCTGCCAGAAGCGGGGCTTGTCCAGCCCGGCATTGCGCGCCGGGCGATAGTGCCCGGCCACCAGCTCGTAGCTGAACAGGCCGTGCTGCACCAGATTCGGCATCAGGGAGTAAGGCAGCCAGCGGGAGCGCTCGGTGCCATCGCTCTCCTGCACCACCAGCTCAAGGTTGCCCTGCGCGTCCGGCGGGTTGAAGTCGCGGATGGTAAACGGCCCGGGCGGCACGTGGATGCGGTACACCCGCTCGCCGCTCTGGTGGATAGTGACCTCCGCCTCGCCGCGGGCGTAGCCGTTAATTACCGGCGTGTAGGGCCGCCAGCTGTCGGGGAACATCGCTTCGCTGGAGGCCAGCGATACGCCGCTGTAGGCCATGCTGTCGAACATATTCGACGAGGTATATTCATCGCCGAGATTGAGCCGGGAGCGCAGCGGCGTAATGCTGCGCCACAGCGAGGTGCTGTCGCGGTAGCTCCGGCGCAGGCCGCTGCGCTCTCGCTGGACGGTGTTTCGCTGGCGCAGGCGCCAGGCGCCAAGGTTGACCCCGCTCTCCAGCGCCAGCAGGGCGTCGGTGCCGTCGATATCGCCGCTGGCGCGGGCGTTCTGCTTATCCACGTCTACCCGATAGTTAAAAAACAGCGCGTTGATGCCCTCGTCCCAGCGGCTGGTGCTGACGCCGTTCTGCTGCGGGTTAATGGCGTCTTCCGGAAAGAGCAGGGTCAGGAGCCGGGCGTCGGGCCGATACCAGAACTGCAGGACGTATTCGTCGGCGGAGGCTTTGGTCAGGCACTGGCGGAGATCGTATTTAACCCGATCGAGAATAAATGGCCGCACGCCCCACTCTTCGAGCAGCGGGCGGGTCAGGCACGGATCGCCGCCGTAAAAATCCAGCGCGATGCTGCCTTTGAAGGTGTTGTTGAACACAATCCACGTCTTATCTCCCGCGGCGCACGGCGGCAGCAGCAGGAGCAGCAGGATAGAAAGCGCGAAGCGGAGCATGGTCAGGGATAAAAAATGCGGGCGGACCCTGTGGCAAATCCGCCCGCAAAGATCGCGGCTAATTAACGCAGCGATCCTAACTCAGCGCGGGCCTGGCGCAGATCCTGTTCGATCTCGCGCAGGTCGGCCTGCTTCTCCATCATTTTCTTCTGATATTTAGCGATTTTCTTGCTGTCGCCCTTCGCTTTAGCTTCGTTCAGATCGCGCTCGACCTCAACGATATCCCCGCGTTTTTCAGCGGCTTTTTTCTCAAGCTTGGCGATTTTCTTCTGGGCATCGGCCTGCACGCTTTCGCTGGTGCAGTGGGCTTTAACTTCCGCCAGCGCTTTTTTCAGGCTCGCCACTTTGTAGGCGTTGCCGTACTGCTCGGCGATGCGGATCTCTTTTTCCAGCGCGCTGCGCTTGGCGGCGCAGCTTTCAGCGGCCTGAGCAGAAGCGGAAGCGAACATGCCAACGGTAGCCACGACGGCCAGTGCAGACAGTAATTTTTTCATGGTGATTCTCCTTTGTTAACCGGTTACCGCAGCCAAACGCTGCGGCACTTTCCTCGGACAAAAGAGTAAGGCCTGCGGGGGTGTCAGAACGAGACAGACGCGTCCTCATTACGCTGTAGGACGTTCATCTTCAGGACGTAGTCCGCCGTCGCGCCACTGCGCGAGCGCGTTGCGTAGCCGGTGGATCTCCCGCGCAAGCTGCGCCACGCCCGCCGCATCGGGCCGCTGCTCCTGGGCTTCGCTCAGGGCCAGCAGCGCCGGAACGCCGAGCAGCTGAAGGCCGCCGCGCAGCCGGTGCAGCACATCGTGCAGCGGCGCCTGCGGATGCTCTCCCCAGCGGGCCAGCGCCTGCAGGGTGTCGTCGATAACCTCGATTTGCAGCGTGAGAAAGCGCGTCAGGTTTTCCCCTTCCAGCAGCGCCGCGGGCAGGTCGGGCTGCAGCCGCATCCCGGGCTCTGCCGCCCCGGACGCAGACTGGACCGGGGCCAGCATCTCTTCCAGATGTTTTAAGGTGACGGGCTTAAACAGGCACTCGCGCATCCCCGCTTCCAGCGCCGCGCCGCGCACCGTTTCCCGGGCGTCGGCGGTGATGCCGAACACCGGCAGTGCCGGATGGCGCCGGAGGATCTCTGCCGCCAGCGCGGTGCCGCGGATATCCGGCAGGTTTTCGTCAGTAATCACCGCGTCCGGCAGCGCGGCCGCCAGGGCTGCCAGCGCGTCTTCGCCGCTCGCCGCGCCGCGGGGGCGGTGCCCCAGCCGGCGGAGCTGCTCAAGCAGCAGCATCTGTCCGGCGGGATTATCGTCCACCACCAGCACCGACAGCGCGCCCGCTGCCCTGATGGGCGCACTTGCCGGGGCAGCAGCAGCCTGCGGCGGCATCCGCAGCAGCTGAACCTGCGCAATGGCTAAAGTGCCCTCTCCGGGCGCGCTTTGCAGGGTGACATTGCCGCCCATCATCTGCGCCAGGCTGCGGCAGATGTACAGCCCCAGCCCGCTGCCCTGGGCCACGCTGCCCTCCGGGCCCTGCACAAAGGGCGTGAACAGCGTCGCCTGGGTGGCTTCATCAATGCCCGGCCCGGTGTCTTCAACTTCCGCGCGCAGGCGCAGGTAGTCCCCCTCGCGCCCGTCGGCCAGCACACGCAAGATCACTTTCCCGCTCGGGGTGTATTTAATGGCGTTGCCGGTAATGTTGACCAGAGTTTGGCGCAGGCGGCTGCGGTCGGCCAGCACGTCATCCTGCAAATCGGCGTCCAGCTCCAGCGCGAAGGCCAGCCCTTTTTGCGCCGCCATCCCCTCAAACAGCAGGGCTATCTCCTCAATCAGCCCGCGCAGCGGCACCCGCTCCGGGCGCAGTACCAGCCGCCCGGACTCGATACGCGACACGTCCAGAATGTTGCCTACCAGCGCCAGCAGGGAGCGGGAGGCGTCCCAGGCCATGCTGATAAACTGCGGGTTCTTCTCCCGATTGTCCGGCTGCTTCATCACCAGCTCAAGCAGGCCGATAATCGCGCCGAGCGGGGTGCGGATCTCGTGGCTCATGGTGGTCAGAAACGCGCTTTTGGCCCGGCTGGCGCTATCGGCGCGGCGCTGGCGCTGGCGCAGCCGCGCCACCAGCCCGGCGGTGCGGGACATCTCTGCCCAGCCGCCGATAAACGCTTTACTGCCGGGCAGCGGCGCGCGCCACAGGTGCAGCGTGCGCCCGTGGTGCTGCACCGTGCACCGGGTAAAATCCCCCCGCGGGCCGCCGCCGTCAAACCAGCGTTCCAGCCCGCCGCCCGCCGCCTGCGCCGGATCAATGCCGAGATCGTCGCACAGCGCCCGGTTGGCGGCCTTAACGGTGCCGTCCGGTCCGGCGATAAACAGCGGGAACGGCGCGGCTTCCAGCAGCTGACGCAGCCTGCGCCGCCGGTCGTAGCGCCACGCCGTGACCGCCAGCGCCAGCAGCAGAACAGCCAGAATCCCCGCCAGCGCCGGGCGCAGCGCGCCCCCGGGCTTCGCCCGCTCGCTGCTAAAAGTGCTTCCCGCCCCGCCGCCGCGGGTCAGGGCGTGCAGATCTTCCGGCGGGATATTGATCAGCGCCTTGTTAAGAATGGCAATCAGCGGCCAGGCTTCCCGGGACGCGCCGAAAGAGTAGCGCATCGGCTCAATATCAATACTCCCCAGGATGCGCAGCCCGGCGAAGGCTTTATCCGCCAGCCGGGCATTGGCGACAATCAGCGGCATCGCCACCATGTCCGCCTCGCCGCGGGCGACGCTCTCCAGTCCCTTCTGCCAGCCGGCCACTTTTTCGCGAGTGTCTCCACTCTGCTGACGCAGCCAGCTTTCCGGCGCCTGGCCGTCGACGCTCAGCACCACCGGATTAAAGGCCTCCGGACTGCGGTGCTCCCGGCCCACCATTACCCACGAGTTGTAGAGCCAGGTGCGGGTCGTCACCAGCTCCTCGCGCCAGATATCGTCCTGCACGCCGCCCGCCACCAGATCGGCATTCCCTTTTTTCACCGCCTCCAGCGCCGCCCGCTGGGTGGGATAGGGCTGAATGCTGAAGTTAAAGCCGGTGCGCAGGCGCAGCGCCGTCAGAATATCGGCAATGATGCCGCGCAGCTGGCCGCCGGCGCTGAACCAGGCAACCGGGGCGTTATCCACCGCCACCGCCACGCGGATAGTGTCGTGATCGGCAATCCACTTGCGCTCCAGAGAGGTATACAGCGGGCGCTGCTCGCTGAGAGACAGCGGTATGCCGCCGTTCCAGCGGCGGTGAATTTCAATCCGCGCGCCCTGCGGCAGCGCGCCCAGCACCTTATTGAGGATGGTTATCCAGGTGTGGTTGGCGGGCTGAACCGCGAAGGAGAAGCCCGCCGCAGGGAACGGTACGGCCAGCGGGCGAATGCGCAGGTTGCTGAGGTTGGACTGGCTCACCAGGTAGCGGGCGGTTATTTCGTCGCAGAAAAAGAGGTCTATCTGGCGAAAGGCCAGTGCCTCCAGCGCGTGGCGGGAGGTGGAAAACGGCACAAATTCGGCGCCGGGATAGCGCGCCAGCACCTGCTGGCGATCGTAAGAGGTGGCGCTGGCCACTTTGCTTATTCCGCCGGACTTCGCGGTATCGGTGTTGATGACTTCTACCGCCCGGTTGGCGCTGTAGGGCGCGCTGAGCAGCAGGCCGTCCGCGCGCTGGTTATCCCCCGCCTGGGCGATAAAATCCGCCGCACCCGCCCGCAGCGCCGCCAGCGCGGCAGCATAGTCCGGATAGCGCACCACCTCTATTTCAATACCCAGATTTTCAGCAATAAGCCCGAGGAAGTCAGCGTTAATGCCGCCGTAGTCGTTCAGCCCGGTGGTGATGTCGTAGGGCGGCGACATCGGCAGCCATACCGCCAGCCTGACGTTGCGGTGCTCGCGCACCCAGCGCCACTCGCTCTGGGTCAGGCCGGGATTGGCGATAGTTTCCTGGCTGCGGGCCAGCAGCTTGAGGGTTTCACCGGCCTGCAGGCTGCCCGCGCAGGCGAACAGAACCAGCAGCAGCATCCAGCGGAGGTACTTCACCTCAGGACTCCGTCGGAATAAGGGCAATCAGCTGGCTGAGGTCTTCGCAGCCGCACTTTTGCAGCATACGCGCTTTGTAGGTGCTGATGGTTTTGTTGCTGAGGGCGAGCGTGTCGGCAATCTCCTTGTTGCTTTTACCCTGGCGCAGAAAGTTAAGCACTGCCACTTCGCGATCCGACAGCCTGGCCAGCAGCGCTTCCGGCGCGGTGCGGAAATCATCCGCCACCGCGGCGCGGGTCAGGGTTCCTTCCGGGAAGCACTGGTAGCCGGCGGCAATCAGGTGGCAGAGCGGCTCGATGTGGTCCAGCGGCAGGCTTTTGTTGATAAAGCCGCTGGCGCCGGCCTGAAGCGTGCGCAGCGCGTAGACGCCCGCGGGCTGGCTGGTGAAGACAAGCACCTGCAGGTCGGGGAAATGCTGCTTGATCCTCGGCAGCAGGCTCAGCCCGTCGGCATGCTTGAGTTCAAGATCGAGGATGGCGAGCCGGGGCTGGTGCTGGTGCAGCTGCGCCAGCAGATTCTCGCCGCTGGAGAGGGTTACGCTGAACGCCCCCTGCTTCTCCAGCAGCACCTTTAAGGCAAAGCCGATGGCCGGGTGGTCGTCCACTATCATCACTGAAACCATAACACTCCCTGCGCTGGCTCCCAGCACGTTAATCCCTGTAACAAGAAGGGTATTTTTGCTGAGTGCCGGCGAGGGACGCAACCCTATTCGGATTTTTAGGATTTAGCTTGCTCTTGCGGCGCGGCAAAAAGCGGGCAAGAAAAAGGGCAGCCGGTAGGCTGCCCTGGTGCGCTGCGCTAGCTGCGTCGGAGCAGCAGCCACAGGCTGATAAGCAGGAAGGAGGCGCTCGGCAGCAGCGCGCCGACAATCGGCGGAATGCCGTAAACGATGGTCAGCGGGCCGAAGACCTGGTCCAGCACGTAGAACACGAAGCCGAAGCTGATACCGGTGATCACCCGCACGCCCATCGGCACGCTGCGCAGCGGGCCGAAGATGAACGACAGCGCCATCAGCATCATCACCGCCACCGAGAGCGGCTGGAAAATCTTGCTCCACATGTTGAGCTGGTAGCGTCCGGCGTCCTGGCCGCTGGATTTCAGGTATTTGATGTAATTGCGCAGGCCGGTGATGGACAGCGCGTCCGGGTCCAGCGCCACAACGCCGAGCTTGTCCGGCGTCAGGTTGGTTTTCCACAGGCCGCTGACGGTCTGGGAGCCGGTTATCTGCTTCGGATCGGTGAGGTCGGATTCATCCACCATCGACAGGCGCCACTGCTTGTTCTCAGGATCGAACTTGGCGCTGGACGCGTAGCGCACCGACTTCAGGCGGCGCTGGTCGTTGAAGTTGTAGATGCTAATGCCGCCCAGTTCGTCGTCGCCCTTGATGCGTTCGATATAGATGTAGCTGCTGCCGTCTTTCGCCCACACGCCCTGCTGGGTGGAGAGCAGCGAGCCACCGTACATCGACTGGGCGCGCATGTTGCGGGCCATCTGCTCGCCCTGGGGAGCGCCCCACTCGCCGATCGCCATGGTCAGCAGCACCAGCGGAATAGCGGTTTTCATGACCGACAGCGCCACCTGCATGCGTGTGTAGCCAGAGGCCTGCATCACCACCAGCTCGCTGCGCTGGGCCAGCATGCCGAGCCCCATCAGCGCGCCGAGCAGCGCCGCCATCGGGAAGAACAGCTGCACGTCTTTCGGCGCGCTGAGCAGGGTATACAGCCCCGCGCTCACTGCGTCGTAGCTGCCCTGCCCGGCTTTTTTCAGCTGGTCGACAAATTTAATGATGCCCGAGAGCGACACCAGCATGAACAGCGTCAGCATGATGGTGTTAAAGATTGTTTTACCGATATAGCGATCGAGTACGCCAAATGCCTGCATTATACCGTCCCTCTTTCGCTAAACCGCGCCCGGAGACGGCGCATCGGAATGGTGTCCCACATGTTCAGCGCCACCGCCAGCGCGATATAGCCAGCGTTGACGGTCCACATCCACAGGCCCGGGTCGAGCTTGCCTTTACTGCCGTTAGATTTAAGGGAGGTCTGCACCAGGAAGAACAGCAAATACAGCAGCATTGCCGGCAGCATCGACAGCATCCGCCCCTGGCGCGGGTTAACCACGCTGAGCGGCACCACCATCAGCGCCATAATGAATACCGCCACTACCAGCGTCAGGCGCCAGTGAAATTCCGCCTTCGCGCGATTGGTGTCGGTTTTCCACAGGGTGCTCATGCTCATCTGATCGGTATCGGTCGGATCGAACGTCACCGCCTGGTGGCCGATAATCGCCTGATAGCCGGTAAAATCGGTAATGCGGAAATCCCGCAGCAGCGCGGTGCCCTCAAAGCGCGTGCCTTTATCGAGGTGCACCACCTGCGAGCCGTCTTTGTTCTGAGACAGGCGACCGGAATCGGCAATCACCACCGACGGACGCTGGCTGCCTTTTGGCCGGATCTGCGCCATAAAGACGTTGTTGAAGCGGCTGCCCTTCACGTTCTCAATAAACAGCACCGAGTTACCGTCGCTGGCCTGCTGGAACTGGCCTTGAGCCAGGGCCGCCATACCGGGGTTGGCTTTGGCTTCCGCCAGCACTTCGTCGGTGTGGCGCTCTGACCACGGGCCGATCCACATGACGTTAATCGCCGCGGCCGCGCCGGTAAACAGCGTCAGGACCATCGCGGCTTTAATCAGCACCGCCTTGCTCAGTCCGCAGGCGTGCATCACCGTAATTTCACTTTCGGTGTAGAGTTTGCCCAGCGTCATCAGCAGGCCGAGGAACAGGCTCAGCGGCAGGATAAGCTGCGCCATATCGGGGATGCCCAGCCCGAGCAGGGAAAGCACGAGGTTGGTCGGAATTTCACCGTCCACCGCCGCGTCGAGGATCTTGACCAGCTTCTGACAAAAGAAGATCAGAAGGAGGATGAACAGGATAGCCAGCTGACTTTTCAGCGTCTCCCGCACCAGATATCTTATGATTATCACTATAAGTACGCCCGTTAATCCCGTTTAGTTACAGGAAAATTGCTTGTTTCATGGCTTAAACGTCATTTATTCTCTTTAATCGTCGAAAACAGCGCTAAGATTACGAGACTCAGCGGCCTTTCGTATCAGACCATCTGTTCTGAGAAGCCGACATTGCGATCTCGCTAAGACTAACACGAAGTCACCGCAACGGCGGGTATGAGCTACGAAAGCATCACATTCTATCCGCAGCCACCGTCGTTGTCTTTAAGATTCAGGAGCGTAGTTCATGGAGTTCAGTGTAAAAAGTGGTAGCCCGGAGAAACAGCGCAGCGCCTGCATTGTTGTTGGCGTTTTTGAACCGCGCCGCCTCTCCCCGATCGCCGAACAGCTCGATAAAATCAGCGACGGCTATATCAGCGCCCTGCTGCGTCGCGGCGAGCTGGAGGGGAAACCCGGCCAGACGCTTCTGCTGCACCATGTGCCAAACGTGCTCTCCGAGCGCATTCTGCTGATTGGCTGCGGGAAAGAGCGCGAGCTCGACGAGCGCCAGTATAAGCAGGTCATTCAGAAAACAATCAACACGCTGAACGACACCGGTTCGATGGAAGCGGTATGCTTCCTGACCGAGCTGCACGTTAAAGGGCGCAACAACTACTGGAAAGTGCGCCAGGCGGTGGAAACGGCGCAGGAAACGCTTTACAGCTTCGATCAGCTGAAGACCACCAAGAGCGAACCGCGCCGCCCGCTGCGCAAAATCGTCTTTAACGTGCCGACCCGCCGCGAGCTGACCAGCGGCGAGCGCGCCATTCAGCACGGGCTGGCCATTGCCGCTGGCATCAAGGCGGCTAAAGATCTCGGCAACATGCCGCCGAACATCTGCAACGCCGGCTACCTCGCCTCTCAGGCGCGCCAGCTGGCGGACAGCTACAGCCAGAACGTAGTGACCCGCGTGATTGGCGAGCAGCAGATGAAAGAGCTGGGAATGCACGCCTATCTGGCCGTCGGCAACGGTTCGCAGAACGAATCGCTGATGTCGGTCATTGAATACAAAGGCAATCCGGCGGAAGATGCTCGTCCTATTGTGCTGGTAGGCAAAGGGCTGACCTTTGACTCCGGCGGCATCTCCATCAAGCCGGCAGAAGGCATGGACGAGATGAAGTACGACATGTGCGGCGCGGCGGCGGTTTACGGCGTGATGCGCATGGTGGCCGAGCTGCAGCTGCCGCTGAACGTGGTGGGCGTACTGGCGGGCTGTGAAAACATGCCCGGCGGGCGCGCCTATCGTCCGGGCGACGTGCTGACCACCATGTCCGGTCAGACGGTGGAAGTGCTGAACACTGACGCAGAAGGCCGTTTGGTGCTGTGCGACGTGCTGACCTACGTGGAGCGCTTCGAGCCGGAAGCGGTGATTGACGTGGCCACCCTGACCGGCGCCTGCGTTATCGCCCTCGGCCATCACCTTACCGGCCTGATGTCGAATCACAATCCGCTGGCCCATGAGCTGATTGGCGCCTCGGAGCAGGCGGGCGACCGCGCCTGGCGTCTGCCGCTGGCGGACGAGTTCCAGGAGCAGCTGGAGTCGAACTTCGCGGACATGGCCAACATCGGCGGCCGTCCGGGCGGGGCTATTACCGCAGGCTGCTTCCTGGCGCGCTTTACCCGCAAGTACAACTGGGCGCACCTGGACATCGCCGGTACCGCGTGGCGCTCTGGCAAAGCCAAAGGCGCCACCGGCCGCCCGGTAGCGATGCTGTCGCAGTTCCTGCTGAGCCGCGCCGGTTTTACCGGCGAAGAGTAAGCGTCAACCTGTCGCCCGGCCCCGCGCCGGGCGGCTCTTATCTACAAAGGCCGGGCGCGCCCGGCCTTTGTTTAAATCGACCATAAGAAGCCCCATATTATGAAGAATGCGACGTTCTATCTGCTCGACAACGACACCGCCATCGACGGCCTGAGCGCCGTGGAGCAGCTGGTGTGCGAGCTGGCAGCGGAACGCTGGCGGGCGGGCAAGCGCATTCTGATCGCCTGTGAAGACGAGAAGCAGGCCATTCGCCTCGACGAGGCGCTGTGGGCGCGCCCGGCGGAGAGCTTCGTGCCGCACAATCTGTCCGGTGAAGGCCCGCGCGGCGGCGCGCCGGTGGAAATTGCCTGGCCGCAGAAGCGCAACAGCAGCCCGCGGGATTTGCTGATCAGCCTGCGGGGGACGTTTGCAGATTTTGCCACCGCTTTCACAGAAGTGATAGACTTCGTACCCTACGAAGACTCCCTGAAACAACTGGCGCGGGAACGCTATAAAGCGTATCGCATGGCCGGTTTTAACCTGAATACGGCAACCTGGAATAATGGAAAAGACATATAACCCCCAAGATATCGAACAGCCGCTTTACGAGCACTGGGAAAAGCAGGGCTATTTCAAACCAAACGGTGATGAAAGCCAGGAAAGCTTCTGCATCATGATCCCGCCGCCGAACGTCACCGGCAGTTTGCATATGGGTCATGCTTTCCAGCAAACCATCATGGACACGATGATCCGCTACCAGCGCATGCAGGGGAAAAATACCCTGTGGCAGGTGGGCACCGACCACGCCGGTATCGCCACCCAGATGGTGGTTGAGCGTAAGATTGCCGCTGAAGAGGGTAAAACCCGCCACGATTACGGCCGCGACGCGTTCATCGACAAAATCTGGCAGTGGAAAGCCGAATCCGGCGGTACCATCACCCGCCAGATGCGCCGCCTCGGTGCCTCCGTGGACTGGGAGCGTGAACGCTTCACCATGGATGAAGGGCTGTCCAACGCGGTGAAAGAAGTGTTCGTGCGCCTTTATAAAGAAGATCTGATTTATCGCGGCAAGCGCCTGGTCAACTGGGATCCGAAACTGCGCACCGCCATCTCCGATCTGGAAGTGGAAAACCGCGAGTCGAAAGGCTCCATGTGGCACATCCGCTATCCGCTGGCCGACGGCGCAAAAACTGCCGACGGTAAAGATTATCTGGTGGTTGCCACCACCCGTCCGGAAACCCTGCTGGGGGATACCGGCGTGGCGGTTAACCCGGAAGATCCGCGCTACAAAGATCTGATCGGCAAATTCGTGGTGCTGCCGCTGGTGAACCGCCGCATTCCCATCGTGGGCGACGAGCACGCCGACATGGAGAAAGGTACCGGCTGCGTGAAAATCACCCCGGCGCACGACTTTAACGACTACGAAGTCGGCCGCCGCCACGCCCTGCCGATGATCAACATTCTGACCTTTGACGGCGACATTCGCGAAAGCGCGGAAGTGTACGACACCAAAGGTAACGAGTCCGACGTTTACTCCAGCGACATCCCGGCTGAATTCCAGAAGATGGAACGTTTTGCCGCCCGTAAAGCTATCGTTGCTGCCGTGGACGCGCTGGGCCTGCTGGAAGAGATCAAGCCTCACGATCTGACCGTGCCGTACGGCGATCGCGGCGGCGTGGTTATCGAGCCGATGCTTACCGACCAGTGGTACGTGCGCGCTGACGTGCTGGCCAAGCCGGCAGTTGAAGCGGTTGAAAACGGCGACATTCAGTTCGTGCCGAAGCAGTATGAAAACATGTACTTCTCCTGGATGCGCGATATTCAGGACTGGTGCATCTCCCGCCAGCTGTGGTGGGGCCACCGCATTCCGGCGTGGTACGACAGCGAAGGCAACGTGTACGTTGGTCGCAGCGAAGACGAAGTGCGTCAGGAAAACAACCTGAGCGCCGACATTACCCTGCGTCAGGACGAGGACGTGCTGGATACCTGGTTCTCCTCGGCCCTGTGGACCTTCTCGACCCTAGGCTGGCCGGAAAATACCGACGCCCTGCGCCAGTTCCACCCGACCAGCGTGATGGTTTCCGGCTTCGACATCATCTTCTTCTGGATTGCCCGCATGATCATGATGACCATGCACTTCATCAAAGATGAAGACGGCAAGCCGCAGATCCCGTTCAAAACCATCTACATGACCGGGCTTATCCGCGATGACGAAGGCCAGAAGATGTCCAAGTCCAAGGGTAACGTTATCGATCCGCTGGACATGGTGGACGGCATCGCCCTGCCGGAACTGCTGGAAAAACGCACCGGCAACATGATGCAGCCGCAGCTGG
Source organism: uncultured Pluralibacter sp. (assembly GCF_913775985.1). Classification (GTDB taxonomy): domain Bacteria; phylum Pseudomonadota; class Gammaproteobacteria; order Enterobacterales; family Enterobacteriaceae; genus Pluralibacter. Next base: position 158,336 of record NZ_CAJYMB010000147.1, on the reverse strand, counting down.
CCGAGAAAATTGCCAAACGCACCGAGAAGCAGTTCCCGGACGGCATCGAGCCGCACGGCACCGACGCCCTGCGCTTTACCCTGGCAGCGCTGGCTTCTACCGGCCGCGACATCAACTGGGACATGAAGCGCCTGGAAGGCTATCGCAACTTCTGCAACAAGCTGTGGAACGCCAGCCGCTTCGTGCTGATGAACACCGAAGATCAGGACTGCGGCTTCAACGGCGGCGAAAAAGTGCTGTCCCTGGCGGACCGCTGGATCCTCGCCGAGTTTAATCAGACCGTTAAAGCCTACCGCGACGCGCTGGACAGCTTCCGCTTCGATATCGCCGCGGGCATCCTGTACGAGTTCACCTGGAACCAGTTCTGCGACTGGTATCTGGAGCTGACCAAGCCGGTGATGAATGGCGGTTCAGAAGCCGAACTGCGCGGCACCCGCCATACCCTGGTGACGGTGCTGGAAGGACTGCTGCGCCTGGCGCACCCGATCATTCCGTTTATCACCGAAGAAATCTGGCAGCGCGTGAAGGTGATTTGCGGCAATACCGACGACACCATCATGCTGCAGCCGTTCCCGCAGTACGACGCGTCTCAGGTTGACGAGGTGGCACTTGCCGATACCGAATGGCTGAAGCAGGCAATCATCGCCGTGCGTAACATCCGCGCAGAGATGAACATCGCCCCGGGCAAACCGCTGGAGCTGCTGCTGCGCGGCTGCAGCGAGGCGGCGGTACGCCGGGTTAACGGCAACCGCAACTTCCTGCAAACGCTGGCGCGTCTGGAAAGCATCACCGTGCTGCCTGCTGATGATAAAGGTCCGGTTTCCGTGACCAAGATTATCGACGGCGCCGAGCTGCTGATCCCGATGGCCGGTCTTATCGACAAAGACGCCGAGCTGGCGCGTCTGGCGAAAGAAGTGGAGAAGGTTGAAGCGGAAATCAGCCGCGTTGAGAGCAAGCTGGCTAATGAAGGTTTCGTGGCCCGCGCCCCGGAAGCGGTTATCGCCAAAGAGCGCGAGAAGCTGACCGGCTATGCGGAATCAAAAGCGAAGCTTATTGAGCAGCAGGCGGTTATCGCCGCGCTGTAATCGACGCAGGTAGGAAGAGGCCGGGCAAACGCCCGGCCTTTTTTATGCTCAGATGAACGGCAGCGCGGGCATGGTGCCCGACCCAATTGCGGCAAAGAAGCCGGTGTCTGGTTTTTCGTCGCTGTCTTTCAGCTCGACGCTGTCCAGATTGCCCACCGCAAAGGTACAGCTTGCCAGGTAGCGCATCATGCGCATTTTGGCCCACGGGTAGGCCAGCCCGAGAGTAAAAATACTGGCGAAGCTCAGGACCAGCACCTGCATCAGCAGCCCGACAAAAGTAATAGTGGAGCGGAAGGTGAGTTTGTCTTCCAGGCGCAGACCGTTAATAAACAGGTTGCGCAGCGCGGATATGGCAAATACTGACATCAGCAGGATCGCCGCGAAATAGAGCAGATAGCTGGCGCCAATCTGCCCCTGATATTGATCCATCAGGTCAATGCTGGTCTGGGGATCGATGCCCCCGGATGCGGCCCCCGCCATCAGCGCCATCAGCAACGAGCCCATCAGGCTGCCAATCACAAAGATAAACGGGATCATAATCAACATCGACACGATATTAATTACGATAGAGCGGCGCACGGAGACCGTGACCGAAAAGCGGTGAAGGCCGAAGCTGGCATTATTTCCCAGCAGCTGCATCCACTTCGCATAAACAATACCGTTAACAACGCCCATTGCCAGCAGTACAAGCAGGATTAGCACCGTAACATGCGTATAAATACCGCTGAGGGTTTCCGGCGTTGGTAATATGCTAATGCAAACCGTAATAATCAACGCGGCACCAATGCCCAGTAAAAGCGGCAGGATCAGCATCACCCACATAGCCTGTCCGCGGCCGCAGTTAAAACCGAAGCGCACATTGTTGAGAGTGGTCATCAGCGCCTGATAGCGCAGCCCCTGAACCGCCAGCAGCGGCATCACGATCGCCAGCACGAGGACCGGTAAAGAAGAGAGCGCCGGGCTAATCATGGAGCAGATAAACGACCCGATAATGAGCAGCACGCCAATCAGCAGCCAGCTCACGAAAAAGACGCTGCCGCTGGCGTTATAGCCAAAGCGCACGCCGTTGAGCTCAGTATTTTCGTAAATATAGCGGCGGCTTTTCACGAAAGCCCAGGGCAGATAAATCCCCAGAGTAATAATGGTCAGCAGCAGATTAATGAGGCAGATTTTAAAAAACGGCCATCCCTTACCGTGAAAAACGAAACTATGTTCCCCGGGTATTGCACTATTATCGTTATTAACCATAGTAAAAATATTCCTTTATTAGAGAAAAGTGTCATCGCGAATATGACTTATCTCCTGAGTAATTCGCGCTGCATTAAGATAGCCCGCGTGCAAAGTCCGGGATCTTAGTAAGTAAGACACCAGAGTGAGCCAATACATATGCAGTTTGAAGTATTAAGGTTATATTCGCGATGACATAGTATGGCCACATTTTATACAACCAACAACCCTAAGATTGAGGGGGCAGCCGCTTGCACGGCCTTTGTGACAGTGGTATTAAATGAAACTCGATGTCCCTTTCTTTTGATTGAGCAATAACATGAACGTTTCCGCTGAACCTGCCCTCGCCCTGAGGCCTCTGAGACCTGAGGATAACGCAGCGATTGCCGGGGTTATCCGCGCCGTCTCTGCCGAGCACGGGCTGACCGCCGACAAGGGCTATACCGTCGCCGATCCCGATCTGGACACGCTGTTTCAAATTTACAGCCAGCCGGGGCACGCCTACTGGATTGTCGAACTGGATAATAAGGTGGTGGGCGGCGGCGGCATCGCGCCGCTGAAGTGCAGCGAGCCGGGCATTTGCGAGCTGCAAAAGATGTATTTCTTACCCACCGCGCGCGGCAAAGGCATGGCGAAAAAGCTGGCCCTGCAGGCAATGGATCACGCGCGCCGGCAGGGTTTCACCCGATGCTATCTGGAAACCACCGCGTTTTTAACGGAGGCAATCCGCCTGTACGAGCATCTGGGCTTTGAGCACATCGACCAGCCGCTGGGCTGTACCGGCCACGTGGACTGCGAAGTCAGAATGCTCAAGCAGCTCTGACAGCCATTCTTAATAGCCCGGTACGCCGCTGTGAAAGCGAAACTCCGCATCGGGCGTCGAAATCAGGCGCGCTTCCACTTCGCCAAAAAAACGCACGCGCGGAGCGATATCCTCTGCGCTGACCTGGCGGGCCAGCGCCAGATAATCCTGATAGTGGCGGGCTTCCGAGCGCAGCAGCGACAGATAAAACTTCTGTAAATCATCGTCGAGATACGGCGCCAGCGCGGCAAAGCGTTCGCAGGATCGCGCCTCGATGTAGGCACCGCAAATCAGCTTATCGATAAGGGTCAGCGGCTCGTGGGTCCGCACCTCCTGCAGCATGCCTTTGGCATAGCGGCTGGCGGTCATTTTTACGTAAGGAATGTTGCGGGCCTGCATCGCCTCGCGCACCTGCCAGAAGTGGTGCAGCTCCTCTTTGATCAGCAGCACCATGCTGTCGATAAGCAGGCGCCCCCAGGGATCGTCGGTGTGCGGCATCGCGCTTTTGCTGAACTGGCGGTTAAGGGTGGCAAAGTCGGGCTCCGGGCCCTGGCGAAAGGCAAACGCCTCATAAGGCTGCAGCCACGCCAGCAGCGCGTCGGCCCCCTGTTTATCGCTCACATATTTACGCACCAGCAGCATTGCGGTTTGCGCGGCTTTTAGTTCGCAGACCAGATGATCGGTCAGCAGCAGCGGCAGGTTTTGCGGATCGCGGGCTTCATCAAGCCACGCCTGCGGCGTGGGGCACTGGAGAAAGGTTAAAATCGGGGCAATAATCTGCGGGTAGTCCATCCCTGACACTCTCATGGCGGTGATGCGGCGGCGGAGCGCCGCATCGCGTTGGCTTAGTGACGAACGCCGTTGTCGTCTTCGTCGATATACTCTTCGTCGCCTTCTTCACCCTCTTCGCCGTTCGGGTCTTCGTAGTAGGTTCCCCAGCCGTCGTACTCAACGCCGTGCTTTTCGGCGAGGTTCATCAGCTGCTCGACCTGCGCGTCGATCAGATCGGCATTCAGGGCACACTCGCTGAGCGCGTCGCAGCAGATAACCACGTCGCCCTCTTCCACTTCCAGCTCTTCAGGCTCGGTTACTTCGTAGCCCAGCTTAAAGACTTCAACCGCCACTTTTTCCAGGGTTTCAAAGTCATCCGCAGAGAGGTGGTGCTCAATGGTGTACAGCGCGTCCGGATCGCTGCCGTCTTCCAGTAATTCTTCAATAATCAGGCGCGTCTCTTCACGCTGCTCTTCCAGATGCTCCGGGTTTGCCATGGCTCGTTCCTCATAATGTGCGGCAGATACTTCTATTTTCACACACCGCGCGGAATGCCTCCACCTTTCCTGAAAAGATTTATAGCCCGGGGTTGCAAGTGAATATTAATCCATATAAATTGAATTTTAATTCATAACTGGCCCACGCCATGAGAGGGAACTATGACCACGCTCTATCAATACTCGTTTTTAAAATTACTCGATTTTACCCCCGCCGATATCACGCACCTGCTCGCCCTCGCCGCGAAGCTGAAAGCCGATAAAAAAAGCGGTAGCGAAGTGGCAAAACTGACCGGTAAAAACATCGCGCTCATCTTCGAAAAAGACTCGACCCGCACCCGATGCTCTTTCGAAGTTGCCGCTTACGATCAGGGTGCCCGCGTCACTTACCTCGGCTCAAGCGGCAGCCAGATTGGCCACAAGGAATCCATCAAAGACACCGCCCGGGTGCTGGGCCGGATGTACGACGGTATTCAGTACCGCGGCTACGGTCAGGAGGTGGTCGAGACGCTGGCGGAGTTTTCCGGCGTGCCGGTCTGGAACGGGCTGACCGATGAGTTTCACCCTACCCAGCTGCTGGCGGATCTGCTGACGATGCAGGAGCACCTGCCGGGTAAAGCCTTCAATGAGATGACGCTGGTTTACGCCGGCGACGCGCGCAATAACATGGGGAATTCCATGCTGGAGGCCGCCGCGCTTACCGGGCTGGACCTACGCCTGGTCGCGCCGCAGTCGTGCTGGCCGCAGGCGAGTCTCGTCACCGAATGCAAAGCGCTGGCGCAGAAGCACGGCGGTAACATTACCCTCGCCGAGGATATCGCCGCCGGCGTCAAGGGCGCGGACTTTATCTATACCGACGTCTGGGTATCAATGGGCGAAGCGAAAGAGAAGTGGGCCGAGCGTATCGCGCTGCTGCGCGACTATCAGGTTAACGCGCAGATGATGGCGCTTACCGGCAACCCGCAGACGAAATTCCTGCACTGCCTGCCCGCCTTTCACGATGACCAGACCACGCTCGGCAAGCAGATGGCGGCCGAATACGGCCTGCACGGCGGGATGGAAGTGACCGACGAGGTCTTCGAATCCCCCGCCAGCATTGTGTTTGACCAGGCGGAGAACCGCATGCACACCATCAAAGCGGTGATGGTCGCTACCCTCGCCAAGTAACCATCCAGTCTCCCGGCGTGCCGGGAGACTGCGTCTTAACGCTTGCGTCCCAGCTTAACCGCCTTCAGTACCACGAACTTTTTGTTGGTCGCGACCGTTTCGCAGTTGCCGAAAATCTTCTTCAGCTTGTGGTAATAGTCGAGGTGGCGATTGGCCACAATTACCAGCTCGCCGTTAATTTTCAGGCAGCGGCGGGCGTGGTGAAACATCTCCCAGGCAACGCTGTCCGTCAGGGCGTGCTGCTGGTGGAACGGCGGATTGCACAACACCGCGTTAAAACGGAACGGTTCGACGCCGGAAAGGCCGTTGTTAATCATAAACTCGCAGCGGTCCAGCGCTTCGGGAAGGTTCTCCTCCACGTTTAGCCGGCTGGACGCCACCGCCATCGGCGATTCATCCACGAACACCACGCTGGCCTGCGGGTTGTTCGCCAGCAGCGTCATGCCAATGACGCCGTTGCCGCAGCCGAGATCGACAATCTCGCCTTCCAGATCCTTCGGCAGGTGCTCCATAAAGAAGCGCGCGCCAATATCCAGCCCGCTGCGGGAGAAGACGTTGGCGTGGTTATGAATAGTCCAGCCGGTGCTCTCCAGCGGCCAGGAGGTTATCTGCGACTCCTCGCTAAGCGCCGGCGCCGTGAAGGCGCAGTTGATCAGCCGCGCCTTTTTCCAGGCAAGGGTGGTGGTGGTGGTGCCGAGGATCTTTTCGAACAGTTCGAGCGTGGAATTGTGAATATCCCGGGCCTTGGCGCCGCCGATAATGCGGGTTTCCGGCGTCACGACCTGGCGCAGGGCGCGCAGTTGCTGCTCAAGCAGGGCCAGGGTTTTTGGGATCTTAATCAACACGACCGCCGGTGCCTGCGGATATTCCGCGGTGCTGTCGAGGAAGCTGACGCTGTTTTCAGCGATGTCGTTGTGGCGCAGGTTTTCCCGGGTCGCCAGCTCGCTGAGGTACGAATCCCCGATGCTGTAAGGCTTGTGCTCCGCCAGCGCGCAGGCGAGCGCGCCAAACGTATCATTAAAAATCAGGACCGGGCCGCTGATGTGGGTATCGTCCAGCTGCTGGAGCAGATAGTCATCCGCCGCCTCCCACGCCTGTAGCGGGCTGACGTCGTCCGTTTCCGGGAAACGCTTTAGTGACAGTGAACGGAAACCGTTGTCTGAATGGCTCATCGGCCCTCCTGAGTGATAAAATTCGTGGTTGTGCCCCGGCGGGGCGCGTGAGTATACACTAAATCACCGGCGTTGGCGCAGGGCGACAGCCGCGCGGACGCGGCCCCTTTTATTCACCAAGAGAGCAGGATGAGCGAACTTATCTACATTAGCGGCTACCCGGAACACCTCCTGGCGCAGGTGCGCGAGCTGATTGCTCAGGAGCGGCTCGGCGCGGTGCTGGCGAAGCGCTATCCCGAGCGGCACGACGTCAGCAACGACAAGGCACTGTGGAGCTACGTTCAGGCGCTGAAGAACCGCTACATGCGCAGCGCCCCGCCGATTAACAAGGTGATGTTCGATAATAAAATTCACGTGCTGAAAAACGCGCTGGGCCTGCATACCGCCATTTCCCGGGTGCAGGGCGGCAAGCTCAAAGCCAAAGCGGAAATACGCGTCGCCAGCGTGTTTCGCGACGCGCCGGAGGCCTTTCTGCGCATGATCGTGGTCCACGAGCTGGCGCACCTGAAAGAGAAAGACCACGACAAAGCCTTCTATCAGCTCTGCTGCCACATGGAGCCGGAGTATCACCAGCTGGAGTTTGATACCCGCCTGTGGCTGACGCACCTTTCGCTAAAGGGATCTGCGTAAGCGCACGGGTTTTGTTATCGCTGCATGCTAAAGTGAAAACTGGTCTACTTTTCGGAGTACGTTAATTCTCATGATACGTTTGGCAGTGATTGGCACCAACTGGATCACCCGGCAGTTCGTTGATGCCGCCCATGAAACGGGCAAGTACCGGCTGACCGCCGTCTATTCCCGCAGCCGCGAGCAGGCGCAGCATTTCGCCGATGACTATCTGGTCGAACACCTGTTCACCTCTCTGGAGGAGATGGTCGCCAGCGACGCCATTGACGCGGTCTATATTGCCAGCCCTAACGCCCTGCACTTCGCGCAAACCCGGCTGTTTCTCAGCCATCAAAAGCACGTGATCTGCGAGAAGCCGCTGGCCTCGAACATCCGTGAAGTGGAAGCCGCCATCGCGCTGGCGCGGGAAAACCAGGTAGTGCTGTTCGAAGCGTTCAAAACCGCCAGCCTGCCTAACTTCCTGCTGCTCCAGCAGGCACTGCCGAAAGTGGGCAAGCTGCGTAAGGGCTTTATTAACTACTGCCAGTACTCCTCCCGCTACCAGCGCTATCTCGACGGGGAAAACCCGAACACCTTTAATCCGGCATTCTCCAACGGTTCGATTATGGATATCGGCTTTTACTGCCTGGCAGCGGCCGTGGCGCTGTGGGGTGAGCCGCACGGCGTGCAGGCGACCGCCTCGCTACTGGCAAGCGGCGTGGACGCCCACGGCGTGGCAGTGCTGGACTACGGCGATTTCAGCGTCACGCTCCAGCACTCGAAAGTGAGCGACTCCGGCCTGCCGAGCGAGATTCAGGGCGAAGAGGGCTGCCTGCTGATTGAAAAAATTTCCGAGTGCCAGAAAGTCGCGTTCATGCCGCGCGGCGGCAAGGCGCAGGATCTCAGCCAGCCCCAGCACATCAATACCATGCTGTATGAAGCCGAGCAGTTCGCCCGCCTTGTGGAGTCCGGGGAGGTCAATCACCCGGGGCTGGCGGTGAGCCGTACCACTGCGAAGCTGCTGACCGAAATCCGCCGCCAGACCGGCGTGGTGTTTCCGGCGGACGACAGCAGCGTGGCGGCCACGGCGTAAAGCCGTGTAAAGGTGACGGGAGCGGGCATTGACGCTCGCCATCCTGTGTAATACTTTGACACACGCAAAGGGGAGTAACTTGTTTGCCGGTGGGTCGTCATTACGAAGCGTGAAATACCGCTTCCGGTCGCCGGGCAGCGCCGATGTTTAGCGCTGTAAGTGAGACCTTGCCGAAAGGCGAGGTCCGAGCAAAAACTCCTGCAACGGCTAACGTCTTTTGACCTTAGCCGTTTTTTTTTGCATGAGGAAAAGTCATGAATACAGTTGGCAACCCGCTGCTGTGGGGTGGATTCGCGGTGGTCGTCGTTATTATGCTGGCCGTCGATCTGCTGCTGCAGGGCCGCCGCGGGGCCCAGACAATGACCATGAAGCAGGCCGCTGGCTGGTCTGTGGTGTGGGTCACCCTCTCTCTGCTGTTTAACCTGGCGTTCTGGTGGTATCTGAGCGAAACCCAGGGCCGCGCCGTCGCCGATCCGCAGGCAATGGCGTTCTTAACCGGCTATCTCATCGAAAAAGCGCTGGCGGTGGATAACGTCTTTGTCTGGCTGATGCTGTTTAGCTACTTCGCCGTTCCCGCCGCGCTGCAGCGCCGGGTGCTTATCTACGGCGTGCTCGGCGCCATTATCTTACGCACCATCATGATCTTCGCCGGCAGCTGGCTTATCGCGCAGTTTGACTGGCTGCTGTACGTCTTCGGCGCGTTCCTGCTGTTTACCGGCGTGAAGATGGCGCTGGCGAAAGAGGATGATAACGACATTGGCGACAAGCCTCTGATCCGCTGGCTGCGCGGGCACCTGCGCATGACCGATAAGATTGAGGGGGAGCACTTTTTTGTCCGCCGCAGCGGGCTGCTGTACGCCACGCCGCTGCTGCTGGTGCTGATTCTGGTTGAGCTGAGCGATGTGATTTTCGCGGTGGACAGCATCCCGGCCATTTTCGCGGTCACCACCGATCCGTTTATCGTACTGACCTCGAACCTGTTTGCGATCCTCGGCCTGCGGGCGATGTACTTCCTGCTGGCGGGCGTGGCGGAGCGCTTCTCGATGCTGAAATACGGCCTGTCGGTGATTCTGGTGTTTATCGGCGTCAAAATGCTGATCGTTGATTTTTACCATATCCCGGTAGCTATCTCGCTGGGGGTGGTGTTCGGTATCCTGATCCTGACCCTGCTGATCAATACCTGGGTTAACCGCCGCCGGGACCGCAACGCAATGTGACGGATTTTGCCGGGGGCACGCAGTGCTCTCCGGTAAAATAAGTTAATCAACAGTTAAAAAACATGATGCGTGATGTAAATCCAGCACAATGCGCTTCTTCTGCGACGTTTATTATTTATACTGCTTACTGCAAACATTTGTTACATCCTGCCCAAACGCGGTCGCAGAATCGCCGGGAGTAGCAACATCACTCAGTAAGGAAAATCAATGACTACGTCACGTTCCAGCGGACTGTTCCGGTTTATTGCCGGCGGCAGCCTCGTAAAGCAAATTCTCGTCGGCCTGGTTCTGGGGATCGCTCTCGCGGCGATTTCCGCCCCCGCAGCCATTGCCGCAGGCCTGCTCGGCACGCTGTTTGTCGGCGCGCTGAAGGCCGTTGCGCCGCTGCTGGTTTTAATGCTGGTTATGGCCTCTATTGCTAATCACCAGCAGGGCCAGAAAACCAGCATTCGCCCAATCCTGGCGCTTTATCTTTTGGGCACCTTCTCCGCCGCGCTCACGGCGGTTATCTTCAGCTTTCTGTTTCCGTCCACCCTGCATCTGACCACCGGCGCGACCGGCATTACGCCGCCGTCGGGGATCGTCGAGGTGCTGCGCGGCCTGCTGCTCAGTATGGTCTCTAACCCTGTTGATGCTCTGCTGAATGCTAACTATATCGGAATTCTGGTGTGGGCCGTGGGGCTCGGTTTTGCCCTGCGCCAGGGCAACGCCACCACTAAAAATCTGGTCAACGATGTTTCCAATGCGGTGACGTTTATGGTGAAGCTGGTTATTCGCTTCGCGCCGCTGGGGATTTTCGGGCTGGTCGCTTCCACGCTGGCGACCACCGGGTTTGCAACGCTGTATGGCTACGTTCAGCTGCTGATGGTACTGATCGGCTGTATGCTGCTGGTAGCGCTGGTGATAAACCCGCTACTGGTGTTCTGGAAGATCCGCCGCAATCCGTATCCGCTGGTGCTGCAGTGCCTGCGCGAGAGCGGGGTGTATGCCTTCTTTACCCGCAGCTCGGCGGCCAATATTCCGGTTAACATGGCGCTGGCAGAGAAGCTGAATCTGGACCGGGACACCTACTCCGTCTCAATACCCCTGGGTGCCACTATCAACATGGCCGGCGCAGCGATTACCATCACTGTGCTAACTCTGGCAGCGGTAAACACGCTGGCGATCCCGGTGGATCTGCCAACCGCGCTGCTGCTGAGCGTGGTGGCCTCCCTCTGCGCCTGCGGTGCCTCCGGCGTGGCGGGCGGATCCCTGCTGCTGATCCCGCTGGCCTGCAACATGTTCGGCATTCCCAATGACATCGCCATGCAGGTTGTGGCCGTCGGCTTTATTATCGGCGTGCTGCAGGACTCGTGCGAAACGGCGCTCAACTCCTCCACCGACGTGCTGTTTACCGCTGCGGCCTGCATGGCCGAAGATGAGCGTCTCGAAAAGAACGCCCTGCGCAGCTAGCGCTTACGCGCTTTCGCTAGCCGGCGGAGGCGCGTTTCTTCTCGGGCATCGTCTCCATTTCAAACGGATCGATGCCCCGCTTCTGCATCTGCCAGAAGCGCAGAATGTTCAGGCCGTTCATCACCAGAAAACTGCCCTCGATCAGCGTCCCGCCAATCGATCCCAGCCAGAAATTATGGATCACCCAGCAGCCGGTAGAGCACCAGATGATGCAGCGCATGGTCAGGCCACGGCAGCGGAACAGCGCCCAGGTACTGATTAGGGTGCCCGCTACCGGCAGCAGCTCCACCCAGTGATGAAACTCCGCCAGTCCGATACCGCCGGTCAGGGCGATAAAAATCGCCATTACCCACAGGCTGCGGGTGCGCAGAGTGATCAGCGTGCGCACCGAGTTCAGCATCGCGCTGGAGCCCGCTGGAAAAGCGCCCATTAAAAAAAAGTGTACGCCGATAACGGCGCTGTAGAGGGAAAGCTGCTTTTTGAACCGCCGCTCGTTGCGGTTGATAAAGGTGGTTATCCCAATCAGAAAGGCGATAACGCCGATGCCCTGGGCCAGCCAGTACGCGGTCATGATAGATCCCTTAAATGACGCGAATGAAATGCGGCGCCGGGGTTATCCGGCACCGCGGGTGAGTCTTCAGCCTACAGCGTAACGCCCGATTTGAAGAGCGCCAGCTCGCGAAAATCGTTCTTTTCATTGCAGGTCTGGCGGCCGCTGGCGAAGGCCGCAATGGCGTCGATAAAAGCGTCCAGCACCTCCGGCATAGTGCTGCCGTGGAGCAGCTGCCCGGAGTCAAAATCAATCCAGTGCTTTTTCTTCGCCGCCAGCTCGCTGTTGGTGGCAATTTTCACCGTCGGTACAAACCCGCCGTAGGGAGTACCGCGCCCGGTGCTGAACAGCACCATCTGGCAGCCCGCTCCCGCCAGCGCGCTGGTGGCGACCGCGTCGTTGCCCGGGGCGCTCAGCAGATTGAGGCCGGGGGTTTTCAGCCGCTCGCCGTAGTGCAGCACGTCCACCACCTGTCCGGAGCCCGCCTTCTGGGTGCAGCCCAGCGATTTCTCTTCCAGGGTGGTGATGCCGCCCGCCTTGTTGCCCGGCGACGGATTCTCATAAATAGGCTGATTGTGGGCGATGAAGTACTGCTTGAAGTCATTTACCATGGCGACGGTTTTCTCAAACGTCGCTTCATCCCGGCAGTGGCTCATCAGGATCTGCTCGGCGCCGAACATCTCCGGCACTTCCGTCAGCACCGTGGTGCCGCCGTTGCTGATGACGTAATCGGAGAAGCGCCCGAGCATCGGGTTTGCGGTAATGCCGGAGAGCCCGTCGGAGCCGCCGCATTCGAGACCAAACTTCAGCTCGCTCAGCCTGCCCGGTTCGCGGCGATCGCCGCGCATCGCCGCGTACAGCCGGTGCAGTTCGGCCACGCCCGCCTCAACTTCATCATCCTGCTGCTGGCAGATCATAAAGCGCACCCGCCCGGGATCGACCTCGCCGAGGGTGTCGCGAAACGCCGCCACCTGGTTATTTTCGCAGCCGAGGCCAACCACCAGCGCGGCCCCCGCGTTGGGGTGGCGCACCATGTTTTGCAGCATGGTGCGGGTGTTGAGGTGATCGTCACCGAGCTGCGAACAGCCGTAGGTGTGGCTAAAGAGGAAAACGCCGTCGATATCCGGCGCGCCGCCGGTCTCCTGTAGAAAGCGCTGCTGGATCTGGCGGGCAATACCGTTGACACAGCCCACCATCGGCAGGATCCACAGTTCATTACGCACGCCAATATCACCGCCTGCGCGACGGTAGATCTGCACCTCGCGATCGCCGCCTGCCGCCAGCGGCTTCGGAAAGTCTGGCTGATAGCGATACTGATCAACCTCGCTGAGATTGGTGCGCAGGTTGTGGGCGTGGAGATGCTCTCCCACTGCGATATCCGCCAGCGCGTGGCCGATGGGCAGGCCATACTTAATGACGTTTTCGCCTTTCGCTATTGGCCGCAGGGCAAATTTATGCCCGCGCGCCACGTCCGAGACGAGCTGCACCGTCGCCTCTTCCACCGACACCTGCGCGCCGGCGGGCAGATCCTCCAGCGCGACAGCTACGCTGTCCAGCGAATGGATCTTGATGTATTGCATATGAACCACCTTCAGGACGCTTAGTTCAGCTCGATACCGAAGTAATCGCGCGCGTTGTTAAAGCAGATATTTTTGACCATCTCACCCAGCATCGGCAGGTCGGCCGGCGCTTCCCCCGCGGCAACCCAGCGGCCGATCATCTGGCACAGAATGCGGCGGAAATACTCGTGACGGGTGTAGGAAAGGAAGCTGCGGCTGTCGGTCAGCATGCCCACAAAGCGACTCAGCAGGCCAAGCTGCGCCAGCTGGGTCATCTGCCGCTCCATGCCGTCTTTCTGATCGTTAAACCACCAGCCGGAGCCAAACTGCATTTTGCCCGCCATTCCTTCGCCCTGGAAGTTGCCGATCATGGTGCCGAGCACTTCGTTGTCGCGCGGGTTGAGGCAGTACAGGATGGTTTTCGGCAGCAGGTTTTCTTCGTTCTGCTTGCTCAGCAGCTTCGACAGCGCCTCCGCAAACGGGCGATCGTTGATGGAATCAAAGCCCACGTCCGGCCCCAGCAGCCTGAACTGGCGCTGGTTATTGTTGCGCAGCGCGCCAATGTGGTACTGCTGCACCCAGCCGCGGCGGGCGTATTCTGTCCCCAGCCACGCCAGCACTGCGGTTTTAAACTGCGCCACTTCATGCTCGCTCAGGCTCTCGCCCGCGAGGCGGCGGGCCAGAATGCTGTCCAGCTCTGCTTCGCTGGCCTCGGCAAACAGCACCACGTCCAGGCCGTGATCGGAGACTTTGCAGCCGCGGGCGTCGAAGTGGTCGAGACGGCGGCCCAGGGCGCTCTGCAGATCGGCGAAGCGGGTGATATCAACGTCAGATACCGCGGCCAGCGTCGCGATGTACTCTGCGAAAGTGGCCAGCTCGATATTGAATGCTTTATCCGGGCGCCAGCTCGGCAGCACCTTCACATCAAAACTGCCGTCGGCGGCAATCGCGGCGTGATGCTCCAATGAATCCACCGGATCGTCGGTAGTACCCACCATCTTCACGTTCATCTGCTGCATGATGCCGCGGGCGGAGAAGCTCTCCTGCGCCAGCAGGTCGCCGCAGCGGTTCCAGATAGCGTCGGCGGTAGCCGGGGAGAGCAGCGTATCGGTGATGCCGAACGGGCGGCGCAGTTCGAGGTGCGTCCAGTGATACAGCGGGTTGCCGATGGTGTGCGGCACGGTCGCGGCCCAGGCATCAAACTTCTCGCGATCGTCAGCATCGCCGGTACAGAGTCTTTCAGCCACGCCGTTAGTGCGCATCGCGCGCCACTTGTAGTGATCGCCTTTCAGCCAGATGTCATACAGGTTTTTAAAGCGATAGTTTTCTGCGATTTGCTGCGGCGGCAGATGGCAGTGATAGTCGAAAATCGGCTGATCTTTGGCGTAATCGTGGTACAGACGGCGGGCGAATTCGGTATCGAGCAGGAAATCTTCGGTCATAAACGGGGTCATTACGTCTTCCTCTTGGCGAGTGCGTCAGATGCTTAACGTATATGCTGCAAAGTTATCACACCAATTTCCATCACCTGATGCGGATTTAGTGAGTCAGATCAATAAACCCTGACAAAAAAAGTAATCCAAAAGAAGTAAACGCCCCGCCAGCCCGCGCCAGTACTGGCTTTGATGTCTACGTATTATGCCTGAGCGATTATTGTACCTTTTGTGACTGTTCTCACCCTTTAAAGCTGTATGACAAGTTATCGTTCAGCCCGTCGAAACCTATAAACCGACGGATTATCTTCCCGGTGGAACATCCACCGGCGTTCACCGGTACGGATACCGAATTAGCACGATGGCTAACGTTAAAATTCGGGTCACTCCAGGTTTTCCTGTCAGACCCTCCGTTAATGAACCTCTTCCCACCGCCGTGGAAGAGCGCCGCGCCCGGCGCGGTTATAACAAGCGATGAGGTTTTACATGCGTAAAATTAAAGGGTTGCGTTGGTATATGATTGCCCTGGTCACCTTAGGTACCGTTCTGGGATACCTGACGCGCAATACCGTGGCAGCCGCCGCACCCACGTTGATGGAGGAACTGCACATCTCCACTCAGCAGTACTCCTACATTATCGCGGCCTACTCCGCCGCCTACACCGTAATGCAGCCGGTTGCCGGCTACGTGCTGGATCTGCTGGGCACCAAAATTGGCTACGCCATGTTTGCGGTACTCTGGGCCTGCTTCTGCGGCGCAACCGCGCTGGCAGGAAGCTGGGGCGGCCTGGCCATCGCGCGCGGTGCCGTGGGTGCCGCGGAAGCGGCAATGATCCCGGCGGGCCTGAAGGCCAGCTCGGAGTGGTTCCCGGCAAAAGAGCGCTCGGTGGCCGTCGGCTATTTCAACGTGGGCTCCTCTATTGGCGCGATGATTGCGCCGCCGCTGGTGGTTTGGGCCATCGTGGCCCACAGCTGGCAAATGGCGTTCATCATCTCCGGCGTGCTGAGCTTCGCCTGGGCGATGGCGTGGCTGATATTCTATAAACACCCGCGCGACCAGAAACATCTTACCGATGAAGAGCGCGACTACATCATCAACGGTCAGGAAGCGCAGCACCAGACCAACAACGGCAAGAAGATGTCGGCGATGCAGATTATCCGCAACCGCCAGTTCTGGGGCATCGCGCTGCCGCGTTTTCTGGCGGAGCCGGCGTGGGGTACGTTTAACGCCTGGATCCCGCTGTTCATGTTTAAGGTTTACGGCTTCGACCTGAAACACATCGCTATGTTTGCCTGGATGCCGATGCTGTTTGCCGACCTGGGCTGCGTCGTTGGTGGCTACCTGCCGCCGCTGTTCCAGCGCTGGTTTGGCGTTAACCTGATTGTTTCCCGCAAGCTGGTGGTGACAATGGGCGCGGTACTGATGATTGGTCCCGGCATGATTGGCCTGTTTACCAGCCCGTATATCGCCATTGCCCTGCTCTGCGTCGGCGGCTTCGCCCACCAGGCGCTGTCCGGCGCGCTGATTACGCTCTCTTCCGACGTGTTCGGGCGTAATGAAGTCGCCACCGCTAACGGCCTGACCGGCATGGCGGCGTGGACCGCGAGCACCCTGTTTGCGCTGGTGGTCGGCGCGCTGGCCGACACCCTCGGCTTCAGCCCGCTGTTCGCCGTGCTGGCGGTATTCGACCTGCTGGGCGCGGTGGTTATCTGGACCGTTCTGCAGAACAAACCGGCAGCGGAAACCGTGCAGCCTGCGGGGCAAACGGCCGCGCAAAACTAATTGTCATACTGCTTGCTAAAGCCGCCTGCGGGCGGCTTTTTGCTGTCCTCAAGTGGTGAGGATCCCCGATAAGTGGTATAACAGATTCATACAGCCGCATCAGACTGGAGCGCATATGGAAATCACGGAATCACGCCGTTTATATCAGCAGCTTGCCGCTGAATTGAAAAATCGTATCGAAACCAGCGTTTATCTGGTGGGCGACAAGCTGCCCGCCGAGCGCTTTATCGCCGATGAGAAGAATGTCAGCCGCACCGTGGTGCGGGAAGCGATCATCATGCTGGAAGTGGAAGGCTACGTGGAGGTGCGCAAGGGCTCCGGCATCCACGTGGTATCGAACACCGCAAAATATTCCCATACGAACAATGAGTCGCTGGAATTTGCCAATTACGGGCCGTTCGAGCTTCTGCAGGCGCGCCAGCTTATCGAAAGCAACATTGCCGAGTTTGCCGCCACCCAGGTGACCAAGCAGGATATTAAAAAACTGATGGAGATCCAGGATAAAGCGCGCAAAGAGAAGTGTTTTCGCGACTCGCCGTGGGATCTGCAGTTTCACGTCCAGGTCGCGCTGGCGACCCAAAACTGCGCGCTGGCCGCCATCGTAGAAAAAATGTGGACCCAGCGCGCCCACAACCCATACTGGAAAAAACTGCACGAGCACATCGACGAGCGCACCGTTGACAGCTGGTGTGACGATCACGATCAAATCCTTAAGGCGCTGATTCGTAAAGACCCGAACGCGGCAAAACTCGCCATGTGGCAGCACATGGAAAACACCAAGCAGATGCTGTTTAACGAAACCAGCGATGACTTTGAGTTTAATGCTGACAGATACCTGTTCGCTGAAAATCCGGTGGTTCATCTGGACGCGCTGGCCAACGCCGCAAAATAATATATTTACCTTCAGCGATCGCTGAGGGTAAGTTAACCCTATATAGTGTCAGCCTGTGTAAAAACCCTCGCCTCACCGGCCCGCAATCCGCAAAATCTCCTGGCAACATCCTGTAATTTTTGTAACCTGGTCGCGCCTGCCTTTGTTACACTTAGATGCAATTTGTTGTGCCCTGAATCAGCATCTGCTGGTTTTTCAGAACATGGAAAGTTAAGAAACAAAAGCCCGCGGCCCTCATAATAGCTATAAATCACCGTCGCCTGGCCTCTTAGCCCGTTCCGCCGAGACATTAATCGATGTACCAGGAATCATGAATGGAACTGTTTACTCAATTACTTAATGCCTTGTGGAGCCAGGATTTTGAAACGCTGGCTAACCCCTCCATGATCGGCATGCTCTATGTTGTCTTGTTTATGATTCTGTTCCTGGAGAATGGGCTGCTTCCCGCCGCCTTCCTGCCCGGCGACAGTCTGCTGGTGCTGGTGGGCGTGCTGATAGCTAAAGGGGCGATGAGTTTCCCGCTAACCCTGGGGCTGCTGACCACCGCCGCAAGCCTGGGCTGCTGGCTGAGCTACTTTCAGGGGCGCTGGCTGGGCAATACCCGCATTGTGCAGAACTGGCTGTCCCATCTTCCCGCCCACTATCATCAGCGGGCGCATCACCTGTTTCACAAGCACGGGCTGTCGGCGCTGCTGGTGGGCCGCTTTATCGCCTTTGTGCGCACGCTGCTGCCGACCATCGCCGGGATTTCCGGGCTCAGCAGCGCCCGCTTTCAGTTTTTCAACTGGATGAGCGGCCTGCTATGGGTGCTTATCCTCACCTCTTTGGGCTATCTGTTGGGGAAAACGCCGGTCTTCCAGAAATACGAAGACGCGCTAATGTCGTGCCTGATGCTGCTGCCGGTGGTCCTGCTGGTGTGCGGACTGATTGGCTCGCTGGTGGTACTGTGGAAGAAAAAACACGGAAGGCAGGGCTAACCTATGCGCCTTTTTACCCACTCGCTTTGCCGCGTCACTTTTAGCGTTGGCGCATTAATTCTGCTGGGAGCCGTACTGTGGCTTTGCACCGCATTCAAGCAAAGCGAGTCCACGCTGGCCATTCGCCCCGTCAGCAGCAGCGTCAGCCTGCCGGACGGTTTTTCCGTCTGGCATCATCTGGATGCGAACGGCATCCACTTTAAGAGCATCACGCCGCAAAATAATGGGCTGGTGATTAAATTCGAGTCCAGCGATCAGAGCGCCGCCGCGAAGGCCGTTCTCGACCGCACTCTGCCTCAGGGCTATATTATTGCCCAGCAGGATGATGATTCACTCACGCCCGCATGGCTCACCCGACTGCGAAATACTACTCACCGTCTCGGCTGAGCCCTTCAAAGATTCTGAATTTTTTAACTAATTTTGGTGATTTCACGTTTTCCTAACTATTCTTAGTTAAGCGGAGGTCACCGTCTTCAACGGTAATGACTGGATCGGATAGCGTCAGCCGCTACCGCTACACAATGGAAGGTTTCTATTATGAAATACCGCATCGCTCTGGCATTTGGTCTTGCAACATTAAGCGCTCAGGCTCTCGCCGCTTCACCGTGTCTTCAGAAGCAGCAGGATATCCAGCGCGAAATCAGCTACGCCGAAAAACATCAAAACCAGCACCGCATTGATGGCCTGAACAAAGCCCTGCGCGAAGTTAAGGACAACTGCAGCGACTCCAGACTGCGCGCCGATCACAAGAAAAAGATCGCCGAGCAGAAAGACGAGATCGCTGAACGCCGCCAGGATCTGGCAGAAGCAAAAGAGAAAGGCGATGCGGAGAAAATCAGCAAGCGTGAACGTAAACTCAGCGAGGCGCAGAGCGAGCTGAAAAAGCTTGAGTCGCGCACTTACTGAGTCAAAGGATGTTTAATCGTTTAACACTGGAGAAAAGAATTATGTCTAAAGATAACCATTCAGAACACCTGCGCGCCGAACTCAAATCCCTGGCAGATACGCTGGAAGAAGTGCTTAACACCTCCTCCGACAAATCAAAAGAAGAGCTGGGCAAAATTCGCAGTAAAGCCGAGCGCGCGCTGAAAGAGAGCCGCTACCGCCTGGGCGAAACTGGCGACGCGATTGCTAAGCAGACGCGCGAAGCGGCTGCCCGCGCTGATGAATACGTGCGCGACAATCCGTGGCAGGGCGTAGGTATCGGCGCCGCTGTTGGTCTGGTGCTTGGCGTTCTGCTGTCGCGTCGTTAATTATGGCAGACTCTCATCAACCCCAGGGGCCGGGTAAAGGCGTCTTCAACATTGGTCAGCGCATGGTTACCATCCTTATCGAGATGGTGGAAACGCGCCTGCGTCTGGCCGTCGTCGAACTGGAAGAGGAGAAAGCTAATCTCTTCCAGATGCTGCTAATGCTGGGACTCACCCTTCTGTTCGCTGCGTTTGGGCTGATGAGCCTGATGGTTCTGCTTATTTGGGCCATCGACCCTCAGTATCGGCTAAATGCAATGATCGGCACTACCGTTGTACTGTTTGCGCTGGCGCTGATCGGCGGCATATGGACGATGGTCAGGGCGCGCCGCGCCACGCTGATGAGCCACACCCGCAAAGAGCTGGCCAATGACCTGGCGCTGCTGGGGAAAGATCGTGAGTAGCCGTCGGGAGCTTGAGAAGCGGAAGGCACTTTTGCTGAGTCAGGTACAGCAGCAGCGCCTGGATCTTGCAGCCTGCAGCAGAAACTGGCTCCGCACCACCGACCGCTACGATCGCGGCTGGAACACGCTATTAAGCCTCCGTTCGTGGGCCGTGGTTGGCAGCAGCGTGATGGCCATCTGGTCCGTACGCCATCCCCGCTTTTTGGTCCGCTGGGCCAAACGCGGTTTTGGCGCCTGGAGCGCGTGGCGGCTGGTGAAGAAAACCCTGAACAAGCAGCAGCTTCGCTACTGAGACGAGTCCGTTTAAAAAAGCGCTTCGGCGCTTTTTTTATATCCGCCATCCGGTGAATCAATTTTTTTGATTAAATATAACAGTATTCCTTGATAACAATCCCAAACGCTAATCATTAAACTCCCCTCATTCACTCGTTAGTCTGCATTTTTAATGCATATTTACCAAAATTAACCATATAAAAAGCCGTGTTTTGAGGAAGAGTTAAAATGAAAAAATTAGATGATGTTGGTTTGCTCGTTGCGCGTATTCTGATGCCTATCCTGTTTATCACCGCAGGCTGGGGAAAAATTACCGGTTATGCCGGCACTCAGCAGTATATGGAATCCATGGGCGTCCCGGGCGCGCTGCTGCCGCTGACCATCCTGCTGGAGTTCGGCGGCGGCCTGGCGGTGCTGTTCGGCTTCCTGACCCGCACTACCGCGCTGTTTACCGCGGGCTTTACTATCCTGACCGCATTTTTGTTCCACAGCAACTTTGCTGAAGGCGTTAACTCGCTGATGTTCATGAAAAACCTGACTATCGCGGGCGGTTACCTGCTGCTGGGCATCACCGGTCCGGGCGCTTTCAGTATTGACCGCGCGTTAAATAAAAAGTGGTAAACCTGGTGGATACCGGCACGCGGAAACATACCCGGGCGTAAAGGTATATACTGATTGAAATCAAAAGCGAGGATCTCCTCGCTTTTTTCATCTGAAGGAGGAGAGAACCATGGGACAACTGATTGACGGCGTCTGGCACGATGTCTGGTACGACACCAAATCAACCGGCGGCCGCTTTAAGCGCTCCACATCCGCTTTCCGCAACTGGCTGACTGCCGACGGCGAGCCGGGCCCTTCCGGCGACGGCGGTTTTGCTGCGGAAAAAGACCGCTACCACCTCTACGTTTCCCTCGCCTGCCCGTGGGCGCACCGCACCCTGATTGTTCGCAGCCTGAAGGGGCTTGAGCCGTTTATTGATGTTTCCGTCGTCAGCCCGCTGATGTTCGAGAACGGCTGGACTTTCGAGGATACCTTCCCGGCGGCCACCGGCGACAAGCTGTACCAGCACGAATTTCTCTATCAGCTCTATCTGCACGCCGATCCGGACTATAGCGGACGCGTTACCGTGCCGGTGCTGTGGGATAAAAAGCAGCAAACCATCGTCAGCAACGAATCGTCAGAAATCATCCGCATGTTCAATACCGCGTTTGATGCGCTGGGCGCCCGCGCCGGGGATTACTACCCGCCAGCCCTGCGTCCGCAGATTGACGAGCTGAACGGCTGGATCTATGACAGCATCAACAACGGCGTGTACAAAGCCGGTTTCGCCACTTCGCAGGAAGCCTATGATGAAGCGGTTTCCGGCGTGTTTGACGCGCTGGCGCGCGTTGAAACGATCCTCGACAAGCAGCGCTACCTGACTGGAAATCAGCTCACCGAAGCCGATATTCGCCTGTGGACCACGCTCATCCGCTTCGATCCGGTGTATGTTACCCACTTCAAGTGCGATAAACACCGCATCAGCGATTACCCGAATCTTTACGGCTTCCTGCGGGATATCTACCAGACGCCGGGTATCGCGGACACGGTGGATTTTGCGCATATCCGCAACCACTATTACCGCAGCCATAAAAATATTAATCCAACAGGCATTATCTCCGTCGGCCCGTGGCAGGATCTCAGCGAGCCGCACGGCCGGGATTTCCGCTTCGGCGAAGAGTAAAAACGCGCCTTCGGGCGCGTTTTTTATATTATTTTCCGGCGAACAGCTTGGGTATCTCCCGCAAACACCAGGACTTCGCCTCGCCCATGCTGTCCCGCCGCCAGGCCATGATAATGTCCACCTGGTTGGTGGATTCCGGGCTGATAACCCGCAGCCGGCCTTCGGCGATATCCTGTTCCACCAGGCTGTAGGGCATAGTGGCGAATCCCAGGCCCGCCAGCAGCGCCTGACGCTTATCTTCAATGCTGCTGATGGTCAGACGCGGCTGCTTGTCCAGCAGCTGCACCGTCAGCACCGGGCGCTCGCGCGCGGTGTCGGCCACGGCAATGCCGCGGTATTTCACCCGGGTGACTTCCGACAGCGGTTCCGGCTCCTGATGAATAGGATGATCCGGCGCGGCAACGTACACGCTCATCACCGAGTAGAGCTTGCGGGAGTTGATCTCCGACGAAGAGCGGAAGTGCATATCCGGCGCAATAACGATGTCGGCGCGCCCCTGCTCGAGCCGCTCCCACGCGCCGGCCAGTACTTCGGTAATCAGCGAGATCTGGGTATTGGCTTTTCCCGCCAGCTTTTCCACCAGCGGAAAAAATGCCGCCGTCGGCACCAGCGCCTCGGTGACCAGCGTGATATGCGTTTCCCAGCCGCGTGCGAGCGCTTCGGCGTCGGTAGTCAGCTTATCCGCCGCGTCAAGCAGCACGCGCCCGCGCTCGAGCAGCATCCGCCCAACGTTAGTGAACTTGGTGCGGTGTCCTGAACGATCGAATAGCACCACATCCAGCTCTTCTTCCAGTTTCTGCATGGTATAGCTCAGGGCGGAAGGCACGCGCCCCAGCTCGTCGGCCGCGGCAGCGAAACTGCCCCGGCGATCGATCGCGTCCATTACTCGTAGCGCTTCCAGCGTCAATGCTCTCTCTCTAGCCATCGTGTTCTCATTCAGGAAATTTGAATATACCGGGCAGAATATCTGGCTAACAATGCACCGTCCATCCCTTTACCATTGTTTTTAGTGTAACGAGAGGTCAAATCATGATTATTCCAAGAACGGCCAAACAGTGTGGACAGGCAGACTTCGGCTGGCTGCAGGCTCGATACACCTTCTCATTTGGACATTACTTCGACCCGAAACTGCTGGGCTATGCCTCCCTGCGCGTACTGAACCAGGAAGTGCTGGCCCCCGGCGCCTCGTTCCAGCCCCGCGCCTATCCGAAGGTCGATATTCTGAATCTGATTCTGGAAGGTGAAGCTGAATACCGCAACAGCGATGGCCACCACGTTCAGGTCAAAGCCGGCGAAGCGCTGCTGCTGGCGACCCAGCCTGGCGTAAGCTACAGCGAACATAATCTCAGTAAAGATAAGCCGTTAACCCGGATGCAGATCTGGCTTGATGCCTGCCCGGAGCGGGAAAATGCCCTGATGCAGAAGCTGGCATTAGCGGGTGCGTCCCACCAGCTTATTGCCTCCCCCGACGGGGAGCAGCACAGCATGCAGCTGCGCCAGCAGGCGTGGATCCATCAGGTTGAGCTGGCGAAAGGCGAGCGGATTAACTTTAAGATCCACGGCGCGCGCGCCTATCTGCAGTCGATTTATGGCACCTTCCACGCGGTCACCTCACAGGAAGAGAAGCAGGCGCTGGCCTGCGGCGACGGGGCGTTTATTCGCGATGAGGCCAACATTATGCTGGTGGCCGATTCGCCGCTGCGCGCGCTGCTGATCGATTTACCGGTGTAAAAGAGCGACCGTAATAAGGCTCGCCGTGAGCAAGCAAAAGCGACAGCTGGCGAAATCTGTTTCACAGGATGCCAGCGCCGGATACACACGCGAGCTTCTCTCGCCGCAGTGCGTCGCGGAGGTGCTCAATGAACTGGAAGCTATTGTCAGCGGAGCGGAAACTCGGCTCAGCACCGATGAAGAGCGAGAGAAGCCTTAAGCGCTTCACCGCCGAAGATATCCCTGCAATTGCGACTCTGCTCTCATTATCAACGCTCCGTCCGGCGCTACCATCCAGACAGGAATTCTCCTCATCGCTTAACAAGGAAGAGTCTATGTTTCCGGAATATCGAAGCTTAATAAGCCAGTTAAAAACTACCCACCCCCGCTTTCAGTCCCTGTTTGAAAAACATAACGAACTTGACCATAAGATTATTCAGATGGAAACCGGCGACGGGCAGAGCAGCCCGGAGCTGGCCACTCTCAAAAAGGAAAAGCTGTTGCTTAAGGACGAGATGTATAAGATTTTGCAGCACGAAAGTCAGCAAAGCCGCTAGCAACCTATTTATCTGATGCAGAAAGTACGAAACCCTGCCGGAGCAGGGTTTCTGAAGAGTTGAAGCTGACCGATAAGCCGGGTTCTGTCGTGGACAGTCATTCATCTAGGCCAGCAATCGCTCACTGGCTCAAGCAGCCTACCCGGGTTCAGTACGGGCCGTACCTTATGAACCCCTATTTGGCCTTGCTCCGGGTGGAGTTTACCGTGCCGCGGACTGTTACCAGCCGCGCGGTGCGCTCTTACCGCACCCTTTCACCCTTACCTGATCCCGCTTGCGCGGGCCATCGGCGGTTTGCTCTCTGTTGCACTGGTCGTGGGTTTCCCCCCCAGGCGTTACCTGGCACCCTGCCCTATGGAGCCCGGACTTTCCTCCCCTGCGCCCGTCTCCCCTAAAGGACGACGACACAGCGGCGACTGTCTGGTCAGCTTCGGCGCGCAGTATAGAAGGTTTGACCAGCGATGTCACCCTTCGTTATCCGCCGTGCGCCATTAAGAACGCTTCTATATCGGCGCGCGTGGAGGTTCCTTCCATCGGCCCGCGGCGGGAAATCGCCAGCGATCCGCTGGCGTTGGCCCACCTGAGCGCCTCCTGAGTTCCGCTACCCGCTAGCAGCATCGACACAAAGGTCGCGCCGAAGCAGTCTCCCGCGCCGGTAGGATCAACCACCTCAACCGGATAACCCGCCGCGTGGAACTGCTCGCTGGCGCTGTAATAGCTGGCGCCGCGCGGCCCGCGCTTGATAACCACCTGCCCGACGCCGCGCCGGAGCAGCTTGTCCACCAGCGTCTGCTCCTGCCGCCCGGGATTGAGGCCGAAATAGTCCAGCTCGCCGTCACTCGGCAGAAAAATATCGGTGTAATCGAGGATGTACTCAAAGGCCTGGGACATCTCCGGAATGCTGAGCATCTCCTTGCGGATATTGGGGTCGAAGGACACGGTGCCGCCGCGCCCTTTTACGTTTTCAATCGCCTTGCGCATGGCGTCAACCATGCGAAACGAGAACAGCGACGAGCCCATAATGTGGAAGTGGCTGCACTGGTCGAGCAGCGACTCGTCGATATGATCCGCGGTGAGCTGCCCGCAGGCGCTGTGGGGCATATTAAAGATGAAGTCGCGCTGGGCCTGGCTACGATAGCTGACGAACGCGCTGCCGGTGGTGGCGTTGCTAAGTACGGAGATACCGCTGACGTTGACGCCGTCCCGCGCCAGCCGGGCGATATTCATCTCGCCGAAGGCGTCGTTTCCCACGCAGCTAAACAGCACCGAGCCGAAGCCGAGACGCGCAACCTGATCGGCAAAGATCGCCGGGGCACCGCTGGGATAGGGTCCCCAGAACTCGCCCGGTCGGGAAAAGCCCTGATTAGGCTCTTTGGCCAGGAACTCGACCAGCAGCTCGCCGATCGTGCAAACAGTTACGCTCATCTCCACTCCTTCACTTTACCTGAGGCAAAGCGGGGTTAAGCCAGGTCAGGCATTCATTGTTGGTATAGCTGTTGCTCAATCCGGCCTGCTGCAGCCGGGAATGGTACTCTGCCGCCACGATT
The DNA here is from genome assembly GCF_913775985.1 of uncultured Pluralibacter sp. Taxonomy (GTDB): domain Bacteria; phylum Pseudomonadota; class Gammaproteobacteria; order Enterobacterales; family Enterobacteriaceae; genus Pluralibacter. The sequence continues at coordinate 132,590 of NZ_CAJYMB010000147.1, read as the reverse complement.
TGCGGCGTGACTACGCCCGCCAGCTGCGCGAGGTGGCCCACCACAAAGCGCATCTCGCCGTACACCGGCCGGTCTGCAATCACCGCCACGGCGCGGCGGCTGCTCTCCAGCGCCGCCGTCAGCAGCGCCGCCCGGGAGGCATCCCGCACGCTTATCGCGCCGTCCTCCGCAACGTGCTCGAGGGCAATCAGCGCCAGATCCGGCGCATGTTCGCGCAGCGCGACCGCGCCCTCTTCTCCTTCGGTAACGTCACCGGAAGGGGAAAGCCGCCCGCCCAGCAGCACGCTCTCGCCGCTGTGGAACTCCCGCACCAGCGCCACGTGGCGCAGGTCGTTGAAAATCAGCTTCGTCGCCTCACGCTCGGCCATATAGGGCAGCGTTTTTCGCAGCAGCGATCCGGCATCAAGAAAAATCGATTCGCTTCCCGACGCCAGCGCCGCCAGCTGGCGGGCTATCTCCGCCTCCAGCGCCTTATCGCCGCCGGAGATCTGCGCGGCACGCGCCGGGGCGGCGCTGTTTTGCTGAGCGGTGTAAATCGCCCCGCCAAACGATCGCTTGAGGTAGCCCTGCTGTTCGAGATAGTTCAGATCGTTGCGAATCGTCACCCCGGAGACCGCCAGCATCTCGGCTAAATCATCGACTTTGATCTCACCTTTCTTACGCACGATCTCTGCAATATCTAAGCGCCTTTTGAGCAGGCTGGTAGAGGGTTTAGCCACAATATTGAACCTTTCACGGATGTCCGCAGGGGAATGGAATAACTTTCATTTTTAAACTTCCCCTTCCGGATGTCAAACCGGCCACCAGCGCTGCGCAAGAACAGATAAAAATTGCATTAATATCATTAAATTAATCATTATCCGGCAATGAGATTACGTCCAACCCTAAAAGATAACAATCCCCTTCACCTTTCATTTTTAAAGTCAGATTGACGTTCTGTGCCTTCGATCACAACACCGAAGCACAATGATCTCTAGATTACTTTCAAAATGAATCTTAAATCAGACGTTAAACTTTAAATTTGAAAGTTATGGAGGAAGGATGTACATCATTTCCAGTAAAAACATGCTGTTAAAGGCCCAGCGCGGCGGCTATGCGGTACCCGCGTTCAATATTCATAACCTCGAAACCATGCAGGTGGTGGTCGAAACCGCCGCCGAAATGCGATCGCCGCTGATCCTCGCCGGCACCCCGGGCACCTACAGCTATGCCGGTACCGGCAACGTGGTCGCTATCGCCGCCAACCTGGCAAAAGAGTGGGATCTGCCGCTCGCCATACATCTCGATCACCACGAAACGCTGGATGACATCCGGCAAAAAGTCCACGCCGGGATCCGATCGGTAATGATCGACGGTTCGCACTTTCCGTTTGAAGAGAACGTGGCGCTGGTCAAAAGCGTAGTGGACTTCAGCCACCGCTATGACGCCAGCGTCGAAGCCGAGCTGGGGCGGCTGGGCGGCGTAGAGGACGATCTGGTGGTGGATGCCAAAGATGCCCTCTATACCAACCCGGCGCAGGCGCAGGAATTTATCGCTCGTACCGGCATCGACTCCCTGGCAGTGGCCATTGGTACCGCCCACGGTCTCTATCACCACGAGCCGAAGCTGGACTTTGAGCGCCTGGCCGCCATCCGCGACTGCGTAGACGTTCCGCTGGTACTGCACGGCGCCTCGGGCCTGCCGGAATCCGACATCCGCCGGGCGATCTCCCTGGGCGTGTGCAAAGTCAACGTCGCGACCGAACTGAAAATCGCCTTCTCCGACGCCCTCAAGCACTACCTGCTGGAAAATCCGCAAGCCAGCGATCCCCGCCACTACATGCAGCCCGCCAAAGCGGCAATGAAAGAAGTGGTGCGTAAAGTCATTCGCGACTGCGGATGTGAAGGCCAGCTGTAGACCGCAGAGAGAAAGGAGGCAAAGAGTGATCTATACGCTGACGTTAAACACCGCCGTGGACATGAATATTTTCAGCGACGCCCTGCGCCCCGCGGCGGTTAATCGCACCCGGCACACGGAGTACTGCCCGAACGGAAAAGGCGTCAATGTCTCGCTGGTGCTGAACCACTTCGGCGTTCCGAGCCATATTCTGGGCGTCTTCGGCGGATTTACCGGCCGCTACATCGTCGATGAGATCCGCCAGCGCGCTATCCCGGTCTCGCCGGTATGGGTCAGCGATCCCACGCGCATTAACGTGTTTATTCACGACGGCGCGCAGGAGTACAAGCTGGTCAACCCCGGAAACCGCGTCGACGATACCTGCAAGCAGCAGCTTCTCGCCCAGCTCGAGATCCTGCAGCCGGGTGACGCGCTGGCGATCAGCGGCAGCCTGCCGCCGGGCATCGACAGCGGTTTTTACCACGACATTCTCCGCCTCTGCCGGGAGAAAGGCTGCGAGGTCATCCTCGATATCAGCCACCCGTCCCTGCGCCAGCTGCTGGAGTACAAACCGCTGCTCATTAAACCTAACGACGATGAGCTGTTCGATATTTTTGGCCTGCGGGTTACCACGCCGCAGGAAATTGCGGCCGCCTTTAGCGAGCTGCACCGGCTGGGCGCCCGCGCCGTGTTGTTGACTCTGGGCGCCCGGGGAATGGCGTTTTCCGACGGTGAACGGCGCTGGTTCTGCCCGGCACCGGCGGTAGAGCTTATCAGCTCCGCCTGCGCCGGTGACGCCGCGCTCGGCGCCTTCCTCAGTCTCTGGCTTTCTGGTGCCAGCGTGCCGGAGGCGCTGACGCTCGCCAGCGCCACAGGCGCAGACGTGGCGGCCTCTGCCGGGCTCGGGCAGCTTGCCCGCATTGACACACTTCGCACACAGCTTCAGGTAGTCACACTTTAAAGGTCCGATGATGAAAAAAATAATTGCAGTGACCGGCTGCCCTACCGGTATCGCCCACACTTTCATGGCGGAAGAAGCCCTGAAAACCGCGGCGAAAAAACTCAACGTCACGATCAAAGTTGAAACTAACGGCGCTTCCGGGGTGGAAAACGCCATTACACCCGAGGATCTTGCCGATGCCTGCGGCATCATTATCGCCGCCGATAAAGACGTCAACGCCGACCGCTTCAACGGCCTGCCGGTGATTGAAGTACCGGTGAAAGACGCCATCCACCATCCGGCGGATCTGATTAACCGCGTGCTTCAGGGACAGGCCCCGGTGCGCGGCGGCGCCCGCCAGTCCGGGGAGATCACGGCCGCAGGGGAAAGCGCTTCGGTGGGACGCCAGGTCTATAAACACCTGATGAGCGGCGTCTCCAACATGCTGCCCTTCGTGGTCGCCGGCGGGATCCTGATTGCTATCTCTTTCCTGTGGGGCATCTTCTCCGCCGACCCGACATCGCCGGAATACAACGTGATTGCCGCCACCCTGATGAAAGTAGGTCAGCAGGCATTCTCCATCATGGTGCCGGTATTCACCGCCTATATCGCCTACTCCATTTCCGGGCGTCCCGGCATGGTGGCGGGCTTTGTCGGCGGCCTGCTGGCGAACGCCACCGGCGCGGGCTTTCTTGGCGGCATTATTGCCGGCTTCGCCGCGGGCTACTTCATGCTGCTGGTACGCAATATGCTCGACGGTCTGCCGCGCCAGTACGAAGGGCTGAAATCCATATTCATTATGCCGCTGCTCGGCGTGCTGGTTATCGGCGTGATGATGGTGCTGCTCGGCCAGCCGGTGGCCGCAATCAACAACGGCATGATGAGCTGGCTCTCTTCGCTGCAGGCGGCCAACCCGATCCTGCTCGGCATCGTGGTAGGCGCAATGTGCTCGTTCGACTTTGGCGGCCCGGTAAATAAGGCCGCCTATGTCACCGGCACGCTGCTGCTGGGCCAGGGCAACTACTTCTTTATGGCCGGGGTTTCCGCCGCCTGCATCACTCCACCGCTGGTTATCGCGCTGGCCACCACCTTCTTTCCAAAAGGCTTTAGCGACGAAGAGCGCGCTGCGGGGATGGTGAACTACATTCTCGGCTGCACCCACATTACCGAAGGCGCGATCCCCTTCGCGGCCAAAGATCCGCTGCGGGTGATCCCGATGATGATGATCGCCTCCAGCATTTCCGCAGTGCTGAGCTACAGCCTGCACATTCAGGTTCCGGCACCGCACGGTGGCTTCCTGATCCTGCCGCTGGTCAGCAGCCCGCTGGCGTGGGTGCTGTCGATACTGGCCGGATCCGCCTGCGGCGCGGTGATGCTCGGCAGCTGGCGGCTGTGGCAAAAGCGCGCACAGGCGCGGTCTGAACTGCTCGGCGCGGTCAAATAAGGAGAAGATGATGCAGCTTACTCAGGACGATATTTCATTTAACCACCAGATCCATACCAAAGACGATGCGCTGCGCGCGGTGGCGGCAGCCCTGCAGCAGGCCGGGCGGGTTGAGGGCGACTACTTAGCCGCGCTCCAGGCCCGCGAGGCGCAAATCAGCACCTTCCTTGGCAACGGCATCGCCATTCCGCACGGCACGCCGGAGCACCGCGACGCGGTGCTCAAAACCGGCGTCAGCGTGCTGGTTTGCCCGCAGGGCGTGGACTGGGGTGAAGGGCAGACCGCCCGGCTGGTTGTCGGCATTGCGGCGAGGGATACCGAACACCTCGCGATCCTTCGCCAACTGACCCACGCCCTGGGAGACGACGGCGTCCCGGCCGCGCTCTCCCGGGCAACGCATCCGCAGGAGGTGCTGGACATCCTGGCCGGACAGTACCAGCCGCAAAGCCCCGACAGCGGCGAGCGCCCGGCGTTTGACGAAGAGGCCACCTTTACCCTGCGCAATCCTCACGGCCTGCACGCCCGGCCGGGCGCGGTGCTGGTGAAAACGGTGAAGCAGTGGCAGGTCGAGATCTACGTTGAAAATCTGGATACCCACTCCGCGGCCGTAGACGCGCGCAACCTGATGCGGGTGGTCTCGCTGGGAGCTAAGCAGGGGCACCGCCTGCGCTTTACGGTGAAAGGGCCTCAGGCAAAAGCCGCGCTGGCGGCCATTGGCGAGGCGTTTGATAACGGCCTGGGCGAGATGGCAGCGCAGCCCCAGCATCTGGACGCCGCGCCGCCGGCCGAAAAGCGCAGCTGGTTTTCACGGTTGTTTAACTGAAGTGGATCGCCGGGCTGGGCCCGGCATTTTTTCAGGCTTTGACCAGCACCACGTCGGTCCCGGCACGCCGCAGTTCCTGCAGGCTCTCGTCCGGGATCCCTTCGTCGGTGATGACCATATCTATGCGCTGGGTATCAATGATTTTATGCAGGCTGGAGCAGTTAAATTTCGAGGCGTCGGTCACCACGATAATCCGGTCGGCCACTTCGCACATCCGGCGGTTGAGGCGCGCCTCGTCTTCATTGTGGGTGCTAACGCCGCGCTCGGTGTCGATGGCGTCCACCCCGAGAAACAGCATGTCGAAGTGATAGTTAAGCAGCGACTGCTCGGCCTGATCGCCGTAGAACGACAGCGACTGCCGCCGCAGGTGCCCGCCGGTCATCAGCAACTCAACGCCCTCCGCGCCGAGCAGCGCGTTGCCGACGTTCATGCCGTTGGTCATGGCGATCACCTCTTTATGCTCGCGCAGCTGCTGGGCGATTTCACAGGTGGTGGTACCGGAATCGAGAATGATCCGGTGCCCGGGCTGGATCATCCCGACGGCCACCGCCGCAATTTTGCGTTTCAGGGCGATATTCAGCGCGCTCTTATCTTCAACCGACGGCTCCAGGCCGTGCACCGGGCCGTCGCAAATCAGCGCGCCGCCGTAGGCGCGCACCGCGATGCCCTGTTTCTCAAGAAAGGCCAGATCGTTGCGAATAGTGACCGTAGAGACGCCAAAGTGGGCGGAAAGCTCGTTCACCTGCACGCTTCCATGCTGGCGCAGCCGCTGAATAATGTGCTCGCGTCGCTCGCTGGTGCCGGTGACGCGCCTGTCCGCGGAGATATCGCTGCTGCTCATAGGAGTTCCTTAGCCTGCTTCTTTCATTTCATTTCGATTCGCCTATTTACACCTTTCTCCCCATTAATTGCAAGCCTGCCAGTGCGCCGCCGAACGCAGGTTTCAGGCTATCATCACCTTTCATTATATTTCTTTTGTGAATCAGATCGGAAAACCATTATCTTTCATTTTATTTTTAAGGCAGGCTGGTGTGATATTAAATGAAACAAAACGAAAGATAGTTACCTGACAATCCAAGATGGAGAGGAAAGTGAAACATCTTATTGATCTCGTTAAACACCATAAACAGGGTAATGCCGCCGGTATTTACGCCATTTGCTCGGCCCATCCGCTGGTGCTGGAATCCGCCATTCTCTATGCCCGCGAGCAGCGCACCCCGCTGCTGATTGAAGCCACCTCCAACCAGGTCGACCAGTTTGGCGGCTACACCGGCATGACGCCCGCCGACTTCTACGCCTTCGTTGGCGAACTTGCCGACAAGCTCGACTTTCCACGGGAACAGCTGATTCTCGGCGGCGATCACCTGGGGCCAAACCGCTGGCAGGGCGAGCCGGCAGATGAGGCGATGCTGAAAGCCGAAGCGCTGATCGAAAGCTATGTCGCCGCCGGGTTCAAAAAAATTCACCTTGATTGCAGCATGTCCTGCGCCGGCGATCCGGTGCCGCTGACCGACGAAATCGTTGCCGAGCGCGCGGCGCGGCTGGCTAAAATCGCCGAAGAGACCTGCGTGGCGCACTTTGGCGAGGCGGATCTGGTTTACATCATCGGCACTGAAGTGCCGGTGCCGGGCGGCGCCCACGAAACCCTCGACGAGCTGGCGGTTACCACGCCAGACGCCGCGAAGACGACGCTGAAAGCGCACCATCAGGCCTTCGAAGCCCGGGGGCTGACCGCCCTGTGGCCGCGCATCATTGGCCTGGTAGTCCAGCCCGGCGTCGAGTTCGACCACAATAACGTTATCGACTACCGTCCGGAAAAAGCGGTAGCGCTGAGCAAGCTGGTGGACGACTACGACACGCTGGTGTTCGAGGCCCACTCCACTGACTACCAGACCACGCAGTCTCTGCGCCAGCTGGTTGTCGATCACTTTGCGATCCTCAAAGTCGGTCCCGGACTGACCTTCGCGCTGCGCGAAGCGCTTTATTCCCTCGCGGGCATTGAAGAAGAGCTGGTGCCAGAAGCGTCCCGCTCGAACCTGCGTCAGGTGCTGGAAGAGGTGATGATCCATCGTCCGGAATACTGGCAGAACCACTATCACGGCGACAGCGACTCCTTACGTCTGGCCCGCAGCTACAGCTATTCCGACCGTATTCGCTACTACTGGCCGGACCCGCAGATTGAAGCGGCGGTTGCCCGTCTGATGAGCAACCTCGGCGACGCGCCGATCCCGCTGCCGCTGATCAGCCAGTATCTGCCGCTGCAGTATTCAGCCGTGCGCGAAGGCCGCATCGCTGCCGCGCCCCAGGCGCTGATCGTCGATCATATTCAGGACGTCATCCGCCAGTATCACACCGCCTGTGTCGGTTAATCACGCGAGGAAGAGTCATGCCAAATATCGTACTGAGCCGCATTGATGAACGCCTGGTCCACGGCCAGGTGGGCGTGCAGTGGGTCGGCTTTGCCGGCGCCAACCTGGTGCTGGTTGCCAACGACGAAGTCGCAGAGGATCAGGTTCAGCAGAATCTGATGGAGATGGTACTGGCGGAAGGGATCGCCGTGCGCTTCTGGTCGCTGCAAAAAACCATCGACAACATCCACCGCGCCGCCGACAGGCAGAAGATCCTGCTGGTGTGCAAAACCCCGGCGGACTTCCTGAAGCTGGTCGAGGGCGGCGTACCCATTACCCGCATCAACGTCGGCAATATGCACTTTGCCAGCGGCAAGCAGCAGATCGCCAAAACCGTCTCTGTCGATCAGCACGATATTGCGGCATTCCAGGGGCTAAAAGCCGCCGGCGTTGAGTGTTTCGTTCAGGGGGTTCCTACCGAGCCTGCCCAGGATATCTTCAAACTGCTCTGAGAGGTCTGCAATGGAAATCAGTTTGTTACAGGCGGCCGCGCTGGGGATCCTCGCCTTTATCGCCGGGCTGGATATGTTCGATGGCTTGACGCACATGCACCGTCCGGTGGTGCTCGGCCCGCTGGTGGGACTGGTGCTCGGGGATTTACACACCGGGATCCTCACCGGCGGCACGCTGGAGCTGGTGTGGATGGGTCTGGCGCCGCTGGCGGGTGCCCAGCCGCCAAACGTCATTATCGGCACGATTGTTGGCACAACGTTCGCCATTACCACCGGCGTGAAGCCTGAAGTCGCCGTCGGCGTGGCGGTCCCTTTCGCTGTCGCCGTGCAGATGGGGATTACCTTCCTGTTCTCGGTGATGTCCGGCGTGATGTCCCGCTGCGACCGGATGGCGGCCAATGCCGATACCCGAGGCATTGAGCGGGTGAATTATATGGCGATGCTGGTGCTGGGACTGTTCTATTTCCTCTGCGCTTTCTTACCTATCTATTTTGGCGCCGACCATGCCAAAACCGTCATCGACGTGCTGCCCGCCAAGCTGATTGACGGCCTGGGCGTTGCCGGCGGCATCATGCCTGCTATTGGCTTCGCGGTACTGCTGAAAATCATGATGAAGAATGTCTACATCCCCTACTTCATCATTGGCTTCGTCGCCGCGGCCTGGCTCAAGCTGCCGGTGCTGGCCATTGCCGCTGCCGCGCTGGCGATGGCGATGATCGACCTGATGCGTAAAGCCCCCGAGTCCAGCGCGCCGGCGGCGCCGAAAGAGGAGTTCGAAGATGGTATCTAAGCAAATCACCCTGCCCGCCGCAGAGAGCAGCGAAGAAACCCTGCTCAGCGGACAGAACGAAAACATTTATGAAGATCAAAACATCGGTGCCGAACTCACCCGCAAAGACATCAACCGCGTGGCGTGGCGCTCGATGCTGCTGCAGGCCTCGTTCAACTACGAACGCATGCAGGCATCCGGCTGGCTGTACGGACTGCTGCCGGCGCTGAAAAAGATACACACCAATCCGCGGGATCTGGCCCGCGCCATGAAGGGGCACATGGGGTTCTTCAACACCCATCCGTTCCTCGTCACCTTCGTGATCGGCATCATTCTGGCAATGGAGCGTTCGAAACAGGACGTTAACAGCATCCAGAGCACCAAAATCGCCGTCGGCGCGCCGCTGGGCGGCATCGGCGATGCGATGTTCTGGCTGACGCTTCTGCCTATATGCGGCGGTATTGGCGCGAGCCTGGCGCTGCAGGGCTCGATTCTCGGCGCGGTGGTGTTTCTGATTATGTTTAACGTGGTGCATCTCGGGCTGCGCTTTGGCCTCGCCCACTACGCGTACCGCATGGGCGTGGCGGCAATTCCGCTGATCAAGGCCAACACCAAAAAAGTGGGTCACGCCGCTTCCGTGGTCGGCATGACGGTGATTGGCGCGCTGGTGGCAACTTACGTGCGCCTCAACACCACGCTGGAGATCAACGCCGGCGACGCGGTGGTGAAGCTGCAAAGCGACGTCATTGATAAGTTAATGCCCGCCTTTCTGCCGCTGGTCTATACCCTGGCGATGTACTGGCTGGTGCGCCGCGGCTGGAGCCCCCTGCGCCTGATAGGCATCACGGTGGTGCTCGGCGTGGTCGGCAAATTCTGTCATTTCCTGTGAACGAAAGAGGTGTCTGATGCTGGGTATTATTTTGACGGGACACGGCGGATTCGCCAGCGGGCTGGCGAGCGCCATGAAACAAATCCTGGGAGAGCAGCCGCAGTTTATCGCCATTGATTTTCCCGAAACGTCCAGCACCGCGCTGCTGACCGAGCAGATGGAAGAGGCGCTGTCCCGCCTCGATGCGCAGGCAGAGGTGGTCTTTCTGACCGATCTGCTCGGCGGCACGCCGTTTCGTGTCGCCTCCACGCTGGCGATGCAGTCCCCGGGACGGGAAGTGATCGCCGGCACCAACCTCCAGCTGCTGCTGGAAATGGTGCTGGAGCGTGATGACCTGAGCAGCGAAGCCTTCCGCCGGATGGCGCTGGAGTGCGGCCACCGCGGCCTTACCAGCCTGGTGGACGAGCTGGACCGCAGCCGGGAAGAGAAAACTAATGCCGTTGAGGAAGGGATATGAGCATGCTCATCCGCGCCCGGCGGGTGCTGACCGAAGCAGGCTGGCTGGACGACCACCAGCTGCGCATCGACGACGGCCAGATTATCGCTATTGAGCCGATTCCTGCGGGCGTGAGCGCCCGCGACGCCGAGCTGCTGTGCCCGTCCTATATCGACCTGCACGTTCACGGCGGCGCCGGAGTTGACGTGATGGACGAAGCCCCGACCACGCTGGATACCCTGGCGCTGCACAAGGCCCGGGAAGGCGTCGGCGCGTGGCTGCCTACCACCGTTACCGCCACAATGCCCGCTATTGAAGCAGCTCTCCAGCGTATTGCGCGCCGCCACTACGCCGGCGGCTACGGTGCAGAAGTGCTGGGCAGCTATCTGGAGGGCCCCTACTTCACGCCGGAGAATAAAGGTGCGCATCCCCCGGAGCTGTTTCGCGAGCTGGACCTTGCCGAACTGGACAGGCTGATCGTCTGCTCACAGGAGACGCTGCGGGTGGTGGCGCTGGCGCCAGAGAAACCCGACGCGCTGAATGCTATCCGCCACCTGAAGCAGCGCGGCGTGCACGTCATGCTGGGCCACGGCGCGGCCACCTACGCGCAGACCATAGCCGCCTTTGACGCCGGCGCGGACGGGCTGGTGCACTGCTTTAACGGCATGAGCGGCCTGCACCACCGGGAACCGGGCATGCTCGGTGCCGGACTCACGGACTCGCGCGCCGGCCTGGAGCTTATCGCCGACGGACACCACGTTCATCCGGCCGCAATGCGCCTGTGCTGCACCTGCGCCCATGACCGAATAATCCTGATAACCGACGCCATGCGCGCGGCGGGAATGCCTGACGGCCAGTACGACATCTGCGGCTACGACGTGGAAATGCGCGACGGTGTGGTGCGAACCGCCTTCGGCGGCCTGGCAGGCAGTACTCTGTCGCTGGATGCCGCGGTACGCAATATGGTGGAGCTAACCGGCACCAGTCCCGCCGAGGCTATCCACATGGCTTCCCTGCACCCCGCCCGACTCATCGCCGTAGACGACCGGCTGGGATCGCTGCGTCCGGGCAAGCAGGCCAGCGTGATTGCGCTTAATGACGGTCTGCATCTGCAAAAAATCTGGATTCAGGGACTGGCGCACGATCTCTGATGCAAAACCCGCGCGGGCCTTTCGCTTTGTGTTCGGCCTGCTTTTGTTTCCTTTTTTAAAATCAATTGTGTTTTCAATACAGGCACAATATTTTCGTTTTATTCCATTATCACGAATTGATGTTTCATTTTCTTTTATGTTAGTTTTTACATAACGACGGATTTGATAATGCGAAAGAAAACGAAAGACAAAATCTTGAGTGATGAGTGTCTGATGTTGATTTCACGCAACTGAAGGATAATGTTAATGCCGCAACCACAAACCCTTTCCGCCACCGGAACCTGGACGGAAGAAGAGATTCGCCAGCAGCCCGCCAGCTGGATGCGCTCCCTGACCCATATCGACAATATTCGCCGACAGATCGATGAATTTCTCCAGCCTTTGCTGACTAAAAAAGATCTGCGGATTGTACTAACAGGCGCGGGAACCTCCGCGTTTATTGGGGACATTATCGCCCCCTGGCTTACGCGCCACACCGGGAAAAACATTACCGCCATTGCGACCACCGATCTGGTGACCAACCCAATGGACTATCTGAAAACCGACAGCCCGCTGCTGCTGGTCTCCTTTGGCCGATCCGGCAACAGCCCGGAAAGCGTTGCGGCGGTTAACCTCGCCAATCAGTTCGTCAGCGAATGCTACCACCTCGCTATCACCTGTAACGAAGCCGGATCGCTGTACCAGGATTCGCTCGATGCGGATAACGCCTACGCGCTGCTGATGCCGGCGGAAACGCACGACCGCGGTTTTGCCATGACCAGCAGCATCACCACCATGATGGCCAGCTGCCTCAGCGTATTTGCACCGGATGCCATCAACAGCCGCACCTTCCACGACGTGGCGGCCCGCTGCCAGGCGATCCTCGACGGCTTTAACGACTTCGGCGGCAACGTGTTTGGCCGCGAGCCGTGGAAGCGGATTGTGTATCTCGGCAGCGGCGGCCTGTTCGGCGCGGCGCGTGAATCCGCGCTGAAAGTGCTGGAGCTGACCGCCGGCAAGCTTGCCGCCTTTTACGACACCCCCACCGGCTTTCGCCACGGGCCGAAATCGCTGGTCGACGGCGATACGCTGGTGGTGGTGTTCATCTCCAGCCATCCTTACACCCGCCAGTACGATCTCGACCTGCTCAACGAGCTGCGCCGCGATAACGAAGCGCTGCGGGTAGTAGCGATCTCCGCCGGTGCAGACGCGCCCGTGGTTGCCGGTCCGCACATTTTGCTGCCCGCCGCCCGCGAGTTTATCGACGTCGAGCAGGCCTTCTGCTTCCTGATGTACGCCCAGGTCTTCGCCCTGAGCGAATCCCTGCACGTCGGCAACACGCCGGATACCCCTTCCGCCAGCGGTACTGTTAACCGGGTGGTTAAGGGCGTGGTTATTCATCCCTGGATTGGCTGAGAGGACATCCGATGAGCATTATCTCCACTAAATACCTGCTGCAGGATGCTCAGGCAAAAGGCTACGCCGTTCCGGCGTTTAATATTCACAACGCCGAAACCATTCAGGCCATCGTGGAAGTGTGCAGCGAAATGCAGTCTCCGGTGATCCTCGCCGGGACGCCGGGCACCTTCAAGCACATTGCCTTTGAAGAGATTTACGCCCTGTGTAACGCCTACTCCACCAGCTATGGTATTCCACTGGCGCTGCACCTGGATCATCACGAGACGCTGGCCGACATCCGCCGCAAGGTCGGCGCGGGCGTGCGCAGCGCGATGATCGACGGCAGCCACTTTCCGTTCGCTGAAAACGTCCGTCTGGTGAAGTCGGTGGTGGATTTTTGCCACCTTAACGACTGCAGCGTCGAGGCCGAACTGGGTCGGCTGGGCGGCGTTGAAGATGATATGGACGTGGACGAGGAGAGCGCGTTCCTGACCGATCCGCAGGAGGCCCGGCGCTTCGTCGAGCAGACCGGCGTGGACAGCCTGGCGGTGGCTATTGGCACCGCCCACGGGCTGTACACCAAGCGGCCAAAAATTGATTTTCAGCGGCTGGGTGAGATCCGCGAAGTGGTCAACGTTCCGCTGGTGCTGCACGGCGCCAGCGACGTGCCGGACGAGGCGGTGCGCCGCACCATCGAGCTTGGCGTCTGCAAAGTGAACATCGCTACCGAGCTAAAAATGGCGTTTTCCGGCGCGGTGAAAGCCTGGTTTGCCGAGAATCCGGACGGCACCGATCCGCGCTTTTACATGCGCGTCGGCATGGATGCGATGAAAGAAGTGGTCAGAAGCAAAATTACCGTCTGCGGCTCGGCCGATCGCCTGCGCCTGCCTGCGGATTCCTGACAGGGAGAGTAATTATGAAAAACCTCCGGGGCGCCGCCCTTTTGACTGCCGTGATGTCAACCGGCAGCATGGCGGCGCAGTACCAGCTTAATAACGATAATATTGCCCTCTCTTTTGATGACGGCAGCCAGAAAATGGCGGTGGCGGACACGCTCTCCCACCGCCGGCTCGCGCCCAGTGAGCTGTTTTTTCTGACCCTGCCCGATGAAAAAGTGATCCACGCGGCGGACTTTACTGTTGGCGGCATTGAGCGTGAGGGAGATACCCTGCGCGTTACCTATACCCATCCGGCGTTTAACGTCACCGTTCTTTTCAGCCTGTTGAAGGGGAAGTACGCCAGCATCCGCTATACCGTTACCGCCGTCGGCAAACCGCAGGCGCTGGCGAAAATCACCTTTTTTCCGACGAAGGGCCAGGCGCAGGCGCCGTTCGTCGATGGCGATATTAATAGCTCGCCGATTGTGGCGGACTCCTTTTTTATCCTGCCGGACAAGCCTATCGTCAACACCTACGCCTATGAGGCAACCACCAATCTTAACGTCGAGCTGAAAACGCCGATTCAGCCGGAGGCGCCGGTCAGCTACACCGTCTATTTCGGTACTTTCCCCGACGTCAGCCAGCTGCGCCGCAGCGTCAACCTGTTTATCAACGCTCTGCGCCCGCGGCCGTACAAGCCCTATCTGCACTACAACAGCTGGATGGACATCGGCTTTTTCACGCCGTACAGCGAGAAAGATATTCTGACCCGCATGACGGAGTGGGATAACGCATTCATCACCGGCCGCGGGGTCAGGCTCGACGCCTTCCTGCTCGACGACGGCTGGGACGATTTAACCGGGCGCTGGCTGTTTGGCCCGGCGTTTAAAAACGGCTTTGGCGCAGTGCGGGAAAAGGCGGCCAGCCTCGACAGCTCGGTGGGGCTGTGGCTCTCGCCGTGGGGCGGCTACAACAAACCGCGCGACGAGCGGGTTTCCCACGCGGGGGAGTACGGCTATGAAACCGTCGACGGTAAATTTGCCCTCTCCGGACCGAACTACTTCAGAAACTTCAATCAGCAGATCCAGAGCCTGATTAAAAACGAGCGTATTACCTCGTTCAAGCTTGACGGCATGGGCAACGCCAGCGCGCATATTGAAGGCAGCCCGTACGCCTCCGATTTTGACGCCTCTATTGCCCTGCTGAACAACATGCGCAGCGCCAATCCGAATCTGTTTATTAACCTGACCACCGGCACCAACGCCAGTCCGTCGTGGCTGTTCTACGCTGATTCCATCTGGCGCCAGGGCGATGACATTAACCTGTACGGCCCCGGCACGCCGGTGCAGCAGTGGATGACCTACCGCGACGCGGAAACCTACCGCTCTATCGTGCGCAAGGGACCGCTGTTCCCACTGAACTCGCTGATGTATCACGGCATCGTGAGCGCCGCTCACGCCTATTACGGGCTGGAGAAGGTGCAAACCGACGCGGACTTCGCCGATCAGGTGTGGAGCTTCTTCGCCACCGGCACCCAGCTTCAGGAGCTGTACATCACGCCTTCAATGCTCAATGACGCTAAGTGGAATACCCTTGCGGAGGCGGCGAAGTGGTCCCGGGCCAATGCCGACGTGCTGGTTGACACCCACTGGGTAGGTGGCAATCCCACCGCGCTGGAAGTTTACGGCTGGGCGTCGTGGCGCAGCGATCGGGCAATTCTCGGCCTGCGCAACCCTTCCGATAAACCGCAGCAGTTCTTCCTCGATCTGACCAAAACGTTCGAGATCCCGCAGGGCGAAGCTACCCGATTCACGCTGAAACCGGTGTACGGCAGCAACGATACGGTGCCGGCCAATTACGATGCGCCGGTGGTTGTCACGCTTAAGCCGTTTGAAACGCTGGTGTGGGAGGCCGCGCCGGTAAAATAACCCCGTTGCCCGAACGGCGGTTCGGGCAATTTCAGGGTCTTCCGGTTATAATCCTGCCCATTCCTCCACCGATTCAGAAACCATCATGACAAAACTCACCCTTCAGGAGCAGATGCTCAAAGCGGGTCTCGTGACCAGCAAAAAAGCCGCCAAAGTGCAGCGCACGGCGAAGAAATCACGCGTTCAGGCCCGCGAGGCCAGAGAAGCCGTGGAAGAGAATAAAAAGGCGCAGATTGAGCGGGACAAGCAGCTTAACGAGCAGCACAAGCAGGCGACGCTTGCCAAAGAGTACAAAGCGCAGGTGAAGCAGCTGATTGAGATGAACCGCATCACTGTCGCCAGAGGCAGCATTGATTTCAACTTTACTGACAATAATCTGATCAAGAAAATCGCCGTGGATAAGACCACCCAGGCGCAGCTGATTAGCGGACGCCTGGCGATTGCCCGGCTGATAATCGATGCCGCCGGTAGCAGCGAATACGCGATAATTCCCGCCAGCGTTGCCGAGAAAATCGCCCAGCGCGACGCAGAAAGCATCGTGCTGCACAGCGCGCTGAGTCAGGAAGAGCAGGACGAAGACGATCCGTACGCGGACTTTAAAGTGCCGGACGATCTGATGTGGTAATGCCGGG
The DNA here is from genome assembly GCF_913775985.1 of uncultured Pluralibacter sp. Taxonomy (GTDB): domain Bacteria; phylum Pseudomonadota; class Gammaproteobacteria; order Enterobacterales; family Enterobacteriaceae; genus Pluralibacter. Next base: position 116,588 of record NZ_CAJYMB010000147.1, on the reverse strand, counting down.
CGGCGGGCAGTAGAGGATTAACCTTGCCCGCCGACGCATTCCGCTCGCGCGCCGCTGTTTGCGGCCGCCGCGCGCGGATACCGCCAGCGTTACTCCCCCTGCTGCTCCAGCGCGTATTTGTAGAGCGCATTTTTCTTCACCCCGTGGATCTCCGCCGCCAGCGCTGCCGCCTTTTTCAGCGGCAGCTCGGCCTGCAGCAGCGCCAGAGTGCGCAGCGCTTCGGCGGGCAGCGCATCCTCCTGGGCTTTGTGGCCTTCAATAATCAGCACCATCTCGCCCTTGCGGCGGTTCTCATCCTCTTTGACCCACGCCAGCAGTTCGCCGATGGGCGCGCCGGTAATGGTTTCCCAGGTTTTGGTCAGCTCCCGGGCCAGCACCACGTAGCGCGACTCGCCGAGCACGGCGGCAATATCTTCCAGGCTGTCCAGCAGGCGGTGAGTGGATTCGTAAAAAATCAGCGTCCGCGGCTCGTTCTCCAGCGCCCGCAGGGTGTCCCGGCGGCCTTTCGATTTGGCGGGCAGGAAGCCTTCGTAGCAGAAGCGATCCGACGGCAGCCCGGCGGCGCTCAGGGCGGCGATCGCCGCGCAGGGACCCGGCAGCGGCACGACGCGGATCCCCGCTTCGCGGCAGGCGCGCACCAGGTGGTAGCCGGGATCGTTAATCAGCGGCGTGCCGGCATCGGAGACCAGCGCGATGTTTTGCCCCTCCTGCAATTTTGCCAGCAGGGTATCGGCTTTTTGCTGCTCGTTGTGGTCATGCAGGGCAAAAAGGCGCGCGCTAATGGCAAAATGCTGCAGCAGCAGACCGGTGTGGCGCGTGTCCTCTGCGGCAATCAAATCAACGGACTGCAAAACCTCCAGCGCACGCTGAGTGATATCAGCCAGATTGCCGATGGGCGTGGGCACAATGTAAAGCTGGCCCTGAGAATTGTCCGCTGATTCACGATGTTTCATTGTTTCGTCCGTATAGCCGATTTAATATTGAGCACTAATCTAAAAAAGATCACTGGATACGTAATGGTACCGTCAACTTCTTTTCGTTCTAAAGCCGCACGCGGCCTGCCTCTTGTGCTGGCTGCGCTACTTTTTGCCGGCTGCGGCACTCACAAAAGCACCGATCGCACGACGCCCTATCTTGAAGGGAGCGCGCAGGCCGACTCCGGCTATTACCTGCAGCAGATGCAGCAGAGCGCAGATGATAGCAAGACAACCTGGCAATTACTCGCCATTCGTGCCCTGCTGAAAGAGGGCCAGAGCCAGAAGGCGCAGGAACTTTTCAGCCAGCTGCCGGGGAACCTGAGCAATACCCAGCGCCAGGAGCAGGCGCTGCTGGCAGTCGAGCTTAAGCTGGCGCAGAACGATGTTGCCGGGGCGAAAGCGCTGCTGGCAAAGATTGACCGCAGCACCGTGCACCAGGACCAGCAGGCGCGCTACTGGCAGGACGTCATCGCGGCCGAGCAGGGTAAGCCTTCACTGACCCTGCTGCGGGCGCTGATTGCGCAGCAGCCGCTGCTGGCTTCGGTACAGGATCGGCAGAAAAATATCGACGCCACCTGGCAGGCGCTGGCCTCCATGAGCCGCGAGCAGGCCGCCGCGCTGGTGATTAACGCCGATGAGAACGTGCTGCAGGGCTGGCTCGATCTGCAGCGCGTCTGGCTGGACAGCCGCGGCGATGCGGCGATGATGAAAGCCGGTATTAAAGACTGGCAGACCCGCTACCCGCAGAATCCGGCGGCGAAGATGCTGCCGACCCAGCTCGGCAATCTGCAAAACTTCCGTCCGGCGTCCACCAGCAAAATCGCCCTGCTGCTGCCGCTGAACGGCCAGGCGGCGATTTTTGGCCGTACTATCCAGCAGGGCTTCGATGCGGCCCGCAGCGGCGGCGCGAGCGCTGTTATCGGCAGCGCAGTGCCGGAGCAGTCCGCACAGGCCGCCAGCACGCAGGATAACACCGTCGCCAGTCCCGCCAGCGCCGATGTCGGCGAGCTGCTCTCCCCGCAGGCGCAGCCGGTGGCCGGCTCGCAGGCCGATCCGGTGCGCGCGCCGGGTTCCGTGCAGGACGGTGAAACGGTGCCCGCCGCTCAGCCCGCGCCTGCCAGCAGCACCCAATCCCCCGCGCCGGATACGGCTGGCCAGCAGCAGCCAGCCAGCACGTCTGCGCAGGCGCAGCCCGCCGGTGATTCTGCCTCCGTGCAGCCTGCCGCTGCGCCAGCCCCGGCACAGAGCGTGCAGCCGGCTGTCGCAACCACTGGCACAACAGAACTGAAAATTTACGATACCACCACCGCACCGGTGAGCCAGCTCCTGACCCAGGCCCAGCAGGACGGCGCTTCCATCGTCGTCGGCCCGCTGCTGAAAAACGACGTCGACAGCGTGGTTAAAAGCAACACTGGCCTTAACGTACTGGCCCTCAACCAGCCGGAAAACGTCGAGAACCGCGCCAATATCTGCTATTTCGCGCTTTCTCCGGAAGATGAAGCCCGCGACGCCGCGCGCCATATTCACGAGCAGGGCAAGCAGTCCCCGCTGCTGCTGCTGCCCCGCAGCGCGCTGGGGGATCGCGTGGCGACCGCCTTTGCCCAGGAGTGGCAGAAGCTCGGCGGCGGCACAGTGCTGCAGCAGAAGTTTGGCTCCCTGAGCGAGCTTCGCGGCAGCGTTAACGGCGGTTCCGGCATTGCCATGACCGGCAGCCCGGTCAGCGTCGGCCAGCCGCAGAGCGTCACCATTGGCGATCTGACTATTCCGGCACCGCCGGCCGATGTACAGACTAGCGGCGGCAGTGTTGACGCGGCCTATATCCTCGCCACGCCGGGTGAAATAGCCTACATCAAGCCGCTTATCTCCATGCGCAACGGTAGCCGCAGCGCCACCGCGCTGTACGCCAGCTCCCGCAGCGCCCAGGGCACCTCAAGCCCGGACTTCCGTCTGGAAATGGAAGGTCTGCAGTACAGCGAAATCCCGATGCTGGCGGGCAGCAATCCGTCGCTGATGCGCCAGGCGCTCGGCGCGGTGCATAACGACTACTCGCTGGCGCGCCTCTACGCGATGGGCGCCGACGCGTGGACGCTGGCCAATCACTTTTCGCAGATGCGCCAGATGCCGGGCTATGAACTGCACGGCAACACCGGCGATCTGACGGCTAATCAGGACTGTGTGATAAACAGGAAGTTGTCATGGCTCAAATACCAGCAGGGGCGGATCGTCCCGGCGAATTAAGCCGCAAGCAGACCGGCGACGCGTTTGAACAGCAGGCGCGCCGCTGGCTTGAGCGCAAGGGACTGCGTTTTGTCGCCGCCAACGTTCGCGGGCGCGGCGGCGAAATCGACCTCATTATGCAAGACGGCGCGACGACGGTATTTATCGAAGTCCGCTACCGCACTTCGGCCCGCTACGGCGGAGCAACCGCCAGCGTGACCCGAGGAAAACAGCTCAAGCTGCTGTACACTGCCCGCCTGTGGCTCGCCCGCCACAATGGGAGTTTTGATACTGTGGATTGCCGGTTTGATGTGGTAGCCTTCACCGGCAGTAAGATTGAATGGCTAAAAAATGCCTTCGGCGAATAGCCCGACAGAAGATTAAGGGATACCGTGCTCGACAGAATTAAAGCCTGCTTTACGGAAAGCATTCAGACACAAATTGCGGCAGCGGAAGCGCTGCCGGATGCTATTTCCCGCGCCGCGCTGACGCTGGTGCAGTCCTTGCTGAACGGCAACAAAATTCTCTGCTGCGGCAACGGCACTTCGGCGGCAAACGCCCAGCATTTTGCCGCCTGCATGATCAATCGGTTCGAAACAGAACGCCCCGGTTTACCCGCGATTGCACTGAATACCGATAACGTAGTGCTGACGGCCATCGGCAACGATCGCCTTCACGATGAGATTTACGCCAAGCAGGTTCGCGCCCTCGGCCACGCCGGCGACGTGCTGCTGGCAATCTCCACCCGGGGCAACAGCCGCGACATCGTTAAGGCGGTTGAAGCGGCGGTAACGCGTGATATGACCATTGTGGCGCTAACCGGCTACGACGGCGGCGAGCTGGCAGGCCTGCTGGGACCGCAGGACGTGGAGATCCGCATTCCTTCACACCGCGGCGCGCGCATCCAGGAGATGCACATGCTGACAGTGAACTGCCTGTGCGATCTGATCGATAACACGCTTTTTCCCCATCAGGACGATTAAAGGAGTACGCATGAAAGCATTAGCACCCCTCGCAGTCCTCGTCTCTGCACTCATGCTGCAGGGCTGTATTGCTGCGGCGGTGGTCGGCACCACGGCAGTGGGTACCAAAACCGCCACCGATGCACGCACGGTCGGCACCCAGGTGGACGACGGCACGCTGGAGCTGCGCGTCAACAGCGCCCTGAGCAAAGATGAACAGCTGAAGAAAGAAGCGCGCGTAAGCGTGATGGCCTATCAGGGGAAAGTGCTGCTGATGGGCCAGGCACCGTCAACTTCGCTGGCCCAGCAGGCGAAGCAAATTGCGATGGGCGTCGACGGCGCGTCGGAAGTGTTTAACGAAATCCGCCAGGGACAACCTATCGGGCTCGGCACCGCGTCATCCGACACCTGGATAACCACTAAAGTCCGTTCGCAGCTGCTGAGCAGCGATCAGGTGAAATCCTCCTCGGTGAAGGTTTCCACTGAAAACGGCGAAGTGTTCCTGATGGGGCTCGTCACCCCGAGAGAGGGACAGGCGGCGGCGGATATCGCCAGCAGAGTCAGCGGCGTGCAACACGTCACCACGGCATTTACCAATATTCAATAACGTCGCAGCCCGGCAGCCGCCGGGCTTTTTTGTCCTACGCCAGCAGCGCCACGCCGCCGGTAATGATCCCACACAGCACCACCAGCACGCCGGCCAGCCACAGCGCCTTCGCCGGAAACGCCTTATGCAGCATCATCAGCGACGGCACGCTCAGGGCAGGCAGCGTGATCAGCAGCGCCAGCGCCGGAGCAATCCCCATGCCGGCCATCATCATCGTCTGCACAATCGGGATTTCAGCCGCGGTCGGGATCACAAACAGGCAGCCGGCCACCGCCATCGCCATCACCCAGAACAGCGTATTGCCCACCGCGCCGTCGGCATGGGGGAACAGCCATACCCGCGCCGCGCCCAGCGCCAGCACCGCGATGATATAAACCGGAATGGTATTCCAGAACAGCGTCCACAGCACCCGGCCCCAGCGCAGCAGGAACGGCCCGCCGCTCTCCTGAGGGACATCCTGCGGCAGTACGGCCGCTGCGGGTGGCTCCTTCACCCAGCGCTGCACCAGCGACGCCACAATCAGCACCGTTGCCAGACCGGCCACCAGCCGGATCAGGGTGAACTGCCAGCCCAGCACGAAGCCCATAAATACCAGCGTCGCCGGATTAAGCAGCGGATTTCCCAGCCAGAATGCCAGCGCGCCGCCGGTGGAAACCTGCTGACGGCGCATTCCCGCCGCCACCGGCGCGGCGCAGCAGGTGCACATCATGCCCGGCAGGGAGAACAGCGCACCCAGCAGCGTGCCGCGAAAGCGCGGCTGCCCGAGCGTGCGCAGCAGCCAGTTCCGCGGGATCAGCACCTGGATCAGCGAGCCCAGCAGCACGCCGAGCACCGCCGCCTTCCACACCGCCAGAAAATAGACCATGGCGTAATCCAGCGCCGCGCGCCACGGGTTATCTGCCGCCCCCGCAATAATGGATTTGCCGATACTGTGGGTGTCGGCAGCGGTAAAGGCCTTGCCGTAATAGGGCTGCCACTTCACGTACCAGAGGCCAACGATAACCACGAGGAAAAAGAGAGCCGGCTTCCACCACGCCAGTGGCGTTGCCGGGTGAGATGAAGACTGACCAGCCATAACATACTCCGGGAGAGTCAAAATTGTGCGGGGATATTACTCTGCGCCCGCCGCGGTTTCACGCAGTTTTGCTGAGGGAATAATATTCACTCCCGCCGCCGAGGGATGGCGCGCCTCGCGCAACAGCGCCAGGGCGACATCCCGGGCGTCAATATTCTTCAGGTTGCCCGGCAGCAGTGCAAAAAGCGGCGCCAGTAAAGATTCGCTGGTGCGCTTCTTCTCCCGCTTGCCGGTGAGCATTGAGGGCCGGGCAAGGGTCAGATACGGCCAGTTCTGGCCAATCAGCGTCTCTTCCATTTGTCCTTTTACCCGATTGTAGAAAAACAGCGAATGCGCGTTGGCGCCCACGGCGCTGACCACCAGCAGGTGAGTCGCTCCCAGCCGCCGCCCGGCAAGCGCAGTGTCCACCACCAGGGCATAGTCCGCGTGGATAAACGCTTCTTTGCTTCCCGCCTCGCGCCGGGTGGTGCCGAGGCAGCAAAAAACCGTATCGATCGGCCCTTCAACCCGGGCCAGCGCGTCGGTCAGCTGCGGATCCACCGGATTGAAAATCTTTTCAGACCGCAGCGCCAGCGCCCGTCGCGTGGGGGCGGCAATGTGCGATATCGACGGTTCCTGAATCAGCAGGCGAAGTAAGCGATCGCCAACCAACCCGGTCGCGCCGGTAATTAGGACATTATTCATTGACGGTCTCCTTTGCAGATTTATCCGTGTGGCGATTGTCGCTCAGTCAGCCAGGCTTATTAGTAAGTTCGTTTTCACTCAGATGGAGTGTAGACCCTTTTAAAATCACAACCATGGAGGAATCACATGAGCAAGAAGATTGCCGTACTGATCGCAGACGACTTTGAGGATTCAGAATTCACATCACCGGCCGACGCTTTTAAGAAGGCGGGTCATGAAGTCGTGACTATTGAAAAGCAGGCCGGTAAAACGGTGAAGGGCAAACAGGGCGACGCCACGGTAACCATCGATAAATCTATTGATGACGTGAAGCCCGGCGATTTTGACGCCCTGCTGCTGCCGGGTGGCTACTCCCCGGACAGCCTGCGCGGCGACGATCGCTTTGTGGACTTTACTCGCGAGTTTGTTAACAGCGGCAAGCCGGTGTTTGCTATCTGCCACGGGCCGCAGCTGCTGATCAGCGCTGACGTTATTCGCGGGCGCAAGCTGACCGCGGTGAAGCCTGTGGTGGTGGATGTTAAAAACGCCGGCGGCGAGTTCTACGACCAGGAAGTGGTGGTTGATAACGACCAGCTGGTCACCAGCCGCACGCCGGACGATCTGCCGGCGTTCAACCGCGAAGCGCTACGCCTGCTCGGCGCCTGAGTCCCGGCTCCACAGCAGCTTTTTACCGAAGCCGAGCGTGTTATCGGTAAATTTCATTTCGTCGATGCGCAGCTCCCACGCGGGGGCTGACAGCATCCTTGCTACCGGAAAGCGGCGGTTGTAGCGTTCGCGCACGGCTGCCGCTTCATCGCCCTCCAGCAGGCGGATCTCTCCGCGAAACTGCACCCCACGAATAAGCGCCACGCTTTTAGGCTGGCCGTTAACGGTGCCGGCAATCCGCGCGCGCCTGCCGCTCATCTGCGCGTGACGCGTGGACTCGTCGCTCAGAATATAAAACGCCACCTTTTCACTGTCGTAGAGATAGAAGGCGCAGGCGGCCCACAATTCGCCGTCGCGCGCCACGCTCCAGCTGACAACGTGCTGCTTGCCGAGCCAGCGGCTGATTGCGGTCAGTGACTCCATTTTATGGCTTCCTCATGCTATGGTGCCGCTCGGTTTATTACGGGAGCAGACAGGTGTGCTGGTTTGTCTATTTAGTTCGCACGGCGGATAACCGGCTCTATACCGGGATCACCACCGACGTTGCCCGGCGGCTGCAGCAGCATCAGCGCGGCACCGGGGCGAAAGCGCTGCGCGGCGGCGGCGCGCTGGAGCTGGCTTTTTCGCAAGAAGTTGGTGAACGCTCACTTGCGCTAAGAGTCGAGTATCAGATAAAGCAGCTGACAAAGCGCCAGAAAGAGCGCCTCGTCGCCGGAGAAGATAATCTGGACGCGCTGCTGGCGCGTCTCAGAAGCGATTGAAGTGGTCGCTGTACTCCACCCGGCCGTGAACGCCGTTCAGCGCGTCGTCCGCCAGCGGATGGATCTGGAAGGCGGCCTCGGCGCCCGGCCAGCGGCAGTGCAGATCGTAGCGCGCCGCGGGCGTGAAGCCGAGCTTGCCGTATAGCGCCGGATCTCCCAGCGCAACCACCGCGGCATAGCCAAACTCATTGAGCGAGTCCAGCCCGTCGTAAACCAGCTGGCGGCCAATACCCTGACCGCGCCAGGCGTCGTCTACCGCGAGCGGGGCAAGCCCCACCCACTGCAGCTCTTCGCCTTCAACGCTGACCGGGCTGAACGCCACGTAGCCTACCACCTGGCCTTCATCGTCCGTCGCCACCAGCCCGAGGGTGATCAGGCCATCTTCCCGCAGCGACTGAACCAGCTCCGCCTCATCGCTGCCGTTAAACGTCCGGCGCAGCAGCGCGTCGATGCCCGGTGCGTCTATTCCAATCTCTACCCGAATCAGCATGGTTCACCTACCGATGTCTGTCTGGTTTGCGGCGCAGTCTTAAGACCCGCCTCCACAAAATCTGCCAGCTGCAGCAACATTACGCGCAGCGCCGAAGGCATCTGATCAAGCTCGATGGCGTCCATCAGGTTTTTGACATACAGCCCGAGCTCGGTGTCGCCTTCAATAACCAGCCGGCGCTGGAAAAAGAGCGTGTCCGGATCCTGCTTGCGCGCGGCGATCATCAGCAAATCTGCGGCATCGGCGCTGAAGCTCACGTCTGCCTCTGCCGACGGGCTGACGATCAGGCGATCGTTTTCAACAGAGGTGAACCAGCGCAGGCCAATATCCCGCACCTCGATGCTCAACCAGCGCCCTTCAAGGAAATCCAGCTCGCCGTCGGCCAGCGCCTGGCGGAACTGCCAGCTAAGCACCTGCTCAAGTACCTGACGCTTTAGCGCGAAAGGCGTCACCCGAAGCGGGACGCTCATTAAGGTCGGTCCCATCTGTACCAGGCGTGAACGCAGTTTATTCAACACGAGCTTTACTCCCTTCAATGCATTAATCGGCCTATTTTGACATATCCCTCGCCGTACAACGCGGTATAAATCAACAATTCTGAAGTGTCGGCGCCCATTATTGATGCCATCAATACGCTTTTAACTGCCTCAAATCAAAAATTGTCGCGGATAGGTTAACTAAAATTCCGGCTCATTAACAATCCTGCGGCCCGAGGGTCGCTGTCTTCAGGGAGTACTATGGAGCTGCTCTGCCCTGCCGGAAACCTCCCGGCGCTAAAGGCGGCCATCGAAAACGGCGCCGATGCAGTTTATATCGGCCTGAAAGATGACACCAACGCCCGCCACTTCGCCGGTCTCAATTTTACCGAAAAGAAACTGCAGGAAGCCGTCAGCTTTGTTCATCAACATCGCCGCAAGCTGCATATTGCGATCAATACCTTTGCTCACCCGGACGGCTACGCCCGCTGGCAGAGGGCGGTAGATATGGCCGCCCAGCTTGGAGCCGATGCGCTGATCCTGGCCGATATTGCCATGCTGGAATACGCCGCCGAGCGCTATCCGCACATTGAACGCCACGTCTCCGTGCAGGCTTCGGCCACTAACGAAGAAGCGGTGCGCTTCTATCACAATAATTTCGACGTGGCGCGCGTGGTGCTGCCGCGCGTGCTCTCCATTCACCAGGTGAAGCAGCTGGCGCGCGTCACGCCGGTGCCGCTGGAGGTATTTGCCTTCGGCAGCCTGTGCATCATGGCGGAGGGCCGCTGCTATCTCTCCTCCTATCTCACCGGCGAATCGCCCAATACTGTAGGCGCCTGCTCCCCGGCCCGCTTTGTGCGCTGGCAGCAGACGCCACAGGGGCTGGAGTCGCGGCTTAACGAAGTGCTCATTGACCGCTATCAGGACGGTGAAAACGCGGGCTACCCGACGCTGTGCAAGGGACGCTATCTGGTAGACGATCAGCGCTACCACGCGCTTGAAGAGCCTACCAGCCTCAACACGCTGTCTCTGCTGCCGGAGCTGCTGGCCGCCAATATTGCCTCGGTGAAAATCGAGGGCCGCCAGCGCAGCCCGGCCTACGTCAGCCAGGTGGCGAAAGTGTGGCGGCAGGCCATTGACCGCTGCATGGCCGATCCGCAGCGCTACGTCCCGCAGGCGGAGTGGATGGAAACGCTGGGCGCGATGTCCGAAGGCACCCAGACCACGCTGGGCGCATATCACCGTAAATGGCAGTAGGTAACGCAATGAAATACGCATTAGGGCCGGTACTTTACTACTGGCCGAAAGAGACGCTGGAAACCTTCTATCAGCAGGCTACACACAGCAGCGCTGATATTATTTATCTGGGGGAGGCGGTATGCAGCAAGCGCCGGGCCACCAAAGTGGGCGACTGGCTCGACATGGCGAAAGCCGTCGCCGCCGGCGGAAAGCAGGTGGTGCTCTCTACCCTGGCGCTGGTACAGGCCTCGTCCGAGCTGAGCGAGATCAAGCGCTACGTTGATAACGGCGAGTTTTTAATTGAGGCCAGCGATCTGGGCGTGGTGAATATGTGCGCCGAACGCAAGCTGCCGTTCGTCGCCGGGCACGCACTCAACTGCTACAACGCCGTGACCCTGCGCCTGCTGCTCAAACAGGGCATGACGCGCTGGTGCATGCCGGTGGAGCTGTCGCGCGACTGGCTGGCGAATCTGCTCACCCAGTGCGACGAGCTGGGGATCCGCGATAAGTTCGAGGTGGAAGTGCTGAGCTACGGCCACCTGCCGCTGGCCTATTCCGCCCGCTGCTTTACCGCCCGCTCCGAAGATCGCCCGAAGGACGAATGCGAAACCTGCTGCATTAACTATCCCAACGGGCGCAGCGTGCTCTCACAGGAGAAGCAGCAGGTGTTCGTGCTCAACGGCATTCAGACCATGAGCGGCTACGTCTATAATCTCGGTAACGAGCTGGCGTCCATGCAGGGGCTGGTGGATATTGTGCGCCTGTCACCGATGGGAACAGAGACCCTGGCGGTGCTGGACAGCTTCCGCGCCAACGAAAGCGGCGCCGCGCCGCTGGTGCTGGAAAACAACAGCGACTGCAACGGCTACTGGAAGCGGCTGCCGGGATTACAGCTGCAGGTATAAAAAAAGCTCACTTTGTTAACGATCGTTAGTATTTTCTAATACAGTATTAAAGAAACGACGAAGACAAAGTGAGTAGCTATGACCCATCACGATTTCAATTTTTCGGTGCTCGATCTGGTGCCGATCCCCGAATGCTCCTCTGCCGCAGACGCTTTCGCGCGCTCCCTCGCCCTCGCGAAGCTCGCGGAGCGGCGCGGGTATCATCGCTACTGGCTGGCGGAACATCACAACATGAGCGGCATCGCCAGCGCGGCAACCTCCGTGCTGATTGGTTGGCTGGCGGCAAACACCACCACCCTGCACCTGGGCTCCGGCGGCGTGATGCTGCCCAACCACGCGCCGCTGGTGATCGCCGAGCAGTTCGGCACCCTGAATACGCTCTATCCCGGACGTATCGATCTGGGTCTGGGCCGCGCGCCGGGCAGCGATCAGCCGACGATGCGCGCCCTGCGCCGCCACATGAGCGGCGATATCGACAATTTCCCGCGCGACGTGGCGGAGCTGGTTGACTGGTTCGACGCCTCCACGCCCGAGCCGCAGGTGCGCCCGGTGCCGGGCTATGGCGAGAAAATCCCGGTCTGGCTGCTGGGCTCCAGCCTCTACAGCGCCCAGCTGGCGGCGCAGATGGGACTGCCGTTCGCGTTCGCCTCGCACTTCGCCCCCGATATGCTCTATCAGGCACTGCAGCTTTACCGCAGCCACTTCCAGCCCTCCGCGCGGCTCGATAAGCCCTACGCGATGGTGTGCGTGAATGTGATTGCCGCCGACAGCACCCGCGATGCGGAGTTCCTGTTTACCTCAATGCAGCAGGCGTTTGTGAAACTGCGCCGGGGAGAGAGCAACCAGCTGCCGCCGCCGGTTGAAGACATGAATCACATCTGGACGCCGGCGGAGAAATACGGCGTCGATCGGGCGCTGGGGATGTCAATCGTCGGTGATAAAACGAAGGTCAGGAGCGGGCTGGCGTCGCTGCTGCAGGAGACACAGGCCGACGAAATTATGGTCAACGGACAGATCTACGACTGCGAGGCGCGGCTGCATTCGTTTGAGCTGGCGATGCAGGTGCGGGAATCCATGGCGGGTTAATACAAGGCCCGGCAGCGATGCCGGGCTACGAACAGGCTATTGATAAACTGGCAGCAGGTTAAAGCTGGCTAAGGTATGGACGATGGCATTGCCAACGCCGAAGAGCAGCAGCAGGACAATCATCGGCTTACCGCCCCAGACGCGAAACTGCGGACTGCCGAAGCGCTTGCGCGATTTGCGCGCCAGCAGCGCCGGAACAATAGCCGCCCAGATTGTGGCCGCCAGCCCCGCATAGCCAATCGCGTACAGAAAACCGTTCGGCCACAGCAGGCCGCCGACAATCGGCGGTGCGAATGTCAGCACCGCCGTTTTAAAGCGCCCCGCGGCTGAATCATCAAACTTGAATAAATCTGCCAGATAGTCGAACAGCCCCAGCGTAACTCCCAGAAAAGAGCTCGCCACCGCAAAGTTTGAGAAAATCACCAGCAGCAGTTCCAGGCTGCGGCTGTTGAGCACGCCGCTCAGGGCCTGCACCAGCACGTCAATATTGCCGCCCTTCTGCACGATGCCGATAAAGTCCGGGCGCGGGATATTGCCCATGGTGCCCAGCAACCAGATGATATACAGGCTCAGGGCCAGCAGCGTGCCGTATACGAGGCACTTCACGATAGTGCGCGGATCCTTACCGTAATACTTCATCAGGCTCGGGACGTTGCCGTGAAAGCCGAACGAGGTCAGGCAAAACGGCAGCGTCATCAGCAGATAAGGTAAATAAGAGGCGTTTTTCTCAGCGACGTTAAACAGCGTAACCGGCTGCACGTGACCCAGCAGGCTGCCGAAGGTCAGAAAGAAGGTAATGACTTTTGCGCCCAGCACGATAGCGGTCATCCGGCTCACCGCCCGGGTACTTAACCAGACGATAAAGGCTACCAGCAGCGCAAAGCCGAAGCCCGCCAGACGCGGCGGTACGTTCAGCGACATCTCGCTAAACGTGTGGTGCAAAATAGATCCACTCGCCGAGATGTAAGCGTAGGTCAGAATATAGAGTACGAACGCGATGGACAGACCGTTAATCAGGTTCCAGCCCTTGCCCAGCAGATCCCGGGTAATAGTGTCAAAGCTGGATCCAATGCGGTAGTTGAGGTTGGCTTCCAGAATCATCAGCCCGGAGTGGAGCATGCAGAACCAGGTGAAGATCAGCGCCGCCAGCGACCAGAAAAACCACGCGCCCGACATCACTACCGGCAGTGAGAACATCCCGGCACCAATAATTGTGCCGCCGATAATAACCACGCCACCAAACAGTGACGGGCGGGCTGTCGTGGTAGTAAGTGTCGCCATAAATCTTCTCCATAAGTTTGCGCGAAACACTGTACCAGTACACGAGTACAAATGGAATAAAAAAAGCCCCGATTGCGTGAACCGGGGCCGTATATTTTACTTTACGCGCTTAAACGCAGCATTTTACGCTTTGTTTATGCGTCGCCACCGAAGCGGCGCGGGCTGCGGGTGTCGTCGCGGCGCGGGCCACGATTTTCACGACGCTCGCCGCTGAAGCGACGGCCTTCCGGACGAGCACCTTCGCGACGTTCGCCGCCAAAGCTGCGTCCGCCACCGCGGCGTTCGGTGTGCGGCTGGGCATCACCCATCAGCTGCATGTTCATCGGCTTGTTCAGGATGCGGGTGCGGGTAAAGTGCTGCAGAACCTCGCCCGGCATGCCTTTCGGCAGCTCGATGGTGGAGTGTGACGCGAACAGCTTGATGTTACCGATATAGCGGCTGCTGATGTCGCCTTCGTTAGCGATAGCGCCAACGATATGACGAACTTCAACGCCGTCATCGCGGCCCACTTCAATGCGGTACAGCTGCATGTCGCCAACGTCACGACGTTCGCGGCGCGGGCGATCTTCACGCGGGCCACGGTCGTCGCGGTCGCCACGGCGATCGTCACGGTCGCGGAATTCGCGTTTCGGACGCATCGGCGCATCCGGCGGCAGGATCAGCGGACGTTCGCCCTGGGCCATTTTCAGCAGCGCTGCGGCCAGAGTTTCCATATCCAGTTCTTCACCTTCGGCAGCCGGCTGGATTTTCGCCAGCAGTGCGCGGTACTGATCCAGATCGCTGCTTTCCAGCTGCTGCTGAACTTTTGCGGCAAATTTTTCCAGGCGGCGTTTGCCCAGCAGTTCTGCGTTCGGCAGCTCAACTTCAGGAATGGTCAGCTTCATGGTGCGTTCAATGTTGCGCAGCAGGCGACGCTCGCGGTTCTCAACGAACAGCAGAGCGCGGCCGGCGCGGCCCGCACGACCGGTACGGCCGATACGGTGAACGTAAGATTCTGAATCCATCGGGATGTCGTAGTTAACCACCAGGCTGATGCGCTCAACGTCAAGGCCGCGGGCGGCTACGTCGGTGGCAATCAGGATGTCCAGACGACCATCTTTCAGGCGATCCAGAGTCTGCTCGCGCAGGGACTGGTTCATATCGCCGTTCAGCGCGGCGCTGTTATAGCCGCTGCGCTCCAGCGCTTCGGCAACTTCCAGGGTGGCGTTCTTGGTGCGCACGAAGATAATCGCCGCATCAAAATCTTCCGCTTCAAGGAAGCGAACCAGCGCTTCATTTTTACGCATACCATAGGCAGTCCAGTAGCTCTGGCTGATGTCCGGGCGCGTGGTGATGCTGGACTGAATGCGCACTTCCTGCGGCTCTTTCATGAAGCGGCGGGTAATACGGCGAATCGCTTCCGGCATGGTGGCAGAGAACAGCGCGGTCTGATGACCTTCCGGGATCTGCGCCATAATGGTTTCTACATCTTCAATGAAGCCCATGCGCAGCATTTCGTCGGCTTCATCCAGTACCAGGCCGCTCAGTTTGGAGAGGTCAAGGGTACCGCGTTTCAGGTGATCCAGCAGGCGGCCCGGAGTACCGACTACGATCTGCGGGCCCTGACGCAGGGCGCGCAGCTGCACGTCATAACGCTGGCCGCCGTACAGGGCAACCACGTTTACGCCGCGCATATGTTTAGAGAAATCGGTCATTGCTTCGCCAACCTGAACCGCCAGTTCGCGGGTCGGGGCCAGCACCAGAATCTGCGGTGCTTTAAGCTCAGGATCGAGATTTTGAAGGAGCGGCAGCGAGAATGCCGCAGTTTTACCGCTACCGGTTTGGGCCATACCCAGAACGTCGCGGCCACCCAACAGGTGAGGAATACACTCAGCCTGAATTGGAGATGGTTTTTCGTAACCCAGATCGGACAGGGCTTCAAGGATAGGAGCCTTCAGGCCCAGATCTGCAAAAGTGGTTTCGAATTCAGCCATGTAGTACGTGTGCCTCAGAATAAATCGTGGCCAGTCTACATACCTCATCGTGAAAAATTGGGACTATTTTCATTAAAAGTGTGAACCGGCTCAAATTAGTTGAATTGACGAACAATGAAGCCCTCACCCGCTAAGGTGATGGCAATCAAAAAGATTTTGGGCTGATATGTTCGTCAGCTATTGCTGGTCCGATTCTGCCAGGTCATCTTGCTCCTGGCCCAAGAGCGCTAATTCCAACAATGCATATCGGTGCTCAACAAAGTTATGAACGTTGTTAGCAACCGCCAGTTTGAACAGTGCCGTAGCGCTGTCCCTGTCCCCCAGACTTAGGTAGTACTTACCTAAATAGAAGTTGGTTTCACTGAGATGCTCAGCGAGCGAGGTGTTATCCGTTGCGTCTGCCTTCAGTCTGTCCATTAGCGCTTGTTCGCTAATGTTACCGAGGTAGAACTCGACAATGTTCCATCCCCATTGTTCTTTGTCCGATTTTTCATAGCGCTGCTTCAGTGCTACGACAGCCTGCTTCTCGTCGAGCTTCTGCTCAACAAGGTAAAGCCACAGACTACGGAAAGGATCGTTGGGATCGTCTTGATAAAACGCCAGCAGATCATCTTGCGCTAACTTAGCGCGACCACCGTAATAGAGCGCGATGCCGCGGTTTAAGTGAGCGTAATTGTAAGTTGGATCAAGCTCAAGTACAGAATCAAACGCTTCATAGGCAGCATCAAAATTGCCTGCCTGCGTTAAGTAAATGCCTAAGTAGTTGAATACTTCGGGCATATCCGGTCTTATGGACAGTGCTTGCGAGAAATCATTCCGCGCCAGTGCCCTCAGACCCAAACTATCATACAACACTCCGCGCTCATATAAAAGCTGCGCTCGTTCGTCATCGGTTAAAGCCCGACTGGCAAGTATTTGTTCCATGCGTGCCAGAATGACTTCCTGCTGGAGCGTCGGCTGCAGTGGCACAGCCAAAACTTCGCTTTTACGCCAGGTTGAGGTGTCGCTGCATCCTGCCGCCAGCGTGAGTGCTGTAGCAACGAAACACCAGCGCAAAAAAGGCTTCATTTCCCACTCCCGAAGACAACAATTGGATGAACGTCCTGTTCCCCAACAGCAAACAAGCGTCCAGCCCGGAATGCGCCCTCCGCGGCTGCGGAGGGCAAACGGCAACCTTACTCGCCCTGTTCCGCTGCCGGAGCTTCCGGCGCGGCCGCAGGCTGAGTCTGCTCGGTCGCTTCTTTGATGCTCAGACGTACGCGGCCCTGGCGGTCAACTTCCAGTACCTTAACCGGCACTTCCTGACCCATCTGCAGGTAGTCGGTCACTTTCTCTACGCGCTTGTCGGCGATCTGAGAAATGTGAACCAGACCTTCTTTACCGCCGCCGATTGCCACGAAGGCACCGAAATCAACGATGCGGGTGACTTTACCGTTGTAGATGCGGCCCACTTCGATTTCAGCGGTGATCTCTTCGATACGACGAATCGCGTGCTGCGCTTTGTCGCCATCGGTTGCTGCGATTTTCACGGTACCGTCATCTTCGATTTCGATGGTGGTGCCGGTCTCTTCGGTCAGCGCGCGGATCACGGAGCCGCCTTTACCGATAACGTCTTTGATCTTGTCCGGGCTGATCTTGATGGTGTGGATACGCGGTGCGAATTCAGAGATATCGCCGCGCGGCGCGTTAATCGCCTGCTCCATTACGCCCAGGATGTGAAGACGCGCGCCTTTCGCCTGATTCAGCGCAGCCTGCATGATCTCTTTGGTGATGCCTTCAATTTTGATATCCATCTGCAGCGCAGAGATACCGTCGCGAGAACCCGCAACTTTGAAGTCCATATCGCCGAGGTGATCTTCATCACCGAGGATGTCAGAAAGCACAACGTAGTTGTCACCTTCTTTCACCAGGCCCATCGCGATACCCGCAACCGCAGATTTCACCGGCACGCCGGCATCCATCAGCGCCAGAGAGGCACCGCAAACGGACGCCATGGAAGAGGAGCCGTTAGATTCAGTGATCTCAGAAACTACGCGCACGGTGTACGGGAATTCGTCGGTAGTCGGCATAACAGCCAGCACGCCGCGCTTCGCCAGGCGGCCGTGGCCGATTTCACGACGCTTCGGAGAACCCACCATGCCAGTTTCGCCTACGGAGTACGGAGGGAAGTTGTAGTGGAACAGGAAGCTGTCGGTGCGCTCGCCCATAAGTTCGTCGATGTTCTGCGCGTCGCGTGCGGTACCCAGGGTTGCGGTAACCAGCGCCTGTGTTTCACCGCGGGTGAACAGCGCGGAACCATGGGTGCGCGGCAGTACGCCAGTGCGCACGTCCAGGCCACGAATCATGTCTTTCTCACGGCCGTCAATGCGCGGCTCGCCGGCCAGCACGCGGCTGCGAACGACGTTCTTTTCGATGCCGTGCAGGATGTCGCCCAGCTCGCCTGCGTCCAGTGAATCATCTTCGGCAACCAGTGCGGCGATCACGTCAGATTTGATAGCATCAACCTGCGCGTAGCGCTCCTGCTTGTCGGTGATGCGGTAAGCATCGCTCAGGCGAGACTGTGCCAGCTGCTCAACGCGCGCGTGCAGCGCTTCGTCAACGGCTTCAGGCTGCCAGTCCCAGCGCGGTTTACCCGCTTCTTTCACCAGGTCATTGATAGTCTGGATAACGATCTGCTGCTGCTCGTGGCCAAAGACCACCGCGCCCAGCATCTGATCTTCGCTCAGCAGTTCGGCTTCAGATTCAACCATCAGAACGGCGGCTTCAGTACCGGCAACAACCAGATCCAGCTTGCTGGTTTTCAGCTCTTCCTGGGTCGGGTTCAGCACGTACTGGTCATTAATGTAACCTACACGCGCGGCACCAATTGGGCCGTTGAACGGAATGCCGGACAGCGACAGAGCTGCAGAGGCGCCAATCATGGCAACGATGTCCGGGTTAACCTGCGGGTTAACGGAAACAACGGTGGCAATAACCTGCACTTCGTTAACAAAGCCTTCCGGGAACAGCGGGCGAACCGGGCGGTCAATCAGACGCGCGGTCAGGGTTTCGCCTTCGTTCGGACGGCCTTCACGGCGGAAGAAGCCGCCCGGGATTTTACCGGCAGCGTAAGTACGCTCCTGGTAGTTAACGGTCAGCGGGAAAAAGTCCTGGCCCGGCTTGGCTTTTTTCTGGCCTACAACGGTAACGAATACGGCAGTGTCATCCATGCTTACCATAACGGCAGCAGAGGCCTGACGCGCCATCATGCCGGTTTCCAGCGTGACGGTGTGTTGACCATACTGGAACTTGCGAACGATCGGATTCAGCAAAATTTATCCTTACTCAATAAGTAACAGCAGCTTTCAGCAAGCTGCGGGTGGAACTTATCTTCATTGCATCCTCGCGACTAATGAGAGCTCCGGGCCACAAAGGTTGAAACTCTCATTAGCCGCGCGAAACGCTGCACTGAAGATTGTTAATTACAGCAACACAAACAATACATTACTTTCGGTTTAATTGCTGCCACTGCATTTAAAAAAGGGGCCGTAAGGCCCCTCTCTCAGAAACTCGCAAGACTTAGCGACGCAGACCCAGACGCTCGATCAGCGCAGTGTAGCGTGCAACATCTTTACGTTTCAGGTAGTCGAGCAGTTTACGACGCTGAGAAACCATGCGCAGCAGACCACGACGGCTGTGGTGATCTTTTTTGTGCTCTGCAAAGTGGCCCTGCAGGTGGTTGATCTGCGCAGTCAGCAGTGCAACCTGAACTTCGGTAGAACCGCTGTCGTTAGCACCACGACCAAACTCGGAAACGATTTTTGCTTTAGCTTCAACGCTTAGAGACATGTTGTACTCCAGATTAAAAGAAATAAAGGGTGCCGATCTCTAATTCAGCAGCCCCGAGGTTAACGTCCCGGTAATTGTTACACCAATGCCCGGACGTTAAGCGGCGATATTCTACTCGCAGCGGCCAGTTATCGCAAGACAGGCCAGCGCTACTGCGGATACTCTACCACCAGACGACGCGGCGCCACGCGGCCCTCGTCGTCAATTTCGCCCATGCCGATAAATTTTTCGTCTTCGCCTTCGGTCACCCGCACAAGACCCTCGACAGGTGCTCCGCTGGCGCGTACCGGGTTGCCGTTTTTAAAGTAGACGGACGAGGTCAGCGGCAGGTTTACCCGCGGAAAATCAGACGCCGGGCTGTCCATCGGCATCAGCAGCGGATCGAGATGCTGCGATGCGGGAATATCCTGCGCTTCGGCATCGGCCACCAGCGCCTGCAGCTGCTCCAGGGTCACCATACGCTCCACCGGATAGCGACTTACCGCCAGACGACGCAGCATGATAACGTGCGCGCCGCAGCCGAGTTTCTCGCCGAGATCGTCAATGATGGTGCGGATATAGGTGCCTTTTGAGCAGTGGATCTCCAGCTCAAGCTCGTCGCCTTCATGGCGCAGAAACAGCAGCTCGTAAACGGTAATCGGGCGCGGCTCCCGCGGGACTTCGATGCCCTGGCGCGCGTACTCGTACAGTTTTTTGCCCTGATACTTCAGCGCCGAGTACATAGAAGGCACCTGCAGCGTATCGCCGCGAAAGCTCTCCAGCGCGGCGTCCAGATCGGCAGCGCTGAAGCTCAACGGGCGCTCTTCAACAATCTGGCCATCGGCATCTGACGTGTCGGTACGCTGCCCGAGCTTTGCAATCACCCGATAGCGCTTGTCAGAATCAAGCAAATACTGGGAAAACTTGGTGGCTTCACCGAGGCAGACAGGCAGCATACCGGTCGCCAGCGGATCCAGCGCGCCGGTGTGCCCGGCGCGGTTAGCATTGTACAGACGCTTCACTTTTTGCAGCACATCGTTGCTGGAAGCACCCTGAGGTTTGTCCAGCAGCAGCACGCCGTGGATATCGCGACCGCGACGGCGGGGACGACTCATTAGTCCTCCTTCGCGTCGTCCGGATTCACGCGACGTTCATCGTCGTGCTTCACCACGCTGGTCACCAGGTTAGACATGCGCATGCCTTCAACCAGCGAGTTGTCATAAAAGAAGGTCAGCTCGGGAACGATGCGCAGGCGCATTGCTTTGCCGAGGAGCGAACGGATAAAACCGGAGGCTTCCTGCAGAGCTTTGATGCCTGCCTTCACGGATGCTTCATCTTCATCGTTCAGGAACGTTACGAACACTTTTGCATAAGCCAGATCCCGGGACATCTCAACGCCGGATACGGTGGTCATCAGCCCAAGACGCGGATCTTTAATTTCACGCTGCAGAATGGTCGCAATTTCTTTCTGCATTTCCTGCGCTACGCGCTGCGGGCGACCAAATTCTTTCGCCATAATTTATTCTCCAGACTAAAAAGGGGCTATCAGCCCCTTTTTTAAATTACTGCCGGGTGACGCTTTGCTTACCCGGCCTACAATTTTTATCCATTCAGTATTTCGAGTCACGGCAAGGCGGCAAATCTGCAATCCCCCCGGGAGCATAGATAACTATGTTACCGGGGTGGACAAACGCAGCCAGCGCGGCTGTGGTACGAAAGACGACGTGGATTAGTCGATGCTGCGCTGGATTTCGATGATCTCGAACACTTCGATCATATCGCCAACGCGAACGTCGTTGTAGTTCTTAACGCCGATACCACACTCCATGCCGTTACGGACTTCGTTAACGTCATCTTTGAAGCGGCGCAGGGATTCCAGCTCGCCTTCATAGATAACCACGTTGTCGCGCAGGACGCGGATCGGATTGTGGCGCTTGATAAGGCCTTCGGTAACCATACAGCCCGCGATGGCGCCAAATTTCGGCGATTTAAACACATCACGCACTTCAGCCAGACCAATGATCTGCTGTTTCAGTTCCGGAGACAGCATGCCACTCATCGCCGCTTTCACTTCGTCAATCAGATTATAGATGACGGAGTAGTAGCGCAGGTCCAGGCTTTCCGCTTCAATCACTTTACGTGCGGAAGCATCGGCGCGGACGTTAAAGCCGACCAGGATAGCGTTGGATGCCGCAGCCAGAGTAGCGTCGGTTTCGGTGATACCACCAACGCCAGAACCGATGATCTTCACTTTCACTTCGTCAGTAGACAGCTTCAGCAGAGAATCGGAGATAGCTTCGACAGAACCCTGCACGTCTGCTTTCAGAACCACGTTCACTTCGTGAACTTCGCCTTCGGTCATGTTGGCAAACATGTTTTCCAGCTTGGACTTCTGCTGACGCGCCAGTTTGACTTCGCGGAACTTGCCCTGACGATACAGCGCAACTTCACGCGCTTTTTTCTCGTCGCGAACAACGGTCACTTCATCACCGGCTGCCGGTACGCCTGACAGGCCGAGGATCTCGACCGGAATCGACGGACCCGCTTCCATAACTTCTTTGCCCAGCTCGTCGCGCATCGCACGAACGCGGCCGTATTCGAAGCCGCACAGGACGATATCGCCCTTGTTCAGCGTACCTTCGCGTACCAGAACAGTCGCAACCGGGCCGCGGCCCTTGTCGAGGAAGGATTCGATAACGGCGCCGCTTGCCATACCTTTACGGACGGCTTTCAGCTCCAGCACTTCAGCCTGCAGCAGAATCGCATTCAGCAGCTCGTCGATACCGGTACCGGCTTTTGCAGATACAGGAATGAACTGCGCTTCGCCGCCCCACTCTTCCGGCATAACGCCGTACTGGGAGAGTTCGTTCTTAACGCGGTCAAGATCGGCTTCCGGCTTGTCGATTTTGTTCACGGCAACTACCAGAGGCACCTGCGCCGCTTTCGCGTGCTGGATAGCTTCAATGGTCTGCGGCATCACGCCGTCGTCCGCAGCAACAACCAGTACCACGATATCCGTAGCCTGGGCACCGCGAGCACGCATAGAGGTAAACGCGGCGTGGCCCGGGGTGTCGAGGAAGGTAATCATCCCGTTGTCGGTTTCTACGTGGTAGGCGCCGATGTGCTGGGTAATACCGCCCGCTTCGCCGGAGGCGACTTTGGTGGAGCGGATATAGTCGAGCAGCGAGGTTTTACCGTGGTCAACGTGACCCATGATAGTGACCACCGGCGCGCGCGGTTCAGCCGCTGCACCTGTGTCACGATCGCTCATTACCGCTTCTTCCAGCTCGTTCTCACGACGCAGTGTAACTTTGTGGCCCATTTCTTCTGCCACCAGCTGCGCGGTTTCCTGATCGATAACCTGGTTAATGGTGGCCATCGCGCCCAGCTTCATCATCGCTTTGATGACCTGAGAGCCTTTTACCGCCATCTTGTTAGCGAGTTCGCCAACGGTGATGGTTTCGCCGATGATAACGTCGCGGTTAACGGCCTGCGCCGGCTTCTGGAAGCCCTGCTGCAGTGCTGAACCTTTACGGTGCTTGCCGCCTTTACCACCGCGAATGGCCGCGCGGGCTTCTTCACGATCGGCTTTGGATTCAGCGTGCTTGTTGCCTTTTTTCGCCGGACGTGCCGCTTTCGCGGTGCGGCTGCGTGTGCGGCCAGCTTCGCTTTCGCGATCGTTCTCGTCTTCGGCCTGGCGCGCGTGCTGGGACGTGGTCACGTGATAATCCGTGGCGTCTTCCGTCGGCTCTGGCGTTTCGGTCCAGTTCTTTTCATTCGCTTCGGCCATGCGGCGAGCTTCTTCCGCAACGCGGCGGGCTTCTTCTTCAAGCTTGCGGCGCGCTTCTTCTTCCGCTTTGCGCTTCAGCTCGGCGGCTTCAGCTTCACGGCGGGCTTTCTCAGCCTGGGCGGTTTTTGTCATATTGTCTGTCTGTTGATTCACTGTATCTTTTTCCGCAGCGTCGCGTTTCGCTTTCTCAGCAGATTCACGTTTCGCTTTTTCAGCGGCCTCACGTTCAGCTTTTGCCTGTGCCTCGCGTTTGGCTGCTTCTTCAGCCTCGCGGCGGGCCTGTTCTTCCGCTTCGCGCTTCGCCTCTTCTTCCGCGGCCAGACGTTCGGCTTCCTGCGGATCGCGTTTTACAAAGGTGCGCGTTTTGCGGACTTCGATCTGTACCGATTTACTCTTGCCACCGGTACCTGGAACACTCAGCGTGCTGCGCGTTTTGCGCTGCAGCGTCAGCTTACCCGGCGCGGAGCTATGCTCACGATTCAGGTGCGCTAAAAGAGTTTGCTTCTCTTGCGGGCTTACAGCGTCATCAGCCTTCTTCGGAATGCCTGCGTCAGCGAATTGCTGTACCAGGCGGTCTACGGAGGTCTGAATCTCTGCGGCCAGCGTTTTTACGGTTACATCTGTCATGCTGTTCCTTCCTGCTACAGTTTATTACGCTTCGTCGCCAAACCAGCAAATGTTGCGGGCGGCCATGATGAGCTCACCTGCTTTTTCGTCGGTTAACCCTTCGATGTCAGACAGGTCATCAATGCCTTGTTCAGCGAGATCTTCCAGCGTACAAACACCGCGGGCAGCCAGCTGAAGAGCCAGAGGGCGATCCATGCCTTCAAGATTGAGCAGATCGTCAGCCGGTTTATTATCACCGAGGCTCTCTTCCTGGGCCAGCGCCAGCGTAGTCAATGCGTTTTTCGCGCGTTCGCGAAGTGCTTCAACGGTGGATTCATCCAGACCGTCGATTTCCAGCAGCTCTTTGATTGGCACGTAGGCCAGCTCTTCGAGGCTGGAGAAACCTTCTTCAACCAGTACCGTGGCGAAATCTTCATCAATATCGAGATATTTAGTGAAGGTGTCGATCGCCGCGTGGGCTTCAGCCTGGTGCTTCGCCTGCAGGTCATCAACGGTCATGACGTTGAGTTCCCAGCCGCTCAGCTGCGAGGCGAGGCGTACGTTCTGGCCGTTACGGCCAATCGCCTGCGCCAGGTTACCGGCTTCTACCGCGATATCCATGGTGTGTTTATCTTCATCAACCACGATAGAGGCTACGTCAGCCGGCGCCATCGCGTTGATCACAAACTGCGCCGGGTTGTCATCCCACAGCACGATGTCGATACGCTCGCCGCCCAGCTCGGTGGAAACCGCCTGCACGCGCGCGCCGCGCATGCCGACGCAGGCGCCGACCGGATCGATACGCTTGTCGTTGGTTTTCACCGCGATCTTAGCGCGGGAGCCCGGATCGCGAGCTGCGGCTTTGATCTCGATAACTTCTTCGCCAATCTCCGGCACTTCAATACGGAAAAGCTCAACCAGCATTTCCGGCTTGGAGCGGGTAACGAACAGCTGAGCGCCGCGCGCTTCCGGACGGACGGAGTAAAGTACGCCGCGGATGCGGTCACCCGGGCGGAAGTTTTCACGCGGCAGCATGTCTTCGCGCAGGATGACGGCTTCAGCGCTCCCGGCCAGCCCTTCTGATTTCAGTTCCAGAGAGATGTTGTCGCGGTTAACTTTTTTGACCACGCCGGTGACAATCTCACCTTCCTGATCGCGGAACTGATCGACAACCATCGCACGCTCGGCTTCGCGCACTTTCTGCACGATAACCTGTTTCGCGGTCTGGGTGGTAATGCGGTCAAAGGTAACAGACTCAATCTGATCTTCAACGAAGTCGCCCACGTTCATGCTTTCATCTTCAAAGCGGGCGGCTTCCAGCGTGATTTCGCGCGTCGGCAGAGTCACTTCTTCAACCACTAACCAGCGGCGGAAGGTATCAAAGTCGCCGCTGCGGCGATCGATCTCAACGCGGACATCGATCTCTTGTTCGTATTTTTTCTTGGTTGCCGTCGCCAAAGCGCTCTCAAGCGCTTCGAAAATTTTCTCGCGCGGCAGCGCCTTTTCGTTGGAAACGGCTTCTACAACAGCCAAAATTTCTTTGTTCATCGTGGCCTTTCACCTCAATCCAGACTGTTAAAAGTGGGGAACCAGGTTCGCCTTCTGGATGTTACTCAGCGCGAACACTTCATCTTTGCCGTCAACGGTGACTGTAATCATTTCACCGTCTACCGCTTTGATAATGCCCTGCCATTTGCGGCGGTTCTGTACCGCCATCCGCAGGACCAGTGAGACCTCTTCGCCAATAAAACGCGTGTAGTGTTCGGCGACAAACAGAGGACGTTCGAGTCCCGGTGAGGAAACTTCCAGGTTGTATGCAACAGTAATGGGGTCTTCGACATCCATGACGGCACTGACCTGGTGGCTTACATCAGCACAATCATCAACATTGATGCCGTTTTCACTATCAATATAGATGCGCAGCGTGGATGTGCGGCTGCGAATAAATTCGATGCCGACCAGCTCGAAGCCCAGGGCCTCAACTGGCGCTGTCAGCATCTCTGTTAATTTCTGTTCTAATGTGGACAAGCCCACCCCCAGGACATAAAAAAAGGGCATAAAGCCCAGTTATTCTTTAGTCAGATAACAAAAAACCCCGATAAATCGGGGCTTTATATAACTGAACCCTACAACCGCAACTGCGGTCTGGAATACTTTCCGCGAGAATTTTTTCAAATTCAGCAACAAATAGTGCGAAATATATTTGAAAAAGAACACTAAGGGAAAGTGGTTGCGGGGGCCGGATTTGAACCGACGACCTTCGGGTTATGAGCCCGACGAGCTACCAGGCTGCTCCACCCCGCGCCTGAAACGTGTCGTATTTTACCCATTTTGAGCAAAAAACGCAAATACTGCTGGGATTTGGTACCGAGACGGGACGTAAAATCGGCGTACAGTATAAGTAGATAGCCGGATGAATGTCAAGTTGCTAACTAATCAAGCATTAGCTGCTAACGTTCTTCCCCTTGCGCCTCTTTAGATCGGGCATTTACGTGCTAGCGAGGCTGGCTTTTTATCTTATCCTGCAGCCTGCAGAGCATTAATCGATAAACTGAAATGTGCGGTTATGGCACGGCGGTCCACACGGATGAGCCTGCCGGAACACCTGACAGGATTTTTTCAGCGAAATTCCATCAGGCACTTCCGGTAGCGGTGAAAAGATGATTAAATGAAAACTCACTTATTTTGCATAAAAATGCAATTACGGTAACACAACGACTTCCACCACAGTCAGGCAAGCAGGGCTCTATTTATGACGACGATACTCAAACATCTTCCGGTTGGTCAACGTATTGGCATCGCATTTTCCGGCGGTCTGGACACCAGCGCCGCGCTGCTGTGGATGCGAAAAAAAGGCGCCGTGCCTTACGCTTATACCGCGAATCTGGGCCAGCCGGATGAGGATGATTACGACGCGATCCCGCGTCGGGCAATGGAATATGGCGCAGAAAATGCTCGTCTGATCGATTGCCGCAAGCAGCTGGTAGCCGAAGGCATTGCCGCCATTCAATGTGGGGCTTTTCATAATACGACCGGCGGCCTGACCTACTTTAACACCACGCCACTGGGTCGCGCCGTGACCGGCACCATGCTGGTCGCCGCAATGAAAGAAGATGGCGTAAACATCTGGGGCGACGGCAGTACCTATAAAGGCAACGATATAGAGCGCTTCTATCGTTACGGCCTGCTGACCAACGCCGAACTGAAAATTTATAAGCCGTGGCTGGACACTGACTTCATCGACGAGCTCGGCGGCCGTCAGGAGATGTCTGAGTTCATGATTGCGTGCGGCTTCGATTACAAAATGTCCGTCGAGAAGGCCTACTCCACCGACTCCAACATGCTGGGCGCCA
Organism: uncultured Pluralibacter sp.; assembly: GCF_913775985.1. Classification (GTDB taxonomy): domain Bacteria; phylum Pseudomonadota; class Gammaproteobacteria; order Enterobacterales; family Enterobacteriaceae; genus Pluralibacter. The sequence goes on along the minus strand of NZ_CAJYMB010000147.1, from coordinate 89,654 downwards.
CCCACGAAGCAAAAGATCTGGAGTTCCTGAACTCCAGCGTCAAGATCGTTAATCCGATCATGGGCGTGAAGTTCTGGGATGAGAGCGTGAAGATCCCGGCGGAAGAAGTGACCGTTCGCTTCGAACAGGGCCGCCCGGTTGCGCTTAATGGCCAATCCTTTAGCGACGATGTTGAGCTGATGATGGAGGCTAACCGCATCGGCGGTCGTCACGGCCTGGGCATGAGCGATCAGATTGAAAACCGGATTATCGAAGCCAAGAGCCGCGGTATTTATGAGGCTCCGGGGATGGCGCTGCTGCATATCGCCTACGAGCGCCTGCTGACCGGCATTCACAACGAAGACACGATTGAGCAGTATCACGCCCATGGCCGCCAGCTGGGCCGCCTGCTGTATCAGGGCCGCTGGTTCGATTCTCAGGCACTGATGCTGCGCGACGGCCTGCAGCGCTGGGTTGCCAGCCAGATCACCGGCGAAGTGACGCTGGAGCTGCGCCGCGGTAACGACTATTCGATTCTGAATACCGTTTCAGACAATCTGACTTACAAGGCAGAGCGCCTGACGATGGAAAAAGGCGAGTCAGTCTTCTCTCCTGACGATCGTATCGGCCAGCTAACCATGCGTAATCTGGATATTACCGATACCCGCGAAAAGCTGTTCGGCTACGCGCGTACCGGCCTGCTTTCCAGTACGGCGGTTGACGGTATTCCCCAGGTAGAAAACCTGGAAAACCACGATAAAGCCTAAGCTCTGCCGCTGCCGGCGATAACTTTTCGCCGGCGGCATTTCTCTTTGTCTGATTCTTGCTTCTTCTTGCTGTAAATCCCATCTTTTGTAAAAACGTTATACCCGTCATACTTCAAGCTGAATCTGCATCAGCTGCATTTGTTCATCAGCAAGCTCTGGGAGATTCATTCCTGCAGCATTAATGTAACCCGAGTTATTCAGGCTACATACTCAGAATAACCATGATGCCCCATTTCGCCGAAGGCTAAGGACGCTGTTAATGCACAATCTTGTTGAGGCCTGGAGCTGGCTGCAGGGCAATGAAATTGCTTTCTCCACCGTCGTCGTGATCTTTTTGCTTTTCGCCGGCTTTATGTCGTCAATGATCTGCAAGTTCTTTCTGCTGGGTATTGTTCGGCGCTTTATTCTGCACACTAAAAAATCCGATCCTCATAATAAGGATATGCGCATTGCGCGTGGGCTGGCGAACCTGGTTCCGGTGGTCACGGTGTATGTACTGTCGCAGATTATTGTCGGGCTGCCCGCTGGCCTGATGGAGGCGATAAGGACCATTTGCGGCGTGCTGTTTATTATCAACATCACCATGATGATTATTGAGATGCTGGATGTGGTCAATGTCATCTACATCAAAAAGCATGGTGAAAAACAGCACTCAATAAAGGGTTTTATTCAGATAGCCAAAATAGTCATCTCTTCTGTTGCCACTATTCTGGTTATTGCCACACTCTCTAACCGCTCCCCGGTGATTATTTTTTCCAGTATGGGTGCCGCGGCGGCCGTGCTGATGCTGGTGTTTCAGCACACGCTTATCTCACTGGTGGCCAACATTCAGGTCTCCTCATCGAACGTTATTAAGCAGGGCGACTGGATTGAAATGCCGCAGAACAACATCAGCGGCGAAGTCACGGATATTGCTCTGCACACAATCACGGTGCGCAACTGGGACAACACCATGTCCTGGGTGCCGACCAAGAATTTTATTACCGAATCCTATACCAACTGGCAACCGATGTTTGAATCCGGCGGCCGGCGTATCAAGCGCAGCTTTTTTATCGACCAGAGCAGTATTGTTTTCGCCACCATGGAGCAGCTCGCGGCGCTGGAGAAAATGTCCGCAGAAAAATACGCCATGCTTGAAACGTGGCTCAAGACGCGAGTTAAAGAGATTAATGCCCAGCAGCTCGGTGAGAACGGCGTCACTAACCTTGAGCTGTTTCGTAAACACGTCCTGAACTATTTACGCCGCCGCACGGATATCCGCAATGATATGTACCTGGTGGTCAGGCAGCTTAGCCCGACATCGGAAGGGTTACCGATCGAGATTTACTGTTTCACCTCCAACGTTTTCTGGACGGAATATGAGGATACCCAGTCGGAAATTTTTGAATATGTGCTGGCTATTGCGCGCTATTTCTCTCTGGAGATTTACCAGCAGCCTTCAGGTATCGATATGAAAAATATGATTGTCCGGAACAATAAGAGCCGTGTCTCGTGACGCTATGCTTAAGGATTTTTAATAGAGATTATTCCTGGTTGCAGTGACTTCCGATTATTCTTAGGGAGATTGTGACATTTTTCACTATGATTAATCCCTCAGACGTTATTTTAACTGCAAAAGGAAAATTAGCATGAGCGATACTGAAGTTATCAAGACTAAAGCTGACTACCTGAGTGATGTCACTACACAGTTAAAAGAGATGCGTCACTATGCGCAGACCAATACCGAAACGCTGTCTACGCACTGGCTGGCGTTCGATCAGGGTGAATACAAGGATGAAGAGTACGCCGCACGTATTGATACGCTGCTAAACAAACAGGGACAGCTGCTGGATGATATCGACCAGACCATTCAGGATCTGGAGATTGCCATCAATAATGCGGCACAGGGGAACTAATCGAGTCGATGTTTCTCTGCTGCAGGATGAATATAGCGCGGGCCCTAACGGCCCGCGCTGTTTATTTCTAAGTCAGAACAGATATTTAAAACCTACCGCTGCCTGCGTATCGCTGTATTTCTCATCACCAATCTGCTGAGCTACGCTTCCCCATAAATTAATGCTGCTGGAGAGCTGTCCCTCAACGCCAGTCTTGATTTCAGCAATATTGCGCGTACCTTCCATCCTTGCGGTGACGCCATCCATCGTGACACCGAATTTCTTCGTGTTATGGATCCAGCTGGTGGCAATAAATGGCTGGAAAGTTCTGCCTTTGCCTTCGTCCAGAGCGCTATGCCCCTGCATATAGGCTTTAACGCCCAGCCGGGTTTGAATATTATTCTGGCCCTTGCCGCTTACCCGCGTGCCGTTGTCTTCCGTATGTTTTTTGTCTTTAACACCCATCCAAATCATTTGAGCCTGGGGCTGAACCCACCAGGAGTTGATCATATCCGCTGCGGTACGGGTTTCTCCCAACAGGAAGCTGTATCCGCTCTCCAGCGACGCGGTGAAGCCACGAGACTTGTATTTTTCAGCCGGCAGGGCATCGCCATTGACTTTGTTTTTAAACCAGCTGTACTGCAGCCAGCTGTCCACGTACAGCCCTGACTTATCGGCTTCATTGGCATACCAGGTTCCGTACAGCCCTGTTGAATAACCGTCAATTTGCCCGCGTGAACGATAGCCGGTCACCGTCGAGTGCGTATGGCTCTTCTGGTTGGCATAGCCGGCCATCAGCCCAAGGTGATAACGATCGCGCCCGCTGGTCGTCCACTGAACTAAGTCACCGCCGAGCTGCATTACGTAACGATTAGCCTGGGTTTTATTTTGCCCGTCGGCCATTTTGCTTCTCTGATGCCCGCCTTCGTTGCGCAGCCACAGACTGGTCACTTTCTGTTCGCCAGTTAGCACGTCAGTATACTGCGTCTCTCCGAGCCGATCGTGAAGCGAGAGATTAAACATCGTATTTGCCGCCATCAGGTTAGCCGCATAGCTTCCGGTTTCAGGGCGGTAGATATGTTTTGCCGGGCCTGCACTTCCGCTGCCGCCGGCGCCAGGCTGCGCGGGTTTAGCCGGATCGGCAGGTTTTTCAGGTGCTGCTGGCGTGACTGGCTCAGCTGGCTTCTCAGGATTTGTCGGCGTGGCTGATTCAGGCGGCGCATCAGGATTAACCGGCGACACAGGATCCGCCGGCTTTTCGGAATCTGCTGGCGGTACAGTGGCGGGAGGATTAACCGGATCTTGTGGCTTAATGGGATCGACAGGAACAACCGGATCGACAGGTTTTTCAGGTTCAACGTAGTTGCTGGTTAAGTACCAGTTATTATTTTTCTTTTGCAGATCGTAATCATAGGCGCCAGCAGCAATACGGCCGGACTTGGTAAAGACGCCATCTGATGCACCACCAACGGAGATGAGCGCAATCCCTTCAATAGTTTGCGCCCCCTTGCCGCCCAGATTATTCACGCGAACGCTGGTTGAGCCCGCAGAATCGCCGGTAATAACCAGCCTGTCGGAAGCAGAATCATCCCCTGCCAGCGCCGAATTGAATGCAATCGTCCCGCCGTTGCCGGTGTAGTTACCTACCGTCAGTGTTTTAGAGTGCCCGTCAGCGGGGGGCGAGAATACGATAGTGCCGCTATTATTCACTGACTGAGATACGCTGGAATCCCCGGTGATATTCCACGTGCCGGCATTAGCGAGCGCCAGCGAGGTCCCGTTATTGATGGCGCCGGTATAGCGGGTGTTATCCAGAGAGAGGGCAACCGTATTATTGCCCTCGGCAATGACATCGCCGGTAAGGGTGGAGTCTTTCGCGCTAAAATTGACGTTGCCGATATTGCCGGTAGCGTCGTTTATGGCTCGAATCAGCACGCCGCTCCCTGCATGCTGATCTGTTACGCCATCAAGGCTGATATCCAGCAGGGCGCCTTCGGCATTGAGGGTATCGCCTGACGCCGAGTTGAGGGAGCCGCCGGTGATATGGATTGTATTGGCATCGGCAGAGCCATTGCGGAATACCAATAGCGCATGACCACCCTTACCCTGCGTCTGAATCGTTGTCTGTGCCGCCTTCAATGTACTGCCCCCCGACACGGCAACCCCATAGGCAGTATCGCCTGATGCTTTAATACTACTGTTGGTCAAATTCAGGCTGCTTTTCTCGCTGGCAATGGCGCCAGTAGCAAACTCGCCGTTCGTCTCTATGTTTGTATTCTCTGCCGTCAGGGAAGAGCCTGCATTTGTCACTCCCAGACCAAATCCTTCCCTGCCGGTGGTATTTATTTTCACGTCGCCAAGGGCAACGCGCCCGCCGTCAAAGACGGCGGCAGCATAGGCCTGTTCTCCGGCAGTTGTGATATTACTATCCTGCAGAGTGAGTTCGGCATTACTGGCGGTGACACCGCGCGCCATGAGTCCAGCGGTTTCAATGCTGACTTGGCGGGCGGTTATGGTAGATCCCGAATCTTGTGTCGCGATGCCATAGCCTTCCTTTCCGTGAGTTTTAATGTTCCCACCGCTGACATTAGCCTTAGCACCCTCGATTGCCGCTATGCCATAGGCATTGTCGCCGGCAGTTTCAATATTTACATCCCTGGTTTGAGCTGAGGAATCTTTATATCTGATAGCAACGCCAACGCCTCCTGCCCCCGTGGTATTTATCTTCCCACCCTGAAGAGCCACCTGCGCGGCATTCTGGGATAACACACCGTAGGCATTTGCGCCGGAGGTCGTGATATTGATATTTCCCGCACTAAGACGAGAATTTACGCTATCGGCGGCTAATCCGTGACTCTCAATCCCTCCGGTAGTGATAGAACCACCTTGTGCATCAACTTGGCTGTCTTTTGTCACGTTGATACCAAGAGCGCCGTCCCCCGAGGTTTCAATTGTAACGTTGCGGGCCTGAACAGCAGTATTTGCATTCTGAGTAGCAATACCGTGCCCTTTTTTCCCGGTGGTTTTAATAGCACCACCGGTAACAGAAACGCTCCCCTCGCTTTCGGCTAAGACTCCGTAGGCATCATTTCCATGAGTAATGATATTAACGTCTGTACTGGAGAGGGCAGAACCAGAGTCGCTGACTTCTATGCCGCGGCTTCTGACGCCCTGAGTCTGTATAGTGCCGCCGTGGATGGTCATAGTTCCGTTATCTACAACCTTTGCGCCCGCTGCATCATCGCCCTGGGTTTCAATAAGAACATCATTCGCTTCTATTAGTGCATCAATCCCGGAGGATAAAATACCCGCACTATAGACACCCGCAGTTTTTACGCTGCCGCCATAAAGTGTTATTGATGAGTTGTCCGTAGCAAGCGCACCAAAGGCTGTTTCTCCACTGGTTTCAATATTGACATTATTAAGTACAGAGAAAGGCATCGTCGTAAAACCAAAGCTTTCAATACCATTAACACTTCGACCCTCAGTTTTAATATAACTGTCAGTGAGCTCAACATAGGCCCCATCTCGGACCCAAACACCATTTTCTCGTTCAGTGGAGGGAGTTATAATATTGATATTGTTACCAATAAGGCGGCTGCCATCTTTTATTGCGAACAGTTTATCATAGGTGGCATTCTCCAGATTAACGATCTGTCCATCACGTACCTCAATCTCTTCTGCATGGGACAGAGGGATGCCTGCTGAAATGTAGGCAGTACTCACAAGCAACGTATGTTTAATGATGCCGGCAATGGCTTTCATTTTATGTTTGCGCATTTATATATCCTTATATCTCTTACTTTTAATAGAGTTTAAATCCCGGATAATCCTCCGGGCAGGTTTCGGTTCGGGTAGGGAATACATAACCAGGCTGAGAGCTCTGCTCAGATTATTTGTGAAATTTGCTGTTATACCTGTCATACCTGAGGCTGCCGGTGAGCTGGCCCAACTCCGGTTGCTTACTTCAGTAAGCTTGAGGGGGATTCACTCGCTACCGGCAGGCAACTCGAATTATTCAGGATATAGTCATTACATTCACGTGATGTATTGCAGCACCAGGGAGCGATTACGAGGAGTATAGATAAGGAAATACGTTCCGCGTTCCCTGCTGCTACCTGAGATGTCACCCGGACTCTCTGACATCATAAAAAAGCCGAAATCCATAAAGAGATCCCAGCGGCGTTATGAAAATATAAAATCCCATTATTTATAAAAATATATCGTGATAAAAATCACAATTCAATAACACCATAAATATATAACAATAAGATATAATTTATTCAAATAAGCTTAGTGCAATCATAGATATCATGAATTTAAGAAGAGCTTAAATAAACTCATCAGTAACTCTTTGCATAATAAGAATTATTAATAATCTGGCTTAACTTTAGTAAGGCCACTCAACATTCACACACATTGACTATCCATAAAGTCGTTATGGGAAATTATTCTGGCCGAATATTTAAAAAACGGGTACGGGACTTAGAAAACGGCAGTATCGTCAGGAAAGGGATAGAATGCGGGAGAAGGTAAGCAAAAGCTCGGAAAGATAAAAATACAAAACTAAGAGCGACAAAAACAAAAAAAGACGTCTTGCGACGTCTTTCTTCTGGAATTTGGTACCGAGGATGGGACTCGAACCCACAAGCCCGTTAGGGCACTACCACCTCAAGGTAGCGTGTCTACCAATTCCACCACCTCGGTACTGGATACTGCTTACTGCGGGATATCGCTGCTCGGCTGTGCCGGTGCTGCTGGCTGAGTTTGCTCCGTTTTCGGTGCACTCAGATTATCCCACTCGCTTCCTTTATGGGTCTTGTTAGCATTGATATTGCCAAGAACCAGACTGATGATGAAGAACAGCGCGGCCAGAATACCGGTCATTCGGGTCATAAAGTTGCCTGAGCCACTTGAACCGAACAGCGTGCCTGAAGCGCCAGCTCCGAAGGAGGCTCCCATATCTGCGCCTTTACCCTGCTGCAGCATAATAAGCCCAACGAGGCCAATCGCAACAAGAAGGAAAACGACTAAAAGAGCTTCGTACATAATCAACCTGTTCCTTGCGGGGTTCCCGCATACCAATTGCTTCAACCAATAAAGCAGGACGTTTATTAACTTTCCCACTGAAGCGGGTGTGAATACTAACCAAAGCGAATGAGGTTCGCAAGGGCAATTTCAGCGCATTGTATCAACTGCAGAAAAAAACAGCAAAAGGCAGCAATTTATGCAGTTTATGTGGATTAAACGCCGCCTTTTTATGCAGTTAGTAATACTTAGACCGCTTTTACCGCATCGGCAATACGATTAGCGAATGCAATAACCTGCGCTTCCTCTTCCCCTTCAACCATCACGCGGATCAGCGGTTCGGTGCCAGACTTGCGCAGCAGTACGCGTCCGCGGTTGCCCAGCGCCGCTTCGACCTCGGCAGCGATTGCTTTCACCGTTTCATTTTCCAGCGGGTTTACGGCGCTGTCTTTATAGCGGACGTTGACCAGCACCTGCGGAAACATCTTCATGCCGCTGCACAACTCTTGCAGGGTCATGTGATTACGCGCCATTGCGGCAACCACCTGCAGAGCAGCGACAATGCCGTCACCGGTAGTGGTTTTATCCAGAAGGATCACGTGGCCCGAGTTCTCAGCCCCAATACGCCAGCCTTTCTCCTTCATTTTTTCCATCACGTAGCGATCGCCCACTTTCGCCCGGGTAAAAGGAATACCGAGCTGCTTAAGGGCAACTTCAAGGCCCATATTGCTCATCAGCGTCCCGACCGCGCCTCCGCGCAGCTGGCCCTGGCGCAGGCCTTCCCGCGCGATAATATAGAGGATCTGGTCGCCATCCACTTTATTGCCTTCGTGATCGACCATGATCACCCGATCGCCGTCGCCGTCGAAAGCAATGCCGAGGTGGGCTTTCTCGGCCAGCACGCGCGCCTGCAGCGCCCGCACGTCCGTTGCACCAACCTCTTTATTAATATTGAGACCGTTAGGCTCGCAGCCTATTGCAATGACCTGAGCACCCAGCTCGCGGAACACATTTGGCGCGATGTGGTAGGTAGCGCCGTTGGCGCAATCCACGACAACTTTCAGTTCGTTGAGGCTGAGCTCGTTAGGAAAAGTAGCTTTACAGAATTCGATATAGCGGCCTGCGGCATCCACGATGCGGCTGGCTTTGCCCAGCTCGGCAGACTCAACGCAGGTTAGTTCTTTCTCCAGCTCGGCTTCGATAGCCTCTTCGACGTCATCCGGAAGCTTGGTGCCGTCGATAGTGAAAAATTTGATGCCGTTATCGTAATAAGGGTTGTGGGAAGCGGAGATAACAATCCCCGCTTCGGCCCGGAAAGTGCGGGTGAGATAAGCCACCGCCGGGGTTGGCATTGGGCCCGTAAAAGAAGCTGAAAGACCGGCGGCGGCGAGTCCCGCCTCAAGAGCGGACTCCAGCATATAACCGGAGATTCGCGTGTCTTTGCCAATAATCACTTTGCGTGAACCGTGGCGGGCCAGCACTTTGCCTGCGGCAAAGCCGAGACGAAGGACAAAGTCAGGAGTGACGGGCGCATCGCCAACGCGGCCGCGGATGCCGTCGGTACCAAAATATTTGCGGTTACTCATAGTATGTATTTTCCCTTGCCGACAGCGTAGCTTCCACCACACGCATCGCTTCTACCGTTTCTTTAACATCATGGACGCGAAGGATATGCGCCCCCTGCATTGCTGCGATCGCGGCGCAGGCCAGGCTGCCGCTGAGACGTTCAGAAGGCCCGACATTCAGAAGCTGGCCCACCATCGACTTACGCGACATGCCTACCAGCAGCGGTAAACCGAAATGATGAAACGCCGAGAGTTTCGCGAGCAAGGCATAATTGTGCCTGAGATTCTTACCGAAACCGAACCCCGGGTCGAGCAACAATTTTTCTTTTGCGATACCGGCCCGTTCACACAGGGCAACATGCTCGCTAAAAAAGCGATTCACCTCAGCAAAGACATCGTCATATTTGGGCGCTTCCTGCATGGTTTTTGGCTGACCCTGCATATGCATCAGGCAAACCGGCAAACCGGTTTCTGCCGCAGCCTCACGCGCCCCCGCTTCCGTGAGGGAGCGGATATCATTGATAATATGCGCCCCTGCCCGGGCCGCCTCGCGGATAACTTCGGGCTTTGACGTATCTACTGAAATCCAGACTTCAAAGCGCCGGCTAATGGCTTCAACCACCGGGATGACGCGCGCCAGCTCTTCTTCAACACTAACCTCTGCCGCTCCGGGCCGGGTTGATTCACCGCCTACGTCAACGATCGTCGCGCCAGCGTTAATCATCAGGTTGGCATGCTTAAGGGCATCAACCAGCTGATTATGCGCGCCGCCATCAGAGAATGAGTCAGGCGTAACGTTCAGGATCCCCATCACGTGCGGATGAGACAGATCGAGCGAGGTGCCCTGGGCGAAGAGTTTCATGCGTGATCCCTGCTTCATCAGAAAAGAAAAACCCCGGAGCAGGCTCCGGGGTTTCGATTATAGCGATATTTAACGACGCTTACATGGTATTACCAGGATTCGGCGTACGCGGCTCGTCAACCGGACGCGGCGCACGCGGCGTACCGTTGTTATCCGAGTTGTTCGGCGCCGGCGGCTCTTCCCAGCCAGCCGGCGGACGTACGTCGCGGCGGGCCATCAGGTCGTCAATCTGCGGAGCATCAATGGTTTCATACTTCATCAGCGCGTCTTTCATCGCGTGAAGGATGTCCATATTGTCGTTCAGAATCTGGCGGGCGCGACCGTAGTTACGCTCGATCAGGGATTTTACTTCCTGGTCAATAATGCGTGCCGTTTCGTCAGACATGTGCTTCGCCTTCGCCACTGAGCGACCAAGGAATACTTCTCCCTCTTCTTCTGCATACAGCAGAGGACCAAGTTTTTCAGAGAAGCCCCACTGGGTCACCATGTTGCGGGCCAGGTTGGTGGCCACTTTGATATCGTTAGACGCACCGGTAGAAACATGTTCTACACCGTAAATAATCTCTTCCGCCAGGCGGCCGCCGTATAGCGTTGAGATCTGGCTCTCCAGCTTCTGGCGGCTGGCGCTGATCGCATCGCCTTCCGGCAGGAAGAAGGTCACGCCCAGCGCGCGACCGCGCGGGATGATGGTGACTTTATGTACCGGGTCGTGCTCCGGTACCAGACGACCAATTATTGCGTGACCCGCTTCGTGATACGCGGTGGACTCTTTCTGCGCTTCAGTCATCACCATGGAGCGGCGTTCAGCGCCCATCATGATTTTGTCTTTCGCTTTTTCAAACTCGACCATCGATACCACGCGCTTGTTGCCACGGGCAGCAAACAGAGCAGCTTCGTTGACCAGGTTTGCCAGGTCGGCACCGGAGAAGCCCGGCGTACCGCGTGCAATAATGGCAGCATCAATATCCGGTGCCAGCGGGACGCGGCGCATGTGGACTTTCAGGATCTGTTCACGACCGCGAACGTCAGGCAGACCAACCACGACCTGACGGTCAAAGCGGCCCGGACGCAGCAGCGCGGGATCAAGTACGTCAGGGCGGTTGGTTGCAGCGATGACGATAATGCCTTCGTTGCCTTCAAAGCCGTCCATTTCAACCAGCATCTGGTTCAGCGTCTGTTCACGCTCATCGTGACCGCCGCCGAGACCTGCGCCACGCTGGCGACCAACGGCATCGATTTCATCGATGAAGATGATGCACGGTGCGGCTTTCTTAGCCTGCTCGAACATATCGCGCACGCGAGACGCACCTACACCAACGAACATTTCAACGAAGTCTGAGCCTGAGATGGTGAAGAAAGGCACTTTCGCTTCGCCAGCGATAGCTTTCGCCAGCAGCGTTTTACCGGTCCCCGGAGGGCCAACCATCAGCACGCCTTTAGGAATTTTACCGCCCAGCTTTTGGAAGCGGCTCGGCTCGCGCAGGTACTCAACGAGTTCGGCAACTTCTTCTTTTGCCTCATCGCAGCCTGCCACGTCGGCAAAGGTCGTTTTAATCTGATCTTCAGTCAGCATTCTCGCTTTGCTTTTGCCAAACGACATTGCGCCTTTACCGCCGCCGCCCTGCATCTGCCGCATGAAGAAGATCCACACGCCAATTAGCAGCAGCATCGGGAACCAGGAGATGAAGATAGAAGCCAGCAGGCTCGGCTCTTCCGGTGGTTCACCAACCACTTTTACGTTTTTGGTCAGCAGATTATCAAGCAGTTTGGGATCGTTTACCGGAATGTAGGTCGTGTAACGGTTACTGTCTTTCTTGGTAACGTTGATCTCACGTCCATTGATACGCGCTTCGCGAACCTGGTCCTGATTGACCTCTTGCAGGAAGGTAGAGTAATCCACCTTATGGCCATTTGACTCGCTGGGCCCAAAGCTCTGGAACACGGACATCAGGACAACCGCGATGACTAGCCAGAGAATTAGGTTTTTCGCCATGTCACTCAAGGGATTAACCTCTTATTACAACTGTGTTAATAACAGCGTCAGGTTACTCTATATCGACCGAATTTCAAAACCGCGCCGGCATAAGCCGCAGTTCAGATTCCGGTGTTTATGGTTTTCGCCCGGTCGCTACAATGTACACTTCTCGCGAACGAGCGCGGGAAGAGTCCGGCTTACGAACCTTAACTTTCGTAAACAGGGAGCGAATTTCCTTAAGGTATTCCTCGAAACCTTCGCCCTGAAACACCTTCACTAAAAAACTGCCGCCCGGTGCCAGTACATCCCGACACATCTCAAGGGCGAGTTCCACCAGATACATGGCGCGGGGGATATCCACCGCGGGTGTTCCGCACATGTTCGGTGCCATATCGGACATGACAACCTGGACTTTACTGTCGCCAACTCTCTCAAGTAGCGCTTTGAGGACTAATTCATCACGAAAATCGCCCTGAAGAAAGTCCACACCAACAATCGGATCCATCGGTAGAAGATCGCAAGCGATGATGCGGCCGCTATTACCAATCTGTGTTACAGCATACTGTGACCACCCGCCGGGTGCAGCACCAAGATCTACGATAGTCATTCCCGGCTTAAAAAGTTTGTCACTTTGCTGTATTTCATCAAGTTTAAACCAGGCGCGGGAACGTAACCCTTTTTTCTGCGCCTGTTGCACATATTTATCGCTAAAGTGTTCCTGCAGCCAGCGGCTGGAGCTGGCAGAACGCTTTTTACCTGTCATTTAACATTCCCGTTCGGGTGGTTCATCATCGTCAGCTGCGTAAATTTTAACGCACTAATTTGGCGATATTTGGGAGATGGCGGTAGAATGAGCCGTTTTCAATCCCAACGTAAGCAAAAATATACGATGAATCTGAGTACTAAACAAAAACAGCACCTGAAAGGTCTGGCACATCCGCTCAAGCCGGTAGTTATGCTTGGCAACAATGGTTTGACCGAAGGGGTACTGGCCGAGATTGAACAAGCGTTAGTGCACCACGAGCTTATCAAGGTGAAAATCGCCTCGGAAGATCGCGATACCAAAAACCTGATCGTGGAAGCTATCGTGCGCGAAACCGGCGCCTGTAAGGTCCAGGTTATCGGTAAAACGCTGGTTCTTTATCGCCCAACAGCAGAGCGTAAAATCTCGCTGCCACGTTAAGAGTAACCTGAATTGAACACATTTAATGTGTAAAACGAGGGGTTTGCGTGTGCAGGTGAGCAAAATGCCACGCTCTTAACGTTGATAAAAGGCCGCATCGCGGCCTTTTTCCTATCTTTACATTTACCGCTAACTGCGGGAGTTACAGATATTCTACCTTCAGAATTTCGTACTCCACTTCACCGCCGGGCGTACGGATGTTAACCACATCATCCTGCTCTTTACCAATCAGGCCGCGGGCAATCGGTGAGTTTACAGAGATCAGATTCTGCTTAAAATCGGCCTCGTCGTCGCCGACAATGCGATAAACTTGCTCTTCGTCGCTGTCCAGATTCAGCACCTGCACGGTAGCACCAAAAATAACGCGCCCGTTATTCGGCATTTTAGTGACGTCAATCACCTGCGCATTTGATAACTTGGCCTCAATATCTTTGATACGACCTTCGCAGAAACCTTGCTGCTCGCGGGCTGCGTGATATTCGGCGTTCTCTTTCAGGTCACCGTGCTCGCGCGCGTCAGCAATGGCGGCAATGATTTCCGGGCGGCGTACCGACTTCAGAAAATCCAGCTCTTCGCGTAATTTTTCAGCACCGCGTAAGGTCATTGGGATAGCTTGCATATGTTCTACCTCTTCATCATTCCTTTGGGTACGGCGAGCCGCCGTACCGCGTCCTCTCTCCTGCTGGCCGGGCCTGAGCCAGGAGAAAAGCAAAAAGAAAACTGACCCGGAATAAAATTCCAGGCCAGCGGTAATTTCTCTGTTTGATACACATTTTACCCTGAAGTTCACCACGGGTCATCGTTTACTTTACAGGGCGTTGCGCCGTAGTATGACGGCCTGTTTCCAGGTTGTTAGCGCGAGATTATGCGATTCTCCAGATTTATCATCGGATTGACCAGCAGTTTGGCTTTAAGCGTCCATGCAGCCGATGTTGACCAGTATATCAACCAGCTTCCTGCCGGGGCCAATCTTGCTTTAATGGTGCAAAAGATTGGGGCGCAAACTGCCAGTATCGATTATCACGGGCAGCAGATGGCGCTGCCGGCGAGCACTCAAAAAGTTATTACCGCGCTTGCAGCCCTGCTGCAGCTGGGGCCCGACTTCCGTTTTACCACGACACTGGAGAGTAAGGGTAGCGTAGTCGGCGGCGTAATAAAAGGCGACCTTACCGCGCGCTTTAGCGGCGATCCTACGCTAAAGCGCCAGGATATTCGCAACATGGTGACAGCGCTGAAGAAATCCGGCGTGCAAAAAATTGAGGGTAACGTCCTGATTGACACCTCGGTATTTGCCAGCCATGACAAGGCGCCTGGCTGGCCGTGGAATGATTTGACCCAGTGCTTCAGCGCCCCGCCGGCGGCGGCAATAGTCGATCGCAACTGCTTCTCCGTCTCCCTCTACAGCGGTCGGGAACCGGGCGACCTGGCATTCATTCGGGTGGCGTCCTACTATCCGGTGACCATGTTTAGCCAGGTGCGTACTCTGGCGCGCGGCTCCGGCGAAGCGCAGTATTGCGAGCTGGACGTAGTGCCCGGCGATTTAAATCGCTATACCCTGACGGGCTGCCTGCCCCAGCGCGCCGAACCGCTGCCGTTAGCCTTTGCTATTCAGGACGGTGCGGGCTACGCCGGCGCGATTTTAAAAGCAGAACTCCATGAAGCGGGCATCACCTATACCGGCACCCTGCTGCGCCAGACGCTGCCTAAAGACCCGGGAACCGTGCTCGCCAGCACCCAGTCGGCGCCGCTGCACGATCTGCTTAGAATTATGCTGAAAAAGTCGGACAACATGATTGCCGATACCGTATTCAGAACTATCGGCCACGCCCGCTTCGGAGTGCCGGGCACCTGGCGTGCGGGCTCGGACGCCGTGCGCCAGATCCTGCGCCAGCAAGCCAGTGTTGATTTAGGAAATACGATTATCGCCGACGGTTCGGGCCTGTCCCGCCACAACCTGATCGCTCCGGCGACAATGATGCAGGTCCTGCAGTACATTGCCCAGCACGATAGCGAGCTCAATTTTATCAGCATGCTGCCTCTGGCGGGCTATGACGGATCGCTTCAGTATCGCGCTGGCCTGCATCAGGCAGGCGTGGACGGAAAAGTCTCGGCCAAGACTGGCTCGTTGCAGGGCGTGTATAACCTGGCAGGCTTTATCACCACCGCCAGCGGCCAGCGCATGGCCTTTGTTCAGTATCTTTCAGGTTATGCGGTAGAGCCCGCCGACCAGCGCAACCGCCGCATTCCGCTGGTGCGTTTCGAAAGCCGACTCTACAAAGACATTTACCAGAACAACTGATATGAAAAAGGCTCCCTTGGGAGCCTTTCAGTGTGCGGGCAAGCTTAATGCTTGTAGATGAATTCGACGCCTTCTTCGTCGTCTTCATCCCAGTCATCGTCCCACTCTTCATCTTCTTCCGCTTCCATCTCGTCGAGCTGCTGGCGATGATAGTCATCCCACATAAACTCAACTTTTTCAGGCTGCTTCTCTTCTTCGGCCTGAACGATCGGGTTTTCGATGATAAAGGTCATCACGTCCCAGCAAAGATCCTTCACGCCCTGCTGGCTGGCGGCGGAAATCAGATAGAACTTATCATCCCAGCCCAGCGCTTCGGCGATGCTTTTCGCTTTCGCTTCGGCATCAGCTTTATCCATCAGGTCTATCTTGTTGAACACCAGCCAACGCGGCTTGGAAGCCAGCTTCTCGCTGTATTTCTCCAGCTCGCCGATGATGATTCTGGCATTTTCTGCCGGATCGGAACCGTCGACAGGCTCAAGGTCGATCAGGTGCAGCAGCACGCGGCAGCGCTCAAGATGCTTGAGGAAACGGATACCCAGGCCAGCACCCTCGGCAGCGCCTTCAATAAGACCCGGGATGTCGGCTACCACAAAGCTCTTCTCGTTGTCCATGCGCACCACGCCGAGGCTTGGTACCAGCGTGGTGAACGGATAATCCGCTACTTTCGGCTTCGCCGCAGAGACCGCGCGGATAAAGGTGGATTTACCAGCATTCGGCATCCCCAGCATCCCTACGTCGGCCAGCAGCATCAGTTCAAGCTGCAGATCGCGCTTGTCACCCGGCGTACCCATTGTTTTCTGGCGCGGGGTACGGTTAACGGACGATTTAAAGCGGGTGTTACCCAGGCCGTGCCAGCCGCCCTTGGCGACCATCAGACGCTGACCATGTTTGGTCATGTCACCCATGGTTTCACCGGTGCCCTGATCGATAACGCGCGTTCCTACCGGAACTCTCACCGTCACGTCTTTACCACGCTTGCCGGTGCAGTCGCGGCTCTGGCCGTTCTGACCGCGCTCGGCGCGAAATGACTTCTCAAAACGGTAGTCGATCAGGGTATTGAGGTTCTCATCGGCTTCAAGCCAGACGTCACCGCCGTCACCGCCGTCACCACCGTCCGGGCCGCCTCTGGGAATATATTTTTCACGACGGAAGCTGACGCAGCCATTGCCGCCATCCCCAGCCACAACGAGAATCGTTGCTTCATCAACAAACTTCATTTTACTCTCCGTAAATCATTCGCCTGAGCGGGGTAACGATACAACCGCTTCACGCTTACGCCACCGTCCCCATAGACGATGGCCAATGGCGGAATACATCGCGCCCGCAACCACGACAAACGCACCGAGATAACCGATAAGGTTTAACATCGGTCTGGCGAAGAAATCGGGCCAGGCCACTGATAATAAATCTGAAAATAACAGCGTAAACAGCGGTGTTAGCGTAACCAACGCGCTGACTTGTGCCGCCTGCCAGCGCGCCATCGCTTCCGCCAGCGCGCCGTAACCGACAAGGGTGTTTAACCCGCAAAAAATCAGACAGGCCAGCTGCCAGCTGCTCAGCTGAGTGATGACACCCGGCTTTGCCAGCGGCAGCAGCGCTATCGTACATAAAGTGTACAGCAAAAACAGAATTTGCTGTGAAGCCAGGCGGCGCAATAACACCTTTTGCGCGACGCCGTAGCTCACCCACACCGTCGCCGCACCGACACCGAAAATAACGCCCCAGGTATAGTCGGTCAGGCGGGTAAAGATCTCTACCAGGCTGGTGTTAAAGAACATAATCAGCCCGCAGAGCAGCATTGTTGCACCGACAATCTGCGTGCCGCGCATCTTCTCTTTGAGAATAACTACGCTGGCTATCATCATGCCGATGGGCGACAGCTGGCCAATCACCTGCGATGCCGTGGGGCTCAGATACTGCAGGGAAGAGCTAAACAGGATGAAGTTACCAAACAGGCCGCCGGTAGCAATTGCCAGCAGCACCAGCCAGCGCGGCTTGCGGAACAGCTGCAAAGAAGGCAGCCTGCCCTTGATGGCGAGAATAAGGCCAAGCCCGATACTGGCCATCAGGAAGCGCCAGAACACCACTGTAGGCGGTTCCATGACCTCAAGCACCTGCTTCATGGCGATGGGCAGAGAGCCCCAGCACATCGCGGTGGTCAGCGCCAGAACAATACCAATGCCCGCCTGCTGCTTCATGCCCGTTTTCCTGTTAAAAATTTACCGGACTTCTAATGTAAAAAGCCCCGCAACACGTTGCGGGGCTTTCATCCGTTACCGGACCGAAAAACTTACTCAGCAACGATGCTGATGTATTTGCGGTTGTTCGGGCCTTTAACTTCGAATTTCACTTTACCGTCTGCTTTAGCAAACAGAGTGTGGTCACGGCCACAACCAACGTTAGTACCGGCGTGGAATTTGGTGCCACGCTGACGAACGATGATGCTACCTGCCAGAACGCTTTCACCGCCGAAACGTTTTACGCCCAGACGTTTTGCTTCTGAATCGCGACCATTTCGAGTTGAGCCGCCAGCCTTTTTATGTGCCATTTAATCTACTCCTCAGGTCTTAGGCGCTGATGCCAGTAATTTTCACATCAGTAAACCACTGACGATGGCCCTGCTGCTTACGATAGTGTTTACGACGACGAAACTTAACGATTTTAACTTTCTCGCCACGACCGTGAGCAACAACTTCAGCTTTGATTACGCCGCCATCAACGAAAGGAACGCCGATTTTGACTTCTTCACCGTTTGCGATCATCAGAACTTCAGCGAATTCAACAGTTTCGCCAGTTGCGATGTCCAGCTTTTCCAGGCGAACGGTCTGACCTTCGCTTACTCGGTGTTGTTTACCACCACTTTGGAAAACCGCGTACATATAAAACTCCGCTTCCGCGCACATCCTCGTGTGATTCAGAGTGCGCTATAAATATTCACAATAGGGCGCGAATATTACGCAAAAGGAAAGCCTTTGACAAGTGCGATCGTCAATCCATGCAGAAAAAAACCACAACCCGCTCGGCAACGTTTATCTGCGTCGTTTTTTCAGTACAATCAGAGCTACAATTGTATTTCGGCCCCTTCGTTATCCCGTTTGGATAAGCGGTAAATTGGACATTAAGCCCGGCATTTGCGATGAATTTAGAAAAAATCAATGAGTTAACCGCGCAAGATATGGCGGGTGTCAATGCGGCAATCCTTGAGCAACTTGATTCTGACGTCCAGCTGATAAACCAGCTGGGTTTTTATATCGTCAGCGGAGGCGGTAAGCGTATCCGTCCGATGATCGCCATTTTGGCCGCGCGTGCTGTCGGCTATGAAGGCAATGCCCATGTATCCATTGCAGCCCTGATCGAATTTATCCACACAGCGACGCTTCTCCACGATGATGTCGTAGACGAATCTGATATGCGCCGCGGCAAAGCCACCGCCAACGCCGCCTTTGGAAATGCGGCAAGCGTGCTGGTTGGCGACTTTATTTACACTCGCGCTTTTCAGATGATGACTCGTCTGGGATCGTTAAAGATCCTCGAAGTCATGTCGGAAGCCGTGAACGTCATTGCTGAAGGCGAAGTGCTTCAGCTAATGAACGTTAACGACCCGAATATCACTGAAGAAAACTACATGCGCGTCATCTACAGCAAGACCGCGCGCCTGTTTGAAGCCGCCTCTCAGTGCTCCGGCCTGCTCGCCGGCTGTACCGACGAACAGGAAAAGGGTCTTCAGGATTACGGACGCTATCTGGGCACTGCTTTCCAGCTGATTGACGATCTGCTTGATTACAGCGCCGATGGTGAAACGCTGGGCAAAAACGTCGGTGACGATCTTAACGAAGGTAAGCCAACACTGCCTTTGCTCCACGCCATGCATCACGGTACGCCAGAACAGTCAGCCATGATCCGCGAAGCCATTATTAACGGCAATGGTCGGCATTTACTGGAACCCGTACTATCAGCAATGGCGAGCTGCGGATCGCTGGAGTGGACCCGGCATCGTGCGGAAGAAGAGGCGGATAAAGCCATTGCCGCCCTGCACTCGCTTCCCGATTCTCCGTGGAAAGAAGCGCTTATCGGTCTTGCCCACATTGCCGTCCAGCGCGACCGCTGATCCCTCTATCCTCCCGCGCTGGCGTGCGGGAGCTTCTGCCTTCCTCCCTTTCGTATCTTCCTGAGCAGTGCTCAATTTTTGTCTGATTTTATCTCCCTTACTTGAACTTATATGAATATAAATGATTAAATCGACACCACCAAGGAACGTACAAAAAACGTGTGGTTAATTATGGAATGGAGAAAAAGTATGGATAAGCTTATCGACTGGCATCCGGCAGACATCATTGCCGGGCTGAGAAAAAAGGGAACCTCGCTGGCCGCAGAGTCCAGAAAGAACGGCCTCAGCTCCTCAACGCTGGCCAATGCTCTGATACGTTCGTGGCCAAAAGGGGAAAAAATCATTGCCACCGCGCTCGACACCGACCCCTGGATTATCTGGCCTTCCCGCTATCATGACCCCATTACCCACGAATTTATCGACAAGCGGCAGCGCATCAGGCGTGCAGTAAAAAAATGATGCGATAAAAAAACACCCCGTGCCGCGGGCGGCAGGGGGTGCATAGATTGCGTTACTGGCTGGAGAATCGGGCGTCAGATACGCTCGATGGTGGCGCCGAGGGCGCGCAGCTTATCCTCGATACGCTCATAGCCGCGATCGATATGATAAATACGATCGACGATCGTGGTTCCATGCGCGATGCAGCCTGCCAGCACAAGGCTTGCAGACGCTCGCAGATCGGTTGCCATAACCTGGGCACCCGACAGTGTTTCTACGCCGTGGCAGATAGCCGTATTGCTCTCGATTTCCGCCCGCGCGCCCATGCGAATAAGTTCCGGCAGGTGCATGAAGCGGTTTTCGAAGATGGTTTCGGTGATAACTCCGGTACCTTCCGCCACCATATTCAGCAGGGTGAACTGCGCCTGCATGTCTGTTGGAAAGCCCGGATGCGGCGCGGTGCGCACGTTGACGGCTTTTGGACGCTTGCCGTGCATATCGAGGCTAATCCAGTCCTCACCCGTTTCAATATCCGCGCCCGCTTCCCGCAGCTTCGCCAGTACCGCATCCAGAGAGTCCGGACGGGCGTGGCGGCACACAATTTTGCCGCCGGAAATGGCGGCAGCCACCAGGAAAGTGCCGGTTTCAATACGGTCCGGCAGCACACGATAAACCCCGCCGCCCAGACGCTCTACGCCTTCAATCTTGATGCTGTCGGTACCCTGACCGCTGATTTTCGCGCCCAGCGCGTTCAGGAAGTTAGCAGTATCGACGATTTCCGGCTCGCGGGCGGCGTTTTCAATAATCGTGGTGCCTTCCGCCAGGGTTGCGGCGCTCATAATGGTAACAGTCGCGCCTACGCTGACTTTATCCATCACAATGTGCGCGCCCTTCAGGCGGCCGTCTACGGAAGCTTTCACGTAGCCCTCTTCCAGCTTGATCTCAGCGCCCAGCTGCTCGAGGCCGCTGATATGCAGATCTACCGGACGCGCACCAATGGCGCAGCCGCCGGGCAGCGAAACCTGCCCCTGACCAAAGCGCGCCACCAGCGGCCCCAGGGCCCAGATGGAAGCACGCATGGTTTTCACCAGATCGTAAGGCGCGCAGAAGATGTTAACGTTGCTGGCGTCAATCCATACGGAGCCGTTGCGTTCAACTTTGGTACCCAGCTGGGTGAGCAGCTTCATGGTGGTATCAATGTCTTTCAGCTTCGGGACGTTCTGGATTTCAACCGGCTCTTCGGCCAGCAGCGCGGCGAAGAGGATAGGCAGCGCCGCATTCTTGGCACCGGAGATGCTGACTTCGCCCTGGAGACGAGTCGGCCCCTGTACGCGGAATTTATCCATTCAATAAAATCTCTTCAAAATTTATCAACGCAGCGAAAAGCTCGCTGCTCAAAAACCATTTAGCTTGCGATCCCGCGCCCACTCCTGCGGAGTGTAGGCCTTGATCGACAGAGCATGGATACGGTTATCGGCGATGTATTCCATCAGCGGGGCATAAACTGTTTGCTGCTTTTTGACCCGGCTCATGCCGTCAAAAAGCGCACCCACAGCAATAACCTGAAAGTGGCTGCCGTCGCCGGAGACGTGGGCTTCCTCGAGGGAAAGTGCATTGACCAGCACGGTCTGAATTTCATGATTTTCCATGGGCGTCATTTTATCTGAGTGTGAAAACAGCCCAACATCTTAGTGGAAAGTGGCGCGGTCTTAAACAAGCAAAAAGCCCCGACGCACAAAACATCGAGGCTTTTGGGATTAATGCACTAAATGTACTAAGGAATTGCGTTTTCAGGCAGGTTGTAGAGCTGAACCAGCGTCTTCATTTTTTCGCTCTTGCCTTCGATACTGACCGGGCCACCCTGAGCGCGAATTAATGCTACCAGATGCACCAGCAGCGCAACTCCAGCGGTATCAACGCGCGTGATGGCGCTAAGATCGATGGTTTCGATGCCGCGCGTTGCTTCTTCACGCGCGTCCCAGAGCGGGACCAGGAAGTCCTGATCCAGCTCCCCGTTCAGCGACAGTCTTTTGCCGTCGCGGATCCAGTTCAGCGAGCCCGTCATTATTTTTTCTGATCCAGCGTAATCGGCTGTTTAGAAATAGACTGCAGCTGCGCGGTCAGGCCATCAATCCCTTTGGTACGCAGCAGATCGCTCCACTCGTTTTGCTTGGTGGTGATCATGCTGATGCCTTCGGCGATCATGTCAAATGCCTGCCAGTTACCGGTCTGGCTGTTTTTACGCCACTGGAAGTCCAGGCGCACCGGCGGACGACCGTTGGTATCAACGATAGTGACGCGGATCGGCACAATGGTCGCATCGCCCAGCGGTTTTTCCGGAGCAATCTGATAAGTCTGGCCGTGATACATTGCCAGCGCCTGACCGTAAGCCTGCTTCAGGTATTCACGAAACGCGGCAAAGTAAGCGTCACGCTGGGCCGGCGTAGCTTCACGATAGTAGCGACCGAGCACCAGGGCACCGGCGTATTTTACCTGTACGTACGGCAGCAGCTCCTGATCGACAATCTGACGCAGATAGTCAGGATTAGAGCGAATTTTTGGCTGCTCATTTTTCAGGCGATCAAAGGTCTTCTTCGCTGCCTGGTTCATTAGGGTATACGGGTTAGACTGGTCAGCGGCGGTTGCTGCCGCCAGAGGGGCAATAACCAGCATAGCGACCATCAATAGACGTTTAAACATCGAGTGACTCTCCTTAAATTAGTGTGCGGGTTCCGCAGGTGCCGCGGTATCAGTGTGCCCTTCCGCAGAAGCGGACACATCGCCGGAATTCTTATTGTCACCACCTTTATTGCTGTAAAGGAACTGGCCAATCAGATCTTCAAGCACCATTGCGGATTTCGTGTCCTGAATCGTACTGCCTTCCTTAAGCATAGACGTTCCCATGTCAGGATCGTCAAAACCGACATTCAGCGCCAGATACTGTTCGCCGAGCAGACCGGAGGTACGAATCGCCAGCGAGCTGGTATCCGGGATCTGGTTGTACTGCTTCTCAAGATCCAGCGTAACGCGCGGCAGATAGGTTTTCTGATCGAGATTGATATCGGCCACGCGTCCAACAACAACGCCGCCGATGCGCACCGGAGAATTGATCTTCAGGCCGCCAATGTTATCGAAGGTGGCATACACCTGATAGGTTGGCTCTGCCCTCAGCGAGGTGACGTTTGCCGCTTTCAGGCAGACAAACAGCGCCGCTAAAAACGCCAACAGTAAAAATATCCCTACCCAGATTTCACTCTTTTTCGTTTGCATGAACTCAATTCCCAAACATCAGTGCAGTCAGCACAAAATCAAGCGCCAGCACAGCCAGCGACGCGTGCACCACGGTGCGGGTCGTTGCGCGGCTGATCCCGGCAGAAGTCGGGATCGCATCGTAACCGTTAAACAACGCAATCCATGTAACGGTGATGGCGAACACCACGCTTTTGATAATGCAGTTAACCAGGTCCATTCGCCAGTCAACCGCATTTTGCATCGCCGACCAAAAGAATCCGGCATCAATGCCTTTCCAGGTCACCCCGACCAGCCAGCCGCCCCAGATACCAACGGCGACAAAGATGGTGGTCAGCAATGGCAGTGAGATAACGCCGGCCCAGAAGCGCGGAGAAATGACACGGCGTAGCGGATCGACTGCCATCATCTCCATGCTGGAGAGCTGTTCTGTGGCGCGCATCAGACCGATTTCAGCCGTCAGTGCAGAGCCCGCGCGGCCGGCAAACAGCAGCGCCGCGACGACGGGCCCCAGCTCGCGCAGCAGCGAAAGTGCCACCAGCATCCCGAGGCTCGTTTCCGCGCCATAGGTGGTGAGCACCAGATAACCCTGCAGACCCAGGACCATGCCGATAAACACACCGGACACCACAATAATCACCAGCGAAAGTACACCAACGTTATAAAGCTGGCGTACAAGCAGCGGCGCATGCTTGCGGAATTCCGGCTTGCCGATAATGGCATTGAATAACATTAACCCGGCACGGCCGAACGTCGCGAGAGTCTTAATCCCGCTGCGTCCCAGCGATGCCAGTGCATTTAACAGCATGAGCAACTTAACTCCCTGTTCCGAGTAAATCGTGATAGTAGTCGCCGGCAGGAAAGCGGAACGGCGCGGGGCCGTCTGCAATGCCGTCGAGGAACTGGCGCACGCGTGGGTCGCTGTTCTCTTGCAGCTCCTGGGCGCTACCGTGGGCCACAATCTTTCTTTCTGCAATGATATAAGCATAATCGGCGATGCTCAGAACCTCTGGCACATCGTGGCTTACCACGACGCAGGTCACCCCCAGTGCGCTGTTAAGCTCGGAGATTAGCTTCACCAATACGCCCATCGTGATGGGATCTTGCCCGACAAAAGGTTCGTCGAACATGATTAAATCAGGCTCAAGTGCGATAGCGCGCGCGAGCGCGGCGCGGCGGGCCATACCGCCGGAGAGTTCAGACGGCATCAGCTTTGCGGCACCGCGCAAACCGACGGCTTCAAGCTTCATCATCACAGTCGTTTTCAGCAGCGCAGGCGGCAGCGGCGTATGCTCGCGCAGCGGATAAGCTACGTTGTCAAACACGTTCATATCCGTAAACAGCGCGCCGGACTGAAACAGCATGCTCATGCGCTTGCGCACGTCATACAACCGCGAGCGGGACATCTCGGGGACGTTTTCACCATCAAACAGGATCTGGCCGCTGTCAGGGGGGATTTGTCCGCCGATAAGGCGCAGCAGCGTCGTTTTACCGATACCGGATGGGCCCATAATGGCCGTAATTTTTCCGCGCGGGACCGATAGTGAGATGTTATCGAAAATGGGACGTCCGCTGCGCGAGAAATTCACGTCGCGAACTTCAACTAAACCTTCCTGTGTCTGACTCATCGAAACATTCCCGGAGAAAGCGTATAAGCATAAACATGGCGCGTAATATTGCCACGAACCCAGCATTTTTACAGAATCTTACTTACCGCGATTAGCGAAAGTGGGCATTTGTTTTACTTTTCTGGCGCATAAAGTCAAAATTGACGCCTCGTCTGCGCCGTAAGCACTCGTGAGCCAAAAGACGATTATACCTGAAGAAAGGACTTTAGATGCTTTTAGCAATGGCTCTGTTAATTATTGGTTTCTTTTTGGTGGTCTACAGCGCCGATCGTCTTGTCTTCTCCGCCTCTATTTTATGCCGCACCATGAACATCCCGCCGCTGCTGATCGGCATGACGATTGTCAGCATCGGCACGTCACTTCCGGAAATTATCGTCTCGGTCAGCGCCTCGCTGAGCGGGCAAACTGATTTGGCCATCGGTACCGCCATTGGTTCAAACATAATCAATATCCTGCTTATCTTTGGCCTCTCTGCGCTGCTGCACGCATTTAGCGTGCATTCCGATATCCTGCGACGTGAATTGCCGTTAATGTTACTGGTCAGCGTGCTGACGGGTTTTGTGTTGTATGATGGCGAGCTTTCCAGGGCAGACGGCGGGTTTTTATTTGCGCTGGCCGGTATTTGGCTGCTGCTGATGGTTAAGATTGCCCGACTGGCGGAAAAGCAGGGAATTGACAGCCTGACGCGAGACCAGCTTGCCGAATTGCCGCGCGACGGCTCGCTGCCGGTGGCCTGCTTATGGCTCGGGGTGGCGCTGATCATTATGCCCATGGCAACCCGGATGGTGATTGATAATACTACCGTGCTGGCGAATTACTTTGCGCTGAGCGAGCTCACCATTGGCCTCACTGTCGTGGCTATTGGTACCAGCCTGCCGGAGCTTGCTACCGCCATTGCCGGCGCGCGCAAGGGCGAAGACGATATCGCTATTGGCAATATTATCGGCTCCAATATTGTTAACCTCGCCATTGTGCTGGGGATACCGGCGCTGATCGCCCCGGGAGCATTTAATCCGCTGGCTTTCAGCCGCGATTATGGCGTCATGGTATTGGTGAGCCTGATTTTTGCGCTGCTGTGCTGGCGCCGTAAAACGCAGATTAGCAAACGCGCAGGCGCGCTGCTCATCGGCTGCTTTTTCATTTGGCTGGCGTTCCTGTGGTTAGGCACGCCCTTTTTTGCAGAGTAAATGATCGCTATGTCACACACAGATGTTCAGTCGGATTTTGACTTTCAACAGGCAGGGCTCGAAGTTCTGGAAATTGAACGTGAAGGTCTGGCGCAGCTTGGCCAGTATATCAATCAGGATTTTAAGCTGGCATGCCAAAAGATTGCCGCCTGCAGCGGTAAAGTCGTGGTCATGGGCATGGGCAAATCAGGGCACATTGGCCGAAAAATGGCCGCTACCTTTGCCAGTACCGGAACGCCCTCCTTTTTCGTACATCCCGGCGAAGCCGCGCACGGGGATCTGGGCATGGTGTCTGCGCAGGATATCGTGATTGCCCTTTCCAACTCCGGTGAGTCCAATGAGATCCTGGCGCTGATCCCGGTGTTAAAACGTCTGCACGTTCCGCTTATCTGCGTTACCAGCCGCCCGGAGAGCAACATGGCGAAAGCCGCCGATGTGCACCTGTGCGTTAGCGTACCAAAAGAGGCCTGCCCGCTGGGTCTGGCCCCTACCTCCAGCACCACCGCCGCGCTGGTGATGGGCGACGCGCTGGCCGTGGCGCTGCTGAAAGCGCGCGGCTTTACCGCTCAGGATTTCGCGCTCTCACATCCCGGCGGGGCGCTGGGCCGCAAGCTGCTGTTGCGGGTTAACGATATTATGCACACCGGGGATGAAATCCCCCGCGTTGGCAAAGAGGCCTCCCTGCGCGACGCCCTACTGGAGATCACCCGCAAAAATCTGGGGATGACCGTTATCTGCGACGACCAGATGACTATTGAAGGTATTTTCACCGATGGCGACCTGCGTCGGGTATTTGATATGAACGTCGACGTGCGCGATCTGAGCATCGCCGATGTGATGACTTACGGCGGCGTTCGCGTTCGCCCGGGCATTCTGGCCGTTGAAGCGCTGAACCTGATGCAGTCGCGGAACATTACCTGCGTGATGGTTGCGGATGGCGACCATCTGCAGGGTGTGGTACATATGCATGATCTATTGCGCGCAGGCGTAGTGTAAGTAAGGATAAAACAATGAGTAACGCTGGCGAGTCGATATCGACCTGCTATGGTCCCGTAAGCGCCGATGTTATCGCGCGCGCGAAGCAAATTCGCCTGCTGATCCTGGATGTGGACGGCGTGATGTCGGACGGCCTTATCTATATGGGTAATAACGGCGAAGAGCTGAAAGCCTTTAATGTGCGCGACGGCTACGGCATTCGCTGCGCGCTTACCTCGGGTATTGAGGTCGCGGTGATTACCGGACGAAAAGCTAAACTGGTAGAAGATCGCTGCAAAACGCTGGGCATTACCCGCTTGTGGCAGGGCCAGTCAGACAAGCTTATTGCCTATCGTGAACTGCTGGACGCGCTGGCTCTGACGCCGGAGCAGGTGGCCTATATTGGCGACGATCTTATCGACTGGCCGGTGATGGCAGACGTGGGCCTGAGCGTTGCGGTCGCCGATGCACACCCGCTACTCACGCCGCGCGCGCGCTACGTCACGCACATTAACGGCGGCCGCGGTGCGGTACGTGAAGTCTGCGATCTGCTGCTGCTGGCACAGGGCAAGCTGGACGACGCCAAAGGGCAATCGCTATGAGTAAAACCAGACGTTGGGTTATCATACTGCTCTCGCTGCTGGTGCTGGTGTTTATCGGCCTCAATTTTGTCGATAAAGACGACGCGGTAAAGCCCGTTGCCAACAGCAACGACCCCACCTACCAGAGCGAACACACCTCGACGGTTGTTTATAACCCCGACGGCGCGCTCGCTTACCACCTGATCGCCGATCACGTGGAGTATTTTTCCGAGCCGGCCGAATCCTGGTTTACGAAGCCGGTATTAACGACGTTTGACGTGAAAGACGCCAATAAAGTAGCGACGTGGTCGGTGAAGGCGGATAAAGCCAAGTTGACCAATGACCGTATGCTGTATCTTTACGGTCACGTTGAGATCAACGCCCTGACGCCAGACTCTCAGCTGCGTAAAATCACAACGGATAATGCGCAAGTAAACCTGGTGACCCAGGACGTAAGTTCTGACGATCTGGTTACACTTTACGGTACAACATTTAATTCCAGCGGCCTGAAAATGCGCGGCAATTTACGCAGCAAAACCGCGAAGCTGATTGAAAAGGTGAGAACCTCTTATGAAATACAGAACAAACAAACTCAGCCTTAAGCTTGTGATTGCCGGCGCGCTGCTGGCCTCTAGCCTGCCGGCGCTGGCCCTGACCGGCGATACCGATCAGCCGATCCATATCGAGTCCGATCAGCAGTCTCTGGATATGCAGGGTAACGTGGCAACCTTTACCGGCAATGTCATCGTTACTCAGGGCAGCATCAAGATTAATGCCGATAAAGTGGTCGTCACCCGCCCTAACGGGGAAAAAGGCAAAGAGGTAATGGACGGATTCGGTAATCCGGCCACGTTCTATCAGATGCAGGACAGCGGCAAGCCGGTGAAAGGTCACGCGTCCAAAATGCATTATGAAACGGCCAGCGACCTGGTCGTTCTGACGGGTAATGCCTATCTGGAACAGCTCGACAGCAACATCAAGGGCGACAAAATCACCTATCTGGTTAAGCAGCAGAAAATGCAGGCCTACAGCGAAAAAGGCAAGCGCGTAACCACCGTGCTGGTACCTAATGAGCTGCAGAACAAAAATAAAAGCAGCACCGCTCCCGCCGGACAGAAAAAGAGTAATTAATTCGCTATGGCAACATTAACTGCAAAAAATTTGGCGAAAGCCTATAAGGGCCGCCGGGTCGTTGAAGATGTCAGTCTGACGGTGAATTCAGGCGAAATTGTTGGCCTGCTGGGCCCAAACGGCGCGGGTAAAACTACGACCTTCTACATGGTGGTGGGCATCGTGCCGCGTGACGCGGGCAACATCATCATCGACGACGAAGACATCAGCCTCCTGCCGCTGCATGCCCGCGCGCGCCGCGGCATCGGCTACCTGCCGCAGGAGGCCTCCATCTTCCGCCGCCTGAGCGTCTACGACAACCTGATGGCCGTTCTGCAGATCCGCGACGATCTCAGCAGCGAACAGCGTGCCGATCGCGCTAACGAGCTGATGGAAGAGTTCCACATTGAGCACCTGCGCGACAGCCTCGGCCAGTCGCTCTCCGGCGGCGAGCGCCGCCGCGTGGAGATCGCCCGCGCGCTGGCGGCCAATCCCAAATTCATCCTGTTGGATGAACCCTTTGCCGGGGTTGACCCTATCTCGGTTATCGACATTAAACGCATCATCGAGCACCTGCGCGACAGCGGACTCGGGGTGCTTATCACCGATCACAACGTTCGTGAGACGCTCGCCGTCTGTGAACGCGCGTACATCGTAAGCCAGGGCCACCTGATTGCCCACGGCACGCCGGAGCAGATCCTGCAGGATGAGCAGGTTAAGCGCGTGTACCTTGGGGAAGACTTCAGACTCTGATAGGGTAGTGATTAACGACGTTCTGCCCGGAGAAATTGATTCTGATTATGAAGCAAGGTTTGCAACTACGGCTTAGCCAACAGCTCGCCATGACGCCGCAATTGCAGCAGGCCATTCGCCTGCTGCAGCTCTCGACGCTGGAACTTCAGCAGGAGCTTCAACAGGCGCTGGAAAGCAATCCCCTGCTGGAGCAAACCGATCTTCACGACGAAATTGAGTCGCAGGAAAGCGTCGACAGTGAAACTCTCGACAGCGTCGATGCGCTTGAACAGAAAGAGATGCCGGAAGAGCTGCCTCTTGACGCCAGCTGGGATGAGATTTATACCGCCGGCACGCCGTCCGGCACAGGCACCGATTACCAGGACGACGAGCTGCCCGTTTACCAGGGCGAAACCACCCAAACGCTGCAGGATTATCTGATGTGGCAGGTGGAGCTAACGCCGTTTTCCGATATTGACCGCGCGATCGCCACTTCTATCGTGGATGCGGTGGACGACACTGGCTATCTGACCGTACCGCTGGAAGATATTCTGGAAAGCATCGGCAACGATGAGCTGGACATTGAAGAGGTGGAAGCCGTCCTCAAGCGCATTCAGCGATTCGATCCTATTGGCGTTGCCGCCAGGGATCTGCGCGATTGTCTACTTATCCAGCTCTCTCAGTATGCCAGCGATACGCCGTGGCTTACCGAAGCCCGGACTATCGTCAGCCATCACCTGGATCTGCTCGCCAATCACGACTTTCGCAGCCTGATGCGCGTCACGCGCATGCGGGAAGAAGTGCTTAAAGAGGCGGTCAACCTGATCCAGTCCCTCGATCCCCGCCCGGGCCAGTCGATTCAGACCGGCGAGCCGGAGTACGTCATCCCCGACGTGCTGGTGCGCAAAATCAAGGATCGCTGGACCGTCGAGCTTAACGCCGACAGCATTCCGCGCCTGCAGATTAATCAGCACTATGCCGGAATGTGCAACAGCTCGCGCAACGATACCGATAATCAGTTTATTCGCAGCAATCTTCAGGAAGCCAAGTGGCTGATTAAAAGCCTGGAAAGCCGCAATGATACGCTGCTGCGGGTTAGCCGCTGCATCGTGGAGCAGCAGCAGGCGTTCTTCGATCAGGGCGAAGAGTTTATGAAACCGATGGTGCTGGCGGACATCGCTCAGGCCGTCGAGATGCATGAATCCACCATTTCTCGCGTGACCACGCAGAAATACCTTCACAGCCCACGGGGCATTTTTGAGCTTAAGTATTTCTTTTCCAGCCACGTGAGTACCGAAGGCGGCGGAGAAGCCTCTTCTACGGCGATCCGCGCGCTGGTCAAGAAATTAATTGCCGCGGAAAATCCCGCGAAACCGCTGAGCGACAGTAAGCTGACCACCCTGCTGTCCGAACAGGGTATCATGGTGGCGCGCCGCACTGTTGCAAAGTACCGAGAGTCTTTATCCATCCCGCCGTCTAACCAGCGTAAACAGCTGGTCTGACTCAACCGATAAGGAAGACACTATGCAGCTCAATATCACTGGCCATAACGTCGAAATTACTGAAGCCATGCGCGACTTTATCAACAGCAAGTTTGCCAAGCTGGAGCAGTTTTTCGAACGGATAAATCAGGTCTACGTGGTGTTAAAAGTGGAGAAGGTGACCCATATCGCGGACGCCAACCTGCACGTTAACGGCGGTGAAATCCACGCCAGTGCGGAAGGGCAGGATATGTATGCCGCTATCGATGGACTTATCGATAAACTGGCAAGGCAGCTTAATAAGCACAAAGACAAACTAAAACAACACTAATTGTCCAGGCGTTCGTCCGGCAGGTTCGCCGGGCCGGACGACACGCAGGTGAAATTATGATGAACAACGATCCCGCTCTGCAACTGAGCAGCGTTCTTAACCAGGAATGCACCCGCAGCGGCGTTCACTGCCAGAGCAAAAAGCGCGCGCTGGAGATTATCAGCGAGCTGGCCGCCAAGCAGCTGAGCCTGCCCCCGCAGGTAGTTTTTGAAGCAATACTGACCCGTGAAAAAATGGGCAGTACCGGTATTGGTAACGGCATCGCCATTCCTCACGGCAAGCTCGAAGAGGATACGCTGCGCGCGGTGGGCGTATTTGTGCAGCTCGAAACACCAATTGCCTTTGACGCCATTGATAATCAGCCGGTTGATCTGCTATTTGCCCTGTTGGTCCCCGCCGACCAGACCAAAACGCACCTGCACACGCTGTCTCTGGTGGCCAAGCGCCTGGCGGATAAAACCATCTGCCGCCGCCTGCGTAATGCGCAAAGCGATGAGGAACTGTATGAGATCATCACTGGCGAAGAAGGCGAACATGACGACGTATAACGATAGCGGTATTACACGGAGGAGTCACAGCGCATGGTTCTGATGATCGTCAGTGGTCGCTCGGGCTCGGGTAAATCCGTTGCCCTGCGCGCGCTCGAAGATATGGGATTTTACTGCGTGGACAACCTGCCGGTAGTCCTGCTGCCGGAGCTGGCGAAAAGCCTCGCCGATCGCCAGATCTCCGCCGCCGTCAGCATCGACGTGCGAAACATGCCGGAATCGCCGGAGATCTTCGAAACGGCGATGCAAAATCTGCCGGACGACTTCTCCCCACAGCTGCTGTTTCTCGATGCCGATCGCAATACACTGATTCGCCGCTATAGCGACACACGCCGCCTGCACCCTCTGTCGAGCAAAAACTTATCGCTGGAAAGTGCCATCGATCAGGAGAGCGACCTGCTGGAACCGCTGCGTTCCCGGGCGGATCTGATTGTCGACACCTCTGAAATGTCGGTGCACGAGCTGGCTGAAATGCTGCGTACCCGCCTGCTGGGCAAGCGCGAGCGCGAACTAACAATGGTGTTTGAATCTTTCGGCTTCAAGCACGGCATCCCCATTGATGCAGACTACGTGTTTGACGTGCGCTTCCTGCCTAACCCGCACTGGGATCCGAAACTGCGCCCGATGACCGGGCTGGATAAGCCGGTCGCTGCCTTCCTCGACCGGCACACCGAGGTCCACAATTTCATCTACCAGACACGCAGCTATCTTGAACTCTGGCTGCCGATGCTGGAAACCAACAACCGCAGCTATTTAACTGTTGCGGTAGGCTGCACCGGCGGCAAGCATCGCTCGGTCTACATCGCTGAACAGCTTGCGGACTACTTCCGCTCCCGCGGCAAGAACGTCCAGTCCCGCCACAGAACGCTGGAAAAACGCAAATCATGACCGTTAAGCATACTGTTGAGATCACCAACCGGTTAGGCATGCACGCGCGTCCGGCCATGAAGCTGTTCGAGCTGGTGCAGGAATACGATGCCGAAGTGCTGCTGCGCAACGATGAAGGTACCGAAGCCGAGGCCAGCAGCGTTATTGCGCTTTTGATGCTGGATTCGGCAAAAGGCCGCCAGATTGAGATTGTCGCCACAGGCCCGCAGGAGCAGGAAGTTATGGACGCGGTGATCGCGCTGTTCAACGCCGGATTTGATGAAGATTAGCTGAGTGGATCCTGTGAATTACAAGAAAACGCCGCGAGGCGTTTTTTTTTGCTTTTACGCAAAGAAATGTACGAAAAGTGCTCTTTTACACTTCATATAAATATTAAGAAAACCTTAAGGTGACAATTTGAGTTAAATTTACTCCCGTATCCAGGAATAAACCTAAAGGGAGAGCCCATGATCTATTTATCTGACACCACGCCGCTCGGCACGGGCAGACATCGCAAGTGCTATCAGCACCCGACAGACGCTGCCCGCTGCATCAAAGTGGTATACAACAGCGAAAGTGGCGGTGATAAAGAAATCAAACGCGAACTGGGCTACTACCGTCACCTGTCGCGCCGCCTGCAGGACTGGCGCGGGCTTCCCCGTTATTACGGAACGGTAAAAACCGACTGCGGCACTGGCTATGTGTACGACGCTATTCTCGACTTTGACGGAAAGCCTTCAATCACGCTGACCGAGTTCGCTGAAAACTGCCGCTACGAAGAGGATTTTCGGACGCTGCGTACTCTGCTAAAAGCCCTGAAGCAATACCTGTACAAGAACCGCATCGTGACGATGACGCTGAAGCCGCAGAATATTCTGTGCCAGCGCATCAGCGAATCGGAAGTGGTGCCGGTAGTGTGCGACAACATTGGTGAAAGCACGTTTCTGCCCGTGGCCACCTGGTCCGCCTGGTTCTGCCACCGCAAACAGGAGCGCCTGTGGCAGCGTTTCCTCCAGCAGCCGGCGCTACGAAACGCGCTTACGGCAAGCAGCAGCTCTCAGGGAAAGACTGGCGCTTCAGCCTCGCTCAACGCGCCTGCCTGATCTAGCGCAGCCGGTGGCGAGTCATAAATTCCTCGCCGCCGAGCTGGTTCATTTGCCGCATTATCCACGCCTGGCGGTTGCGCACATAGCGATCGGGCGCACCGGCCCGGTACTGAATGGGATTCGGTAATACCGCCGCCAGCAGCGCCGCTTCAGACTGAGTCAACCGGCTCGCCGGTTTGTGGAAATAGCGCTGTGAGGCCGCCTCTACGCCGAAAGTCCCGTCGCCAAACTCGGCAATATTAAGATAGACCGTCAGAATGCGGCGCTTGCTCCAGACCGCTTCCATGCCGAGCGTTAGCCCCGCCTCCAGCCCTTTACGCACCCAGCTGCGCCCGTCCCACAGAAATAGATTTTTTGCCGTCTGCTGAGAGATCGTGGATGCGCCGCGAACCCGTCGCTCGCTGCGCTCATTGTGGGCCAGCGCCTGCTCGATAGCGTCGACGTCAAAGCCCCAGTGTTCGGGAAACTTTTGATCTTCTGCGGCAATCACCGCCAGCCCCATCCACGGTGAGATGTTATCCATGCTCACCCAGTCGGAATGCGCAACGTAGCCGAAATCGCCGCTGAACCACGCGCCAAGCTGCCGCTCGGCCATTACCGCCGAGAAAGGCACCGGTACGAAGCGAAGCAGCAAAATACCACCGCCCCAGATAACCGCCAGCGCCAGCAGCACCTTGCCCAGCGTGCGTTTCAGCACGCCGGCCCGGAAAGGCCGCTTACGCATCCGCCAGCGCCAGCACGCGCGCCACCAGCTTTTCAATACCGAACGCCGCCTCGCCGATGTTCTGAGCCAGCATATAGGCCGGCGTGGTGACCACTTTATGATCCTCATCGACCACAATGTCGTCCACCGGGCAGGGAACGTGCTCGGCGCCCATCTCTTCCAGAACCTCAGCGGTATCAATATCAGTGCCGATGGTGATCCTCAGCGGGAAATCAAAGATTTTTGGCAGCATCGCGGGCGCAATGCACATAAAGCCCAGCGGCTTGCCTGCCTCGTGCAGAGCCAGCGCCAGCGCTTTCAGCTCTTCATTAACCCGGCATTCGCTGCCTTCGGTGGCAAAGGTGCACAGGTTCTTCGCCGCACCAAACCCGCCCGGCACAATCAGCGCGTCCAGCGTGTCGGCCCGGGCCTGATTCAGGGGCTGAATGTCGCCGCGGGCAATGCGGGCGGACTCCTGCAGCACATTACGCTGCTCCGCAACCGCTTCACCGCTCAAGTGGTTAATCACATCGGACTGGCCGACATCAGGCGCAAAACAGACCGCCTGCGCGCCGCTGCGGGCGATGGCCAGCAGCGTAATGACCGCCTCATGTATTTCGCTGCCGTCGTAAACGCCGCATCCGCTCAGCACTACGCCAATCTTCTTCATTTCGCGTCTCCCCTATAGTCTGGCAATATGCAAATTAATAATTTTACTAAACAGCCTCGCTTCACATATTTTACTGATTTATGTAACAAATGGTCTATGCTTTGCTATCTTTATCTTCGTGTTATTCCTTCACCGGCTGCGCGCGCCTAAAACATTTATAATGATTAAGCGCGGCTACGATTTCCCTGGTGTTGGCGCAACGTTCGCGCACCCCGGCCTGGCCGGGGTCATTTTTTTCTACTTCGCCGCAACCCAGGCTTTGAGCGTCGCGACATCCTGCTGCCACTCGGTTTTCATCTCTTCAACCCATTCACCCACGTTATCCCACCACGCCGGCAAGTCCGGAGACTGAATCTGCTGTCCCAGCTGCTGTAGATGACGCAGCCCGACCGAGCCTGCTGCGCCCTTAATTTTATGCCCTTCATCGACGATGCCCTTCTGATCCCGGGCGGTCAGATTGGACTCCAGCACCGCCAGATACCCCGGCATCATTTTTTCAAACACCGCCAGCCCATCGGTAATCAGCTTCGGCCCCACCAGATCGATATACTGCTCAAGCATATCGGTATCCAGTACGCCCTGTGCTTTGCTGCTGTCCGTCTCTTTCATGCTGCACTCCTCATCATTGCGGGTATCCCAGAATTTCTGAATCATTGCCGTCAGGGCAGGCACTGCCAGCGGCTTGCTGAGCACGTCGTCCATCCCGGCATCGAGGTACTCTTTTTTATCTTTCAGCACGTTCGCGGTCAGCGCCACCAGCGGCGGCAGGTCTCCCAATGGATAGCGCTGTTTCAGCGCCCGGGAGATATCCAGACCGGTCATGTCCGGCAGCTGAATATCCAGCAGCACCAGGTCGTACTCGCCGGGGGAGAACATCTCGAGCGCCGCGCTGCCGGTCATCGCCACGTCTACCGTATTGCCGAGCTTCTCCAGCACCGAGCGGGCGACAATGACATTCAGCTCAATATCTTCCACCAGCAGCACGTGCAGAGCCGGCAGCGGCATATCGTCTTCGCTGAGGGTATCTTCCACCTCTTCGGCAATTGCCGGCGCGTGAACGGTGAGCGTAAAGACGGAACCTTTGCCCGGCTGGCTGGCGACGGTAATGTCGCCGCCCATACTTTTGGCAAGGCGGCGGGATACCGCCAGGCCAATACCGGTACCGGTGGCGGGCTTGCCGCCCTGGCTGTCTTTCACCTGGTAGTACATGGCGAAGATCTTATCCTGCTCTTCTTGCGGGATACCGATACCGGAGTCTTCTACCTCGAAGCGCAGCATCTCGCCCGGCTCGTAGCGGATGCGCACCGTCACGCTGCCGCGCTGGGTAAATTTGACCGCGTTGCTGATAAGGTTCCACAGGATCTGCCGCAGGCGCGTGCCGTCGGTGATCACTTTATGCGGCAGGGGCAGCGTGGGCTCCATAACAAAGCGCAGGCCCTTCTGCTGCGCCTGCAGACCGGAGAGGTTCTCCAGATCGGTGAGAATGCCGGTAAAATCCACCGGCTGGTTGTCCAGCTGCACCTTGCGGCGTTCGATTTTATCCATATCGATAATATCGTTGAAAATATTGCCCAGCGTCACCGCCGAAACGTGGATCGTTTTGAGGTACTTTTCCTGTTCGTCGGTCAGCTCGGTATCCATCAGGATCCGGCTCAGGCCCACGATACCGTTCAGCGGCGTGCGCAGCTCGTGGCTGATGGTGGAGATAAAGGTCGTCTTATCACGGCTGGCACGCTCCAGCGCATCCTGATAGCGCTTGCGCTCGGTAATATCGCGCCCAAAGCCCATCAGGCCGTGGCGCTTACCAACGCGGTCATAGTAGGGTACTTTACGGATCTCAAAGCAGGCCTTGCGGCCGTCAGGATAATCCAGCCACTGCTCGTAGGTCAGGGAGACGTTGTGGCGAAAGACCTTCTCGTCGGTCTCGATAACTTTGGCCGCTGCTTCCTGTGAGTAAACATCCTGCGGTTTCAGGTTAACCAGCTGCTTCTCGCTTTTGCCGGTCAGCAACTCCATTGCGCGGTTGCAGCCGGAAAACTCTTTATCTTCATTGCGATAGAAAACGAGATCCGGTGAGGCATCAAGAAAAGAGCGCAGGAAAGAGGATTGCTGTTCAAGCTGGATCTGGGTTTCGGCGCGCTCCTGCATCTCAATGCGCAGCTGTTCAAGAGTCGTCTGGCGCTCGGCTTCGGCCTTCTCGCGATCGCTTATCTCCTGATTGAGCTGGGCGATGTTGTCTTTTAGCTGCACGTTAAGCTTCAGGTCGCGGTCGCGCATCTCCTCCAGCTTGTGCACCAGATTTGACAGGCGCTGGCGCGACTCCTCCAGCTGCTCGACCACCACTGAAAGAAAATAGACCGCCCACGGCGTGATGAGCAGGCCGAAAAAGATAGAGCGGATAACGTCGATGCTCTCGACCTGGCCATGAAGCACCATAGTCACCGCCATCTGGACCACAATTGCCAGCACCACCAGCACCAGCGCCAGCAGCATGGAAAAGCGCACCAGGCCGAGCTTCATCATCAGATCCACATAGTACTGGGCAAGCTTACGGATTTGCTTCATAGGAGTTTCCTTCACCACAACATCGCTCAATAATACCCAATTCTGAGCAACGCGTTGAAGGTTGTGCGGAAAATTGCGGCGTGGCCGATTTTTCGGCATGAGCAATGCCGCCCGAAGAAGAGCGGTAAGAGAGGAGATCTAGCCCTGCCAGCTGCGCCCCAGCGCCGAACCCTGCGCGCCATGCGCGTTCAGGTAGCGGTCCAGCTCAACCATCCCGGTCCAGCGGTTTTCGCACCACAGCGGCGCCAGCAAAGTCGGACGGCGGGCGCTGGCGGAAACCCGGTGATAGATTACCTCGGGCGGGGTATGGCGGATCATTTCGCCGGCGGTAAGAGTGTAGTCCTCAAGCGCAATCCCGTTCAGGCGCCCTGCTTCCCACGCTTTCGCCATCGTGCTGCCGGTGACGATATGCAGCGGATGCAGCTTGATGCCGTCCACGCCGGTATCCACCACGCGCGCCAGCGTCCGCAGGCACGCCTCCTGCCCTTCCCCCGGCAGACCGACAATCAGGTGAGCACAGACTTTCAGCCCGCGCGCCCGCGCCAGGCGGGTAGTGCGCTGATAGCAGGCAAAGTCGTGCCCGCGATTAATGCGGCGCAGGGTTTTATCCTCCGCGCTCTGCAGGCCCAGCTCGAGCCAGACTTCATAACCCTGCTCGCGGTATTCGCTCAGCAAATCCAGTACCGCTTCGGGAACGCAGTCGGGGCGCGTACCGACGCAGAGCCCGACGATATTCGCCTGGCTTACCGCCTGCTGATACATCGAACGCAGCACCTGCACTTCGGCAAAGGTGCTGGTATAGGCCTGGAAATAGGCCAGATAGCGTTTGGCGCGGTTAACGAGGTGCGCCTGGTGCGCCAGCTGCTCGGCGATAGACTTATGCTGCTGCGCCTCATCGGCGAATGACGCCACGTTACAGAAAGTGCAGCCGCCGCGCCCAATGGTGCCGTCGCGGTTGGGGCAGCTAAAGCCGCCGTGCAGCGTCAGCTTGTGGACTTTCTCGCCGTAGCGGCGAACGAGATCGCCGCCAAACATATTGACTAATTTCTGTAACTGCATAATCTGAGAGGCCGCCCCGGGGAAAGGGGCCAAGACTGCCATTTTTACCCTTCTACGGCGATGACCTGGATCAAGCGCCGCGCCAGCCCCTATTCAACATGAATAATCAGTCACGATAACCGCAATTTCATTCATCGCCAATGTAATTACTTTTACTTATGCTCAATGCGCTTTTTTCACTAATCCTCAAAATGCTTCAAAACAGTGACATGATGCGGGTTTGCAGCGAGTCTCAGAATAATAAACTACCAATAAAAAGCTAATTAGCACAGATCATTAATTATGAGGCACTCATACAGTGAGACAGATCACATAATTCCAGCCATCGCGAAGGGATAAATTCAATATCAAAACCGCTACAACATATTAATAATCATAAAGTTAGATAATGATTAGCACATATTTGCATAAATAAGATTGCCATTTGACCTGCGTGAATATTCCCGATAACTTGAGGATCCGCTGGAAGCTTTCTCGATGAGCAGTCTGCTCATCATATTTATGCAGTAATTGAGATTCCCTCTGAAGCAAGTCCGAATACTTGTTTACCGATACGAATGGATTGTAAGAGGGCGAATGCGTGGCCCACGCCCCGCCGCCCTTTTTGCGCCCGCGCGCGTCGGTACCAGAGTGCGTCCGTAGAGCCTGGGGAGGTTCACTGATATGTTGTACGATAAGTCTCTTGAGAGAGATAACTGTGGTTTCGGCCTGATCGCCCACATAGAAGGCGAACCTAGCCACAAAGTTGTGCGAACCGCCATTCACGCGCTGGCGCGTATGCAGCACCGCGGCGCAATCCTGGCAGACGGCAAAACCGGCGACGGCTGTGGCCTGCTGCTGCAAAAGCCGGACCGTTTTTTCCGCATGTTTGCCGAAGAGCGCGGCTGGCGGCTGGCTAAAAACTATGCCGCCGGCATGCTGTTCCTGAATAAAGATCCGGTGCTGGCCAGCGCGGCCCGCGCCGTTGTCGAAGAAGAGCTGCAGCGCGAAACGTTGTCTATTGTGGGCTGGCGCGAAGTGCCTACCAATGAAGGCGTACTCGGTGAAGTGGCCCTCTCCTCGCTGCCGCGCATCGAACAGATTTTTGTCAACGCCCCGGCGGGCTGGCGCCCGCGCGATATGGAGCGCCGGCTGTTTATCGCCCGCCGCCGCATCGAGAAGCGTCTTGAGCAGGATAAAGACTTCTACGTTTGCAGCCTCTCCAATCTGATCAACATCTATAAAGGTCTGTGTATGCCGGCGGATCTCCCGCGCTTCTACCTGGACCTGGCAGATCTGCGTCTGGAATCGGCCATCTGCCTGTTCCACCAGCGCTTCTCCACCAATACCGTACCGCGCTGGCCGCTGGCCCAGCCGTTCCGCTATCTGGCGCACAACGGTGAAATCAACACCATTACCGGCAACCGCCAGTGGGCGCGCGCCCGTACTTATAAGTTCCAGACGCCGCTGATCCCCGACCTGCACGACGCTGCGCCGTTCGTTAATGAAACCGGCTCCGATTCCAGTTCGATGGACAATATGCTCGAGCTGCTGCTGGCGGGCGGGATGGATATCGTGCGCGCCATGCGCCTGCTGGTGCCGCCGGCGTGGCAGAACAACCCGGATATGGATCCGGATCTGCGGGCGTTCTTCGACTTTAACTCCATGCACATGGAGCCATGGGACGGTCCGGCGGGCATCGTTATGTCCGACGGGCGCTACGCCGCCTGTAACCTCGACCGTAACGGCCTGCGCCCGGCGCGCTACGTGATCACCAAAGATAAGCTCATCACCTGCGCCTCCGAAGTGGGCATCTGGGACTATCAGCCGGATGAAGTGGTCGAAAAAGGCCGCGTCGGCCCCGGCGAGCTGATGGTTATCGATACCCGCGTGGGCCGCATTCTGCACTCGGCGGAAACCGACTACGATCTGAAAATCCGCCATCCTTATAAAGAGTGGATGGAGAAAAACGTCCGCCGGCTGGTACCGTTCGAAGATCTGCCCGACGCCGACGTCGGCAGCCGGGTCATGGACGACGACACGCTGGCCAGCTACCAGAAACAGTTTAACTACAGCGCCGAAGAGCTGGATGCGATCATCCGCGTGCTCGGTGAAAACGGCCAGGAAGCGGTCGGCTCGATGGGCGACGATACGCCGTTTGCGGTGCTCTCCAGCCAGCCGCGCATCATCTACGACTATTTCCGCCAGCAGTTCGCCCAGGTGACCAACCCGCCTATCGATCCGCTGCGCGAAGCGCACGTGATGTCGCTCGCTACCAGCATCGGCCGTGAAATGAACGTCTTCTGCGAAGCGGAAGGCCAGGCGCACCGCCTGACCTTTAAGTCGCCGATCCTGCTTTACTCCGACTTCAGGCAGCTCACCACCATCGACGATCCGCACTATCGCGCCGACACGCTGGATATTACTTTCGACGCGGGCCAGACCACGCTGGAAGAGACCATCAAGACTCTGTGCAACACCGCCGAGCAAATGGTGCGCGACGGCACCGTGCTGCTGGTGCTCTCGGATCGCAACATCGCCAAAAATCGCCTGCCGGTGCCCGCACCGATGGCGGTAGGCGCCATCCAGACGCGTCTGGTGGATAAGAACCTGCGCTGCGATGCCAACATCATTGTCGAAACCGCCAGCGCCCGCGATCCGCACCACTTTGCCGTGCTGCTCGGCTTCGGTGCGACGGCTATCTATCCGTATCTGGCCTACGAAACGCTGGCGAAGCTGGTGGATGGCAAAGTCATTGAAAAGGCCTATCGCCAGGTGATGCTGAATTACCGCAACGGCATCAACAAAGGCCTGTACAAGATCATGTCCAAAATGGGCATCTCGACCATCGCCTCCTACCGCTGCTCGAAGCTGTTCGAAGCGGTTGGCCTGCACGATGATGTCGCCGGACTCTGCTTCCAGGGCGTTATCAGCCGCATCGGCGGTGCCGGCTTTGAAGATTTCCAGCAGGATCTGCAAAATCTCTCCCGTCTGGCCTGGCTGGTGCGCAAGCCGCTGCCCCAGGGCGGCCTGCTCAAGTACGTTCACGGCGGCGAGTATCACGCTTACAACCCGGACGTGGTGCGCACGCTGCAAAAGGCGGTGGAGAGCGGGGAATACAGCGACTACCAGGCATATGCGAAGCTGGTCAACGAGCGCCCTGCCGCTACCTTGCGCGATCTGATCGCCATTAAACCGGGTGAGGAAGCCGTCAATGTCAGCGACGTAGAACCGGCGCAGGAACTGTTTAAGCGCTTTGATACCGCGGCGATGTCCATTGGCGCGCTGAGCCCCGAGGCCCACGAAGCGCTGGCAGAGGCCATGAACGGCATCGGAGGTAACTCAAACTCCGGCGAAGGCGGCGAAGATCCGGCCCGCTACGGCACCAATAAAGTATCGCGCATCAAGCAGGTGGCTTCCGGGCGCTTCGGCGTAACGCCGGCCTATCTGGTTAACGCCGACGTGATCCAGATTAAAGTCGCTCAGGGCGCCAAGCCGGGAGAAGGCGGGCAGCTGCCGGGAGATAAAGTCACGCCGTACATCGCCAGGCTGCGCTATTCGGTACCGGGTGTAACCCTGATTTCACCGCCGCCGCACCACGATATCTACTCGATTGAAGATCTGGCCCAGCTGATTTTCGACCTCAAGCAGGTCAATCCCGAAGCGATGATTTCGGTGAAGCTGGTGTCCGAGCCCGGCGTCGGGACTATCGCCACCGGCGTGGCGAAAGCCTACGCGGATTTAATCACCATTGCCGGCTACGACGGCGGCACCGGCGCCAGCCCGCTCTCTTCCGTGAAGTACGCGGGCTGTCCGTGGGAGCTGGGGCTGGTGGAAACCCAGCAGGCGCTGGTCGCCAACGGCCTGCGGCATAAAATCCGCCTGCAGGTGGACGGCGGCCTGAAAACCGGCGTCGACATTATCAAAGCCGCTATTCTCGGCGCCGAGAGCTTTGGCTTCGGCACCGGCCCGATGGTGGCGCTGGGCTGTAAATACCTGCGTATTTGCCACCTGAACAACTGCGCCACCGGCGTAGCAACCCAGGACGACAAGCTGCGTAAAAACCACTATCACGGTCTGCCGTTCAAAGTGACCAACTACTTTGAGTTTATCGCCCGCGAAACCCGCGAGCTGATGGCCGAGCTGGGGGTGACGCGGCTGGTGGATCTGATTGGCCGCACCGATCTGCTCAGCGTGCTGGACGGCTTCACCGCCAAACAGCAGAAGCTGAACCTGTCGAAGCTGCTGGAGACCGCTACGCCGCACGAAGGCAAGGCGCTGCACTGCACCGAAAGCAACCCGCCGTTTGACAACGGCGTGCTCAACGCCCAGCTGCTACAGCAGGCGAAGCCTTTCGTGGATGAGAAGCAGAGCAAAACCTTCTGGTTTGATATTCGCAATACCGACCGCTCGGTGGGCGCGTCGCTGTCAGGCTACATCGCCCGCAGCCACGGCGATCAGGGCCTGGCTTCCGACCCGATTAAGGCCCACTTTAGCGGCACCGCGGGCCAGAGCTTCGGCGTGTGGAACGCCGGCGGCGTAGAGCTGCACCTCACCGGCGACGCCAACGACTACGTCGGCAAAGGCATGGCGGGCGGGCTGATTGCCATTCGTCCGCCGGTAGGCTCTGCCTTCCGCAGCCACGAAGCGACGATTATCGGCAACACCTGCCTGTACGGCGCGACCGGCGGCCGCCTGTATGCCGCAGGGCGCGCGGGCGAACGCTTCGCCGTGCGCAACTCCGGCGCCATCACCGTCGTTGAAGGTATCGGCGACAACGGCTGTGAATACATGACCGGCGGTATCGTCTGCGTCATGGGTAAAACCGGCGTCAACTTCGG
The DNA here is from genome assembly GCF_913775985.1 of uncultured Pluralibacter sp. Taxonomy (GTDB): domain Bacteria; phylum Pseudomonadota; class Gammaproteobacteria; order Enterobacterales; family Enterobacteriaceae; genus Pluralibacter. The sequence goes on along the minus strand of NZ_CAJYMB010000147.1, from coordinate 45,964 downwards.
CGCGGGGATGACCGGCGGCTTTGCCTACGTGCTGGATGAAGATGGCGATTTCCGCAAGCGCGTGAACCCGGAGCTGGTCGAAGTGCTGTACGTCGATTCGCTGGCCATTCACGAGGAGCACCTGCGCGGGCTGATTACCGAGCACGTGCAGCTCACCGGCTCCCAGCGCGGAGAAGAGATCCTCGCCAGATGGCCGGAATTCTCCACCCGGTTTGCTCTGGTAAAACCAAAGTCCAGCGATGTCAAAGCACTGTTGGGTCACCGTAGTCGTAGCGCAGCTGAGCTGCGCGTGCAGGCGCAGTAAGGGGTAGCAATGAGTCAGAACGTTTACCAGTTTATCGACTTGCAGCGCGTGGATCCGCCGAAGAAAGCGCTGAAGATCCGTAAAATTGATTTTGTTGAAATTTATGAGCCCTTTTCAGAGGGCCAGGCAAAGGCGCAGGCGGACCGCTGCCTTTCCTGCGGCAACCCGTACTGCGAATGGAAGTGCCCGGTGCATAACTACATCCCGAACTGGCTGAAGCTCGCCAACGAAGGACGTATTTTCGAGGCCGCCGAGCTGTCTCACCAGACCAACACACTGCCGGAAGTGTGCGGCCGCGTCTGCCCGCAGGACAGGCTGTGCGAAGGCTCCTGCACGCTGAACGACGAGTTCGGCGCGGTGACTATCGGTAACATCGAGCGCTACATCAACGATAAGGCCTTTGAAATGGGCTGGCGCCCGGATCTCAGCGGCGTGAAGCCCACCGGCAAGCGCGTGGCGATTATTGGCGCAGGCCCGGCTGGCCTCGCCTGTGCCGACGTGCTGACCCGCAACGGCGTCAAGGCGGTGGTGTTTGACCGCCATCCGGAAATAGGCGGCCTGCTGACCTTCGGTATCCCGGCCTTCAAGCTGGAAAAAGAGGTGATGACCCGCCGTCGTGAAATTTTCACCGACATGGGAATTGAGTTCCAGCTCAATACCGAAGTCGGACGCGACGTGCAGATTGAAGCGCTGCTGAGCGATTACGACGCGGTGTTCCTCGGCGTTGGCACCTATCAGTCGATGCGCGGCGGGCTGGACAATGAAGACGCAGAAGGCGTATTCGACGCCCTGCCGTTCCTGATTGCCAATACCAGGCAGATCATGGGCTACGGCGAAACCACGCAGGAGCCGTACATTAGCATGGAAGGCAAGCGCGTGGTGGTGCTCGGCGGTGGCGACACCGCAATGGACTGCGTGCGCACCTCGATTCGCCAGGGCGCGTCGCATGTTATCTGCGGCTATCGCCGCGACGAGCAGAACATGCCGGGCTCAAAGCGCGAGGTAAAAAATGCCCGCGAAGAGGGCGTCGAGTTTCAGTTCAACATCCAGCCGGTTGCCGTTGAGGTGAACGCTAACGGCCGGGTCAGCGGCGTGAAAATGGTGCGCACTGAAATGGGCGCACCGGACGCAGCGGGCCGCCGCCGGGCGGAAATCGTTGCCGGCTCCGAGCACGTTATCCCCGCCGACGCGGTGGTAATGGCATTTGGCTTCCGCCCGCACAGCATGGGCTGGCTGGCGCAGCACGACGTTGAGCTGGACTCTCAGGGCCGGGTCATTGCGCCGGAAGGCAGCGACAACCCGTTCCAGACCAGCAACCCGAAGATTTTCGCCGGCGGCGATATCGTTCGCGGTTCCGATCTGGTGGTGACCGCGATTGCCGAAGGCCGCAAGGCCGCTGACGGCATTATGAATTATCTGGAAGTGTAGACACTACCCGATATGAAAAAGGCCCGGTAGCTTACGCTACCGGGCCTTTTTATTGCTTTGCGCGCAATTATTTCACTACGCGCAGCGCCGGGCGCCCACCGCGCGGCGGCGGCGGCGTATCGTCCGGATCGCTGTCGTCGTCCGTATCGGGCTTATCACCGTCAATGACCGACATCACCGTTTCCGGCTCGGCGCTGTTAGCCTCTTCACTATCGTTAACGTGAGGAGCGTCTTCATCGTAGGCGGCTTCCGGTTCGAACATCGTACCGGCGCCGTTTTCGCGGGCGTAAATAGCCAATACCGCGGCCAGCGGAACGGAAACCTGACGCGGTACGCCGCCGAAGCGCGCGCTGAAGCGCACTTCGTCGTTGGACAGATCCAGGTTACCCACAGCACGCGGGGCAATGTTTAATACGATCTGCCCGTCGCGGGCATACTCCATCGGGACGCGTACATCCGGGAGCGTCACGTCAACCACCAGATGCGGCGTAAGCTGGTTATCCAGCAGCCATTCGTAGAATGCCCGCAGCAAATAGGGGCGACGAGGCGTCAACTGCGACACGTCCATGGCGTTATCCCCGGCCCAGGCGCATTTCGCGCTCGGCTTCGGTTAAGGAAGCGAGGAAAGAGTCGCGTTCGAAAACGCGGGTCATGTAGCCTTTCATCTCTTTTGAGCCGGTACCGACCAGCTCAATGCCCATGACCGGCAAACGCCACAGCAGCGGCGCGAGGTAGCAGTCAACGAGGCTGAATTCATCGCTCAGGAAATAGGGTTTCTGAGTGAAGACCGGCGCAATAGCCAGCAGCTCTTCGCGCAGCTGCTTGCGGGCGGCATCCGCCTGCGCTGCAGTTCCGTTTTCAACGGTATTCAACAGCGAATACCAGTCTTTCTCGATGCGCTGCATGTAGAGGCGGCTTTCACCGCGGGCAACCGGATAAACCGGCATCAGCGGCGGGTGCGGGAAGCGCTCGTCCAGATATTCCATAATGATGCGAGATTCCCACAGGGTCAGCTCGCGATCGACAAGGGTCGGGACGCTTTGATTCGGGTTGAGGTCAATCAGATCCTGCGGTGGATTGTCCTTTTCCACGTGTTCTATCTCAAAACTAACACCTTTCTCAGCCAGCACGATGCGGACCTGATGGCTATAGATGTCAGTAGGACCAGAAAACAGCGTCATTACCGAACGTTTGTTGGCAGCGACAGCCATGAAAACCTCCAGGTATATTCAGAAATTACTGCCACCGGCCACAGAGTGACCAGACAGATGTGAGTTCCCAACTGCCGCAAAGTTAATTTGCTCATCAGCACAACAAAAAATGAACGGCTATCAGCGTTTGGGCAGAAAATTGGATGATAGTTTACCAGATCTTAATTCCCTTGTGGTGAAGGGATTCTGGAAATACCAAAAAAGGGGTTAAAACAGACATAATAGTTACTAAAAACGCCTGTTTTTTGCATAAAAAAACCCGCCGAAGCGGGTTTTTTCGCCAATTGTTCTGCAAGAGCAGAAAGCAATTAACGCTTGGAGAACTGAGGACGACGACGTGCTTTACGCAGGCCGACTTTCTTACGTTCAACCTGACGAGCATCGCGGGTAACGAAGCCTGCTTTACGCAGTTCGCCACGCAGGGACTCGTCGTACTCCATCAGAGCGCGGGTGATACCGTGACGGATCGCACCAGCCTGACCAGAGATACCACCACCTTTAACGGTGATGTACAGATCCAGTTTCTCAACCATGTCGACCAGTTCCAGCGGCTGGCGAACTACCATGCGGGCAGTTTCGCGACCGAAGTACTGTTCCAGTGAACGCTGGTTGATAACGATTTTGCCGTTGCCCGGTTTGATGAACACGCGAGCTGCGGAACTTTTGCGGCGACCAGTGCCGTAGTATTGATTTTCAGCCATTGCCTATATCCCGATTAGATGTCAAGAACTTGCGGTTGCTGTGCCGCGTGGTTGTGCTCGTTGCCCGCGTAAACTTTCAGTTTACGGTACATAGCACGACCCAGCGGGCCTTTTGGCAGCATGCCTTTAACCGCGATTTCAATCACACGCTCAGGACGGCGGGCAATCATCTCTTCAAAGGTCGCTTCTTTGATACCACCGATGTGGCCGGTGTGATGATAGTACATTTTGTCTTCGCGCTTGTTGCCGGTTACAGCAACTTTTTCTGCGTTCAGAACGATGATGTAATCACCGGTATCTACGTGCGGAGTGTATTCCGCTTTGTGCTTACCGCGCAGGCGACGAGCCAGTTCGGAAGCCAGACGGCCCAGAGTTTTACCGGTCGCGTCAACAACATACCAGTCGCGTTTTACGGTTTCTGGTTTAGCTGTAAAAGTTTTCATTAAAAGCTTACCCAAATAATTAGTTACACGTTGGTGAACACCCAAGCGTTTAGTCAGTTGAGGTTCACACGACAAAGTCCGGCAAACCTACCCCTTCGAATAGCCTATGCCGACACTAGAAAGTTTCGGGAAAAAAACCTTCTCGTAACGTGGGGTCGCAAGATTATAGAGAAGTCGGGGTCAAAGATCGACCCCTTTATAGCGTTCAGCGGTGGTTTTCTGTCCGCGCGGGCGCGGATATCAGGGCATATGCTCGCGTTTGAGGTACTCCTCGCTCTGCATCTCCTGCAGGCGCGACAGGCAGCGCTGGAACTCGAACTTGAGTCTTTCACCCTGATAAATCTCGTGCAGCGGCGCGGCTGCGCTCACCGCCAGCTTAACGTGACGTTCGTAAAACTCGTCTACCAGCGCGATGAAGCGACGCGCCTCGCTCTCCATCAGCGGCGTCATCACCGGCACATCAAACAGCAACACGGCGCTGAACAGCCTTGATAGCGCGATATAATCATGCTGGCTGCGGGCGTCAACGCACAGCGTGGTGAACGATACGGCCAGCGTATGGTTAGCCTCGCCGAGCGTCGGTAGCGGACGATGGTTAATCTCAAGCGTCGGCGCCTCAACAGGGCGCGGCGTGCCCGCCAGCGCCAGCCACAGGGACTCCATCTGCTGCTGCGTCTCTTCATTAATCGGCGACAGCCACAGATGCGCCTGAGTCAGGGTACGCAGGCGATAATCGATGCCGGCATCCACATTCATTACATCGCAGTGCGCTTTTATGGCGTCAATCGCGGGCAGGAAGCGGGCGCGCTGCAGGCCGTTGCGGTACAGATCGTCAGGCGGAATATTCGAGGTCGCCACCAGCGTGATTCCCCGGGCGAACAGCGCTTTCATTAAACCGCCGAGCAGCATCGCATCAGTAATATCGGAGACGAAAAACTCGTCGAAGCACAGCACGTCCGTTTCGGCTTTAAATTTATCGGCGACGATCTCCAGCGGATCGCTGTGGCCCTGCAGAGCGGTAAGCTCTTCGTGCACCCGCAGCATAAAGCGGTGGAAGTGCAGGCGCTGCTTCCGCTGGCCGGGCAGGCTTTGATAAAACAGATCCATCAGCCAGGTTTTACCGCGGCCAACGCCGCCCCACATATACAGCCCGCGCGCCGGCGCAGCAGGCAGCGCATCGCGTTTTCCCAGCAGCCGGCTGAAGGTTGCACGCAGACCGCTGGCGGGCGCCGCAACATCTTCGGAGTGTGTTAAAGCCTGGTAGATGGCGTCGAGCCGTGAGACCGCCTCGCGCTGGACGTCGTCGGGCTGATGGCTGCCCTCGCCGAGGGCCTGGAGATATCGCGATGAGGGAGTCATGCTTTGCATAAGTTATTGTTATTTCCTGAAAAGCAGCGTGCTGTCGTTCACGTTTGTCGAAAAATACGCCGTCATACACTACGCTATGTGCGCCCGGGATTCCACTTCTGCGGGAATAGCGGTTATAGTGGCATTATCATCAGGCGCGGGCGATTAGCCTTACTGCCAACCCTACGGAATCACAATACAACGGGAGAAGTTCATGACCTGGGAATATGCGCTCATTGGTTTAGTTGTCGGCCTCATAATTGGTGCCGTGGCAATGCGCTTTGGTAACCGCAAGCTGCGCCAGCAGCAGGCGCTGCAGTACGAGCTGGAAAAGAACAAAGCGGAGCTGGAAGACTATCGCGAAGAGCTGGTCAGCCACTTTGCCCGCAGCGCCGAGCTTCTCGACAATATGGCCCACGATTATCGCCAGCTGTATCAGCACATGGCGCAAAGCTCCAGCAATTTGCTGCCGGAAATGTCCGCCGAAAGCAACCCGTTCCGCAACCGCCTGGCCGAGTCTGAAGCCAGCAACGACCAGGTGCCGGTACAGATGCCGCGCGACTATTCTGACGGCGCATCCGGCCTGCTGCGCGGCGGAGCCAAGCGCGACTAACCTCTTCTGAATAACACAGGCGCACAAGATGCGCCTGTGTCTCTCGCCCCATCCCGGCTATCATTCATTTATACATCCCGCCATCAGAGCCTTATTAATGAACAAGAATCTGTTGTTGAGTGCGATTACGTTAAGCATTGTGCTGGCGTCCGGAACCGCCTCACCGGCGTTTGCCGCCCTGCCCGCACAGGTTCCCGGCCAGCCGGCGATGCCGAGCCTTGCGCCGATGCTTGAAAAAGTGCTGCCTGCGGTTGTCAGCGTGCAGGTTGAAGGAGATGCCGCGCCACAGGCGCGCGGCCCGGTTCCCGACGAGCTGAAGCGCTTTTTTGGCGACAGCCAGCCCGATAACGCACCGCGCCAGTTCGAGGGCCTCGGTTCCGGCATTATTATTAATGCCGCAAAAGGTTATGTGCTGACCAACAATCACGTGATCAGCAACGCGCAGAAAATCAGCGTGGTGCTCAACGACGGGCGCAAGTTTGATGCCAGCCTGGTGGGCAGCGACGAGCAAAGCGATATCGCTCTGCTCCAGCTGAAAAAAGCAGATCATCTTACGCAAATCGCGATTGCCGACTCCGATAAGCTGCGGGTCGGCGATTTTACTGTCGCTATTGGCAATCCCTTTGGCCTTGGGCAGACAGCAACATCCGGCATTGTCTCAGCGCTCGGGCGCAGCGGGCTTAATCTTGAAGGGCTGGAAAACTTTATTCAGACCGATGCCTCTATTAACCGCGGCAACTCCGGCGGCGCGCTGGTTAATCTCAACGGCGAGCTGGTGGGGATGAATACCGCGATCCTGGCTTCCGGCGGCGGCAGCATCGGCATTGGATTCGCGATCCCCAGCAATATGGCGATGACTCTCGCCGGGCAGTTGATGCACGACGGCGAAGTACAGCGTGGGCTGCTGGGCGTGCGGGGCATGGAAATGAACGCCGATATTGCCAAAGCAATGAATTTGAACGTTCAGCGCGGCGCGTTTGTAAGCGAGGTGCTGCCGGGATCAGGTTCGGCAAAAGCGGGCGTGAAGTCCGGGGACGTGATCGTTAGCCTTAACGGCAAACCGCTGACCAGCTTTGCCGATATGCGCTCGCGTATTGCAACCACGGCGCCGGGTACCAAAGTGACGCTGGGCCTGCTGCGTGCAGGGAAGTCGCTGAGCGTGGAGGTCACGCTGGACAAGAGCCCAACGTCAACCGCCTCCGCCGGAGAACTCTCCCCGGCGTTAACCGGCGCGTCGCTGAGCGACGGCCAGATGAAAGACGGTACGCCGGGCGTCGCGGTTGACGATCTCGCCCCGCAAAGCCCGGCGGCGCAGGCGGGCCTCCATAAGGGCGACGTCATTATCGGCATTAACCGCGATCGGACGCGCACAATTATTGATATGCGTAAGATCCTGGAGAGCAAACCTGACGTTATTGCGCTTAACGTGATGCGCGGAGATCGGAATCTCTATTTGCTGCTGCGTTAGTTAATCTCACAGCCGGACATCACCCGCGTGTGATGTCCGCGCAACTCATGGTATGCTGCGGCAGACTCCCTATCAGCTATTAGTGATAACTGCATCATGCTCGTAAAGCTTATTCGTTCAATCGCTATCGGTTTGATTGTTGGCGCTATTCTGTTGGCAGCCATGCCCTCACTGCGCCAGTTAAAACCGCTATCGTCGCCGCACTATGACAGCGCCGATGAATCACCGGCCAGCTACAATGAGGCCGTTAAGCGCGCCGCACCTGCGGTGGTGAATGTCTACAACCGGGCGGTGAATAACAGCAGCCGCAATATGCTGACGCTGGGCTCGGGAGTGATTATGGACGAGCGCGGCTACATTCTGACCAATAAGCACGTTATTAACGATGCGGACCAGATAATCATTGCCCTGCAGGATGGCCGGTTTTTTGAAGCCCTGCTGGTAGGCTCGGACACGCTTACCGATCTGGCGGTGTTAAAAATTAACGCCACCGGTGGCCTGCCGGTTATCCCCATTAACGCAAAACGCAAGCCGCATATCGGCGATGTGGTACTGGCCATCGGCAACCCTTACAATCTCGGGCAGACCATCACTCAGGGGATTATCAGCGCTACCGGCCGCATTGGCCTCAATCCCTCGGGCCGCCAGAACTTTCTTCAAACGGATGCCTCAATTAACCACGGGAACTCCGGCGGTGCGCTGGTGAACTCTCTGGGCGAGCTGATGGGCATAAACACCCTCTCCTTCGATAAGAGCAACGATGGCGAAACGCCCGAAGGTCTCGGTTTTGCCATTCCGTTTCAGCTGGCCGCTAAAATCATGGATAAACTGATTCGCGACGGCCGCGTTATTCGCGGCTATATCGGCATCAGCGGTCGAGAGATTGCCCCGCTCCACACTCAGAGCAGCGCGCTGGATCAGATTCAGGGCATCGTGGTTAACGATGTTGCCCCGGGCGGCCCTGCGGCGCTGGCGGGCATTCAGACCAACGATGTGATTATCTCTGTTAACGGCAAACCGGCTATTTCCGCGCTTGAAACGATGGATCAGGTCGCAGAAATTCGCCCTGGCTCCGAAATTCCGGTTGTGGTTATGCGCGATGACAAAAAGATCACGCTCAATGTCACGGTGCAGGAGTATCCCGCGACCAACTAGCATAAAAAAACCGGAGTCGGTAAATCGACTCCGGTTTTTGCATCCGTTAACCGTTAATTGCGCTCGCAATCACTTATTAACGAACTCCTCCCCAAGGGCAATGTCTTTTTTCAGCGTGTCCAGCATGCCTTCCAGCGACTGCTGTTCGAAATCGCTGAGGGCGCCAATCGGCTGATGCGCTTCAATCCCGTTTTTACCAAGCAGCAGCGGCTGAGAGAAGAAACGCGCATATTTGCCGTCGCCTTCGACGTAGGCGCACTCAACAACACCCTGCTCGCCGTTCAGTGCGCGAACCAGCGCTAAGCCAAAGCGTGCTGCGGCCTGGCCCATAGAGAGCGTCGCGGAGCCGCCGCCGGCTTTCGCTTCAACCACTTCGGTGCCCGCATTCTGAATACGCTTCGTGAGATCGGCTGTTTCCTGCGCGGAGAAGCTCACGCCCGGGATCTGCGACAGCAGCGGCAGGATGGTGACGCCGGAATGGCCGCCGATCACCGGCACGTTGATGTCGCCAGCGTGCTTGCCTTTCAGCTCGGCAACAAAGGTATTTGAGCGGATAATATCCAGCGTCGTTACGCCAAACAGCTTGTTTTTGTCATACACGCCGGCTTTTTTAAGCACTTCGGCCGCGATAGCTACCGTGGTGTTGACCGGGTTAGTAATGATGCCGATGCATGCTTTCGGGCAGGTAGTCGCAATCTGCTGAACCAGATTTTTGACGATGCCCGCGTTAACGTTGAACAGATCGGAGCGATCCATTCCAGGTTTACGCGCAACGCCGGCGGAGATCAGCACGACATCGGCGCCTTCCAGCGCGGGTCTTGCATCTTCACCGGAGAAACCTTTGATTTTAACATCAGTAGGGATATGGCTGAGGTCCACTGCGACACCCGGCGTTACCGGCGCAATATCATACAGGGAGAGTTCTGAGCCTGAGGGCAGTTGGGTCTTGAGTAGTAGGGCAAGCGCCTGGCCGATACCGCCAGCAGCGCCGAGGACTGCAACTTTCATCCTAAACTCCTTATTATGGTTTGATTTCATCTACCGAAACTCTGCCGCGGCACCTTAATTCACGCCATGCACAATAACAACTCACATCACTGAAGAATGCGGCGCTCTCCGCACGAAAGCCTTGTTACTGCTTACTTTGCAATCGATGAAAGGCCTACAGCGCGCAGGGTTGAGGTTGATGCCGGTTACAATACACCCAGCGCAATAAGCAAAACAACATCATTTTGATAACATTTAATTCACCTTTAGGCTTATTTTAACGGCGTGATGAAGGCATGTTCCTCGATAACGATTTTTGATAAAATAATCCGTTTCCATAACATTATTTCAGCCTTCCGCATGGCAGAATATTTGCATAAAAATTCATTTATATGCATAATAATGTTGTTTATAGCGCCATGAAATGGGTGAATTATGCGAAGCTCTGCTAAGCAAGAAGAATTAATTAAAGCGTTTAAATCGCTACTTAAAGAAGAAAAGTTCAGTTCACAGGGAGAGATCGTTCAGGCTCTGCAGGACGAAGGGTTCGATAATATTAATCAGTCGAAAGTGTCCCGCATGCTGACCAAATTCGGCGCCGTACGTACCCGTAATGCCAAAATGGAAATGGTGTATTGCCTGCCCGCAGAGCTGGGCGTTCCCACTACCTCAAGCCCGCTCAAGAACCTGGTTCTCGATATCGACTATAACGATGCCGTCGTGGTTATCCATACCAGCCCCGGTGCCGCGCAGCTGATTGCTCGTCTGCTGGACTCGCTGGGCAAAGCGGAAGGGATCCTCGGCAGCATCGCCGGCGATGACACCATCTTTACCACTCCGGCGCGCGGCTTTAGCGTTAAAGATCTTTACGAGGCTATCCTGGTCCTGTTCGAACAGGAGCTGTAGCCCCCCTCTCCGGTGATGCACTGGAGAGCATTACCTATGCTTTTCACCTCTCCAGCGCTATATTACACCGCACTTAATTTGACATTGAGTGCGATTAACTGAGTTTTTTGTATCCTCCAGTCGATCTCGCCACCTTTATCGCACAAATTGCAAAATCTTACTATCCCCATGATTTTATTAACCTAAAAGTAACCTCTTATTATCACTCATCCTCTTTTAATTCCTTTTAGTTATAAAAAATATCATTTTTGCTACGCAATAACCCAGTAAACAATTAGCATGGTATTAATTTTTTAAGTTACTAGTGTATACTTGTTTCTGTGATGAGGGTCACGAAATAAAGACTCTTAAAAAAATCGACGAGGCAGAAATTATGAAAATCAAAACTACATTAAGCGTTCTGGGTATGCTCTCCGTTCTCTCTTTCGGCGCCTTTGCTGCCGATTCAATCAATGCTGAGCAGGCGACAAACCGCCAGCCGGTAGGCACCATTTCCGTCGGCGCCGTCGGTTCATCGCCGATGGACATGAACGAAATGCTGAGCCAGAAAGCGCAGCAGCAGGGTGCATCTTCTTACCGAATCATTGAAGCCCGCAGCGGCGCGCACTGGCACGCCACTGCCGAGCTCTATAAATAAGTTTAAGCAATTAGCAATGTCACACGATTAACTGAGATGTTCTGCGGCCCCGGGTATACAGCGTTGTTCCACCCTCTGGCTGCAGCATACACAGCACGAGGAGTCACTTATGAACAAGACAATTATCGCAACACTGGGCCTGGCAACGGTTCTCTCATTCAGCGCCGGCGCGGCCGTGCAGCAAATCAACACTGAGCAGGCCCAGGGCCTGCAGCCAATGGGCACCATTTCATTTTCACAGATTGGCAGTTCTCCGATGGATATGCGCCATGAGCTGGCCGCGAAAGCAGCAAAAGAAGGCGCCAGCAGCTACCGCGTGATTGAAGCCCGCACCGGCGACAGCTGGCACGCCACCGCTGAGCTGTACAAATAAACCCTCGTCGTCTGACGTGACGACTTGCCCCCGTTCCCCGGGGGCTTTTTTATGTCTGAAGGAAAGTGAATGCCCGCTGTACCCGATGCGAGCCACCTTTTCTCCAACATAAAAAAAGCCGACGCTGTCGTCGGCTTTTTATCCCAGGCGCTCTAGGCCAGGGCACCCTGATATTTTCTCAACATATCAGTCAGGCGCTTAACCGGCTCGGTCACCTGCAAGGGCGCGTCCCAGTACACCAGCTTCTCCTGATAAACCTCCAGCTCGCTAAGCAGCTGATCAAAAGTCTGCCGGCGTCTGTCATCGCTGCGGGTAGATATGAGCTTGTCAGCGGTGCGCCGCAGCTGGCGGTGGAAAGCAGAGAGATCGTCGTTAACCGGCACCGGTGCATTACGCAGGCGCTGGTGGGCGATGATAAGGTTCAGCGCCAGGCGAAATTTAGGCATATCCCCGGGAAATTTGTTCAGCAGCAAAAACAGCTGCTGATAAAGCGCCGGCAAATGGTTTTCTTTACGGCGGTTCTTGTTGGTGGTCAGCGAGGAAACCGCCGCAGACACAAATTGATTCAGCAGCACGCGCCCCGTTCGGGAGAGTGAGTTGTCGCGCACCAGCAGAATGACGATCAGCGCCAGTACGCACCCGACCAGCTGCCCGAGCGCGCTGTCAAGAAACTGGCTGAAGTGAAAGGTCATCGGGTTATCCAGCACGAGTACGTTAATGGTATTCGCCAGCGCACCCAGCGTGCCTAATCGGCGCTTTTGTACCTCGATACCAATAAAAAACGCCATCACCGCAAGCGCAATACAGAGCAGCAGCATACTTTGCTGAGTCGATGGCATTATCACCAGGAAGTAGAGCGCGCCAAGCGGCAGCGCGACAATGGTGCCGTACACGAAGTCCATCGCCACCATGCGCGGATTGGGCAAGCGCATCGCCAGCGCGGTGACCACGGCAATCATTACCATTGCGCTGCTGCCGGACGTCCAGCCGGTCCAGAGCCAGAAAACGGTTCCAAGCGCGCAGGAGAGCGTGGTACGCCAGAAGTTTACCATCGCGTGATGGCGCTCGGCGGACTCGACTTTAACCACCGCTTCCCCCTGTAATACCTCCTCTTCACGCAGGCTAATGCGTGTATTGCTCTGCACCCCGCGCTTGAGCAGCTGAAAACGCGTCGCTGCCCCGATCCAGGTAAAGATAGTGATTGGCGTGTCGTGCTGGCCGGTCCAGGAGAGAATGCGCCGCATCCGCTTAAGCTGGGTGTGAACGTCCTGTACGGTTTCAACCGGTTTATCAAACAGCTCGCGCCAGGATGGCGCAACCGCCTCAGGCCGCGAGTTCTGGATGAGATAGGTTTCACAGGCCTGGGTAATGAGCGTCAGTGAAAGGGTATTCAGCACGCGCAGGCGGCGGTTTGCCCGCGCCCAGCGGGAGGACTCCATATTCAGATTGCTGCGCATTCCCGACAGCGCCTGCGTGCGGCGCACCAGCCCGCTCCAGGCAACATCAACCTCAGCAGGATCGCCGTGACGAATGCAGAGCTGCATCAGCTGATATTGCGCCACCAGCAGCGCATCAAGTTCGCGGTCGATCTCCTGCTTAATGGAACGCGGCGAAAACAGCAGATCCGCAACGATGGCGCAGACAATCCCGATAACGATTTCGCTGCAGCGCTCGACGGCAAACTGCGGCGCCAGTAGCGGCTCATTTTGAATACTGATAACGATAATGAGCGCCGTATAGCCTGCAAGCCCCCACGCATAGGAGTTTTCGATGCGCACCAGCGACGAAACCCAGGTGCAGAAACCGGCCCACAGGCAGCACACTAAAATCATCAGCAGCGGCGCGCGGATCATCATAATGATGATCGTCAGCGCGGCGACGCAGCCGATAAAAGTGCCGCAGATACGCAGCATACCGCGATAGCGAATGGCACCCGAATAGGGTTCACCGCCTGCGGCAAACGCCGGGCCCGCAGCGACAATCGCCGCGGTAAGCACCGCCCAGCGCGGCGTTTCCAGCTGAAAGTGAAATCCGATGAACAGCGCCAGCACGATGGCGGTAGCCAGCTTAATGGCAAAGCGCAGGTGCCGAAGCTCAATCGTTAAAAAGCCCATCGACGTTAACCGAATTCACGCAGGCGCATGCCAATCTTCTGGAAGAAGGACATCTGTCGTCGATCCCGGTCTTTTTCACCGGTAATAATTACCGTAGCGGTTGTGCCAGCGGGCCAGAGATTTCCGACCTGCTTATCGAGGCGGATGCGGACAGGCACGCGCTGCGCCAGGCGCACCCATTCCAGATTGGAGTCGATGGTTGCCATACCTTTGGAATCGACGCTGCTGCTGGCGTTAGTCACGCCGGAGGCCACGCTATCCACCGTGCCTTTCAGTACGCGAGTACTGCCTAGCGGGGTAATTTCCGCGCGATATCCCGGACGCACGCCCTCGAGTTTGGTCTCTTCCATATAGGCGGTAACGTAGAACGTACCTGATTTAACCAGCGCTACCGCCGTTGAACCGCGGGTAATGAACTCGCCGCCGTAGACGTTCAGGTTGGTGATCCAGCCGTCGGACGGTGCGCGAATAACGGTACGCTCCAGATCGAGACGTGCCAGGTCGCGCACTGCCTGGGATTTAGCAAGCTGGTGTTCGACGGTTTGCAGGCTGCTGTTGGCCTGATCGAGCTCTTCACGGGACAGCGCCACGGTGCCAATCTTATTGCGACGCCCTGCTTCACGGCGCTTTTCGGCGGCCAGCGCCTGGTAGTAGGCTACGTCAGCTTCCGCCTCGTCGAGGGCTTTTTCGTAACGCGGGCGGTCAATAACGAACAGCGTCTGCCCTTTCTTCACCAGCTGGTTATCTTTGATATCCACTTCGGTAATCAGCCCGGACACATCGGGGGCGATGGCCACAACGTCTGCACTGAAACGCGCGTCGCGGGTCCATGGAGACTCGGTGTAGTAGACCCACGCATGAAAGATGGCGATAAAGGCCAGTATCACAAGAATGACCGTAATAGCCGTACGGGAGAATTTTCTTATTAGTGTTTTCACAGCGACCTCAGGCAAACATGCGGGATATCAGGTAGAACAGGCAGCAATAGAGTGCGGTATTAAACAGCGCCGGATGCCACACGAAATCATAGATCCCCGTCGGCACCAGCAACCGGCGCACGAGCCAAAAAATGGCCAGAGACAATAGCAGCTCGACGAAAATCGGCGGAAACGAGAGACCGAAAATCACGATAACGGGAAAGAGACTCATGATGACCTTGACGATGAAAGAGTGCAGATTAGGGAGTTAATTTTATTATTTAACTAACAGTATATTATCGTAACTGTTATCACTTGATCTATATTGTGTGATCTAAATCACTTTTAACTCAGAATGAACAATGGAAAGACTCAAGCGTATGTCCGTTTTCGCGAAAGTCGTGGAATTAGGCTCCTTCACAGCGGCGGCAAGACAGCTGGAAATGAGCGTTTCATCGATAAGCCAGACGGTGTCCCGCCTCGAAAATGATCTGCAGGTTAAGCTATTAAACCGCAGCACGCGCAGCCTGGGGCTTACCGAGGCCGGCAAGATTTACTATAAAGGCTGCCAGCGGATGCTGCACGAGGCGCGGGACGTTCACGAGCAGCTCTACGCATTTAACAACACGCCGATTGGCACACTGCGCATTGGTTGTTCTTCAACCATGGCACAAAATGTCCTTTCGCGTATTACCGCTGAAATGCTGCGGGAGTATCCCGATCTGGCGGTGAATCTGGTGACCGCCATCCCGCCGCCCGATCTGATTTCCGACGGTCTGGATCTGGTGATCCGCGTAGGCTCTCTGCAGGATTCCGGGCTGTTTTCACGTCGCCTGGGCTCAATGCCGATGGTGCTGTGCGGCGCCAGAAGTTACTTGCAGCAGGTTGGGGTCCCGGAGAAACCCGCCGATCTGGCAAATCACTCCTGGCTTGAGTACAGCATCCGCCCGCACAATGAGTTTGAGCTGATCTCTCCGGAGGGGCTGCCGATACGCATTGTCCCGCAGGGACGCTTCGTCACTAACGATCCGATGACGCTGAGCCGCTGGCTGACCGCGGGCGCGGGGATCGCCTTTGTACCGCTGATGTGGGTGGCCGATGAGATTAAGCGCGGCGAGCTTGAGATCCTGCTTCCTCGCTATCATTCCGATCCGCGGCCGGTGTATGCGGTGTATACCGAAAAAGACAAGCTGCCGCTCAAGGTGCAGGTCTGCATTAACTATGTGACAGACTATTTTACGGAAGTGTCGAAGCCGTTTCTGGGAAGCCAGCTCGGCGAAAAGGCATAAAAAAGCCCGCATGATGCGGGCCTGAGTGCGAAGCGGTTATGCCGTGCCGCCCACGGTGAGGCTGTCCACTTTCAGCGTAGGCTGACCCACGCCGACCGGCAGGCTTTGCCCCTCTTTACCGCAGACGCCGACGCCGCTGTCCAGCTTCAGATCGTTACCAACCATCGAAATCTGCTGCATCGCGTCGATACCTGAGCCAATCAGCGTCGCGCCCTTCACCGCTTTGGTCACTTTCCCTTTTTCAATCAGGTAAGCCTCAGAGGTAGAGAACACAAACTTCCCGGAAGTGATATCCACCTGGCCGCCGCCGAAGTTTGGCGCGAAAATGCCGTAATCCACCGAGGCGATAATCTCTTCCGGCGTCGACTGGCCTGCCAGCATGTAGGTGTTGGTCATGCGCGGCATTGGCAGATGGGCATAGGACTCGCGGCGGCCGTTGCCGGTAGGCTTCATCCCCATCAGGCGGGCGTTAAGCTTGTCCTGCATGTAGCCTTTGAGCACGCCCTTCTCGATCAGCACGTTGTACTGTCCCGGCGTGCCTTCGTCGTCAATGGCGACCGAGCCGCGGCGATCGGTCATGGTGCCGTCATCAACCACGGTGCACAGCTCTGAGGCCACCAGCTTGTCCATCTGGCCACTAAAGACCGAGGTGCCGCGGCGGTTAAAATCGCCTTCCAGACCGTGACCCACCGCCTCGTGTAGCAGCACGCCGGGCCAGCCCGCGCCGAGCACTACCGGCAGCGCACCCGCCGGTGCTGCAACGGCGGTCAGATTAACCAGCGCCATGCGCACCGCTTCCCGGGCCCACGCGTCCGCACGGATTTCACCGCCGACGTCTGCCAGGAACCACTCATAGCCGAAACGGCCGCCGCCGCCGCTGGAGCCGCGCTCGCGCTTGCCGTTATCTTCCACCAGCACGCTGACGGAAAGGCGCACCAGTGGACGCACGTCGGCCGCGAGAGTGCCGTCTGTTGCCGCCACCAGAATCAGCTCATAGACACCGCTCAGGCTGGCAGAGACTTCCTGCACGCGCTTGTCCGCGGCGCGGGCGGCTTTATCGACCCGACGCAGCACGTCGAGTTTCTCTTCGCGGCTCATGCTCTGCAGCGGATCGAGGCTGGTGTACAGCATCGGGTGATCTTTCCCGCCCAGGGCGTGAACCTTGCCGTCGCCGGTATCGCGCACGATGGTGCGGGCCGCCTGCGCGCTTTGCTGCAGCGCCTGCAGGCTAATCTGATCCGCGTAGGCAAAGCCGGTTTTCTCTCCGCTCACCGCGCGAACGCCGACGCCCTGGTCAATATTGTAAGAACCATCTTTGATGATGCTGTCTTCCATTACCCAGGATTCGTGATAGCTCGATTGAAAATAGAGATCGCCGTAGTCGAGGCGGCGCTCGGCAAGTTGGCCAAGAATGGCAAACAGATCCTGATGGTTCAGGCCGTTTGCCGACAGCAGTTGTTCACTTACCAGGTTCAGGCTCATGGTGTTAATCGCTTTAGCTAAGAATAGTATGAGAGTGGGGCAATTCACTCGCCCCGTCAAATCATTGCGTTTTATCGCTGCGCGCCTGGCGCAGCACTTCGTTGATCTGCGGCTGATCGATGGGCCCGGTGATGCGGTAGCGCAAAATGGAGACCTTGTTCCACAGCGGCCCCAGCACTTTGCTGGCGGCAAACACCGCTGCGCCGACAATCGGGTTAATCACAAAGGCGGTCGCCACGCCAACGGTCGTGGAGATCTCCGGGGCCACAATCGCCTCCATATCAATGCGCCGCTGCACCAGATCCAGCGTGCCCTTCAGGCCAATATCCGCCTCCAGCCCGTCCACCAGCGTATCGTCGGTGTGCAGCTTGCCGTCTTTAATCCAGGCGGTGCTTTTCATCGAGTCGTAGTAAAAGCCTTCGCTGAACGTATCGCTGAAATCAAGGCGCAGCTTGCGCAGCAGGGCATCAAAACTCACTAACCGCAGCAGCTGCCCGGCGTGGCCGGTACTGATATCGGTAAATTCACCCTTACCCATGTGGGTTTTGATAATGCCGTTCAGCGTCGTGACATCCGGCTTCCACGGCGCGGCGCGCCAGTGCAGATCGTAATCAATATCGAATGAAGAGTCGCGGATTGGCGAGTCGAGGCCGAAAAAGCTAACCGCCGTGTCGATTTTCTTACCGCTGAGCTTGCCCTTCAGGGCACTGCGCTCGCCGCCCGGCGTATTGACCCATTCGCCGCTGGTGGTCAGACGTGCGAAACCGGTATCGACCAGGCCATTGGTCAGCGACAGCGTATCGCCGCTGATGGCAAAATCGCCGTTGATGCGGCCATATTTTTGCCCCCACAGCCAGCACTCGGCGCAGCGCAGCTGCAGGCTCGGCCAGCCCTTAAAGTTAATGGGATCCTCGCCGCCGGCGGGCGTACTGCCGGATGCAGGCGCGCTGCCGCCGCTTGCCGGGTTGAAGTAAAGATAGCTAATATTCGCCAGCCACGGACCGCGGTCGCGCATGGTCAGCGAACCGTTAATTTCGCGGCTCTGAGCGTCAACTTTAGTGCCACCGGCAACGGGCCCGGCGACCACGCTCAGATTATTCCAGCGCTGGCCGCCCATTAACAGCGCCGGCGTGCGTAACGTAATGCGGGTCGGAAACTCGGTAGACGCGCCAACGCTATCCGCCGCGCCCTTGCGGAACAGCGCCAGCCACTGCATACCGTCCATCTCCGGCAGGTTCAGCTCAAGCCCGGAGGCATCCGGCAGCGGCGGCATGCTGCGGCTGTCCGAAGTCCAGATGGCGCGGTCGAGCTTCAGCTTTTGCCCCAGCAGCCAGCGGCTGTTGAAGTGGTGATTGCCGCCTACGCTGCCGGTTAAATCGAAACGCTCCAGCCCGCCGGTGACATTGACTTTCACCGGCAGCGGCTGGCCCGCTTCTTTGTTGACCGGTGCGGGCAGGCTGCTGTGAATATTCTTCAGGTCACCGGTAATATCCACTTTATAATTCGCGCTGCCCTTGTAAGGCAGTTCAATGGCGACTTTGCCCTGCCACGGCACGCTGCCGCTGAGAGCATCGTTCACCTGCTGCGGCAGCAGGCCGGTTTTGTCCGGCTGCAAGCTGCCGTCGAGATCCACGCCCACCTGAAAAGCCTTATCGCCTTCGCGGGTGGAGAAGTCCACGTTGAGCGGTTGATTGAACCAGCTGGCTTTCAGCGGCCCGCTCTGTAAATTGCCGTTCTCAAAGGTAAAGCCGCCGGTCAGGTTTTCCAGGGTGCTGTTCAGCGGCTTGATAAACAGCGAGTTGTTGTTCAGCCGCACGTCGCCTTTTGCCAGCACCTGCGCGCCGTCCAGCGGAATATCCAGATGCAGGCGGGCGCCGACATTGCCGTCGAGCTGCAGCTCCTCCAGCGTCGTGCCGAGAGAGTCTTTCAGCGGCGTTTCCATGAAGTAGGGACCGACGCTTTTGCCGGGGCCGTTAACATCGGCGTCGATAATCAGCTTATGCTTGCCGTAGTCCGGGATCGCCGCGTTAAGATTAGACGCGGTCACGCCGCCGAGGGCGACGCTGTCCGCCTTCATCCACAAGCCGTCATTGAGAAAGTTAAGATCGATATCCAGATTTTTCAGCGCGGGCCAGCCGGGCTGAAACGCGAAGGTTGCATTGCGCAGCGGCACCCAAACCTGGAACTGACCTTCATTGTGTTTGTAGGGGAAAAGATGCGGATTACCGCTGTAAACCAGCGTCGCATTATCCGCCTGCCCGCCTTTGATAGCGCTTGTAAGATAGTCTGCCAGATCTTTTCCCATCAGATTTTCCGGGAAATAACGCCAGGCCTCGCCGCCGTCGCTGGTGCTGATACCCGCCAGAATACCGAGCCACGGCGCATCGCCCTTCGGTTCCAGCCAGCGGAAGCCGCCGCGGGCCCGCAGCGCTTTCGCCTGGACGTCAATATCGCGGCCGTCGAGCATGAAGCCCTTTTCGTTTTGCTCCCAGCGCAGGTTTGCCCCGCCGCGGCTAATCTGCAGCGGCGCGCGAAATACCGTTTCGTAAGGCATCACCGCATCTTTCATGGCGACGTTGAGCACGCCGTTTTCGGCGCTGCCTTCGGCGGTACCGGAAACGTGCTCGGCGCCCGGCAGCAGCTTCCACTGCTTCCATGCCAGATCGCTCCACGCGGCCTTAAAGCGGGTTTTATCAGCGTTGCGCAGCGGAATATCCAGCGCCAGCATGTCAATTTTCCCGCTGGGCTGGGCCGTCTGCCAGATATCCCCCAGCGACGGAGAGAGTTTCTCCGCAATCGGCAGTAGCCCCGCCAGACCGCCCAGCTCAAGGTTGCTGGCGCGCAGCCGGATCTCGCCGCCGTTCTGGCTCTCTTTCTGGTCGTTGTCTTTATCCGGGAACCACGCCAGTGCCAGCGCGCCGCGGGGCCAGCGCTTGTCGTCAATGGCGATGCGGGTATCGGGAATATGAAAAGCCCAGCCGTTCCCTTCCCGGGCAACGTGGGTGGTGAGGTTATCGACGGAGAGCGTATGGGTTCGGTTATCCCCCTGCCAGCTGGCGCCGCCCTTTTTTAGCCAGACGTCGCCGCTGGTGATATCACCTCTGGCAAGCGTCATCCAGCCTTCAAGGCTGAACCGCGCCGAGGTGAGCGCAACATTGTCCTGGGTCCACTGGCTGAGCCACGGTTTAACGTCGATATCATCGGCCTGCAGCCAGACCCGGCCTTCGTTAAGAATGCCGCCCTGGTCGCGCATATCCATGCGTACTTTCATGACGCCGTGCTGGCCGGTCAGGCTGGAAAGGCTCAGCTCCCCTTCGGCGCGGTGGCGGTTTTTTCCGTTAAGCCAGGTGAGCTGGGGAATGGAGAGCGCCACACGCTTGCCGGAAAGCGTCAAAAAGCTCAGCTGGCTGTCGCGCAGGGTGAACTGATCGAACTGGCGCAGGAACAGGTCGCCTACGCGATCCGCTTCCAGGTCGCCGGAACCATCATTGCTTTGCAGAGTGGAGTCGGTGTGAACGTTTAGCTGCCAGAAGGTCAGCTCGCGAAACTGCGGGCGCAGGTGCAGCAGGCTCTGCCAGACGTCAAAGGCCAGGGTAACGCGCTTGACCGACAGCTCGCCGCCGTCGTTCATGGTGGTTCTGAGATCGCGGATGTCCAGCGTCGGGCCAAAATTTTCCCAGCTGGCCTTCAGCGAGGAGGCTTCCACCGGGTGCCCGGCCATCTGGCTGGCATGGGCCAGCAGCTGAGGCCGCCACGTGTTGAGATGCGGCAGCGCAAGGCGCAGGCCGCTCACCAGTAGCGCGACGATAACGATCAGTGTCGCCAAAGCGATCAGCAGTATTCCGGGCAAACGCCTCACGCACCTCTCCTTGTAACAGCAGGAATTACATCATTACCACGTCAAACTGCTCCTGATTATAGAGCGGTTCTGTTTGTACCTTGACCTGCTTGCCGACAAAGATTTCGACTTCGGCCAGCGCGTGAGACTCTTCCCCTTTCAGGGCTTCAGAGACTGCGGCAGAAGCGTAGACCAGAAAACGGTCGGAGTCATAGGCGTGATGCACGCGCACAATCTCGCGCATTATCTCGTAGCATACGGTTTCCACTGTCTTCACGCGCCCGCGGCCCTGGCAGGTGGGGCACTCGTTGCACAGGACGTGTTCAAGACTTTCCCGCGTGCGCTTGCGGGTCATCTCCACCAGCCCGAGCTGAGAGAAGCCGTTGATGCTGGTTTTCACCCGGTCTTTACTTAACGCCTGATCCAGCGAATGCAGCACCCGGCGGCGGTGGTCTTCATTATTCATATCGATAAAGTCGATGATGATGATCCCACCGAGATTGCGCAGGCGCAGCTGGCGGGCAATGGCCTGGGTGGCCTCAATATTGGTATTGAAGATAGTATCGTCAAGATTGCGGTGGCCGACGAACGCGCCGGTGTTGATATCGACGGTGGTCATCGCCTCGGTCTGGTCAATCACCAGATAGCCGCCTGATTTGAGCTCGACTTTGCGTTCCAGCGCACGCTGGATCTCGTTTTCCACATCAAACAGATCGAAGATGGGCTGGCGACCGCTGTAGTGTTCAAGCTTGCCGGTCATTTCGGGCATATATTCAGCGGTGAACTCGGTCAAGGATTCAAACGTCAGGCGGGAATCTACGCGGATACGGTCCAGGTGCGCGTCAGCAAAATCACGCAGCACGCGCTGGGCCAGGGCCAGCTCGCCGTACATTTTATAGCGGGTCTGGGGGCGTTTTTTGCGCTCCATAACCTTCGTCCAGACGCGTTTAAGGTAAGCGGCATCGGAGGCCAGATCCGCCTCGCACACGCCTTCAGCAGCGGTGCGGATAATAAAACCGCCCTGCTCGTCGCAATAGTCGCTGACTACGCGTTTAAGCCGCTCGCGCTCGGCTTCGCTTTCAATGCGCTGGGAAACCCCAACGTGGGAGGCGCCAGGCATAAAGACCAGGTAGCGGGAAGGCAGCGTGATGTCAGTGGTAAGGCGGGCACCTTTGGTACCCAGTGGATCTTTCACCACCTGCACCATTAAGTCTTGCCCCTGGCGCACCAGCTCCGAAATATCGCGCACTGTAAACTGCTTCTGCTCATCACCCGCCACGCACTCGGTGTGCGGCATGATGTCAGAAGCGTGAAGAAACGCGGCCTTGTCCAGGCCAATATCTACAAATGCCGCCTGCATCCCAGGAAGTACGCGACTAACCCGACCCTTGTAGATATTGCCTACGATGCCACGCCGCGCCTCGCGCTCGATGTGGATCTCCTGCAGAATACCGCCGTCGATGTACGCGACCCGCGTCTCAGAAGGCGTTATGTTTACCAATAATTCAGCCGTCATGTTTATCCCTTTGTTCACGCAGTGCGTTAAAGTTACCCAGCAACTCATACGTCTCTACCAGCGGCAGGCCAACCACGGCATGATAGCTGCCGTTTATTTTTCTCACAAAACAGCCGCCCAGGCCCTGAATACCGTATGCGCCGGCTTTATCCATCGGTTCGCCGCTGGCTACGTAGTCCGCAATGTCTTCCTCAGATAATACCCGGAAGGTCACTTCTGTCATCACCTGACAGTCGATGGTTTGCGTGCGGTCCGCCAGTGCTATCGCCGTCAGCACCTGATGCGTCTGCCCGGAGAGCTGTCTGAGCATTGCGGCAGCCTGCTCTTTATCTTTTGGCTTCTCCAGCACCTGGCCATTCAGTACGACAATGGTATCCGCCCCCAGCACCGGCAGATCGCGCGCGGCCAGCGCAACGCCAGCCTGCGCTTTTTCACGCGCGAGGCGCGTGACGTAATGCGGCGCTGTCTCCTGCGGCTGGCGCTGTTCTTCGATACCGGGAACCAGACGCTCGAAGCGAATTCCCAGCTGCGTGAGCAGCTCCTGGCGGCGAGGTGAACCGGAGGCGAGATAAAGCATTGTCATAGAAACCTTTATTGTACAGAGAATTGCTGACGAATTTTTCGCATCAGCAGAAACAGCCACGGCCAGAGCGCGCCGTTTACTACGCTGCTCCAGAAAACATCTGGTTTGAAGGCCACGTTAATCACTAAAAATTCGGCCCAGAACACCACAATATCAACGGACAGCGACAGCAGCATCACCACCAGCGCCTGCTGCCAGAGCGCGAGGTTGCGAAAGAGCTGATATTTGAGCGCCACCAGATAGGCGATGATGCTGAGCGACAGCGCGCGAACGCCGAGGGTTGAGCCGCTAATGAGATCAAGTATGGCACCCATCACGAAACCCGTCCCGACATTCACCCGGTGCGGAAGAGCGAGGATCCAGTAGAGCAGGATCAGCAGGACCCAGTTTGGCCGGTAGACAATAAGGTCATCCGGCCAGGGCATAACCTGCAGCAGGAGCGCCACCAAAAACGACAGCCAGATTACCCAGCGTCCCTGGCTTCGATAGCTGGCCACTACTGCCCTCCTGACGAAGAGGCGTGAGAGGCTTCTCCGGTCATTCCCGTCGCCGGTGCCGGCAACGGTGCCGGCGGCCCCATAGTGTCAGTAGACGGCAGCACCTGAGGCATCATCTGCATCAGGCGCTCGTTCGCCACGCGATGCACCTCTTCCGGCGTCATCGGATTGGCGCCGTTGCGATCGGCGCCCCACAGCAGCAGCAGATAGCGCAGACGCTGAAGGCCCGCGGTCGGGCGCGCCTGAATGACGGTATACGCGCGCTGGGTATCCAGCTTAACGGAGGAAACCACGCCTACCGGATAACCTTCCGGGAAACGGCCGCCGAGACCGGATGTCACCAGCACGTCGCCAACGCGAATATCGGTATTGGCCGGCAGATGCTCCAGCTGCAGATCGTCCGTGCAGCCGTTACCGGCGGCAATGACGCGAATATCGTTGCGCAGCACCTGAATGGGCAGCGCGTGGGTTGCGTCGCAGATCAGCAGCACGCGACTGGTCAGCTTGGCAACGGCAATCACCTGACCAACGACGCCTTTATCGCTGATCACCGGCTGGCCTTCGTACACGCCGTTAACGCTGCCTTTGTCGATAACCACCTGGTCGCTGTAGGGATCGTTTACGGTAGAGATCACCTGCGTGACCATCTTCTGTTCGTCCTGGCGCAGCGGAGAACCCAGCAGCTCGCGCAGGCGGGCGTTTTCCTGTTTGTACTGGCCAAGCATCAGCAGATCGCTGTTTTTAAGCAGCAGCTCCTGGCGAAGGGCGCGGTTTTCCAGCTCGAGCTGGTCGCGGGTTGCCAGAGTCTGTGAGATCCCGTCAAGAAGTTCGCGAGGACCGTTTGAAATGAAGTAGAAAGGGCTTACGGCGGTATCCATGTACGTTCTGATTTGGCTGAACGTACCGAGGCGGCTGTCGGCAATAATAACGCCAAGCGCGACCAGCACCGCCAGAATCAGGCGAATCTGCAGCGACGGGCCACGGCTAAAAATGGGCTTCATAGGCTATGCGTACTCTCGCGTCAGTGAAATAACTGGGGCAGCCTGCGCTGCCCCAGACTTCAGGCTGACTACTCTTCGCTAAACAAGTCGCCGCCGTGCATGTCGATCATTTCCAGCGCCTTGCCGCCGCCGCGGGCAACACAGGTCAGTGGATCTTCTGCAACTACGACAGGAATTCCTGTCTCTTCCATTAACAGGCGGTCGAGGTTGCGCAGCAGCGCACCACCACCGGTCAGCACCATGCCGCGCTCGGAGATGTCAGAGGCCAGCTCCGGCGGGCACTGCTCCAGCGCCACCATCACCGCGCTAACGATGCCGGTCAGCGGCTCCTGCAGTGCTTCAAGAATTTCGTTCGAGTTCAGGGTAAAGCCGCGCGGCACGCCTTCGGCCAGGTTACGACCGCGCACTTCGATTTCGCGCACTTCGTCGCCCGGGTAGGCGGAACCAATCTCGTGCTTGATACGCTCGGCGGTGGCTTCACCAATCAGGGAGCCATAGTTACGGCGTACGTAATTGATGATGGCTTCGTCGAAGCGGTCGCCGCCAATACGCACGGAGGAGGAGTAAACCACGCCGTTCAGGGAGATAACGGCCACTTCGGTCGTACCGCCACCGATATCCACAACCATAGAGCCGGTCGCTTCAGATACCGGCAGGCCTGCGCCAATTGCCGCCGCCATCGGTTCTTCAATCAGGAAAACTTCGCGAGCGCCGGCGCCCTGAGCGGATTCGCGGATAGCGCGACGCTCAACCTGGGTTGCCCCAACCGGTACGCACACCAGCACGCGCGGGCTCGGGCGCATGAAGCTGTTGCTGTGAACCTGCTTAATGAAGTGCTGCAGCATCTTTTCGGTCACGAAAAAGTCGGCGATAACGCCGTCTTTCATCGGACGAATAGCTGCGATGTTGCCCGGCGTACGGCCAAGCATCTGCTTTGCTTCATGGCCCACCGCCGCGACGCTTTTCGGAGAACCGGCACGATCCTGACGAATGGCGACTACGGAAGGCTCATTCAGTACGATGCCTTGTCCTTTTACATAAATCAGGGTATTCGCAGTACCCAGGTCAATGGACAGGTCATTGGAAAACATGCCACGAAATTTTTTCAACATACTAAGGGATAATCCTGAAAGCTGGGGCGGAACACAAAATCCGCTTACTTTACCAACCACACGCAGCAGCGACAAGGCGCAAAAATCGGCTGCAGCGGTGAAAATTAGTGCAGTTCGTTTCCTTTGTTACAATTTCAGTCTGACAGCCGTCAGGACCGCAGCACACCTCGCTGACATTGCAGCTAACTTAAAGGACGAACACTGGCTTTTCCTGAAACATGTCGGCAGGTCGTCGAGCGTACCTCCGAAGCAACAGCGCGCGTTATTCTACGTGAAATCACGTCAAACGGCAGATCAAACAGAGTATCTTTGCGAATATTTTTTCACGCTGGTGTCAAGCGGCTGTACGGCCGCGAAAAATACGCCCTGACCGCCTAAAACACCGCATTCTCTAAGGACTTGCCACTCGCTGCGGCTGCATACGCCAGTGGCGTAAACCTGGGTAGAGGTTCCCTTGCAGGCCTCCACCAGGCTCTGCACCAGCAGCTGGTTCTCGCTGCGCTTCTCAATATTGCGCACCAGGCCCTGGTGAAGCTTGATAACATCGACTGACAAATCCTTGATCCAGCTGGTGCCCACGAGGGTTAAACCCGCCTGAATCACCACTACTCTTGCCCCCAGCGCGGTGATTAAACGCACCGCAGGCTGTAATCGGCTGATATGTTGACAGACATCCGCCTCTGCAAGTTCAAAAATAATCCTGGATCGATGAGATTTTTCAGACTGCATGAGCGTATCGCGCAGCCAGCGCTGGAATCGAGGGCGAATTAGCGACTCAACCGTCACCTGCATCGCCAGCCTCTCTTCCGGCCAGAATGAGAGAAACGGCAGCAGTCGGGTTATCTGCAGCCGGTCATACTCCTCCGCCCGGCCAAACTCGATCACCATCGGCATATACTCGGCGGCAACCACTTCTTCTTTACCGTCAAACATCCGGCACATGAGCTCCCGGTGATGTACGCGCCCGTCGTACTGCAGGGCCGGCTTTTGATAGAAGCGCGGGCCGCCGCGGGTCAGCATCTCTTCAATCAGGGTGCGCCAGCGGACGTTACCGCGCCCTTTTTCCGGCAGCGTATCGTCATAAACCGCCCAGCTGTTGCTGCCCTGCAGCACCGCGTTACGTACCGCCGATTCCGCGTGATCCATCACCTGAGTGGTCGTCTGCCCGCTGCGCCAGCTACAAATGCCAATGTGCATAATGTCGTCACGATCGAGAATTTTGGTCGGCGGCAGCGTATTGACTGCTTTCAGCAGCAGTGAGGCAATGCTGTCGGCCTCTTTCAGCGTCCGGTGCGGCAGCAGAACCGCGAAGTCGCTGCGGTGATAGCGCGCCAGCAGCGCTCCCGGATAGCGCAGCATGAACGTTGAGAGCATGTTAATGAATGTCAGGAAATGCTCTTCCGCCGCCGCCCGGCCCCAGTTGTCACGCAGCAAATCGAATTCGGGAACCCGTATAATCATCACGATGCCGTAAGAGCCTACTTTATCTGGATCTTCAAGCTGGGTGGCCAGCTGATTATCGAAAAACAGCCGGTTGCTCAGCCCGGTCTTACTGTCCTGCGCGGCATAGGAGCGAATCAGCGTATCCATGCGGCTGCGCTGCTCGCCGGCGAACTGGATCTCAGAGAGCAGCACGTCCAGCGCGCTGCTGGCGCGCGCCGGCCATTCGTGAACCGAGCCGCGCACCTGGTTGCCGCGCTCGCCGTTCAAAATGCGCGTTGAGCGGCGCTCGAGCAGCTCCTGGCCGGAAAGCTGGTTGCGCAGCCAGCGCACCGCCAGAAACACCACCAGCACCATAAAGGCAATAGCGACGGTGAGCGGTGCAGTGGTCAAAAGAGAGTGAAAATCGTTAACCATCGGGTCGAGATAGCGCAGTTCAATGGTCATCCCGGGATTGCGGATTGATGCCACGCTCAGCTCGCGGAAGCGGTAGTTGCTGCCTACAGGCTGATAGCTGGTGCGCCGCGTATGGCTAAAAACAGGCTTTCCGTTCACCACACAGCGGATACTGACAATATCCACGGGCACCATCATTTCGTCCATTTCGCTATCCAGCTGCGCAAATGGCGTATTGATAAGGCGGGTGTCAATGATGGTCGCTACGGCGCGTATGCGCGAGTCCGACTTCTGCTGAATACCGTTATAGAAGCTTAGCGAACTGCCGATTAGCGTGACAAAGATAGTGAGACCTATCAGCAGCGTCACAAAGGCGGAAAATTTCGTCGTTAATCGCATCCCTGTATTAACTCCGTGAGTCAAAAACAGCCCGACTGACCGGACACCCGCTCTCGCACATTAAAGTCAGTAAGTACCAACTAGCGTTCCGGCATGGCCTGAGCATACTACCAGAGTGAACGCATCTGGCAATTTATTGCGTTAAATCGGTGCCACACTTTACTAAGCGAGTATAGTCTTCAGAAATTTTTTTCCAATCGCTAACCACCCGAGGAGGGATCATGCAGGCGTTAATCTTAGATCAGCAGGATGATAAGACTGTTGCATCAATTCAGCATATTGACGAAAGCCAGCTGCCGCAGGGTGGTGTCACCGTCGATATTGACTGGTCGAGCCTCAACTATAAAGATGCCCTCGCCATTACCGGCAAGGGCAAAATCATCCGCAATTTTCCGATGGTGCCCGGCATTGACTTTGCCGGTACGGTGCACAGCAGCGAAGACCCGCGCTTTCACACTGGCGAGCGGGTGATCCTCACCGGCTGGGGCGTGGGTGAAAACCACTGGGGCGGGCTGGCTCAGCGCGCGCGGGTTAGCGGCGACTGGCTGGTGGCGCAGCCCGCCGGGCTGGACGGCCGCCAGGCGATGATTCTGGGCACGGCAGGCTTTACCGCCATGCTGTGCGTGATGGCGCTGGACGATGCCGGTATCCGCCCCGAAGATGGCGAAATCGTGGTGACCGGCGCCAGCGGCGGCGTGGGCAGCACTGCCGTGGCGCTGCTGCACGCGCTGGGCTATCAGGTGGTGGCCGTTTCCGGACGCGAAAGCACGCATGATTATCTGCGAGCGCTCGGCGCCAGCCGCATTATTGGCCGCGATGCGTTTGCTGAAACTCGTCCGCTGGAGAAGCAGGTCTGGGCAGGCGCGGTAGATACCGTGGGCGACAAAGTGCTGGCAAAAGTGCTGGCGCAGATGAACTACGGCGGCTGCGTGGCGGCCTGCGGCCTGGCAGGCGGTTTTGGCCTGCCGACCACCGTGATGCCGTTTATTCTGCGCAACGTCCGCCTGCAGGGCGTGGATTCGGTGATGACGCCGCCCGCGCGCCGCGCCGAAGCCTGGCGTCGGCTCGCCGATCTTATTCCGGCCAGCTTCTACCAGCAGGCGGCCACCGAGATCGAGCTGGCTCAGGCGCCAGAGTACGCACAGCGCATCATCAATAACCAGGTACAGGGCCGCACGCTGGTCAAGCTGGCCTAATCTTCACATTTTCGTGAGATATTCGCGCTAATGCTCTGCCTCCGTCATGATTACTATAAATCATGATGGAGGATGCCATGTCACCTAAAAAGTTAACGGAAGCCGATGTAACCCCGGAATCCGTATTTTTGCTCAGGCGCCGCCAGGTGCTGAAGATGCTCGGCATTGGCGCGGGCGCAGCTGCACTCCCATCTTCTGCCGGTGCCGACCTGCTGGACTGGTTTAAAGGCAACAACCGCCCGCCGGCCCCCTCCGGCAAGCCGCTGGACTTTACCCGCCCCGCGCAGTGGCGCAGCGACCTGCCCCTGACGCCGGAAGACAAAGTCACCGGCTACAATAACTTCTACGAATTTGGGCTTGATAAAGCCGATCCTGCCGCTAATGCCGGCAGCCTGAAAACGGATCCCTGGACTTTAAAAATCGACGGTGAAGTGAACAAGCCGCTGACTCTCGATCACGACGACTTAACCAAACGCTTTCCGCTGGAAGAGCGCATATACCGCATGCGCTGCGTCGAGGCGTGGTCGATGGTGGTGCCGTGGATTGGTTTTCCGCTGCACAAGCTGCTGGCGCTGGCAGATCCTACCGGAAACGCCAAATATGTGGCTTTCAAAACCCTGTACGCGCCGGACGTGATGCCGGGACAGCAGGACCGCTTTATCGGCGGCGGCCTGAAATATCCCTACGTGGAGGGGCTGCGCCTGGACGAGGCAATGCATCCCTTGACGCTGCTGAGCGTCGGCGTCTACGGTAAAGCCCTGCCGCCGCAGAACGGCGCGCCGGTGCGCCTTACCGTGCCGTGGAAATACGGTTTTAAAGGCATAAAATCTATCGTCAGTATTACCCTGACTCGCGAGCGGCCGCCCACCACCTGGAATATGGCGGCCTCCGACGAGTACGGCTTCTATGCCAACGTCAATCCGCACGTCGATCATCCCCGCTGGTCGCAGGCCACCGAGCGCTTCATCGGCTCCGGCGGCGTGCTGGACGTTAAGCGCCAGCCCACGCTGCTGTTTAACGGCTACGCCGATCAGGTTGCTTCTCTTTATAAAGGACTCAACCTGAAGGAGAACTTCTGAGTGCGCCTTAACACAAAGCAGATAGTCTGGCTCAAGGTCGGGCTGCATCTTGCGGCATTTTTACCGCTGGCGTGGCTATTTTGGGCGGGCTATCACGGTGACTTTAGCGCCGATCCGGCCAAAGACATTCAGCACTTCACCGGTAGGATGGCTCTTAAACTGCTGCTCGCCTCCTTGCTGGTAGCCCCGCTGGCGCGCTACGCTAAGCAGCCTTTATTGATACGCACCCGGCGGCTGCTGGGATTGTGGTGCTTTGCCTGGGCGACGCTGCATTTAACCAGCTACGCCTTGCTGGAATTGGGTATTCAAAATTTGGGTCTGCTGGCGCAGGAAGTCATTAACCGCCCGTACCTCACGCTGGGATTGATAAGCTGGATTATTCTGCTGGCGCTGGCGGCGACATCTTTCCAGCGGGCGCAGCGAAAATTAGGCTCCCGATGGCAGAAACTGCACAACTTCGTTTATCTGGTGGCGATCCTCGCACCGATACACTACTTGTGGTCGGTCAAAATTATGTCGCCGCAGCCGGTGCTGTACGCCGTGGCCGCTTTCGTACTTTTAGCCTGCCGTTATAAAAAGTTCCGGATCTGGTTTCGATAGTTTCCAATAATGTGCAGTTTCCCGCAGAACGCGCCCTCTCCGGAGGGCTTTCTTATTTAGGTATTGATAATCTTCCCTGATAAGACCAGTATTTAGCTGCCAAATGCAACGAAATCGTTATAATGTGCGACCTTAGTTTTCCCGACAGTGTTTTTTCGCCACTGAAAAGATGACAATTGCGTATCGAAGGTATATTTTGTTTTTTGCCTGAGAGTTGCAGGAGATAGCAGCACAATGTCCAACAAGTTTCGCATTTTGCTTTTGAATGGTCCGAATCTGAACATGCTCGGCACCCGAGAGCCGGAGAAGTACGGCACCCTGACGTTAGCGGAGATTGTTAACCGTTTAACCGAGGAAGCCGGCGCTCTGAATGCGTCCCTGGAGCATTTGCAGTCGAATGCCGAGCACGCCATCATTGACCGAATTCATCAGGCTAAAGACAACATCGACTATATCCTGATTAATCCGGCCGCGTTTACGCATACCAGCGTTGCGATCCGTGATGCGCTGCTGGCGGTGAGCATCCCGTTTATCGAGATACACCTGAGTAACGTTCATGCCCGCGAGCCGTTTCGCCATCATTCATATCTCTCTGATATTTCTGCCGGTGTCATCTGTGGATTAGGCGCCGATGGTTATACATACGCTTTACAGACAGCGATAAAACGCCTGTCATAATCACACTAAACAAAGAGTACGGAACCCACTCATGGATATTCGTAAGATTAAAAAACTGATCGAGCTGGTTGAAGAATCAGGTATCTCCGAACTGGAAATTTCTGAAGGTGAAGAGTCTGTACGCATCAGCCGCGCCGCGCCAAACGCGGGCTATCCGGTTATGCAGCAGGCTTATGCCTCACCGATGGTTTCTCCGCAGCCAGCACCCGCTGCCGCACCGGCTGCGCCAGAAGCGCCGGCTAAAGCAGAAATCAGTGGTCACATCGTACGCTCCCCAATGGTTGGTACGTTCTACCGCACGCCGAGCCCGGATGCGAAAGCCTTCATTGAAATCGGGCAGAAAGTGAACGCGGGCGACACTCTGTGCATCGTCGAGGCCATGAAAATGATGAACCAGATCGAAGCGGACAAGTCCGGTACCGTGAAGGCGATTCTGGTGGAAAGTGGTCAACCGGTAGAATTTGACGAGCCGCTGGTCGTCATCGAGTAACGAGGCGAACATGCTGGATAAAATTGTTATCGCAAACCGCGGCGAGATCGCACTGCGTATTCTTCGTGCCTGCAAAGAGCTTGGCATTAAGACTGTCGCCGTGCACTCCACTGCAGATCGTGATTTAAAACACGTGCTTATGGCGGATGAAACGGTCTGTATTGGCCCGGCGCCGTCTGTAAAAAGCTACCTGAATATCCCGGCGATCATCAGCGCGGCTGAGATCACCGGCGCCGTGGCGATTCACCCTGGCTACGGCTTCCTGTCTGAAAACGCCAACTTCGCCGAGCAGGTTGAGCAGTCCGGCTTTATCTTCATCGGTCCGAAAGCGGACACCATTCGCCTGATGGGCGATAAAGTGTCTGCAATCACCGCGATGAAAAAAGCGGGCGTTCCAACCGTGCCGGGCTCTGACGGCCCGCTGGGCGATGACATGGATAAGAACCGCGCCCATGCCAAGCGCATCGGCTACCCGGTGATTATCAAAGCCTCCGGCGGCGGCGGCGGTCGCGGCATGCGCGTTGTGCGCAGCGACGCTGAACTGGCGCAGTCCATCTCCATGACTAAAGCGGAAGCGAAAGCCGCGTTCAACAATGACATGGTGTACATGGAGAAGTACCTGGAAAATCCTCGTCATATCGAGATCCAGGTACTGGCAGACGGTCAGGGCAACGCTATCTATCTGGCCGAGCGCGACTGCTCCATGCAGCGCCGCCACCAGAAAGTGGTTGAAGAAGCACCGGCACCGGGCATTACCCCGGAACTGCGTCGCTACATCGGCGAACGCTGTTCTAAAGCCTGTGTGGATATCGGCTACCGCGGCGCGGGTACTTTCGAGTTCCTGTTCGAAAACGGCGAGTTCTACTTCATTGAAATGAACACCCGTATTCAGGTTGAGCATCCGGTTACCGAAATGATCACCGGCGTGGACCTGATCAAAGAGCAGCTGCGCATCGCTGCCGGCCAGCCGCTGTCCATCAAGCAGGAAGAAGTTCAGGTTCGCGGCCATGCGGTAGAATGCCGTATTAACGCCGAAGACCCGAAAACGTTCCTGCCGAGCCCGGGGAAAATCACCCGCTTCCACGCGCCGGGCGGTTTTGGCGTGCGCTGGGAGTCTCATATCTACGCCGGCTACACTGTACCGCCGTATTATGACTCCATGATCGGCAAGCTTATCTGCTACGGTGAAACCCGCGATGTGGCTATCTCACGCATGCGGATTGCCCTGCAGGAGCTGATCATCGACGGCATCAAAACCAACGTCGATCTGCAAATGCGCATCATGACCGATGAAAACTTCCAGCACGGTGGTACCAACATCCACTATCTGGAGAAAAAGCTCGGTCTGCAGGAAAAATAAGCCTGCGACAGACGCAAAAAGGCCGGATCTCCGGCCTTTTTTCTTTTTTGCCTCTCTGCGAGTACAATCCCCCGATTTCCTTTGACCCTCAACCCTCGGGAGCCTTATGGACACGCGTTTTGTTCAGGCCCACAAAGAAGCCCGCTGGGCGCTGTGGCTGACGCTGCTCTATCTTGCGGCCTGGTTTGCAAGTGCTTACATACCAAACTCACTGCAGGGATTAACCGGCCTGCCGCACTGGTTCGAAATGGCCTGTCTGCTGACGCCGCTGGTATTTATTCTGCTGTGCTGGGCGATGGTGCGCTTTATCTTCCGCGACATTCCGCTGGAGGACAGCGATGCAAACTGAAATTATCACCGTCCTGATCGTCTATCTGGTGGTGGTGTTCGCGCTGTCGATGTACGCCATGCGCAAGCGCAGCAGCGGCTCCTTTTTGAGTGAGTACTTCCTCGGCAGCCGCTCGATGGGCGGCCTGGTACTGGCAATGACCCTGACCGCCACCTACGTCAGCGCCAGCTCGTTTATTGGCGGACCCGGTGCGGCCTACAAATACGGGCTCGGCTGGGTGCTGCTGGCGATGATTCAGGTGCCGACCATCTGGCTGTCGCTGGGCATTCTGGGGAAGAAGTTTGCCATTCTGGCCCGGCGTTATAACGCGATCACCCTGAATGACATGCTGCAGGCACGCTACCAGAATCGCGCGGTGGTGTGGATTGCCAGTATCAGCCTGCTGGTCGCCTTCGTGGGCGCTATCGCCGTGCAGTTTATCGGCGGCGCCCGCCTGCTGGAGACCGCCGCGGGCATTAAGTATGAAAACGGCCTGCTGATCTTCGGCATCTCTATCGCGCTGTACACCGCGTTTGGCGGTTTTCGCGCCAGCGTGCTGAATGACACCATGCAGGGCATGGTAATGCTTATCGGCACGCTGGTGCTGCTGGCAGGCGTAATCTACGCCGCCGGCGGGCTGCACAGCGCCGTGCAGACGCTGGAGCATATCGATCCGAAGCTGGTAAGCCCGCACGGCGCCGACGATATTCTGACACCGGCGTTTATGACGTCGTTCTGGGTGCTGGTCTGCTTCGGGGTCATCGGCCTGCCGCACACCGCGGTGCGCTGCATCTCCTACAAAGACAGCAAGGCCGTACACCGGGGCATTATTATTGGCACTGTCGTGGTCAGCCTGCTGATGCTGGGCATGCACCTGGCGGGCGCGCTGGGCCGGGCAATTATTCCCGATCTCACGGTCCCCGATCTGGTTATCCCGACCCTGATGGTGAAAGTGCTGCCCGCCTGGGCCGCCGGGCTTTTCCTGGCCGCGCCGATGGCGGCGATTATGTCTAACGTCAACGCGCACCTGCTGCAGGCTTCCGCCACCATCGTGAAAGATCTGTGGCTCAGCGCGCGTCCGGCTAAAATAGAGAACGAGCGCCGCCTGAAGCATATTTCCACCTGGACCACGCTGATCCTCGGCGTGCTGATGATGCTGGCCGCCTGGCGACCGCCGGAGATGATTATCTGGCTGAACCTGCTGGCCTTTGGCGGCCTTGAAGCGGTATTTCTGTGGCCGCTGGTGCTGGGCCTCTACTGGGAGCGGGCAAACGCTGCTGGAGCGCTGAGCGCGATGATCGTTGGTGGCGTGCTGTACGCAGCGCTGGCGACGTTTAATATTCAGGTCGCGGGCTTTCATCCCATCGTTCCGTCATTACTGTTAAGTTTACTGGCTTTCGTTATCGGCAACCGTTTCGGGCAGCCGGTGGCGGAAGCTCCGAATATCACCGTTAATCACTAGAAGAGTTTTGCCATGCCGTGGATCCAACTGAAACTGAATGCCTCAGGGGCAAATGCTGAAGCGCTGAGCGATGCGCTGATGGAAGCCGGAGCGGTGTCAATCACCTTCCAGGACACGCACGACACGCCGGTGTTTGAACCACTGCCCGGCGAAACCCGCCTGTGGGGCGATACTGACGTCATCGGCCTGTTTGATGCCGAAACCGACATGAAAGAGGTGGTGGTAATCCTTGAGCATCATCCCCTGCTCGGCAGCGGCTTCGCCCATAAAATCGAGCAGCTCGAAGACAAAGACTGGGAGCGCGAGTGGATGGATAACTTCCACCCGATGCGCTTCGGCGAGCGTCTGTGGATCTGCCCGAGCTGGCGCGAGATCCCGGACGAAAACGCAGTCAACGTGATGCTGGATCCGGGCCTGGCCTTCGGTACCGGCACGCACCCGACCACCTCCCTGTGCCTCCAGTGGCTCGACGGGCTGGATCTGGAAGGCAAGACCGTGATCGATTTTGGCTGCGGATCCGGCATTCTGGCGATCGCCGCGCTGAAGCTCGGCGCCGCCAGCGCCATCGGGATCGACATCGATCCGCAGGCCATTCAGGCCAGCCGCGATAACGCCGAGCGCAACGGCGTGTCGGACCGCCTGTCGCTGTACCTGCCGCAGGACCAGCCAGCGTCAATGAAGGCCGACGTGGTGGTAGCAAATATTCTGGCGGGCCCTTTGCGCGAGCTGGCACCGTTAATCAGCGTTCTGCCCGTTGAAGGGGGCGCGCTGGGCCTGTCCGGCATTCTGGCTAGCCAGGCGGAGAGCGTCTGCGAGGCCTACCGCGATCTCTTCACCCTCGATCCGGTAGTAGAGAAAGAGGAGTGGTGCCGCATCACCGGCATCAAACGCTAGACCTCGCTTTTATGCGCAGCCTGGGGGCTGCGCATATTTTGCTCCCCAAAGTTGCGTGAAGCAGGTCATAAATCACTCACTTTTATCGCTGCATCTCTCACCGGATACAGGATTAAAAATGAGATCCAGCTCTTACTCTTTGGCATAAAATGCTGAAAAAATCGGCAAATTATCTCTTTTCTGCTCCAGATGACTCCAGAAAAAACGATAAGTTACTCAAAATTATATCTGTAGATAAATCGAGCAACTCAAGTTAACTTAATGATTTATTTAAAAATTAAAAAAGATGACAAGGTTTGCCGGGCGATTCCTTGATCTATAACAGGGGATTGCTCAAAGTTTGGCCTTTCATATCGCGTAAAAAATGCGTAATATACGCCGCCTTGCAGTCACAGTATGGTCATTTCTTAACTCATGCGCATCGGACACCACCAGCTCAGAAATCGCCTGATCGCAGCGCCAATGGCTGGCATTACTGACAGACCATTCCGGACGCTGTGCTACGAGATGGGAGCCGGTTTAACCGTTTCCGAGATGATGTCCTCTAACCCTCAGGTTTGGGAGAGCGACAAATCCCGCTTGCGGATGGTGCACGTTGATGAACCCGGGATCCGCACCGTGCAAATTGCCGGTAGCGTACCTGAAGAAATGGCGGAGGCCGCACGGATTAACGTCGAAAGCGGCGCCCAGATTATTGATATCAATATGGGTTGCCCGGCGAAAAAAGTGAATCGCAAGCTTGCAGGTTCGGCCCTCCTGCAACACCCGGATCTGGTGAAGTCTATCCTGACCTCGGTAGTGAATGCAGTGGATGTACCCGTTACGCTCAAGATTCGCACTGGCTGGGCGCCAGAACACCGTAACTGTGTAGAGATTGCCCAACTGGCTGAAGACTGTGGCATTCAGGCTCTGACTATTCACGGACGCACCCGCGCCTGCTTGTTTAACGGAGACGCTGAATACGACAGCATTCGGGCAGTTAAGCAGACAGTTTCCATTCCGATTATCGCGAATGGTGACATTACTGACCCGCTTAAAGCCAGAGCTGTGCTCGACTATACGGGGGCTGATGCCCTGATGATAGGCCGCGCAGCTCAGGGAAGACCCTGGATCTTTCGGGAAATCCAGCATTATCTGGACACTGGGGAGCTGCTACCACCGCTGCCGCTGGCAGAGGTAAAGCGCTTACTTTGCGCGCATGTTCGTGAATTGCATGATTTTTACGGTCAGGCAAAGGGGTATCGAATTGCGCGCAAGCACGTCTCCTGGTATCTCCAGGAACATGCTCCAGATGACCAGTTTCGGCGCACATTCAACGCCATTGAGGATGCCAGCGAACAGCTGGAGGCGTTGGAGGCATACTTCGAAAATTTTGCGTAAACAGAAATAAAGAGCTGACAGAACTATGTTCGAACAACGCGTAAATTCTGACGTACTGACCGTTTCTACCGTTAACTCTCAGGACCAGGTAACTCAAAAACCTCTGCGTGACTCGGTAAAGCAGGCACTGAAGAACTATTTTGCTCAACTGAATGGTCAGGATGTTAATGACCTCTATGAGCTGGTACTGGCTGAAGTAGAACAGCCCCTGTTGGACATGGTGATGCAATACACCCGCGGCAATCAGACCCGCGCGGCCCTGATGATGGGGATCAACCGTGGTACTCTGCGTAAGAAACTGAAAAAATACGGCATGAACTGATACTAGTCAGTTATGTTGTTGATATAAAAGGCGCGAACCGGCATGGGGAAGCGCCTTTTTTATTGAAATAACGACACAATTATCTTTAACGTCACCGCTTTACCTTCCCGCCAGGCCACAGCTTATTGAACCCTGCGATACACCCGCGGGATTACATTCACATTTTTTATCACAACCGTGAACAATCACCGCCGGGCCTCTTCACCAAAATTCAGCTTGGTGTATATTGCCTGACATCTTTTTCACTTATTCAGGGACAGATTATGCTGCGCAAATATGGATGGCTCATTGCATTTGCTCTGTTGATGTTTTTGTTCGAAGGCGTGGTCATGCATCTTATTGAATTGCTGACGGTCGAATATGAAAAATGCCGCAATATGAATTCAGTCAATCCGCTAAAGCTGGTGCGTTGTTCAGATCTCAACGTCATGGAATAGTCCGTAATATCCGCAACGTTACTGATATCTCCCCGCCTTCTGCGGGGTCTTAATTCTCTTTGCCGCTTGGTCGGGCGATGCTAATGTCACCGCACTGCCAATAAGTGATGACATCATGCTGTTCAGCCACTACAACGCCATTCTCGTCGCCGTCTCTTTTCTGATTGCTATTCTCGCCTCATGGGCCGCGCTGAATATGGCCGGACGCGTCGCGATTAGCCGCGGGAGAACGGCCCGGCTGTGGCTGATTGGCGGCGGCGTATCGATGGGTATCGGGATCTGGTCGATGCACTTTATCGGCATGCTGGCGATGGATGCCGCAATGCAAATGCGCTACGACCTCCTGCTGACGCTGCTGTCGCTGGCGGCGGCCATTGCCTCCTCCCTGTTTGCGTTGAAAATGGTGAGCGTTGGCCGGCTGGGTCTGCGCCGTCTGCTGCCCGGCTCTCTCATCATGGGCAGCGGCATTGTCGTGATGCATTACACCGGCATGGCTGCTATTACGGTAGATGAGCCCATTGGCTGGAATTACGGCTGGGTGGCCTGCTCGGTAGTTATTGCCCTGCTGGCCTCCTTTGCCGCGCTGATGCTGACCTTCAGGCTGCGTCACGAAACGGCCCAGGTTGCACTGATGCGCTTTGGTGCGGCGGTGCTGATGGGCATTGCCATCGCCGGTATGCACTATACCGGCATGATGGCGGCCCACCTGCCGACTCACATGGCCGCCCACCACAGCGGCATTCAGGGCAGCTGGCTGGCGGCGCTGGTCAGCATCGTCACGTTGTTTATCCTGGCGATCACTTTATTGCTCTCTATTCTGGATGCGCGCCTGCAGGCCCGTACGGCGCTGCTGGCCACCTCGCTTGAAAAAGCCAATCAGGAGCTGGCCCGGCTGGCGCTGCAGGATCCTCTGACGCAGCTGCCCAACCGGGTGCTGTTTGAAGATCGGCTGGCGCAGGCGCTGGGCAAAGCGCAGCGAACCGACAGCCTCTTCGCAGTCATGTTTATCGATCTCGATGGATTTAAAGCAGTTAACGATGCCTTCGGCCACGAAATGGGCGACAGGCTGCTGGTTGCGGTAACCGAGCGGCTCCTGCAGCCGCTGAGCGGCCAGTATACGCTGGCCAGGATCGGCGGCGATGAGTTTGTGCTGCTGGCGGAAACCGCCGCGCCGGATGATGCCGCACGGCTTGCCAGCGCGCTGGTCAGGGCTATTGATACTCCCTTCATCATCGATCGCTACGAGCTTATTGTCACCCTGAGTATCGGCATTGCGCTTTATCCGGCGGACGGTGAAAACGAGCGCGAGCTGATGTTTAACGCCGATGCTGCGATGTACCACACCAAATTCAGCGGCCGCAACGGCTATCACTTCTTCCAGCCGTCCATGAATACCTTCGCCCAACGCCAGCTGCAGCTGACGAACGATCTCTGGAACGCGGCCGAGCGCGGCGAGTTGCGCCTGCACTATCAGCCGAAGGTGGAAACCCGATCCGGTGCGATCGTGGGCTTTGAAGCACTGCTGCGCTGGGAACATCCCCGCGAAGGGCTGCTGATGCCGGATCTTTTTTTACCGCAGGCGGAAAAAACCGGCGTCATTATTCCGGTAGGCAACTGGGTCATTAATGAAGCCTGCCGCCAGCTGGCGGCGTGGCGCGCCCGCGGCCAGCTGGGCTGGTCGATAGCCGTCAATCTTTCCGCACTGCAGTTCGAGCAGCCGCAGCTG
The DNA here is from genome assembly GCF_913775985.1 of uncultured Pluralibacter sp. GTDB lineage: Bacteria > Pseudomonadota > Gammaproteobacteria > Enterobacterales > Enterobacteriaceae > Pluralibacter. The sequence continues at coordinate 5,855 of NZ_CAJYMB010000147.1, read as the reverse complement.
CTGGATACCGTTCTGGCCGCGCTGGCGCAGCACCAGATCCCACCCGAGAAGCTGATTCTGGAAGTCACCGAAACAACGGCCATGCGCCATCCCGAGAAAAGTATTAACGTGCTGAACAGCCTGACGGCGCTGGGAGTAAAAGCCTCAATCGATGATTTCGGTACCGGCTACTCCAGCCTGCTGTATCTTAAGCGCCTGCCCGCCAGCGAGCTGAAGATTGACCGGGCGTTTATTAAGGAGTTAACCGGAGACAGCGAGGATGCAATTATCGTTTCGGCAATCGTCGGGCTGGCGCGAACTCTGGATCTAAAAGTGGTGGCCGAAGGCGTCGAAAATATTGAACAGCTTGAATTTTTAACCACACTAGGCTGCGATGTCCTGCAAGGCTATTTTTTAGGAAGGCCGGCCACCCCAGCCAGCATTGAGGTAGATGGCCCGCTATAAATAAAGCGCCTAAAAGCGTTGATCGTCTGCGCAACAGGACTGGAATTATAAATGAGACGTTACCCTGCACAATTTCTTCATATTTTAATAACCAATTGTTAAATACCTCCACGATTTTTACACTGCTCATAAATTGAGACGGTTCCCATCTCTATAGGCTGTATCCGCCGTGGTATAATGCCCCCCTAATCCGTAAGGCCGATGTACGTCATCAGCGACGGCGAAAAGAGGTAATATGATGAAACGATTGATTTCCGTTGCAGTTCTGGCGGCTACCCTTGCCGGTTGCGCCCATGATTCTCCGTGCGTGCCGGTCTATGACGATCAGGGACGGCTGGTACACACCAATACCTGCGTAAAAGGCACAACTCAGGACAACTGGGAAACTGCCGGCGCTATCGCGGGCGGTGCCGCCGCACTGGCTGGCCTGACCCTCGGGATTGTGGCATTAACCAAGTAATAACGATGAAAAGCGCGGGCGACCGCGCTTTTTTATTATCCTCTTTTCCCGCCCTCTCTTGATTTTGAATCCATCGCGTTATTTGCTGTGAATATATTTTTGAATTAACGATCTCACTATTAATTCCTATCTTGCCCGGCTATCTATTTCCCGATCAATATTAACCTGCGAAATCATCTTTTTCTTATTGTCCTTGCCTGAAACTTTTTTGCTCCGTTTTGTGGCAGCCGTTGCAATTTTGCACCACCCCGGCGCGCGATCTCTATTCTTTCCTGTCTACACTCATTTTGTTGCACTCCCGCCGCTGTATTTCCGGTTATTGCAATCCTGGCACTCCGTTTGCTTTACCAAAAACGGACAGGTTCTCATGCTCACTGATAACGATAATTTCAACGCCAAACAGGATGCTTTATGAAAAAAATGATGCTCGCCAGCTTTGCAGCCGCAGGTGTACTGTTCGCGATTGCTAATCAGGCCCAGGCCGGAACCACGCTCGATGCGGTTAAAAAGAAAGGTTTTGTTCAGTGCGGTATCAGCGACGGGCTGCCCGGCTTCTCCTATGCCGATGCCAGCGGCAAATTCACCGGCATTGATGTTGATGTCTGCCGCGGCGTGGCGGCCGCGGTGTTTGGCGATGCAAACAAGGTGAAATATACGCCGCTCACTGCCAAAGAGCGTTTCACCGCCCTGCAGTCTGGAGAAGTCGACCTCCTGTCACGTAATACGACCTGGACCTCATCCCGCGATGCGGGCATGGGCATGTCTTTTACCGGCGTAACCTACTATGACGGCATCGGCTTTCTTACTCATAACAAAGCCGATCTGAAAAGCGCGAAAGAGCTGGACGGCGCTACCGTCTGCATTCAGGCCGGCACGGACACCGAGCTGAACGTGGCAGACTATTTTAAAGCCAACAACATGAAATACACGCCGGTCACCTTTGACCGCTCCGATGAATCAGCGAAAGCACTGGAGTCAGGCCGCTGCGATACTCTTGCCTCCGACCAGTCGCAGCTGTATGCCCTGCGCATCAAGCTCAGCAAACCTGACGAATGGATTGTTCTGCCGGAGGTTATCTCTAAAGAGCCGCTGGGGCCGGTGGTTCGCCGCGGCGACGATGACTGGTTTGCTATCGTCCGCTGGACCCTGTTCGCGATGCTTAACGCCGAGGAAATGGGTATTGACTCGAAGAACGTCGATGCGAAGGCGGCCAATCCGTCTACCCCGGATATGTCTCATCTGCTGGGTAAAGAGGGCGACTTCGGTAAAGACCTCAAGCTCGACAATAAATGGGCCTATAACATCGTTAAGCAGGTGGGCAACTACGCGGAAATTTTCGACCGCAACGTGGGGAAAGACTCCGCCCTGAAGATCAAGCGCGGACAAAACAATCTGTGGAACAACGGCGGCATTCAGTACGCACCGCCGGTACGTTAAGGGTTTAGCGGTAACGGGCGCTGCCCCGGCGGCGCCCACTCAGCGTTCTGGCTATTGAGGTTCTACTATGTCTTACCGCCGCCCTGCGTTGAAAGGTGCGTTCTCCCTTTCCAGCCCAAAATTTCGCGCCTGGCTGTTCCAGATTGTCGCGCTGGCGGTCGTTGCGGCCGTCTTCGTCTACCTGATCCACAATACTATCGTTAACCTCAACAACCGCGGTATTACCTCCGGATTTGCTTTCCTCGACCGCAGCGCGGGCTTCGGCATTGTTCAGCACCTGATTGATTATCAGGAAGGAGACACCTACGGCCGGGTATTTCTGGTTGGCCTGCTGAATACGCTGCTGGTTTCTGCACTGTGCATTGTATTCGCTTCCGTTTTCGGCCTGTTTCTCGGACTGGCGCGCCTGTCGGAGAACTGGCTGCTGCGCAAGCTTTCAACGTTGTATATTGAGATTTTCCGTAATATTCCGCCGCTGCTGCAGATTTTCTTCTGGTATTTCGCGGTGCTGCGCAACCTGCCGGGACCGCGGCAGGCGCTTGACGCTTTTGACATGGTTTATCTCAGCAACCGCGGGCTCTATATTCCCTCACCACAGTTTGGCGAGGGCATACTGGCCTTTACGGCAGCGATCGCGCTGGCGCTGGCATTGACGGCCGGGCTGTACCGCTACAATAAAAATCTGCAGATCAAAACCGGGCGCCTGCGCAGGACGTGGCCCGTCGGCATTGCCCTGCTGATTGGGCTATCTCTGGTCGTGCATTTACTGACGGGCGCGGCTGTGCACTGGGATGTACCGACGCTTCGGGGCTTCAACTTTCGCGGCGGCATGGCGCTCATCCCGGAGCTGGCGGCGCTTACCCTTGCACTTTCGGTATACACCTCGGCCTTCATTGCGGAGATTATCCGCGCCGGCATTCAGTCCGTGCCTCACGGACAGCTCGAGGCGGCCCGCTCTCTGGCGCTACCGCACCCGGTTGCCCTGCGTCAGGTTATATTGCCGCAGGCGCTGAGGCTGATTATTCCGCCGCTGACCAGCCAGTATCTGAATATTGTCAAAAACTCCTCGCTGGCCGCCGCAATTGGCTATCCGGATATGGTGTCGCTGTTTGCCGGTACGGTGCTAAACCAGACCGGTCAGGCCATTGAAACTATTGCGATTACCATGTCGGTTTACCTGATCATCAGCCTGGCAATTTCGCTGCTGATGAATATCTACAACCGGCGAATGGCGCTGGTTGAGCGCTAAGGGATGATGATGACTAAAGCCGTACTGCCTCCTTCTGCGCCACGCGCCGGTTTCACGCCCCTGCGCGGGCTGCTGTGGATGCGTAAAAATCTGTTTTCCGGCTGGCTGAATACGCTGCTGACGCTGTTTTGCCTGTGGCTGCTGTGGGAGGTTCTGCCGCCGCTGCTGAACTGGGCGCTGCTCCAGGCCAACTGGGCAGGCACCACCCGTGCGGACTGCACGAAAGCCGGTGCCTGCTGGGTATTTATTCATCAGCGCTTTGGCCAGTTTATGTATGGACTCTATCCCCACGAGCAGCGCTGGCGTATTAATCTTGCACTGGCGGCTGGCCTGCTAAGCATAGCCCCGATGTTCTGGCGCGCGCTGCCGCACCGCGGTCGCTATATCGCCTGCTGGGTGATTGCTTATCCTGTTCTGGTCTGGTTTCTGCTGTACGGCGGCTTCCTCGGTCTTGAGCGAGTTGAAACCCGCCAGTGGGGCGGCCTGACGCTGACGCTGATAATTGCTTCAGTGGGCATTGCCGGCGCGCTGCCGCTCGGTATTCTACTGGCCCTCGCCCGACGCTCGACGATGCCGGTTATCCGGACACTCTCTATCATTTTTATTGAGTTCTGGCGCGGCGTGCCGCTTATCACCGTGCTGTTTATGTCATCGGTGATGCTGCCGCTTTTTATGGCCGAAGGGACCACAATCGACAAGCTGATCCGCGCCCTGGTTGGCGTGATCCTGTTTCAGTCGGCCTACGTGGCGGAGGTGGTGCGGGGCGGGCTGCAATCGCTGCCAAAGGGGCAGTACGAAGCAGCAGAGTCGCTGGCGCTGGGATACTGGAAGACACAGGGGCTGGTGATCCTGCCCCAGGCGCTGAAGCTGGTGATCCCCGGACTGGTTAATACCATCATTGCGCTGTTTAAGGATACCAGCCTGGTGATCATTATCGGGCTGTTCGATCTGTTCAGCAGCGTACAGCAGGCCACGGTCGATCCTGCATGGCTCGGGATGTCAACGGAGGGCTATGTCTTTGCCGCGCTGATCTACTGGATCTTCTGTTTTAGCATGTCGCGCTATAGCCAGCATCTGGAGAAGCGCTTTAACACCGGGCATACGCCGCACTGAGGACACTATGAGTCAAACATTACTGCAACCGGCTGAAGCGATGATCACGCTGGATAACGTTAATAAATGGTACGGTCAGTTTCACGTGCTCAAAAATATCAATCTCAGCGTCAGGCAGGGCGAGCGCATTGTGCTTTGCGGGCCGTCCGGCTCCGGGAAATCCACGACTATACGCTGCATTAATCATCTGGAGGAGCATCAGCAGGGGAGGATAGTGGTTGACGGTACCGAGCTGAATGACGACCTGCGCAATATTGAGCGAGTGCGTCAGGAGGTGGGCATGGTGTTTCAGCACTTCAACCTCTTCCCACATTTGACTGTGTTGCAAAACTGCACTCTGGCGCCGGTGTGGGTCAGAAAGATGCCTAAAAAAGAAGCGGAAGCGCTGGCGATGCACTATCTGGAACGCGTTCGTATTGCCGAACACGCTCATAAATTCCCGGGGCAGATCTCCGGCGGGCAGCAGCAGCGCGTGGCGATCGCCCGCTCGCTGTGTATGAAGCCGAAAATTATGCTTTTTGACGAGCCGACTTCTGCGCTGGATCCGGAAATGGTGAAAGAGGTGCTGGATACGATGATAGGTCTGGCAGAGTCGGGGATGACGATGCTTTGTGTAACGCACGAGATGGGATTTGCGAGGACGGTAGCAGACAGGGTTATCTTTATGGATCGTGGGGAAATCGTTGAGCAGGCGGAACCAAATGCGTTCTTCGCGCACCCTAAATCGGAGCGCACGCGGGCTTTTCTTTCGCAGGTTATCCACTAACAGGAGGCCAAAACCTTTTGCTCAATCGGTTTTGGCCAGTAGATCGCAGACAACGTAAAAGGCCCAGTCTTTCGACTGGGCCTTTTACGTTATTTGATGTCTGGCAGTTCCCTACTCTCGCATGGGGAGACCCCACACTACCATCGGCGCTACGGCGTTTCACTTCTGAGTTCGGCATGGGGTCAGGTGGGACCACCGCGCTGTTGCCGCCAGACAAATTCTTTTACTTTACTGCGTATAACTGGTGCTGATACCCAGAGTCGAACTGGGGACCTCACCCTTACCAAGGGTGCGCTCTACCAACTGAGCCACATCAGCACGCTTAACTGTCGAACCGTTCACGACGCTATCGTGACCGCGTTCTTAAATTGATGCCTGGCAGTTCC
>NZ_CAJYMB010000146.1 GCF_913775985.1 uncultured Pluralibacter sp. | reverse complement strand
TACCATTTTCCGCGATATACGACATGTATTTTTGCAGGGCCAGATATTCCCGATAAAACAAAACGGAAAATAGCACGGTCGTGAAAACGATAATCGCCGACTGGGTCGCGATTTTAATATTCTTGTTTAACACTCTGATGCCTCAGGATTCTGCCGAGGTTCAGATTATAGCACGGCAAATGGCAATTCTCGCTCAACCCGTAAGCGATTAATGCCCTGTCCGGCTCGGGGGGAACGGCTAAAGGTTTACCGCAGAAAACGAGGCTGCTGACCACAATCATTAAGGCGTTAACGCGTGGCGGGTCACAAAAGAAAATGCCTCTCGCCGGACGGCGAGAGGCCTTTTACTGTATGCGGGGAATTATCAGGCGGTAACCAGACCGTCGATAGCCGCTTTTGCATCGCTCTGCGCTTTCTCAGCCACTTCCGGACCGTAAGCCACGCCTTCAGCAAAGACGAAGTTTACATCGGTGATGCCGATAAAGCCGAGGAACAGCTTAACGTAAGGGACCAGCAGGTCGGTCGGGGTATCTTTGTGGATGCCGCCGCGGCTGGAAACGACGATAGCGCGTTTGCCTTTAACCAGACCTTCCGGGCCTTCAGAGGTGTAGCGGAAAGTGACGCCGGCACGGGCCACCAGGTCGAAGTAGTTCTTCAGCTGAGTCGGGATGTTGAAGTTGTACATCGGCGCGGCGATAACGATAACGTCGTTAGCTTTCAGCTCGGCGATCAGTTCGTCAGACAGCGCCAGCGCTTCCTGTTGGCGCGGAGTCAGCTGCGCGTCGCTCGGACGCATTGCGCCAACCAGCTCACCGTCCAGTACCGGTACCGGGGTAGCGGCCAGATCGCGAACGGTAATCTGATCGTTCGGATGCTTAGCTGCCCACTGGTCAGCAAAATAGTCAGTCAGCTGACCGGATTGTGAGTAACCTGCAAGAATACTGGATTTGAGAACTAATACTTTGCTCATGTGGCGTTCCTTTTATGAGGTAGACGGGCCGAGGCCCCGTTGCTTGTGGCTACTTTATTCACAATCCTGTTGCATGGATAGCGCAATATATCGAATCCTCTGTTCAATTTTATTGAACAAAGCAACAAACAGGCTGATGTGGTAATCTACAGGTAAACGATACAGAGACCTCTTTCCGGCGGCTCCCCGCCCGATAACGCTATGACAGAACAGACTAAAATCACCTTTTCACAGCTTAGCGAGCAGCTCAGCAATTTGATGCTGCGCGACAGGCAGCGCTTCGCCAAACGCCTGCACGGCGTGAAGAAAGTTAAAAATCCTGAATCACAGCAGGCCATTTTACAAACAATGGCAGCTGAGATAGCCGAGGCGGCCGGTAAGATCGTGCTGCGCGAAGCGGCACGTCCGGCGATTACCTACCCGGAAAACCTCCCCGTTAGCCAGAAGAAGCAGGATATTCTGGAGGCGATCCGCGATAACCAGGTGGTGATCGTCGCGGGCGAAACCGGCTCCGGTAAAACCACCCAGCTGCCGAAAATCTGCATGGAGCTGGGCAGGGGGCTGAAAGGCCTGATTGGCCACACCCAGCCGCGCCGCCTGGCTGCGCGCACCGTGGCTGACCGCATCGCGGAAGAGCTGAAAACCGAGCCGGGCGGCTGCATCGGCTACAAGGTGCGCTTTAACGATCTGGTGAGCGACAGCACGATGGTCAAGCTGATGACCGACGGCATCCTGCTGGCAGAAATCCAGCAGGACCGGCTGCTGATGCAGTACGACACCATCATCATTGATGAAGCCCACGAACGCAGTCTGAACATTGACTTCCTGCTGGGCTATCTGAAAGAGCTGCTGCCGCGCCGTCCGGATCTGAAGGTGATTATTACCTCGGCAACCATCGATCCGCAGCGCTTCTCGCGCCACTTCAACAATGCCCCGGTGATTGAAGTTTCCGGGCGCACCTATCCGGTTGAAGTCCGCTACCGCCCGATTGTGGAAGATGCCGACGATACCGAGCGCGATCAGCTGCAGGCTATTTTTGACGCCGTTGACGAGCTGGGCCGCGAAAGCGCCGGGGACATCCTGATTTTCATGAGCGGCGAGCGCGAAATTCGCGACACCGCCGACGCGCTTAACAAGCGCGAGATGCGCCATACCGAAGTGCTGCCGCTATACGCCCGGCTTTCAAACAGCGAGCAAAACCGGGTATTCCAGTCCCACAGCGGGCGGCGCATCGTGCTGGCCACCAACGTCGCTGAAACCTCGCTCACCGTACCGGGCATCAAGTACGTTATCGATCCCGGTACCGCGCGCATCAGCCGCTATAGCTTCCGCACCAAAGTGCAGCGCTTGCCCATTGAGCCGGTATCCCAGGCGTCCGCGAATCAGCGTAAAGGCCGCTGCGGCCGCGTCTCGGAAGGGATCTGCATTCGCCTCTATTCCGAAGACGACTTCCTGTCGCGCCCGGAATTTACCGATCCTGAAATTCTGCGCACCAACCTGGCGTCGGTTATTCTGCAGATGACCGCGCTGGGGCTCGGTGATATCGCCGCGTTTCCATTTGTCGAAGCGCCGGACAACCGCAATATCCAGGACGGCGTGCGCCTGCTCGAAGAGCTGGGCGCGATTAGCACCGACTCGCA
>NZ_CAJYMB010000145.1 GCF_913775985.1 uncultured Pluralibacter sp. | reverse complement strand
TTCCTCAGCTGGGGCTGGCGGCTGCCGTTCCTGTTCAGCGTCGTGCTGGTGCTGGCAGCGCTGTGGATCCGCAGCGGCATGGAGGAGTCTGCGGAGTTTAACGAGGCGCAGGCAGAGCAGCCCGCGGCGGTCAGGAAAAAACTGCCGATTATGGAAGCGCTGGCGCGCCACCCGGGGGCATTCCTGAAAATCATCGCCCTGCGCCTGTGCGAGCTACTGACCATGTATATCGTCACCGCCTTCGCCCTCAACTACTCCACCCAAAATCTCGGCATGCCGCGGGAGCTGTTCCTGAACATCGGCCTGCTGGTGGGCGGCATCAGCTGTCTGACCATCCCGCTGTTTGCCTGGATGGCGGACAGGTTCGGGCGGCGGCGCATCTACATTACCGGCGCCCTGCTCGGCGCGCTCAGCGCCTTTCCGTTTTTTATGGCGCTGGAGGCCCGCTCGGTTTTCGGGGTTATCGTCTTTTCGCTAATGCTGGCCAATATCGCTCACGATATGGTGGTGTGCGTGCAGCAGCCGATGTTTACCGAGCTGTTCGGCGCGGGCTATCGCTACAGCGGCGCGGGGGTCGGTTATCAGGTCGCCAGCGTGGTGGGCGGCGGCTTTACGCCGTTTATTGCCGCCGCGCTGCTGACCTTTTCAGGAGGAGAGTGGCACGCCGTGGCGATTTACCTGGCGGCGGGATGCCTGCTCTCCGCAGCGACGGCGCTATTTATGAAGTCAGGTGAACCCGCGTAGCGGGCTCAAGCCTGATCGAAAAGCATCGCCCGGGCGATGCTTTTTTATTGCACAACCTCAACCGGGCCGTGATTGTCGCAGTGATCCCCGTGCGGATGGTGCAGGTGTCCGTCTACCAGATAGTCGATGTGGTCGCCGTGCGGTACGGCTTCATGTCCGCAGCCGGGGCCGTGGCGGTGGCCCGGTTCGTGACCGCCGCAGGCGTGATCCGGCGTGCAGCCGTCGGGATTTTTGCCGCTCACTTCCAGCACGTGCTCGTCAACGTGGTCGCCGTGTGGATGATGGAGGTGACCGTCGTGAAGATAATCAATGTGGTCACCGTGGCGAATCGCGGTGTGGCCGCAGTTTTCACCGTGTGCGTGATCGTGATTTTCGTGGTGCTTCAGGTTACAGCCGGCCATAGGTTTACCCTCGTGTTGTGGTTAAAAGCGATATACCTGTGATTTTCAAGCGCACGGTAGCGGGCTACGTTCGGTCACTCCGGTGGCTGGCTTTCGACAGCTCCGGAGGACTCTCTCGCCAGAGCGTAATTGCAACTCGAATTATCTAAAGTATAAAGACATAATTAAAGTGCGTGAATTAAGGTACTGTTCAGAAAACAGCGCCTTTTTAATAATAGCGATACGGTGAAGAAAAACAATAAATTAAGCGCGCGAATTAACTGCAGGATAATAATAACTAAAAACCCCAGATGCATGAATTTCAATTATAGGTATAAGATACCGATTCTTTATTCCCACATTTTTTACTGAAAAGGATTATTACAATCTACCCACATGTTTACCATGGCGATAACGTTATGTTTTATAATTAATTATATCGTTGAGCAACAGATTAACCCATCAGGCGCATAGCATCATCCGGCGGCGCTATTGCATTCCAGTAGTGGACTGCTACGTTTTATGCAGCATGCATTTATCGCATGGCTTATATTTAATCTTTATATACAAAGAGGAGCTCTTTTATGGCCAGTGAACAAATTCGCGATCCCGTCAACGATCGTCTGTTAACCCCTGAAAACGCCGCCTTTATTGTTATTGATTATCAACCGGTACAGGTTAACTCTATTGCCTCAATGGACCGCCAGCTGCTGGTAAACAATATTGTCGGCTGCGCCAAAGCCGCCGTGGTATACGGCCTGCCGGTGATTCATTCGACGGTGAACGTACAAACCGGCCTGAACAAGCCGCCGATCCAGCAGCTGCAGAAAGTGCTGAAAGATTATCCCACCGTCGACCGCACGTCGATTAACTCGTGGGAAGACGTGGAGTTTCGCGAGGCGGTAAAAGCCACCGGGCGCAAGAAACTGATCCTGACCGCGCTGTGGACCGAGGCCTGCCTGACCTTCCCGGCGCTGGACGCGCTGGCGGAGGGCTATGAAGTCTATGTACCCGTGGACGCGGTAGGCGGCACGTCGCTGGCGGCCCACGAGGCGGCGCTGCGGCGCATTGAGCAAGCGGGCGGCAAGATGATCAGCGTCGCGCAGCTGTTTTGCGAGCTGCAGCGCGACTGGAAGCGCGCGGAGACCGTACCGGCGTTTATCGATCTGTTTATCAGCACCGGCGGCACCGCCGGGCTACAGTTTGGCTCTGAAAAAACCGACTGAATGCAAAAAGGCCAGCACCGGGTGCTGGCCTTTATTTCACGCGTCGGGCAATTAGCCTTTAACGTCAACGTTCTTCTGTTCGCCCATCGCTTTCAGCTTTTTAGAAATTTCGCGACGCTCCTGGGAGATCTCGGCATTCTTGATGATGTAGTCATCAACGCGATCTTCATAGTCGGATTTCATGCTGGCGATGATCTCCTGGATGGCTTCAACCGTCATGCCGGGCTTGATGTAGTCGCTCAGGTTGTCCAGCAGCAGCACGCGCTTCTGGTTGTCGCGGATTTTTTTCTCCACGTCCTGAATTTCGCGCTGCAGCTTGTTTTTGCGGCGGAACAGACGAACGAATTCAAGCACGTCCTGGAAAGAAGGTTTGGTTGTTTCCATTTTGGGTACCCCTGATTGTTAAGCTTCGGATTCGTAATGCGACCGCGTCAGCAAGTTCATAACGGGTGGCGGCAATCTGTGATACTGCTGTTCTGTGTGATTTATCATAACCCTAAAATCGGCTGAATCGAAACAAGCTGACGGTAAACCGTGACCGTCTGGACGTTATTTACGCAGCGCCCGGCAGATCAGCCGCGATAACAGCTCCAGCTGGCGCGTCATTTCCAGGCTCAGCCAGACGTAGCCGTGCATCGGCGTCTCGGCAAGGTTAGCATCCTTGGCGTCGCTGGCCAGCTGGCGCAGCTCGGCCACGATATCACTCAGTTTTTCGTTGTTTGCCAGAATCGGCTGCGGATTGCCCTCGTACAGCGCGTGGGCGATGGTCAGCAGCGTTTGCTGGGTCACGTGCTGCATGTCGCGCAGGCCGTGCGCGTTCAGCAGCAAATAGTGGCTGCTGCGCGACGCCCACCAGGCGTTAACCTGCAGCTCCAGAATGCATACCAGGTTACGGTTGATGGTCTGGATACCCTCAAACACCGACTTTTGAATGTGCAGCTCCTTGCTGGCGGGGGCAATCAGCGCCCGCATCTTCACCACGTCGTTGAGGATTTTCTGGTGCCGGCGGTCGAGGCGCGGGCGCTCGAGCAGATTTGGCGACAGCGCGGTCTGGTACAGGCGGTTAAGCTCGGTGACGTAGTCCGCCATCTTGATTCGCCAGTGCAGAAAAGCGCGCTGGGGCCAGATGCCGGTAAACAGCAGCGCCAGCAGCGAGCCGATGACCACGTCGCCGCTGCGCCACAGGGCAGTATGCATATCCCCCGCCGGTGCGCCGACGACAACCGACAGGGTAATGCCGATGAGCAGCGCCTGATACGGCCTTTTGCCCAGCGCCAGCCAGCCGCAGAGGAACATCGCCGCTGCGCACCACAGCAGCATCAGCGGCAGCGAGATCAGCTCGAGCTTCAGCGCCACCAGCCCCAGCGCGGAGCCGAGAATCGTACCGCCAATGCGCTCCAGCGCCCGGGGCATGACGTTGCCCCAGAATGAGATGGGCCCCATGATCACCACCAGAGTGATCAGCGGCCAGGTGCCTTCCGGGACATCAAACAGCCTGACGAGCATAAACGTCAGAATAAAAGCCAGGGCTATCCGCATACCGTGAACCATGCGGTAGTGGCGGTATAGCCGAATTTCAAAAGGACTCAGGGATTTATCAGCGCGCACGCCAGCTCTCCGGCCAGATCAAAGAAACAATTGTAACCCGTTTTGGGTAACAGGCGTCACGCACATCAGAATAGTCCTGAAGAAAGTGAGGGTATCCCTGCGTTCAGGAAAAAAGTTGGCGCAGCCGGAGTGCGGCTGCGCCTGGGAGAATACAACTGGATAACAGGGTTACAGCGTATGGTGCAGCCAGTCACCGAAGCGCGAGAACATGCCGCCCTTCTTAACCTCGTCCAGCGCCACCAGCGGCCAGCGGGCAACAATTTTGTCGCGATCGTAAAGCTCGACCTCGCCTACCCGCTGGTTAGCGGCGATGGGCGCGTCGAGCTCTTTCGCGTCGAGCACGTACTTGGCTTTGATGTTTTGCACTTCCGCCTTCGGCAGCGCGAGCCAGTAGTCCTGGCTGGCGCCCAGGCGCACCTGCTCCCGGCTGCCGTACCAGACGCGCTCCGTGCCCAGCTGCTTGCCGCTGTGCAGGATCTGCACGGTATCAAAATTCTGCTGGCCCCAGGTCAGCAGCTTGCGCGCCTGGGCCTCGCGCCCTTTCGGACTGTCAGCGCCCATCACCACCGCAATCAGCCTGCGCTGGCCATCAACCGCAGAAGCAATCAGGTTAAAACCGGCGCCGGAGGTGTGGCCGGTTTTCAGGCCGTCGACGTTCATGGTTTTATCCCACAGCAGGCCGTTGCGGTTGTTCTGGGTAATACCGTTCCAGGTCAGGCTCTTCTCGCTGTACATATGATAGAAGTCCGGCTCGCCGTGAATAATCGCCCGGGAGAGCACCGCGAGGTCAAAGGCAGAGCTGTGCTGGCCCGGCGCGTCGAGGCCGTGCACCGTTTCAAAATGGGTATCTTTAAGGCCAAGCTTGTCCACGTAGCTGTTCATCAGCTTAACGAACTGCGGCTGGCCGCCGGCGACGTAGTCCGCCAGCGCCACGCAGGCATCGTTGCCGGAGTCCACAATCAGGCCGCGGCTGAGGTCGCGCACCGTCAGACGGTCACCGGCTTTCAGAAACATCAGGGAAGAGCCGTCAAATACCGGATTGCCTCTGGCCCAGGCATCACGGCCAACGGTCACCATGTCGTCCGGCGTGATGCGATGGCTGTCGATGGCGCGGTCTACCACGTAGCCGGTCATCAGCTTGGTCAGGCTGGCGGGATTGCGCTGCTGGTGTTCATTTCCGGCGGTCAGAATTTGGCCGGTTGTGTAGTCCATCAGGACCCAGGAGCCGGCCTGAATGGCGGGCGGGGCAACCTGAGGCGAAAAAGTGTCTGCGGCAAAAGCGCAGGAGATACTCGATGCGAGCAGCGTAGCGGCAATGAAAAAACGGCCTTTCAACAGAAGATCCTCAACGTTCATGAATTCGCAGTACTTTTTACGGGAGTTGCGCCCTAACGTCAGCGTTAAATTGCAAGTAAATATGACATGCTTTACCTTTAGTGCGGTTCCGCTGCGCGGCTTCCCTTCTGGGTTTGGGGTAAATCGTTTACCATGAAGCTATGATGCGCACACGGAAATCAGACTTACCATGCAAGAGACGCAACCCGGATTCCTCTTTCACGACTACGAAACTTTCGGCACCAGCCCCCAGCTCGACAGGCCCGCGCAGTTCGCGGCGATCCGCACCGATGCCGACTTCAACATTATCGGCGAGCCGGAAGTGTTCTACTGTAAACCGGCGGATGACTACCTTCCCCAGCCGGAAGCCGTATTAATCACCGGCATCACGCCGCAGGAAGCGCTGGCCAAGGGGGATAGCGAAGCCGCGTTTGCCCGCCGCATCCACGATCTGTTTACGGTGCCCGGCACCTGCGTGGTGGGTTACAACAACGTGCGCTTCGATGATGAAGTGACGCGAAACATTTTTTACCGCAACTTCTACGATCCCTACGCCTGGAGCTGGCAGAACCGCAACTCGCGATGGGATCTGCTGGACGTGATGCGCGCCTGCTATGCCCTGCGCCCGGAGGGCATCAACTGGCCGGAAAATGACGACGGCCTGCCCAGCTTTCGCCTGGAGCACCTGACCAAAGCCAACGGCATCGAGCACAGCAACGCCCACGACGCGATGGCGGACGTGTACGCCACTATCGCAATGGCGAAGCTGGTGAAGGCTGCCCAGCCGCGGCTGTTCGATTATCTGTATACCTACCGCGGCAAGAACAAGCTGGCGACGCTGATTGACGTGCCGCAGATGACGCCGCTGGTGCACATCTCCGGGATGCTCGGCGCCTGGCGCGGCAACACCAGCTGGATGGCGCCGCTGGCGTGGCATCCGGAAAATAAAAACGCGGTCATTATGGTGGATCTGGCCGGGGATATGTCGCCGCTGCTGGAGCTGGACGCCGACGCCCTGCGCGAGCGGCTCTACACGCCGAAAGCCGATCTTGGGGATCTGCCCGCCGTACCGGTGAAGCTGGTGCACCTCAATAAATGTCCGGTACTGGCTAAGGCCAACACCCTGCGCCCGGAAGACGCCGAACGGCTGGGGATCAACCGCCAGCGCTGCCTTGATAACCTCAAGCTGCTGCGCGATACCCCGCAGGTGCGGGACAAGGTCGTGGCGCTTTATGCGGACGCCGAGCCGTTTGCGCCGTCAAAGAATGTCGATACTCAGCTGTATAACGGCTTTTTCAGCGATGCCGACCGCGCGGCGATGAAAATCCTGCTGGAAACCGAGCCGCGCAACCTGCCCGCGCTGGATCTGACCTTTGCCGACGGGCGCATTGAGAAGCTGCTGTTTAACTACCGGGCGCGCAACTTCCCCGGCACGCTGGACGAAGCGGAACAGGCGCGCTGGCTGCAGCACCGCCGCAACGTGTTCACCCCGGAGTTTTTGCAGGCTTACGTGCAGGAGCTTGAAGGACTGTACGGCCAGCACGAAGGGGATGCGGAAAAGCAGAAGCTGATTAAGGCACTGTGGCAGTACGCGCAAGAGATCGTCTGAGGCAAATTTCAGGCATAAAAAAACCGGAGCGCATGCGGCTCCGGTTTTTTATTGTCCTGATAAATCAGGCGATATCTTCGTACTGCGGCACCGGGTTGCGGAAGCTTTTGGTTACGCAGGCCAGATAGATGAGGCCAACGGCGGCCCAAATCAGGCCCAGCACCATTGAGCTCTCTTCCAGGTTCACCCACAGCGCGCCCACGGTCATGGCACCGCACATCGGCAGGATCAGGAACTGGAAGTGGTCCTTCAGCGTTTTGTTGCGCTTCTCGCGGATCCAGAACTGCGAGATAACGGACAGGTTGACGAAGGTAAACGCCACCAGCGCGCCGAAGTTTATCAGCGCCGTCGCCATCACCAGGTCAAACTTGATTGCCAGCAGGGCAATCACGCCAACCAGGATGATATTCATCGCCGGGGTGCGCCATTTCGGGTGCACGTAGCCGAAGAAGCTTTTCGGGAACACGCCATCGCGGCCCATCACGTACATCAGGCGCGCCACGCCGGCGTGAGCCGCCATGCCGGAGGCCAGTACGGTTATGGTGGAGAAGATCAGCGCGCCGACCTGGAACGCTTTACCCGCCACGTACAGCATAATTTCAGGCTGCGAGGCATCCGGATCTTTAAAGCGCGAGATATCCGGGAAGTACAGCTGCAGGAAGTAGGTAGCAAAGATGAAGATCAGGCCGCCAATCAGCGCGGTCAGGAAAATCGCGCGCGGAATAACGCGCTCTGCATCTTTGGTCTCTTCCGACAGGTTGCTGATGCCGTCAAAGCCGGTAAAGGAGAAGCACAGGATAGTCGCCCCGGTGATCATCG
The DNA here is from genome assembly GCF_913775985.1 of uncultured Pluralibacter sp. Taxonomy (GTDB): domain Bacteria; phylum Pseudomonadota; class Gammaproteobacteria; order Enterobacterales; family Enterobacteriaceae; genus Pluralibacter. The sequence continues at coordinate 2,746 of NZ_CAJYMB010000145.1, read as the reverse complement.
GAATAACGTGCGCATCGCCGGACCAGAACGGACGGCTGCTCGCCAGCGTTCCCGCGCCCTGCCCTTCGAACACGCCGTAAATAACCATGCCGAGAATCACCGCAATCAGCACCACCTGCAGCACCACGATAACAGTGTTGAAGTTGGCAACAGACTTGAGGCTGCGCAGGTTAAAGGCGGTCATAAAGGCCACCAGCGCAATGACGAACACCCACGAGGGTATCGACGGCACCAGGGCTTCAAAATAGATTTTCGCCAGCAGAATGTTGATCATCGGCGCGAACAGATAGTCGAGCAGCGACGACCAGCCCACCATAAAGCCAACGGTCGGGCTGATGGATTTCTGGGCGTAGGTGTAGGCAGATCCCGCAGACGGATAGCGTTTCACCAGCTTACCGTAGCTCAGGGCGGTAAACAGGATTGCTATCAGTGCGAAGGCATAGGCTGTCGGCACATGACCATCGGTCATGCCCGAAACGATACCGAATGTATCGAACAGCGTCATCGGCTGCATATAGGCAAGGCCCATCATAACAACCGGAACCAGCGTAAGTGTTTTACGCAATTCCACGCGAGAGGTGTTTGGAGTAACGTTATGCGACATGGTCATTCTCCTGTCCGGCGAATGCCGTCGCGTAAGCAAAAAATTGCCCCATTTTTTGATTAATCCTCAGCGACAACAACTGTCGATTTTTAGTAAGTATCTATCCGGTACGAAGCCCGGCCTCTTGATTTAAATGAATGTCTTGTAGCAAAAAAATAACCGGCGCCTTTTGAACAGCGTCGGTTAGTCTCATTTTTGCTGGCGCGTATTTTGCCCCCATCCCCCAGGAAACACAATACAAGTCGGCCCACTTGATGCGCCATTTTCGGCCAACTGGTTGATTATTCGTCAACCAGAAAGCGTTCACCGCCCGCAATCGCATTTTTTGTCAAAATCCGCTCCGGTTTACTGACTGACTCCAGAGCCAGCGCGGCCTGGAGAGCGATTGCGGTGAAAGAAATGTTAATAGATTTTTGCGTATTTGCCACCGCTGTCGGTCCTTTTTTGCCGCCGCCGGCGAGCATCAGGCCATCGGCATTGCCAGCGGGTCCGGGAACTGGTATTCGAACCCCAGCTCGGCGCAAATGCGGCTGCCGTCAATCAGGCGGCCTTTTTCCGCACTGTCGCTGAACGTCGGCTCCGCCAGGCCCAGTTCGCGGGCCATTTGCGGGTAGAACACGTTCCTCGCCGGATGCTTCGGCGCGCACAGGTTATAGATGTGCCCGCCTTTCGGCGCCTGCAGCAGCAGCATAATCGCGGAAATAACGTCTTCCAGATGCACCAGGTTTACCCCCTGCTGCCCGTCCGGCGCGGTCTTGCCGGCAAAGAAGCGTCCCGGGTGCCGCCCCGGCCCTACCAGCCCGGCCAGGCGCAGAATATCCACCGAGGTGCCCGGCAGATTGTGCAGCCAGTCTTCCAGCTCTTTCAGCACCCGGCCACTGGCCGTTACCGGCTCGCGCGGGGCGCTCTCTTTGAGCAGGCCCTGCTGCGCGCCGTAAACGGATGTCGAGCTGGTAAAGAGAATGCGCGGTACGCGGTGGGCCAGCGCGCTGTCGACGATCTCCTGCACTGCCTGTAAGTAGAAGTCGTCGCCGGGGCCGCTGCGGCGCGCCGGAAGAGTTATCACCAGCGCGTCGACGCTCATTAACGCCTCAAGATCGTCGCTGTCGCTCTCCAGCACCGGCGTCAGGCGCAGCGGATAGCCGTCAATACCGCACATCCGCGCCGCCTCCACGCCGTCCTCGGTGGTTTTGCTGCCCGCTACCTGCCAGCCCCGCGCCGCCATGGCAATGGCCAGGGGCATTCCCAGCCAGCCTAAACCGATAATTGAAACCTTTTTCATGCCCGCTCTCCCGCCTCGCGTTTTCATCTTTAGTAAGGCTACGCCAGGCGCTCGCCGCTGACAATTTATACCCGTCATACTTCAAGCTGCTTGTGCGTTGGCTGCGCTCGTTCACCCCGGTCACTTACTTCAGTAAGCTCCCGAGGATTCACTCACTTGCCGCCTTCAAGCAACTCGAATTATTTAGGGTATACCCGCAGCAGATGAAATAAATTAACGTTGAAAAAAAGCCCTTGCTTTACCCCGCACACCTGGTTTAGGTTAAAAGACATCTAATGCATAAGCATTCAACGAGATTTTATTATGATTAGCGTTCAGTTTAAAAAACACCATCATCACCATCATCCTGACTAGTCTTTCAGGCGATGTGTGCTGGAAGACGTTTGGATCTTCCAGCGGTGCATGAACGCAGAAAAGCCCCCGGAAGATCGCTCTTCCGGGGGCTTTTTTAATGGGCGTAATACAGACAGGAAGACGAGGATAAAAAGAATGTTAGACAATAGCCGTTTACGCATAGCTATGCAGAAATCCGGGCGTTTGAGCGATGATTCACGCGAACTGCTCGCCCGCTGCGGCATAAAAATTAACCTGCACACTCAGCGCCTGATCGCGATGGCGGAAAATATGCCGATTGATATTCTGCGCGTGCGCGACGACGACATTCCCGGGCTGGTGATGGACGGCGTGGTGGACTTGGGCATTATCGGCGAGAACGTGCTGGAAGAAGAGTTGCTGAACCGCCGCGCCCAGGGCGACGATCCGCGCTACTTTACCTTGCGCCGCCTCGATTTCGGCGGCTGCCGCCTGTCGCTGGCCACCGCTGCCGATGAAGCCTGGAACGGCCCGGCGGCGCTGGACGG